>NZ_AP025470.1:1227311-2454622 GCF_024347375.1 Vibrio coralliirubri | reverse complement strand
AAGTTTGTTGAAGGTTCAACGATGCGCCACATATTGGTGATGTCGGGGGCTGGCTCTGTCGGTTTGATGGCGTTATTTGTGGTCGACTTACTCGACATGCTGTTTATCAGTATGCTCGGGCAGGTTGAATTGGCTGCTGCGGTAGGCTTTGCAGGTACGCTGACTTTCTTTTCTACCTCCGTTTCGATTGGTACTTCTATTGCCATGGGCGCATTAGTGTCCAAAGCCATCGGCTCAAAGAATCAAGAACACGCTCGAAACCTAAGCACCAGTATCATGCTGACTGCGTTTGTTATCAGTTCGACCATAACTGCAATCATGTTCGCTTATATTCCAGAGCTGCTAGCCGCGATAGGCGCCAAAGGGATTGCGGCCGAGCGTGCTCAAGCTTACCTACAGATTTTGCTGCCAAGTGGTCCATTTTTGGCGTTAGCGATGGCGGCGGGTGCGGGCTTAAGAGCAGCGGGCGATGCCAAACGTTCGATGTGGGCAACTTTGTCGGGCGGCATTGTTAACGCGATTCTCGATCCTCTGTTTATTTTTGGTTTTGGTTGGAACATTGAAGGGGCGGCTATCGCTTCGGTTGTCGCTCGCTTCTCGGTGTTGTTCTTCTCGCTTTACCCTCTGATTCGCAGTCATCAGTTGGTGGCTCCACCTTCTTTTGTGCAATGGCGCCTTAATATTCGACCAATATTGGCGATTGCACTGCCTGCGATTATCACCAATACCGCAACGCCTATCGGTAACGCGATTGTGACAACGGGTATCGCACAATATGGTGAGGATTTTGTCGCGGGCTTTGCCGTGATAGGTCGTCTGACGCCAGTTTGTTTTGCGGTTATCTTTGCCTTGTCTGGCGCTGTGGGGCCAATCATTGGTCAGAACTTTGGTGCTGAACGCATGGACCGAGTAAAAGAAACACTCAATAACTCATTGCTGGTTACTACGGCATACACCATCGCTGTTTGTATTCTGTTGTACTTCGTTCAAGGTTATGTCATTCAAGGCTTTAGCTTACAAGGTGATGCAGCAATCATTGTGGCAGCTTTCTGTACCTATGTGGCGTTAACCTTCACCTTTAACGGCGCGCTATTTGTTGCCAACACCTCTTTTAATAACCTAGGTAAACCGCTTTACTCGACAGCATTAAATTTGGGTAAAGCCACGTTAGGTACTCTGCCGTTCGTCTATCTAGGTTCGGAGTGGTATGGCGCTTTGGGTGTTCTTTATGGTCAAGCTTTGGGTAATGTTATGTTCGGGATTTTAGGTATCTTGGTGCTTCGACATCATATCGCTGAGCTGATGCAAGGCTCTCAAGTCGACCCTGTGGAAGATGATGTGTCGATTGTCAGCCTGAACACTCAGCCATTCTGTTCACACGATGCAGTGCTTATTGATGATGTATCGGCAAACCGTGAAGAGTGTACGGAGCTTAAATCTCAGTAAGCCATCGGCGCTGGCATAATATTTTTGTTTTCTTGAAAACTTCTTCTTGACCTTGGAGTAGCCTCCAAGGTTTATACTTTTGATGAACTTAAGGTTCTGTTGCTCGTAAGTTAGCAACAACCTCAAGGCTTTTGAGTATTAAGGAGATACATTATGTGCGCAAAACATGCAGCGTGCCGCTCAGCAAAAGTGGACGTTCAACCTCAAGCGGCAGGATCAAGTTGCTCTAGCCCTAAAATTTCAAGCATCACAGCAGCAGGTACTTCATCTGGTTGTTGTAGCTCTTCCGCTGCTCCGTCATCGTCTGGAGATGATTGTTGTAGTTCGTCGGACAGTGGAGAAGAAGACAGTCAGTCCTCAACTTTATCTCTCGACGCCCAATTTTCGAAAAGTTGGCTGGTTGCCGGAATGGACTGCCCAGTTTGTGCAAGAAAAATAGAAAACGCGATCAGCAATATTGACGGTGTTATTCAAGCGAAGGTTCTCTTTGCTACCGAAAAGCTGGTTGTGAAATTCGATAATGAAAGCCTTGCCGACACCATTGAACAGGTCTCTATCAAAACGGGTTTCCCTCTTACGGAAGTCGGTTCAAAGAAAGAAAAACAACAACCTGAGACTTTTTGGCAAGCTCATATCCAACCTAATTTACAGATTATCGCGATTGCAGCAGCAATGCTGTTTGCTGCGCTTCTGAAAAGTATCTCTCCTCAATTAAGTGAAGGCTTGTTTACGGTAACTTGTCTGCTTGGTTTATATCCGGTGGCGAAGAAAGCGGTTCAGCTGGCACGTTCAGGTACACCGTTTGCTATTGAAACCTTAATGAGTGTTGCCGCGCTGGGTGCTTTGTACCTTGGCGAAACTGCGGAAGCAGCGATGGTTCTATTATTGTTCTTGATTGGTGAGCGCTTAGAAGCGTTTGCTTCATCTAGAGCAAGAAGTGGCGTTCAAGCGCTAATGGCATTGGTACCAGAAAACGCGACTAAGATCATCAACGGCGAGCGTGTAGAAGTAGCAGTCAGTGAACTGGTTCCTGGTGATGTGATTGAAGTGGCTGCGGGCTCTCGTTTACCTGCTGACGGACAATTGATTACAGACGCGGCAAGCTTTGATGAAAGTGCGTTAACCGGTGAATCTGTTCCTGTTGAACACATCGAAGGCAATAGCATCATGGCTGGCGCTGTGGTGGTCGATAAAGTGGTTCGTATCACCATCACTTCAAAACAAGGTGAGAACGCGATCGATCGCATTCTTCATCTGATTGAAGAAGCAGAGTCTCGTAAAGCACCACTAGAGCGATTCCTCGATAAGTTCAGCCGTTGGTACACACCGTTAATGATGGTAGTGGCTCTGTTGGTCATCATCACACCACCATTGTTGTTTGCGCAGCCATGGGAAACATGGGTATACCGTGGCCTAGCGCTATTGTTGATTGCTTGTCCGTGTGCCTTGGTGATCTCGACTCCTGCAGCGATTACCTCTGGTTTAGCAGCAGCTGCGAAACGTGGCGCGCTCATTAAAGGCGGCGCAGCGCTAGAGCAGCTTGGTAAAATCCAAACCATCGCCTTCGATAAGACAGGCACACTGACCGAAGGTAAGCCTCAGGTTACGGATATTCAACCTCTATCGGGTTGGCAACAAGATGCGATGCTGCGTGTAGTTGGGGCAATTGAAGTTGGCTCTACTCACCCGTTGGCGCAGTCACTTGTCGCTAAAGTAAAAGATCTGAATATTGAGATTCCTGAATCACACAACAAGAAAACATTGATTGGTAGTGGTGTTGAAGGTGATGTTGATGGTGTTAAGTATCAGGTTCTGTCGCCGTCTAAAGTGACGTTCGATCTTGGTCTCGATGTGGTTTCTCAAGTAGAAGCATTAGAAGGCGAGGGCAAGACGGTTGTGGTTGCTCTCGAGGTTAAAGATCAAGAAGAGTTAACAGAGCAAACTACGACTGTGATTGGTTTGATTGCTTGGCAAGATACGTTACGCAGTGACGCTAAGCTTGCGATTGAACGACTTAATGACTTGGGTATTCAATCTATCATGCTGACCGGCGATAACCCGCGCAGTGCAGCAGCGATCAGTAGCAAGATTGGTATGCAGTACAAGGCAAGCCTATTGCCAAGCGACAAGGTATCTTACGTTGAGGAGTTGTCTCAACAGTCGCACGTGGCGATGGTCGGTGATGGCATTAACGATGCACCAGCAATGAAAACGGCGAATGTCGGCATCGCAATGGGCGGTGGTACAGATGTCGCTTTGGAAACGGCGGACTCAGCACTGACTCATAACCGCTTAACTGAGCTGCCAGCGATGATTGAACTGTCGCAAGCGACCATGAACAACATCCGTCAAAACGTAGCCCTTGCGCTTGGTTTGAAGGGCGTGTTCTTGGTGACAAGCTTGTTAGGTATTACCGGTTTGTGGGTGGCAGTTTTAGCAGATAGTGGTGCAACTGCATTGGTGACATTGAACGCATTGCGTCTGCTTCGATTTAAATCTAAAGCGGACTAAATCTAGCTCACCGACATAGAGCATTCTTAATATAAAAGCGCCTTTAGCGGTAATACGTTAAAGGCGCTTTTTGTCTCATTAGTATGCAACACAGGCGTTCTGATTGCTTATTTTTGTGATGCCAATCGGTTTTTTGTGAAACTTGAATTCTTGTTGCGATCGTTCATGTGATGTGTGTCACTTCATTTTGTAATGAGCTTGGTTAGAGTGTGTTCGTACCCCACGAATTTACTATGAGCTTAAATAAGGGTAAAAAGCCCAATAAGCCAAAAGGAGCGAACTATGTCTCAAGCTGTTTTCCACTTAGGTGTTACTGAAGCAGATCTTAACGGTGCTACTCTTGCGATCATCCCTGGTGATCCTGCTCGTGTGCAAAAAATTGCAGAAGAGATGGAGAACCCAGTATTTCTTGCTAGTCACCGTGAATACACGCTTTACCGCGCAGAGCTAGACGGCAAGCCAGTTGTTGTATGTTCAACAGGTATTGGTGGCCCATCGACTTCTATCGCAGTTGAAGAGCTTGCTCAACTTGGTGTTCGCACTTTCCTACGTGTTGGTACTACTGGTGCTATCCAACCTCACGTAAACGTGGGTGACATGATTGTTTCTACAGGTTCTGTTCGTCTAGACGGCGCTAGCCTGCATTTTGCTCCAATGGAGTTCCCAGCAGTGGCTGACTTTGAAGTTGCTACAGCAATGAAAGCGGCAGTCGAAGAATCAGGCGCAGCAGTTCATATGGGCGTAACGGCTTCAAGTGATACGTTCTACCCAGGTCAAGAGCGTTACGACACGTTCTCTGGTCGCGTTGTTAAGCGTTTCCAAGGTTCTATGCAAGAATGGCAAGACATGGGCGTTCTGAACTTCGAGATGGAATCTGCAACACTACTAACAATGTGTGCTAGTTCTGGTCTGAAAGCAGGTTGTGTTGCTGGTGTAATCATCAACCGTACTCAAAAAGAGACGCCTGATCACGACACTCTAAAAGTAACGGAAGCACGTTCAATCAAAGTGGTTGTAGAAGCTGCTCGTAAAATGCTTTAAGTCTTAAAGTGCTTTTAGTCTTCAAGTGACATTAAATTTTGAAAATGGCCGCATCGAATGATGCGGCCATTTTTTTGTGCCGTCTGAAAGTAATTAATAGAGAACACAGACAACAAAAAAGGCGAGTGACTTAATCGTCATTCGCCTTTTTAACAATCTGCTTAAGAGCATTGAGCTCTCATGAGTTTATTGGTTTTTAGTACTCTAGATCTTCACTGCCACCCGCAGCCGTAAACCATGCCGTTAGGTGTGTTTTAAGATCTTTCAATTCGTCAGGGCCAATCAATGCAAGGCCAAGATCTTCTGCTCGTGTGATGTCGTTATGACGAAGAGGGCGGAAGCTCACTAACATTGCACGTGCTTGTAGGCCACCAAGCAGGTCTCTAAGCGATTCCAGTTTGTACAAGGTGTCATCACCATCATCACGCATGCCTTTGGTCTTACATTCGATGATGTGCAGCTTATTGTTCACCACAGAGGCAACATCAAGCTCGTTACGAACCTCACGTTCACCCAGTTGACGGTATACCTGAACATTCAAAGAACGGTCTTGAATGGTCGGCATGTCATCTTGGATTTGCTTAACAGTGCTATGAACCAATGTTTCAAGCCATTCACCGTTTGAGAAGCGGCGTGCGTCTTCATTGGCAAAGGTCAAAATACCGTTGTCGTAAGTCGCAATTTTAGCTTCAACCAAATCGCTCAGCAGCATGTTGAGCTCGTGATAGCCTTGTTGCTTCTCCGATAACCCTACATCAAGTTTCTGTTCTTTACGGCAGGTCGTTGCTAGGTAATTCAATGTCGCAAGACCTGGGCCTAGTTCGAGTGCGTTACTTGCCCAACGTTCACCCAGCTCATAAAGTTTCTGATCAAGTTGCGGAGACAGCTGAACATCGCTGAATTCACCGCGAGCGCCGAACACAGTCAGGTAGTCGTCGATAGTGATGCGGTCTTGAACCTGTGCATCTTCTTTACCATTCGGGTACAACCAGCACAGCTTGTCACTGTTTGGTTCAACCACGAAGATTGGCCAGTGGTAAGTGCGGAATACTTCGTACACAGAAAGTAGGCGGTGACGGAGGCCACAACTTGCGTTGAGCTTCACTTCTTGGCCGCGTGCTTTGAGGTCTTCAGCAAGGGTTTGGATAGATTCTTTAATGACGGATGTATTTACGATGGTTGGAATTTCGAAAAACTCACTCGTAATGTCGCGCTTGTGCAAAACGCTGTCTAAACGTTTGTACATACTGACTTGATTTTTGTCGCCGATAAACACGATGTGAGTGCTGACCGTTCGGTTATCAAGTAATGGGGTGAGCAAGCGAATGGGGTCTTGATCGATAATGCCAACATGAACAGCCATATAAATTCCTTAATAGCGGCTCGCTCATAAAGGTGAAAGAAAAAAACGGGAAGCAGCAAGCCTTAATAATCATATAATGACAAAGCTCATAAAAAACAAGGGCAACCCTTGATAAAAGTTGCCCTAGCTCAATTAGTTACCACTATTGGGTAAGAAGTCTCAACAATCTCACTAAATATCTATCGATTCTTCATTTATCTATAGTTTGAATTGATGTACTAAATCACCTTGCTGGTTCGCCAGAATTGTTAGGTTTTGGCTTGCCTCTGCAATTGAAGACATCGCTTGGTAACTCTTATCTGCGATGTGGTTGATGTCTTCGATGTTGCGTGCGATATCACCAGACGTTTCACTCTGTTCAGCAGCTGCTTGAGAGATGTGTGTACTCATGTGGCTGATCTCTAGAATCAAGGCTTGGATCTCTTCCATCGCACTGTTTGCACTTGAAGCTTGTTGAACCGACATGTCCATATCGCTCATGCAGCTTTCGATGACGTTACTTGCGGTTTTCGAGCTTGATTGCAGATTGCTGATCATGGTCTCGATTTCAGAAGTCGATTGAGTGGTCTTTTGTGCTAGCACTCGAACTTCGTCGGCAACGACTGCAAAGCCACGACCTTGTTCACCAGCACGCGCTGCTTCGATTGCCGCATTAAGTGCAAGTAGGTTGGTTTGTTCAGCAATACCACGAATAACGTCAAGGATTGAACCAATCTGGCTACTCATCTGTTGTAGCTCGCCTACAGCACCCACAGACTCAGTAAGGCGAACCTCAAGCTGATTAATGGTGCTGATGTTGGTGTTCATGATCTGACGACCAGATTCAGAAGCCGATTCTACTTGTTGAACCATGCTTAGTGAGCTTTGCGCGCTGTTCGCCACTTCTTGCACAGAATGAGACATCTCTGTCATTGCTGTTGCAACGGTCGCGGTTTGTTCGCGTTGGCTGTTCAGTTGAGCCTGTGTTTCTGTAGAGGTTTTTTGGTTAACGCTTGCTGTCTTGGTTAGGTCATCTGAAGCATCATTCAGCTTCACAAGGATGTTGTGCAGGTTGTCCGCCAAGGTATTGATGTGACGGCTTACACGGCTGAATTCGTTGTCGTAGCGAATATCGATACGCTGAGTCATATCGCCTTCGGTTAGACCTTCTAATGTACCGAGGATGCGAGTTAATGGCTCTCGTACGCTATGTGCAATGTGGTAACCAATTGCAGCAGCGAACACAGTCACAACAATGCCAATTGCAATCGCGTTGAATAGGCCTTTGTCGTAGATGCTGCTTGCGTCAGCGAGTGATGAGTTGAGTTGCTCTTCAGCGGTCACGTTGAATGAGTCCAAAACGGCCATCGCTTGGTCAACTTCTACGGCTAGGTTGGCGATGTTCACGTACAGCGCTTGCTTGGCTTGCAGGTAGTTGTTGTGCTTGTCTAGTACGCCGCCTTTCTGACCAACGTCTTTGGTGAACTTCTGAACTGACTCATCGAAGACATTTTTAAGTGCTGGTAGTTGTGTTGATAGACCGCGATAAGCGTAGTTAAGATGAGTAACGGCCTTTTTGTTTTGGTTAACGGCTTTCTGAACGAAGGCAACGTCAGAGCTAGCAAGTGCATCAGAGGTAATAACTTCTGCGTCTTGCAGTTTGATGAAGTAGCTCTTTGCCATCACTTTTACAGAGATGCTTTTTTGATCGGCAACGTACTCTTTCATGCCAACGGTTAATTCTGAATGTAAGCGTTGGAAGTCACGAGAGGCTTTTTGCACTTGTTCTTGTGCTTCGAACATCGCAACGTAGTTATTCATCGCTTCGTCAGCTTCGGCGAAGTAGCGTTCTTCCATTGCTCTTAATTGCGCGATACGTTCAACAAGTGAAGCATTGTTTTGGCTTGCCGCTTCTAAACTACCGAGAACTTCTGAAAACGAGTTTTGTGATGCAGCAAATTCTGTACGCATTGCAGACATGCGTTCAGCGTTTTGTGTGGTTAAGAAATCTTTGAATGACTTATCAGCAGAAAGCAATTGAACACTTGTTTGATTTGAAAGCGCGACAAGTGGCAATGAGGTTTCTGAGACACTCTCAAAATTGCTGTGTATCTGATTCATGCTGTTCATCATGATGGTTATCGTGACTGCGAACATGATGATGATCAGTGCGAAACCAGCGTACATACGCTTGATCACAGATCCCTTCATGGCTTTCTCCCTAAATAAAAATGCAGACCTAATGTCAGGTCAAAGTAAAACTAACAAAATTGTCAGCATTCTATTGAGCTCGGCTTACGCGTTTTATGACGCACACGTCAAAAATAACGCTAAGTTATAACCAACATGCCATTCTTGAGAGCTAAGGCTCGTTTTCTTTGATTTGAACGGTGTTTTTTATTATGCTTTAAAGCAGATTTATTGTGGTTTGATGCGGCATAGCGCATACTCAAAGCATTAAAAAATAAATGTTTTATCGGAGAGAAACATGGCTGAAGAAACCATTTTTACTAAGATCATCAACAAAGAAATCCCAGCAGATCTACTATACCAAGACGATTTAGTCACCGCATTTCGCGATATTAACCCTCGCGCGCCAAGCCATATTCTAATCATCCCAAACAAGCTGATTCCGACAACCAACGATGTTGAAGTCGAAGATGAAGCGATGATGGGTCGCATGTTTACTGTTGCTCGCAAGTTAGCAAAAGAAGAGGGCATTGCAGAAGATGGCTATCGTCTTATCGTGAACTGTAACTCTCACGGTGGCCAAGAGGTTTATCATATTCACATGCACTTGGTTGGTGGCCGCCCACTTGGCCCCCTATTAATGAGCTAATGAAAAGCTAACGAGTTAATGAAAGCTAATGCGCTAGTTTAAACGCGCTCATTAGTGGGTTAACACAAGTAGTTAGTTGGAAAATTTGTAGTTTGTATGCCAACTTTAAGTTCTATCTGTTGTCTGAATGTCGGCATCGCCTAGGCAGAGGCTATATCAGTAGGGTTTCAACTGGCTTGAGATCCTTTTTACAACACGTTTCGTTTTGATAATGAGACCAATAAAGTTGGCATTTTAAACATGCACGGAGACGATAAGTGAAGCAACAGTTTAGATTCGCTTCCATTGCCCTGTTATCGGCGTTGACCGTAGGTTGTGCGAGTATGTCTGCAGGAAGCCTGTTCAGTCATTACAGCGCACAGAACAAAGCGATCTACCAAGCCGTTAAATCTGGAGATTATTCAGAGGCTCAGCAAGAGCTACCAGATTACGCGGCAGGCGACATCCTTGATAACTTTGAAAGAGGCAGAATTAATCTGCTGGATCAAAAATACCCTGAGAGTAAGGCTTCGTTTGAAGTGGCTGATCAGGCGGTGACTGAGCAGCAACGCAAAGCCGTGATCTCAATCTCAGACAGTGCAACCAGTGTGGGTGCGTTGGCTGTGAATGACAATATTACTGAGTATGTGCCAGCCGATTATGAGTTGGGCTTTCTTCATCTGTATCTCGGTTTAAATTACCTCAAGAAAAACGATTTAGAAGGTGCGGTGATCGAAATGCGTCGCGCCAACCAAGTTCAAGAACAAGCGAAGAAGCAACGCGAAGCAGAGTTAAACAAAGCAGCCAGCGATGCGAAGAAGCAAGGCTTCTCTGCCAATGTGGGTAGCATTCTTGCCAATTACCCTGATGCAGGTAAAAAGCTGCAGTCGGTACAGAATGCGTATCTGATGTTCTTGTCTGGTCTGCTTTATGAAGCGTCAAATGATTTAAACAGCGCCTACGTTGACTATCGTCGTGCTTTGGCTGTGATGCCAGAGAACCAAGAAATCATCGATAGAACCATGGCAACAGCCGCTCGTTTAGGGATGCGACAAGATTTAGCGACATTAGAAAAGCGCTATAAGCAATCTTCTAAACTTAGTGCAGGCGAAGGGCGAGTGATTGTTCTTCAAGAGCAGAGCGCTGTACAAGCTATGGACAGTTGGCGACTAGATTTACCTGTTTATGACAGTCGCGATCAGGGGGCAATATACTCTCTTGCGCTGCCATATTACCCAAGTCAAAACGTAGAGCGTTTTTCTGCCTTGCGAATCAGCGGTCAACCGTTACAAGAACACTTGATCACTGACGTAAACGCGATGGCGCAGAACGATTTATCGGAACGTATGACGAGCATTGTTATTCGCCAAGCGCTACGTGTCGTCGCGAAAGATCGCATTCGTAAAGAAGCAACCAAAGGCGATGACGTCGGTAATATTCTGTTCAACGTGTGGAATACACTGACAGAGCAACCAGACACTCGCAGTTGGCAATCATTACCTGCAGAGATTAAGAGCAGCACGTTTGTAGCAAATAGCGGTCAATATACGTTGGAAGCGGGCGCTAGAACGTACGACTTTGATATTCGAGAAGGGCAGACCACCTTGGTGTGGATTTCTCGACAAGGAAACAACGCAACAATGTGGCATAAACAGCTAGGGAGGCTGTAATGAAAAAGTGGTTAGTGAGCTTAGCAGCGGTAATGGCGCTGGCTGGTTGTGCTGATAATACAGCTGGCGTAAGGGTCGATAGTCTGACTCAGAACGTTTTCTTTGGTGACAAGGTATTGGGCAGCCGTTTACAGGTTGAAGATATTCGCACCGATTTGGTCGACGGTCATACGCGCGGAATCGTTCGTTTAAACAGTAACTATAAAGGCGATCAACATATCCTTTATCGTTTTTACTGGTACGACGATGCAGGGCTTGAGGTCAACCTAAAGCAAGGCCCTTGGAAGCAAGCGATTGTTCGTGGTTTTGAAAGTATTTCGTTGTCGGAAGTGTCGGTAAACCCGAAAGCGACTCAGTTCAGAGTCCAGTTCCGAGAGCAGTAAGTTAGATTAAACGGGTCTCATGATTCGTAAATATAAGAATTTAAGAGTGTGGGTAACCCCGCTCAGTGATAAGTTGAGGAAACAAAATGAAAAAGAGTGTCATTGCGCTACTAGGTTTAGCGGTTATTTTAGGCGGTTGTTCAAACAAGGTAAGCTACGGTGATGCACAAGCAGTAGAAACCACGACAATCGATTTCGGTTCAACTGACCTTCAAACGATTGCGGGTGAAATGGTCGATAGCATGATGGCGTCTGGTTCTGTGTCTTACATTACTCGTGAACAGCGTCCAATCGTGTTTGTAGAGCGAATCAAGAACAAAACAAGTGAGCACATCGATACTGAGTCAATCACTGACACCATCAGTACGAAGATGCTGAACTCTGGTAAGTTCCGTTTCGTTGATATGGACCGTGTAGAGTCTGTTCGTGACCAATTGAACTTCCAAAACAACGATGAGCTTGTAAATCAAAGTTCAGCGATTCAATTCGGTAAAATGGTTGGTGCTCAGTACATGCTGTACGGCAACCTATCAAGCATCGTTAAGAAAGCGGGTAGCGATGAAGACGTATACTACAAAATGACGATGCGTCTAATGGATCTTGAGTCTGGCTTGATTGAATGGGCTGACGAGACTGAAATCCGTAAGCAACAATCTAAGAGCCTACTAGGCCTTTAATTTCGCTTACTTGCCAACTATGCGCAGCCAGTTTTGACAGCGTATAGCTTGGTCACACGCCAATGCAGTGCATGATGTGCTGTTTATGAAGAGACACTGGCTTTTGGTCAGTGTCTTTTTTGTAGGGAATGAAGACGTTTATAGGGAATGAGCAATGGCAATTTTTTCTTGGTCTGAGGCTAAGCTTCTTGATACCAGTTTGAGTTCGCTTGACGGTTATTTTTCTGAGCCTCCAGTTAGAGCGCAGACATTAACCGGTGGTTTGACCAATCGATGTTGGAAGTTAGTTGATGCCGATGGTACTGCGTATGTTTGGCGGCCAACCACACCTATCACCAAAGCATTCTTCATCTCTCGTCATGAAGAGTACCAAGTGTTGTCTGCCATTGAGCGTCTCGGCATCGGGCCAAGCCCAATGGTGGTGAATGAGCAAGGTTTGTTGGTTGAATGGATTGCGGGTGAGACACTTTACGAAGATCTAGAACTCGATGACCTGTTGAAAACGCTGATCTCTGTTCATCTGGTTAATACTGCGCGATTACCACTGCAACCATTCAGTTTCACGGCGCGAGTCGACCATTACTGGCTGCAGCTTGATGCGATTCATAAGACCGAAGCCTGCACTAAGATTTATCAAGAGTGGCGCGTGGCTCCGAGTATTACCAATGTTGACCTGTCTTTGTGCCATTTTGACTTAGGTGGTTATAACCTAGTGAGAAACAGTGACGGCATTAAGATTATCGATTGGGAATACGCTGCGCTCGCAGACCCTAGGCTCGATTTAACGTTAACCATTGCGGTTGCTGGCGTGCCAGTCACAGAAGCGGTTGAGAAGTACTGTCAGCTGCGAGGCATTCATGATGTCCAGCCTTGGCTCGATGGTGTAGAAGCATGGTTACCAAGAAGCCAGATGATGGCGATGCTATGGTATTTACTTGCTCATCAGCTTTGGGGTGATGAAAGTTATCTGCGTGAAGCGGAGGCCCTGAGTCACACTTTATGTAGCTAGGATCACGTTTAGGAAGTGAAAAATATAATTTCTCAGCTGTTACCTTTAAAACCTTGTTTTTCGTGTTAGATTGATCAAAACGTACCAATATTCAACGGGGGAGGTACAATGATTATCTATCTACATGGCTTCGACTCAACAAGCCCGGGCAATCACGAAAAAATACTGCAGTTGCAATTCATTGATGATGACGTTCGTTTCATCAACTACAGTACTTTGCATCCAAAACACGATATGCAGCATCTGCTAAAAGAAGTGCATAAAGTGATAGAGCAATCCGATGATCCGCATCCCATTATTTGTGGTGTAGGTTTAGGTGGTTTTTGGTCTGAGCGTATTGGTTTTTTATGTGGGATTAAGCAGGTGGTGTTCAACCCTAATCTGCACCCTGAGAACAACATGGTAGGTCGAATTGACCGTCCAGAAGAGTACGAAGACATCGCAACTAAATGTGTTGCTCAGTACCGCATGAAAAACAAAGGACGCTGTTTAGTAGTGTTGTCTCGTGAAGACGAAATTCACGACAATACCAAAACCGCAGCCGCGCTAGAAGATTACTACGATGTAATCTGGGATGAGAAAGAGAGTCATAAATTCAAAAAGATCTCTCAACATCTTCAAGCAATGAAAGCGTTCAAAAACGCTTAATCAATCCAGATGTTTTATAAAAGCAGTGCTCATTTGGGTGCTGCTTTTTCACATCTGAATCTTAGAGATTGGTATTGATAAAGTAGTTGTATATGTTTTATCGGTCGGTTTGTGCATTTATAGATCAGTTTGCGCAAACGTTAACTAATTAGTCGCGAATCCTCATTGAGGGTAAGGATTTTTTTGTTGCGGTCATCTTTTTGCTATATATAATGTTCCCAAGCAAAATATTTTGACAAATATCAAAAAAAATTGAGAGCGAGTGAAAAAACTTGCCCATAATTTGTGTTCTGCCTCTCAGGTAGTCACCTTTTTTATCCACGTGAGCAAAGCAACAAACCATTATTTGTTGTTTGTAACCCCTCTAACTACTCGGTGAGCTGTCGTTATTCTTTTTCGCGGTAATCCAATTTGTAACAGCCTTCGCATTCAAGGCCGAGTAGATACATAGAATTTATCGGTTGGAGTAATCGAGCCGAACCCCATTTATTCATTTTGTAGAGGATTGTCATTGTGACAAAAATTATCGTAGTAGGCGGTGGTGCTGGTGGTTTAGAACTAGCAACTAAGCTAGGCCGCACTTTAGGTCGTAAGAAACGTGCCCAGATTACTCTGGTAGACCGTAAAGCAAGCCACCTATGGAAACCATTACTTCATGAAGTAGCAACGGGCTCACTGGATGAAGGTGTTGATGCACTAAGCTACCGTGCACATGCAAAAAACCATTACTTCGATTTCCAAATGGGCAGCCTAAACGACATCGATCGTGAGCGTAAAGTGATTGCACTAAGCGAGCTTACAGACGAGCACGGTGAACTGCTGATGCCAAGCCGTGAACTTGAATACGATATTCTTGTGATGGCGCTAGGCTCAACGTCAAACGACTTCAATACTCCAGGCGTTCGTGACAACTGTATTTTCCTTGATAGCCCAGAGCAAGCACACCGTTTCCGTACAGAAATGAACAACCAGTTCTTAAAGCTTCACGCTAAGAACGGTCAAGGCACGGTAGACATCGCGATTGTTGGTGCTGGTGCAACTGGTGTAGAGCTTTCTGCAGAGCTACACAACGCAGTTAAAGAACTTCGTACTTACGGCTTCGGCGACCTAGATTCAAGCAAGCTGAATGTTAACCTTGTTGAAGCGGGTGAGCGTATTCTTCCAGCTCTACCTCCTCGTATTTCAAGCGCAGCACACTCTGAGCTAACCAAGCTTGGTGTGAACGTTCGTACGAATACGATGGTGACTCAGGCGGATTCTGACGGTCTAACAACCAAAGATGGCGACAAGATCCCAGCTCAAATTATGGTATGGGCGGCAGGTATTAAAGCGCCTGATTTCATGAAAGATATCGGTGGTCTTGAAACGAACCGTATCAACCAGTTGGTTGTGAAAAACACGCTGCAAACAACACTGGATGACAACATTTTTGCTATCGGTGACTTGGCACAATGTACACAAGCAGACGGTTCATTCGTTCCGCCACGTGCACAAGCGGCTCACCAAATGGCAAGCTGTGCATTTAGCAACATCATTGCTAAGTTGAACGGTCGTGACCTGAAAGATTACATCTACAAAGATAAAGGCTCGCTAGTTTCACTTAGCCGTTTCTCTACGGTAGGTAGCTTGATGGGTAACCTGACGAAAGGTTCGATGATGGTTGAAGGTCGTATTGCTCGTGTGGTTTACATCTCTTTGTACCGCATGCACCAGATGGCGCTTCACGGCTTAATCAAAACATCACTGATGATGTTGGTTGGTCGTATTAACCGTGTACTTCGTCCAAACTTGAAGCTTCACTAATCAGGTAAGCTTTCTAAGGGCATTACGCTGATAATAAAAAAGAGCTCTTCGGAGCTCTTCGGAGCTCTTTTTTGATCGTGTCGATTATGTGCTATCGCTGGTATTGAACTCATTTCTGCTGTTAAGACGTTGGAGGTAGCACAGAATAAACCACGCCATCTTTTGGCTTACCGTTAAACAGAAATCGATTCTTGGCAATGGTTTCTCGTTCTGCGCCACACTTCTCTATCAACTTTTGGCTAGGTAGGTTCTCGGTATCGCAGACAATCTCCAAACGCGTTAACTTGAGTTGCGCGAAGCAAAATTCAAATAGGGCGAGCATTGCTTCTTTGGCGATCCCTCTCCTTTGAAAGTCATCACCGACCCAATAACCTAAACTCGCCATATTAAAGGTGTGGTAAAGCTCATTTATGGCAACCATACCGACCAGCTTATCGCTTTTTCGTTCAAAGATGCCAAAGCCAAACTGAACTGACCCCCAATAGTTGGACACCAATTATTGGGGGTCTTTTTATGTCCAAATATAGCCGAGAGCTAAAATGTATCATTGCTAAGCAATACTTAGATGGCACGTCATCTCTCTACTTAGCAAAACAATATTCAATTTCTTCAAGGCAGATACGGTATTGGGCTCAAGTCTTTGCCATCCATGGTACTGATTCATTTTTACCAACTAATCATGCCGCGACTGCTCAAACAAAACGAAAAGCATTGAATTTAATGTGGACGAATGAATGGTCTCTCACGCACACTAGCGCTGTATTAAACCTCTCATCCCCTGGAATACTCTCTGTCTGGCTTAAACGATTTAATGAGCTCGGTATCAAGGGGCTCGAAATGCGCCAGAAAGGAAGACCCTCAATGAAACAGCAACCTCAACGTACCACTAAGCCTGATAATGAAATGACACTTGAGGAGCTAAAAGAGGAGTTGGTCTACTTACGAACCGAGAATGCCGTTCTAAAAAAGTTGGAAGAGTTGGAGCAGAAAAAAAACCGTCGAACAAAGAAAAAGCGGTCATAGCTCTAACTCTTAAAGGCAAGTACCCATTAAAGCACTTACTGCACACTCTACAGTTGGCAAAAAGTGTCTTTTATTATCAGGCTCAAACGAGCAAGCGCCAAAATAGCTACGAACGTGAGCTGCGGTTGATAAAGTCAATTTATCATGAACATAAGGGGCGATACGGCTACCGCCGTATTCACTTGGAACTAAAGAATCAGGGGTTCGTGCTTAATCACAAAACGGTTCAAAGGCTTATGGCTCAGCTCAACCTTAAATCGACGGTCAGGATTAAAAAGTATCGTTCATACCGAGGAGAGTCAGGAAAAGCTGCTCCCAACGTTCTTGAAAGAGATTTTAGTGCGACTCAACCCGATGAAAAGTGGGTAACTGATGTCACGGAGTTCAAAGTCAAAGAGCAGAAAGTATACTTATCTCCCGTTGTCGACTTGTTTACTCAGGAGGTGGTTGCTTATAGAGTGGCCAAAAATGCCTGCTTGCCGCTTGTCACAGATATGCTGACGGAAGCTATATCAACGCTTAAACCCAACTCAAAGCCAATTATACATAGCGATCAAGGTTGGCAATATCGCCATCGACAGTATCAGAAAAAGGTAGCGGAGAGTGGGTTAACGCAAAGCATGTCGAGAAAAGGTAACTGCTTGGATAATGCTGTTGCTGAAAACTTTTTTGCTTTACTCAAAACCGAGATGTATCACAACCAAAGCTTTGAAGATGCAGATGCTCTGATAGAGCAGATTAAAGAATACATCGAGTACTACAATACCAAACGTATAAAAGTGAAACTAAAAGGCCTGACTCCGATAGAATATCGAACTCAGGCCTTGAAAGCCGCTTAACAGAAATGTCCAACTTTACGGGGTCACTTCAAACGCATCGGCTTTCACCCAGTTCAGGCGAGTCGCCAGAATAAACTTCTCGGCTTCGATGATGGAAAACTCGCTATGACACCAGTCGACCCATGGCAACAAGCTAGGGGAGGACTTAACCAGCTGAGAAAATTCTTGAGCATCTGAGGCCTCAATGATTTTAAGGCTAAGATTTTGTGTGTTGATCTGAAATTCAGGGCTCATAAGACGTACCAAGTAACGTGTAAGTACTGAACAAAGAGAGTCAGTACAGAATAAAGATAGATAGCACCTAATAAAACGCCCTCACTAGGAGGGCGGATTGAATTATTTATATAATTATAGCCGAATCGGCAAGTAACTTACTGCGCTACACGTCTAACTTGAATCACCATTCCAAGAAGTGGGTGGTCAAGGTAGTGAGTTTCTGTACTGCGCATACGACGTTTTTGGTCCATGCGGTAGCTCTTAAGGAACTCTTGGACTTCAACCGTCGGAGAAATCTCAGTTAGATTGCCCACTTGGACGTTGCTTTCTGCGCCACTTACTGGTGAATCTAGCTCGATTTGTTGCTCTTGTAGAGTCACTTCACGAACGCTTGGTGCTTTTAAGTCCAAGGTCGTTTCAGCGTATAGGTAGTGCTGAACGTAGATTTGCAGTTTGCCGTCTAATTCGTAGAGTGGCTTATCAATGGTCTCTTCTTGGAACCCATCAGCGCTGCCAGCAGTGATTGCGCCTTTTTCAGAGCCATCAGCATTAAATTGTTTAGAGAAATCTTTACCTGCTTGAATGTGGAAAACAGGGGCAGAGCTCTTACCTTGGTCGCCTTGACGCCAAGCGGTATGCATCAGAACTTCAAAGCCAGCGTGTTTACGTAGCTTGTCTTTCTGAGGCGTTAATTTGTATTCCGAGTAAGGCAACATCTGTACGCCTTTCTTTGCTCGGTATTGGGTATCTTGAAATGAACCAACACGCTCAAGAGAAATCTTAGGCTGTGTATTTGGCCAAGATTCGTTCACCTTCTCTGCATCAACAGCGCGCTTAAAAATGATCACTTCTATATCAAATTGTCTCTGCGCCAAACTTGGCAGTGAGACGAACAATAGTAGCAGTGGGATCAGTCTTTTCATTTTTACTCCGTCTTCCAGCCGAACTACCGGCTGGATAATTTATATGTGCAAGTGGATTGGGTCTTATGCTGAAGGCAGCAAGTTTTGTCTGAATTCGCCCAATAAATCACTAACAAATTGAATTCGTTTCCGTCTGTCGACCAATGGTATCGTAAACTTGAACTTTGTTGGTCCTTCCATTGAAAACTTTTGCGGTTGAGATTGCAACAGTTTAACAAGGTAGGCTGGGTTTATGTCAGCATCCGGGTAGAATTCTAAGAATCCACCCTTATCGTGAGCTTCAATTTTCTTCGCTTTGATAGACGCTGCGGCTAATTTTAGCTCTGAAACTGATAATAAGTTCTTGGTTGCATCAGGCAGAAGGCCGAAGCGATCAATCAGCTCGACTTTCAACTCTGCCAATTCGTCGGTGTCACTCACACTCGCTATACGTTTGTACGTTGATAAGCGCGTGTTGATGTCTGGGATGTAGTCATCTGGCAATAGTGCTGGAAGACGCATCTCAATTTCAGTTTGTTCACGCAGTAGGTCATCAAGCGATGGCTCTCGACCTTCTTTCAATGCTTCAACCGCTTGTTCAAGCATCTCCATGTACAAGGTGAAACCAACTGACTGGATTTGACCACTCTGTTCATCACCTAACAGCTCACCCGCACCACGAATCTCTAAATCGTGAGTTGCTAAGGTAAAGCCCGCGCCCAAGTCTTCGAGTGAAGCAATCGCATCCAATCGCTTGATCGCATCTTTGGTCATTGCTTTAGGGTGTGGCGTTAACAAGTAAGCATAAGCTTGGTGGTGTGAACGACCTACACGACCACGTAATTGGTGCAACTGTGCTAAACCAAGGTTATCGGCTCTATCCATCAAGATAGTATTGGCCGTTGGTACGTCGATACCGGTTTCGATGATGGTTGTACACACCAACAAGTTAAAGCGCTGGTGGTAGAAGTCATTCATGATGCGTTCCAGTTCGCGCTCACGCATCTGGCCATGAGCCACAGTAACACGCGCTTCTGGAATCAACTTCTGTAGTGACTCAGCTGTTTTCTCAATCGTGTCGACTTGGTTGTGCAGGAAGTAAACCTGACCACCACGCATTATTTCACGAAGCACCGCTTCTCTGACGATGGCATCATCACTCTCGCGAACGAAGGTTTTAATTGCCAAGCGTCGTGCGGGTGGTGTGGCGATGATCGAAAGGTCACGCATACCACTCATTGCCATGTTCAGCGTTCGCGGAATAGGCGTTGCAGTAAGTGTTAGAATATCGACATCGGCGCGCATCGCTTTCACTTTCTCTTTCTGACGCACACCAAATCGGTGTTCTTCATCGACAACCAGCAGGCCAAGGTCTTTAAACTTAATATCACTCGAAAGCAGCTTGTGAGTACCCACCAAGATGTCGACTTTACCGTCGGAGACATCTTGCATGATCAACTTCTGCTCTTTAGCTGATTTGAATCGGGATAGAACCTCAACACGAATCGGCAAGTTGGCGAAACGGTCACGGAAGTTCTCGAAGTGTTGCTGAGCAAGTAAGGTGGTTGGAACTAACACGGCTACTTGTTTGCTGTTGTCGGTACAAACGAATGCTGCACGCATCGCGACTTCGGTTTTACCAAAGCCAACATCACCACACACCAAACGATCCATGGCTTTTGCTTGACACATATCAGACATAACAGCATTGATGGCCATCGCTTGGTCATCGGTTTCTTCAAACGGGAAGCCAGATTTGAAGGTCGCGTATTGGCCGCGGTCGAGTACAAACTTGTAGCCAGGTTTTAGCTCTCGCTTGGCGTAAACATCAAGTAGCTCCGCTGCAACGTCACGTACTTTCTCTGCGGCGCGTTTACGCGCTTTTTGCCACGCTTCGCCACCGAGTTTATGTAGCGGTGCTGAATCTTCAGCGCCACCCGAGTAACGCCCGATTAAGTTCAAAGAAGCAACTGGCACGTAGAGCTTGGCATCGTTTTGATACTCAAGCGTTACATATTCGGTTTTCATGCCGCCGGCTTCGAGTGTTTGCAAGCCGATGTAGCGACCAATACCGTGGTCAATGTGCACAACAGGTTGACCCGGTTTAAGTTCGGCTAAGTGACGAATGACAGTATCGCTGTTAACGCTTTTCTTGTCTTTCTTGCGGCGCTGAACAACGCGATCACCCAACAGGTCGCTTTCACAGATAAGGGCGATGTTTTGCTCTTCGTGGATAAAGCCATGTTCCGATGACCCTAGGATCAGGCTGAACTTATCTTTACCTTTAATCGCCGCGTCGAGGTTTTCAACTTCGCTTGGACGAACTTTAATGCCTCGAAGTAATTCACTCAGAGCTTCACGGCGGCCTTCAGACTCAACTGAAAAGACCACTTTTCCTTCGAAGGCTTCAGTGAACTTTCTTAGGTTTGCGAGTGGCTCTTTATTCTGATGCTGAACGCTGAGATCAGGAAGAGACACAACCGGAAGGTTGGTACGTCCAGCTTTCTCTTCAATCGAATCTAAGCTTAGGTTTACCTGCGGTTTCTGTTTGAAGTGTGCGAACAGCTCGTCTTTCTTCAGCCACAGTTGTTCAGGCGTGAGAAGTGGTCGTAATGGGTCAACACCGCGCTGTTCGTATCGATGAGCAACGTCCGTTAGGAATGAGTCTACTGCAGTCTCGACATCACCTAGAATCAGCAGTTGCGCTTCATCGGCAACGTAATCAAACAAGGTTTCTGTGTGATCGAAGAACAGAGGTTGCCAGTACTCAATACCAGCCGGCCATGTGCCTTTAGATACCTGCATATAAACCGATTCTGGTTCACGGCGTGCATCAAACTGTTGGCGCCAACGAATACGGAAATCTTCAATTGCTGTTTCCGAGGTTGGGAATTCGTGAGCAGGTAACAGACGAATCTCAGAGATGTCTTCAATAGAACGTTGGTTTTCAGGATCGAAGGTACGAATTGTATCGATCTCATCATCGAAGAAGTCGATACGATAAGGATCTTTGCTGCCCATTGGGAACAGATCGAGAATAGACCCTCGGCTTGCGTATTCACCCGGACCAAACACTTGATCAACGTAACGATAGCCAGACTTTTCAAGCTGCAGGCGCAGTTTTTCTAAAGAGTAGAGATCGCCTGTTTTCACCATTAGAGTGTGTTGTAGCAAAAAGTCACGCGGTGATTGACGCTGAAGTAGCGTGCTGATTGGTACGATCGTGATGCCATCTTTTAGCGTTGGTAGGGCATAAAGGCGAGCGATACGATCTGAGATGATCTCTTGGTGAGGCGAGAAACTATCGTATGGCAGTGTTTCCCAATCAGGGAATAATGCGACTTCATGTGCCGTAAATTGTTCAATTTCAGATTGAAGCTTAAGCGCCACTTGTGGGTCGGGTACAGCCAAGACGGTATGGCTGTTGTGTTGCTCTGCGAGTTTGGCAATGGCAAGAGCGAGAGACGAACCGACTAGGTTACCGATGTGCTTTTTGTCACCGGCACCTTTAAGTTTAGGTAGTGTAAATATGGATTTTTTGGTCATGTTAATTTACTTGTTATCTCGGTCTAGAGAGCGTTGACGCAAGAGTTTCTGTTGTTGATGAAGTGCCGCTTTAATTAGCAGGTCTTGGTCGGTATCGCGAAGATGAGCGTATTTAAATTTGATTTCGAAACCTGAGTCTTTCGCCTCGCTAGCAAAGACTTCTGCGTAGCAATAAATTGCTGCTGCTGGGTGCTCTAGAAAAAGTTTGGCTTTTACTAAGCGACCCGGTTCGATGTCTACTTTTGAAAAGCAGGAAAACTGACTCGCACCAAATGAATAGGTGTGAGTACGAAATTTCTCATCATCTTGCTGCGATAACATAAAGCTCAACAAGAGGTTTAATTTCGAGTTTTGTGCATCCAATAAGCTGGTGACATTCTTCAAGTCGCTGTTTTTCAGTTCAGCACGCGCACTGTCAGCTAACAGATCCAATTGGCTAAACTCACTTGCCACCACAAATGGTGCTGGGATCTCAGATTCGAATTGAATTTGAGAAGGTAAAGTGAAGCCGCTGTCCATTGGTTCAATATTAGCGGTAAGGCTATGGTGAACGGTGAAAAACTCTTGTTCTGTCATGCGTTAGTTCCTTGAAGTGATCTATTGATTATCGCTATGTGGCCGCAGTAATCAAGGTCAGTTAATTGAAAGTCTCAAATAGTTGTTTGAAATTTGGTAATTTGACAAGGTTCTGTTTTTCAAGCCTAACTAATTGAGTTAATTCACTCTATATTTTCAATTAACCCCTACACAGTAACAGCAATACCCGTTACATTAACCCGCATCCCCTTTAGATGGTTCAAAGTATGTTTCATCCTATTTCGTTGTTTGTTGGCCTACGCTATTTGAAAGGCCGTTCAGGTGATCGCTTTAGCCGTTTTGTTTCTTATATGTCGACGGCAGGTATCACCATTGGTGTGCTGTCTTTGGTTACTGTTTTATCGGTAATGAATGGATTCGAAGCGCAGTTAAAAGACCGAATTCTTGGTGTTCTTCCTCAAGCGGTGGTTTATGAGCAAGGTGGCACTACCTCTCTTTCTGCCCAAGCGCCTAATTTTGCAGAGCAAATCTCGCTTAATGGTCACGTTGAACCGATTGTCCGCAGTGAGGCAGTGATTCAGAGTCCGGCTCAGTTATCTGCAGGGTTGTTAATCGGCATTGAACCTAATTCAGACGACCCTCTTCAGAACCACTTAATTGCGGGCAGATTGTCTTCACTTAAGGCGGGTCAATATCAGTTGTTCCTCGGTCATACTTTGGCGAGAAACTTGAAAGTGTCTATGGGTGACAAAGTTCGCCTGATGGTGACCAGCGCTAGCCAATACACCCCATTAGGTCGTATTCCAAGCCAACGAAATTTCACCGTTGCCGGTATTTTCAATACAGGTTCTGATATCGACGCTCAACTGATGGTGACAGACATCCAAGATGCAGGGCGTTTGATGCGTTATAAATCAGACACTATTTCAGGTTGGAGACTGTTTTTTGACGACCCGTTTGAAGTTGCAGAGTTATCGACTCAGCCATTACCGGAAGGTTGGTTGTGGAGCGACTGGCGAGACCAACGTGGTGAGCTATTCCAAGCCGTTCGTATGGAAAAAAACATGATGGGCTTAATGCTTGGGCTTATCATCGGTGTTGCTGCTTTCAATATCATCTCGGCGCTTATCATGGTAGTGATGGAGAAGCAATCTGAAGTCGCGATTCTTAAGACCCAAGGCATGACTGATGGTCAAGTCATGGGGATCTTCATGGTTCAAGGCGCAAGTAGTGGCGTGATTGGTGCGCTCTCTGGTGGTGTGTTAGGTGTTGCCCTAGCTATGAACCTTAATACTATTTTAGAGGCGATGGGCGTTGCTCTATTCTCATTTGGTGGCCAGCTACCAATTCTGATTAACCCGATTCAAATCGCTGTTGTTGTGGTTTTGGCTATTGCACTTAGCCTGATTGCCACTGTATTCCCTTCTTATCGTGCATCGTCTGTGAAACCTGCTGAGGCCCTTCGTTATGAGTAATTTTCTTCAATGTAATGATATCCGTAAAACGTACCGTGAAGGCTCGTTAGATACTGAGGTGCTCAAGGGAGTCAGCTTTGAAATCGAAAAGGGTGAGCTAGTAGCAATCATCGGTACCTCTGGCTCGGGTAAAAGTACTTTATTGCATATCTTAGGCGCATTAGACGATGCTTCTGCGGGCAGCGTAAGTTTTCTTGGTCAGGACTTAGCATCTTTGAGTTCGAATAAGCAGGCGAAGCTTCGCAACCAGCATCTTGGCTTTGTGTATCAGTTCCATCATCTTCTCTCGGACTTTTCAGCGTTAGAAAACGTAGCAATGCCGTTGCTGATTGGTGGTGAGAAGCCTGCGAAAGCAAAACAAGAAGCACAGTTGTTACTTGATAAAGTGGGGCTAAGTCATCGTGTTGATCATCGACCTTCAGAGCTTTCTGGTGGTGAAAGGCAACGTGTGGCGATTGCTCGAGCATTGGTGAATAAGCCTGCGCTAGTGTTGGCGGATGAACCAACCGGTAACCTAGACCATAACACCGCACTGTCTATTTACGACTTAATGCGTGAACTGAACCGTGAATACGATACTGCCTTTTTGGTCGTGACTCACGATGGTGAACTTGCCGGTAAGATGGATCGCCAACTTCACATGCAAGATGGTTTACTGGTCAACGTAGAAAAAGAGGAGAGCTAAGTGTTTTCTTCTTTATCTCTATTGATAGGCGGCCGATTTAGCCGTGCGAAACAACGAGACAAGATGGTGTCGTTCATCTCTTTGTCCTCGACGATTGGTATCGCTGTTGGTGTCGCGGTGATCATTATCGGCTTATCTGCGATGAATGGCTTTGAGCGAGAGCTTCAATCACGAGTACTTTCTGTCATTCCTCACGGTGAGTTTGAAGGCGTGAATGAGCCTGTGACTCGTTGGGAGCACGTGATTGAGGAGTCTGTTAAGCACGATAAAGTCGTTGCTGCTGCGCCTTATGTGAAAATTACTGCACTTGCTGAAAAGGGCAAAGAACTCAAAGCAATTGAAGTTCGCGGCGTTGACCCACAAGTTGAGCAACAAGTATCGAGCCTGTCGAGTTTTATCGATAAGCAAGCTTGGAGCGAGTTTAAGGCAGGACAACAGCAGATCATTTTGGGCTCTGGTGTAGCGAATGTGTTGGGTGCGAAAGTCGGTGATTATCTAACTTTGATGATTCCAACGGTAAACGGTTCTGTGAAGGTTCAGGCGCCAAAGCGTGTTCGAGTGAAAGTGGTTGGCTTGCTGACGCTTAATGGTCAGATAGATCACAGCTTGGCTCTGATCCCGATTGGTGATGCTCAGGTCTACGCAAACTTAGGTGAGGCGGTGACTGGAGTATCTTTGAAAGTGACCGATGTGCTGAACGCAAACTCTATTGTACGTGAAGTGGGTAATCAGCTTGATGTGTATGTGTATCTGCGCAGCTGGCAACAGAAGTTTGGTTTCTTGTATCGAGATATTCAGCTGGTTCGCACCATTATGTATCTAGTGATGGTACTGGTTATTGGTGTCGCTTGTTTCAACATCGTCTCGACCTTGATGATGGCAGTAAAAGACCGAGCATCAGAGATCGCGATTTTAAGAACCATGGGCGCATCGGACGGCCTTGTGAAGCGCATCTTTGTTTGGCAGGGCGTATTTTCAGGCGTGTTAGGCAGTTTAGTCGGGAGTGCAATAGGTGTGTTAGTCGCGCTGAATCTCACCACACTTATCAAAGGGCTTGAAAAGCTGGTCGATCACCAGTTCTTGTCCGGTGATATCTATTTTGTCGACTTCTTGCCATCACAACTTGATATGACGGATGTTGTTGTGGTTTCCGGCACTGCGATTGTGCTGAGTTTACTGGCGACATGGTACCCAGCATCACGAGCAGCGAAGTTAAACCCAGCCTCAGTGCTGAGTTCTAAATAGCAAGCAGTCAGTTTTTCAGTCGATACAAAAAAGGATCCCAGTGGGATCCTTTTTTATTGAATTCAATTCGTGTTCTTTACGACTTTCGTTACATGCCAATCTTGCAGAGGTAAGTGGCTCATCCGATTTTAACTTGTGTGCGTTTTAAGTGAAGCACAGACAAGGTTAGATTGAATAACAAGGAATGGCGTTCAATGCCTTGCTTGTCGCTTCTTCCAACTTCTTACTACTGAGTAACGCCATAAACCGCGAATACCAAAGTAGCCAATCATTGCTGAAACCACGCCACAAATCAGACAACCCAATAAGAACGGAGGCCCAATAGTACTCATTTGCGCCAAGATGAAGTCCCAAGACAATTCGAAATGGAAGGCTTGAGGTGGCACATGCATAACAAACGCCCCGACTTTATAAGCAAAGTAGAAGAGAACAGGCATGGTAACCGGGTTACTGATCCAAACAAGTGCGACAGCTAAAGGCAGGTTAACGCCACATGCGACAGCAAGGCCTGCAGACATAATCATTTGACTTGGTAGAGGGACAAACGCCATGAATAACCCAACAGCAAACGCGCCAGCCGCAGAGCGACGATTAAGGCACCATAAGTTGGGGTTGTACAAAACATTGCCAAAAACTTTCAATGCTTTCTGACGCTTGATTAGATCATGGTCAGGCATAAATCGTTTGATAAACTTTCTTGGCATAGGAGGAAGCTACTCTCTTGTTTAACACTTGGTTCTTGATTTCATTTGCTGCGACAGTTGTGTCTGCCAGCTTCTGGCCTGTGATGCCACATTGGGTTTGGGCACCATTGATGCTGTTGTTACTGCTAGCATCAACAAAGTATAGCGTTTTCCGGAGTGCAAGAGGTCCAGTAACAGCATTGATACTAGTTATCTGCCTAGGGAATGCGATTGAAATACAAACGAGTCGCTTGTTCCAGTCAGGGCAGAATACTACCATAAATGCGTCGGTTGTTAGCCTTTTTAGTGAAAATAGCCATGGTTTTGAAAGCGTAATAGTAGCCAGATCAATTGGCGGCGAAAAATTAATCTTTCCCCAATTGATAAAATTACGTTTGTTTACTCCTTTTAAGTTAACGCTTGGAGATGATGTCTATTTATCGGCCTCAATAAAGCCGGTATGGGGAAAACTCAATGAAGCCGGCTTTGACCTCGAAAAGTACTTGTTTAGTGCTGGCGTGGTTGCCAATGCAACTTACAGAGCAGATACCAAGTACCGAATTCACTCTAGCACCAACTTACGCGCCCAATGGTTTGAAACCAGCCTTGAGAGGTTAAGTCTGCTGGCAAATCAAGATCTCATTATCGCTTTGAGTTTTGGATATCGAGACCTTATTCCGCTTCAGCGGTGGGAATTGCTTAAAAGCAGTGGCTTGATTCACTTGATGGCTATTTCGGGGCTGCATATTGGAATTGCCTTTGGTATCGGCTATCAGATTGGCAAAGTATTCAGGTTACTTTCCCCTTCATTTCTTTGGTTACCTACAATATTCGGGCTCGGCTTGGCGTATTTCTATAGTTGGTTTGCTGGGTTCACGCTGCCAACTTTGAGGGCTTTAGTGATGTGTGTCATCGCGAGTTATTTCTTGTGGCGTGGGCAAAATATCAGTTTGCTTCGGTATGTCGCTTTATGCCTGTGCGTAGTTCTGCTGATTTGGCCGTTTTCAGCCTTGTCGAGCAGCTTTTGGCTGTCCTTTGGTGCATTGGGCGCTGTTCTCTATATCGCGTTAAATACACAGCGCTCAGCTTCAACCTTTACATTTATCAACCACGTACTCCAACTGATTAAGATTCAACTGATGCTGACATTCCTTATCGCGCCTTTCTCGATGTTGTTTTTCAAAGGAGTCAGTTTAGTCTCTGTTTTCTACAACTTGTTCCTTTTGCCTTGGGTATCGATGGTGACGATCCCGTTGTTGTTTATGGCAATGTTTCTAAGCTTAATATCTGAGTCAGTGTCTGGCGTGGTTGGTATAACAGCGCTAGACAATGATTTGGTCAGTCAGCTGTGGAAGTTGGTCGACTTGTCGCTTGAGCCTCTCGTATTTAGTCTTCCTTTCTCTGAGCGATTTTGGATCCAAGTAGATAACCAGACGATTGCATTATCAGTATTCCTTATCTTGTTCTTGAGCTTTGTTAGTCGGTATTTCAAGCGAACATTATCGATATTGGTAACTGCAGTGTTCGTGTTGTGGTGGGAGTTCGGTAAACCTCAGCAAGACAAGCTAACCATAGACATCTTGGATGTTGGACATGGGTTGTCTTTGGTTTTAGAAAAGAACAATCAGATTGTCGTTTATGATCTTGGTAATGCGTGGCCAGGAGGCTCGGTTGTTGAGTCTTTGTTGATTCCTACTTTGAATCAGCGGGGGATTCATGAATTAGAAGGCGTGATTGTGAGTCATTTCGATTCTGACCATGCTGGTGGTTATCCGGCGTTACTAGAGAACTATACGCCAAAGTGGATACGAACCAGTCAAAACATTATTCAAGAACGCCAATCTACCACTCAAGCCCCGTCTAATATTCTAACATGTACTATTGGAGAGGTTTGGAACTGGCAAGATGTTGTTTTTGAGGTGTTGTGGCCGCCTAATCAAGTGAAGAGGGCGTATAACCCACATTCGTGTGTGGTCAAGATCTCAGATCATAGTGCTGATTTCTCAATTTTGCTCACTGGTGATATTGAACTGGTAAGTGAGTGGTTACTTGCTCGTGAGGGAGAACAGCTAAGGAGTGATGTCATGTTGGTTCCGCATCATGGTAGCGATTCGTCATCGATTAAGCCGTTTATTGAGGCTGTGTCTCCTCAGCTGGCGATAGCTTCTCTTGCTAAAGGCAATCAGTGGGGAATGCCGAGTGAGTCTGTTATTGAACGTTATCAGGAAGCGGGGAGTACTTGGCTAGATACAGGTGAAAGCGGACAAATAACCATCACTCTTAGCAAAGAAGGTTGGCAATATCATGCGATTAGAGAGCAACAAGGCGGGCAGTGGTATAGGCAGATGCTCCGTAAGGGAGTAGAATAGATAGATTATTGTGAGAAAATTAAGCGATTCTATGTCAACACAAACAGATGAAACTACCTGGGTCACATTTAAAAGACTTTGGACTTATATTCGACTATATAAGGCCGGCCTAGGTGTTGCGGTAATTGCGCTTATTATAAATGCCGTTTCTGATACCTATATGATTTCCTTACTAAAGCCGTTACTTGATGAAGGCTTTGGTAATGCTGAATCTGACTTTTTACGCACGCTCCCTATTATTATCTTTGCCATGATGTTTATTCGTGGTGTCAGTGGCTTTGTTTCAACCTATTGTTTGAGCTGGGTCTCTGGCAATGTGGTGATGGAAATTCGTCGCAAAATTTTCAGTCATTTCATGCATATGCCTGTTTCTTTCTTCGATAAAGAACAGACAGGCGCATTGCTATCTCGAATTACTTACGATTCAGAGCAAGTGTCTGCAGCAACCAGTAAAGCGTTAGTCAGTATTGTCCGTGAAGGTGCAAGTATTATTGGCTTGTTGACGCTGATGTTCTGGAATAGCTGGCAGTTGTCTTTAGTGTTATTTGCTGTAGCGCCTTTGGTTGCGTGGGCGATCAGTATCGTATCGAAGCGATTCAGAAAGATCTCTAAGAACATGCAAACCAGTATGGGCCATGTGGCGTCGTCTGCTGAACAAATGCTGAAAGGACATAAAGTGGTTCTAACTTACGGTGGTCAAGATCTAGAAAAACACCGCTTTGATAAAGTTAGTAACCAAATGCGCCAACAAAGCATGAAGCTAATCACTGCTCAAGCGGCTGCTAACCCGATTATTCAAATGATCGCATCAGTTGCGATTGTTGTTGTTCTATTCCTTGCTAGTGTTGATTCTATTAAAGCCGAGCTTACTCCTGGTACGTTTACCGTTGTCTTCTCTGCAATGTTTGGTCTATTACGTCCGTTAAAGGCATTAACTAACGTAACGTCTGAATTCCAACGTGGTATGGCTGCGAGTACAACTCTATTTGGCTTGATGGATCTAGATACCGAGCAAAACAAAGGAACGTTGAAACCTGAAACTGTAACGGGTGAAGTGGCTGTTAAAGATGTCACGTTTACTTATGACGGTGCAGAGAAACCAGCACTTGATAAGGTCAGCTTCAATATACCGAAAGGTAAAACGGTTGCGCTTGTTGGGCGATCGGGTTCGGGTAAAAGTACCATTGCCAACCTATTTACTCGTTTTTATGACGTAGACTCTGGTTCAATTGAGCTTGATGACCACGACATTCGTGATTACGAATTGAGAAATCTGCGTGAGCACTTTGCTCTCGTTTCTCAAAATGTACATCTGTTTAACGATACGGTGGCTAACAACATCGCTTACGCAGCAGAAGAACAGTATTCACGTGAACAGATCGAACACGCGGCTAAGCTTGCTCATGCAAGTGAGTTTATCGATGGCATGGAAAATGGCATTGATACGGTTGTGGGCGAGAATGGCGCGAGTCTTTCTGGTGGTCAAAGACAGCGTATTGCGATTGCTCGAGCTCTATTGAGAGATGCACCGGTTTTGATTCTTGATGAGGCAACGTCTGCACTGGATACTGAGTCAGAGAGAGCGATTCAATCTGCACTAGAAGAACTGCAAAAAGACAAAACAGTATTAGTTATCGCACACCGACTCTCTACCATCGAGCAAGCTGATGAGATTCTAGTGGTTGATGATGGTCATATTGTAGAAAGAGGCGCACATGCTGAGCTAATCGCGCATGATGGTGCTTATGCACAATTACACCGAATTCAGTTCAGCGGATAAATTAGGTCTTGTTGTGATCGAAAAGATTTGGTTTAACAATCACCCGTTGAAATATCTTCTCTGGCCGCTATTGTGGCCACTGAGTCTGCTGTTCAACATGATCAGTAGTCAGCGTCGTGACGCTTATCTCTCGGGGAAGAAAGAGACCTACCGCCCGCCTTTACCTGTTATTGTTGTGGGCAATATTACTGCTGGCGGAAATGGTAAAACGCCGGTTGTGATTTGGTTAGTAGAGATGCTTCAGGCTCACGGCTATAAACCCGGAGTCGTGTCTCGTGGCTACGGTGCAAAAGCACCAAGCTATCCGTTGGTGTTGGATGAAAATACGCCAGCTGAGCATTCGGGTGATGAACCTCGCTTGATTCGTAAGCGAACTGGTGCGCCAGTCGCAGTCGACCCTGTGCGAGCTAACGCAGTGAAATCGTTGCTGAGCAAAGGCGTTGATGTGATTATCACTGACGATGGCCTTCAGCATTACGCGCTTGAACGCGATATTGAATTTGCGGTTATCGACGGCGCAAGACGCTTTGGTAGCGAGAGCTTGATTCCTTTAGGCCCATTACGAGAGCCGATTTCACGTTTAGAAGAGGTCGACTTTTTGGTGAACAATGGCGGTAAAGCGCACGGGCGAGAGTTCTCGATGTCTTTGCTTCCAAGCCAAGCGGTTAACCTTAAGACAGGCCAAAAAAGGTCTGTGGCAGAATTACAGAAGCTGGTGGCTTTTGCCGGTATTGGCCACCCACCGCGCTTTTTTAAAACATTGGAAGATCTTGATGGTGATGTGGTCTTCACACAGGGCTTCGCCGACCATCAAGATTTTAATAAAGATGAACTTCATGCCTTAGCTAATAAAGGTATGAATCTGATTATGACAGAAAAAGACGCTGTAAAATGCGAAGAATATGCTCAAGATAACTGGTGGTATCTTCCAGTTTCTGCGCAGTTTGATGAAGATTCGCAACAGCAAATTTTAAAAAGAATAAAAGAGGTTATGGAATACTATGGATCACCGTCTACTTGAGATCGTTGCTTGCCCTGTATGTAAAGGTAAACTAACTTTTGACAAGGATAAGCAAGAGCTTGTTTGTAAAATTGATCGCCTTGCTTACCCAATTAAAGAGGGTATTCCTGTTCTTTTAGAACCTGAAGCTCGTACCGTTTCTATGGATGAGGGTAAGTAATGTCTTATACGGTTGTTATACCTGCAAGATACCAATCGAGCCGTTTACCAGGGAAGCCACTTGCTGACATTGGTGGAAAGCCGATGATTCAATGGGTATACGAACAGTCAATGAAAGCGGGTGCCGATAACGTTATTATCGCTACAGACGACGCTCGAGTTGAAAAAGCGGCTAAAGCATTTGGCGCGACCGTTTGTATGACATCACCGAATCATGAGTCAGGCACTGAACGCCTAGCTGAAGTGATTGAAGTTATGAAGATTCCTGATGATCATATTATCGTGAATGTTCAAGGTGATGAGCCACTTATCCCACCTTCGATCATTAATCAGGTTGCCAACAATCTTGCTAACAGTACAGCTCCGATGGCAACGTTAGGTGTGGAAATCACTCATGCTGATGAAGTGTTTAACCCTAATGCCGTCAAAGTTGTAACCGATAAAGACGGTTACGCCTTGTATTTTAGCCGAGCAACCATCCCTTGGGATCGCGATGCTTACGCGAACAACGGTACTGCAGCGGAATCTCCTTTGCTTCGTCATATTGGTATCTATGCTTACCGAGCGGGTTTTATCAATACCTACATTAATTGGGAACCAAGCACTCTTGAACGTATTGAGTGCCTAGAGCAATTACGAGTACTTTGGTACGGTGAAAAAATCCACGTAGACGTTGCAGCGGAAGCGCCGGCTGCTGGTGTTGATACGCCTGAAGACCTAGAAGCGGTTCGAGCTATTATTGGCTAAGCTTCTTTGAGCGAGTTATTGTTTGCTCTACAAAATGAAAAATGATGAGCCTTGCCTATTGCGAGGCTTTTTTCTATCTACCGAAAAATGCGCTATCGAAAAGCGCGTGTGTGTCTTATTGACCTAAGCAAACGGATATTGAGATAGTTGCATTGGTTTATGCATCATCAACACGGAATTATCTGAGATTTACCTCGCTCGAGTACCAATTTTTCTCTATAATATGCCGCCTATAAAGTAGTGGCGAATCGCTAGTACAGAATAAAACTTACGACAAAACGTGGAGTAAAAGATGCCTTCTCAAAGCCCAGTGATTACGGTTGATGGACCAAGTGGTGCAGGTAAAGGTACCCTGTGTATGTTGCTAGCAGATAAGCTAGGCTTTCATCTTCTAGACTCAGGCGCGATCTATCGCGTATTGGCTTTAGCGGCAATTCACCATGGTGTGGATACTGAATCAGAGGATGCTTTAGTACCGCTTGCTACACACTTAGACGTGCAGTTTATTGCTGAAGGCGACTTAGTTAAGGTTATCCTAGAAGGTGAAGATGTGTCTGGTGAACTTCGTAAAGAAGAGACTGGCATGGCGGCTTCAAAAGTTGCTGCTTTACCTCGCGTTCGCGAAGCACTGCTTCGTCGTCAACGTGCATTCAGCGCTGCGCCTGGTTTGGTTGCAGATGGTCGTGACATGGGAACGGTTGTGTTTCCTGAAGCTGAAGCGAAAATATTTTTAGATGCAAGTGCTGAAGAGCGTGCGAGTCGCCGCCTTAAACAGTTGCAACAGAAGGGGTTAGATGTTAAATTTGACGACCTTTTGAGCGAGATCCAAGAGCGAGACGACCGAGATCGTAATCGCCCAGTGGCGCCACTTCGCCCTGCAGAGGATGCTCTAGTGCTTGATTCCACCTCAATGAATATTGAGCAGGTAGTAGAAAAAGCACTACACTATATTGAATCGAAACTGGCTGGGTAATTTCGCCGAGCTAGTACGAACGTTGGTCGCAAGGATGATGACCGGCGAATTTATCAACCCCATGCGGTAGGATACCCATGGACGTTTAATTATTGAAGATTAAATAATGACTGAATCTTTTGCTCAACTCTTTGAAGAGTTTCTATCTGAAACTGAATTCCAACAAGGCAGCATCGTTAAAGGTACTGTAGTAGCTATCGAGAACGGTTTCGTTCTTGTAGACGCTGGTCTTAAGTCTGAATCTGCTATCCCTGCTGAACAATTCAAGAACGCTGCTGGCGAACTTGAAGTTGAAGTTGGTGCTGAAGTAGACGTAGCTCTAGACGCTGTTGAAGATGGTTTCGGTGAAACTCAACTTTCTCGTGAGAAAGCGAAGCGTCACGAAGCTTGGATCGTACTTGAGAAAGCTTGTGAAGAAGCTGAAACTGTTGTTGGTATCATCAACGGTAAAGTTAAAGGCGGTTTCACTGTTGAACTTAACGGTATCCGTGCTTTCCTTCCAGGTTCTCTAGTAGACGTACGTCCTATCCGTGACACTGCTCACCTAGAAAACAAAGAGCTAGAGTTCAAAGTAATCAAGCTAGACCAGAAGCGTAACAACGTTGTTGTTTCTCGTCGTGCTGTTATCGAATCTGAAAACAGTGTTGAGCGTGACGAACTTCTTGAAACTCTACAAGAAGGTACTGAAGTTAAAGGTATCGTTAAGAACCTTACTGACTACGGTGCATTCGTTGACCTTGGCGGTGTTGACGGTCTTCTACATATCACAGATATGGCTTGGAAGCGCGTTAAGCACCCATCAGAGATCGTTAACGTTGGTGACGAAATCCTAGTTAAAGTTCTTAAGTTCGATCGTGAGCGCACTCGTGTTTCACTAGGTCTTAAGCAACTAGGCGAAGATCCATGGGTAGCAATCGCTAAGCGTTACCCAGAAGGTCACAAGCTTTCTGGTCGTGTTACAAACCTAACTGACTACGGCTGCTTCGTTGAAATCGAAGAAGGCGTTGAAGGTCTAGTACACGTTTCTGAAATGGATTGGACTAACAAGAACATCCACCCTTCTAAAGTTGTTAATGTTGGCGACGAAGTTGAGGTTATGGTTCTTGATATCGACGAAGAACGTCGTCGTATCTCTCTAGGTCTGAAACAGTGTAAAGCTAACCCATGGCAGTCATTTGCAGAAATGCAAGCTAAGGGCGACAAAGTTACTGGTAAGATCAAGTCTATCACTGACTTTGGTATCTTCATCGGTCTAGAAGGCGGTATCGACGGTCTTGTACACCTATCTGACATTTCTTGGAACGCTGCCGGCGAAGAAGCTGTACGTGAATACAAGAAAGGCGACGAAATCTCTGCTGTTGTTCTAGCAGTAGATGCAGAGCGTGAGCGTATTTCTCTTGGCGTTAAGCAAATGGAAAACGACCCGTTCAACGCATACGTTGCTGACAACAAGAAAGGTGTTCTTGTAAACGGTACTGTTACTGCAGTTGACGCGAAAGGCGCTACTATCGAGCTAATCGAAGGCGTTGAAGGTTACATCCGCGCTTCTGAAGTTTCTCGCGACCGTATCGAAGATGCATCTCTAATCCTAAGCGTTGGCGACAGCGTTGAAGCGAAGTTCACTGGTGTAGACCGTAAGAACCGCGTAATCAACCTATCTATCAAAGCTAAAGATGAAGCTGATGAGCAAGAAGCAATGGCTTCACTGAACAAGTCTGAAGAAGGCGCGTTCGGTAACGCAATGGCAGACGCATTCAAAGCTGCTAAAGGCGAATAATAGCTTCTCATTAAGAGAATTATAGCTATCTAGCCAAGAAAGGAGCCGTAAGGCTCCTTTTTTTTTGCTTATTTTTCCGATAGGTCTATAATTTCTAAAAAGAAAACCAACGAGGGTAACTATGACTAAGTCTGAATTGATTGAAAGACTATGCGCTGAGCAAACGCATCTTTCTGCAAAAGAAATTGAAGACGCTGTAAAAGACATTTTAGAGCATATGGCTTCAACACTAGAAAGTGGTGATCGAATCGAAATTCGCGGTTTTGGCAGCTTTTCTCTGCATTATCGTGAGCCTCGTGTTGGACGTAACCCAAAGACTGGTGACAAGGTAGAGTTAGAAGGTAAATACGTTCCTCACTTCAAACCAGGTAAAGAGCTGCGTGAACGAGTAAACTCAGGAATGTAGCCTACTTATCGGAATTAAGAAAAGCGGCATACTATAATGTATGCCGCTTTTTTATGACCATAATATGGTGGTCTGATTAGTAATTTTCCTGCATAATCGTACAGCTAACCAACCAATGAGTGATGAACTATGAAAATTATAAAAATAGTCGCCGTTATCGCACTTTTCCTAATTGCACTGGCTTTAGGCTCTCAAAACCAAACAACTGTGAATTTCAACTATCTGCTAGCGCAAGGTGACTTCCACCTCTCAAGTTTATTAGGTGTTGTATTCGTTTCAGGCTTCGCCCTTGCTTGGTTAGTCTTTGGTAATATGCACATGCGGTCTCAGCTGAAAATTCATCGCTTGAAGAAGCAACTCAATAAGCAATCAAAGCAGGTCGCTGCTGATACTAAAGCTTAAAGGCTATATTTGATGTTAGAGTTACTGTTCTTACTTTTGCCCATCGCAGCCGCTTATGGCTGGTATATGGGTAATCGTAATGCTCAGCAAGAAAAACAAAAGCAATCACACCAGATCTCCCGTCAATACGTGACGGGTTTGAACCTATTACTGTCAGATCAATCTGACAAAGCGGTTGATCACTTCATTGAGCTGCTTCAAGTAGACAATGAAACCATCGATACTCACTTGGCTTTGGGCAACTTGTTCCGCTCAAGAGGCGAAGTCGACCGCGCTATTCGTATTCACCAAAATCTCATCTCTCGTTCGGGGCTTACCCTCGATCAGAAAAACCTCGCACTGCAACAATTAGCCAAAGACTATATGGTCTCTGGTTTCCTTGATCGCGCCGAAAAAATCTTTGAACAGCTTGTAGAAGAGCCTGACCATAAAGAGGGCGCTTTACAGCAGTTGGTGGCTATTTATCAGCAGACCCGTGAGTGGAACAAGGCTATCCATTACGGAAATATCTTAGTTAAGCTCGGCAAGAAAAAAATGAAGATGCGTGCGACCGTTGCGCATTTCTGGTGTGAGCTTGCGATGCAAGAACAAGCCGACGGTAATCGTTCTAAAGCGCTTCAGCATTTTAAGAAGGCGCTTTCTGAAGACCCTAAATGTGTTCGTGCAAGTATCGCGCTAGGGAAGTTTCACTTAGCGAACGAAGATTACCAAAAGACAATTGATTGTCTTGAATCGGTACTTGAACAAGATATCGATTTTATCAGTGAGGTGTTGCCAACTCTTGCTGAGTGTTACCACAAGCTTGGACAAGAAGCTCAATTGGTCGAGTTCCTCAAAGCGTGTATTCAGAAGAAAGCCGGTGTATCTGCCGAACTGATGCTGGCGCAATTGGTTGCTCACCATGAAGATGTAGGTTCAGCTCAAGAGCTACTGACAAAGCAGCTTGTTAAAAACCCAACCATGAAAGGTTTTTATCGATTAATCGATTACCACCTAGCGGAAGCAGAAGAAGGCCGAGCAAAAGACAGCTTAACCACGCTTCAATCTATGGTTGGTGAACAGCTTAAGGTTAAGCCCCATTATCGTTGTCGTCAGTGTGGTTTCTCAACACATTCAATGTATTGGCACTGCCCTTCATGTAAAGGGTGGGGGACGATCAAGCCTATTCGTGGGCTTGATGGTGAATAGATTTGTGGTCACTTTAAGACCAAATTATTAATTGCAGCTTTCGGGCTGCATTTTTATGACTGTTATTTATCACCTGTTTAGGTGATTAGAAATTTTTAGAAAGTTAACTGCGTTAGGAGATGAAATGAACGACCAAAAAATCATTGTAGCCTTGGATTATGATAATCAAGCGGATGCGTTAGCCTTTGTCGATCGTATTGACCCAGCATCTTGCCGCCTAAAAGTGGGCAAAGAGATGTTTACCCTGTTTGGCCCTGAATTTGTTCGTGAATTACATAAGCGTGGTTTCTCAGTATTTTTAGACCTTAAATTCCACGACATCCCGAACACATGTTCAAAAGCAGTTCGTGCTGCCGCAGAACTGGGTGTTTGGATGGTGAACGTACACGCAAGTGGCGGTGAGCGCATGATGACGGCTTCTCGCGAAATCTTAGAACCTTATGGCAAAGACCGTCCACTGTTAATCGGTGTAACGGTACTCACCAGTATGGAGCAATCTGATTTAGCGGGTATCGGTCTGGATCTTGAACCACAACAACAAGTGATGCGTTTGGCTTCTCTAACGAAAAACTCAGGCTTAGACGGTGTTGTATGTTCTGCACAAGAGGCATCTTTGCTTAAAGGTGCACTTGGTCAGGAGTTCAAGCTAGTTACTCCAGGTATTCGTCCTGTCGGCGCAGATGTTGGTGATCAGAAGCGAATCATGACGCCTTCTAAAGCGATTGAATCAGGCTCAGATTACCTTGTTATCGGCCGTCCGATTACGCAAGCGATAGACCCTGCTGCTGTGCTTGCAGAGATCAACGGTACGTTAGCTTAAGTCTATATTTAGATTGAGATATAAATAAAGAAGGCCAGCAAATTGCTGGCCTTAATTTTTTAGTCTGGATTAGTCTAATCTGGACTGAATGCTCTGTGTGGAGCTTAAACCGGAGCGCCACTATGGAATTTGAAGTCGTTGTCATCTGAAGTGATAAGATCAGCTTCTACTTGAGCAAAATGCGCTATACGCTCTGAAATATCTTTCCCTGCGATCTGCTCTGCTAGCTCAAGGTAATCTTGATAGTGACGCGCTTCCGAGCGAAGTAGAGACACGTAAAACTTCTCCATGTCTTCTTCCAAGAAAGGAGCCAATTTAGCGAAGCGTTCACAAGAGCGAGCTTCAATAAACGCACCGATGATAAGTTTATCAACCAGAGCATCAGGCTCGTAAGTCTTAACTTGTTTGATCAAGCCTTTAGCGTAACGACCCGCCTCGATTGGCTGGTAAGTCACGCCTTTCTTCTCCATCAACTCCATGACTTGGTAGAAGTGATGCAGCTCTTCTTTGATCAGTAATACCATCTTATCGATCAGGTCTGCACCGTAATTACAGCCTTCTTTCGCGGTGATTTGCTTGGATACGTTGCTTTTACCACGCAGAGACTCTAAGTCTCCGATACGACGGTAAGCAAATTGCTCGTATGGCAAAATCCATTCATTCAGTTGCTTCGCGCTTTCTTTATCGACAGCGTACTTGCGGATAAGGAACAAAGCACTTTGTGCCGCCTTAAGTTCACACAGCATGTGATCGCGTAGAATGATGTGAAGGTTTTCAGGCTTTTTGGCTTCATCTATCCATGAATCTGGCGTTTCGGCTTTAAGAAAAGAGTGGATTGGAGCGAGTAATTCTTGATACATGGTCAGGGAAAGTTTGTTGATAATGTGGGGATTTTATCACAGCTCAAGAGATCTCCCTATACAGAGAAAGGAAATTCAACAGCTACAAAAAAGGCCGCCTATTTAATGTAAATAAGGCGGCCTTTAAGTGTTGAATTAGATTGTTACCACTTCTTCTTCTGACCGAAGAGGGCATCCATATCGTCTTCTCGCTCTTTAGATTCCATCTGTTGTAAATCTTGAGCGTTTTTGTCTTGGCGTTTCTGGTCAAGCTCGTTGAGCATCTGTTGAAGCTTTTCTTTGGCTTGATTAGAGTACGAGTCGTTCTTAGTCGCTAAAGCATCAATACCTTTGCGTAATAGCTGGATCGCTGTTCCCGGTTGTCCGCGAGAAATCGAATCGTTTGCACGTTTAATAACATTTTCAATGTTAATACGGATTTGAATCGTTTCTAGGCGAGCATTTTCAACCACATAAGCTTGGGTCTCGAAACGGCCTTTATTGTGCTCGTTGCGTACCGTATCACGTAGGCGCTTAACTAACTTAAGCATCATGATCGCTTGCTTGTCACTACTTGGTACGCGGAAAGCTGTACTCTCGCCACCTTTGTAGTTCTCTTTAAGCTGAGTGATTTGTTGCTTTACACTTTCAATGCGTTGGGCAAGCTGCTTATTTTTTGGATCGAGTTGATACATGTTTTCTAATGCATCAAGAATTCGATTGTTTAAGCATACAAGAAGATCTTGGCTAAACGGCATGTGGTGAGCGTTGCCAATCAGTTCTTCTGTACCGTCAATAATGGTTAGATAACGAGAAGCTTCCTGTTTCTTCGCTGTTTCTACCTTAACTTTATATTGAAGCATGATGTTGTAGCCTAAAACTAACACCAAAAGAACGGCTACTAAGGCGATTATTAAACCAATATTCATATATTTGAGTCTGCTTATTATTTTCTATAGCTAACTGGAGAGGATACACGATTCCATTGTGTATCGGCACTCGTAAATTGCAATTTCTGATTATCTCTTGTTGAGCGAAATCGGCAATCAAAACTTACCAACTAATGTATGAGAATGAGGGTTGGGTTGCAAAGCGTTAGTGATGTTTTTGTTTGTTAAGCTAGAAAAACTCAATTTTCCTGTCATTTTTGTGTTCGAAGCGTTATAACTATTAATTATATTACACGCGACTATAACGCTCTCTTTGCAAATAAGTTAGCACAGAAATGAGTAAAGGATTACGAGGTTAGATATGAAGTTACAGCAACTGAAGTACATTGTTGAGGTTGTAAACCATAACCTAAATGTTTCAGCTACAGCAGAGAGTTTGTACACATCTCAGCCTGGCATTAGTAAGCAAGTTAGATTACTTGAAGACGAACTAGGCATTCAGATTTTTGAGCGTAGCGGCAAGCATTTAACGCAGGTTACCCAAGCGGGTGAGGATATCATTCGTATCTCTCAAGAGATTTTGGCGCGCGTTGAAAGTATTAAAGCGGTAGCGGGTGAGCACACTCATCCAGAGATGGGTACATTGAATATTTCAACGACTCATACTCAAGCTCGTTATGCACTGCCTGATGTAATTAAAGGTTTCACGGCGCGCTACCCAAAAGTATCGCTTCACATGCACCAAGGCACGCCAAGCCAAATGTCAGAAGCCGTCGCTAAGGGTACTGCGAATTTTGCGATTGCAACGGAAGCGCTGCATCTTTACCAAGATGCGATTATGCTGCCTTGTTACCACTGGAACCGTTCGATCGTCGTGACCAAGGATCACCCTCTGGCACAGAAGCGTAATATCACGATCGAAGATCTTGCGGCTTATTCCCTAGTGACCTACGTGTTTGGTTTTACTGGTCGTTCTGAGCTTGATACCGCGTTCAACAAAGTTGGGTTAACACCGCGTGTTGTGTTTACCGCGACCGATGCAGACGTAATCAAAACCTATGTTCGTATGGGTATTGGTGTTGGTGTAATCGCAAGTATGGCGATTGACCACGAGCAAGATACTGATTTGGTTGCGATTGATGCGAGCCATCTATTTGGTGCGAGCACAACCAGTATTGGCTTTAGAAAAGGCACCTTCCTGCGTTCTTACATGTTTGATTTTATGGAGCGTTTTGCACCGCACTTGACTCGCCCTGTGGTTGAGCAAGCTATTTCTTTGAAATCGAATGAAGAGATCGAGGAGATGTTTAAAGATATCGAGCTGCCAGTTCGTTAATCTCATCGTGTAAATCTAGATTCTTATTCGGCCTGTATTTGCAGGCCGTTTCTCTTTTGGGCTTTTAGCTTTCGTTTTCTTTATCGATCCTTTCCATTTCGACCTCTTACCCCTACAATCCACGCATCATAGGGGGAAGCATGCATTCACGATTTAAAATACTCGATTCATTTTTGCTAGAACACCAGATTTACTGGCGTTCAGAGCCTTTTCACCTATGCCAAACTCAACAGCAGCCGTGGAAAGAGGTCAATCGTCCACTCGTTGATTGGTTACAAAGCTTAGATAATGAAAGCATTCAAACCTTAAAAGAGCAGCCTCAGCTTTTGATTAAGGAACTGACTCGTTTCCTACCTGAATTAGATACTGCTACCCAAAACATCCAGTTCAATAACACAGCTTTGGTTGGTTTAGACCTCCCACGTGGTACTGCTGATGGTATTCCTGGTCGAAAGCTACATCAAATTGTCGCAATGGGCGAGGCTGCATTAGGTCATCATCATGGCAAAGAGTGGCTCGAGTGGTGTTCTGGTAAAGGCTTTCTTGGTCGAATCCTATCTCAACAATCTGCTCAAAAAGTCACGAGCTTTGAATGGCAGCAATCATTATGCGAAAGCGGACAAAAGATTGCGGATGACCAGAAGTTAGCGATGAATTTTGTTCAAGGAGATGCGTTTTCAGACAAGGCCGATGACGTGTTTAATTCGTACCAACATGCCGTAGCCCTTCATGCTTGTGGCGATCTTCATGTTGAGCTAGTTAAAAAGTCAGTGTCACATGGGCTACCAGCGGTCACTATTTCTCCTTGTTGTTATCATCTTATTCGAGACGAAAACTACCAAGCGATGTCTTCTGTCGCGAAAAGATCAGCATTAACGTTAAGTAAGAGCGACTTAAGAATCCCGCTTCAAGAAACCGTGACTGGTGGTGAAAGAGTAAAGAGACATCGCCAACTAGAGATGAGTTATCGTCTAGGCTTCAGCCAGTTACTTAAGGCTGAACTTCATATTGAAGAATACATTCCTGTACCGAGCATCAAAAAATCAGAGTTAGCTGAGGGTTTTGAATCCTTCTGCCGCTGGGCATCTGAAGTGAAAGAGCTATCGCTGGGTTCAGATATTGATTTTGCATCTTATTTGATTCAAGGCGAAGCGCTTTTCTGGGAAATGGAGAAGCTGAGTTTGGTTCAACAAGTTTTTAGACGACCATTAGAGATATGGCTGGCTTTAGATCGCGCTATCTACCTTCAAGAACAAGGTTATGAAGCTTCGATTGAAGAGTTCTGCGAACGCAGTATTACGCCAAGAAACCTATTGATTCATGGGGTGAAAATCGAGCGCTAGTGGTAAACAGTCTATTCGTGTTTTTTCGACCTAAATCCAGTAATGCAAAATAAAGCTATAAATACAAATAAAGTCATAAATGCAAAAAAGCCAGCGCGACATTATGTCGTACTGGCTTTTTGTTTAATGTGTATGAGTTAACTGAACGCTTCAACGAGAAGATTATTGCGTTCAGGTAGTCATTACATCATTAGTTAAACATTGCGATTGCTTTTGCTGGGTCTACGTATTCAAGGTCAAAGCTCTCTGCAACTTCTTTACAAGTTACTTTACCGTGAATAACGTTTAGACCTTCTAGGAAGCCTTCATCAGATAGAAGTGCTTCGCGGTAGCCCTTGTTCGCTAGCTTAACAATGTAAGGAAGTGTTGCATTGTTTAGTGCGTAAGTTGAAGTGCGAGCAACAGCGCCAGGCATGTTTGCAACACAGTAGTGAACTACGTCATCAACAATGTAAGTTGGGTCTGCGTGAGTGGTTGCGTGAGAAGTCTCGAAACAACCGCCTTGGTCGATTGCAACGTCAACAACTGCTGAACCTGGCTTCATCTTAGCGATGTGCTCTTTTGTAACCAGTTTTGGCGCTGCTGCACCAGGGATTAGTACTGCACCAATCACTAGGTCTGCTTCTAGAACATGCTTCTCAATAGCGTCTTCAGTAGAATAAACCACTTTTGCGCGACCTTGGAATTCTTCATCAAGACGACGCAGTGTATCTACGTTACGGTCAAGAATTGTAACATCAGCGCGAAGGCCTACAGCCATACGTGCTGCGTTAGCACCTACAACACCGCCACCAACAACAACAACTTTTGCTGGTTCAACACCTGGAACGCCACCAAGAAGAAGACCACAACCACCGTTAGATTTCTCTAATGTTTGTGCACCTGCTTGAATAGACATGCGACCAGCCACTTCAGACATTGGTGCTAATAGTGGCAAGCGACCCATATTATCTGTTACAGTCTCATAGGCTACGCAGACAGCTTTGCTCTTGATAAGCTCTTCAGTTTGTGGAAAATCTGGTGCAAGGTGTAAATAGGTAAATAATATTTGCCCTTCGCGAAGCATAGCTCGCTCGACAGCTTGGGGTTCTTTAACCTTTACAATCATCTCTGCTTTCGCGAAAACGTCAGCAGCAGTAGGAAGAATGGATGCGCCTACAGCGATGTAATCATCGTCTGAAAAACCGATACCAGTACCGGCATTGGTTTCTACAAAAACTTGGTGGCCGTGTGAGATTAGTTCTCTCACGCTAGCTGGGGTCATACCAACGCGGTATTCGTGGTTCTTGATTTCCTTAGGTACGCCAATGATCATCCTGACTCCTCATTTTATTTTGGTTGTTTTATCTATGTGTAGGGTAATTCTGTCGAATTAATATCTAGTATAGATAGGTTCAGATAAAATTTGATACTGAATATTAAAAAGTTGTAGTATATTTTTTTGCAAGGAAGTAATAAGGTGGAATAAAAAATGGCAGACAATTATAAGAAGCCGTCCAAGGAACTAGATCGTATTGACCGCAACATTCTTAATGAGTTGCAAAAAGACGGTCGTATCTCAAACGTTGAACTCTCAAAACGAGTAGGACTTTCTCCAACTCCATGTCTTGAACGTGTTCGTCGTTTAGAACGTCAAGGTTACATTACTGGGTATACAGCGTTGCTGAACCCACAGTACCTTGATGCTTCACTGTTAGTGTTTGTTGAAATTACGTTGAACCGTGGTGCGCCAGATGTGTTCGAACAATTCAACACCGCTGTGCAGAAACTGGATGACATCCAAGAGTGTCATTTAGTGTCGGGTGATTTTGACTATCTTCTAAAAACACGTGTATCTGATATGGGTGCTTACCGTAAGCTACTGGGTGATACGTTACTTCGTCTACCGGGCGTAAACGACACTCGAACTTACGTAGTAATGGAAGAAGTGAAACAAACTAATCAACTTGTGATTAAAACTCGTTAGTCACAATTGGTGAAATGAAAGAAAGCGGACATTTGTTCCGCTTTCTTGCTTTCTGGAATTGGGTTTTTCTGTTTGATATGGTTAAATCAACAGTAGTTTCATTGAAACGAGCGGCTTTGGCCGCTCGAGATGTTTTTATCCCGTTTAATTATTAAGTTGGTTTATGTTCAAGCAGAGCAGTAATAAAGTAGAAACAATCATTAAAACGAGTGAAGAGCCTCAGTCTCCTCGTTTGAGTGGTTCTCAACGTCTCAAAGAGTGCAGTCTGATTCTCGGTGTTCTCTTCTCTATTCTACTTGCCGTTGCGTTATTAACTTTTAGTCCTGCAGACCCATCATGGTCGCAAACGGCGTGGGGTGGTGACATTCAAAATGCGGGTGGCTACCTAGGTGCTTGGTTGGCGGATACGCTTTTCTTCGTATTTGGCTCTTTGGCTTACCCTTTGCCTATCTTAGTGACGGTTGCAGCGTGGGTATTATTCCGCAAACGTAATGAAGACGAGCAGATCGACTTCATGCTGTGGGGCACTCGCTTGCTTGGCCTGACTATCCTAATTCTTACGAGCTGTGGTCTCGCGGATATCAACTTTGACGACATCTGGTACTTTTCATCCGGTGGCGTAGTGGGCGACGTCTTAACAAGCCTTGCTCTTCCAACGTTGAATGTTCTTGGTAGTACGCTGGTTCTTCTTTTCTTATGGGGTGCTGGCTTTACTCTATTAACTGGTATTTCTTGGTTAAGTATTGTGGAATGGTTGGGTGAATGTGCCATCAAATTTTTCACTTCTGCTGTTAATAAGGCTCGTGGCCAAGACCAAGAGCTGCTTGAGCCTCAATTAAGAGAATCAGCAGACCGCGATTTAATCGAGGAACGTCATCACCAGCATCAAGAGCCAACTTACCGCGATGTTCCTGCTATAGAAGACAACAAAGAATCAACAGAGCATGACCCGCTAGATCCTGCGATGAGTTTTTCTGCGACTAATGATTCTTCAGACGTGGCGACAAATGCGCGAGACAATGCTGCATCGCCGAAGCGTCATTACAACATTCATATGCCTGTCGAAGCTCCAGCGAAGCAAGAAGTTTCTGTTCATGAAGAACCTCAGGTTCAGCCTCAAGCGGTAATTGAACCAGAGCAACCGATCCCTGCAGCACCTGTTTACCAAGCGCCAGAAGAACAGTTAGAAGAAGGTATTGAGCGCTCTAAACAGTTGAATGCAACGATCGAGCAACTAGAAAATGCGGCCATGTATGAAGATGATCTAGCAGAACAAGATCAGCTCGACGCGCATGATTCTCAGGTTGCTTACCAACAATACATGCAGAACGAACAGTCAGAAGTTAGCTCTGCTCAAGCTGACCTTGAAAGTGCTGAGCCAGAATTAGATAGCTCACCACAAGTAAATGGCGAATTCGGTGCTGAAGATGTTCAACCTGAATCTTTATACGCTTCACCTATGGGCGAGCCAGAAGCAACAGTGGAAGACGATTTCTCTGCACAACCTTCACCGTTTGATGTGACGGAAGAGCAAAGCTACCAACAGGGTTCAGATTTTGAGTCTGAGCAGACTGAAGCTGAATTAGCTGGCGCAGCATTAACCGAAGAACAGTTTGAACCTTTCACTTATCAAGAAGAACATTCAGAGCCTGAACAGCCAACAGCACAAAGCCTAGAGCCAGCTGTTGATCTTCCTTGGGAAGAAGTAACGGAAGAAGAATCTGCTCATCAAGATCAAGATGTCGCAGCATTCCAAAGCATTGTCTCTGAAGCACAAGCGAATATGGCAGCGACGCAGAATCCGTTCTTGGTTCAACAAGATGTTAATTTACCGAAGCCTGCTGAGCCATTACCAACGCTTGAATTGTTATTCCATCCTGAAAAGCGTGAAACCTTTATTGACCGTGACGCATTAGAGGCAATTGCTCGCCTTGTGGAATCTAAGCTAGCGGATTACAAGATCAAAGCCGATGTGGTTGATATTTTCCCTGGTCCAGTAATCACTCGATTCGAGCTCGATCTGGCGCCGGGCGTGAAAGTAAGCCGTATCTCTGGCCTTTCTATGGACTTGGCGCGTTCACTATCTGCCTTGGCAGTACGTGTCGTAGAAGTGATTCCGGGTAAACCTTATGTTGGCTTAGAACTGCCGAACATGAGTCGCCAAACGGTATTCTTCTCCGATGTGGTTGCTAGCCCTCAGTTCCAAGAAGCAAAATCGCCAACAACAGTGGTTCTAGGACAAGACATCGCAGGTGAAGCCGTTATTGCTGATCTATCGAAAATGCCTCACGTTCTGGTTGCAGGTACAACCGGTTCTGGTAAGTCGGTAGGTGTGAACGTAATGATTCTGAGTATGCTTTACAAAGCATCACCGGAAGATGTTCGCTTCATCATGATCGACCCGAAAATGCTTGAGCTATCGGTTTATGAAGGCATCCCTCATCTATTGTCTGAAGTGGTAACTGACATGAAAGATGCGTCGAATGCCCTTCGTTGGTGTGTTGGCGAGATGGAACGTCGTTATAAGCTGATGTCAGCGTTAGGCGTTCGTAATATTAAAGGTTACAACGATAAGCTTAAAATGGCAGCGGAAGCGGGTCACCCAATTCACGATCCACTGTGGAAGCCGGGCGACAGCATGGACCCTGAAGCACCATTACTTGAGAAGCTGCCTTACATTGTGGTTATCGTTGATGAATTTGCCGACCTAATCATGGTGGTCGGTAAGAAAGTTGAAGAACTGATTGCGCGTTTGGCACAAAAAGCACGTGCGGCAGGTGTTCACTTGATCCTAGCGACGCAACGCCCATCTGTAGATGTTATTACTGGCCTTATCAAAGCGAACATTCCAACCCGTGTGGCCTTTACGGTATCAACCAAAACGGATTCACGAACTATCCTTGATCAAGGTGGTGCCGAATCACTATTGGGCATGGGTGATATGCTTTACTTGCCACCGGGCTCTAGTCATACAACTCGCGTTCACGGTGCTTTTGCATCTGATGACGATGTACACGCAGTTGTGAATAACTGGAAAGCGCGTGGTAAGCCAAACTATATTGATGAGATCACCAACGGCGAACAAACCCCTGAAACCTTGCTTCCGGGTGAGAAGATGGAAGGTGATGAAGAGGTCGATCCTCTGTTTGATCAGGTGGTAGAACACGTTGTTCATTCACGTCGTGGCTCAGTTTCAGGCGTACAACGTCGATTCAAGATTGGCTACAACCGTGCTGCACGTATTGTCGAGCAACTTGAAGCTCAAGGTATCGTAAGTGCTCCAGGTCATAACGGTAACCGAGAAGTCTTAGCACCAGCGCCACCAAAAGATTAGTTCTACTAGGGCGTGTAGATCTTTCGAGCTGATTTTTGCAGCGAGTTGCTGGGTATTTATACAAGGCAGAGGCTTTGATGTGTAGCTAGCCTACATGAGAAGCCGATAACGTAGTAGAAATGACCAGCAAACGCTGCCCGAAGGGTTCGGCTAAAAGCGTTTTACTCTTTGTTGAGGGAGATTTGCTTAGAATTACTAGGCTACTTCCCCCTCGCCGCGATTAAAACGCTTTTATCTCGAACAAAATTCAACCACGAAAGGTCAACACGCCCTATGAACTTATACCCATTAAGTCGGTCAAATCGAAAATATGACCGATTTATGTTCTAACAGGATTATTGATGAAAAAAGTATTCGCACTTTTATTTATGAGCTTCTCAGTGTTTGCTTCTCCGAAAGAAGAGTTGAGTAGCCGCTTGGCATTAAACGCAGGCTTCAGCGCTGACTTTAAACAAGTCGTGACCAGCCCTGATGGTGATGTTGTTATGGAAGGTGAGGGCACGGTTGAGATTGCACGCCCAAGCTTGTTCCGCTGGGAGACCACGTTCCCTGATGAAAACTTGTTGGTATCTGATGGCCAAAGCTTGTGGTACTACAGCCCGTTCATTGAGCAAGTGAGCATTTACTGGCAAGAGCAAGCGACTTCACAAACACCTTTTGTCCTACTTACACGTAACCAAGAAAGCGATTGGGATAACTATAATGTGGCGCAAACGGGTAACCAATTTACGCTAACGCCAACCGCTGTCGATTCTAATCAGGGCGACTTCCAGATTAATATCACCGAAAAGGGCATTGTTCAGGGCTTTAATGTGATTGAACAAGACGGTCAAAAAGGTGAGTTTACCTTTAGCAATGTTGACTTGGGTAAACCTGCAGCAGACCGCTTTACTTTTGTGGCACCGGAAGGTGTCGAGGTCGACGACCAAAGAAACTGATCTAAACAAGCAGATCGTTTGGTAGTACGTCGATAGGCATCAATGCCATCAACGAATCAAGAGATTGCAATTGAGTAATTACAGCTTAGATTTTGCGGGGGACGAAGATTTTCGTCCCCTTGCTGCTCGTATGAGACCGGAAACTGTCGAACAGTACATCGGTCAGCAGCATATATTAGGCCCAGGTAAACCACTTCGCAGAGCATTGGAAGCGGGCCATATCCACTCGATGATTTTGTGGGGGCCTCCGGGCACCGGTAAAACGACGTTAGCCGAAGTAGCAGCAAACTATGCCAATGCTGAAGTGGAACGCGTATCGGCGGTAACCTCGGGCGTAAAAGACATCCGTATTGCGATTGAAAAAGCGCGTGAAAACAAGCAAGCAGGGCGCAGAACGATCCTGTTTGTGGACGAAGTCCATCGCTTTAACAAAAGTCAGCAAGATGCTTTTCTGCCTCATATCGAAGATGGCACCGTGACCTTTATTGGTGCGACGACAGAAAACCCTTCTTTTGAATTGAACAACGCTTTGTTGTCACGTGCGCGTGTATACAAACTGACGTCCCTGAATACAGATGATATTTCTCTCGTCATTCGCCAAGCGATTGAAGACAAGCAACGCGGGTTAGGTGATGTGCCTGCTGATTTTGCTGATAATGTTTTAGATCGCCTTGCGGAACTGGTTAACGGTGACGCACGTATGTCGCTTAACTACCTTGAACTGCTGTATGACATGGCAGAAGATAACGATAGAGGCGAGAAAGCGATAACCTTGCAGTTGTTGGCTGAAGTGGCTGGTGAGAAAGTCGCTCGTTTCGATAACAAGGGCGATATTTGGTACGACCTAATATCGGCGGTTCATAAGTCAATTCGTGGCTCAAACCCTGATGCGGCCTTGTATTGGTCAGCAAGAATGATTGCTGCGGGTTGCGACCCTTTGTATATCGTAAGACGTTTGCTAGCGATTGCTTCTGAAGATATTGGCAACGCTGACCCAAGAGCAATGCAGGTTGCGATGTCGGCTTGGGATTGCTTCACTCGTATTGGCCCTGCCGAAGGGGAGCGTGCGATTGCTCAGGCGGTAGTCTATCTCGCATGTGCACCAAAGAGTAATGCTGTTTACACCGCGTGGAAGCAAGCTCTAACAGATGCTCACAACCTTCCTGAATATGAAGTGCCGCATCATTTACGAAATGCACCGACAACTTTGATGAAGGACATGGGCTACGGGCAAGAATACCGTTATGCTCATGACGAACCAGGAGCCTACGCGGCGGGTGAAAAATATCTGCCTCCTGAAATGGGAGAGAAGCAATACTATTTCCCAACAAAACGAGGCTTAGAGACCAAAATTGGCGAGAAGCTAGATTATCTGGCGGATTTGGACGCAAAAAGCCCACAAAAACGCTATGAAAAGTAGTCTTTTTTGGATATCGTTACCTAGTCATAAAATTTCAATTAAATCGTTATAAATTGGTCGAAATAGCACCAGTTTTAGGGGTTTAGCAGTGATTCAGTAGCAAACTACTGAATATTCAAATAACTAAAGCATAGGATTAGCAATGCTGGATTCTAAATTACTTCGAGCTGAGCTGGATGAAACAGCGGCAAAATTAGCACGTCGAGGCTTCACCCTTGATGTAGAGACAATTCGTGAACTTGAAGAAAAACGTAAGTCCCTTCAGATGAAAACTGAAGAGCTACAAGCGTTACGTAACTCTCGATCGAAGTCCATTGGTCAAGCGAAAGCAAAAGGCGACCATGAAGAAGCTGAGCGTATCCTTGCAGAAGTAGGCAACTTAGGCGCAGAACTAGACCAAGCTAAAGTAGCATTGGCTGACCTTCAATCTGAGCTAGAAACGATCACAATGTCTATTCCCAACCTACCTGATGCAGAAGTGCCTGATGGTAAAGATGAAGACGATAACGTAGAAGTTTCTCGTTGGGGTCAACCTAAGACTTACGACTTTGAAGTGAAAGATCACGTCGATCTTGGCGAAATGTCTGGCGGTCTTGATTTTGCTAGCGCAGTTAAAATCTCGGGTTCTCGTTTCATCGTGATGAAAGGCAAATTTGCACGCCTACACCGTGCTATTGCTCAGTTCATGCTGGACCTTCACACTGATGAGCACGGCTACACAGAAATGTACGTACCGTACCTAGTGAACCACGATAGCCTTTACGGTACTGGTCAACTTCCTAAGTTCGGCGAAGACTTGTTCCACACAAGCCCGCTAACTGAGCAAGTAAGTGACGTACCTCTTAAGACTCTATCGCTTATCCCTACTGCGGAAGTACCGGTAACGAACATGGTTCGTGACACGATTACTGATGAAGCTGAACTGCCACTTAAGATGACAGCTCACACGCCATGTTTCCGTTCTGAAGCGGGTTCTTACGGTCGTGACACTCGTGGTCTTATCCGTATGCACCAATTCGACAAAGTTGAATTAGTACAAATCACTAAGCCAGAAGACTCAATGGCAGCGCTTGAAGAGCTAACTGGCCACGCTGAGAAAGTACTTCAACTTCTAGAGCTTCCTTACCGTAAAGTGATTCTATGTACAGGTGACATGGGCTTCGGCTCTGCGAAAACTTACGACTTAGAAGTATGGGTTCCAGCACAAGAGACTTACCGTGAGATTTCTTCTTGTTCAAATATGTGGGATTTCCAAGCGCGTCGTATGCAAGCTCGTTTCCGTCGTAAAGGCGAAAAGAAACCTGAACTTGTACACACACTAAACGGTTCTGGTCTTGCTGTTGGTCGTACTATGGTTGCTATCCTTGAGAACAACCAAGAAGCTGATGGCCGTATTGCTATCCCAGCAGTACTTCAGCCATACATGGGCGGCGTAACGCACATCGGTTAATGCCAATTTAGGTTAATCAAATTTAGATTAACCTGACTTGCCAGAATATTTAAAAGGCTTTGCTGTAATGGCAAAGCCTTTTTCGTGTCTGGAGCTTACCCAAGTAGAAGTCGTATAAAGCGAAGCTACATAAAAGAGAAGCTCGCTTTGGTTGCTTCGTCTGCTTGCTTACAAGCTAGCAACGCCTTTCGATAGTAATTTTGATAATTGTTTTTGGTCAGTTCATCAAGTGTATAAAGTTGAGTGACCACGCCATCACACTTCTGAATAATCGTTAAAACCTGTTTCGCGCCCATTGCGTCAGGCCAAATAACAGAGAGCAGTTTGACGATGTTCATGCATACGTTTTTGATCATCGGGCATCGCTTGTGAATCTCTAAATAAGCGACCAATACCTGTTTATAGTCCGACGAAGCCTGCTTAATGCTGACGTTGCTCTGTTTGAGCCATTCCATCTTTTCTGCGTTACGGCGTTTCATCTCACTGCACATGGTCATTTGGCTAGAAACAACGGTTTCGTTCGCCGTTTGGATGATCAACATGCCACAGCGGCTCTCTGCGACTTTAAACTCATTCTCACAACTCATTCTGTCCAGCAACCAGGTGTGATGATAGATGACCGGGAATGCATTAAAGCTATTTCTGTCGTGCAGTGCAGTCAAAATAGTCACCGCTTTTTGGTACTGTTTTGATTCCATTGCAATGTGTGCTGCGATAAGCGCCAAATCCGTTTGAAGACCTGCTCTTGCCTCTGTAGGGATCTTCGAAATTAGATAGTTTACTTGGTCGAGTGTCGCTTTATTGTTGCTCTCACCAGATGCACAATAGAGCAAAAATCGAATATGGTTGAGCTTCATATAGAGGTTATCTCGAAAGGTATCCCTATTGATCTGCACATAGTTCTGATAGTGAACCAACGCCGTCTTGGTATCATTTACGGAGAGACACAGATTTGCGATTGCCAGTTCCCTTTCTGAATTACCCGGTGTGAGTTCACTTGCCAATTTAAAATGGGCAATCGCAGCTGGAACCTTATTGCTGATAAGGTTTACTTGAGCTGCTTGGTCTCGATACAAGGTGCTGGTGGGTGCTGAATCAATCAAGCTTTCGATCATTCGTTGTGCTTCATTGATCTGACCCAAATTCGCAAGGCTGTTTGCTAGACCTGCTTGAGCCCAATCAAAACTGCCTTCATCAAGCGCCTTCTCATATACGTTCTTTGCTTCTTCGTAAAGCTTAAGCTTTGACAAAAAGCTTCCGCGAAATTGCTGGATGGTCGTAAAATATTCAGAATGAAAGGCGATCAGCTCTTCGCAGAACTCAAGTCCCGCTTCATAGTCATTTTCTCGTTCGGCCTTATAGATTTTTTGTAGAACCAGCTTCTTTTTTAAAGAGCTTGTAATACGTTGCTTTAAGGTTTCACGATTGAATGGTTTTAATAAATAATTATCTGGTCGAAGCTCTAAAATAGGGCGGATCGATAAAGCGGAATTCTCACCTGTAACTAGAATAAATATTCCATCGTCTTTCAATCTATTCGATTGTTTAAGCTCTTCAAACAGCTGCTTGCCATTGATGGTGTTACCAAAGTTATAGTCGCAGATAATCACATCAAACGTCGTTTCGCTTGTTATCGTCATAGCGATGCGAGGGGATTTAGCAATTGAAATCATTCGCTCTGAAAAGCCGATATGAATCAACATATTGCGGATAGTTGATAGCACGATCGATGAGTCATCAACGATAAGTGCATTGAGTTGGTTTAATTTCATGTTTACTTTAAATTATTTACTGACGTGAATTCCGCAGCGATTACGGTCTGCGTTGCTGTCTTGCACGATCGACAAAACAGAGAACTCTGTTTCTACCAAGTTGATACAAGCTTTCGTTACTATTTATTATCTAAGTACAGTCGAATTGAATTAGCTGATTGGATTCTAGAATGAATCGAATGAGGAAGATCATCATAATATCCGACAAAAAATAGCTTGTATTTTAAGCGGCTATTGACCCGATAGGTAACACTCTTTTGCTAATTCTTTTTATGGAGAGGATTAAATTTATTTGTGAGATTCTTCAGGGTGGAATCATAGATAAAATATCAGTTTGAGATGTTCTTATTGGTTTTCTGATTATTTGCCTTGTGACTAAGCCACCTTTAGCACTCTAAAGGCGGCGTTTCGGCTTATATACTTATAAATTTTCGGAATTTCTATTTGGCTTTATTTATATCAATTTGACTTGAAGCAAGCTGATCGTTGTAGAGCTTTATCAATGGCTGAAACAAGTTTCTCGATATGCTCAGGTTCGCTGATAAATGGAGGCATCATATAAATTAGCTTACCAAATGGACGGATCCAAACGCCTTGCTCTACAAAGTGAGCTTGGATGGTTTCCATATCGACAGGTATGTGGGTTTCAACGACGCCAATCGCGCCCAGCCAACGGACGTCTTTGACAAGATCATGCTCTCGCAACGGTGGTAGCAACTCAGAGAAAAGCTGTTCAATCTGCTGAATCTGATTTTTCCAATGACCTTGCTCGATGATGGATAAACTTGCCGCACCGACTGCGCAAGCCAACGGGTTGCCCATAAAGGTTGGTCCGTGCATAAAGCAGCCCGCTTCACCGCCACATACGGTGTCGGCGACTTCTTTACTCGCAAGCGTCGCTGACAATGTCATATAGCCACCAGTTAAAGCCTTGCCTACGCATAAGATGTCCGGTTGAACATCGGCATGCTCACAAGCGAACAGTTTCCCTGTACGGCCAAACCCGGTCGCAATCTCATCCAAGATCAGTAATACATTGAATTCATCACACAGTAAGCGAACCTGTTTTAGGAACTCAGGATGGTAGATGCGCATGCCGCCAGCCCCTTGCACGATAGGCTCTAAGATCACGGCTGCGACTTCTTGATGGTGTGCTGCCAGCTTTTCTCGAAAGCTGTTTATGTCGTTAGCGTCCCATTGTTCCCAAAAACCTGTTTTTGGAGAATCAGCGAAAATGTGTTCAGGCAAAAAGCCTTTGTAGAGGCTGTGCATTGAGTTGTCAGGGTCGGTCACTGACATCGCCGCAAAGGTATCACCGTGGTAACCATCTCTTAGTGTGAGGAACTTTGAACGAGGTTGTCCTTTAGCGTGCCAATATTGCAGTGCCATTTTGAGGCTAACTTCTACGGCTACTGAACCTGAATCGGCCAAAAATACATGCTCAAGATTACTTGGCGCGAGTTTCAAAAGCTTCTTACATAAATCGATAGCGGGTTGGTGGGTGATACCACCAAACATAACGTGTGAAACCTTATCAATTTGACTGTGAGCGGCGGCATTTAGCTCTGGATGATTGTAGCCGTGGATGGTTGACCACCAAGATGACATACCATCAATAATTCGTTTTCCGCCTTCTAATTCTAGGTAAACACCGTCTGCGTTGGTGACTGGGTAGCAGGTCAGAGGTGTTAACGTTGATGTGTAGGGATGCCAGATATGCTGGCGATCAAAGGCGAGATCCATAGTAACTTCCATTCTTGGTGTGATTAAAAAATAACCAGATGTAAACTTTTGATATTATCAATGTGTTGACAGTCTAAAGCTTGTCGGTAGACTAGCCAAGCATAAATGCAATCTCTATTGATAGAGATGAAACATCAAATAATAAAAAGGATCGACACGTGGAAGTTCGTCATGACTGGACAGTTGCTGAAGTAACAGCGCTGCTTGAAAAACCGTTTATGGATTTAATGTTTGAAGCTCAAGTGGTTCATAGACAGTACCAAGAGCACAACCACGTGCAGGTGAGTACGCTTCTATCGATTAAGACCGGTGCTTGTCCTGAAGACTGTAAGTACTGCCCTCAAAGTGCTCACTACCGAACGGATGTCGACAAAGAGCGCCTAATGGAAGTAGAGCGTGTTTTAGATGCAGCGCAAAAAGCCAAGAACGCAGGCTCGACTCGTTTCTGTATGGGCGCGGCATGGAAAAACCCGAAAGAACGCGATATGCCTCACCTGACTGATATGATCAAAGGTGTGAAAGGCATGGGTCTAGAAACTTGTATGACGCTAGGTATGTTAACGCCAGATCAAGCCGGCGAGCTAGCGGATGCAGGTTTGGATTACTACAACCACAACCTTGATACGTCTCCTGAGTTCTACGGCAGCATCATCACCACTCGTACTTACCAAGATCGTTTAGATACGTTATCCCACGTGCGTGATGCCGGTATGAAGATCTGTTCTGGTGGCATTATTGGTATGGGCGAAAGTACCAATGACCGTGCAGGTCTACTGGTAGAGCTAGCGAACCTTCCGGTACACCCTGAGAGTGTACCAATCAACATGCTCGTGAAAGTGAAAGGCACACCGATGGAAAACGTCGATGATGTTGAATCTTTTGACTTCATTAAGTTGATTGCGATTGCTCGTATCATGATGCCAATGTCTGCGGTTCGTCTATCTGCAGGTCGCGAGAATATGAACGAACAGATGCAGGCGATGTGCTTCATGGCTGGCGCGAACTCTATCTTCTACGGTTGTAAGCTACTGACTACGCCAAACCCAGATGAAGACACGGACATGCAGCTGTTTAAGAAGTTAGGCATCAACAGCCAACAAGTGGCTCAGAAGCCTGATGAAATTCAAGAAAACGAACTGTTAGATCAAGTGGTGGAGCGCGTTGCTGCTCGTCCAACGAAAGATGACATGTTCTACGATGCCACTGTTTAAATCCCGTATCAAAGATGCCCTTGTTCAACGCCGTGAACAGGGGCTAACTCGTCAACTCAAGGTACTCGAAAACAGTAATGGCCCTTTGCTTACTTGCGAAGGCTCTCGCTTTATTAATTTTTCGAGTAATGATTACCTAGGCTTGGCGAACGACTCTGAATTGGTAGAGGTGTGGCAAGCGGGACTTTCTCAGTATGGTACTGGCAGTGCGGCATCGCCATTGGTCACGGGTTTTAGTCCTGCCCATCGAAATTTAGAAGCTCAGCTGTGTGAATGGTTGGGTTTTGAACGTGCCATTCTCTTTAGTTCTGGTTTCAGTGCCAACCAAGCCTTGTTGTTTTCTCTGCTCGAAAAAGACGACTCTCTGCTGCAAGACAAGCTTAATCACGCCTCTTTGATGGAAGCGGGGATGCTTTCACCTGCAACCATGAAACGCTTTAAGCACAACGATACGCAACATCTAGAGTCGCTATTGAGTCGCTCTCCGCAATCGTTAGTCGTGACTGAAGGTGTGTTTAGCATGGATGGCGACCAAGCTCCTCTCGAGCGTATCTCTAGCCTGACAAATCAATACGACAGTTGGTTGGCGGTTGATGATGCCCACGGTATCGGTGTGTTAGGTGATAAAGGGGCAGGGAGTTGCAGTGCGGCACAAATCTCACCCGATATTCTAGTCGTCACTTTTGGTAAAGCATTTGGCCTATCTGGTGCTGCTGTTTTGTGTTCGTCAGAAGTCGGTGACTATCTAACTCAGTTTGCTCGTCATCATGTTTACTCTACGGCAATGCCACCCTCACAAGCGGTGGCTTTGTCTCATGCCTGTAAGATGATTCAAACTCAAGAATGGCGCCGAGAAAAGCTGACTGAGTTAGGGGTTCTTTATGCAGAGCAGATGAGCGGCTTGCAAGGCTTTGTGGATACTCAGACTCCGATTAAGCCATTTGTGATAGGTGAAGCTCAGGCAGCATTATCTATCGCTGAAGAGTTAAAGCAAAACCAAGTTTGGGTGACCGCAATAAAGCCGCCAACCGTTCCTGCTGGAACCGCTCGATTACGAATCACGTTAACGGCTAACCATAGCCATGAACAGATTCTCCAGTTAACTAGGTCGTTGCATCAAGCCATTGAGCGAAACATCGACTTAAGCAATGAACCGGGTATCCATCCAAGCTTTGAATCAAATAAAGAGGCTCAGTAAATGTCACAAGAAGCAGTAGTGCATAATTACGTTGGCCAAGATAAGAGTGCGATTGCCGAAGCCTTTGGTAAAGCGGCAACAACCTATGACAAACACGCTGAATTTCAACGCGATGTTGGCCACCGATTACTGGATAAATTACCCAGCGATCTGTCAGGCTTTAAGGTGCTGGATCTAGGTTGTGGTACTGGCTATTTCTCAGAGCAACTTGTAAAACGAGGCGCCGAAGTGGTTTGCGCTGATCTTTCTGTTGGAATGTTAGCAACAGCAGAGAAGCGGTGTGGTGCATCGGTCTCTTTATATCAACAAGCCGATGCCGAACAATTGCCGTTTGAAGATGGGTGTTTTGACATCGTTTTCTCTAGCCTTGCGTTGCAATGGTGTGATGACTTGTCGTCGCCTTTGAGAGAGATGAAGCGTGTTACAGCGGCTGGTGGGTGTGTTATTTTCTCAACTTTGCTTGATGGGTCACTGTTTGAGTTGAAAAAGTCATGGTCCAAAATTGACGCACATCAACACGTTAACCATTTTATTACAATCAATCAGGTAAAAATTGCGTTAGCGCAATCTAGCTGTACGGTTCATCAACTAGACTTGCCCACCATCACCGTTTGGTACGACACTGCGTTTGAACTGATGCGCGACCTTAAAGGCATCGGCGCTAATCACGTAAGTGGTCGCTCACAGGGTTTAACAAGTCGCAGCATGTTGCAGCTTGTTGAACGGGAATATCGAGAGTTTAAAAACCATCAAGGTTTCTTGCCAGCAACATATCAAGTTTGTTTAGGGGTTATTCAATTATGATTGATGCATTATTTATTGCAGGTACGGATACCGAAGTGGGAAAAACTGTGGTTTCAAAAGCGATTCTTCAAGCTTTGGCCGCACAAGATTTATCGACAATTGGTTATAAGCCAGTTGCTGCAGGGTGTGAGAAATACCCTGAAGGTTTACGAAATAGTGATGCTCTGCATCTTCAAGAAGCGGCGACGCAAGATATTGCTTACGAAGACGTAAACCCGTATGCACTATTGTTACCGTCATCGCCTCACATCGCTGCAAAGCATGACGGTGTGGTGATTGATGAAGCCGTATTATCTGCAAAGCTGGAAGAGCATAAGCAAAACTCTGACATCGTATTAGTTGAAGGTGCTGGTGGTTGGCGTGTGCCGGTTTCAGATGACGAATACCTGTCTAGCTGGGTTAAGAAAGAGCAGCTGCCAGTAGTACTTACTGTAGGTATTAAACTTGGTTGTTTGAGCCATGCTCTACTAACGGCAGAAGCGATTCGTGCTGATGGACTAAACCTAGTAGGTTGGGTCGCAAACCGTATCAATCCAGGTACTGAGCACTACGCAGATATTATTGCGATGCTTGAAGATAAGCTAGGTGCGCCAAAGTTAGGTGAAATCCCTTACGTACCGAAAGCGAAGTCTAAGAACATTGGTAAGTACATTGATGTGCAGCCTTTGCTTGCGCTTTAATTACTACGTTATGTACTAAACAAGAAAAGGGCTGCGATTGCAGCCCTTTTGCTATTTTAAGCCTTTAGACCTCGAGTTGATAAACAACCGGTCTTTTAATAAACAAGCTTAGAATTAATGTTCTTTCGTCAGTCCCATTAAAGCTTGCTGAGTTTCTGTGATTTTTGTCTGTGCCGTTTGCGGTGTTAGGATTCCAATCTGCTTTTTCGCTTCTTCTTCAGTAATCCCTAGGTGACAGCACAGTAAATCGATAGCCATTTGAGTGTTAGTACCTTCAACCATGATCCTTCCCTTTTTGTACATGGACTAGCCAATAAATCATCTGAAGTCACTGTAAACGGATTGTTATATCGACACCATACGACTTAGGTCTAATAGAGTGGATTTAATTCGGATATGGTCTCGTAATCAAATGTTGCAATTTAATGCTTAACCTTGTTTTCTTAATCTAAGACTATATGTATAAGTAAGTATAAATCTTCAAGGTTGGAATCTATTGCTGTCTGCCTTGTCTATAACAATAAGTTTTATAAAAACAGCTTTCATGCGGAGATAAGTAATGAAGCGAGTAATGTTGTTCCTTGCAACCAACCTAGCGGTTGTATTGGTACTAAGTGTTGTTCTTAATATTGTATACGCAGTTACAGGTATGCAACCCGGTAGCCTCTCAGGCTTATTGGTGATGGCTGCGGTATTTGGTTTTGGCGGCTCATTCATTTCATTAATGATGTCGAAAAAAATGGCGCTACGCTCTGTAGGCGGCATGGTCATTGAAAGCCCACGTAACGAAACAGAACATTGGTTGATGGAGACGGTAAGCCGTCAATCTCAACAAGTTGGTATTGGTATGCCAACAGTGGCGATCTACGATTCGCCAGACATCAACGCATTTGCAACGGGCGCTAAGCGTGATGATTCATTGGTCGCAGTATCAACGGGTCTTCTGCACAGTATGACGCGTGACGAAGCTGAAGCGGTATTAGCTCACGAAGTTAGCCACATCGCGAATGGTGACATGGTGACCATGACCCTAATGCAAGGTGTTGTGAACACGTTCGTTATCTTCCTATCTCGTTTCATCGCCAACATTGTTGCGTCGAATGACAACGAAGAAGAGGGTGGCAGCAACATGATGGTGTACTTCGGTGTTTCTATGGTGCTGGAACTGGTATTTGGTTTCCTAGCGAGCTTCATTACCATGTGGTACAGCCGTCATCGTGAGTTCCATGCTGATGCAGGTGCAGCGCACTTGGTAGGTAAAGAGAAGATGATTGCAGCGTTAGAGCGTCTAAAGGTGAGCCACGAGCCACAACTAGAAGGTTCTATGATGGCGTTTGGTATCAACGGTAAGAAGTCTCTAACTGAGCTTCTAATGAGCCACCCGCCGCTAGATAAGCGTATTGCTTCTCTACGTAACATGTAATCTCTAAAGCTGCTTTCGTTAAGCGGTAATATGTATTCTAAAGGCTTCCTTCGGGGAGCCTTTTTTGTACTTGCTGCTTAAGAAAAGGAACGGGTGTTTGTCTAATGCGGTTTGCAGTATTTGAATGCGGTAGGCTAATTGGAGAAGTCAGGTTAGATTGACGACGGTTGTTTTACTTAGGGGCTACTGTTCGAAACATTTGTTCTACGCAACAAAAAGGCTTCCACATGGGAAGCCTTTGTTTATTCGTTTGTTCGAATCTTACAGCTTGTCAGTCAGGTCGATTGCTTGACCGATGTAGTTCGCTGGTGTCATCTCTTTCAGGCGAACTTTCTCGTCTGCAGGGATTTCAAGACCGTCGATGAATGCACGCATGCCTTCGCCATCTACACGCTTACCACGAGTTAGCTCTTTTAGCTTCTCGTATGGCTTCTCGATACCGTAACGACGCATTACTGTTTGTACTGGTTCAGCCAGTACTTCCCAGTTCTTGTCTAGTTCAGCAAGTAGCGCCTCACGGTTAACTTCTAGCTTGCTAATACCTTTCAGAGTTGAAGTGTATGCAATGATTGCGTAGCCAACACCAACACCTAGGTTACGAAGAACCGTAGAGTCAGTTAGGTCACGTTGCCAGCGAGAAACTGGAAGTTTTTGTGCCAGGTGGCTAAATACTGCGTTAGCTAGACCAAGGTTGCCTTCAGAGTTTTCGAAGTCAATTGGGTTAACTTTATGCGGCATTGTAGAAGAACCGATTTCGCCAGCAATAGTCTTCTGCTTGAAGTGACCAAGAGCGATGTAGCCCCAAACGTCACGGTCGAAGTCTAGAAGGATCGTGTTGAAACGAGCAACAGCGTCGAATAGCTCAGCGATGTAATCGTGAGGTTCGATTTGAGTTGTGTACGGGTTCCAAGTTACGCCAAGAGATTCAGTGATGAACTCTTCGCTGAATTGGTGCCATTCAACTTCAGGGTATGCAGAAAGGTGAGCGTTGTAGTTACCTACAGCACCGTTGATTTTCGCTAGGATCTCAACGCTTTCGATTTGCTTGAATTGACGTTCCATACGGTACGCAACGTTAGCCATCTCTTTACCCATAGTAGAAGGAGAAGCTGGCTGACCGTGTGTGCGAGAAAGAAGAGGAATATCACGGTATTCGTTCGCAAGAGCTTTGATAGCATCGATTACGTTACGAATTTCTGGAAGAATCACTGTGTCACGAGCTTCTTTAAGCATAAGCGCGTGAGATGTGTTGTTGATGTCTTCAGAGGTACATGCAAAGTGAATGAATTCGTTAACTGCGTGAAGCTCAGGAACGCCAGCAACTTTCTCTTTCAAGAAGTATTCAACCGCTTTAACGTCGTGGTTTGTCGTGCGCTCAATCTCTTTGATACGCAGAGCATCTTCTTCGCTGAAGTTAGCGGCTAGTTCATCAAGAAACTGGTTAGCTTCTGCACTGAACGCTGGTACTTCTTTGATTGCATCAGTTGCTGCAAGCTTTTGTAACCAACGAATTTCAACGATAGAGCGGTACTTTAGTAGTCCAAACTCACTAAAGATGCTGCGTAATGCAATAGTCTTACTTCCGTAACGGCCGTCTACTGGTGAAACAGCAGTCAATGCTGACAGTTCCATGGTGTTCTCCTGAATTGAGTTTTCTAAATTTTGAGAGGTTTATACCAGTAACAATCTCAATTGTCACGCACATTGCGCAATCGTTTGCGTGAGAGTTGTATTGATACAAAAAACAAGCTCGCGACGAGGCGCGAGCTAATTAATTACATTCGAGCTAGTAGGATTTGAGCCTGCTCGATCATCTTCTTGCGACCGAAGATAAGATGGCGACGTTTGCCACCAACCTGGCGCCAAAGAACAGCGCTTCGAATTCCTGACAGAAGGAGTGCACGAACTTTGTGCTGGCTCGATGTCTGTTGAAGTACCGCTGGCGTACCAGAAACCTGAATACGTGGGCCAATAGGGCTCACAACATCAAGGTAGATGCTCGCTAGGTTGCTGATCATTTGCTCGTCAAACAGATCAAAATGTTCAGTTTGGCGTTCTGCAGTTTGAATGCGATCGCCAAGCTGAGACATAGAGTCGTTACGAGAAGATAGCTTACGCTCAAGAGCCATCAAGCTGATGATGTAGCGAGTAATATCGCTACCAGCTGGAGTACTATCGATACCTTTTACTAAGCACTCAAGGCCAAGCTTTAGGTTCGCTTCACGTCCAAATACGCCCACGGTGTTCGCCGGGTTGGTATTTAAAATAGCATTGAGTGAAGCTTCGAAGGCATCTTTATCACAATGGCCGTCTTTCGCTACTTGTTGAACCAAAGCCACTGCTTGGCAAATTCCGGCGAAAGCAATAGTACGGTCATAAAGTGTATTAGCCACGTAGTAACTCCTAGTTGTCTTCTATCGTATGTTGTTCGTCGATTTGATTAGATGCGCTTTTCGATGATACCGCCACCAAGACAAACGTCGTCTAGGTAGAACACTGCCGATTGACCTGGGGTCACAGCAATCTGTGGTTCATCAAAAATAACCTTAATGTTCTCATCATCAATTGGGATGATTGTACAAGGAATATCGGTTTGACGGTAACGTGTTTTTACCGTGCATGTCATAACTTCAGTAATTGGTGTGCGATTTACCCAGTGAAGCTGAGAAGCGATCAAACCTTCTGATTTTAGAAGAGGGTGATCTTTACCTTGAACTGCGATCAGAACATTACGCTTCAGATCTTTTTCACCAACAAACCATGGTTCTTCGTTACCGCCGCCACCTTTAGTGCCGCCAATATGAAGGCCTTTACGCTGACCTAGCGTGTGGTACATCAAACCTTGGTGTTGACCAATCACTTGGCCTTCAGGTGTTTCGATGTTACCCGGTTGTGCTGGTAGGTATTTGCCAAGGAACTCAGTGAACTTGCGCTCACCGATAAAGCAGATGCCTGTTGAATCTTTCTTCTTCGCTGTGATCAAGTCTTGCTCTTCAGCAATACGTCGCACTTCTGGCTTCTCTAATTCACCGACAGGGAATAGGCTGCGTGCCACTTGATCTGAGCTTAGCGTGTATAGGAAATAGCTTTGGTCTTTGTTGCTGTCTAGACCGCGTAGCATTTCTGGTTTTACGCCAGCATCAAGCTCTTCTTGAGTTGGGAAAGTACGACGAACGTAGTGACCCATCGCAATGTAGTCTGCGTCTAGCACTTCATCCGCAAACTCTAAGAATGCTTTGAATTTGATTTCTTTGTTACAAAGAATATCTGGGTTAGGTGTACGACCTGCCTTGTACTCTTCAAGGAAGTATTCGAATACGTTGTCCCAGTATTCTGCAGCAAAGTTGATAGTGTGAAGGTGGATACCTAGTTTGTCACATACCGCTTGAGCATCAGCAAGATCTTCAGCTGCCGTGCAGTATTCTTCGTTATCGTCTTCTTCCCAGTTTTTCATGAAAAGGCCTTCTACCTGATAGCCTTGTTGCTGAAGAAGATACGCCGATACTGACGAATCTACACCGCCGGACATACCGACAATTACTTTCTTTTCGCTGTTTCCAGAGCTGATATCTGACATGTCTAAACACCGTTACTATTACTTGGTCGCAGATTCTAACAGAAAGAGAAACGCCGTGACAGATCCGAGACCGGAATCACAGTTTCATTTGCACAAATAGTGCGCTGACTTTGTTAGAGAATCGCATGAGAGCGAGGTGAGTCGCTAGGATGTCAGAAGTATATGTGGCATAGTCGCTCGAAATCCAAGACCTGAGATAAAAAAATGTCTGAACAAAACGAATTTATGCAAGAAGAAGAGCTGATTGAGATTATCGAGAACCAGCTTGAAGATGGCGAACCAGTGAAAGTGAAAGAGACGTTGATGCGTTTAATGATGACTGGCACTCCACGTGAAGAAGCAATTGCGGCTATGGCATGTGCACTGGCAATTGAAGTATTTGACGTTATGAAAAACGGCGCGGAGTTTAATCAAAAACGTTACGCAGAGCATTTAGGCATGCTGCCTGATTTAAGCTTTATGGAAGGCGAATAAAAAAAACCTTCAGCAAACGTTTGCTATAGTTTGAAAGATTGCCGCGTTAAATATAGCGCGGTAGAATCCGCCACCTATTTCCCCTTGACTTAGACTAGCCCTATGAAATTCCCTGGACAACGTAAATCAAAGCACTACTTTCCGGTTCACGCTCGTGATCCTCTAGTGAGCCAAGCTCAAAGCAGTAAAAGAATGTCACGCACTCATATTATCGGTATTGACCAAACATTGGTGGATATTGAAGCAAAGGTGAGTTCTGAACTTATTGAGAAGTATGGTTTGAGCAAGGGACATTCACTGGTTATTGGCGACGCAGCCGCTGAATCTTTATATCAAGAATTAAAAGAACAGTGCCTGATTACCAATGAATACGCTGGTGGCACAATTGGTAACACATTACACAACTATTCAGTGTTAGCGGATGACCGTTCTACACTGTTAGGTGTAATGAGCCAAGATATTAAGATTGGTAGCTACGGTTACCGCTATTTATGTAATACATCAAGCAGAATGGATCTGAACCATTTACAAGGGGTAGATGGCGCAATTGGTCGCTGCTTTGCATTAATTACAGAAGACGGTGAACGTACTTTCGCAATCAGCGAAGGACAAATGAACCAATTAAAACCAGAAAGCATTCCTGAAAAAATCTTCAAAAGTGCTTCTGCTTTAGTTTTAACCGCTTATTTAGTTCGTTGTAAGCCAGGTGACCCGATGCCTGAAGCAACAATGAAAGCGATCGAATACGCGAAGAAATACGATGTGCCAGTCGTTCTTACACTAGGTACTAAGTTCGTCATTCAAGATGATCCAGAATTCTGGAAAGACTTCCTTGAGCAACACGTAACGGTTGTTGCAATGAATGAAGACGAAGCGGAAGCATTAACGGGTGAAAGCGATCCACTGGCTGCATCAGATAAAGCGCTAGAGTGGGTAGACCTTGTTCTATGTACTGCGGGACCTGTTGGCCTATTTATGGCTGGTTATACAGAAGATGCAGCTAAGCGTGAAACGTCACTGCCTTTACTTCCAGGTTCAATTGCTGAATTCAACCGTTTTGAATTTAGCCGTCCTGCGCATAAAGATTTATGTGAAAACCCAACTAAAGTGTATTCGCACATTGCACCATACATGGGTGGTCCAGAAAAGATCAAAAATACCAATGGTGCAGGTGATGCTGCGTTATCAGCTTTATTACATGATATGGCTGCTAATAAGTACCACAAGGAAAACGTGCCTAACTCAAGTAAGCACCAACATTCATTCTTGACGTACTCTTCGTTCTCACAAGTTTGTAAATATTCTAACCGTGCTAGCTATGAAGTGTTGGTTCAACACTCTCCACGTTTATCTCGTGGCCTTCCTGAAAGAGAAGATAGCCTAGAAGAAGCGTACTGGGAAAGATAAGTTACTTTCTTTAATCAGTAGTACTATCAGTATCAGTTAGTTTCTAATACTGGTAGTACAAATATAAAAAAGGCTCCGAAAGGAGCCTTTTTTGTTTCTGAATATATTGAAGTCGTAAATAATACTTTGGTCGACTTAAATATTAATTCTATTGCTTAGCGTGTAATTGATTACTCACTAAGTAAACTAAATGTTTAGATAGCAAACTCTTCTAGAGATTTACCAGCATCTAGCTGTTCTTGGATAGCTGAAGGCGTACGGCCTTGACCTGTCCAAGTCTTCTCGTCGCCGTTTGCGTCTACGTATTTGTATTTCGCTGGGCGAGGAGCGCGTTTAGCTTTTGTTGTTTTAGATTTTGCTTCACCAGAAAGTGCAGCAATAAGATCGGCAACATCAATTCCGTCTTTTGCAATTTGTTCAGCAATAGCAGAAAGCTTAGCTTCTTGCTCTGCTTTAGCAGCACGTTCTTCAGCTTCAGACTCTTGACGCTCTTGTACAACAATAGTCAGCTTGTCTAGCGCTTCTTCAAGTTGCTCAAGAGTTAATTCACGTGAGAACGCACGAAGGCTGCGGATATTTAATAGAGTTTTTGTTAATTCAGACATGATATTTTCCATCAAGGTAAACTAAATAATCTTCCTAATAATAAACAGAGCCTAGGAATAAAACAAATAGTATTTCTTCTATTACATATTTAAATATAAAAGTGAGATGAATAGTTGAAAATTCAGAGCCGTATTTCTATCGAATTTATAATAATTATTAAGATTATCTTAAAAACTGATATGTGACTGGTGGAGTAGTTAACTTATGTAGACTATTCTCTTATTGATTAGTTCATTAGCAAAAAGCTATTTTTCTCGGAATGATATGTTGCATTGTTGCTCTTGATGGGTACAATTGCGGCTACCTGATGCGAGGTATTGGTTAATTTGTTGTTAAACTCTGGTTTACACGGTTAATAATGTTATCGCACGTAGAGGTGCAATTATAAAAAGTAACTTCCGTTGGGGTGATGCCAATGAACGGGAATGAAAGGTGTAATTGCCGAAGTAAATTGTATATCTAAGCAATTTGCTGGGGTTGTGCTCAATAGGTACAACACTGCCATAGTCTTAATTTTAAACTATGGAGCGCTACTGTAGGGTTGGGTGAAGTGTTCACTTCCCTTTCGCTTAGTTCAACATGAGCTTGGTCAGCCGTATCAAGTTTGTCTGCAGTAGATCTCTAGCCAAATAAAAAACTGGTTTTTGAAGATCATGAATTTAATAGATTTTGCAACATCACCTTTATCTTTGCTTCCGCCCCTTGTGGCTTTGAGCCTTGCTATTGTTACCCGCCGTGTATTGGTTTCTTTGGGTGTCGGTATCATCATGGGTGCGATTCTACTTGCTGACTACTCAGTAGGTAACGCAGCTAGTTACGTGTTTACTAAAGCATCTGGTGTTTTCATGGAAGATGGTGGCATCAACACTTGGAACATGAGCATCATTGCATTCCTAATTATTCTTGGAATGACAACGGCATTATTAACACTGTCTGGCGGTACTCGCGCATTCGCGGAGTGGGCACAGTCTCGTGTTAAGAGCAAACGTGGTTCAAAACTACTTGCTGCTTTCTTAGGTGTATTCATCTTTGTTGATGACTACTTTAACAGCCTAGCGGTTGGTGCTATCTCTCGTCCTGTAACAGACCGTTTCTACGTATCTCGCGCTAAGCTTGCTTATATCCTAGATTCAACGGCTGCTCCTATGTGTGTGATCATGCCTGCTTCTAGCTGGGGTGCTTACATCATCACTATCATTGGTGGCATCTTAGTAACGCACGGTGTGACAGAGTATTCTGCACTGGGTGCTTACGTTCGTCTTATCCCAATGAACTTCTACGCTGTATTCGCACTACTAATGGTGTTTGCAGTGGCATGGTTCGGTCTAGACGTTGGTAAGATGCGTGAGCATGAGATCGAAGCATCTCAAGGCCGTGGCTTTGAAGGCGACAACGATCAAAAGCAAGCTCACGATCTAAACGAAGAGCTAGATATCGAAGAGAGCGAAAACGGTTCAGTTTCTGATCTGGTTATGCCAATCGTATCGCTAATCGTAGCGACGGTTGCCGCGATGCTTTACACCGGTGGCCAAGCGCTGACTGCTGATGGTCAAGCGTTTAACCTTCTAGGCGCGTTTGAAAATACAGATGTAGGTAAGTCACTTGTTTACGGTGGCGTTATCGGCTTAATCGTTGCTCTAGCAACTGTATTCAAACAGAAGCTGTCTATGGCAGACATCGCAAGAACGATGTGGATTGGTGCAAGCTCTATGTTTGGCGCTATCCTAATTCTTGTGTTCGCTTGGACTATCGGTTCTGTAATCGGCGACATGAAAACAGGCTCTTACCTATCGTCTCTAGTAACCGGCAGCATTGATTACCACTGGCTACCCGTTATCTTGTTCCTTCTAGCTGGCATTATGGCTTTCTCGACAGGTACATCTTGGGGTACGTTCGGTATCATGCTACCTATCGCGGGCGACATGGCTGCGGCATCTGACATCGCGCTAATTCTGCCGATGCTAAGTGCGGTTCTAGCAGGTGCTGTATTTGGTGACCACTGTTCTCCAATCTCAGACACAACGATTCTGTCGTCTACTGGTGCTCGTTGTAACCACATTGACCACGTATCGACTCAGCTTCCATACGCGCTGTCTGTAGCGTTCGTATCGTGCATTGGTTTCATTACCCTAGGTATGACATCTTCAATTGGCATCGCATTTGGCGCAGCGTCTCTAACGTTTGTGGCTGTATGTTTTGCATTGGCTTACTTCTCTCGCTGCAAAATGGCGACGTGCAAAAGCTAAAACTGAAAGCTAATCAGTAAACTATCAGGGAGGCATTGGCCTCCCTTTTTTGTGCTTGTTAATTTAATTTTAAGTTTCGTGAAAAAAGTTCGAATAAATGGTTGAAAAAGGATCTCAGCTTAGTTAGTGTGGAGATAAGAAAGCAAACAACTGAAGAGCTTATAAGTATGCGTAAATTAGTAATGAACATTCATCACCATCATCACCCTATCTAGTCTTTCGGGGAGATTTACGTATACCCGGGAGCAAGAATTCTCCCGGAGGTTAAGTCAAAGAATTTAGATTTAAACCCTCGGGATGACAAAGTCTTCCGAGGGTTTTTTAGTTTTAGCGCTTTTAAATAATCAATAAATTCAAATATTTGCACAGGGATACAGCAATGCAGACACAACGCCTAAGAATCGCAATTCAAAAGAAAGGTCGCTTAAGTAAAGAGTGCCAAGACCTACTTAAAAAATGTGGTGTTAAATTTAACATCATGGGTGAGCGCCTAGTTGTTCATTCACTAAATATGCCAATCGACTTGTTATTAGTTCGTGATGATGACATCCCAGGTCTTATCATGGATGGTGTGGTTGACCTTGGTTTTATCGGTGAAAATGAACTAGAAGAAGTTCGCCTAGACCGTGTTGCTCTAAAAGAGCCATCAGAGTTTCGCACACTACGTCGTTTAGACTTCGGTGGTTGCCGTCTTTCTATCGCAATCAACAAAGATGAAGTCTACAACGGCCCACAAGATCTTGCGGGCAAACGTATTGCGACAACTTACCCACAACTACTGAAAGCCTACATGGACGAGCAGGGTGTTGAATTCAGCACTTGTATGCTAACAGGCTCGGTTGAAGTGGCGCCTCGCGCAGGTCTAGCAGACGCTATCGCAGATTTAGTTTCTACAGGCGCAACGCTAGAAGCAAACGGCCTAAAAGAAGCAGAAGCTATCTTTCAATCTAAAGCAACACTGATTCAACGTGTTGGTGAGTTCGACGCAGATAAAACCGCATTGATTGAAAAACTACTGACTCGTATGCAGGGTGTTCAACAAGCGAAAGAGTCGAAGTACATCATGCTTCACGCGCCAACATCTCAACTAGAGCAAATCAAAGCACTACTGCCTGGTGCTGAAGATCCAACGGTTCTTCCACTATCAACAGACAAAGACAAAGTTGCCGTTCACCTAGTAAGTACAGAGAACTTGTTCTGGGAAACAATGGAACAGCTGAAAGAGTTGGGTGCGAGCTCGATTCTAGTATTACCAATCGAAAAAATGATGGGGTAGTGACGATGAGAACCGTTGTTTGGCAATCTTTAAGTGAATCACAGCAAGACTCGGTATTAGAGCGTCCAGCTATTACTGAAGGTGCAAACATCACAGCGACTGTTTCTGATGTTATTGCAAAAGTACGAAATGAAGGCGATGCCGCGCTTAGAGAGCTGACCGCAAAGTTTGATGGTGTGACTCCAGAATCTATCCGAGTCAGTTCAGGTGAGATCGAAGAGGCGTGTGCTCGTCTAACACCAGAGATGAAGCAAGCGTTAGAGCAAGCTTATAGCAATATTGCTAAGTTTCACGAAGCTCAAAAGCCACAGCCAATTAAGGTTGAGACGCAGCCTGGTGTTGTGTGTGAGCAAGTGACACGCGCTATTAATACTGTTGGCCTTTATATTCCAGGTGGCAGTGCGCCACTTCCGTCAACGGTTCTTATGTTAGGTGTTCCTGCTCAAATCGCAGGTTGTCGTAAGGTTGTACTTTGTTCACCTCCGCCAATCGCTGATGAAATCTTGTATGTCGCTAAGCTTTGTAAGATCGACGAGGTTTACAACGTTGGTGGTGGTCAAGCGGTGGCTGCAATGGCTTACGGGACCGAGAGTGTGGCTAAGGTCGATAAGATCTTCGGCCCGGGTAATGCCTACGTAACCGAAGCGAAACGCCAAGTAAGCAATGACTTCCGCGGCGCGGCGATTGATATGCCAGCGGGTCCGTCTGAAGTGTTAGTGATTGCCGATGAAACTGCAGATGCAGACTTCATCGCAGCGGATTTGTTGAGCCAAGCGGAACACGGTCCTGATTCTCAGGTTGTCCTAGTAACACCATCTCCAGTGGTTGCAGACCAAGTAACAGAAGCGGTTCAGAAGCAACTGAAAGAACTGTCTCGTGCGAACATCGCTCAGCAAGCATTGGCTTCAAGCTTAATCATCATTGCTGAATCGCTCACTCAAGCGATTGCGATTTCGAACTTCTACGGCCCTGAGCACTTGATCGTTCAAACCAAGAATCCACGTGAATTGCTGCCATTGTTAGACAATGCAGGTTCAATTTTCCTGGGTGACTGGTCTCCAGAATCTGCAGGTGACTACGCATCAGGCACAAACCACGTTCTTCCGACTTACGGCTATACCAAGACGTATTCAAGCCTAGGTTTGGCTGATTTCTCTAAGCGAATGACGGTTCAAGAGCTAACGGCTGATGGTTTGAAAGGCCTAGCGCCAACAGTAGTAACAATGGCGGAAGCCGAAGGCTTGGATGCACACAAACGCGCTGTGACCATCCGAGTTGAAAAGTTAAATAAAGCGAAATAAGGGTAGGGCATGGAAAAGTTAGCAAGAAAACAAGTTCAGGCTCTGACACCTTACTTGTCTGCAAGACGCATTGGTGGCAGCGGAGATGTATGGTTGAACGCCAACGAATCTCCGTTTGATAACGAGTACAACCTGAACTTGTCTCGTCTTAACCGTTACAGCGAATGTCAGCCAAAAGAGCTGATTGACGCTTACGCTCAATACGCAGGCGTGAAGTCAGAGCAAACCCTGACAACACGTGGTGCTGACGAAGGCATTGAATTACTGATTCGTGCTTTCTGTGAGCCGAACGAAGACGCTATTCTTTACTGCCCACCTACTTACGGTATGTACGCAATCAGTGCAGAGACGATTGGTGTTGAGCGTAAGGTTGTGCCTCTGACGTCTGAATGGCAATTGGATCTTCCAGCTATCGAAGAGCAACTCGACAACGTAAAAGTGGTGTTTGTTTGTAGCCCAAATAACCCAACCGGTAATTTGGTTGATCGTAAAGACATCATCAAGTTGCTTGAAATGACACAAGACAAAGCGATTGTGGTGATGGACGAAGCGTATATCGATTTCTGTCCAGAAGCGTCAACCGTTGATTTGCTTGAGCAATACCCAAACCTAGCGATTCTGCGCACCTTGTCGAAGGCCTTTGCTTTGGCGGGCTTACGTTGTGGCTTTACGCTAGCGAATAAAGAGCTTATCGATGTACTGTTGAAAGTGATTGCGCCTTATCCTGTGCCAATCCCTGTTGCTGATATTGCCGTTCAAGCACTTTCAGAGCAAGGACTAGCGCGAGCTAAGTTCCAAGTTCTGGATTTAAGTGCTAACCGAGCGTATTTGCAAGCGGGCTTATTAGGCATGCCTCAAGTGACGGTATTTGATGGTTGGGGTAACTACCTACTGGTGAAATTTCCGAACGGTGATGAGTTATTTAAAGCGGCTTGGGATACAGGAATCATTTTGCGTAATTCACCCATTGAAGACTGTGTTCGTATTAGTATTGGTAACCGCGAAGAGTGCGAAAAGACACTTGGATTCATTCGTAACTTTTATCAGTAACGAAAGGCTTACCAGTAATAACATTTGCCAGTTTGATTTGATTAATCGCAGGCTGGCAAATGAAACCAATATTTTGGGTTAGCGTTTGAATTTAGCTAGGCCACCAGATTTAAAATTAAAAGGAAGTTCAAGTGAGTAAACAACAGAAAATACTTTTTATAGACCGTGACGGCACCTTAATTGTTGAGCCGCCAGTTGACTTTCAAGTAGACCGTTTAGACAAGCTAAAATTCGAACCGCTAGTGATTCCTAGCCTGCTTGCTTTGCAAGATGCTGGTTATCGCTTAGTGATGGTCACTAACCAAGATGGCCTAGGTACCGACAGCTACCCACAAGAAAATTTCGATGCGCCACACAATATGATGATGGAGTTCTTCGAATCTCAAGGCGTTAAGTTTGACGACGTGCTTATTTGCCCTCACTTTGATGAAGACAACTGCTCTTGCCGCAAGCCTAAACTGGGTATGGTTAAAGAGTACCTACAAGGCGGTAAAGTCGACTTCCAACACTCTGTTGTGATTGGCGACCGAATGACGGATCTTCAATTGGCAGAGAACATGGCTATCCGCGGTATTCAATATGGCCCGGATGCGGAAACAGAAGGCACGCTTAACTGGCCACAAATCGTTAAAGATCTGACGGTTAATGCGCGTATTGCTGAAGTAGTTCGTACCACTAAAGAAACCGATATCAAGGTTGCAGTAAACCTTGATGAAACTGGTGGCAACAAGATCGATACCGGCATGGGTTTCTTCGATCACATGCTTGATCAAATCGCGACACACGGTGGTTTCCAAATGAACCTGACTGTAAAGGGCGACCTGCACATCGATGATCACCACACAGTCGAAGATACCGCTCTGGCTTTAGGCCAAGCATTGAAAGATGCACTTGGCGACAAACGTGGTATTGGCCGTTTTGGTTTTAGCCTTCCAATGGATGAGTGTTTGGCTCAGTGTGCGCTAGACCTTTCTGGTCGTCCATACCTGAAGTTCGATGCTAAGTTCAGCCGTGAGCAAGTGGGTGATCTTTCAACCGAGATGGTGGTTCACTTCTTCCGCTCTCTAACCGATACATTGGCTTGTACGCTACACCTTTCTTCTGATGGCAATAATGATCACCACATCATTGAGAGCCTGTTCAAAGCGTTTGGCCGTACTCTTCGCCAAGCAATCAAAGTTGAAGGTAACGAGTTGCCAAGCAGCAAAGGCGTTCTGTAAGGGTTCGGTATGAAAGAGCAAAAAGTCGTTATTATTGATACGGGTTGTGCCAACGTTTCATCGGTGAAGTTTGCGATTGAACGTTTGGGCTACGCAGTTGAAATTTCAAAAGAACCAGAAGTGGTTCTTGCTGCCGACAAGCTATTCCTACCCGGTGTAGGTACAGCAAGCGAGGCAATGAAGAACCTGCAAGAGCGTGACCTTGTTACCCTTGTGAAGCAAGTAGAGAAGCCTCTGCTAGGTATCTGTTTAGGTATGCAGCTGTTAGGTAAACTGTCTCAAGAGAAAGGCCAGAAGGCTGACGAGTTAGTTGAATGCCTAGGTTTGTGTGATGGTGAAGTTCGTTTACTTGAAACGGGCGACTTGCCATTACCACACATGGGGTGGAACACCGTAACGGCAACACCTAATCATCCTCTATTTAAAGACATTGAAGAAGGCGAATACTTCTACTTTGTTCATAGCTTCGCAATGCCAGTGGGCGACTACACAATCGCACAATGTGATTACGGTAATCCGTTCACTGCGGCGGTTCAAAGTGGCAATTATTATGGTGTTCAGTTCCACCCAGAGCGATCTTCGAAAGCTGGCTCTAAGCTGATTCAGAACTTCTTGGAATTGTAATAAGGATTAGGCAGCGGCTAACGTTGCCATATAAGGAATGTAAATGATTATTCCCGCGTTAGATTTAATTGAAGGCCAAGTAGTTCGCTTATTCCAAGGAGACTACGGGCAAGTAACAGAATACAAAGTAGACCCAGCGGAGCAGTTTAATCTGTATCACCAAGCTGGCGCTGGCTGGCTGCACCTTGTTGACTTAACGGGCGCAAAAGACACAACGGCTCGTCAGTTAGACTTGATTGCTAAGCTCCTTGCTAGCACACCTGCGAACATCCAGATTGGTGGTGGCGTGCGTAACGAACAAGATGTCGTTGATCTGCTAGAAGCTGGCGCACAGCGCGTTGTGGTTGGTTCTACAGCCGTTAAGCAACCTGAGTTGGTGAAAGGTTGGATGGAGAAGTACGGCGCGGAAAAAATCGTGCTGGCTCTGGACATCAATATTGACGAAAGCGGCACACGCAAAGTGGCGATTTCAGGTTGGCAAGAAGATTCAGGTGTGACCATTGAAGCGCTGATTGAAGACTACCTTACGGTTGGCCTTAAACACGTTCTGTGTACCGATATTTCACGTGACGGCACGCTAGAAGGATCAAACGTAGAGCTCTATGTTGATCTTTGTAAGCAGTACCCACAAGTGCAATTCCAATCATCGGGCGGCATTGGCAGCCTAGCTGATATCGAAGCGCTTAAAGGCAGCGGTGTTGCTGGTGTGATTGTGGGTCGTGCACTACTTGATGGCAAGTTTACCGCAGAGGAGGCATTTGCATGTTGGCAAAGCGAATAATCCCTTGTTTGGATGTCCGTGACGGACAAGTGGTTAAGGGCGTTCAGTTCCGTAACCACGAAATTATTGGTGACATCGTTCCGTTAGCACAACGCTATGCAGAAGAGGGCGCTGATGAATTGGTATTTTATGACATCACCGCATCAAGTGATGGCCGTGTGGTCGATAAAAGCTGGGTGAAACGCGTAGCTGAAGTGATCGATATTCCTTTCTGTGTGGCTGGTGGTATTAAATCAGCAGAAGATGCAGCGCGCATTCTTGAGTTTGGTGCGGATAAAGTATCAATCAACTCACCGGCATTGGCTAATCCACAGCTGATCACTGACCTTGCTGACAAGTTTGGCGTGCAGTGTATCGTTGTTGGTATCGACTCATACTTCGATAAAGAAACCGGTAAATATCAGGTTTACCAATTCACTGGCGATGAAGCGCGTACTAAAGCAACCAAGTGGGAAACCAAAGATTGGGTGCAGGAAGTACAGAGGCGTGGCGCAGGTGAGATTGTGTTAAACATGATGAACCAAGATGGCGTTCGTAACGGCTATGACATCGATCAGTTAAACATGGTGCGTGAAGTGTGTAATGTGCCATTGATTGCCTCTGGTGGCGCTGGTGCGATGGAGCACTTTGCTGAAGCCTATAAGAAGACCAATGTGGACGGAGCGCTAGCAGCTTCGGTATTCCACAAGCAAGTCATCAATATTGGTGAACTTAAACAGTATTTAAAACAACAAGATGTAGAGGTGCGACTATGAGTTTTGAAACCGAAAGCTTATCAAAAACAGAAGTAGGCGCATTGTCAGAGCGTATTAACTGGGAAAAAGTAGATGGCTTAGTGCCAGCTATTGTTCAAGATTACCAATCGAGCCAAGTGTTAATGATGGGATACATGAACCCAGCGGCACTTGAGAAAACAGGTGAAACAGGCAATGTGACGTTTTTCTCTCGCACCAAAGAGCGTCTTTGGACGAAAGGTGAAACGTCGGGCAACGTATTGCAACTGCAAAACATTGCCTTGGACTGTGACAGCGACACCTTACTGGTTAAAGTTAATCCCATTGGCCCAACGTGCCACACAGGAACAACAACATGTTGGGATGGAGACAAGCAAGAAGAGTCTCAGATGGTGTGGCTTCATCAGCTTGAGCAGCTACTGGCTGCCCGCAAGGACGCAGACCCTGAGTCTTCTTATACTGCCAGTTTATATGCCCGTGGCACCAAGCGTATTTCGCAAAAAGTGGGCGAAGAAGGCGTTGAAGTCGCGCTTGCGGCGACGTCGGGCGATAAGGCGGAATTAGTGTGTGAATCAGCAGATTTGATTTACCACTTGATGGTTCTTCTTCAAGACCAAGGCTTATCGATGAACGATGTGGTCAACAAGCTAAAAGAGCGTCATCAGTAAGCTCTGTTTAGATTAATCGAACCACGTGACAGATAGATAAAAGCCCCGTAAACAAATATGTTTACGGGGCTTTTTAGCTTTTTAGCTTTTTAATTTTCAAGGCTTCAAGGCTTCAAGGCTTCAAGGCTTCAAGATTTCAAGCTTTCGAAGCCCTGCGTCACTTTTCTAAACTCTAACGTTACGTCATTCCGAGGAGCCTAAGCGACATAGGAATCTCTTCTATTAATCTGACTTCTTAGCCGTGCGAGTTACCCGCAGCACTTCTTATACTTTTTTCCGCTACCACAAATACATGGGTCATTACGGCCGATCTTGAAGCTTTCAACCGTTTGGTTTAAGCGAGGATCGATTTCTGGCTGTGTAGTTTTTTCTTGCTCTGGGAACTCACCGTCGATATAGAACCATAGGCCGTTTGCACGAACGAAACGCGAGCGCTCTTGCATACAGTATTGTGCGCCGTCTTCATTGAAGTAAGCTTTAAATTCAACAAAGCCTTCGTCTTGGTGCGAGCCTGCCGTAGTATCGATGACCTCTAACCCTGCCCAATCACTGTCGATAGATTCGGCGATGCCTTCTCTTTGTGCTTCGGCATTGCAGCTAGGGTGGTAAGTCGCAACAACATAGTCAACCAAACCCAACACGTGCGCTGAATAACGCGAGCGCATCAACTGCTCAGGTGTTTCAACGGCACTGTGGTTAAGGTGCGCTGATTCACAGCACTGTTGGTAAGTATTATTGCTACCGCATGGGCATAAAGACATAGTCAGATCCTGTAAAAATGGCCTCTATTAAGAGGCCATAAATGAATGCGTGGGAGTTTACCAAGAAACGATCGCTCACCAAAGTTTAGTTTCTATTGAAATTATCAAAGTGTTAGCGCGAAGATTACTATTTTAACGCTGGAGATAATAACTCTTGTGCCCAAGTCGTCGCTTCGTCATAAGCTTGACCAAGTTGAGCTTCACTCAGTTTGAGAAGCTGGCGAATACGAGTCGCTTCATCCCATCGAGCTTGTTCATACGCAACCACCATCGCCAATACTGCACCCAACACGCCTTTACGTTGAATCAAGGCTTGTTTGATCTCTAGGTCGATCGGCACTGAATCGAGTACTTGTTTCAATGGTTGGTCAAAGAGTGAATCCAATAGAGAGAACATACCGGTCAAAAAGGCTTGTCCAGGCTCAACCTTAACATTCATCTTCTCAACCAAGAGTTCACACTGACGTGCGCGTATGACCGCTAAGCCATAAAGAGAGTCGGGCTTATCTTCTTTCGCCGATGCGATAGCCACCAGTGAAACGAACTTACGCAGCTTTTGTTCACCCAGGTAAATAAGCGCTTGGCGGAATGAACGAATCGTTGTTGGTGAACCACCCGCGGAGTTTACGTAGGTAAGTAGCTTATAAGACATGGTCACATCGAGCGTAATCAAACGCTCGACTTCGCCAAAGTCGATAGGGTCGTGCGCAATCTCTTTTAACAGCTGAACGGTCGTCAGGAATGCCGGGTTGAGCGCACGCGTCTGGATCATCTCTGGCTTGCTAAAGAAATAACCTTGAAAGTAGGTGAAGCCTGCTTTTTTCGCTTCTTGGTATTCTTCGTACGTTTCCACTTTCTCAGCAAGGAACTTGATATCTAGCCCTTTGAGAGAGTTCATAAACATCGCTGCTTTGGCAATTGGCGTCAAACGGATATCGAACTTGATAATCGAAACGTAGGGTAAGAAGCGCTTCCAAGCTTTACTTGGCACAAAGTCGTCTAGCGCAATGGTATAACCCGCGTCAAAGATGGTTTTGATTGCTTCAAGTAACTCGTCTGTCGGTTCGCAGTCTTCAAGAACCTCAACAACGAGGCTTTCTTTGGGGAACAGAGTAGGGACTAAGTTGATTAGGCTTGCATATGGGAAGTTCACGAACCCAAGCTTATCACCCAACGTATTGTAGTGGGTCGATAAGAAGTGATCGGAAAGCAAACGGCTAGTAGCGAGCTCCGGCTCTACTTCAGGGAAAGTGTTCTTAGGACCATCCCTGAATAGCAACTCGTAACCTATGGTTTTCTTGCCTGTGTCGAGTATTGGTTGACGCGCTACGTATGAATATTTCAACTTGGTACTGCGTTCGGTTTATTTCTGGTAGAGAGATAATAGCTAATTCACTAGAAATTACCATACACTTTCTAAGAAAGTCTGACCGACAATAATAATCAAAGTGAAAGTTTAAGCGTGATGTTAAAAGCTATTGCTAAACGCTCGATTCTGTAGTTCAAAACTTTGCGGCGTGAACACCAGCACTGAGCCTTGTGTATACCAATCGCCAAGTACGATACGGGTTTTAGTGCAATTGTTAGCACTAAATGTATGGATGTCTGGGCGGTGAGTATGTCCGTGGATCATCAGATCGACATTGTTTCGTTCCATCACATCTTCGACTTCCTGCTGTGTCACATCCATGATGTCGAGAGACTTGGTCTGCTTGTCATCTTTGATATCTGATTGAACCTTCGAAACAATTTTCTTCTTGATGAAAAATGGGATTCGGTTGAAGACCCATTGTAACCATGGCTGATGCACTTTTTCGCGAAAGGCGAGGTACTTTACATCTTCAGTACATAGGGTATCACCATGCAACACCACCGCTTTTTGCCCGTAGATATCGATCGTAGAAACTTCGTCGAGAAGTTTCACGCCCGTTTGCTTAGCAAATTTTTTGCCGACTAAGAAGTCGCGGTTCCCTTGAGTAAAGTAACAAGGCACGCCTGTTTTCACTAAGTCGATAAACGCTTGGCGGATAGAAGTCGCGAATTCACTCTTATCATCGTCACCAATCCAGAACTCGAAAAGGTCGCCTAACACGTAAAGTGCATCCGCTTCTATGGCTTCGTTCTTCATAAAGGTTAAGAAGCAGTCTGTGATGTCTTGTCGTGACGGAGAAAGGTGCAGATCTGATATAAAATATGTTTTCATAGGTCTAAAAAAAGGGAGCGATTCGCTCCCTGTATCCTGATTTTATCGGCTCATCAATTATTAATACTAACCGAAAGCAAGTAATTAAGCTTCAATTGTAGTACCAGTGATGATCACTTCTTCTAGAGGTACATCTTGGTGCATACCCATAGAACCAGTGCTAACACCTTTAATCTTGTTCACGATGTCCATGCCTTCAACAACTTCTGCGAATACACAGTAGCCCCAACCGTCTAGGCTTTCGCTACGGAAGTTTAGGAAAGAGTTGTCGTTAACGTTGATGAAGAACTGAGAGCTCGCTGAATGCGGTTCCATAGTACGAGCCATTGCTAGCGTACCAACTTTGTTTGCAAGACCGTTGTTTGCTTCGTTCTTGATCGTTGCACGAGTCGCTTTTTCTTTAAGGCCAGAAGTCATGCCGCCGCCTTGAATCATGAAACCATCGATAACACGGTGGAATAGTGTGTTGTCGTAGAAACCGTCACGGCAATACTGTAGAAAGTTTGCGCTTGTTTCTGGTGCTTTTTCTTCGTTAAGTTGAACTTTGATGTCACCAAAATTTGTGTGAAGGATGATCATGATTGTTACCTTACTGTCTTTTTAATATGAAGTTCGAATTCTAGCGCATGTTGGCGGACTTTCAAATCACCAAATCATTCACTTAACTCAGATGTTTGAGGTAATTCCTGCTTTGGGGGATTACCTATTAAGGTATGACTTGTTATACTGCGAGCTTATTTTTGATTAATCCATAAAATAGATAGAGATCATGCTGAAGATATATAACACGCTCACAAGACAGAAAGAGGAATTCAAACCAATTACAGCTGGCAAAGTCGGCATGTATGTCTGTGGGGTAACCATATACGATCTCTGTCATATTGGTCATGGTCGTACGTTCGTTTCTTTCGACGTAGTAACTCGCTACCTTCGTTACCTTGGTTACGATTTGAACTTCGTTCGTAACATCACAGATATCGATGACAAAATCATCAAACGCGCTAACGAAAACGGTGAGTCTTGTGACTCTCTGACTGAGCGCCTAATCGGTGAGATGCACGCTGACTTTGATGCATTGAACATGAAGCGTCCAGATGTTGAACCTCGTGCTACAGAATACATCACTGAAATCATCGAGCTTGTTGAAAAGCTGATTGAACGTGGTTTCGCATACGTTGCAAGCAACGGCGACGTGATGTTTGAAGTAAAGAAATTCGACGAATACGGCAAGCTTTCTAAGCAAGACCTTGATCAGCTTCAAGCGGGTGCTCGCGTTGATGTTGAATCTGCAAAACGTAGCCCATTAGACTTCGTTCTTTGGAAGATGTCTAAGCCAGGTGAACCTACATGGGAATCGCCATGGGGCCCGGGTCGTCCAGGTTGGCACATCGAATGTTCAGCAATGAACTCGTCTATTCTTGGTAACCACTTCGATATCCACGGTGGTGGTTCAGATCTGCAGTTCCCTCACCACGAAAACGAAATCGCACAGTCTTGCTGCGCGCACGGCACTCAGTATGTAAATACTTGGATGCACAGTGGTATGGTGATGGTAGACAAAGAGAAGATGTCTAAGTCACTGGGTAACTTCTTCACTATTCGTGACGTTCTAGCACATTACGATGCTGAAACGGTTCGTTACTTCCTAATGTCTGGTCACTACCGTAGCCAGCTAAACTACAGCGAAGATAACCTAAACCAAGCTCGCGCATCACTAGAGCGTCTATACACGTCACTTCGTGGCCTAGACCTTACAGCGGCTCCTGCGGGTGGCGAAGAGTACGTGACTCGATTCTCTACAGCGATGAACGATGATTTCAACACACCTGAAGCTTATTCAGTACTGTTTGAAATGGCGCGTGAAATCAACCGTATCAAGCCTGAAAGCATTGAAAAAGCAAGCGGACTTGGAGCATTGATGCGTGAACTAGCAGACATCATCGGTATTCTTCACCAAGAGCCAGAAGCCTTCCTACAAGGTGATGCGGCAGGTAACGACGACGAAGTGGCTGAAATCGAAGCGTTGATCAAACTGCGTAACGATTCTCGTGCTTCAAAGGATTGGGCAAACGCCGATCTTGCACGTGATAAGCTAAACGAGTTGGGTATTGTTCTGGAAGATGGCCCAGAAGGTACGACTTGGCGTCGTAAGTAAATCTTATAAAAAGGGCTGATTTTCAGCCCTTTTTTCTAGCACTAATTCTCTATTTTCACCTTTTCTATCTTCAACTTTTAATTAACAGGAATATTTCTGTGGCTCAGATGTATTTTTATTACTCGGCAATGAATGCGGGTAAATCAACAACGCTTCTTCAATCTTCATTCAACTACCAAGAACGTGGCATGACGCCAGTTATCTTTACGGCAGCGTTGGACGACCGCTATGGTATCGGTAAAGTGAGCTCACGAATTGGTCTGCAATCTGAAGCTCAGCTGTTTAAAAATGACACCAACATGTTTGATGCGATCAAAAAGCTTAATGAGGAAGAAAAGCGTCATTGTGTTTTGATCGATGAGTGCCAATTTTTATCGAAGGAGCAGGTGTACCAATTAACAGAAGTGGTTGATAAGCTGCACATCCCTGTACTTTGTTACGGCCTACGTACCGATTTCCTGGGTGAACTGTTTGAAGGTAGCCGTTACTTATTGTCTTGGGCAGATAAACTTGTTGAGCTTAAAACAATTTGTCACTGTGGCCGTAAAGCGAACATGGTAATTCGTACCGACGAGCACGGTGTGGCGATTGCTGAGGGCGACCAAGTGGCTATTGGTGGTAACGATAAATATGTTTCTGTTTGCCGCCTGCACTACAAAGAAGCGTTGGGTAAATAAGCCGATCTATTGGCTGACGCGAAAGAACGAAAAACGGTGACCAAGTGTCACCGTTTTTGTTTATTGAGCCTGTGTTTTGCTTTCTTCCAAGCCGAGCTTTTGTTTTATTCGAAGTCGATCTTTTGATTTATTCGAAACCGAGCTTCTTCAATGCTTGATAGGCTTGGTCAACGTCGTCGGGGATCGACATCTCAATCTGAAAGCCTTTCTCTGGGTAGGATTTGATTCGCTCGTAATCAGCAATTAATGCGCCTAACACCATATCTAACGGTAGCTCTTCGTTAAAGTAATCATCCCAAGTTTGCCATCGCGACGTCACGGTAATCTCGGAAGTTTGGTCAGGCCACTGTTTACGGAAGGTGGCGTAGGTACGTTTCTCCATGAAGGGCTTCTGAACTAAGGTTAGCCTCTTCGGCGATAACCCTTTTTCTGTCAGCAACTCATGAGTGAATCGTACATTTTCCCCAGTATTTGTCGCGTGTTTCTCTATGATAATGTCAGAGTCAGGCACACCACAATCTCGCGCGATAGAAGCGAATGTTTCAGCTTCTGAGCGCTCAAAGCTCCCTTCGGTAAAGCGTCCCACACCACCAGAAAAAACGATGTAAGGCGCGATCTGTTGGTGATAAAGCTCGGCTGCATATTCCGCGACGCGAGTATCGTTGCTACACAATACAAAGATACAGTCGGAAGGCGTAACCTTGTGACCCATCGACATAAAGTTCCAAAGGGTGTCGACTGAGCGATGCAGTTTTATGTTGGGATCTTTGTTAGCAATAGATTGTTCAGTCATGAAGTGCGTCCAGTGTGGATTCGAATTTAAATGAATAACCTAAGTCGAGAATCTTCTTCGAAGAGATTAACTTGTCTGGGGTATCAACAACAGCGGGCAGAGGCTCACTGCTGTTGGCGCTTTTCAATGCCGCGGCATAAAACTCCGCCTTACTAACCGTATTTGGCGTGGTCACGTTAACTACTTCGTTGTGCAGTTGACTGATAGCGAAATCGACAGCACCAATCGCGTCATCAAGGTGCAGCATGTTGGCTGGAGCTTGAGTGCTGACTTGTTTTAACTTGCTTGCGAAGCGTGATGGGTGACGGCTTGGGCCTATTAGGCCACTAAAGCGAAGAATGGTGTAGTCGATACCGGAATCAATCACTGACTGTTCAGCTTGCAGCATGATTCGTGCGTTATCGGAAAATGAAGAAGCGTGCTCGTTATCTGATGTCGAAAGAGGGAGTGATGCATCCAGCTCGTTCAGCACACCCGGCTTGGTTGGGTATACCGTAGTTGAACTAACCATAATGAGCTTTTTAATGTTGGCCTTTTGACATGCATTGGTGAGTTGCTGCCAGTAGTCGGCATACTCTTGTCCTGCTCCTTTTCTAAAGCCAGGAGGGAAGCTGCCAATCACAATTTCAGTGTTGTTTTCGAGTAACAATGAATAGAGTCGCCCGATAGTCTGTTGTGGATCGGATGAATCAAAGCTAAACACTTCACATGGAATTTGTTCGCTACCAATGGCATCTGCTCCCGCTTGGGTCGTTTTCGTGACCACCACTCGGTTACCATGTTTTTCTAAATGTTCAGATAAAGGTGCACCTACCCATCCTGCACCGACAATAAATATAGAAGCCATGTGTTCCTCACAACTGCAAATGACGAATTTACATTAAGCCTAACAAAGCTTTGCCCAAAAATGAAAAAACTCCACGGCCGAAGCAAGTGGAGTTTTTACTAGAACAATGGAGCTTTAGTTTAGTACGCGAAGAAGCTTGTCTGCGCGCTCTGCCATCTCGATACCTTCATCTGTTAGGTAACCGCCGTCTGGCTGAGTACAAAGGTTTTTTTCGAATAGGCGCTTAACAGCGTCTTGAGTTTCTTGAGCAGCCTCTTGATGAACTTTAATTCCAGTAGCAGCACTACTTACATCAAATTGAAGAAGGAGGTTTAAATCAGCAATATGTTCAGCGTTGTACTTCATAATTAACCTATATATTCATAACGTTCTCTACCTTCACCTTAGTGCGCATTCTCGGCTCAGGCAATAGCAAATAAAGAGAATTGATAAGTGATACCAAATTGATTGATTAATCATCGAGTGATGAGTTTATTTTGGTTATATTGGGTGATTTGCACCCACTTAAATCATCAATGATGTTTATTGCTAAGTGGTTGTAATATATTGTGACTAGAAATAATTTGCATTGAGCGAATATTGTATAAAAAGGATATGCATAAGTGAGAGCGAACAAAGTAGCATTAACGATCAGTATGCTATTTGCTATCTCAGGTTGTCAAAGCACACCCTCAGAGCAGACAGACGCGAACCAAACCACAAACAACAATAATGAATCGACAATAGAGGTCCGTTCATTTCAGTCTGTCCAAAGCGTTTACTCCGAATGGGAAGTTAAGCTTGAAGACCATGCTCAATTGTCTCTCTATGCACCAGAGAATTACAATGAACTATTAGACGCATGGGATGATGCTGAAAGCATTTATGCGGACTTACTGAAAGACGAAACTCGGATAACCAAGAGTTACTCCATTTTTTCGAGCCTAACTTACGCTGAAGCCTTCGATGAAAAAATCGCGTTGATCAAATCAAACTATGACTCGATCTTAGTGTTAAAGAAGAAGGCTGACCGAGTACTTGCTGATTCGATTGTCCAAATGGATTACCTGAAGTTCTTGGGTGCAGATACCATGTTTACCTCGAGCTACAAACGTTTGTATTCAGAATACAGCGAGTTGTTCGAGTATGTGTTGGTCGATGAGCTTGAAGACGCTCAAGAAGCGCAGGTGGAATTTCTTAACAATGCCCGTTTACTAGAAGTTAAAGTGGCGCATAAGAAATACATCGAACCTTTGAAGAACGAATTAGAGTTCTTGGAAGATGAAGACTTTGATGACGTTGCTCCTCTAACCTTTGCTAAGGCGGCATCTCAAATTGCGTTGGCTGAAAGCCAAGTGAAAGCTAGCCCTCGTGAAAAGTCGATCATTGAAGATGCGGTTCACGCTGCAGAGTTTGAATTGAACCACGTGCGCAGTGTCGCTCATGAAGTCAAAGTGCTGGCGAGCGTAAAAGGCGACCAGTTCGAACAGTCGGTTTTGAATGCAGAGAACCAGTTACTGAGCATTTCACAAATCGTTAATGATGAAGATTACCGTGATGTTGGCTTACGTCAGCAATCACAGAAGATTGTCGCGAGTGTTAAGGCGTTAAAAAGCTCTGATATGACAGGGCTTTTAAAGTCAGAGATTGAAACTTTGACTGAGCAATTGGCTAAGCTAGAGTCTGAAAACCAGAAGCAAGCGCAGCAATTGTCTGAAGCAACCAAGCACAGTGAGTTGCTCGGTGAGCAGATTACCAAGAGTGATGCGCACATAAAAAGCTTAGAAGAGTTAGTGGATAGTTTGAAAAGCTTAGGTGGCAAAGTGGCCAACGAAAGTGATTCTGATGTGATGTCCCCGGCTGTTGAATCTACTCTCGAGGATTCAACCCTAGAACAATCATCAGAAGAAGTGATTGAACCTTCGGTTTAGCATCACTAATTTCTTTATTTGTGATTGAGTTAAAAGCGCCTTAGGGCGCTTTTTTACGTTCTGTTGATCTATATCAAAATCTAGAAATAAAAGCGCTAAGTGAGCCATTTTAGTGTACGTTATTCTTTTGGTTTTAACGTAACTTGTTGATATTTATAGGTGTGTCAATTTCTATGCTGATAACTAATCATTCAGCAGAGTTTTCTTTTTACTACTAAAGTCGTATGAATTTGGAATAACTCGGACTATTTGCTTTCAACAAGGCTGTGAGAGGCATTTTGAGCCTAAAATAGCTCTTGAATTCAGAAATGAAAGAGAGGATTATCGCGCTCCCGACGACATGTTTCAAAATGTAAATCATCATGAATCTAAACCAATTTGACTCATTATTACCGCCACAAATGGCTGAGCGCGCTGCAGATATTGGCGTAGGTAAAGCAACCAAAGATCCAATCAAATCTTTTCTCCTAGCGATTTCCGCTGGCATACACATCGGTATTGCGTTTGTGTTCTACACCATCGTAACGACTGGTGCTGGTGATTTGCCTTGGGGTATTACTCGCCTATTAGGTGGCCTTGCATTTAGCTTGGGCTTAATTCTCGTTGTTGTTACCGGTGGTGAGCTATTTACCAGTTCGGTGCTGACTCTGGTTGCTCGTGCAAGTGGCAAGATTACTTGGCGCACGCTCGTTAAGAACTGGGCTACGGTTTATGTAGGTAACTTGATTGGCGCATTGCTGCTGGTGGCTTGTATGTTGCTGACCAAACAGTACATGTTCGACCACGGTCAAGTGGGTTTGAATGCAATGGCGATCTCCCAACATAAGATGCACCACGATTTTATCCAAGCTATCGCGCTCGGCATCATGTGTAATGTATTGGTTTGTATCGCGGTATGGATGACGTTTAGTGGACGTACTCTGACTGACAAAATTGCGGTAATGATTTTACCTGTAGCGATGTTCGTATCGGCTGGTTTTGAGCACTGTATTGCGAATATGTTCCAAGTGCCTTTAGCTATCGGCATCAAAACATTTGCTCCAGCTGAATTTTGGACAATGACCGGCGCTAACCCAGCGGACTATGTTGATCTGAACATGATGGACTTTTTGATGAACAACTTGCTGCCCGTTACCATCGGTAACATCATTGGCGGCGGTATCTTTGTTGGTATGTGGTACTGGTTGATCTACCTGCGTGACTAATAAAGATGGCATGACTAACTCAGTTGACGAGATGAGTTAAAGCGCAGTGAAAACACTGAACTGACTTATGACATTTACAAGACGGTCTGCATTGCAGGCCGTTTTTTATTTGTGGAAAACCTATTTCTCCATCTCTCTAATGATCACCTGAGCATTCAGCAGCGCTGATCATCATGTGTGTATATGTCTTTGAAATCACCCAAAGATCAAAGGCGATGATCTTTCCTTGGGTCGAAATGGACAAAAAAGGATCTATATTGATTTGGTTATCCACAGTTTCTGTGGATAACCTGTCTCAAATTCAGTGAGTAACCAGATCTAAGTGGAGTAGGGAGGCTATTTCGAAGGCTGTATTTGAGCGAGAACTCGCCCTTCTTTGGTCAGAGATGTCTTCAATGAGAGGTGAAGTGCAAGTGCTAAAGAGCAGCTCATCATCACGAAAATCGCCAGCATGATCATCAGTTGATACTTAATCGCGATCATCGGTGAAGCCCCACCTAAGATTTGTCCCGTCATCATTCCCGGCAGTGTTACTAAGCCTGTGGTTGCCATAGAGGCCATAATCGGTGACATCGCTTTCTGTATCGCATTACGTACAAAAGGCGCAGCAGCATAAGTGGGAGACGCGCCTAACGCGATTGCTGCTTCATATTCTGATTTCTGTGTTTCAAAGGCACCAAACAGGTTCTGCAATGCCACTATATTACTGCTTAAGCTATTACCCAATAACATCCCTGCGATCGGGATAAGGTACTGCGCGTTAAAGATCGGTGTCGGTTTAATGATGAAAAAGCAGATGAACAAGACAATAGGTACACAAGTTATCGCAAGGCTAACGGCGACAGGAGCCAAAAGTAGGTTTCTTGGCAGTCTAGATTTTTCAACAATCGAGCTTGCGCCGACGATAATCATCGCAAATAACCACAGCAAATTGACCCACAAACTATTCAAAGTGAACAAATATTCTAGGTAAAGCCCAACCAGAAACAGCTGAATAACCATACGAATTATGCTGATAGAAGCTTCTTTGCCAAGGCCGAGTTTTAACTTGTGGTTGATGGTAATGGGTAGCAAGAGAAGTGAACTGAAGAACAATAACTGCCACCAAGATATATCAATAACGTCTTGCATAATGTTTCCTTTTAAGTAGGTCCCCATCATATCTGAAAGTGCCAAATGATGCATTTCAGCTTCTCAGCCGTTGCTTCAAAATATACTCAATAATTTAACAATCAAACCACAAAATATTGGTTGTTTGAGGCATTTTTGGCTACTACTTAGTAGGTAAAACGTTAAAATTGGTTACAATGCAGTTGCATAGATGTTATAGGTTAACATTTGTGAAATATACTTAATTCTTCACATTTGTTAATACTTTTTAATAACTTTGTTTAACTAAAAACAAGTTTGGATGAGCTCAAAAAAGTATTGATTAGCAAGGGTTATAACGGGAGATTTGATTGAACCCTACTTTGAGTATGGTCTAAAATTTGTCGTTAGATACTTAAGAACTTTAGCCCCATAGAATGGGTTACTCGAAATTACTAAATACAAAATAGGCAAAATGTATGAGTGATGTTAATAAAATTGAAACTAGCGAAAAACATTCGCTGGAGTGGAAGTCTTTCCTCTTCATCGCGGTGGTTCTCTTCCCAATATTAAGTGTGGCTTTTGTAGGCGGTTACGGCTTCCTAGTTTGGGCACTGCAAGTGTTTGTATTCGGACCTCCTGGTGCTCACGGCGGCATGTAATGCCCTCTAGTAACAACATTTTTTAAAATCAATATTTAAGAGAGCTAAACATGAAATCATTTTTAGTTAAATTATGGCGCACAATGACTCGCCCAGCAGTACACATCAGTCTTGGTGTACTAACTATGGGTGGCTTTATCGCCGGTGTTATTTTCTGGGGCGGTTTTAACACAGCTCTAGAGCACACAAATACAGAAGAATTCTGTGTAAGCTGTCACACCATGCGTGACAACGTATACGTAGAACTACAAGAAACGGTTCACTGGAAAAACACTTCTGGTGTACGTGCTACTTGTCCTGACTGTCACGTTCCACATGAATGGACAGCAAAAATTGCTCGTAAGATGCAAGCATCTAAAGAAGTATTCGCTCAAGTATTTGGAGACCTGGATACACCTGAGAAATTCGAAGCTCGTCGTATCGAACTGGCTAAACACGAATGGGATCGTTTCTCTTCGAACAAATCTCTAGAGTGTAAAAACTGTCACAACTACGATTCAATGGATTTCGAAAACATGCGCCCAACAGCGCGTATCCAGATGAAGAACGCGGCAGAGCGTGATCAAAGCTGTGTTGACTGTCACAAAGGTATTGCTCACAACCTTCCACTAGATATGGCATCAGCGAGCGGTATTGTTGGCGAGCTAGAAAACGTAGCAAGCAGCACGTCTTACGCAAATGGTTCAGACGTGATCTCTATTCGTCACCTACCAATGTACACAGATGAAACAGCTGAAGTTGAAGCGGGTCTATTAAGCCCTGCAAGTAAAGTTGCTGTGATCGACGAAAAAGGCGACATGATCAAGATTCAAATCGACGGTTGGCGTAAAGCGAAAGGCTTCGGACGTGTAATCCAAGAAGACTTCGGTATGAACATCTCGACTGCAATCTTGACGAAAGAAGTATCTCAAAGTGACGTAATCACTGTTGGTGAGAAGAAAGAAGATGAGCTAACTGGCCTTCCTTGGGAAGAAGTTAACCTAGCACTTTGGATGAAGAAAGAGTCTATGGTTGATAACTTCGATCCAATCTGGAACGCAGCTGGTCAAGCGTACCAATCTAACTGTTCAACGTGTCACTCACAGCCAGATGAAGCTCACTTCAGTGCTAACGGTTGGGTAGGCATGCTAGATGGTATGATTGCATTCGTTAACTTCGATACAGATACAGAAGCACTTGTTCTTAAGTATCTACAGAAGCACTCATCAGATTTTTCTGAAGGCCATCACTAATAAGACGTCAATTGGAGTAACACAATGGCAATTACAAGAAGAAGTTTTCTGAAAGGTGTCGCGACGACAAGTGCGGCATCGGTTATCGGTCCAAGCTTATTGGCGTCGGCTTCAGCATCTGCTGCAGAAACAGACGGCGTGTGGAAAGTCTCTGGTTCTCACTGGGGTGCATTCCGAGCTCGCGTTTACGCGGGTAAAGTACAAGAAATTAAACCTCTAGAAATCGATCAGCACCCAACAGAGATGCTGAAAGGTATTAAAGGTATTATCTACAGCCCATCACGTGTGCGTTACCCAATGGTTCGCCTAGATTGGTTGAAGAAGCATAAGTACAGCGCAGACACGCGTGGTAACAACCGCTTTATTCGTGTGACTTGGGACGAGGCACTAGACCTTGTTTACCGCGAGCTAGAGCGCGTACAGAAAGATTACGGTCCATGGGCGCTTCACACAGGTCAAACTGGTTGGAGACAAACAGGTCAGTTCCACAGCTGTACTAACCACATGCAACGTGCAATGGCACTTCACGGTTACTCTGTGAAGAAAATCGGTGACTACTCAACAGGTGCTGGTCAAACGATCATGCCTTACGTGCTAGGTTCTACTGAAGTTTACGCACAAGGTACATCTTGGGAACTTATCCTAGAAAACAGTGACAACATTGTTCTTTGGGGTAACGATCCAGTTAAAAACCTTCAAGTAGGTTGGACATGTGAGACTCACGAGTCGTTCGCATACCTAGAACAGCTGAAAGAAAAAGTTGCTAAGAAAGAGATCAACGTTGTTTCTGTTGACCCTGTTAAAAACAAAACAGGTCGTTACCTAGAAAACGAGCAAATGTACATAAACCCACAAACTGATGTGGCGTTCATGCTTGGTGTTGCTCACGTTCTTTACAACGAAGGCCTATACGACAAGAAGTTCATCGAAACTTACTGTCTAGGTTTTGAAGATTTCATCAAGTACGTTCAAGGTGAAACGAAAGACAAAGTTGAGAAGACTCCTGAGTGGGCTTCAGCTATCTGTGGCGCAAGCGCGGACTCTATTCGTGACTTCGCTAAGATGCTGGTTAACGGTCGTACACAGATTCTTGTTGGTTGGAGTATCCAACGTCAAGAGCACGGTGAACAGCCTTACTGGATGTGTGCAGTTATCGCAGCAATGGTTGGCCAAATTGGTCTACCTGGCGGTGGTATCTCTTACGGTCACCACTACTCTGGTATCGGTGTATCTTCAACTGGCTTCGGTGCTCCGGGTTCATTCCCGCTGAACATCGACCAAGGTCAAACGCCTAAGCACACCAACACAGATTACAACGGTTACAGCCGCGTAATCCCTGTTGCTCGCTGGGTAGATAGCTTGCTAGAGCCAGGTAAGAAGATCAAAGCAAACGGCGCGACAGTGACACTGCCTGACATCAAGATGATGGTATTCAGTGGTAACAACCCGTGGCACCACCACCAAGATCGTAACAAGATGCGTAAAGCATTCAAGAGCTTACAAACTGTAGTGGCTGTTGATTTCGCTTGGACTGCAACTTGTCGTCACTCTGACATCGTGCTTCCAGCATGTACTCAGTGGGAACGCAACGATATTGATGGTTACGGTGCATATTCTGGTCGTGGTTTGATCGCAATGCACAAGCTAGTGGATCCTCTGTTCCAGTCTAAGACTGACTTCGAGATCATGTCTAACTTGACTAAGCGTTGGGGCCGTTACGACGATTACACCCGTGGTATGGACGAAATGCAGTGGGTTAAATCTCTGTACGACGAATGTCGCGCGGAAAACCAAGGCAAGTTCGAAATGCCTGAGTTTGCTGAGTTCTGGGAAAAAGGTTTCCTAGACTTCGGTAAAGGTAAGCCATGGACTCGTCACGCTTCATTCCGTGAAGATCCAGAGATCAACGCACTAGGTACTCCTTCTGGTTTCATCGAAATCACAAGCCGTACTGTTGGCAACATGGGTTACGAGCACTGTCAAGAACACCCAATGTGGTTCGAGAAATCTGAACGTTCACACGGTGGTCCAGGCTCTGACAAACACCCGTACTGGCTACAATCTTGTCACCCAGACAAGCGTCTTCACTCTCAGATGTGTGAATCTGAAGAGTGGCGTGCGACTTACGCGGTACAAGGCCGTGAGCCAATCTACATCAACCCAGTAGATGCTAAGAAGAAAGGCATCAAAGATGGTGATGTAGTACGAGTGTTCAACGACCGTGGTCAACTACTAGCGGGTGCTGTTCTAATGGATAGCTACGCTCCTGGTGTTGTTCGTATCGAAGAAGGTGCTTGGTACGGTCCGATCAACGAGAAAGTGGGCGCGCTAGATACATACGGCGATCCAAACACACTGACTCAAGATATCGGTACGTCTGAACTTGCTCAAGCGACGTCAGCAAACACATGTTTGGTAGACTTCGAGAAGTTCCAAGGCAAACTGCCTCCAGTAACTTCATTCGGTGGTCCAATCGAAGTTTCTTAAGTCTTTTACTTAAGAACCAAGATTAAAGCTTGAATTAAAGCCCCTGTAAGCACTCTTACAGGGGCTTTTTGTATTTTAGATGTCTGTGTTGGTGTTTCTAAATAAGCCTTGTACAGGGCTAATAGAGGGCGTTTTGAGACAGGCTGTAACGCGCTGTTTGAGATCAGTAGTAGAAACAGTGAAGCAGGAAGGGAAGGTAAAAAGAACTTGTGGAAAGGCTCAGGCTGACGGCAACAAAAAGGCCGATACAAAGTACCGACCATACAGAAGCCTATGGAGTTAACTCTACTCAAGTTAGATCTCAAACATAAACCAATAGCCATAAGCACAGATTAAAGCGGGCACACTTGAATACAAGGTTGCGACCAGTGCTGCTTTCGGTGCCATCGCGATAGCAGGAAATAGTGCATCACCATCATTTGAAATTGCGTTACCTACCTGAGCCGAAAGTGGGAGTGCGCCTGAAAGGTATAAGCTAGTGACCAATAATTGCGGTCCACAGCCCGGTAGCAAACCCATCAACACGCCAGCCAGGGGGAGCATGATGCCCCAGCTTGAGAATAGCGTCGCAAAATCGACATTTGCTATCACAGAGCCAAATTCAAAGAAAAGAAAGGCAACCACCACCCAAGCGGTGACAAAGTTTGTATCTTGAGCGGTCTTTTGCAATGGGTGAGAGCCTATACATTTTTCGTCCTCACTCACGGCTGATTTGTAATCCTCAATTTCGCGAGTCAACCCCCACAGAAACATCGAGCTGATTAGCAAAATTGTCCCCGCCCATTCCATCGACATTTCAGGCAAAGCGAGCAGCTCGTTCACATCGACTTGAAAAGAGCCAAGTAGGGCAACGGCAGCACCAGGAACAATCAGTACAGACCAAAGGTAACCTTGCAGGTTTATCGCTTTTTTAGAGACCGATTTTTTGTCTTGAGATTGAGAAGCGCAGCTGTTGGTGGCTTCATTTTTTTCTGCTTGTTTCGGGCGTAAGAAGTCGTCTGCGTGAAATAAGTTAATAATTCGGCCTGACGCAGTACCCACAATCACGCCCATCGCCATCATGGCTAAACCTGTCTTCGGCTCGCTCGCTATGAGTAGGAACGCCGCGTCACCCATGGTTGAGACGAGCACCGCAACTACCGCACCAAATCCGAGTTTTCCCGAGATAAATTGTGTGGTCACCACTATCGCACCGCCACAGCCGGGTAGCGCCCCCATGAGAGCCGCGAATACCACTTGGTTTGAACGAGATTGATGGACGAGCTTATTGAAGACGTTATCTTTGTTGATGTACAGGCTTAACCAGTGGTAAATAGCCAAGGTTAAAGCGACATAACAAGACACTGCCCAGAAGGCGTCTGACAAGGTGGTGACCGTTAATTCTCGCGTGGCGGGAGCCGCGACTAAAGCTGAAAGTGAGATAGGCAAAAGCAGGCGCTTAAATGACAGTGAAAACTGAGTTGTTTTCGCAGCACTACTGCTTGGCAAAAAAGAGATTAGTCGATCCATAGGTGTTACTCAAAATTAGTGGCTTAAGATAAATATATACGAATGATAATAATTATCAATTGCATTTGTTGTTTTTTTATCTATTGTTACTATTGGCTAAACCCACGAAACATGACCAATCTAAAAAAATGAGGTAAAGTATGGCTAATAAAGAGAGGCTCTAAAGGTAGAGTCATAATTGTTAGTGTAATAGGAAGAAACATGATTTTAGTTGTTGGTCACAAAAACCCTGATAGTGACAGTATTTGTAGTGCGTTAGTTGCAACAGAGCTTCTTAAAGCTCGTGGCGAGGAAGCGACACCAATTCGCCAAGGCGAGATCAACCGCGAAACTCAACACATTCTAGAAGTCGCTGGTGCTGAAAAGCCAGAGCTTCGTACTTCTGTTGCTGGTGAGAAAATCTGGCTAGTAGATTACTCAGACCTAGCACAAGCACCAGATGATGTTGCTGATGCAGAGATCGTAGGTATTGTCGATCACCACCGTCTAGGCGACGTGATGACAGTAAACCCAATGGAAGCTTGGATCTGGCCTGTTGGTTGTACAAACACTGTACTTTTCAACATGTTCAAGATTGAAGGTCACGCAATCTCTCAACAAATCGCTAAACTAATGATGTCTGCAATTCTTTCAGACACAGTTGGTTTCGCTTCTCCAACATGTACTCAAAAAGACAAAGACGCCGTTGCTGAGCTTGCTGAAATCGCTGGCGTAACTGACGTTGATGCATTCATCAAAGCGCTTCTAATCGCTAAGACAAACATCGAAGGCCTATCTGCTGCACAGCTAGTAGAAAAAGACCTTAAAGGCTACCCATTCAACGGTCGTGATGTTGTTGTTGGTCAAGTTGAACTTGCGACTCTTGAGCAAGTAGACGGCATGATCGAAGCACTAGAAGCTGATCTTGAAGAGCGTTGTGAGAAAGACGGTCTAGCGTTCGCAGCGGTAATGCTAACAGATATCACTACTGCTCAAACTCGTCTTCTATACAAAGGTGAGTGGGCTGAGAAATTGGTTAAGCACGAGAAAGACGGCGTATTGATGATGGAAAATACACTAAGCCGTAAGAAGCAAGGCTGGCCTTGGCTACAAGGTGAGCTTGTTTAATCAAGTCGCTTAATATTAAACGCCTGCTTATTTAGCAGGCGTTTTTCTTTGAAGTAGACTTTCTTCTTCATCGATAATGTTTGAAGTTAAAAACACTCGGCATAAAATAGCTTTAAGAGCAAAGTTACTGACTAAAGTAGGAAATTAAGATGACTACACAGCTAGACGATAAAAAAATCGCTGAAATCAACAAGTATACGGGCGAGCAACGCCTGAAATACTGTGTGAAAGAAATCGTAGCAAACCGTGAAGTATGGATCTTAACCGATGAACACGGTTGTGTAATGCTGAACACAGAAGATGAAGACTGTGTTCCAGTATGGCCAAACCAAGAGTTCGCAGAATCATGGGCAACGGGTGATTGGTCTGAGTGTAAAGCTGAGTCTATTTCGTTGAACAAATGGCACAGTCGCTGGACGAATGGTCTAGAAGACGACGAACTTGCTGTTGTGGTATTCCCGAACGAGCAAGAAGAAGGCGTTATCTTGTTCCCGGATGAGTTCGATTTCGAATTGAAAAAGCAGGCTGCTAAGCGCTAGTTCTTTCGTAATGCAGTAACATCGTAAGTCAGCGCTGCCTTTCTTAGGTAGCGCTATCATTCAATTATCCCATCTAAATTGCTTCCAACTTATATTCGTCAATACCCAATCAACTGATACAAAGGCGCTTGCTGTGCGGCTTTAGAAGCTTGTTGAAGTACATCTGTTTTACTGTACCTCTTGAGTATCTTTCTAACGATAGGTTTTACTTCAGTTTTTGTCATTCCAGCTTTCAGTTCTGGTTCATACAGCAGTTGCAGTAGCACTACGTCTAAGGGCGATAATAAGTCTTCTGGCGTGTGGTCGTTGAAAATAGAAGGGTAGGCTTTATCTGAATCATTCGGCAGGCCGAGAACCTGTGTGATCTCTTCCACGATACAGGCGACCAGCTTACCTCGCGATCTGGCCTGATCAACGGGAATTACAATCCCAGCGTAAACGATCTCACCTTTAGAATTGGTTCGATAACCTGCCGTACAGATGGCGCTATTTAAATGTTGAGTGGATTTGAGTTTAAGCACCGATTTCGCCTCAGATATCCATTGGCTTTGCCTCGTGTATATCCATTTAACGTTCGCTTCGGACTCTTTATTGACGATTGTTATCGGGTGTTGGGTGACTTCAGATAAGTGTTGGATATGAAGCTCTGTGAGCTCTTTATGCAGTTCCTCATCGCCAACTCGATGATCGATCCAAATCTTGATCGGCTGTTTCCACTTGGCGAGCGGTTTGTTGCCTTGGGAGTATTCGTGTTGAAGCGCGACGTTATAAAAGGCTGTTTCGACGAAGCTTCTATCTAGCCATGTGAGCGGTGTGCTTGTCGCGTTAAAGGATAACAGCACCAACAAGAGGGGAAGCATTGAAGCTGTTCGATACATACTTTTCCCCTCTGCTGAATTTAGCGTGATTAAAGGTTAGTGGTTCGGCGCTTTGGAGAAATGGCTCTCAACTAATCTTTGGGTGATTTGGTGAGTTGGATTGGTCAACACTTGATCTGTTTCCCCACTCTCAACCACATTGCCTTCGTGCATGACAATGATCTTGTCGGTAATGTGCTTCACAATACCGAGGTGTTGAGAGACATAAACGAACGATACGCCCATCTCTTCTTGAAGTTCTAAGAACAGATTGATGATTTGCGAGCGCATTGCCATGTCCAAACCATTCAACGCTTCATCAGCGACAATGATGGATGGCTGAAGTATTAAGGCGCGAGCCAAACAAACCCTTTGTTTCTGGCCCGCAGCAAGCATCTGAGGGTAGAAGTAAGCATGTTCTGGTAGAAGGCCCACGCGCAGTAGTGTGTCTTTCACACGACGCATACGGGCTTCTGGTGGCATGTTGGTGTTTCGCTTTAATGGACCTTCAAGAATTCGACCGATCTGAATGCGCGGGTTAAGCGACGTATTCGGGTCTTGGAAGATCATTCGAATCAGCTTACAACGAGTCGAGTAGTCTTTGTGTTCTAGCTTTTCGCCATTCACGCGGATCTCGCCAGCGGTTGGTTCGACCATGCCTGCGAGCATTCTGGCTAATGTTGATTTGCCAGAACCATTCTGGCCGATAAAACCAATTGTCTGGCCTGCTTCAAGAGAAAAGCTTACTGGTTTCACCGCCTGATGAATCTTTTTACGGAAAAGACCAGAGCGAGTCGTAAAGTCTTTAGACAAATCACTGACTTCTAATAATGCACTCATGATTTCTTTTTCTTCTCCATATTCAGAGGGAAGTGACAGTTAAACTTATGGTTCTTGATACGTTTAGTATGTGGGATCTCGACACACTGCCTTTGTGCGTATGGACAGCGAGGGCCTAATCGACAACCAATAGGAAGATGTTGCAGCGGTGGAATTGACCCCGGCAAAGACTGGAGCTTCTCTTTATGGGGAATCCAATCGTTAAAGTCTGGCATCGCTTTTAGCAGAGCAACGGTATATGGGTGCTTGGGTGCATCCAACAACTTCGGCGTATCAGCAGATTCTACAGATTGACCACAGTACATCACGGTAATGCGGGTTGCCCATTGGGTAATGGTGGTTAAGTCATGGCCGATCAACACGATGGTGGTGTTATTGATCTGGTTCATACGGCTCAACAGACGCAATATTTGAGACTGTGTAATTGGATCTAAATCGTTGGTTGGCTCATCTGCAATCAAGACTTTTGGCTTGGCAGCGATCGCCATTGCGATCATGACTTTTTGACACTCACCATCGGTTAGTTCATAAGAGTAACTGTCCATTAGGCGAGAGTGGTCTTTGATGCCCACTTTGTGCAGTAACGCGATCGCTTGCTTCTTACGCCACTTAAATCGTTGCCACCAACGACCTTCAAACGAATGAGAAGGGATCGCTTCAACGAGCTGGTTGCCTACTTTTTCAGAAGGGTCAAGACACGTCGATGGCTCTTGGAAGATCATCGCGATATCGCGGGCGATCACTCGGCGCCTTTCTTTCGGCGTCAGTTGCAGTAGGTCGATATTACCTAAGCGCATTCGGTCTGCAGAAACCTTCCAGTTTTCTTTACATACTCCGACGATCGCTTTTGCAACCAAGCTCTTACCTGAGCCTGATTCACCTACTAAGCCACGAATTTCCCCTTCATTGAGGGTAATACTCATTCGATCTACCGCTTTAACCATCCCTTGAGGGGTCTCTATCTCGATAGTTAGATGTCGAATATCAAGTAACGGCATTATTCGATTCCTGCATTTAGCGCTTGGCGAACACCTTCACCGACGAGGTTAATCACGATCACTGTAAACATAATTGCTAAGCCGGGTAGGGTTACTGTCCATGGCGCAAGGTAAATCAATTCGACCGAATCACCCAAGATTGAGCCCCATTCGGTACTCGGTGCTTGAGCGCCAAGCCCTAGGAAACCTAAAGCCGTGATATCAAGAATTGCAACTGACAGTGCCAGCGTAACTTCAAGTGCGATCACGGTAAGAATGTTCGGAAGGATTGAGTTCCATAGCAGGTAAAAATCGTTCGCACCATCAAGGCGAGAAGCCAGAATATAGTCTTTTTCTACTTCAGCATGCACGGCAATGTACACCGAGCGTATAAAGCGCGGAATCAGTGCCAAACACAAGGCGAGCAAGATATTGAACTCGCCAAAGCCAAGGAATGCCACGAAGATAATCGCCAGCAGAAGAGATGGAATCGACATAACGGTATCAAGCAGGTGGTTTAACGTACTTGATAGCAATCCACGAGTCATACCAGCAAGTACGCCAATCAGACAACCAATGACGGCTGCGATAAAGGTAATCACCACTGCGGCGCCAAACGTCAGCTGAGAGCCAATGATCAAGCGAGAGAGAATATCTCGGCCTAAGTCATCCGTACCTAGAAAGTATTCAACCGTTCCCGCTGGATCCCAAGAGGGCGGCGTTAATAGGTGGCCGGTTTGTTCTTGTGCATCATGCGGGGCTAGCCACGGTGAAGTGACGGTGACCAGAATGATAAGCACCAAACACCACAAGCCAAACATAGCTAGATTATTGCTGCGGAAGCTGCGCCAGAAACGTTCGAACTGGGTTGGAATCTGTTCTTCTTGGTAGACGTTATTTGTTAGCATACCATTCCTTCCTTACCAGTGGATTGATCATCGCGCCCAGTAGATCGGACATAATGTTGGCGGTCAAAACCAAGGTTGCTACCACAATTACGCCTGCTTGAATTGAAACGTAATCTTGATTCGATAAGGCATCCAACAACCAACGACCAATGCCCGGCCAGTTAAAGATAGACTCGGTAATAATAGCAAGCGTTAACATACTCGATAGTTGAACGCCGACCTTTGGAATAATCGGAGGTATCGCGTTTCTTAGCACGTGCTGCGTGATGATCTCTCTTGTTGAAAGACCTTTAATTCGCGCAGCGCGGATGTAGTTTTGCGTCATTACTTCAGCCACTGAAGCTCTCATCAATCGGATGACCTGAGTCGTTGGCGCCAGTGCTAAAACAAGACAAGGCAACGCCATATGCTCGATAACACTTTGAAGTGCGTGCGCACGGTAGCGACCTTCGGCAAAAAAGGCGTCAATCATCGCGAAGCCAGTCACGTGTTCAATTTCGTAAAGTAGGTCGTATCGGCCACCAACGGGGAACATTTCAAAGTGCAGTGAAAACACCATGATCATCAGCAACGCGACCCAAAATATCGGTGCAGAGTAACCGGCCATTGAGGTGAACGATATGGTGGTATCAACAAACTTACCCTGTCTCATACCAGCAATGGTGCCGAAAGGGATACCGATGATGAGTGCCAACACAAAGGCAAAGAAGCACAGCTCTAGCGTTGCAGGGAACACCACGACTAATTCATCGATGATAGGTACACCGTGTTTACTTAGGCCGAAGTTTAGCGTCGATAATTCAGTGATATAGCTAATCCAACCGGGCCAAAAATCTTGAATTGCCCATGGGGAGGTTTGGTCTAATCGAAGCAGGGAAAAACCCACTAAGGTCAGAATCCCTAGCGTAATAACGAATAAGTTTACACGTCTTAATGTATACCAAAACATTACTGCACCTCTCTTCTGACTTGATCAAAAGGTTGGGCATTGAAAGGACTTGCTTTAAAGCCTGTTAGCGAACGATCGTGCACGCGAAATTGCACGCCATGAGCCAGAGGAATCACAGGAACTTCTTCATTGAGAATGTTTTGGGCTTGTCGGTACAAGTTCACACGGTGCCTTTGTTGATTGATTTCTAATGCTAAGTCGAGAAGGAAATCAAAGTCTGAATTACACCACATCGAGACGTTTAACCCTGCACGCTCAGAGCTGCATGAGAGCAGCGGGCGCAAGAAGTTGTCTGGATCACCGGTATTGCCTATCCAGCCTGTAAGCAACAAGTCTGTTGAGGAAATAGAGGACAACTGTGTGCGGTCAAATCGGTCGTCGGTATAGAGTTTCAACTCAATACCAATATCAGCCAAGTTTGCTTGGATCAGTTCTGCCGTTTTTCTTGGACTTGGATTGTATGCGCGTGGCTCTAGTGGTACCCACATTGAAAGCTCTAACCCAGGCTCTACGCCAGCTTCTTTGAGAAGCGCAACCGCATAGTTTCGGTCGTAGCGAACTTGAACGCTGTCTTTTTGGTGAGCCCAAGAAGTCGGAGGAAGCAAGGTGTAGGCTTTGGTTCCTGTACCGTAATACACAGAATCAAGGATGTTTTGACGATTGATGGCTAAGTTTAGCGCTTTACGAACTCGAGAGTCACGCAGTGCAGGGTGCTCAGTATTCAGCGCAATGAAAGAGACATTAACCGCCGGAGTGGCAGAAATCTTCAACTCTTCATGAGCCTGAATAATAGGAATTTGGCTAGAAATTGGTGAGTTGAGCACATCACATTCACTGCGTAGAAGCTTAGCAAGTGTGCCTGTTCCACGTTGCGAAGTATCGAACACAACTTGGTCCATTTGTACTTGACCCTTCCAGTAGTGCTTGTTCTTTTTCAAGCGCACTAGGTCGTTGATTTGGTATTCATCCAAGTAGAAAGGGCCAGTGCCGACTGGATTGGAATCGATTCGATTTTTCTCATCCGCTGCAATGAGCTTGTTGGCATACTCTTTAGAGTGAATGACTGCATAGCTGGTGGCGATATTGTTGAGAAATGAATTGTCTGGGCGACTTAATTGGAATTTCACTGTTAGGTCGTCAACCGCGGTGATATCGACAATCAGGTTCTTGAAGTCGATTCCGGCAAACCACGGGTATAAGCCGCCGCCCACATAATGAAATGGGTTTGAACTATCAATGACACGTTCAAAGCTAAACACCACATCTTGTGCATTCATGCTACGAGTTGGGGTGAACCAGTCTGTTGTTTGGAACGCAACATTTGGGCGCAGTTTGAACGTGTATTCTGTACCTGATTTATCAACAGACCAACTTGTCGCCAAGTTCTGTTTTGGTCGGTACGTCATCGGATCAAGAGTGAGCAGTGTATCGAAGATTTGAGGACTCAGCGATTCTGCGGTAATGCCACTATCAACCAGCTGTGGGTTGAAGGTACTAGGATTACCTTGGCCGCAATAAATGAAGCCTTTTTCACGGATTTGCTCGTGATTCACACTCTCACCACATCCAGCGAGAAAGCTCAGCGTGCAGATGCTCAGTGATAGTCTTATTAGTGCTTTCATAAAAAGAAATACTTTTCGAAACGAGGCGTTAGAGGAGCCTCAAGATCCGGACAATTTAACATTTTATTTATTCGGCTCCAAATAATAATCAAGTGTGGACAGCTATTTATCGTTAGCTTGTCCGACAATCGCGTACTTCCTCACCATTCCACGTAATTGGTTGTAGGTTAACCCAAGTAATTCTGCGGCTTGTTTCTGGTTATATTTGCTCTGTTTTAGGGCTTGGTTGAGTAGCTTGATGTCTTGTTGTTCTTGCCATGCTTTGTAATCAAGCGGCAAAGAAAACGAGCTCTCTGATGAAGTATGGCTGTTAGATGGCTCATTGCCAGTTTCAGGAGAGGAATCTTGCTCTGTTTTCCATGCGGGCTTAAATGGGTTAAACACCAAATATTCAATAGGATATGGGTCTTTTCCGTGCTGATAGATAGCTCGCTCAATAACGTTTTTGAGCTCTCGTACATTCCCTGGCCAAGAATAATCTAAAAGCGATTCAACGGCAGAAGGGGCAAAGCCAACGAACAACTCCAATTCCAATTCACGACACATCTTAATGGCGTAGTACTCGGCCAGTAGCATGATGTCTTCTTTTCGCTCACGCAAAGGAGGGATAGTAATGACGTCAAACGCCAGTCTATCTAATAGGTCAGCCCTGAATTCGCCCTTTAATGCCATGTCTGGCAAGTCGGCATTGGTTGCACACACCAGTCTTACATTGGCACTTAGCGCCTTTTGACCACCGACACGTTCATATTGCCCGTATTCAATAACGCGCAATAGCTTCTCTTGAACCGCAAGGGGAGTGGTCGCCAGCTCATCCAGAAACAGTGTTCCTCCTTCTGCTCTTTCAAAGCGACCTTGATGACGACCTTTCGAACCCGTAAAGGATCCCGATTCATGACCAAACAGTTCTGAATCAATCAAACCTTCACTGAGGGTTGAGCAGTTCAATGAAATCAAAGGTTGATCCCAGCGTCTTGAAAGGTAATGCAATCTTTGTGCGATCAACTCTTTACCTGTGCCACGTTCGCCAATGATTAGAATGGGTCTTTCTATTGGTGCGAGTTGGGAAACTTTATCTAACACAGAGAGAAAGCTAGGTGATTCACCAATGAGGTTCTGCTGCATAGCGGGTCCTTGTATGAATTAATCGCTGGAGATAGTCATGTAAGAGCCGTAGTGGTGAAAAATACCAATACTTGGCTAAATTCATCATAGCATGGTTCAGGTTAATCACCATTTTATTGTAAGTAACTGATAATAAATGGCTTAAAAGTTGGCACGCTACTTGGATCACTTATGGTAGGTTTAACAACAAACGTAAATTTTTGAGCAAGTGGATCGATAAAGTCGCACAACGATTTGAAACGCATTTGCCATCATTGTAATTAAGGAGTTCCTCATGGGTATTTTTTCTCGCTTTGCAGACATTGTAAATTCAAACATCAGTGCACTATTAGATAAGGCTGAAGATCCTGAAAAGATGATTCGCCTGATTATCCAAGAAATGGAAGATACGCTGGTTGAGGTTCGTACTAACTCAGCAAAAGCAATCGCAGACAAGAAAGAGCTAGCACGTAAAGTTGAAGCTATCGAAACTCAGATTCTAGATTGGCAAAACAAAGCGACACTCGCACTGACTAAGCAACGTGAAGATCTGGCAAGAGCGGCGCTAATAGAAAAGCAAAAACTGGAAGACATCATCAAGAGCCTTCACACCGAGCAAACTTTGGTTCATGAAACCATCGAAAAGCTAACCAGTGAGATCGGCAAGCTTGAAACCAAAATTGCAGAAACTCGCGCAAAGCAACAAGCATTAATGATTCGTAATAATGCAGCGAGCAATCGTCGTGATGTTCAAAAACATCTGCATTCAAGCAAAACCAACGAAGCAATGGCGAAGTTTGAGCAATTCTCGCGTAAAGTGGATGAATTAGAAGCTGAAGCGGACGTTTACGCTAAGACTGGCAACGCAAAATCTTTAGACCAAGAATTTGCCGAGCTACAAGCTCAAGATGAAATAGAAAAAGAGCTAGCGAAACTGAAGCAACAAGTTGAAAACCGCGATAAATAATTTAGGAGTTGTCTATGTCAACATTTCTAATTGCAGGTCCACTGATTGTCTTTTTAATCTTCGTGGCGCCGCTATGGTTATTCTTACATTACCGCAGCAAGAAGAAATCCAGCAATGGTCTTTCTGAAACGGATCTTCAACGTCTGCATAAGCTTTCTGCACAAGCCGAATCTATGCAAGACCGAGTGAAAACGCTAGAAAAAATACTGGATGCGGAGTCGCCTAACTGGAGACGAAACTATGAGTAGAGAACTGTATCGCGACACGATTAACGGCAAATTGTCTGGTGTGTGTGCAGGGTTAGCGAACTACTTTGGCCTTGAAGTGTGGTTGGTTCGCATCTTAGTTATCTCTGCGGCACTGCTTGGTGGTAGCTTTCTGGTGTTATTAGCGTATTTAGCTTTGACATTTATGCTTGAAAAACAACCACCTCACTATGTTGATGAGATGAAAGCCAAGCAAGAGCACACACTCAAACAAAAGCCTTGGGAAAAAGGGCAAACGGCAGAGTCGTTACTGGGCACTTTAGAGGGTGATTTCCAGAAGTTAGAGACCAGTGTCCGCAACATGGAAGCTTATGTGACCTCCGATACTTTCAAAGTCGACCGCGCATTTAAGAACATGTAGCGATAAGTCTAAAAAAGATTCGATAACGGTTTAGGAAAATTTATTCCAAGCCGTTATTTTTTTTAATAATTTTGTCTAAATAAATCTTACGATAACTGGTAAGTTACATGTGATTAATCTATGTTATAAAAATATTTATAGATATGGATGATCACCAATGTATAGAGCCTCCGTTGTCCTATTGACAGCCTTAGCTGGGTTGTCTGGGTGTGGTAAGGAGCTTCCTCCCGTACCTGAACCTGATTCTAGACCCGCCAAACTCTTCACCGTTTCCGTCGGTAGTAATGCCTTTGAACGTAGCTTTCCTGCCACCACTGAAGCGGGTGACAAAGCCGTACTGGCATTTCGTGTTCCAGGGCTACTTCAGACTATCGATGTCACATCTGGTCAAAAGGTGAGTAAAGGTGAAGGGCTTGCAACGCTCAATCCTGACGAATATCAGCTGTTAGAGAAGCAAGCAAGAGCCAATTTTAAGCTTGCTGACGTTCAATACCAACGTTCGATTAAGCTACGTAAAGATCGAGTCGTATCTGAGCAAGATTTCGATCAAGCGAAAGCCAATCACAATTCTGCTAAAGCGATGCTTAATCAAGCCAAAGCAAACCTTCGCTATACCACTCTTGTTGCGCCTTACGATGGAACAATTTCCATTATTCCGGCGGAAAACCATGAATACATTGCGGCTAAACAAGGCGTGATGAATATTCAGACCAATCAAATTCTTAAAGTCGTTTTCTTATTACCCGACCAACTTATTACGCGCTTTTCTTCAGGGTTCGAGACAGATGCAACCATGGTTTTTGATGCATTTCCTGAAAACTCTTATGTTCTAACCTTCCAAGAAGTGGATACCGAAGCCGACCCGAAAACAGGTTCGTACAAGGTTACCATGGTAATGGAAAGACCAATCGATGTGGGTATTTTGCCCGGTATGTCTGGCTCGGTAAATCTCGTTTCATCGTTAGCTGCCGCCACCAAAATTCCAACGTCAGCAATGATGACCGATGGAGATGATGTCTCTGTGTGGCGTGTGAATAGCGACGGCATTGTTGAAAATGTTGCCATTGTCATCGATGAAAAACGTCATATCGTCTCTGGATTGAACGATGGCGATCGCATTGTGACTTCTGGCGTCAATGGTCTTGAATCGGGCATTAAAGTTCGAGAGTGGATCAAGGAAAGGGGGCTATAACATGAAAGCACTTAAAGTGGCCGCTGGCCTGTCGTGTTTAGCCTTACTGACGGCTTGTGAAGATAAGCAAGCTGTAGAAGTGAATAACAAGCCCTTGGTTAAAGCTATCGAGATTTCAGTCATCGATTTTAGCGACAAACTCTATTTCCCCGCGGTAGCAAACGCTGCTGAGAAAGCTCACCTTAGTTTCCGAGTGGCTGGTGAAATCTTCAAGCTAGATGTGAAAGAAGGTGAACGTGTTTCTAAAGGAGACATCATTGCCGAGCTTGACCCAACCGATTATCAATTGGATGTGGACAATGCTCAAGCGCGTTACACGGTAATCAATAGCCAATACCGACGTTCGAGTCCGCTAGTGAAGAAAGGCTTATTGGCTAAGTCGCAATTCGATGAAATTGCCGCTCAACGCCAGATTGCTTATGCCGAGTTGGAACTGGCGAAACTGCGCTTATCGTTCACCATGCTTCGTGCACCTGTTGATGGGATCATTTCTCGTGTCAGTGTCGACCAATATGAAAATATTCAGGTAGGCCAACAAGTAGTGAACATCCACAGTGTCGAAGATGTTGAAGTCGTTATTCAACTGCCTGACCAAATCTACGTCAATCAACCGAGTGAACAACTGCTATCGAACGTTGAGGCTGTGGTTAGAGTGCCGAGTGGCAATGAATACACGGCAGGTATTAAGGAGTTCACAACAGAACCGGATCCAAGTACGGGCACATTTACGGTGACGCTTGCTTTGCCTATGCCTGAGGATGACTTGATTCTGGACGGTATGGCGGTTGAGGTGACTTCAAATGGGCGAGAAATCGGCTTAGAGCTAAAAGTCGGTGTGTTGATTCCAATTGAAGCGGTATTTAATGCCGATGGTGATGATTTAACGCGTCAAAACTCTTATGTATGGGTGCTTAATGACGACAATACCGTTTCGAAACAGCAAGTCGTATTAGGAAAAGCAAATCAGAAAACATTGCAGGTCATGAAAGGACTGGAAATGGGGCAGCATGTCGTTGTTGCAGGCGTATCGCGATTGCGAGATGGGATGACAGTGGAAGTATTGTCTCAGGAGACGAACAATGAGTGAAGTAAATAACAAGCCTCAAAATGACGATCAACAGGGTGATGATCAGATCACAGGTGTTGCTTCTTACTTTATACGTAACAAAGTCATTAGCTGGATGCTATCTCTGATCTTTCTTATTGGTGGTGTTTCTGCGTTCTTCGGTCTGGGTCGTTTAGAAGATCCTGCCTTTACCATCAAAGATGCAATGGTCGTGACTTCATACCCAGGGGCAACGCCTCAGCAGGTGGAAGAAGAAGTTACTTACCCACTAGAGAAAGCGATTCAACAGCTTACCTATGTAGACGAAGTGAACTCTATTTCAAGCCGTGGCCTGTCTCAGGTAACGGTGACGATGAAGAATAACTACGGCCCAGACGATCTTCCGCAAATTTGGGATGAACTTCGCCGAAAAGTGAATGATCTCAAGGTGGAGCTGCCACCCGGGGTCAATGACCCTCAAGTCATCGATGACTTCGGTGACGTTTACGGTATTTTGCTGGCGGTGACGGGGGATGGTTACAGCTATAAAGAGTTGCTCGATTACATTGATTACCTAAGGCGAGAGCTCGAGTTGGTCGATGGAGTCAGTAAAGTCTCCGTTTCCGGCCAACAACAAGAGCAAGTGTTCATTGAGATATCGATGAAACGAATAAGCTCTCTGGGTCTGTCTCCAAGCACAGTATTCAACCTTTTATCGACTCAAAATATTGTATCAAGTGCTGGTGCGGTCAGAATTGGCGACGAATACATTCGAATCCATCCAACGGGTGAGTTCCAGAATGTTGAACAACTTGGTGATTTGATTCTGACAGAAGGTGGCGCTCAAGGGCTTATCTATCTAAAAGATGTGGCGAATGTCACTCGTGGTTATGTTGAAGTTCCAAGTAACATCATTGGCTATAACGGCAAGCTCGCACTTAACCTTGGTGTCTCTTTTGCGCAAGGCGTGAACGTGGTAGCGGTTGGTGAAGCGTTTGACCGAAGACTGGCCGAACTAAAATATCAACAACCCGTCGGTATCGATATCTCCGAGGTTTATAACCAACCCAAAGAGGTAGACAAGTCGGTAAGCGGATTTGTGGTGAGCTTAGGACAAGCGGTTGCTATCGTAATCGTAGTGTTACTGTTCTTCATGGGACTACGCTCGGGATTGTTGATCGGCTTGATATTGTTGTTGACCGTTTTCGGTACCTTCATTTTCATGCAGTACTTCAAGATCGACCTACAACGTATTTCACTGGGCGCGTTGGTTATCGCCTTGGGGATGCTGGTGGATAACGCCATTGTGGTGGTGGAAGGGATATTGATCGGCACGCAGAAGGGGCGAACCCGGATGCAGGCCGCCACCGATATCGTAACCCAAACCAAATGGCCGCTACTTGGTGCGACGGTTATTGCGGTGACTGCGTTTGCTCCAATTGGTTTATCTGAAGACTCAACAGGCGAATACTGTGGCACCTTGTTCACGGTGCTACTGATCTCCTTGATGTTGAGTTGGTTTACTGCCATCTCGCTCACGCCGTTCTTTGCTGACATGTTCTTTAAAGGTCAGAAGGTCGACCCAGATAACGAAGGTAAGGACCCATACAACGGGATGGTTTTTGTTATCTACAAAAACTTCCTTGAGTTCTGTATGAAACGTGCTTGGCTGACCATGTTTGTTCTGATTATTGGTTTAGGCGCGAGTGTGTACGGTTTTGGTTTCGTTAAGCAAGCCTTCTTCCCGTCTTCAACTACACCTATGTTCCAAGTGGATGTGTGGATGCCAGAAGGTACCGATATTCGAGCGACCAATACCAAGCTTAAAGTGCTTGAGAGTTGGTTAGCAGAGCAGGACGAAGTTGAACATATCACGACAACGGCGGGTAAAGGCCTGCAACGTTTCATGCTGACTTACTCACCTGAGAAAAGTTATAGCGCTTACGGCGAGATAACGGTTCGTGTGAAAAGTTATGAAGTGCTTGAAGGGCTAATGAAACGTTTCCGTGAGCATGTGGGTAGCCAGTTCCCTGAGATTGATTACAAGCTGAAACAGATTGAATTAGGTCCTGGTGGCGGTGCGAAAATTGAAGCTCGAATTGTGGGTTCTGATCCAACGGTTTTACGTTCAATCGCTGCTCAAGTGATGGATATCATGCGTGCTGATGAAGGTGCATTTAACGTTCGTCACGATTGGCGTGAAAGAACTAAGGTATTAGAGCCTCAGTTCAATGAAAGCCAAGCGCGTCGTTATGGTATTACCAAATCTGACGTTGATGATTTCCTAGCAATGTCTTTCTCTGGTAAGTCGATTGGTGTGTATCGTGATGGTACAACGTTGATGCCGATTGTGGCTCGTTTACCTGAAGATGAGCGTGTCGATATTCGTAACATCGAAGGCATGAAGATCTGGAGCCCAGCATTAAGTGAATACATCCCACTTCAACAAGTAACGTTGGGTTACGAGCTAGAATGGGAAGATCCACTGATCATCCGTAAGAACCGTAAGCGTATGCTGACGGTAATGGCGGATCCTGATCTATTGGGTGAAGAGACGGCCTCAACTCTACAGAAACGTTTACAACCACAGATTGAAGCGATTGAGATGCCGCCGGGTTACTCATTGGAATGGGGGGGTGAATATGAGTCGTCAGCAGATGCACAGGCGTCACTGTTCACAACCATGCCTCTGGGTTACTTGTTCATGTTCTTAATCACTGTATTCTTGTTTAACTCGGTGAAAGAGCCTCTGATTGTTTGGTTAACGGTGCCACTCGCCTTAATAGGTGTAACGACAGGCTTGTTAGCCTTGAATACACCATTCGGCTTTATGGCATTGTTGGGCTTCTTGAGTCTATCTGGAATGCTTCTGAAGAACGGTATCGTACTGCTTGATCAAATTGAGATTGAGATGAAGTCCGGTAAAGATCCGTATGTAGCGGTTGTTGATGCGGCACTGAGCCGTGTTCGACCGGTATGTATGGCGGCGATCACCACCATTCTAGGTATGATCCCTCTACTACCGGATATATTCTTTAAACCAATGGCAGTAACCATCATGTTTGGTTTGGGCTTTGCGACTGTACTCACGCTAATCGTAGTACCTGTGTTGTATCGTCTATTCCATAAAATTGAAGTGGCTTAACGTCAACTGACCTTTGAAATAATGCCCCTAATTGGGGCATTATTTTTATATACCGATTGATAAAAAGAGAATACAAAAAATGGACGTAAATACATCATATAGAACGTGTGCATGGGCGCTTAAACATGAGCTTGAAAAGGAGTACCACGACGCAGAGTGGGGCGTGCCTGTTTATGATGACCAAGTTCTGTTTGAGTTCATTACTTTAGAAGGCGCTCAGGCGGGCCTGAGTTGGATTACGATCCTGAAAAAGCGTAAAGGGTATCGTGCCGCGTTCGATAATTACGATCTAAACAAGCTAGCTGAGTTGAATGAAGACAACGTGCCGCACATCATTGAAAACTTCGATGTGGTTAAACACAAGGGTAAGATCGCTTCGGTATACAACAATGCGCGAGCAACGCTTGAATTACAGAAAGAGTTTGGCTCTCTTTCAAATGCCTTATGGCAATTCGTCGACAATGAAGTGATCGTGAATCAATGGACCGAGATGTCTCAAGTTCCCGCTTCTACCGAACAATCTAAAGCGATGAGTAAGTTTTTGAAGAAGAGAGGCTTTAAGTTTGTAGGGGAAACAATCTGTTACGCGTTCATGCAAGCGACAGGCATGGTTAATGACCATATCGTAGGTTGTCCGCACAAATAAAAGTGTTATTTATCGTCGAAAAATAATTGCGTTAATATAGGAAAATTTACTGGTCATTTATAAACTATTCAATATCATATGCGACCAAATTCAAACCTAGAAGACGATAGTGAAACAACAAAGCTACCAAATCTGTGATGCTCTTTATGATCCCTTGCTTAGGCAGTTTGTGCGTGAAGATGGCCACGTAGAAACTATCGCGCCGATAGAAGGTAAGGTGTTTCTGTTCTTACTTGAAAATGTTGGTGAGTGTGTTGAACGAGGCCTGATATTTGATAGGTGCTGGGGCAATGTGATAGTCTCAGAGCAAGCGCTCACTAACGTGATATCTAAGATTAGAAAAACGCTATCACGAGTGACTTGTGGCTGTGCGACGATTCGCACGGTCAGTAAAACGGGCTATTCACTTGAAATCGATGAGTCGATAAAGCCTAGCAAAACTGAAACTGTGCCTTCTCAAGTGACTGACAAGGTATCTAAAACAAACTCTTCGCCTGTCGAGCCAGAAGTGTTGGCTACGACTGAAATCTCTACAGACGTTAACGCGGCAGCAGTCACTGGTTCAGGTCTTAAGACGTCTTCCAACCAAGAACTGAACTCAGCTGAATTAGAACCTTTAAATTCAAAAAGCAATACGCACCTTGTTAAAGCGGGCTATTTAGTCGCATTGATTTGTGTTGTCGTAACGGCGTTCAACCTTTTCCAAACCTATTATACGCCACTGCCTTATTTTGTTGATAAAGCCGAATATCGCGACAGCTACACAGATAATACCAATCACTACTTTTTCCATATTGCGCATAATGAATCCTATTCGTTGCCTGCGATCACTCAAAAGCTAACGGATGCGATACCTAGCCACTGCAACGTTGATGTTTTTGTCCGTATCTATCCGTCTGTAGACCAACCTGAAAATGATACGTTATACATGTTGGTTCAAAAGAAGGATGGCGAAGCGTTGAATTACAGGGCTTCTATTTTCAATGTAGCGTCGTCTTTTGATTCGTTTGCTCAGCACATGGAAAAGAGGAGTTACTTTTGCGACTAATTGGCTTACTCATTCTTTGTGCAATCGCCGCTTCGAGCTTCTTGTTAGAGCAAAATGAATTAGCAGGCACTCGATGGCACTGTAAAACGATCAAAACGGATTTCTTATCTCAGGCATTCCAACCATATCAAGCACTGTACGAGCGCATAAGCCTTACTTTTCAGTCTGACCATACTTTTAGCATTAGAGAGTTTGTGACGATTACTGAACAAGACGGTAACGAGAGTACAATGGAAAACCTTTATTCCGGCTACTACGGGTTGGATGGAAACAATCTGTCGATGAGCATTCTAGATGTGAGAACCGCAACGCCTTTTCATGATCCTGTTATTAATCAGGATTACAGTGAGTATAAAGGGGTGACGATTGACTACGCTATTGCAGTGAAGGATCAGTCTTTGTATATGTTCAATGAACATCGAACTGAAATATTCAATTGGGCGTGTTTTAACGTTCAGTAGCTTTTTAAAGCTATGTGTCTAATACGCTAATCTGAAAAAGGCAGGAATATCCTGCCTTTTTGGTCTGAGTTTGTTAACGCTTTAAATTAAACGAGGGCGTTATAACGTTCTAACCCTGCTTCTAGGTCTGAAATCAGATCATCAACGTCTTCTAAACCGATATGAACGCGAATCAAGGTACCTTCGAAGTTAGGGTTCGCTACTGTTCTTAGGCTATCAAAGCTGTTCGGTTCGTTCGCTAGAATCAAGCTCTCAAAGCCGCCCCATGAGTAACCCATACTAAAGTGCGTCATCCCATTAAGTAGAGCTGTGGTCGCTTTTGTATTTGAGTTCTTCAGCACAAAAGAGAACAAGCCATTGCCGCCCGTAAAATCTCGTTTAAAGAACTCATGGCCTGGGCAAGACTCAAGTGCTGGGTGACGAACATGGTCAACCTCAGGACGAGTCTCTAACCATTTTGCGACTTTCAAGCTGCTCTCTGCATGTTGGCGTAGACGAACATCAAGAGTACGAATACCACGTAGACCGAGGTAAGCGTCATCTGGCGAAACACATTGACCCATCAGGTAGCTCTGTTCTCTCAGTTGGTTCCAACATTTTTCATTGGCTACCGCTGTCCCTAGCATCACATCAGAGTGACCAACGATGTACTTAGTCGCTGCTTGGATAGATATATCAACACCGAAGTCAAACGGTGAGAAGTTCACACCGGCTGCCCATGTGTTGTCTAACATAACGATGATGTCATGTTCATGAGCAACACGCGCGAGCGTTGGAATGTCTTGAACTTCCATGGTGACTGAACCTGGAGACTCGGTAAACAGAACCTTAGTGTTTGGCTTAATAAGGTCTTGGATGCCTTCACCAATCGTTGGCTCGTAGTAAGTTGTCTCGACTCCCATCTTTTTCATGATGGTGTCACAGAAATCACGGGTCGGTTCGTAGCAGGTGTCGACCATCAGAATATGGTCACCTGTTTCTACAAAAGAGAGGATGGCATTAGAAATGGCCGCCGTACCACAAGGGTATAGCGCACAGCCAGCGCCGCCTTCCACTTCAACCATAGCATCTTGGAAAGCGAAATGAGTGTTGGTTCCACGACGTCCGTAAAAAAGCGTCTTGTTAGCGCGATTAATCGTAGCCTTGCGCTTTTCTTCTACTGAGTTGAACACGACAGTTGAAGCGCGCTGTACTGGTGGGTTAACGACACCATTGGTCCACTTCTTATCACGACCTGCAGTGATCAGCTTAGTGGTTTTGTTCTCGGACATGCTGTGAATTCCTTATCAATCGGTTATATCCTATTTAAAACATGCCAATAGCCTTCAAAGCAAGAGTGAACCGGGAGTTTTTATGCTTTTCTTTTGCTTTTTAACCTTTCACGTCGTTTATCGTGAAAGGTTAAAAATAAGATAGGCAGCGAGAGATGAGTCTGCATGGAGTTATTGATTGGATTACAGCAGTGGATTGAACAGATAGAACAACCTTTCAAAGAAGCGGTTACGCAGATTCCTCTGCTCCCACTGCTCGAGTTCTACTGGGTGCGATGACTCGATGTAAGATTGCTGAAGTTCAGATAGCTGCTGAGTGAAGTGCACATCGTCAACGGCTAGCGTCACTTCGAAGTTAAGCCATAAACTGCGCATGTCGATATTGACCGTTCCGATTAAACAAAACTCTTCATCAATCACTACTGACTTGGTGTGAAGAAGCCCACCGTAAAACTCGTAAATCTTCACGCCAGCTTCAAGTAACTCCGTATAGAAAGCGCGCGAAGCCCACTTAACCATTAGTGAATCGTTGTTATGTGGGATTATTAATTCTACGTTGACACCACGTTGCGCTGTCATTTTGAGTGTTTCTAATAAATCGGCACTCGGTACGAAGTAGGGTGTTGTGATACGAACTGAATGGTTTGCCTGATTAATCGCAATGGTCAGAACTTGTAGGATCAAATATTCCGGCATGCCCGGGCCTGATGGTACTACCTGAACTGGATGATGCGTCATTACCTCTTCAACCGGACACTCTGGCAAATCAGGAAGGATGCGTTCACCTGTTTCCACTTCCCAATCCCAACCATGAATGGCCGACAGTACATTTACGGTAGGGCCAGTTACGCGAACCATTACGTCAATCCACTGACCCACACCTGAGCTCTGTTTGAAGTGAGCAGGGTCAACCATGTTCATTGAACCGGTATAGGCAATGGTTTCATCAATGACGATGATCTTACGGTGCTGTCTTAGATCTAGGCGGCGTATTAAAATACGCCAAGGGCTAACCTCTAGTGCTTGTACAACTTGTACACCGGCGTCTTTCATCATTGAACGCCAGTGGCTTTTGAAAAAGCGTGGGCTACCTGCAGAATCGAGTAAGACTTTAACATCCACGCCACGTTTCGCAGCTCGAATGAGTGCGGAAGCAACCGAATCCGTTAAGCCTCCAGGGTGCCAAATATAGAAAACCATCTTGATACTGGTTTGGGCATTTTCTATATCTTCAATTATTGCGTGTAAGATCTCATTAGGGGAGGCTTGCAGTGAAAGTGTGTTTCCGCTGAGTGCAGGAATGCCCATTCGATTATTACAAAGCTCATCGATTTTATGGATTGGGGAGCCGACCTTTCCTGGCAGGTGGAGCTGACAATCATCTAGTTTTCGGAACCAATCGCCAAACGGAGTAAACATGCGGTGAGCGCGCTCAGCCCTCTTTCTACCTAGGTTTAGCTCTCCAAAAAGGAAGTAACAAGCGACACCTACAATTGGGATAATGTAGATAACCATCAACCACGCGAGAGAAACGCTGACAGAGCGTCGTTTTAGCACGACACGGAAAGTCACACCGGCTACAAGTACCCAGTACAAAGCGACAGAAGCTAAAGTTAAAAAATGGTAGAGCTTTTCCACATTGAATACTCGAAAAAAGAGACACTTAGATAATAATGCTATTTTGCGGATATGGGAATTTAAGGAATCAACTATTTACAAATTAGAGCTAAAGCTGTAAACAGGTTATAGTTGTTAAGTTTTGGTTAACTTAAGACGAAAACGATTGTTTTGTATGAAAAGGCGGCATTTAACCATAAAAATTTACATTGGTAACGAAATATGTACGGTTCGGGCTTCCAATTTTATTCTTAAACTGGTTTACTTGCCAGATAACGAGCGTCAATCAAATCTTTTAGGTGTGTAAATTTTTTTATACGCCTTATCTTTTAAAGACGCCACCCAAAGCAAAACACAACATCACATAACACAAAAGTTTGGAGTACACGTGGCTACTAGTAATACAACCACAACACCCCGCGATACCTGGGGTTCGAAGTTAGGATTCGTAATGGCTGCAGCAGGTTCTGCTGTTGGTCTAGGTAACATTTGGAAATTCCCTTACACAGCAGGCGAAAGTGGCGGCGGTGCATTCGTTGCAATTTACCTGTTTTTTGTAATCTTTATCGGTTTCAGTGTAATGCTGACTGAATTTGCGATTGGCCGTCATACGCAAAAATCAGCAGTAGGTGCATTTAAATCAACTGACCGTCGTTGGACGTTCGCTGGTGTTATCGGCGTAGTCAGTGGTCTACTTATCATGGGTTTCTACCCTGTAGTAGGTGGCTGGTCTATCGCATACATCGGTAAGATTGCGGGTGGTCTACTAGATGCACCTGAAGCAATCGGTGACAGCTTCGGTGGCTTTATCTCAAACCCAGTTCAACCACTTATGTGGATGGGCCTATACCTACTACTTAACATTGTTATTGTTATGAAGGGTATCTCTGGTGGTATTGAGAAAGCAGGTAAGATCCTGATGCCACTTCTTTTCATTATCCTTATCGTGGTATCAATCAAAGGCATCATGCTTCCGGGCGCGATGGCTGGTCTTGAATTTCTATTCAGCCCTGACTTCTCTAAAGTAGATAGCGGTGTAATCCTAGCTGCACTAGGTCAAGCATTCTTCTCACTATCTCTTGGTATGGGTTGTATGTTGACTTACGGTTCTTACCTTAAGAAGAAAGAGAACCTAGTTCAAACTACGGCTATGGTTACGGCAATGGATACAGGTGTTGCTATCCTAGCTGGTGTTGCAATGTTCCCTGCAATGTTCGCATTCGGTATGGAACCTGCAGCTGGTCCTGGTCTAGTATTCGTTGTTGTACCTCAGCTATTCGCTGAAATGGGCGGCGTAGTTGGTCTTCTATTCGCTCTTATGTTCTTCGTTGGTCTAAGTGTTGCGGCACTGACTTCTTCAGTATCTCTACTAGAAGTTGTGGTTTCTTACCTAATCGATGAGAAAGGCATGAAGCGTGTGACTGCAGTACTGTCTGCAAGTGTAGTAATGGCGATTCTATGTATCTTCGCTTCTCTATCACTTGGTGGCTTCGGTCCTACACTGTTCGGTACTGGCGCATTCGATATCTTCGACCTACTAACTGATAAGATCTTCCTAGCCGTTGGCGGTATGTTGGTATGTATCTTCGCTGGTTGGAGACTAAACCGTGCAGACCTTGAGAAAGAAATCACTAACGACGGTGAAGTATCTTTCCCTCTATTCGGTCTATGGTACACACTAGTTAAGTACATCATCCCAGTAGCTATCGCTATCGTAGCGTTCATGGGTATCTCTTCTGGCTTCGACAGCGGTAAAGGTGCAATCATGCTACTAGGTATTGGTATCATTGCTGGCTCTGCGCTTATCTCTAAGAAGTTATAGTTCTAAGAAACCATAGCTCTTAGAAGCTAGAATCGCGAGTTAAAGTAAGTTAAGAAACGGGAGCCATTGGCTCCCGTTTTTTTATGTCTGAAACTTAATTATTGATGGAAAATAAATGTCGTATATTCACTCAAGTTATCCGTGCGCTAGCCGATATATTGAATATCAAAGGTTTTCTAAGCCGTATTTTATTTAGGTAGGTGTTGTATGAAATTATCGGTGAGAAAGAAACTGTATGCCGGTTTTGGCTCTATATTGGCGGTGCTTGTCACGTTAGTCAGTATTGTATGGATAGAGGTTATTGGCGCTCATAGAAGTGCCGATGAGATCAGAATGGACGATGTACCGGGCACTGTTACCTATCTTGTTCTGATAGATGAAGCTGGAGATGTCTACCGAGATGCGTTAGGTGCGATTATTCAGGTTGATAACGCGCTGAACGATTATCGAACCAATAAGAACGAATTTGCCCAAGCAATCGAGCAGGCGAAGCGTTTGGAGAGTAGAGGTTCGGAAGATCACCGTCGTATTCAGCGAATTGAAGACCTGATGGGGCGTTTCACTCAAGAGTTTGAATCAACGCTTGTGCCGAAGATCAATGATGAAGCTGCGCTCCTAGCCAACATTCAACAGCTACGATCTTTGTATGAGAGCAATCTCATCCCTATTGAGAACTTACTGGATCAAGCGTCAGCAAGTGAGCGTGCAGATACAGAACAGTCACTACTGACACTAACCGATACGTTTACCACCATCGAACGTACCATCATGCTGTTGTCTGCTATTGCGATTGTCTTTGGTTGTGTGATTGCGTATCTATTGTCTAGCTCTATTACCAACCGCCTGACTCGTGTTGAACAAGTAGCACGACGTGTAGCAAATGGTGACCTAACGGCTGGCGACATTATTGATGATTCTGGCGATGAATTAGCTGAACTGGCTAAGTCGATTAACCAGATGCAGAAATCGCTAGTAGACCTACTAGGTTCAATCTCGTCTGTGACTCACCAAGTCCAATCGGTGACAGGTGAGCTATCGTCAATCAGCCAAGACATCGTGACGGGCGCATCAGCTCAAGCAGACAAAGCTAACTTGATTGCAACGGCTGCTGAAGAGCTAAGTTTGACCATTTCTGAAGTGGCGCAGCAAGGTATTTCTACTTATGAAGAAGCACGTCGCTCTGAAACGTCTGCAGAAGATGGCCGCAACGTGATTGTTGAGATGGTGGCGAGTATTCAACAAGTGTCGACTCAAATGAGTGACATGTCGCTACAGATGAACACGCTGGGTTCGCATGGTGAGCAGATTGGTAGCGTTATTAAGGTAATCGAAGACATTGCTGAGCAAACCAACCTGTTAGCTCTTAACGCTGCAATTGAAGCGGCACGTGCAGGCGAATTCGGTCGTGGTTTTGCTGTGGTAGCCGATGAAGTGCGAGCGCTAGCAGAAAGAACAACCAAAGCGACACAAGAAGTCTCGGGTATCATTCAATCGATTCAATCGGGCACTCAAGAAGCGGTGACTTACACTCAAGACAACTGTCGTTTAGTTGAGATTGGTGTCGAGCAAAGCTCAGGTGCTGTTTCTGCGCTAGAGGCGATTGTGAGCGGTGCGGGCAATGTACAAAGCATGGTTAACTCTATTGCGACTGCGGCAGAAGAACAGACGGCTGTGACCAAAGAAATTGCAGCGGATATTACCGCGATTAGCGATATCTCTGAGCAATCTTTGCAACTGGCGACTCGAAGCTCTGAAAACACATCAGGCTTGAACGCTAAGGTTGCTGAGCTAGAAGCATTAATCGGTAAGTTTAAACTGGCGTAAAGCGGTGACTTGGTTCTATTTATCGAGTGGCAATCGAGTAAAGACCAAGCACTGATCGCTACTTGCTGAAAAGAAGCCCAATGATTCAATGTTTATTGAGTGAGTTGGGCTTTTTCGTAGCTGGAATCTGGGTTCAGACGCGGTATACTCCACCTTCTACAATGGAGCTAGCCTTTACATGTTCGATATTCTTCTGAACCACTCTGATTTTTTACTTATCAATAAGCATCCTGGAGTCAGCGTCCACAAAGACGATGGCGATACCATGTTGCTTCAAGAAGTTGCTAAGGCAATTAATGAGCCTAAGCTGTATCTCGTTCATCGACTAGATAAAATGACTTCGGGCATTCTGCTGCTGGCAAAAAATGCGTCGGCGGCGAGCGAGCTTTCACAGCTATTTGCAAAGCGTGAAGTAGAAAAATACTACCTTGCGATTGGTTCTAAGAAGCCAAAGAAAAAGCAAGGTTTGATCTCAGGAGACATGGAGCGTTCACGACGCTCAAGTTGGAAACTTCTGACATCCAAAGAGAATCCAGCGATTACTCAGTTTTTATCAGCAACGGCTGAACCCGGTGAGCGTTTGCTGTTATGCAAACCCTATACGGGGCGAACTCACCAGATCCGTGTCGCGATGAAGTCGATCGGCTCAGCCATTGTTGGTGACCCTATTTATAATCCATCGAGTGAGGCTGACAGAGGTTATCTGCATGCCTTCGCGATTCGATTTACCTATCAATCACAAGCCTACGAATATGTCTGCGATCCAAGAGGGCTAAACTCCTTGGGTGAGAAGTGGCATCAGGAAACCGTGTCGAACGGTTTGGACAGTTGGCTTGAACCTTGGTCATTAACTTGGCCAAAGCTAAACACTAAGTGAGTGAAATAATGGAAGCATCAGCTTTACCTCTGTTTTTTAGTCATATTGAACAGCAACTTAATGAAGTACCAAACGAATTACGCCGTATTTTCCACGGGCGCGGTAAGTTTTGGCCTGGTCTAGAGCAACTGACATGTGATTGGGTTGATGGACAACTACTGGTTAACGTGTTTAAAGAAGTCAACGATGAATTCTTGTCATCTCTTAAAGCTGGATTGGTTGAACTCACCAACAAAGATATCTGGCAATCAAAGCAGGGCACAAGCATTGTTCTGCAACACCGTTATGCCGATGGCGCGCCTTCAGAGGTCCTATGGGGTGAGTTGAATGATTCTCCGGTTGTGGTTGAGCACGGTCTTAAGTACCAATTAGATATTGGTCGTAATCAGAACTTCGGTTTGTTCCTAGACATGCGTAATGGTCGTCAGTGGGTACAAGATAATGCCAAGGATAAGAACGTTCTTAACCTGTTCGCATACACTTGTGGTTTCTCTGTCGCGGCTATCGCTGGTGGCGCTCGTCAATGTATGAACGTGGACATGTCACGTGGCTCGCTAAACAAAGGCCGCGATAATCACCGTCTGAATGATCACGATATGCGCTCGGTTAACTTCCTTGGTTACGATATCTTTAAGTCGTGGGGAAAAATCAAGAAGGGCGGCCCTTACGAGCTAGTGATCATCGATCCGCCTTCGTTCCAAAAAGGCAGCTTTGCTCTAACTAAAGACTACAAAAAGATCTTACGTCGTTTACCTGAACTTCTAACTGAAGGTGGTGAAGTTATTGCGTGTGTGAATTCACCTGCTGTATCACCAAACTTCCTGATTGAGACGATGGCAGAAGAAGCACCAAGCGTTGAATTCATTGAGCGTCTGGACAACCCGCCTGAGTTTGTCGATGTCGACCTTGATTCAAGCTTGAAGGTGTTGAGATTTAAAATTAGCGCTTCTGCAGATGCTTAATTAGGTTTGAGTATTAGCTAGAATATAAAAACGCCGCTCATGTTGAGCGGCGTTTTTGTTTGAAAGGAACCTGAAACTAATACTAGGTGGTTTGATTCTTGAGTGTCTGGAACCCAAAATAAATACGCATGAACGTAGTTAGCCAACAAGCTGCACCAAAGGTGTAAGCGATAACTGCAAAGTGTTGAGGCCAAATACAGAACGCTATGAAACAGGCGATGGTTTCAGTGCCTTCGGTTAACCCCGACATGTAGTACAGAGACTTATGTTTATAGACTGGGTTTTCTATGCCTCGCTTGCCTGCCATAACGGCAAACGCCAAAAAGCTGCTGCCTGTGCCGATAAAAGAGAAGATCAAAAATGCACCGGCAATGGCGTTATGTTCTGGGTTGGCAATGACAAAACCAAAAGGGATCAGCGAGTAGAATAGGAAATCTAGGCTGATGTCGAGGAAACCACCCGCATCACTAATGCCTTGGATTCGAGCCAAGGCTCCATCAAGCCCATCACACACTCTGTTGAATACAATGAAGCCTAACGCCCACTCGTATTGCTGAAATGCTAGCGCTGGAAATGCTAAACACCCAACCAGAAATCCGAATAACGTGGTTTGATTGGCCGTGATACCCAATTGGTTCAGTAACTTAGCAGACTGATTTAATGGCCACTTAATGACCTTAATGGAGTACTTATCCAGCATGGTTACTTCTCCATGGCCAAGACAGTACTTCTGCCCCTTGAGGTACATCGGCTTCGTCGTGCGTGACCATTAATGTAGGGATATTCGCTTTGGTCAATTGTTCAAACACCCAATCGCGAAATTGTGCTCTTAACTCTTGGTCTAGCTTGCTGAACGGTTCGTCAAGCAAGGCGAGCTTAGGCTTGGCTAACAACATACGAGTTAAGCTTATTCTTGCGCGTTGACCACCAGATATTTGATCCGGGAAAGATTCAGCTAAGTGAGTTAGCTCTATGTCTTTTAGTGCAGCCATTGCTTGCTGTTGACGAGCGGAGCCCTTAATTGAATTAGGCAGAGAGAACGCCAAGTTCTCCCATACTTTGAGGTGCGGAAACAACAAGTCATCTTGAAACAAAATACCGACTTCACGCTGATGTGAAGGAAGCTCGTCGAGCTGAATATCGTTCAACACAACGGTGCCAGAATACGAAAACTCTTCACTTAAGTGACCAGCTATCGCATCCAATAAGGTCGACTTTCCGCAGCCACTCGGCCCCATTAAAGCCAGTATTTGGCCAGATTCTAATGTTACGTTTAGCGCTGAGAACAGCGAATCTCCATCGGTTTTACGGATGGCGAGGTCGTTGAGGTACAGACTCATTACTTAGGAAACCTTTAAAAGTAAGACGGCGATATCTAAGTTGAAGTCGGCTGACTAATATCGCTAAAGAGAAAAAGAACAGAGGCAATAGGGCCTGCCAAATGGCATAGATTGCTGTCACCCTGCGGTCGAAACCACTGGTTAGGGCAACGGCTTCTGTGGTGATCGTGCTAATACGGCCCGCGCCGAGCATCAATGTTGGAAGGTACTGAGCCAAACTCACGCTGACCCCGACCGCCCAAGCAAAGGCAATAGCAGGAAGCAAGATTGGCAGTTTGATCGAATACCAACTCTGAAATGGCGATTTACCTAGGCTCAGCGAGGCTTTAATCAACCCATCATTGAAGCTTTTCCACGGGCCGTCCAAAGACAGATACACAAACGGGAAAGCAAAGAAAACATGCGCCCAAATCACCCAGAACTCATAGGCACTACTGCCGATGTAGAGGGTCGTGACTTGCATACCAAACAATACCGAGAGTTGAGGTATTAACATTGGGATAGCGATAATGAAGCCCGGAACTTGCCACTTGTATTTGATTCTGTATTCGTGAGCAATCAGCGCAAGTAACAGAGCGACTGAAGCGGCAATAAGGCCAATCCATAAGCTTTGACCAACGGTGCTCATGATGCCATCCCACTCGAACTCCCAGAAGCGCATGCTGTAGCGGCTCGGCAGTAAATCAGGGAAGCGCCAACGCTGAGCAACGCTCCAAATTACCATCAATGGAATGATCAGCAGTGAAAGACTAGCAAGGACTGTGAACACCGTTTTCCCCGGAAGGTTTGCCCCTGTTCTTCCGGAATACTGCCAAGTTCGAAAGTACTTAAGAACCGCCCATTCAACTAAACGCGCCAAGGCGATGATCAACGAAGCTAAACCAAATAAAACGATGGCACCAGCAGCAGCTCGCGGAAGTAGGTTAAGATCAGGATCGTTGAACCATTGCCATACCAAAACGGCAAAGGTCGGTGGATTGGTTGGGCCAATGATCAGAGCAATATCGACAACCGAGACACTGTAAGCGAGTACCGCCAGCATTGGGAAGCGAAGCTTAGTAAACCATTGTGGGAAAATACATTTCCACCAGATCTGAGCACGGCTATAACCCAGAGATGCACTGACCTTGGTGATACGTTCTACATCAATTTGTTGAAGTATCGAAATGCTCATCAGCAACAAGAAGGGGACTTCTTTAAGTGCGAGCATAATGATTAAGCCGAACGCGTATGGGTCTTTCACCAATAACGCCAATTCAGAGCTCGTAGCCGATTCGCCGAGCAAGTGATGTACCGCTCTTGCGCCAAGCCCCGTTGGGCTAAACAGAAATGCAAAGCCGATAGCGAAAGCCACATGTGGAATGGCAAGCATTGGTGATAGTGTTAACTCAATCTTTCTCCAAAACTTGTTTCCCCAAGAGGCTTGAAGAATACAAAAGGTCAGGAAGCAGGCTATGTAGCTGCTTGCAATTGCTGAACCTAGGCTTAAGCCAATAGAGTGCCAAGCCCCTTCCCATTGCAAGACTTGGCTAAAGCCGTTGAGTGTCGGCTCCTCTAAACCAAGAGGCGGGATGAAGCTCAGTGACGAAGCCACGACTCCCGCTACCCCAGGAATGGTTGGGATAATGCATACAGCTATAACAACAAAATATAGAGCGCGTAGCATGAAGACTAGTTACCGTATCGCTTAAGCCACTCTTTCTCGAGCGCGTTTTGCCAGCTAGGGTGTGGTTCATCAACCGATTTAAATTGCTGGGTGTTTTTAGCGCTGCCAGTGAGGTACTTGCTGCTCAGAACCGAAGGATCGCCCCAAACATTGAGGTCACCTTTACGAGACTGTGCTTCTGGGCTCAGTAAGAAGTTAATGGTCACTTGAGCACCTGCGGTTGCATTGGCATTCCAAGGAATCGCAAGGAAGTGAATGTTAGATAGTGCGCCGCTTTCTAGAGCATAAGCCTTAGTGGTTTCGGCTAGGCGACCACTTGCTTGTGCTGAATAAACAGAGTTTGGATTGAACGTAATCGCGAGATCGATCTGTCCGTCATCCAGGAGTTGGATGCTTTCCGATGTGCCTGCTGGGAATTGTTTGCCACCGCGCCAAGCCACTTTATGGAATTTATCTAAGTAAGCCCAAAGTGGTGCCGTCACTTCTTGGAAGTTGCCTTCTGAAACCGGCTGAGCCAGCGCAGGGTTATTGTTTGTTAGTTCAATCAATAGAGACTTAATGAAGCTCGTGCCATGAAATTCTGGTGGGCGAGGGTAGCTTAAGCGGTTCGGGAAAGCCTGAGCGTAGCTCAACATCTCTGAGAATGATTGTGGTGGATTGTGCAGCGTCTCTTGATCGTGAATGAACACAAGTTGTCCCACGCCCCACGGTGCTTCTAAGCCTTCTGTCGGCTCTGAAAAATCGACATCAATTGGCAGAGACTTATCGACATACTGCCAATTTGGAAGTGATTCTGTAAATGGCCCAAACAATAGCGCGTTGTCTTTCATCGAGCGAAAGTTCTCGCCATTGATCCAGACAATATCGACGCTGCCTTCACTGTTCTTTCCTGCTGCTTTTTCAGCGAGCAGTCGAGTGGTGGTTTCCGCAATATCGGTTACTTTCACATGCTTCAACGTGACACCGTAGTCACTTTGTAATTTCTTGCCTGCCCACTGTAGGTAACGATTGATCTCTTGGCTTCCGCCCCAAGCGTGAAAGTAGACAGTTTCTCCCTCTGCCTGCTGTTCTATTTGGTTCCAGCTGTCGGTTGATGTTGCTTCATCAGCATAAATGGTTGCGCTGTATGCAACGGTTGCCATGATTCCTAACGTACTTACTATCTTGTTCATAAACTTTTCCATTTGGTAGTGAACGGGCAAGAGCATTGTATTTTCAAACTCCCTAGGGCGTACTGACCTTTCGCGGTTCACGAAAGATCAACATGCCCTAATAGTTATTCTATCTGTTTCTGAAATAAATTCTAATTCAACAGTAAATTCAATCAATTACTTGAGAACAAGCAGGGAGTTCGCGGTTGAGTTTTGTTCGATATGTAATCATCTCGAAAACTCGACAGACTCTAGGCTTTTGCCATCCTAGCAACAGACCGCTGAACCGTTGAATTTATTGCATCTAAATGAGAGATTTTTGAGGTTTATTGGAGGTTGGTACGAAAAGTCGGCGATGAGCGTCAATTTTGAAGAAGTAGTGAGGGCAAGCTGGCAATAAAAAAGGAGCCATCAGGCTCCTTTAATCAATATTTGGTTTCGATGACGGATTAGTTTACCCAGTCACGAATGGTGTACGTTAGCGTGTGTACATCGTTTTTCAGTACTAGCGTATCGTTTGTTAGCGTTACGTCGCTCCACTCGCTTAGAGTAGCAGAAACCGATTGTTCGATTTCCATCGCAGAGCCGTGACACATTTTCATTGTCATGCCCATTTGCTTGATACGGAATTGACCGTCTTTCAGCTCGCCTTGACCGAAGAAGTTGTTACAACCAGCCATGCCGTTTGCAGTCATCTTTTCGCCGATCTCTAGACGAGGAGCTGCTTGGTCTTCGCTTTTCACAATGTCCTTGCCATCAATTTGCGCAAGTTCCCAATTATGGTGCTGTAGATCGGTTGGTGTTACTTGCATCGCGTTGTCACCTGTTGTTGTGCATGCTGCTAGCATCATAGGTAAAGCGGCTACTGCTAGTAATTTTTTTGAACTAAACTTCATATTATAAGGCTCCAAAGGAAAGAACGAAGTTACCGAATAAGTGTAACTTGATGGGTTCAAAGTATAGTTTACAAAACACTATATGTGTCAGTATAAGGTCATAGTTTAGTATGGATTCCATGAGCTAGGCGACAAATTAATCGCTTATTTTTGAGAGAGTAAGCGTAATTTTGAATGTGTAAGGAGGCATGGTGGAGCAGTTAGAGTTTTTCCAAGTTCCAAGCCCTTGCGTTGGGGTTTGTTCAAGCGATGACAAAGGCTATTGCAATGGTTGTATGCGCAAAAGAGAAGAGCGGTTTAATTGGATGTCGATGACACCGTCAGAACAATTGCACGTGATAAAGCTGTGTCGTCAGCGCTATAGACGAAAAATAATGAAGCAAAAAAACTTGGTTGGTAAGCAGGTCGATGAAGAGGGAAACACAAGTCCCCAAAGAGATCTTTTTGGCTAAAGAGGAAGTATTAAGATTTTATTTAACTCCGAAGTAACTATTACTTTACATAATGGTTGGGGTGTAATATTAAGGTAGGTACCTTTGTACCTGAAGGAGTGGTGTCGGTATGAATAAAAAGAACGTAAAACTCAAAAAAGAGCCAGTCAAAGCACTGGACCGAAAACCGATCGGGGCGAAAGATGACCCTGAAGAGACTCCGCGTGATTGGCATTCGATGTCAGAAGAAGAACGAATGGAAATCCTTTCTCACCTCTCAGACATGCCTTTCCAATAACACCACTGGTTCTTCAGAGTCTTTCTTAAAGCTCAGTTTTCAGAAACAAAAATGTGATTAAACAAACATGTGATTCGCTTTCGTTACACCACGATGGTACGTGCAAAATGTATCATCGGCATCGGTGGTTTTACTGTGAATCTTAATGTTCGTGATCACTTCTACAGCCCCTGCATCGTAGCAAGCTTGTTCTGCTTGTTTAACGATATCGAGTAATTGGTTGAGTTCACCTTTCATCGTGGTTTCCATCGCACCGACTTGGAAAGGCACATCGGCAGCTTTCACAACTTCAATGGCTTTATCAACCACTTCGAAGTTGTTGCCTTCTTTAACGCGAGGTATCACTTGGAAGGCAACCATCACTTCTTTTTCTCTTTTTAACTCAGACACTTTCTGCTTACTCTAGGATAGGGAATTGTTGCAGATGATAGGTTAATGCGGAGACGAATTCTACAGCGGTTATGCTGGTTGGATTACTCTCGTTGTCCTACTTGTTACCCCAGTGGTCACTTACCCAACCACCTATGTGCTCATCAAAATGACTGCCACTGAACCTCTGGTTGCGTTCAACCGAGGTATCACAATCATCTTTATTATCTATTAGGGTTTGTATGTAGTTTGCCATCGGGTCATTGGAACGTTGACGATCTCGGCGGGTTGCCACTTCCTTAATCAGTTGTAATCGATATGTAGAGCTAGCACGTTTCATTTCAATGACCTCCTGTTGTAGACACTAATAGAAAAATCTAGTTGCCAGACATAGGGGCGTCAACGTGATTTAAGAGTATTTTTTTTGAGCAACCAAGAATCAATACGTTGGCATCATAATTCACAAAAGTGTCATTTAAGTTGGCAACTTTAGGTAAGTTTTTGGGTGTGAATTTATGTTTTGTTGCATATAAAAAAGCCCAGTACAAACTGGGCTGACCATTCTATTTCTGGCTGCTTAGCGCTATTTCTGGTTACTTGGAGCTATTTGGTTTGCTTTTAAATTGCTTAATGCTCTTCTTTTTGGCTGTTCTTCGATTTGCCATTTTATCTTTAGGTGGACGCTTGCGAGCGGTCGCTTCAGATGCAGGTTTGTCGGTAATAGGGAAACCCTCTAATGGTTGCAGCACTAACGGCTTATTGGTCAGGGTGCGAATTGCATTTAGGTAATCAGTTTCGCTGTGGCTAACCAGAGAGATCGCCAAGCCAGTACTTCCTGCTCTTGCTGTGCGACCAACGCGGTGTACATAAGTTGCTGCGTGTGACGGTAATTCGAAGTTGATCACGACAGGTAACTGATCAATATGAATGCCTCGAGCCATGACGTCTGTCGCGATAAGCACACGAGTCTCGCCATTTTTGAAACTTTCTAATGCTTGCTCTCGTTCTTCTTGGCTCTTATTTCCATGTAACGCACTCACACTGATTTTGGCTTTATTCAATCGTTTGGTTAATGCATCGGCATTGTCTTTTGCGCCAATAAATACCAATACTTGCGGCCATGTGTGTTGATTGAGTAGGGCGATGAGCGCTTGAGCTTTACTGCCTTTGTTGACTAAATACAGGGTTTCTTCAATAGCCGCGACCACGCTGTTTTCTTGGTGTGTCGTCACTTTAACTGGATTTGAAAGAAGCTCTTCAGCCTGACCTACTAATTCGGGCGGAAGTGTCGCAGAGAACAACAGTGACTGACGTTTGCTCGGTAGTACTGCAGTAATCGCTTGAATATCTGGCCAAAAGCCCATGTCGATCAGGCGGTCGGCTTCATCAAGAACCAATGATGAACACTGAGCTACATCCAGTTCATCACTTTTGATTAAAGCAAGTAAGCGGCCCGGTGTGGCGATGGCTAATTGTGGTTTAGTCGATAATTGTTGCTGTTGATCATCAGTATTTACGCCGCCCGTTAGCGTTACCAATTTGATATCGAGAGCTGTTGCGATCGGCTCTAAAGATTTGGTCACTTGAGATGCAAGTTCACGGGTTGGAACAATGATCAGTGCTTGCAATTCATTTACATCTTGGTTCATGTTATTCAGTAACGGTAAGCCAAACGCCAATGTTTTACCGCTGCCCGTTTGAGCCAATGCAAGTACGTCTTTCCCCGCAATAATGGTAGGAATTACCGCTTGCTGTATCTCTGTCGGCTTATTGAATTGAGATGGGAGCGCGGAGACGGTTTTTGCGTTAAGGGTTAGGCTAGCAAATGACATAAATGAACCAAGTATCAAAAGGGAGGTGGAGTCTAACAGGGCTACAAATGTTAGAGAATCAGTTTTGTACGTTAGACGATAAACACATTCATTATACGCGCGAATTATGTATGTTAGCCATACGCGATAATTAAGCGTTTATCATATTGTAATGGCACTGAATGGACGTACAATGTCCGCCCTAAAAATGTTCATGAAATGAGATCGAAATGAGTTGGGACAGTATCTGGCTGTTTATTGTTATCGTGTTTTTTATTGCCATTATCCCGGGCCCAAATGCGCTGTTGGTATTAAGCACAGCCTTAACTCAAAGGAAGCTGTTCGCATTTGTGAACGTGTTGGGCGTGTCATGTGGTTTCTTTTTTCATGCCTTTATCTCGGCCAACGGCATAAGCCTATTACTGTCGAACACTCCCATGGCCTTTGAAGGGCTAAAGTGGGCTGGGGTTTTGTATCTTGTCTGGCTTGGATATAACCATTTTCGTGCGGCGCTGCGCGCTCAAGAGGGCGTGCTCTCTGTGGTCAGTGCATCGGGAAGTAAGCTTTATAACCAATTTTTCAAAGGGCTTCTCACTAATCTACTGAATCCTAAAATTGTCCTGTTTTATCTTTCTATATTCCCTCAATTTGTTTCAACAGATGCGATTGTGACAGACAGTTTGATACTCGGTGCAATTCAAGCGTCAGTGGTGTCGATGTGGTTCTTGGTTGTGATCTTAATGGCGGATACCTTTAAGCGCTTGTTAGTTCAAAAGCGCACCTCGCAAATGATGAACATTGTGTGTGGGATTCTATTTGTGGGCTTCAGCATTCAGTTGGCATTGTTTCAGCTTTAGGGTGTGACACGAAGAATTGGGTTTTTAGCTATTGGCTCAGTTCATTTCCGATTCAGTTCTCATTTTTTACTGAATACTAAGCAATCCGTGTTTCTCTGTATAAATCTCTAAAGCATTAGCTCGGAAAGTCGATATAATAATTAGCTATCAATTTGGTGAATGTGTTTATTTGAGACCAATTGAAGCTACAGCCTATTGCTTGACCGAAATAACAGAGACAGGGAGTCACTAATGCGTGAAGATTCATTCACCCAGAAACGCAAATATTACCGCTTAAAGTACCCTCAAAAGGCACGTCCGGTGATGCGAATTAAGGATGAACTTTTTCATGTCAGTGAAGTTTCTGAAAAGGGTGTACGCCTGATGATGCGTAACATCATTCCGGTTTATCGTGGCTTTTCAATGGCCGGCACCTTGAGGTTGCATGACAACAACAGTATCGACATTAGTGGTGCTGTGTTGAGACAAGAGGGCGATGAAGTGATCGTTCAGTTATCACAAGGCCCAAGCTTCAAAGATATGGTGTCTGAACAAAGGCATATTAGGCAAAGATACCCGGTATTTTTTGCAAGCTTAAGAGTGGCTTAAAAGCGACTGACGTTAGATTCCTTAAGGCGCAAATCGTTCATTCTAAGCAGAGATTAAAAAGCCCAGCACTTTCACAAGTGCTGGGCTTTGTTCTATCTATAGCCCAGATTCTTATAAACCAAAGGCGATACAGGGACAAACAAAGAGCTTAGTTTGCCTTATAGCTCGTCTACTGTTGCCCAAACCGCGGCCAGCATGTCGTGACCAAACGCGACACTGCGCTCTGGAGACCAGCCGTAAAGTTCGTCAGCGTGGCTGATGTGATCTTTAAATGGCATCTCGACGGTGTAAGCCAAACACTTGAATTGCTCACCAATCCAGTTTGTGCCAACAGTCATGTTTGCTTTGCCCGGTTCGTCTTTATCGTAACCAAATTCATCTTGGAACTCTGGCGTGATAGTGAGCAGTGCTTGCTTGAAGTGGTTCTCTAGCTTCGCGATGCGCTCGTTGTAAGAAGGTGTGCCTTCGCTACCGGCTACAAAGTTATATGGAATCGCTTCGTCGCCGTGAATGTCTAGACACAGGTCAACGCCCGTTTCTAGCATACGCTCGCGAACAAGGAATACCTCTGGGCTGCGTTCCATAGAAGGTGATTGCCATTCGCGGTTCAGGTTAACACCAATCGCGTTAGTACGCAGGTGACCGCGGATGCTGCCATCTGGGTTCATGTTTGGTACAACGCGGAACACAACGCTGTCTAGAAGAGAGCGACCGACCGTATCTGTTTCATCAAGCAGGCGTTGTAGCAGGCCTTCGATTAGCCATTCAGCCATCGTCTCGCCTGGATGTTGGCGACCGATAACCCAGATATTTTTCTTCTCTTCACTTGGCTCGCCGATGGTTAGCAAAGTGATGTCGTTGTTGTCTAGCGTGTGACCTAGAGTTTCAAGCTTACAAGCAGGGTGCGTTTGAGCACTGTGCAGAAGATCTTGGTGACGATCGTATGAGTACGGTGCGAAATACGCGAAGTACATTGAATCGTGTTCAGGGATGATATCAAAGCTTAATGTATCGCCATCGAACTGAGATGGGATACGGAACCACTCTTCACGGTCATACGATGCAACCACATCGTAGTCTTTCCAGCCTTCAGGGTAGGCAGATGTCGCCAATTGACCGATTTCAAAGTGGTGAGCTTGTTGAGCTTCACTTTCTAAGCGGAAGTGAAACCACTGAGAGATTTCAGTTTGGTAGTCTGCTGGGATAGTCAGTTGAATGTTTTGTGGTGAATCTGCTGAAACGACGTGAATGTTGCCGCTTTCGAAATTGCTGAAAATTTTCATTGTAGTTTTTATCTCGTAGTTGAGTTGCCGTAAGACTAGCACACTTTTTTTCGAGCAAACCACTAACTAAATCGTAATGAGATGTTATTTCAACTATCTACTTTTTCGTTCTCTATTTTGAACAGTGCTTCCGATCTATCGACGCTGGCAAGTTGTACACCCACGACAGGCAGAACGCGTGTGGCGATCTAACTTGCTGCGTTGAACCTTACAATAAGCGTTTTTCAGCGCTCTTCTTCCTGAGAACCAATCATCGGGTTTTGACAGGATCAGGTAACCATTAAAGCGTTTCATAAGCTCGACTCTATTTTGGTCGATGAACTTGCTATCAAATCCAATTTCGAAGTAATCAAGCGCTTGTTCAATTGAGGTGAAACTCGCTATTTTTTGTTGGAATTCTGTTTGGTTCATTGAGTGAGGAGTTTATGAAAAATAGATAGCCGATATTGTAATAGATTTACAATTTACTTCTTTGACTTAGAAAGCCGTTTTGTCTCGTTGATGTTAGATTAATCAATAATAGATATTTAACTGTCACCTCTTATTTGGTGGGTGATTGTATCTGGTGGGAAATAATTTCGTGAAGTGACCTTGGGTTCTCATAAAGGTTCAATTTTTGTTCCTCAGAATGCGATTTATGATCCAAATCAAACTGATCTACCCCTAAAGTACTATTCTGATCTTAATTGTAACCAATTGTTGAAGATGATTAAGAATTATGACAATAAAAAAACGTTATATCGCACTAATAGCGGCGGTTGGTATAGGTATTGGCTGGTTAACCTTAGGGGGAACTGCAGCCGTTATGCACTATACATCGAGCACTGAGTTTTGTGTTTCTTGCCACACAATGGAAGCACCCCACAAAGAATACCAAGGTTCAGTACACTTCAGTAACGCAAAAGGCATTCGAGCTGAGTGTGCCGATTGCCACATTCCAACGGATCCGATTGACTACGTGATCACCAAAGTAAGAGCGTCCAAAGACATCTACCATGAATTTATTTCAGGGAAGATAGACACGCCTGAGAAATATGAAGCACACCGTGAAGAGATGGCTGAGACAGTTTGGGCTCAATTCCGCGAGAATGACTCAGCGACTTGTCGCTCTTGTCACGAATTCGATGCAATGGAAGAGTTCGAACAATCTCGTGATGCAGCGAAAATGCATGCTTACGGTCGTGAAAACAACCAAACGTGTATCGATTGTCACAAAGGCGTCGCACATTTTGCTCCTGAAGCTCAGCTAGATAGCAAAGCGTTCGATACCTTGATTGCATTTACGAAAAACACGCCAGCAGATGCGAAAGTGGTTTACCCAGTAACCGATATCGCAATGGGTGACTTCGGCAGTGTAAACCCAACAGCAGAACTGCAAGTGGTTAAGGCTGAAGGCGATAACCGTACTGTGACTTTGAATGCATTCCAAATGAAAGGTGCAGAGCAAGTGCTTTACTTCGGTGAAGGCCAACGTGCAATCGTTGCGACATTGACAGACAAAGGTCAAGAAGCACTGACTACTGGTGACTATAAAGCCGATGCTTACGGTAACGAGTGGCGTTCAGTTGCGCTAACGGGTGATATCACTTCTCCAGTTGTCGATAAACTAGACCCAATTTGGTCTTATGCAGAAGAGTTGGACAACGTTTACTGTGCAACGTGTCACGCGAAAATTCCTTCAAACCACTTCACTGTGAATGCTTGGGGACCTGTTGCGAAAAGTATGGGCGACCGTACAGACATTTCTGAGCAAAACCTTGAGCTGCTGACTAAGTACTTCCAAAACCACGCGAAAGACGTTGTTGGTCACTAAAGAGAATTAGAAGGATAAAATTATGACTAATATGACACGTCGTGGATTTATGAAAGGTACAGGTATCACAGCTGGTGCGTTGGCGTTCACATCTTTGACACCGATGAGCGCAATTGCTTCGGACAAACGTGGTTCTGGTGTTCTAACATCAGGCCGTATGGGCCCAATGCTGTGTGAAGTGAAAGACGGCAAACTCGTGTCGACGACGAATGCACTGGCACAAACGGTTCCAAATAGCCTGCAGACCACAGGCCCTGATCAAGTACACACCAAAGCGCGTGTTAAGTACCCTATGGTTCGTAAAGGCTACTTGGCTAACCCATCTGCACCTGAAGGTGTACGTGGTAGTGATGAATTTGTTCGTATCTCTTGGGATGAAGTGTACAAATTGATTCACCAACAACACTCACGTATTCGTCAAGAGCACGGTGCGGAATCTGTATTCGCAGGCTCTTATGGCTGGCGTTCAAGTGGTGTTCTGCACAAAGCGCAAACGCTTCTACAACGTTACATGAGCATGGCTGGTGGTTACTCTGGTCACTTAGGTGATTACTCAACAGGTGCTGCGCAAGTTATCATGCCGCACGTTGTGGGCTCGATTGAGGTGTATGAACAGCAGACGACTTACCCAGTTATCCTTGAGCACAGTGATGTGGTGGTACTTTGGGGCCTAAACCCAATTAACACCTTGAAGATCGCTTGGAGCTCAACCGACTGTGCAGGTCTTGAGTTCTTCCACCAGTTGAAGAAGTCGGGCAAGACAGTGATTGCGATTGACCCAATGCGCTCTGAGACTATTGAGTTCTTTGGTGACAACGCAGAGTGGATTGCTCCTCACCCAATGACTGACGTAGCCATGATGATGGGCATCGCACACACGTTAGTGAAACAGGGCAAGCACGATAAAGAATTCTTGGGTAAATACACAACAGGTTACGACGTATTCGAAGCTTACTTGATGGGTAAGGAAGACGGCGTGGAAAAATCTGCTGAGTGGGCGTCTGAGATCTGTGGCGTACCAGTGAAGCAACTGGAACTGCTGGCGGATATCTTCAGTAAGAACCGTACTATACTGATGTCTGGCTGGGGGATGCAGCGTCAACAATACGGTGAACAACGCCACTGGATGTTGGTTACGCTAGCGACGATGCTAGGTCAAGTTGGTTTACCTGGTGGTGGTTTTGGCCTTTCTTATCACTACTCAAACGGTGGTAACCCTGCACGCGATGCGGGTGTACTTCCTGCGATTTCAGCGTCTCTTGGCGGTGGTTCATCGGCTGGTAACGACTGGGCAGTATCGGGTTCTGTGAATGCTTTCCCTGTAGCGCGTATTGTTGAAGCGCTAGAAAACCCGGGTTCAAGCTACCATCACAATGGTCACAACCTAACATTCCCTGAGATTAAAATGATCTGGTGGGCAGGCGGTGCGAACTTTACTCACCACCAAGATACCAACCGCCTAATCAAAGCGTGGCAAAAACCTGAGCTGATTGTTATCTCAGAACCATACTGGACAGCAGCAGCTAAGCACGCGGATATTGTTCTGCCAATTACTACATCGTTTGAACGTAATGACATGACGATGACGGGTGACTACAGTAACCAACACTTAGTACCAATGAAGAAAGTGGTTGAGCCACAAGGTGAAGCCCGTAACGATTTCGATATATTTGCGGACATGTCTGAGTTACTTGCTCCGGGTGGTCGTGATGTGTACACCGAAGGCAAGACCGAGATGGAATGGCTGTATGGTTTCTACAAAACCGCACAGCAAGGTGGCCGTGGTCAGCGTATCGTAATGCCTAACTTCAGCAAGTTCTGGGAAGATAATCAGTTGATTGAGATGAAGTGGAACGAGAAGAACGCACAGTTTGTTCGTTACGCTGATTTTCGAGAGAACCCAATCATGAACCCACTAGGTACACCAAGTGGCAAGTTCGAGATATTCTCAAGAACCATTGAAGGTTACCAACTAGATGATTGCCCAGCACACCCAACTTGGTTAGAACCAACAGAGTACACAGGCAATGCTAAAGATGGCGAACTGCAACTAATGACAGCGCACGCCGCGCACCGTCTGCATAGCCAGTTCAACTACGCGAAGATCCGCGAAGAGTACGCGATTGCAGACCGTGAGCCGATTTCAATTCACCCTGAAGATGCGAAAGTTCGAGGTATTAAAACGGGTGACTTGGTTCGTGCACATAATGGTCGTGGACAAGTATTGGTAGGTGCATTGGTGACTGATGGCATCAAACAAGGCTCTGTATGTATCCATGAAGGCGGTTGGCCAGATTTAGATAAAGACACAGGTCTATGTAAAAACGGTGGCTGTAACGTGCTTACGTTGGATATCCCGACTTCTCGTTTGGCGAATGGCTGTGCTGCAAACTCTGCGCTTGTGAAGATTGAAAAATACACAGGTCCAGTATTAGAACTCACGGCATTTGATCCACCTAAAAACGGCTAATCTTTAACGAGAAATAGCTCACTGAACGAAGCCAGCTTAATCGCTGGCTTTTTTTGATCCTTTTCGTGCGATGAAGACTATTACTCAATGTCGGCTAGACAATCCATAATAATCAATGACATCTAAGCGAGAAATGAGCTCATGAATCGAATCAATCCAAAGAAACTACTTCGCAGTAAATGGACGGCTGTTAGCCCTGTAAAGAAAGAAAAACACTTTATGGTCACAGAGGTCGAGTTTGAAGAAGGGGAGGTCATTCGTTGTTTGATAGAAGCGGTGATGACCAAACGAGAGGAAGACATCAACTGGCGGGATCTCACCGACAAGGATCATTGGCTTCCCGGTTGGAAATAAGGATAGGAAGTAGGGAGCGGTCGGTCACTTCTACTTATTCTAATTACCCGCTGCTGCACGCCCTTGCCAGTATTTAAGGCCTTCTAATACACCCTCAGCATGTGTTGCTCTGCTGGTGTATACGTTGTCTCTATCCGATAGGTGAGCAACCTCTGGGTAATGATTAGCGACCAGTATCGAGTTTACGCCCTCAATGGTGAGCATTGAGGTGTCGTTAGCTGAATCACCTGCGACACACACTTCTGCAACGCTCAAATCGTGTTGTTCGAGTAGGTGGTGAATCGCCGTCGCCTTGTTGACTCCTTTTGGTGTGATATCTAAGTACCAATCATGAGAGTAAGTAAGGTGAACATCTAATCCGTGCATTTCCAAGCTAGATTCAATCAGTTCATGTTGAGGTTCTGAAAGCTTCCCTTCAAAGGTGATCTTGTAATCGCCTTGATGGTTCTCTATGCGCTCACCCATAAAATCAAGGGGTGCGAGAGCCGTCTCTACCTTTGATTTGTTCCAAGAAGCTTCCAGTTGGTTATGCCAAACATGGTCTGGTTTTTGGGAATGAACATGATGAATTTTGGTGCCCACATCGCTAATAATACTGTGTGGTTTCGGGTAGTTATCCGATTCTAAACCCATTCGAATCGAAGGTAATGTTCTTCCTGTCGCGATGATAAAGCGAATATCAGGTTGTTCTGTGAGGTAATCAAATAGCTGGTTAACACCGTGAGATGAGCCTCCATCAAGCGTACCGTCAAAGTCACACACCAACATTTTTATCATTCGAATTCCTTGTCTTTTTCTCTATTTCGTCACGGGAAAATGCGTATTTCTTTTATAAAGAATGGCTCAGCAATGAGCACTCTACAAGTTGAAGCCCAGCCTAGATAATCACCAATTGAGAGTTTGCAGCAAGTATCACAGTTGGTGTGATGTATTACAATTCTTGGTCTAAAAGGTTGATTTCAACTCGCTGACTTTAGCCGGTTGACCTTTGGTTTTTAGCTAGAGATTGATAGTTGACCCTATCTTTTTTAGCGAGCGAACTTTCGCCTCTGAAACATCATGAAAGCTTAATAAATAGTTCGTATTCGAATTATTTGTGTACGAACTAATTGTGGCTTTTGTTGGTTCATTCAGCCTATTAATTACTCTAATGTAAAATTAATATTCAATAATCTACAAGTAAGTAATACATAATATTGGTCGTGTGCTTTTCTTATTTATCTCTTTGTTTATCAGTGCCTTGTGGTTTTTGCGCTTATTTTTTGAACTCAATGTCGCTGGTCTGGTTTTGGGTTATCACCTTGTTTTACCGAACGAAGCTCCTTGATTTACACGCGTTAATTACTTAGAGTGCTAATCGTTTTTCGGGTTTAAATAACCATTTTTAAGTTTAAATAACTGAGAAAGGATTAGATTACATGGATCCCATACTGGAAGTTAAGGGACTGTACAAGGTGTTTGGTGAAGACACCGATCGTGCTTTTACAATGATTAATGAAGGCGCGAACAAAGATAAAGTTTTTGAAGAAACAGGGCTAACGATCGGCGTTAACGATGTTTCTCTTAGTATTCAAGAAGGCGAGATTTTCGTCATAATGGGACTGTCAGGATCTGGCAAATCAACCCTAGTACGCCTTCTTAACCGCTTGATCGAACCTACCAAAGGTAATGTGCTTCTTCGAGGCAAAGACATTGCCCACATCTCAGAAGATGAACTCCGTGAAGTCCGCCGCAACAACATATCCATGGTTTTTCAAAATTTCGCTTTGATGCCGCATATGACGGTTATCGAAAATGCCGCGTTTGGTCTAGAGCTTGCGGGCGTTGAAGTTGAACAACGAAAGCAGTCAGCACTTGAAGCGCTAGAGCGTGTTGGCCTTGGCGCATATTCAGAATCTTACCCAGATGAACTATCTGGTGGTATGAAGCAGCGTGTTGGTTTGGCTCGTGCACTAGCATGTGACCCAGATATCTTGTTGATGGATGAAGCGTTCTCGGCGCTCGATCCTTTGATTCGTACTGAAATGCAAGATGAGCTTATTCGCCTTCAAAATGACGATAAACGAACCATCGTTTTCATCTCGCATGATTTGGATGAAGCGATGCGTATCGGTGACCGAATTGCGATTATGCAAAATGGCGAAGTGGTTCAAGTTGGTACTCCAGACGATATTCTTAATAACCCAGCCAACGATTATGTCGAAGCTTTCTTCCGCGGTGTGAACGTGGCAAGCGTGCTTACTGTGAAAGACATTGCGCGTAAGAAGCCAGCTGCGGTATTTAAAAAATCAGAACACGATGGCCCAGCGTCCGCTCTACAAATTTTGATGGATAACGACCGCGAATACGGCATCGTAGTTGAGAAGAGCAGCCGTTACTCCGGCATTGTTTCTATCGACTCGCTTCGTAAAGCCCACAAAGAGAATAAATCACTCGTCAGCGCACAGCTCGATGATGGATTAACGCTGAACCCTGATTTACCAATCAATGATGTGCTTGGCCTAGTTGGTGGTGTGCCTTACTCAGTGCCTGTTGTGGATGAGCAAGGTAATTACTTTGGCGTGGTGACTAAGTCACGACTGTTACAAACATTGGATAAGGGGTAGATCATGTCGTCTGAACAAACAAACAATGATCCATGGTCTCAATCGGCTCCTGCAGCTCAACCTGCAAGTGATCCTTGGGGTCAAGCCGCTGATACCTCACCATCAGCAGATTGGTTAAGCAGCGAAACAGTTGAAACGACACCTTTTGACCCACTGAACCCTTTTGCAGAGGCTGTGTTGCCTGTGGACACTTGGGTTGAGTCTGGACTGAATTGGTTAGTTGAGCACGGACGCCCATTATTCCAGGCAATCCGTGTGCCTATCGATTTTATTCTAAGTTCATTTGAAACGGCGTTAGTGTCTACACCTGCGCCATTCATGTTGATCATCTTGTTTCTTGTGGCGTGGCAATTTTCAAACCTGAAACTTGGCGTTGCAACGGCCGTGTCTTTGACTTTCATTGGCTTGATTGGTGCTTGGTCTGAAGCAATGACCACATTGTCACTGGTCATGACGTCTGTATTCTTCTGTCTGTTGATTGGCTTACCCATGGGGATATGGCTCGCCCGAAGTAACACGGCGGCTAAATTCGTGCGCCCAATTTTGGATGCTATGCAAACCACACCAGCCTTCGTTTACTTAGTACCGATCGTAATGTTGTTTGGTATCGGTAACGTCCCGGGTGTGGTGGTGACCATCATATTCGCACTTCCTCCTGTTGTACGTTTGACCATCTTGGGTATTCAGCAAGTTCCGGAAGAATTGATCGAAGCGGGTCACTCATTCGGTGCAAGCAAAAAGCAGATGCTTTACCGAATTCAACTGCCACTTGCATTGCCAACTATCATGGCAGGCGTGAACCAAACACTGATGTTGTCGTTATCGATGGTGGTTATCGCATCAATGATTGCGGTTGGTGGTTTAGGTCAAATGGTGCTGAGAGGTATCGGCCGTTTGGATATGGGATTGGCCGCTGTTGGTGGTTTAGGCATCGTTATCTTAGCCATCTTATTAGACCGCATCACCCAAGTACTGGGTGTCAACGCTGGTAATACAAAATTACGCTGGTATCGCATGGGACCTGTCTCCCTTGTACTGAATGTACTTAATCGCGGTAACAAATCAGAACTTCAATTAAGGAAAAACACCAATGAATAATTCATGGAAGAGTAAACTCGCAGTAAGTATCGTTTCTACATTAGCGGTATCGACTAACGTGTGGGCAGCAAGCCTACCGGGTGAGGGCGTATCAGTTCAGCCTGTTCAATCGTCTGTAGCGGAAGAGACGTTCCAAACATTGATCGTTAACCGTGCTCTAGAAGAACTGGGTTATGACGTGAAATCAACTCAAGAAGTGGACTACAACGTAGGTTACACCTCAATTGCAAAGGGTGACGCAACGTTCCTAACAGTAGGTTGGTTCCCGCTTCATGCTGACAAATACACAATGGCAGGTGGTGATGAGAAATTCTACCGTGAAGGCCAATATGTAAGCGGTGCTGCTCAAGGTTACCTAATTGATAAGAAAACAGCTGAAAAGTACAACATCACCAACATTGGTCAATTAACTGATCCAAAAATCGCGAAGCTGTTTGATGCGGACGGTGATGGCAAAGCAGACCTAACAGGCTGTAACCCAGGTTGGGGTTGTGAGATGGTGATTGAACATCAACTTTCAGCGTTCAAACTGGACGATACGGTGACTCACAATCAAGGTAACTACGCTGCAATCATTGCAGATACGATTTCTCGTTACCAAAAAGGTGAATCAATCCTTTACTACACGTGGACACCTTACTGGGTGAGTGGCGTATTGGTGCCAAACGAAGATGTAGTTTGGTTAGAAGTTCCTTTCTCAGCACTTCCTGGCGAGCGTTCGAACGTGGATACGACGTTATCTAACGGCAAAAACTACGGCTTCGAAATGAACTCAATGCGCATTATTGCGAATAAAGAGTTTGCTAAGAACAACCCATCAGCAGCGAAGCTTTTTGAAATCATCAAACTTAACATCAATGATGTAAGCGCTCAGAACATGATGATGAGTAAAGGTAAGAACAGCTCTGCGGATATCGAAGCGCACGTAAATGGTTGGATCAAAGCAAACCAAAGCACGTTCGATGGTTGGATTACAGAAGCGAAGAAAGCAGCACTGTAACTTTGACTTGTATTTGCTCTGTCTTACCAGACATTTTGATTTGAAATGATGAGCGTGTTGAGTGATTGTGTAGAGTCACTCAATCACTTTCAAATGCAGTGAAATAGCGACAAGAGTGAACATTATAAAGCCAGCGGTCCATTTGGATTGCTGGCTTTTTGTTTTCTGTTTCATTTTTGAGCTTTGAGCTTTGAGCTTTGAGCTTTGAGCTTCTAGTTATAGCTCTAGCGTTCGCCTTGAACTTCGAAGTCGTCGCTGACTAAGCGAGCGCAGCCATCGGCTTCAAGTGCCCAGTGTTCACGATGTACAACGCCAAACGCTTTGTTCATTGTCCAGCTAGCGGTAAGAATGTAACCGCCGTCTGGGTGCTCTTCCCATTTAACATCGGTGTAATCAACGTCTTTGAAACCTTGGTCGATGATGTTTTGCCAAAATGCTTGAATCGCTTCACGACCTTCAAAAGTACCAAATGGACGCGCTTCCATTACACAGCTTTCAGTATATTGATCGGCACAACCTTTCGCATCTTGGCTGTTGAAAGCTTTTTGCCACGCGTTAATCCCTTGCTTACATGCTTCTAAAATTTGGTTGTCTAACATTGTCTTTCTCCATAACAGTCTTGTTTCGAGCACTGTCTTTTTGATTTGGTATCTCGATAAGTTGAATAGAGTTTAGTCTTGGAAATTGATTTGAAAAACAGAGATAATAGAAAATACTGTTTGTAAAAAGAGAACAATAAGATGAGTAAGCTAAAGCAGATGTCGATTTTCGCTCATATCGTAGAGCAGGGTTCAGTCTCGGCTGCGGCTGAAAAGTTAGAGTTGTCTAAATCTGTTGTCAGTCAACATCTCAAAATTCTAGAACAAGAGTTAGGCGCCTCTCTCCTTAAACGCACAACACGAAGACAAACTCTGACAAGCATGGGTGAGCGCTTTTATTTGAGTTGCAAAGACATCAATGTGATCGCTGAATCGGCTTGGGATATGGCAAAAGCCGAATTAGAAGAGCCACAAGGCCGGATTCGTATCACAGCTCCGAATGCGTTGATGGATTTATTGGTAGCGCCTGTTATTGCGGATCTGATGAAGCAATATCCGAAGCTAAAGCCAGAACTGATCAGCGACGATCAACATATAGACTTCATGGAGCACGATATTGATCTTGCGGTACGAGTGGGCAGCTCTCGTGACAGTAACCTCAAACAGAAACGCTTGGGTGAATTTAAAGATGTGTTGTGTGGCGTTGAAAGCATGCGTGAACGCGAACTTGATTCTATCCCTTATATCGCTAACTCGTGGCAGGGGAAGCAGATCTCTCATTACTTTACGTCTCAAACTGAACCAGACTTCGTTTACCAGCAACAAGCAAGCTGCACCACTAACTCTTTTCACAGCTGTCTTGCCTTGATCAAATCTGGCGTTGGTATCGGTGTGATTCCAGACTTCTACCTCTCTCAGTTATCCAATGAAGTTGTCGACATAATGCCAAGCTTCCAACTACCGACTAACACGGTTTATGCGCTAAACCCATTCGCTTCTAATACGCCTATCGCCATCAAGCTGTGTATCCAAGCGTTGGAAGAAAAGCTTAAGTGGAATTTGGTTTAAAGCTTCTCGTTATATTGCCGTCTTATTAGATGATGTGTTTGGTATAAGAATGGTTCATGTCACATAGTTATTTATTTGTAATATAATAATTCATGATCGTGATGTTTGTTCAACTTGTCGTACAAATATTGTCCTATAGTGGTTCTCGTTACTTCGGTAACACCCTACAAAATATGGAATAAATAATATACGTGAAATATATCATGGAGACTTGTATGACTTTTAAACCTTGCAAACACACCTCTTGCAAACCTCGAACTCACCAATTTAAACCTTACAAACAATTGTCGTGTACGGTTCTTTTAGCTATGGCTACTTATGGCGTATCGGCTGAAACACTGAACATTCAATCCGCATCAGACTGGGGCGGAGCGCACAACTCTTACCCAGCATCGAATACGATTGATGGAAGCACTGATTGGTCATCACGTTGGGCTGCTCAGAATGCGCCTGTCAATTTAGTGCTCGACCTAGGCTCGGTACAAAATGTTCAAGACGTCGCGATAGCTTGGGGTAAAGGCGAAGAGCAAACTTATAAGTTCGAGATCAGAGCGCTAGCTGATGAAAGTTCAAGCAGTTGGGACAAGGTTTATTATGGATATAGTAGTGGCAGCACATCTGGTTTTGAAACCTACGATGTGACGGATGTTCAAGCTCGTTGGGTTCGTATCAAAGTCTTTGAAAACAGTGCGGAAAGTGTTTGGACGAATATTACTGAAGTCGAAATCAGTGGCAATGATAGCCCTGACTATGGACTCGATCCAAACCTACCGCCGTCAGGTAACTTCGACTTACTGGACTGGTATGTGAGCATTCCCGTTGATGAGGGTGACGGCTACGCGACTTCTATCAAAGAGAACACGCTAGATGCGGGTTATGAAGACCAATTCTTCTATACCGGTAGTGATGGTGGCTTAGTGTTTTACACGCCAGTCGAAGGCGTGACCACATCTAGCGGAACAAAATATGTTCGTACTGAATTAAGAGAAATGCTTCGTCGCGGTGATACCTCTTACTCCACTTCGGGTAAAGACAATAACTGGGCGTTTTCGTCTATTCCATCGAGTGACCAGTCGGACTTTGGTGGTATCGACGGGACGTTAAATGCGACGTTAGCTATCAATCATGTGACGACAACGACTTCGAACACTGAACAAGTGGGTCGAATCGTGATTGGCCAGATCCATGCCGAGAAAAACGAACCTATTCGCCTGTACTACCATAAACTGCCAGGTAACGACAAAGGCGCAATCTACTTTGCTCATGAAACCTCGAACTCGAGCGGTGGCGATGAAACTTGGCATAATCTATTAGGTAACATGGTGACGTCTGACGGTGACTTAAACAGCACTAGCAACCCAAGTGACGGTATTGCACTCGATGAAACCTTCTCGTATTCGATTGTTGTTGAAGGTGACAAGTTGATTACGACCATTAGTCAAAATGGCTCAGAGTTGGCGGCAAAAGAAGTGGATATGAGTAACAGCGGTTATGATGATGCGGATAACTACATGTACTTTAAAGCGGGTATCTACTTGCAAGACAACTCAAGTGACGACAGTGATTATGCGCAAGTGACTTTCTATCAGTTAGACAACAATCACAACTGATCACGCTATAAATAGTGCGTAGCTACGGCAGCCAGTTTACTCGTTGCGGTTTGTATTCGTTCAATGATTAAAAAGGGGATAGCCAGTTGGTCATCCCCTTTTACTTTCTACCTCTCATTTCTAGTATATCGTGCGCGTTTAATTCGGTGCATATTGGCAAAAAACTCAACCCTTACTTATATTTACCTAGAGTGTCTAGTTGCTTATAAAGACTAAAAGGGGACGTCATTGCCAGAGCGCTTTACCAAGTCATGCCACGAATGCGGGCTGGTTAGTCAGTTTGAAGAACTGTCTGCGGGCAGTGAAGCTTCTTGCCCGAGATGTTCTCACACCTTATCGAGCCTCGGGCATCATAAAGAGCAGGGTGTGATGGCTTATGCGTCGGCTAGCCTTATTGCTTTAATCATGAGCCTGACATTCCCGTATATGTCTTTCAGCGTTCAGGGAATTAGCCAGCAAATCACTTTGTATCAAGCTGTTGATATGATGAATCGAATGGATAACAGCCTGATTGCTATATTACTTTTTCTTGCCGTGATTCTTTTGCCTGCCTATTTTTTGGTGCTTTCTCTCTGGTTTTATCTACTGGTAGACAGAAAGAAGCACATTCATTATGCGGCTAACCGATTCACCTTTTTGGCGTTGAAGTCATTAAGTTGGGCAAAGCCTTGGTTGATGGTCGATGTGTTTTTGATCGGCGTATTGGTCAGCTTAATCAAGATAGCAGCATTAGCCGATGTATCGATGGGGATATCATTTTGGGCATTTTGTATCTACGCCATGTTGGTGGTGAAGACGATTTCATTGGTTGATTTTGATTGGTTATGGGATCGCTTAGTTCCAACTAAAAACGCACAAGAACAAACGGTTGGTAGTACCTTTCAGAAAAAGCAGCACCTTGCTTGCCATATTTGCGGTCAAGTGCACAGCTACAGTGAGGCTACTCATCATTGCTCGCGCTGCCACACACATTTACATCGATTTGAACCAATAAAAAATCTGCAAATAGCGTGGGCGCTGTTGTTCACCTCTGTCGTTTTCTATATTCCAGCAAACCTATACCCAATGATGTATACGTCTGCGTTCGGGACGAGTGAAGGATCCACCATCATGGAAGGGGTGATCTTGCTTTGGAATATGGGGTCATACCCCGTGGCACTTATTATTCTTATCGCGAGTGTTTTCATCCCAATGGCAAAGATGTTTGCCTTGGCCTATCTGTACTGGAATGCAAAAAGGGTACATGGGCTCACCAATCAAAGGGCGAGTCGCTATCTTAAGCTCTACCGCATCACCGAATTTATTGGCCGTTGGTCGATGATAGATATTTTTGTCGTCGCGATTCTTGTTGCCTTGGTTCAGCTCGATGGTGTGATGGCTATTTACCCTGGGCCTGCGGCACTGTCATTTGCGTCGGTTGTTATCTTTACGATGTTGTCGGCGATGATTTTCGATTCTCGGATTATATGGAAGTAATCTCCCCAAAGAGGTGTGGGACATATGGAAAAGCAAACTACTTCAGATGCGAAAGTATCAAAAAAAAGCGAACTGTCTCCAGTCTGGATTGTGCCGGTCATTGCGGTACTGGTCGGGTGTTGGATGCTGTTCCAGTACTTCAACAATCGTGGACCTGAGATCACCCTGATCTTGCCAGATGCTTCTGGGATAGAAGCAGGGAAAACGGCGATCAAATCTAAGAACGTGCACGTTGGGACCATCACAGACGTGGCGTTAAGTGAAGATTATGAATACATCATCGCCAAAGCTCAAATAGACAAGAAAGCCGCTCGCATGATCAATACTGAGACTCAATTTTGGGTGGTTGAGCCACACATTGGTACTGATGGAATCAGCGGGTTAGAAACCATTTTGTCTGGCTCATACATCGAGTTGAAGCCAGGGAAATCCAGTGAATCTCAATTGAAGTTTGATGTGTTAGACACGCCACCCGTCGCAGGGCCAGACACCAAAGGCATTCGTGTGGTGTTATCGCACCATAAAGCGAATCAACTGAACGTTGGCGAACCTGTATTACATCATGGCTTTGTTGTTGGACGTGTCGAGAAAACAAGTTTCGATTACGAGAATAAAGTGGGTAAATACCAACTGTTTATTTTCGCGCCTTATGACGGGCTGATCTTCGAGAAAACTCAGTTTTGGTTGTCCTCTGGGATTGATGTGAAGTTTGGTGCGAATGGCCTCGACGTAAACTTCGCATCGATAGAAAGCATAATAACGGGCGGCGTGAGTTTTGATGTGGCAGAGAGCATTCAGCCGGGACAGCAGATCAAAGAGAACTTACAAGAATATACACTTTACGATAATTATGACGCAGTTTTACAAGGTAAATACACCACTTCTATTGATTACGTATTGTTGTTTGAAGAGTCAGTCAGAGGTCTAAAGAAGGGCGCGCCTGTGGAGTATCGTGGCGTTCGAATAGGTACAGTGGATACAGTGCCGTTACAGATTCGCATGGACAAAGACGGCAAAGTCTCGAATCGCATTCCCATCTTAATCAAGCTGGAGATAGAACGAGTTTCAGAAGTATTTAAGGCTGTGAATGCTGAAAGCTTTGCCAAACGAGTCGACCTTCAAATGGGAGAAGGTTTAAGAGCGACTCTGAAGACGGGTAACTTGCTTACAGGCGCATTGTTTGTCGACATAAACTTCTATGAAGACGAAGACCCGTACGAGCCAAGAGAGTTTGATGGTTATCCTGTCTTCCCTGTTGTGGCTGGTGGCTTGACCGAGATTCAAAAGCAGATCACAGACTTCTTAACCAAGATTAACGAGTTACCGCTAGATGCGACTGTGGCCAACTTAAATGGCTCGCTTGCTTCGTTAGATAGCACCTTAAAGAGTATGGATGAACTGCTGGATAGTGAGGGCGCAAAAGCGTTACCAAAGGATCTCAGTGAAACGATGAAGCAACTTGAGACGACATTAGAGAGCTACGACGATGATTCAGACGCCTACAAGCAATTGATCAGCGCATCTGAAGAGTTAGAACATGTGTTAAAAGAGCTTCGCCCATTGATTAAAGTGCTGAACGATAAACCGAATGCGCTGGTGTTCGGTAGCGAAGTAGAAGAAGACCCGATTCCAGTTAAGGGAGTGGAATAATGAGAAAGCTATTTATATCACTTATCGTGCTCTTCGGGCTTTTAGGGTGTTCAACGCCTACTGATGGCACTAACGCGTATCTCTTGCCAGAAAGTACGCTAGATAAACCGATCTTTAAGATTAAAACGAGAGTGGAGTTACCAGACTATCTCGACACAATAGGGATTGCGTATCGCAAGTCTGAAAATGAATTGGTGTCTGCGCGTAAACACGTTTGGGCTGAAAACCTTGAAGGGCTGCTTGAAGAGCGGGTCAATATTTCTGATACATCAGGAGAGCCCGAAAGAGAGTTGACGATAACCTTTGAGCAGTTCAATGGCTCTTATACCGGAAACGCAGAAGTGAAAGGAACTTGGGTATTGAGCGAGCAAGGCTCAGAGCTTGCACGTGCCGATTTCGAATCAAAAGTACCTTTGAAAGAAGCAGGTTATGAAGCACTCGTTGAAGCACTAGGTGAGGGGTTAGATGAGGTGCTATCTGAGATACAGATGCAATTGCCTTAGGTGTTTGTCTGTATGAATACCGCTAGTCGTATATCTGGCTAATTGACTTATTCACCCGATTACTATTGGGTAGCCTCTCGAAGAATTTAAAAGCCACCTATTGCTTGGTGGCTGTTTATATCCAGTAAACCTGAGTCGTTAACCATATTTATTAATAAATGCGATAACATTCTTGTTACTCAGTAATTCGATCTTGTCGATAGTCAGTACGCAATAGCGGTAGTTTTTGTTTTTGAAAGTAATGTTCGACTTTTCTTCAGTTGGTTCTGAAAACTTCCATATTTCAAATCCGATGTTCTTCATAAGTTCTAATGCACTTGGGTTCTTAATGATCATGGAATATTTTTTAATCTTAGTATTTCTTGCAAGAAGCTTCATATCGGAAATCAAGTTCGCAACAGATTGTTCGCGCTTCTCAGAGTGACCGCTAACCACAATGTAATTTAAGTTCTGGTTAGAATCTAAAGAGCAAGCTTGCTTAATATGTAGATGCTTATTTTGGTATTGCTCGAATACCTCTTCGTTGAAGAAAAAACCTAGGCTATGACTAACAATATCGCCATTTACATCGACCATTTTTCTGCCATGCGCCTTTTTTTCACTGCAATAGAGAAACAGATCGATAGTATCAAGGGCTGAAGGATCCATCTTTGTATATTGCGAAATCAGCTTTATTCTATCTATTACTGCTTTGTCATTCTGATCTGTCATTAGTGGCATGATCTGACAGTCGCAGCCTTCTTCTATTTCCCCTTTAGTGATAGACGATATTCGGCTTTGAAACGAAAAGAACCTCTCACGAAGGAAGTCTTCAAGTAGTGCACTGTCTTCGTTATCTTCTGAATCAAAGGATTTCAACGTTGTATACAAGTCTAGCCCAAGGCAGTCCAATAGCTTTAGGGCTTTGTAATTACTTGGTTTTACTTTGCTATTTTCCCATCGATTTATCGTTACGACATCTACAGAGCTGAATTCATCATCTAAGTGATTAATGTATGCCGCAAAATCCTTTTGCGTTAACTTCAATTTCTTGCGCGCTTCGCGCAGTAATTGCGGAAATTTCATCATGGTAGAATATTCATCTTTGATTAGTGACATTACGTTCCGATTCGTCAGATAGTCTATTTTATCAATCGTTAATATACAGTAGCTATAATGTTTATTTTTGAACATGATATTACATTTTTTAGCAGAAGGTTCTGAAAATTTAAATACTTCAAACCCCACACTCTTCAAGAGTCTCATCATATTGGGGTCTTTTACTAAAACAGAATATCTTTTAATGTTTTTGTTCTGAGAAAGTAACTGTATATCTGAAACTATATGCTCAATAACATGATCTTTTGTCTCTGAGTGTGAGCTTATATTAAAATAATTTATGCTTTTGCTTGAATTTAAAGAGCAGGCCATTCTTAGATCTAGCTCTTGAGTTTTTAATGTCTCAAATTGATGGTCTTCAAAGAAAAAGCCTACGTTGTGACTCACAATGTCGCCATCTACATTGATCAGCTTGTGACCATGTGCTTTTTTCTCACAGTAGTAGAGATATAAATCAATTTGGTCCAGTGGCGATATATCGACTTTTGTGAATTTAGAAAGTAGTTTGATTCTGTCGATAACGCCAGTGTCACACGGCTCTGACATTAAAGGCAGTGACTTAAAGTTGCGTTTGCCTTGTTGTTGATTCAGGCCTGATAGAGCTGAAATTCTACTTTGAAATGAGCCATAGGATTCGTTTAAAAACAGTTCGATTAACGTGTCTTTTTGTTCGGAATTAAAGCTCTTTATTGTCTCAAACAAATCTCCGCCAAGGTACTGTAATATCTTGAGTGCTTTGTATGTACTAGGCTTTACCTTACTGTTTTCCCAACGATTTATCGTTACGACGTCAACCGCATTAAACTCATCGTCCAGCTGATTTAAGTAGGTTGCAAACTCTGTTTGCGTAAATTGAAGTTCCTTTCTGAAGTTACGTAACAACTGTGAAAACTCACTCATTAAAACATTAACCTTCTGATAATTAACTCAATGTCTTGATTCTAATTTAGACATCAGACTCTCTATTTAACATCTTCAGTAATTTGTTTTTTACGGATGTTAATTGTTCGGATTATTTGAACTGTATGTTGCGCATGTCCCTAACAGGCTAAGTGCCAAATTAGTGACGTCAAATCTATGGCCTTTTGCCTAGACGCTTGTCAATCTACTGTGAAGTGCGCGTTAATGTTCAGATACAATCTTGCCTTTTTTTTATCCATTCTGCTGTTTCCATTCGCCTCCTATGCGGGCACAACGGGTCTTGTTATGGATCTGTCTGTTGACAGTGCGTCTTACGACAACGACCAAGAGGTGGCTTATACGCTTGTTTTAACGAATGAGTCGGATAAAGCTATCGCTGAGTTGGACGTTAAAGATGAGCTGTTAAATATCTTAACGACAGATGATCAAGGAAATAATGTTAACGCGTTCTCGCAAGTTTCGACTCAAGCGCAATCCTCCTTCCTGTCATCTCCAGGTGATTACAGTCGCTTCGGAAACTTAGATGCATCAGGTGTGCGTATTGCGGCTGGTGGGTCGGTGACCTATACCATGGTCGCCACCGTTTCTGCTGACGCAGCCGGTACGATTGATAACGTCGCAAGTGCGAGCACTGGACTGTTGGATGCTGTTGAATCAAATACAGAATCCATTCAACGAGGCCTATATGAACACGACATTACGGTGTCAGTTGATAAGACTCACTACCAACTGAATGATGAACTTACCTATACCATCAAGGTATTGAATACCGGTGATACTGTTATTAAAGCGATTGACGTTCAAGGTGCTATTGCTGATATCAAGGCGCTGAATATTGAAGCTGCACTTGAACCGGCTTTTACAGACAACGTCAATTCAGCTTCAGTCGAAGGGGATGAAAGTGATGCCGGGACATTTAACTCATCAGGGAATTTAGTTGTCAGTGATGCGTCGATAGATATCGGCGGATCTATTACTTACACCATCGAAGCTACCGTTGCCGACAATTTAGTCGGCGATATTGTTAATGGCGATGTGGCAGCTGAAACTCGTGATGCTTTGGTTTCTGCTGATGTGCTAACCACGCCGCCTACTGAGCCGAATGTGTCTCTTACACATACCTTAAACCAATCAGACAGTTACTTGGTTGATGACAAGTTTTCTTACACGGTGAAGGTAACCAACCAAGAAAACTCGGGCATCGCTTATCACTATTCTGTTCAGCAATTTTTGGAAGATCTTAAGACCGACTTAGGTAACGAAATCAGTACCGACAAGAACGCGGATGACACAACAGGTAACCCGTATGAGTCTTGGACCAACCAAGTGATTACTCTTGGCGCTAATAGTACTTCTGAGTTAGCGGATAGTGGCATTGAATCGAATAAATCTTTGAATGATGTCGTCTCAATTTACCCAGGTGAGCAAATTCTTTACTCAGTCGAAGTTGATGTCAGCCCTGTTTCGATTGGTGCCATTCCTGAAGTCATCGCACGGGTAGTGGATGCAGATGGCACGGCAGATTCTGGTGACGTGCTAACAAATCCTTTAGACACTAAAGAAGTCATCCACTCTTCATCGAGCCAAATTACCCGCAATAAGAAAACCACTGATACCACCTATGTACCGGGTATTGCTGGTCAGAATGAAGTGGTGTACGACATTGTTGTTTCGAACAAAGATTCTGAGTTCTTCGCGAACGATATCGAAGTTGTCGACAAATTTGCTTGTATCGTGACAGAGCAAGCGGATGGCTCTAACGCTTCAGCATTTTCCGAGTGGAAGCTTGAAGTCGCCGATAGAAGTGGTGATGGATCGAACTATGGTTCATTTAATTACAATACTTGGACAACAAACGACATCAATTTGAAAGTTGACCTCGCACCTGAGGGCTATGTTCATTATAAGCTGACCGCAAAAGTGGCAGACACCAGTGTGGGTCAGATTGTTGATGATGGTACCGATGCCGGCTTGTGCTTAGGGGATAACTTAGGTGAGTCGGGCTCTGGCGTTCAAATGCCAAACTCGAAATTAAAAGTCCAAAAGGAAGTGGATTCTCGTTACTACTCAGCTGGCGGTACCCTGAACTACGACATCACGGTAGAGAATAACGGTGACGGCTACGCGATTGATGTACCGGTTTATGATGATTTAGTCTCTGTCATGACTCAGTCTATTAATGATACACCGACTAAAGCGTATTTGAGCTGGGTTATTACTGCGAAATCCTATGCCTCTGACGGCTCAATTTCGACAAACAGTGATCCCGGCTTTACTGGTCAAATTGAAGGTAATCAAAGCAATAAACTTATCTTGGACGAGAAGGCTAAGTTGGCCCCACACGATAAGATCGTTTATAGCATTGCGGCGATCGTAAACCCCATTGCCGATGATGAAATCCGTAATGAAGTGACGGTAAACAGCGTGCTCTATTCTGATAGAGGTGCTTATCCCCGTGATTATTACCTCACTCTAGACAAGCGTGTAGATGGGCACAATGAACAAAATGCCTATACCGATACGACGACTGAAATCACCTATACAATTAAGGTGAGCAACCCGGAAGGGAATGGTTTTGCGTCTAATATTAACGTTAAAGATGAAATCAGCACGATAGAGGCTGAGCTTCTTCATGAGCCGGGTGAAACCAAACCGGTATTTTCATCTTGGACGATCAGCGCTCAAAAAGAGGCGGTCTCTCCTTGGGTGCTAGCCGTAACCGATCCCGGTGAGTTTTCGGATAATAATGACCTTAATGCTACGGCACAAATCCCTCCCGGCGCTTCTATCACCTACACCATTGTTGGCCAGCTTGACCGCAGTGATGACACTGAAATCCTATGGGGATCGTTCAGCAATACAGCCAAGGTAACGGGGCCAGATACCAACCTATCGGATACCGTTAGCACTCACCCTAGCGAGCCTAATCTTGTGGTTGATAAAACTGCTCAAAGTGCAGAGTTTGTGGGTGGTGAGCGAACGTCGTTTGATATCTACATCTACAACCGAGGTGTTGGTTACGCTAATGATGCAAAGGTACAAGATAGTATTTCAGCGCTTAACTTTTTTGATAGCTGGACTATTGTCGGAACAACCAATACAGACAAACCGGGTTCGCGCTACGGTGATATCTCTGACAATGCTGATATTGATACTAACGTAGATATCACTCCTGGTGGCTGGGTGCACTATGAGGTAAGTGGTGTGGTTAGGTCTGATTATGAAGAAGACCAAGTGTCAAACCGTGTTGATGTTTATGACCCGATCACAGACCGTGAGCACAGCTCTTCTGCGCAAATAGATAACTCGAACAGTGCCTATGACATCAACGTTTCACTGGCCAAAACGACGGACGTAGTTCGTTATACACCGGGTGAAGATCTTACTTATACCATCGTTATTGGCAACAATAGTGATACTGAAGAAACCGATCTTATTTTTATGGATCGATTGAGCGATATCACCACAACGCTGGCTAACGATAAAGATGGGGAAGCCGAAGACTTTCTTGCTCAGAATCCATTTGAGTATTGGTCGGTTGATACTGGTTCGGGCTTTGGTTCTCCAACGACTGAAGACGTCGAGTTACCGGTTTCTATTCCCGCTAAAGATTACGTGACCGTGCGTATCAAAGCGCGTGTTAAAGATAATGCGGTATCCAGTGGTGTTGCTGATAGAGACGCTGGAATCATCCGCAACGAGGCGGTGCTGATCCACAGCAGTGATGTTGGGTGTACCAATGACTGTGAGTATGCCAAACGTGCAGTGGCTGAAAACCATCAGGTACATAACAGTGGCGGCGTTGTTCGCACAACTAACATTAACCGCTACTCTCCGGGCGATGAGCTGACTTATACCATCAAGTACAACTCTCAGGATGGCCATGGCTACCGTAACAATGTTGACGTCAATGAACTGATCAATGGTATCTCGGTTGAGCTTCAAGACGGTACGTTTGGAAATCCGTTCTTCGATGATGTGGCGGGTACGAATAAGTTTACGGTTGCCGTTGCGAAGAGCGACCCTGCAAATGCGGGAACAACCGATGGCACAAACGACGGCGATGTTAAGAATGATACCGATATCGTGACTTCCATTGATATCGACGCAGGGGAAGACGTGACTTACACCGTTACGGGTATCGTTAGACCTGATGCGACTGGTGATATTCATTACCGCGATACCGTAGTGCTGCCCGATGATTACCACTTGAATTTCGATAAAACAACCGATGAAGTGGTTTATGAACCAGGTAAAACGGTGACTTATCATTTAGTGGTTGAGAACGATGGTAAAGGTAACGCTCACGACATCCCAATCGTCGACAACTTAAAAGACATTACCGTTGATCTCGTTGATGGGTCGACCGGGCCTGCTTATTCAAGCTGGACAATTACATCTATCGCTTCTGGTGCCGATTCCGATTACGTAGATGCTGGAGCTGGTGCGGGTAATGTCTATACCTCAACGGACACTAACCTCAATCTTGAAGCGGATATTCCGATGGGGGCGACACTTGAGTATCGAGTGGTTGCGACCATCAACGATAAAGCGAATGGCGGTATCGTGAATGTATTGACTGTTGATGGCGATACGATTTCTCACAACATCCAACAAGAAGCTCGCAAAGTTGATTTTGAGAAGAACATCCTCGCTTACTACGATGCTGATGATAACCCAATGCCAGGGGCTACAAGTTATATGCCAGGGGGGTACATTGAGTACGAAATCTTAATCGAGAACGTCTCTAGCGCTCACGTTGATGATATGAGTTTACGTGACGACATTGACCAAATTAACACGCAGTACTTCGATGGTTCTCGTGGCCCGGCCTTTGATAGCTGGACAATTGAAACCTTCGCAGACGGTTCTGGAATCTCAGACCCAGACGTTGATAACTCGATTCGAGATAACCAGCCAATTGATACACATTTTGATATCTCGGCGGATAACTTTGGTCGTTCAGGGGCACTCGCATTCGTACGTTATGTCATTAAAGCCAAGATTAGTCCGAAAGCAGTAGGCTCATTTACTAACAGAGCCTACATGGGCGAAGACAACGGCAATGAATTTATTGCCGTTTCTCCGCCAGCATCAATGTCGGAGCCAGAAGTCGTATTCAGCAAGCAAGTGTTCTCCGATTCTGGCCTATCGAGTAAGAAAGAACATTACTCTCAAGCGTCTGGAGAAAGCGAGGTTTACTACCGCGTTCAAATTAAAAATACAGGTAATGGCACAGAGTATGGTTCTCGATTAGAGGATACTATTTCAGCGATTGAAACTCGTATTGCAGAAGACGCTTCAACAACAGGTAGTGACCCTGTCGGCCAGCCGTTTTTGTCTGGTTGGGAAGTGAATCTAGAGAAAGCAGCAGCTGCTGGCTCAATTACGGATGCGGTTGACTTTGTTTCTGGTAACAATCTCGACATTGATAACGAGATCGTTATCGCGCCTCAAGAAAGCCTGACTTTTACCATTCATGGTGTTATCCGTGAAGATGCATTGGGTGAAGTCCTCAACAGAGCTAGTTACGACGGTAGTGTTCGAAGTGCGAATTTATTACCGCTTGAAAACAAGATTAGTGTCTCTAAACGTGTGGTATCGGTGAATGGTAAACCGTTCTCTGATGGTGACACCTACCTACCGGGGGACCAAGTCGAGTATGAGTTTGTCGTGGCTAACCCAGAAAATGGTTGGGCTAACGATGTGCACATCAAAGATGTGATGAGCAACGTTCAAGTTGAAGTCATTGGCGGAGATGTAGAGTCGGCGTTTGTTTCGAGTGAGATATCTCATGAAGTCGGTAATGGTATTGATGCCAACGCTGATACTTATGTACCAGGCTACAACGCAACCAGCAACCTAAACATCGAGACAGATATTGCCGCAGGTGAAGTGTTGACGTTCAACGCAACTGGTGTAATACGCGATGACGCATTGGGTACTATCAGCGCTAACCGAGTAACGGCAGACAGTGAATCTGCTACATCTGAAAAGATTCCACCACAAGCGGTTGAGCTCGATTACTTCAAAACCTTAGTTTATACCGATGGTGAATCGGCAGGGTGTTCTGTTCCTTCAAACGATGGCAGCGGTTGTACTTACGCACCACGTGGTGATGTTGAGTATCAAGTGACGTTAGATAACACAGGCGATAGCATCGCAAATGATGTGAGCGTTATTGATGCGATTCAGGCCATTAAAACGGAAGATGGTGATGATGCGTTTTCTGAGTGGTCAACAGCGATTGCGGTAGAACCTGCTGGTTCATATGATGTACAGGGTGACTATAACGGAAGTGTCCCTTTGGATGCGACTGTCGACCTTCGTCCTGGTGAGCGTATTGTTTTTGATGTGAAAGGCAAGGTATCAACATCAGCAACCGGTACTATCACTAATACGGCAAAAGTGAACGGTGATGACACCAACGACATCGTACTTGATCCGGGTCGCTCGAATATCCTAGTTGATAAGTGGACAGATACTCCTGAGTACGTGCCGGGAGGGACGATCAATTACTACATTGATATTACCAATGATGATGTTGACACTGGCTTGTTCTCAATCCGAGATATGATCAGTGGCTTTGAAGTCGAAACTGTCGATGGCTCGATGCAAACGGCACTCACTGAGTGGACGATTGATTATGATGTTCTTGCTAACTCTGCTCCTTTAGACCCAAATGCGAATGACTTCTCCGAGCTAGATAAATTGGTAGGGCAAAACAGCCCAGATATTAATCTACCGGCTGAGTCTCTTAAGATCTCTGGGCGTGATGACACAGGTACCGGTGGTGGTGCTCAGCACACGCTCGTTCGTATTCATATCGAAGGCAAGGTTCGTGATGACGCAATAGGTCGTTTTACCAATACGGCTTATCTGCGACATGGTTTAGACGACTCAAAGATGATTCGTTTGAGAGAGGGGTATATCACTCCAAAATCGGGGTACTTGGTGTTAACCAAAGAAGCGACTCCGATTGATGAACCTGACGCTAAGTATCAGCCGGGTCAGCCTATCTCCTACAAGATCACCGTCGCGAATACAGGGGAAGGCTACCTTGTGGATCAGATCCTGACCGATCGTATAGATACCATCATGACAGAGGTGGCTAACAGCCCAGATCAAGCGCAAGCGTTGACAGGTAATTGGATCATTAGCGACGAACAGCTTGATGGCAGTGGCGATCCAGCCCTGAATGCTCGCAAAGATGCGGTTAATAACGCACAGGGTTATAGTGCGACGTACAGCATTCACCCGGGTGACAGTTATTCATTTGTCGTGACCAACACTGTTAATGATAAGGCCAAAGGCGAGATCACTAATATGGTTAAAGTCGAAGGTGATGATGGTGAATACACCGCAGATGCGACTTACATTCCTGAAGATGCGCAAGTCGAAATCACGAAAGAGGTTGATAAGGCGGAGTACCTCCCAGGAGAGACTCTGCAATACACAGTGACCGTGACAAACAACGGATTAGGCTGGGCAGAAGATGTTGCCATTGAGGATGCGCTGCAGTCTGTTGAAACCACAATTGCTGGTGGTGAGACGTCGCACGCCTTTGAGCCTGCTTCAATCCAAATCTCGGCAGCCTCAGCAACGGGTGAGACGCCAGTGCCAGCTCCAACGAGTGGCGAAGATCTTAACGAAACGTTAGATATTGCTCCTCAAGATAGCGTTGTTTTCACGATTCAGGTGACAACCAATGCACTTGCAACCGGTGATATCACGAACTTGGCATCAGCCTCTTTTGACGGCACGACTTTTGACGACTCTGCGACGAGTACACCTGTACTAGCAACGCTGTCTATTGAAAAAACAGTCGACACTCCGACGTACGAAGTCACCAAATTGAGCCACTACGAGATCACAGTAACCAACAGCTCTGACTCTTTTGCTGCAGGTGTTCAACTGCAAGACATCATCAGTGACATTCAAGTTGACACGACGACTGATAAAAAAGAGTCGGCATTCCTAATGTGGGAAGTCAGCTTTGAAGCGAGTGATGACCGTACAGTGGTGAACCCAGAGAGCTTTGAGTTGAGCAAAGATATCGACGCCTACATGGATATTGCGCCACAAAGCACCGTGACGTTCCATGTCGAAGCATTGATTCGTACAACTGCTGTTGGTGATATTAGTAATACGGCGACCATCACTTATAACGGTACTCAACAAGATTCTACAGTGGTAATGACACCGAAAGATTCTGAGTTTGTTGCAACGAAAACCAATGTGCAGACGGAATATGTGCCGGGTGGGGAATTAGAGTTCCTGATTACGATTCAGAATACTTCCAACAACAACATCAATGACCTCAGTGTTGTCGATGATATGAGTTCGATTGAAGTTGAGTATTACGACGATACAACAGGCCCAGCTTTCGTTTCTGGCACAACTTCAATGGCGGTGGAATCAACCACAGTCGGGACAACCGCCGAACAAATCAGCCCAACAGAATACAGTGTTGATATCGCTCCACATGGTACGGTCGTTTTCCGTTCAAAAGGTACAGTGGTTGATACGGCAACGGGACGTATCGTCAACACCGCGCAAGTCGATGGCGGTGATGTGGTCAGCCCTCCAGTTCATACTGTCGCGGCCGTTGTCCAGGCTGAGCTCTTTACCGACGCACCTTATTACGTACCGGGTGAGGAGGTCGAGTATCACTTAGTCGTACAGAACATTGGTCGCGGTATTGCCAAAGATGTGGCGCTTTACACTCAGTTTGCTGAATCGATGGGAGACCATATTGATGGCTCACACAGTAATTCCTTTGATAAAGGAACCCTAAGTGCTACATGGGAAGGTGCAGAAACGCAGCCGGGCACTTTTGATACCGATAGGGATTTAGCAACGATCGTTGACATCGCACCGGGTGGCAAGATTGATTACACCTTCATCTTGACGGTTAACGAAGACATGCTGACCAACATCGATGTTTTTGGCTATTACCTTGATTTGACAGGCAGTTCAACAGCACGTGCTCGCTCGAAAAACACCAAGGAATCTGATGCATCTAAACAGATAACGGGTAATCAAGTCTCAGCTTTGAACTTGCCTCCAGTAAGTGCTGATCTGGTTGTTGAAAAACGTTCTGATAAACCTGAATACACCGAAGATGACGACAGTGTCACTTATTACTTAGCCGTCACTAACAATGGTCAAGGTAACGCGGCCAATGTTCGTCTAACCGATGAGATCAGTGAGCTACAAAACAGCACTGCTAATAAAGTCTTTACGGATTGGACAATTGAAGGGGTCGAAGTCGACGACTCGGGCGCGGTTATTCAGCGTCATTCTTTCCCGTTGAATAAAGACTTAAACATCACCGTTAACCTGAAATCCAACAAACGTAATGCCTACGCGTTTGAAGTAGTGGGCACGCTAGGTAAGGGCTTGGATGACGACATTACCAATACCTTCACGGCGACTGAATCTGACGGTACTGAAACCAGCGACAGCGTAACTACTCACATCAAGAAGATTCCTGATAACTCTGGGGAGTTGGAGCTGACCAAGTCTGCGCTGCAAGATACCGCGCAAGTTGGCGATGCGGTTGAGTACGAGATCATCGTTGAGAACAACAATGAATCTTACTTTAAGAACGTGACGGTGGAAGACCGCTACCCAGGTGGTCTGAAATACATCGTGGACACATCAGAAGTTGTGCTGAGCGGCATTGATGGTGAGTTTGGTACTGAAGACGATCAGGTTATCTCTCAAGAGCCATCAGACACGGGCAAGTTAATGTTCACATCGTTGAACTTTGACCCGGGTGAAAAGCTGCGTATTCGTTACTTATTGCGTGTATCGGTAGGCGCCACCTTTGGCGATTACATCAATACAGCAGTAGCGAAGGTTGATGGCACGGCTGTTTCTAATGAAGACACCGCCAAAGTGACCATAGAGCCGGACAAGGTGTTTGATACCTCATCGATCATCGGCAAAGTTTTTGAAGATCATAACAAAGATGGATTCCAAGCTGATGCAACCGCGTTTGATGTTGAGCTAACTGCGAACTTAGCAACACAAGGCTACATCGCTGATTCGACGCACATCATTCGTGATGGTCAAGATGTTGCTATTCAAGATGGCGCAATAACCACAGCACTTGAGCAAGGCTTGGATCTTGGTGACCTTTGGGGTCATTCCGTGAACCGAGCCCTGCCAGAAACCAGCAAAGTGGTGATTCAATTTAAAACTCGCACACAGCAGAGTTTTAATTTCTACGTCACGACTGATGCGGGTTCTCGTATCGAGTTCGACGCACAAGGTCAGATTCAGTTTAAACATGAATCGGACAAGAAAAAGGGACTGAGCGCGGAAAACCTCAATGTAACCAGAAACCTATATCGCGATGGTGAGGATTTCCTATGGGAAATCGTTATCGAGAACAAAGGTATTTACGAAGATGGTATTCCGGGCGTTAAGTTGATGACGGTTGAGGGAATCGTTATTTACACAGACCAGTACGGTCGTTACCACGTGCCCGACCAATGGGTACTCAATAAGAAAGGTAAGAACTTCCTCGTGAAGTTGGACACTGACTCGCTATCCACCTCCATGGAAGTGGTAAGCGAAAACCCGAAAGTGTTGCGAATTACCCCGAACAAGCTCACCAAGTTCAACTTTAGCGTTCATCGCAAAGACCAATAAAGTGAACAGAAGTAAGCCATTGGAACCGTATCTGGAAATTGTATGAAAGTATTTATTAAGTCTCGTTTAGCGACGTGTGTGTTAACGGCCATTCCTGTGATGGCGGTAGCGAAAGACACAGGTAAGCTTGAAAAACTCGGTTCTGAGACGACTGGCATTGAAATCACCAAGCCGAACCAAGACCAAGACAGCTCGCGTATTTACCTAGAACAAGGCGCTATTTGGGCAAGCCGTGACATCACTCGCTTTGACCCAGTGCTCGACGTCAGTGTCAGCGATGAGTTGGAAGTCGAGCAGGGAACACTACGAGACAGCGTAGGTTTCACCATTACCACCAACTATGGTTACTACATCAAAAAGTATCAGTTGGAAGTGTACCGCGTGGGTGACTTTGGCTTGTCTGAGCCAATCGCTGTGCTTGAAGGCGATAAACTGGCGAACGACTCTGACATCAATTGGGATGGTCAAACTGATGTTGATTATCAGTTTGAGGTCGGTGAGCAGCTGATGTTCCGCCTAAAAGCGTGGGACAAAGATGGCAACATGGATGTGACCACCGTTGGTGTGACTGACTTAGTCAAGCCGGACTCTGAAGTCGATATCGACCGAAACGATAACGACGATGAGGAGAGCAAAGATAAAAGCTATGGCCAAGCTAAGTTGATGCGTCACAACATTCCGACCAATGCGGGCTTAGCCAAGTTCATTGGTACCGGTTTAAAAGGCGTTGATAAAGTCATCATCGGTGAAGACGAATTTGACGTTGAAGATGGCAACTTATACGCCGAGCAATACCTACCAACAGACTCCTACATTTTCCCTACCAAGGTTGTGTTTGATAATGGTGATGAACGTCGCTACAAGCTGTACGTTCGTATTCCAGATACGTACTACGCACAAACCGGCTTGGCTGATCTTTATGTTGGTAAGAACAATGTGTCTGGTAATAGCGATGCATTAAGTGTCGATGACCAGTACCAAGATGACATCTATAACCAAGGTCGTTTAGCGTACTTTGGTCAGGGTAAATTTGGCGACAAACTTCGTGTAACGACTCACTTCGATACGCGAGAAAGTGAAATCAAAGACATGTTCAAACATCCGTTCGCCTCCGACGATTCGGATGTGTTCGATATTCTTGAAGACGACGATGAGCTTTATTACGGCAACTATGGCGATAGCTCAAACATCGAAAAAGTGGTCAACACCAAAGGCAAGGTTTACCTCAATGTTGAATACGATAAGTCTCAATACTTGTGGGGTAACTACAACACGGGGTTAACAGGCACTGAGAACAACGATTACAACCGTAGCCTCTATGGTTTCAAAGCTGATTATCGTACTCGCGATACTACACAATACGGTGAAGATCGTCTGAACGTGGTCGGTTTTACCGCAGAAGCAGATTCGTTGTATGCACACGATGAGTTCTTGGGCACAGGCGGCTCTCTGTACTTCCTTCGTCACGGTGAAGCGGTACCAGGAAGCGACAAGGTTTATGTAAAAGTAAAAGATGAATCTGGCCTAGTGCAGAATGAAATCCAACTTGAGCCGGGCGTCGACTATGACTTTGACCCGTACCAAGGTCGAATTATTTTGACCAAGCCACTCGATAATATCCTATCCGACAGCTTTGGTAGCGTGATAGAAAACGGAGACGACTACGAAAACTTTCTGGTTGTTGACTATGAGTACGTCCCACAAGGTTCTGACTCATTAGATGCGATGTCTTACGGTGGTCGTGCCAAAGGCTGGATCAACGATTATATTGGCGTTGGTGTCACGTACGCGACCCAAGAGAAAGACAATCAAGATTACGAGTCTTATGGCACGGATTTAACGCTACGTGCTACTGAGGGGACCTACATTAAGGCTGAGTTTGCGCATAGTGAAGGTAGGCAAACCGAGTCGAATTTCGTCTCTACCGATGGTGGTTTAACCTTTACGCCCATTGGCGAAACATTGGAAGACCGCGAGGGTGATAGTGTCCAAATCACAGCTGTCACCAGCCTTTATGACCTTGCGCCAACCATTTTTGGTGCTGTTGGTAATGACCTGAAACTTTGGTACCGAGACAAAGACGCGGGATACAGCTACGCAAGCAGCAGCGATGACCTTGAACAAGAAGCTTACGGTGCTGAACTTCGTTTGCAAGCCACCGATCGTTTGGCGGTTATGTCTCGCTTCTCGACCAATGAAGAGCGCGATGTCGATGGTAATCTAGAAACAGATACTGAAACGATTGAGATCGAGACTCAAGTTAAAATCACCGAGCACATCAAAGTTTCGGCGGCAGGGCAACAAACTGAAGAGCTTAATCAAAACGACGAGCACAGCGATGCCACCTTAGCGGGTGTGCGTTTGGAATACATGTGGGACAGCGAAAACAGCGTTTACGTCAAAGGGCAAAAGACCGTCGATCAGTCGGATGACTATGATGAAAACGACAGCGCGTCGATTGGTGCTGAATTCCAAGTGTTGGAAGACTTGTCTCTTGGCGGTGAATACACCGATGGCGACCGAGGCCAAGTAGCAGAAGCTACCGTGACTTACGATGTATCCGATGACCACTCAACCTACGTAACTTATGTAGATGATAACTACGAAGGTCAAAACAACGTGGTTGTTGGTCAGCGTGCAGACCTGACTAGCAGTGTCGATTTCTACCAAGAGAACCAGTTTGTTGATGAAAACGACGGTCATGGCCGTATCGACTCGTACGGCTTTGGTTACGACGTGACGGAAGATGTCGAGATGGGCATCGGTTATCAGCTTGGTGAAATTGAAGATGACCAGAACATTGCCACTGAGCGTGAGTCCATCAGCTTCAATGCATCGATTGACCTAGACGACATCACCCTAAGCCACAAATTTGAATACCGAGTAGATAAGAGTGAAGACGATCCAGACATCGCTCAGCGAGAACTGCAACAAATCGTGACCACCAACCGTTATACGCATCATTTAACGGAAGAGTACACGCTATTTGGCAAGTACAACTACTCCATCACCGAAAGCGAAACCACCGGCGAAACCATGGCGCAATTTACCGAAGCCACTGGCGGCCTCGCGTATCGTCCGATCTACAACGATCGACTCAATTTACTGAGCCGCTACACGTATATTGCAGATTTCGATCAACTGGATCGCGATGTGGATTATCAAGACGAAACCAGTCAGATCATTGAAGTTGAAGCGATCTATTCGATCGACCAACACTGGGATGTCGGTACTAAGTACGCGCATAAAGACAAACAGCAAGCTTTTGAACGAGCATCTGGTTCGAATGAGCTGGTTAAAAGCGATATCGACCTATACGGATTAAGCGCTTCTTACCGCGTGATGAAAGAGTGGGATGTGACGGGTGAATACCACTGGAAAACAGACACACTCAACGATGAGCTAGAACACGGTGCGTTAGTTTCGGTGAACAAGCACATCGGCGAGAACTTCAAAATGGGGATTGGTTATAACTTCTCTGCATTTGATAGCGATCTAACCAATGATGATGACTACGATGCATCCGGTGTGTTCATTAACTTAGTCGGTAAGATCTAAGCCAGCCCAAAAGTGGGTTGAAAGTTAAGAGTTGAGAATTCGAAGTGATAGTTAAGAGTAAGATGAAAACAATTATTTTCCTAATAAGCGCAGTGATGAGTACCTCGCTGCTATCCGGCTGTGCAACCGACACGTACGTGAGCCAGGAGAACCGAGACAAGTTCGCAGGCATCGATGTGTCTAAGTTTTTAATCAGCGAGTGTTTGGCGCCAGAGCGTGAGGTGCACATCGCCATCGCAGAGCATTTTGCGTTTGATAAATACCAATTACGCGACCTCGATAAGATCAACTTGGATACCTTTGTTAAAGAGATCAGAGGCCTCAAAGGGCGTATCACGATTGTCGGCCATACTGATTACAAAGGTTCTCTGGAATACAACGAACGTCTTTCACAGCGCCGTGCTAAATCGGTCGCAGATTATCTGAAAGGGCAACTAGACCCAACGCATTATGACTGGGAAGTGAAACACCTTGGTGAGACTCAACCTCTTCTGTTTGGTAAGACAGATAAAGACCGAGCGGAGAACCGCCGTGCATTTATTGTGTTTGAAGAAGCTCAGAAGTACGAAGAGATGCCTTTCTGTGAGCCACCAAAACCAGAACGTAAAGTTTATATGGCAATGACACCACACTTCGATTTCGACAAATCAGTACTCAAACAAGAAGATCTAACGCAGTTAGATGACTTCACAACTAAGTTGAGCGGCCTGCAAGGTAGCATAATGGTGGCAGGGCACACCGACCAAGCGGGTTCACTTTCTTACAATGAAAAGTTGGCAGAGCGCCGCGCAGAAACGGTGGTTGAGTACCTCAAAACCAAACTTGACCCTAAGCAGTTCATCTGGGAAGTGAAGTCATTTGGTAAGTTGCAGCCTGCGATTAATGAACGCTCTGAAAAAGCCGATGCATTAAACCGCCGCGCGTTCATTGTGTTCAAAGAATCTGATATTACCGCCGAACAGCAAGCTCTTGCTGGCAGTGAACAAGAAGCGGTGAGCAGCGAGAGCGAGTAGAGTTCACCGAAGAATATCGAATAGATGTCTCTATAACAAAACGCCAAAAAGCCCCATACGTTGGGGCTTTTTGTTGCTAACTCTAGGGATTCAGTCGGAGCGAAGCTCTATTCTGATGGCAAATTCTGTTTCAGTTCCAGAAGCATTCGGTAGGCACTTTCTCCTGACATCTCATACGGGTTGAACTGATCGGATGTTGAAAACTGTAAATTAACCAGTTCAGTGAGACTAGATTGTGGAATATCACCCATAGACCAATCACCAAACTGCCTACAATCGATCTCTTTGAAATATAAAATCATGACGTTTTTGTGTCGCTTGTCATTCAAAATATGATTGTAAGTATGGTTCACTGCGGTTCTCGAACCTTCAATGCATTGCAGGAAATACTTATCATTGTGGCTTAGAAGGCCAGTTAAATGGCTTTGCTTATTGCGGTCGTGTGAAATCTGAAGAATGTCGTTCAAAGCATGAGAATCGCAACTTTCACAGAGCGTACTGACATAAATTAACCGAGTTAGGAGCATAGGCATCACTTCGATTTTTGTTCAAAGGGTACTAACAAATATAAGCCAAGCTCATGGAATTGCTAATTATTGGTAGAATTATCATTAATGCGTTTTTTGAGGAAAGTGAGAATGGTGAACAAGTAGAGAATAATTAATCATAAGAAGAAAGGGAGCTCAGAAATAAGATGGAATTATTCGAGCGTTGGCAGTTAGCGCACTTTAAGAATGGCGTGAAAAGCAGGCAATAAGCTCTATTTTACAATTGTATTTGGTCAATGAAGAGAGCTGATGCTTCGCCACACCTTCAGTTGATTGCCCTTACCTGCTTTACGCTAACGTTTGAGGTGATAAATCCTACTCGCTTAAAACCGAAATCGATTCGACGTTAGAAGAGGAATCAAATCGAACGTTGACCAACACACTTTCACGTTCGAAAGTCACATCATCAAAGTCAGTCGTTGCAATCTTAAACCCATTTCTTGCGAATAAACTCGTTACCGTTGTTCGTTGTTTCTGTTCCATAGCGCATGTCAGTAGTTCGTTCATCGTGATCTCCATTAGGTAACCGTGTGCATAGTGTAAGCGTACAGGCTCTACATTATGAGATCAATTGCTTAATCGATAAGCTATGTTGATATGTTCAATTGAGTGATTCAGGAATTTAAATGCTGAATGGATAAGTGGTGAAGAGGTTGTACTACCTATGATAAGTAGAGCGTTATGTGACCACTGTTCAGCATTCCTTGAACACGAAATTTGTCCCAAAAATCGCGTTGAAACAAGTGGTTACAAAGTAGGAGGAATCATGCCCGCCGGTTAATCCGTTTGGTCGGTTATTGGAACCATTGTCGGCCTATATCCCACTTAAATAAAGTACACCGGTTTGTGATGAAGCAACGCGCTAATGAACCTTCTTTTTATCTGAATTTTGTATACCAAGTGATATTGTTATAATTATTATTAATTACATAGACTTGATTTTAGCATTGGCTTGATTTATAAAATAAGAATTCGTTCATTAACTTCATGATTATATTAGTTTTTACTAACCTTTAATGACATGGAGAAAGGCGATGAAAAAGAATCAAACACGCAACAGGTTAGCGAATTTAGTGCGACTTCGTAGGTCATACAAAGCATCAGACTTTCTGGTGAGTTCTGATGAACTCCGAGTTAAGAAGGATGTTTACAGCTTACGTAAAATCAAACAGTTAGAAATTCGTCAATTGGGTCTTAAAGAAAACGCAATCAATATCGTTTCGTTGGCTTTAGTCCTCTCGGCAGCGACTTGGGCATTCGTTCCTCAGTTCGGTTTGCCGATGCTTGCACTGACCTTTATTTTGGCGTTTGTTACATGGCGAAGATATGAGTTACGTGCAGAGTTTAAAGGAGCCGATGAAACTGGCGACCATTGGGTTTCCGTGGCGCGCGGTTGTACTCGAGAAGAGTTCAAAGTGTTGAAAAACGTTGAATTGGCTTTACGCGATCAAGTGTCTTAATGGCTAGATCGGTTAATGCTCGGGTCTTATAACCGTTAAGCTCCAATAATCACTAAGGCTCGTCATTGTATGGCGAGCTTTTTGTTTTCGGAACAGCACCGATAGTGAAGGGTAATTTGAGAGGTCTGCGCTTATATGTGTAATAGTTATCTGTATGAATCTTAAGTTACGGCATTTTTGGTGATCTTTACGGCTTTGAACTGAGGAAGAGGATGGAGATGAATACATTAGTCAGAGAGGGTTCCTTTAAAAGGCTCATCCAGTTAGTTGGCTATGTTTTGATTATCGTTTTGAGCAATAGCCGACTCTCCAATGCTCAAAGTGTCGAGTTTCCTACTTGTGCACAGAGTGAGATATTGAATACAGAGATCCATCTATATGTTGATGAATCGCTGTTATCTGAATATTCCAAAGCATTCGTTGCCGCTAAAATAGCGACATGGGAAAGTTATTCGAATCTGGTATTGAATAACTCCTGCATCCCTATCACGAGAAAAGTTACCAAGGTGACTTACACGCCGGAAATTGACAGCCTTTGGTTTCAAGATTTGAGCACTGCAGAGAGGTTATTAAAACTCTCGTTGGAAGAACCGATCCCAGAAACAACAGAAGGCGGCGTTCCCATTTTTACAGGGATAGTATTTTCTAACTATAATTCTAGCTTCGAGTCTGATTATTGCGGCGTCTCATCTCCAGTATCCTATTTTTTCTCTTTAGCGATAAACTGCCCTGATCACCTAATGGAGCATGAAATTGGCCATTTAAGTGGTGCGCATCATGACTACAAAACGTTATTGAAAGACTTTGATAGTATTGAAAGTTACATTTATGGAACGTATCCAAGAGCTCCTCAATATTCGTTCGGCGCAATTTGTGCTGACAGAGGAACTATGATGTCTTATGAGCGATATGTTATACCCGCTTATTCTAGCCCGGACATCAGAGTGGATGGCATAAAGTGCGGGGATAGCAAATACCACAACAATGCAAGAGTGCTTAGAGAGTTCGCGCAAGCTTATTTAACCCCATGATTGCCTAGCTGCTAGCCTGTTGTTTATTGAACGTTATAACGCGTTCAATTCAAAGTGTTTGTCCTGTGATCTTTAGATTTAGAACGAGCGTACTTCTCCAAGTTTTTAAAGGAAGAGTATGCCCAATGTTATCTAAAGAAAATGAATCAAGAATTATCGAAATGGCGTGGGAAGACAGAACGCCGTTTGAAGCAATAGAACAGCAATTTGGTTTGAATGAATCGCAAGTGATTCGTTTTATGCGCAGTCATCTTAAGCTCTGCAGTTTTAAGCTGTGGCGCTCTCGTGTTTCTGGGCGCTCGACTAAACATGTAAAGTTGCGTAATACCGATGTATCGAGAGGTTATTGTCCAACTCAGTACAAGCATCGTTAGAAGAGGGAATGCCCAGTCAGTATCCCAAATCAACACTCAGATATGGGAAACGAAAGAAATGAAGGGAATGAAACAATTTTGCGCTCTACTTTTGGTGCTGCTTAGCTTTGGCATCAATCATGTTCAAGCGAATGATACGCGACTTAAGCAAGCTTACGAAAATCATCAAAGCGACGTTCAGGTGCGCGGAGCGGGTACGGTGTATCGAGTACTTCCTGATGATAATAAAGGCTCTCGACATCAGAAATTCATTTTGCGACTCGATAGCGGACAAACCTTGCTAGTCGCACATAATATTGACTTAGCTCCTCGTGTTCAGGACCTGGGAAAGGGCGACCGAGTTGAGTTTTATGGTGAATATGAATGGAACAAGAAAGGTGGCGTAATGCACTGGACGCACAAAGATCCTCGCAATCATCATGCTCATGGTTGGTTAAAGCATAATGGGAAAGTATACGAGTAAGCGACACCTTGTTTTGTTTTAACATGAAAAAGGAAATTTGATGTTCAAACTCGAAACCAGCAGATTGATTCTTCGAGATATGAGGCCTCAAGATGAGCCTGCGTTTGTTGGCATGTCTCAAGACGTAAAGTATCAGCGTTTCTATGACGAAAGTGATTGTGAACCTAACAAATATCGAGAGCTAACCCAGTTGTTTGTTGATCAGGCTTTGGAAGTACCACGCCAGTCCTATCAGCTCGCGGTTGAAAACAAAGATTCAGGGAAGTTTATTGGAACCGTTTGTTTACGTCTTGAAGGCAACCTACAAGCTTCAATGGGTTGCGCTTTCTCAAGGGAGACTCAGGGAAAAGGGCTTTCTATAGAAGCGGCTGAAGCGCTCGCTAATTTTGGATTCTCAGAGCTAGGGGTTCATCGGATTTATGCAGAAACCATTAGTAAGAACTTGGCAGCAATCAAATTGTGTCAGTCACTGGGAATGAAAGAAGAAGCGCGCTTTGAGAATCATCGATTCTTCAAAGGTAAGTGGTGGGATACTGTGAGGTTGGCAGTTGTTCGATCTGATTGGAAAAAGGCTTAGTGATGGAAAGTGGCATACAGAAGCTAGATAAAGGGCTCGACAAAGACGGATTTATTAAAAATCTTTATTCGCCAAAGAACATTGCGCCTGAATTTCAAGAAGTGGTGTCAGCAGTCGTTGATTCGCTGCCAAGAGAGCTCCCAGGACAAATAGATGGTATCTACTTGTACGGTAGCGTGCCAAGAGGGACTGCCATTATTGGTCGCTCTGATTTGGATGTTTCTATCGTGCTTTCTACGGCAATTGGTCAGAGAGAGCAGGAAGTATTTAAGCTACTTTCTGACACCATTCCCAAATCATATCCGCAAGTGACCAAGCTTGATATCGATCCTGGCTTCCTGCGAGATGTTCTGCAACCCACGGAAAAGTATCACTGGCACTTTTGGATCAAGCATTGCTGCTGTTGTGTTTGGGGGAATGATTTATCTAATGAGTTCCCACTATACAAGCCCAGTATTGAAATCGCCCAAGCGCTTAATGGCGACTTGTCTACTTTTCTTGAGCAAATGAGCCCGTCTTTTCAAACAATGGCTGGTGGGGATGTCGCTAAGGTGATTGGCAAGAAGTTAGTGCGTGCAGCGTATTATTTTGTGGCTGAGCGAGACGGAAGTTGGTACACCGACTTGAACCAATGCGCTGCAGTAGCCAAGCGTTATTACCCTAATCAAAGCGACGACATTGAGTTAGCGTATCAATATGCTCTTGGAAACTTGATATCTAAAACAGAAGCTTTTGAATTGTATAAAAGGCTGAGCAAAGAGCTAATTCGAGAGTAGGTGAATCGGCTAGTCAATGGATGAAGGAGGTATCACCGCTCAAGAAGCTTATGATGTCGCGTGGTATTGCTTTGAAAGAAGTAGAGCACGTGGGTAGGTATCTTTAGTTTGGATTCGATAACCTGTTTACGACGTTTTTGAGGGCACAAAAACGGTGAAACCCCGATGTTGGTAGTAATCTTAGCTGTATGATATTGATTTATATGAATTTCATGTATTTAGAGCTGGAGGTTAAGCTCTAATTGGCCTAAAAAATGGTTAAAAAGGCCAATGAAATAGTCAAATAAAATCAATAGATTAGCAACTTGGTACTACTGTATTAGTCCACCCTAAAGTGGGCTTGAAATCGATTCGTTGAATCATTTTACGCTTCGGGAATTCTTTTTGTTAATTGCTGCGCAAATAGAATGTCACTGAAAAAATCGTGCATAGTTTTTCTACCAGTAGATGAAAAATCTTAATTTTCATGTAGTGAGAAAGGTAAGGAGAACGATATGGCGACGCGTAAAATCAGACCTAGACAATTTATTGATGAGTTTTACCCTGATTCAGGGATATGCAATACCACCATCATAAACTGGATTAAACACGGCAAGCTTGAGGGCACTAGAACGCCAACGGGCCGATATTTAGTCTGTGTTGACGATGAGATAGGGAACCCTGCAGACAGGGTGAGTGAACTTCTAAGATTCTTGGAGTCATAAATGGTTGGTAGAGCTAGAAGCAAAGAAACGGCTCATTACCCTCCATTCTTGGTGAAAATGAGCCATAGGGGGCAATCTCGATTTCGGTTTACGACCGTAGATGGTGTGAAGAAGCTATTTCCTATCGGGACTGTAGAGCAAGAAGCGATACAAGCTGCGCATGTTTACAACTTGCAATATCGTCCTGAGCTAGGAAGCGCGTTTTCCCTTTCTGAGATGACCCCATTTCGCAAAGCTGTCTCCAAAGGTCGAAAGGACAAATTCAATCGGCCTTTAAAAGACTGGCTTCCATTAGTGTTGTCTCGTGTGAAGAAAGAAGAACGGCTTTCCAAAGACGTTTATCGAAATTTGGAGAGGGACTGTTACCGCCTTGATGAGTTCATGGGGCGGTTGCCAACCAAATCGATCAAGTTACAGCACATCAACGAGTTCCTTTCGAAATACTATTCAGAGTTAAATAATCGTCAGCTCAACAATAAAATCAGTAACCTTAAAAAGGTGTTTTCCTACCTTGCCGATGAAAGCGCTATTGAGAGTAATTTTGTTCTCAATAAAAAACAGCGTCGATTGACCAGAGAAGATTACACAAAGGCTCGCCATGACCTAGATATTGAAAACTATCAAAAGGTCTACGATGCAGCGCCACTGTTTCTTAAGGTAGCAATGAGCCTAACACTTGAGACGACTCATGCTGTGAGGGAGATCTATAGGCTTCGTTATCGGATATACAAACCACGGGAAGGTGTTTGTGGGATTCTTTGGAATCCTGACAAAGAGGTGGAGTATGTTGATGGGCATGCTGTGTATGGAATGCTTTATGTTCACCGAGAGAAGGTTAAAAAGTCCGATGCTTCCACTGTTGCCATTCCTGTTACTCAAACGATTAAAGACATTGTCGATCTTTCTAAAACATCGAGATTGATTTGTCCTTATATCGTTCACCGTAAACCCAAACAGCAGCAACGTGGTATTTCCAAAGAGACCGACCATCTTTACCAAGTACATCACCACAATATAAGTAAAGAGTTTAGTAAGGTTCGAGACTCATTAGGGCTTTATAGCCACCTAAAGAAAACGTTAAGGCCGACCTATCATGAAATTCGAGGGCTCGCTGCTCGAATGATTGAACAGCAAGGGCAGAGTGCTACCCAGCGAATGGCACATGCGAACGCTAAAACAACAAAAATCTATACAGGCACAAGTGACATTATTTGGCACCAAGTACCACCTGTTGAGGTTATGCCGAAAAGTGGCCTGAAGTGATTTGTGTTAGTTGTTTAGTTTTGGAGGAATTCGGAATCCGAATTTGATAAAGGGTCGCTTTACCCTATTAACTTTAATTTGAATCTATGCAGATTGTATTGACTCGAAAACGGTTACTGAATAAAGTCAGATATAGGTTATGCGCGACCTATCAGCTCACGGATGAAGCGAAAGCAGCGCGAAGTGAATTATCACTTCATCGATTTTGTATCTTTATTGCGGTTCGTGAGCCCGTAAATTTAATAGGATGCTTAATCATGCTTAAATACCCATCAGTGAGCCAATCTGAGGCCCACGCAAAGTACATTTCAAGAACTTTAAAGATCAAGCTCAGTTTTGCAAAAGAAGCTGTCGCATTTATGTATGGCTGTGACAATTTTAAAGAGCTATGTAGTAGCTCTGATCTAGCGATGCTCGACAGTAATAACGAATTTTCGGCAATTCCAAACAAGCAGGACTTAGAAACATTGGAGCTCTTGTTGAAACCTCACTTACCTGCTATTCGTGCTCACTTGAACCCCGATATCCATTTGGATTGTTCCGTATTGGCGTTAGTAGTAAACAACAGACTAAATTGTATATCTCATGATGCTGTGAACTATCTCCTTTTATTGGGGGACTCTTTTGATTGGAGCGATACGAAATCTATCATCAATGAACTTGAATTTGTTGATGATACTGTATCGACAGTACTGGCAAGTCGAATTGCCATGAATAGAGTCAAAAACAAAGTAAACCCATGGATAGAGTTTTCATCGTTCGGTATCAGAGCATATGGTTACTATAACTTCTCCGGTAAAACCGTCTGTATTGAGATGCGTGAACTCGACATTATGTTTAAGTATCCGAATGGATATAGAGATATTTCGAGCCGTAAATGGATTGGTGATTATGTCATTGGTTTTTTAGGAGTGCTTGCCAAGCAGTTTGAAACCTTAGGGTATACAGGCGAAATACAGCTTTCAAATGTTAACTTTCCAATAAACTTAGCAAATGAGATGAACACCCTAAGGGGGGAGGTGAGAAGTGCTGATCTAATACGTGGAGTAAAAGTTCCACTTGATGTTTTGCTAAATGAAAATGATCCACAAAACATCTGGTTAAGAAAAAACCTAGTGAATGAAATAGGGTAATACCAGTCTCATAAAGCTTCGACGATATCAGTCGAAATAGCTTAAATGCAGAGGCCGAATATGAATATATTCGGCCTTTTTTACGCCTAGTCAAAAGGGTATCTAGTCCTGACTGTAGTTGCCTAATGATCCCGGACACCTAATTAGTTGAAAACGTCGCATAGGAAAGATGCTAAAGTTAATTGGATACCTATAATGGTTGGATCAGTAGGCAACTCTGTCAATCATCAAAAAATATGACCTTAGTGGTTTGGGGTATTGGCTTTCCTCGTCAAGTAAATGGTCGTATAGGCTTTGTTGCGTAATTCAGTTTAGAGGCAGAGTCACCCTATTTCGCATGCTTTTTAGTCAATACGACAATTTTCAGGCATACTTAACCTAGTGAACTTGTTTAACTCGATACATCGCCGTTTCTGAGAGCGAGCTTTTGTGGTAACCATACCGCTCTTTTCAATATTTATTTGACCCGTATAGCTTCTGGCAGGCCACTGCGAGATTTAGAGGATGACCACGCTCCCAGAAGGCTGCCCCTTCTCTTGGGGGGAATAAGCGCAACGGCTCGCTTAGTCTTAATAGCAGCGTGACAGGCTCTCGTGTCGTAAGCGCCATCACCAGACACCTCAAGGATGCTTCGGCGTGTTTGTTTCAGTAAGTTCGGGAGGACTTCACCATCTGTAACCGTAGATAAACTTAGCTTGGCGGCAATAAGTTCATGTGTGCTTGTATCGACTGCAATATGAAGCTTTCGCCAACCTCTACGCTTGCCACCCATCCCGTGTTTTTTGACTTTCCATTCGCCTTCGCCTTCGCTTTCGCCATAAACCTTAAGACCAGTCGTATCAATGGCTAGGTGCTGTATCGCTCCTCTCGTTTTAGTCTTAAATGAGATCTCAACTTGCTTTGCTCTACGACTGATCCAAGTGTAATGCGGACAACTTAATGGAACATGGGCAAGTCTAAATATCGAGTCGATAAATCCTTGCAGCGCTCTCAGTGGCATTGAAAAAACTCATTTCAACATGAGCGCTGTCGGATAGCTGAATCACGGTTATGAGCGATTGGCTGTATTGCTTCCAGTTGGTTGTTTTGTAGAAGGTTAAGGTATGAGGCTACGAAAGATAGTGGATGTAACTGATCAGATCGTAGGTTCTGGTTTTAGTTCCACTGAACTATGCAACAAAGCCTTCGTTATCTGTCATTTTCAAAGAAGATGAGCGACGTAATTATGTAGGAGACTTTGAGCTAAATATGCTTGTTCAAACTAATAATTAAGTATATTTCGAACTCTAATATTATTAACAACAATATTATAAGTCACTTGATGGGCGCTTTTAAATTTAAAATTTATTTAATGCCCTGTCCCAGGTTTCTTTAGTTGATAATACTACAGTAACGAGCGGTGGCTTTAATGGGTAGGATTATGCCATTTAAAAAAGATACAACTAAAACGTTTATAAATTAAAGCAGTTGAAAAATAGGGATATATGGTTACCAATATGTAGAGTATGTTAATAGTCGCACGCAAGTGAAAATTATTTGCAAAAAATAAAGATATTTTTTACAACCCCCGAAAGTACACTTTGCCGCGGCTTTGTTGCGTAATTCAATGGAACTAAATCAAGAACCTACGATCTGATCAGCTACCTCCACTCTATCTCGTAGTCCTATGCCTAAGCCTCGTTATAAAACAACCAACTGGAAGCAATACAACCGATCACTCATTAACCGTGGTTCTCTGACTTTTTGGATTGATGAAGAAGCAATAAGCGGATGGGCGCAAAGCAAACAGAATAAGCGCGGTAGGCCGCGTCGGTTCAGTGATTTAGCTATCACGACAGCACTCATGGTCAAACGAGTTTTTTCTATGCCATTGAGAGCGCTGCAAGGATTTATCGACTCGATATTTAGGTTAGCCCATGTACCGTTAAGTTGTCCGCATTACACCTGCATCAGTCGTAGAGCCAAGCAAGTTGAGGTTTCATTTAAGACTAAAACGAGAGGAGCGATACAGCACCTAGCCATTGATGCTACTGGCCTTAAGGTTTATGGCGAAGGTGAATGGAAAGTCAAAAAACATGGGACGGATGGCAAGCGTAGAGTCTGGCGAAAGCTGCATATTGCAGTCGATACCAACACTCATGAGATCATTGCCGCCGAGCTAAGTTTATCGACGGTTACAGATGGAGAAGTACTCCCGAACTTACTGAAACAAACACGCCGAAGTATCCTTGAGGTGTCTGGTGATGGCGCTTACGACACGAGAGCGTGTCACGCTGCTATTAAGATTAAGGGAGCTATTGCGCTTATTCCCCCAAGAGAAGGGGCTGCCTTCTGGGAGCGTGGTCACCCTCGAAATTTCGCCGTGGGTTGCCAGAAATTATACGACTCAAATAAGTATTGGAAAGAGCGGTATGGATACCACAAACGTTCACTCTCAGAAACAGCGATGTATCGAGTTAAACAGTTGCTAGGAGGGAAACTGAGCTTAAGAAATTACAATGCCCAGGTGGGTGAAACTTACGCGATGATAAAAGCGTTGAACAAGCTTACTGGGTTAGGTATGCCTGAAACTTGTCGTATTGACTAAGAAACAAGCGAAACGGGTTGGCTCTATCTCTAAATTTAATTACGCAACAAAGCCCTTTGCCGCTAGAAGGCATTGCTGTTCCATTTATTATAAGGAAGTTATTGGGCATTATCAAAATGAGTGGCGTAAAAACTTATCTATGGAGAGTTTGTTATTAATGAGAACGCCTTCTCTTATAAATATAGTGTTTTTCAGCTAGATTATATCAGTCAATAGTTCAATTCGGTTTAATGAAAATATTTTCAAGTATAATTTGTAATTACTAAATATCTTTGACCGTTATATGAAAATCAAAAAAACCATATTGTATTTGAACGATTAGTTATATTTAACAGTTTAATTGTACCACAAGTAGTGAGAAACTAAATGAAGCGAATTACCTCGATATGTGTCTTAGTCACAGGCATGTATGCATCCGCGGCACTTGCAGCACCACCATGGGAACCAAAAAGTTACTCAATTGGTGAAAATGTGTGCCACAAAGAAACGTTGTTTGAGTCTAAGTGGTGGGCTGGATCTTATAATGAACCAAACCCACATGGACCGACTTCCTCTAAACAACAAGGTTGGGGAGGAGACCCTTGGCTACCCTTACTGGATTCAGACGAGTGTAGCTCTGGTAGTGTAAATAATGCTCCAGTTGCGTACGCTGGGGTTGATCAAGAAGTACAATCGCCGAATAAAGTCATACTCGATGGCTCCGGCTCTTCGGATATCGACAACGATAGTTTGAGCTTTACTTGGACTCAGACATCTGGACCGACGGTGGCAATTGAAAACTCAGATACTTCTCAAGCGTCGTTTGAGCTACTCGAACGAGACGGTGACACAAAGTATGAGTTTACGTTAACAGTCCATGATGGCAAGGAGTCCTCTACTGATAACGTTGTGATCAATGGTTTGGCAGCTGAACAAACCAATAGCGAACCCGTTGCAGAAGCGGGGATTGATCAAGTGGTTCAATCTCCAAGCAGAGTCATTCTTGATGGTTCCGCCTCGGCAGATATTGACAACGATAACTTGACTTATAAATGGGAACAGGTATCAGGCCATGATGTTATGCTTGAAAACCCTACGTCCTCCAAAGCTGCGTTTAGTTTGGACACATTGGATGATGACGCTGAATTTACTTTTGAACTTACGGTAAGCGATGGTCAAGTTTCTTCAAGTGATACGGTTAAAGTGACTGGTTTAGCCGTAGAACAGAAGCAACCAGGAGCACTTACTGTTGATATCAACGGCGGTGATAGTGGCTTACCTTTGTCGGCGACTTATAAGCTCGTTTTGACGTCACTGCAATCTGGTAAGCGTAATCAATACCATTTTTCTGTGAGCGAAGACGCACTTGTAGATGACCTGACTCTAGGAGACTATCAAGTATGGGTTGAGTTCGATCAAGCCTATCAGCCAATCGCATTACCAACAGTGGTCACTGTTACTGATACACAACCGTTGGAGCTTTCCTTCTCAGTTAAACCAAGTGTTGACTTGTCGAATCTGTCAATAATAGATGGAGTCGAGATCTCTAAGGTCACTGACGGGATTTTTCAAGCACGTCAGATGACGTGGGGGGATGGCTATCTTTTTGTTGGTTCGTCTGCAATTTCAAATGAGCAAGGAGTTCGTGGTAATAAGATATATGCAATACCATACGACTACCAGAATGGTGATGTGGGTGAGCCAATTATTGTTGCTGATAACTTGATTGAGCCGCATGGCGTTGCATACCATAAAGGTGACCTATACTTTTCAACATCTACCTCTATCTTTCGCGTCGAAAATGTCACATCACAGTTGGGCAAGTCATTGATACCCGAACAAGTTTTCACTTTACCAGCAGCTGACGAAAACTTTCCGTTAGATACTACGGGGTTGTACTGGCACCAAAAGCATACACTTAAGTTTAACCCTAATGATGGTAATGATGATCACCTTTACGTTGCAGTTGGATCGCCTTGTAATATTTGTGTGATAGATGAAGAGCCGAGATATGGTTCTATTTTAAAAATTGATACGGGTGATTTTAATGCGATCCAAATAGCGGACGGAATCCGTAACACTGTCGGTTTCGACTGGGATCCCAAGACTGGAGATTTATGGTTTACTGATAACAACCCACAGAATACGAGTGGACACACGACCTATTTCCCAGGTGAAATTAACAAGATTTCAGCAGCTCAGCTTGCAAGCGGTGAGATGCCTCATTTCGGTTTCCCTTACGTTTCTGGTATTGACACAATCTCGATTACACCAGAGCAAGATAACGATACTGTTGTCAATACTGGTGGCTACGACTATTTACCACCAGATGCTATCTATTCTGATGTCCCACTTAGCGAAATTGACCCTTTGGACTATCAAGCCCCAGAGTTCGAGCTTGAAGCGGGAACAGCACCACTTGGACTGACGTTTTGGCAACCAGACGGAGTACAGTTAGAAAGTGGAGAGCACTCGTTCGTATACGCAACACATGGTCCCGGTGATGGTGAAAGGGCGGGTTATGAAGTTCGTATGTTGACATTAGATGCGACGGGGAAACCTTTGTTTGATAGAGCCCTTGTCACAGGTTGGAAGCAACCTAGTGGTATAACCGGGAAACCTGTTGAATTTTTGGTGATGCCAGATAACAGCCTGCTGGTTTCGGACGATGCCGGAAATACAGTGTATCGTCTCAATTATGAACCAGAAGAATCAGGCCAGGTCACTTTATTGCCATCACAAGGTGAGCTCGAAAGCCCTCAGACACTGGTTGAAGCAGCTTTAACTGACAGCTCGGGTAACTCAAGACGCTTATATATGTCGTTGACTAAATCCGACTATGTAATAAATGGACTCGATTACGGCGATTACACTTTAACTATCTCGGCTCACAATGGTATCGAGCCTACTCAAACAATCACTAAGTTTTCTTTATCTGAAACGGACTCGATTGCACAAGTGGACTGGTCTTATGGTGGTGATAATGCTGGCCTGTCAACGGGTCTAATAACGGTAGTAGCGCCAGACAAACCAAGCAATGCTGCTAGTTCGGTTTTGTTAGAGCTCATTGATCGAAACGTCGATGGTGAACCCGAAGTTGTATATATAGACTCTGATTGGGGCAAAGAAACAACAACACAAGTGGAAGTTGGAACTTACCAAGTTGACTTTCCTTTCACTGAGTCTGCTATCCCTAACCCTCAACGTAAACAAGTTAATTTGTCCGATGAGGGAGAAGACCTTTCATGGACCTATACGGAATATGCAAATGATGAAGACTACTTCAACGCGATGCTAGATAGCAGCTGTGGTTCATGTCATACCGGACACTTTGCGCCTGATTTCAGCAACGGTCCTAGTAACGCTATTTTAGGTGCTTACGAGACTAACCCCAACGCAATTAGCGATAAGCTCGCTGAGATGGTAGATACATATGGCTTGTCATGTGATTGGGCGTGTCAAGAGACTTTAGGTCGATACCTAGAGGATGAACTATGGGTCGACGAACTACCTGAACCAAACAATACCGAGGTCTTTGGTAGTCGTCATCTACGACTGCTGTCCAGAGTTGAGTATGTGAATACGGTCAGCGACCTATTTAATGTTGAGGTTGATCCGGATAGGTTACCGCTAGACGACAAAGATGCAGACGGCTCCTTGTATGGTAACTCAGGAAAAACGGGTTACCTGACTAGTGACAAGATGAATGCATACCTCAATGCCGCAGTTTATGTAGAGGAAAATGTCGACATTTATGCAGTGAGTCAGTGTAAGCAAGGAGTAGGGAGCGTTCCTAACTGGGATCCGAATGTCACATATCTCGGGGAAGCCGGCGGAAAATTAGATGAATTTGTCGTTCATGAGTCAAACGTCTATCAAGCGATGCACTGGACCAAAGGTCATCCACCTTCAGAACACTATGGTAATGGTAAACCGTGGAAGCTCATTGAAAAGTATGTAGAGGGGGATTCGAACTGTTTAACTAATTGGTACATGGATACTTTAGAGAGGATGCTTCGACGCCCTGTAACTCAAGAAGATCTGCTTCTATATCCTGCTCAAGAGATAGAGAAGCAGCTAGCTAAACTCCTGATTTCACCGCATTTTATTTACCGTAGAGAGGCTGGAACACTTAGCGAGGAGGGCCGCTATACGTTGAGCGCTCACGAATTAGCGACATTGATTTCTTATACCTTAGTTGGCTCCATTCCGGATACTGAATTATGGGGTCAGGCAAATGAAGGAACACTACTACAACGCACAGTGTTGGAAGAGCAAATTGAACGATTGCTAGCAAGTCCTGAAGCTTATGAGCAGTTTGCCATTTTTATGATGCAAACATTAGAGTTTGACGAAGCGCGTGTTGTTGTTGAGCGTGAGGGTATGTCTAAAGAAATTGGTCAAGCAATGGTTGATGAATTTAAACGATATATCAAGGAAACGGTTTTTAACGAAAACTTAGGTCGATTCTCTGATCTTTTTTCTCATGATAAGACATATGTTAACCAAAAGTTAGCGGACCACTATGACTTTGGGGAGAACGTTGGCTCGCATTTAAGTGAAGTACCAATTCCTGCAATGCGAGGTAAAGGGTTACTGAGTTTAGGTGCCATCGCTGTTGCCTACAGCACTGAGGGACAAACAAGGTTAATTCCTCGCGGAAAAATGGTTCAGCATTCTTTGCTAGGCTGGGAGCAATCCTTACCTTCAGGTAAAGCCCCGGAAGGAATTGAAGATGACGTGTCGACTAAAGACTTTTGGACTAAAGCAACGGGACCTAGTACTGATTGTTGGGTATGTCACCAAAAAATGAATGACATTGGTTTTGCCTACGATGTTTTAGATAAAACAGGGCGCTACCGAGCGTATGAAGATTACATGGCGCTGAATGGTGAAACATTTGAAAACGTTTTGCTAGAAACGAGCGGCGTATTGGTAGATATAGATGATACGGATTCTTCGTTCGAAGATCTCAATGATATCGCTCTCTACATAGCGAATAGTGATCAAGCACGTAAGACTTTTGTTAAAAATTATCTGTCTTATACCTTGGGTGAAGCGTCGAGCAGATTCTCTCCACTTTATCCAGAGTACGCGTCCTTCGAACAATTTAAATCGCTTATGAGTGACTTATTAACGTCGAAAGTAGTATTAGAGCGAGAGGAGTAACAACATGACAATAGCGACGAACTTATCGCGTAGGGGATTCCTAAAAGCGTCGGTTGCAGCCGGTGTTGGTACAGGTTTAAGTGTTTTACCGATGACCAGCTTCGCCGCCGGTAGTGCGAGTGAAACAAAGTTTATTTTCATTAATTTTTCTGATGGATACCCAAGGGGCACTTGGCACCCTAGCGGTGAATCAGGAAATCTAGTGATGAACGAATGCACTGTAGGCCTTGAGGAGTATAAAGATGACATCATCTTCTTCACAGGGTGTCGAAGTGAGGGGGGCTCAGGGCATGGTGGCTATAATGGAGTGTGGCAGGAGAAATCGGGCCAGGGATCGATAGATACCCATTTTGAAGCTTTATATTCTTCAGGTATGCCTAAAAGAGCAGTCCGTATTGGTGTTGATACTAATTATTGGGGCCACGGTGGGTTTGTTACGAGTCGATCTAAGACGGGAGATGCTCTAGTGCATAACGATAATCCTGATGCAATATTTGAAGAGCTATTTGGTTCACAAGCCAGTGGCAATGGTGGTAGTCCAATAGAACAACGTAAATTAGACTTAATGGGTAAATATCTAGATGATGTCGCTATACTGAAAGATAACCTTAATGGTCTTGGGTACAATAAACTCGACACTTACGAGAAATCAGTGTCTGATGTGAAGAACGAGCTAGAAAATGCTTTAGCGAGTACTGGGGAGTGTTCAACTGCTTTATATGGTAGCGACAGCTCTGGTAGAGATAAAACGGCAGACTTACAGGTGGCTAACGCTGCGCTAGCGTTGTCATGTGCAAAGACACGAATTGTCTCACTTCAGTTAGGAACTTCAAATGATTCAGCCGTTGTAACAACGGTTAGCGATATTGCACCTCACAGTGCATCACACTATGGTTCAGCTTCCTTGAAGGCAACCTATATCTCTCATAGGCAATGGTATGTAAGCAAAGTCGTCAAGCTAATTCAGAACCTTAAAGCGATGAACTTATACGATGACTGTGTAATTTATGTGACCTCGGAAATGGATGATGGGCAGAATCATAGTTCGAATGATCTTCCGTGTATGCTAATCGGGGGTAAAAACACACGATTGAAAACGCTACCAGGAGGTAAGATTGTGCGTGATGTTGGCCCTATTGGTAAGGTACTATCATCGCTTGCAAATGCTTATGGAGTACCAGTACCGTATAGCAGCACTGTGATTCCGGAGGTTTTTCGAGTTTAATCGAATTACGATATAATCATGTTGTTTAATTAGTTGGGGTATTGAGTTGTAATACATAAACCTGTTGACTCGACATGTTTGTTTCGTCCTAAAATACGTTGACGACTTTTAGTAAGCCAGTAACGTTAGTTGCTGGCTTTTTTCATGCACTTTGTTTAGCGTATTCATACCTAGGCTGAGATGCGGCCTCAATTCGTTATGCGTATATATCGATTCCTCAACAAGCGTTTTTTAACACGTTAAGCCTAGGCAAGGACTCTTGCTTGAGAGTACAATTCCTTTGACAGGAGCAACCTCAGCCTGTCGAGATATATCATGCAATGAGCATGCTTTATTTAAGCTTGCGCTCCTCCCTTTCTGAAGGCTTCATGTTCCTTCGCTAAAAGAAATCGCTAAGGCCGACCTGTCATGAAATTCGAGGGCTGGCTGCTCGAATGATTGAACAGCAAGGGCAGAGTGCTACCGAGCGAATAGCACATGCGAACGCTAAAACGACAAAAACCTATACAGGCACAAGTGACATTGTTTGGCACCAAGTACCATCTGTTTAGGTTATGCCTAAAGGTGGCCAGAAGTGATGTTTGTCAGTTGTTTAGTTTTGGAGGAATTCGGAATCCGAATTTGAATCCGTACCGCTTTAAATGGCGGCACAATTCGGATTCCGAATAATTGGGTTATGGAAATACGACTTGAGTTCCTTCACCACAAGAGCATGCAATTGAGTACGTGTTCTTTTTCTTACTGACTTTAGCTGAGTTAGATTGGCAAGAATGGCAACTAATACGCATTGCAGTATTCACCTTACATTGTGGGCAGTAGACGTAATACCCATACTTTCCATACCTCGGATCGGTCTGCGGGCTTTGACACTTCTTACAATTAAAACCATGCCTTATTTGTGGAACTTTGGTTTCTTCAATTGTTTCTTGAGCTGGAACCAAGTCTACCTTCTCAGTTTCGCTCAATTCTGCGATATGTACTTTGGGAGCCGGAGAAGACGTAGGCACATGTTGCTCGTTTAGAAAGTGAACTAGGCGGTACAGTTCATCACGATTAAACGTAGGATTCGGATTTAGTATTGAAGCTACGCGGTGCTTTTTGGTGAGATTCTTAACGCAGCTACCAATAGATTAGGCTTTAATGAGCTTCTTCGATATATCTTTAGGGATAGAAGTTCGATCGATTAGAGCGTCATTGGACGCGGCACAGAGTTGATCCCAACAGCGACCACCAAAATACCCTTGTAAAAATGCAATCCGGTCTAGTAACGACTTAGCGTTGTCATTTAAAAGTGCTTTCAATAGTTTGGTTTGCAACTTAGCTTGCTCGATAGGCGAGGGCATTCCTGCCCACTTTCCTCTTACGGTTCGACTCCATTCGAGTTGATTGTTGACCTTAACCTCACCACGAATCGATTTTAACTCAATAATGAAAACGTCATTTGCATCACCAAACTCTCTGCGTAAGTAAAACGCGACATCTTGCTTTACTTTTGCGCCAGCTTTCTTTTGAAGACTGTTGTCGATTTTTGAATCTCTACCCTTAGTAATCATTCTTTATTCCTGCTTTTTTATAAGAGCAGTTGCAATGCAACCTTGCTCATATTGATGGTGTGTATGTTTTTGAGACATATGTTCTTTTTCGAACACTGTTATTGATGAAAATTGTGAAATATCTCTTTTCGAAAACTCGAAGTAGAGAGTAGGAAACCTGCATCCCGCTGTTTAATAATGTGTTTGTTAGGCATCCTGTTATTGTGCGTGTTAGGGCGTTGTGAGCGCCATGAAAGTTGTAAATAGGTAATGGTGGCGCAACAATAAGAGGTGATACGCAGCCATTGCTGCAGAGAAAAACACACACATAAATTGTAATTGAGTTTTGGAGTGACTAGAGGCCTCAGCCTTAAGAGCAGGTGATCGTGCCCTGTTTCGTGATTATGAGGTCATTTCAGAATTCGGAATCCGAATTTCATTTATCGTTATTTCACGAATATTCTTGATACTGGGCTAACAACGCCATTGGCGCCTCTATCAATGATGTGAGTATAGATTTGCGTTGTCTTCAAATCGGTGTGCCCAAGTTGTTCTTGAACGGTTCTGATATCTGCTCCGCTTTGAAGAAGGTGCGTAGCGAATGAGTGCCTTAAAGTATGACACGAGATGTTTTTCTCAATGTTGGCTTTTTGGCCTGCTACCTTAATGTGTTTTTGAAGCGCTGTTGGGTGAATATGGTGTCTACGTAGCTCGCCTGTTTGTAAATCTGGCGACAAACGACCGGAAGGAAAGAGGAATTGCCAATTTAGGCTCCTTTCTGAGCTTGGGTATTTTCTAGCGAGAGCTTCAGGTATGTATACACCAGAAAAAACTGTGTCATTCATGTCTTGATGATAGTAACTCGCGGATTTCTGTTGCTGTTGTTTGATAGCGGGGAAAAGCTCTGGTGCTATTGTCACTATGCGGTTTTTACCTCCTTTCCCTTGCCATACACGTACAGATTTATATGCATAATCGATATCTTGTATACGTAGGCGTAGACACTCCATTAAACGCAACCCTGAACCATACATTAATTGATAAGGTAATTTGTAGTTAGGTGAACAGTGATTGAATAGCCTTCCAATCTCTTCTGGAGTCATGACTGTTGGCAATTTTCGTGATTTATCTGAGCGCCGAAACTGCATATCAAGCTCTATGGGTTCTTGAATAATTTCTTTGTATAAAAAGACTAATGCATTGAGAGCCAGACTTTGCGTTTTCCTCGCTGACTTTTTGTTAACAACCAGATGCGTTAGGAAATCTTCTACATGCCTGGAAGTTAAGCTCTTTGGGTGCTTTTTGTCATGATAAAGAATGTATTGGTGAATCCAATAAATGTACGCCTCCGTTGTACGAAGGGCATAGTGCCGTCCAAGCATGTATTCTTGTATATACGATAGAAATGGTGATTTTTTCATTAAACTGTAACTGGCTACCTATACATGAGTTTCAGTTTGGCACATCAATTCATGCTATATAGAAAAATTCTGTATTTTGGGATGTAGGCAGAGAGCTGTAGTGCTTAAGTGACTGTTAGTTTTCATAAAAACGGGGTATCGTTTACGTCATTGAGATACTAGACAGAATAATTCTGTATTTAAGTGCAGAATTTTTCTGTCTAATATAGCTGTTATGTACTTTTAAGAAAATTGACCTAGATACATATGAAAGTAGATCGTAAACTTAGCTTAAATAAAGGGTTAGGTGATAAATATGGCATTTTCAGAAATTGAACAAAAGCGCTACGAAAAGGCAGTGGAAAAGTATCTCGACTCTTGCCGACCACCAGTAGAAATCCGCAATCAACTTGATATTGGGTATCGCTTAGAAGGGCAGGTAATTGAAATTTTCGAGAACCGTCCGAAATGGAATGATCCATCAGAAAAGATCGAACGACCAGTAGCTAAAGTTAAATACTACAAGTCACGTGACGAGTGGAAAATATACTGGATGAAATCAGACTTAAAATGGCATTCCTACGAACCAATTCCTGAAGTGAAATTTTTAGAGGTGTTCTTCGAAATACTCGATGCTGATGCTTATGGGTGTTTCTGGGGCTAGCTTCAACCACGTACATAACAAACGACTATGGCGTCAATGATTAATTTTTGGCAGTGTTTTCATCCCACATGGCGCCATCTCTCAGCATAGAGTTAAGAGCTACAACCATCTTTCGAACACACGCGATTATTGCGACTTTCTTAGGCTTTCCGGCAGCTAAAAGTCGAGCATAAGTCGCTTTGAATACGGGGTTACATTGCATGGCCGACATCATTGCCATATATAACACTGTGCGTACTTGCGCTCGACCGCCTTGGATCACGCGCTTGCCTTTGTAGCGCCCACTTTCGCGTGTTATTGGAGCGACACCAATCAGTGATGCTGCTTGTTTATTCGTGATGTAACCAAGTTCAGGTACGTTGCTAATTATTGATGCAGCGGCAATGTTTCCTATTCCTGGGACGCTTTGCAATATTGTGTTTTTAGCTTGGTATTCAGGGCTATCTTCAATGAGTTTAACGAGCTTTTCTTCTAACTTGGTGATTTGATTTTTTATCGTGGTTAGCATTGGTTTGATAGTCGGATGGAGAGAGGCGGGAAGTATCTGGATTCGGTTCTTTTCCATGGTTTGCATGGATAACAACTGGTTTCGGCGAATGACTAAGTCACTCATTAAGCGTATGTTTTTTGGCTTTATGACAGTAAGAGCTGGTTTGATTGCTTCTCCATAGTGAGCGATCAATTCTGCATCTAAACGATCATTTTTGGCTCTGCGGCCAATAGCACCAGCGAATCGTTTTATGTGGACAGGGTTTGCTCTGACAATAGGTAATTGAGCCTCTGCACATGCAAGAACAAAAGGCATTTCTAATCGGCCTGTAGCTTCAATAACGATTCGTTCAGGACTGTGACTCTTAATCGTTTTGAGTGCTTTTTTGATGCCTTTATCATTGTTCTCTACTGAGAAAAATAGGTCTAGTGGCCTGATGTGGATGTCTAATTGTGTTTTGCCGGTATCAACTCCAACGTTGATGCTTTGATTGATTTTGGTATTCATAATAAGCTAACTCATGCTTGCGTAATGCGGGTTCGAGACCCAGTCGACTATTCGAGGTTTATGCTTGAAGTCCTATGTAGCGTTCATGTTTGTTATCGGTCTCTCGATAGAGGAGCCAGCGTTTAAACGAACTGCTACATAGAAAGCTTTAGTTGCAGCTAAAGCCTGGGTCTCACATTACCCGATTGGAGCGCTTATTATCCATACAAAGCGTTTAAGACGGATTCCCAACGCTTGGCGTTTTCGGCTTTCTTGGGTTTAAGTGTTTCTGTCACAATGGTTTAGGTCGGGTGGTTGGCGTTGCTCACCACTTAACGCGGCGTTATATTTCTTTTCAACTATTGTCATAATCCATAAGATCAATGGGTTATGTCGAATGGTAACGAAAGGTGACATTACCTTTTTTCTTCGGCATTTTCCTGTAGAATCGCGATGACTATTAGCAGCACCGACGGGAGGAATACAATATGAATATATTTAATGTTGAAATTTCCTCTATCTGTCTGACTCAAGCTGTCGCGATATACCTCCCCTGCAATTTATAATCTGAATCATGCGCTCAGTGCTCTATAGCTCTGAGCCGCTAGAACGTTTTCTCTATTACTTGGTTATTATTGGAGGGGTTATGTCCCTTTTTGTTGCCTCCCAAATATTGGTTGGTTTAGCTGCGCTATTCGATATCGCATCGTTTCAGTTTAAAAATCGTACGCTACTTTTGTCCGCATTAAGCATATCGGCATTATTGATTGCCGCGCATTTTGCCCTACTCACTGAGTGGACAGCGGCATGTTTGCTGGTAATAGGAGCATGCCGTTACTTAGCAGGAATCTTCATTTTAAACCCTAAAATAAAGTGGCTGTTCTATTTCGTTACTTTGTTAGGTACTGTTCTTACTTTCAGTGGTTTAACGAGCATTCTGAGTTGTACCGGCTTTGTTGCGTAATTCAATGGAACTAAATCAAGAACCTACGATCTGATCAGCTACCTCCACTCTATCTCGTAGTCCTATGCCTAAGCCTCGTTATAAAACAACCAACTGGAAGCAATACAACCGATCACTCATTAACCGTGGTTCTCTGACTTTTTGGATTGATGAAGAAGCAATAAGCGGATGGGCGCAAAGCAAACAGAATAAGCGCGGTAGGCCGCGTCGGTTCAGTGATTTAGCTATCACGACAGCACTCATGGTCAAACGAGTTTTTTCTATGCCATTGAGAGCGCTGCAAGGATTTATCGACTCGATATTTAGGTTAGCCCATGTACCGTTAAGTTGTCCGCATTACACCTGCATCAGTCGTAGAGCCAAGCAAGTTGAGGTTTCATTTAAGACTAAAACGAGAGGAGCGATACAGCACCTAGCCATTGATGCTACTGGCCTTAAGGTTTATGGCGAAGGTGAATGGAAAGTCAAAAAACATGGGACGGATGGCAAGCGTAGAGTCTGGCGAAAGCTGCATATTGCAGTCGATACCAACACTCATGAGATCATTGCCGCCGAGCTAAGTTTATCGACGGTTACAGATGGAGAAGTACTCCCGAACTTACTGAAACAAACACGCCGAAGTATCCTTGAGGTGTCTGGTGATGGCGCTTACGACACGAGAGCGTGTCACGCTGCTATTAAGATTAAGGGAGCTATTGCGCTTATTCCCCCAAGAGAAGGGGCTGCCTTCTGGGAGCGTGGTCACCCTCGAAATCTCGCCGTGGGTTGCCAGAAATTATACGACTCAAATAAGTATTGGAAAGAGCGGTATGGATACCACAAACGTTCACTCTCAGAAACAGCGATGTATCGAGTTAAACAGTTGCTAGGAGGGAAACTGAGCTTAAGAAATTACAATGCCCAGGTGGGTGAAACTTACGCGATGATAAAAGCGTTGAACAAGCTTACTGGGTTAGGTATGCCTGAAACTTGTCGTATTGACTAAGAAACAAGCGAAACGGGTTGGCTCTATCTCTAAATTTAATTACGCAACAAAGCCAGTTGTACCGCGTCGCTATTACATACGAAAGCTTCGTTTAGTAGCAACGACAAGCTAATGCGTTGGCTGATGGTTATTGGGACAGGAGTGTGGGGTGTACATGATGTTATCGTTGGCTCACCAGTAGCGGTATTAATAGACGTTTTGTTTATCGCAAGCAGTGTCATTGGTTACTACAGAATACATGTCAAAACTCCATGTCTTGATAATTAAGTGGTTGTTTTCATGCTATTATGTTCGAAATTGGCGTGACGAAAAACAGAAATATAACAAAGCGTTCAAGACGGATTCCCAACGCATGGCGTCTTCGGCTTACTTTGGTTTTAGTGTTTCTGTCACAATGGTTTAGGTAGGGTGGTCTGCGTTGCTCACCACTTAACGCGGCGTTAAACGCTTCCTCAATATATTGTCAGTGAAGTTTAGTGGTGGAATTTTGTTCACCTCATGTAGCTGGCATTTTGGTTGCTTCGTTTAAGCTGACGCCAGTTTAATATGCGCAGCTCGCAATGTCATTTTTCACTTACGTGACCTCGCGCAATTTAACTGGCTATTTTAAAGCGGATATTGGTTTCATCTTCTTCTTTGCTTTGGCAAAGTAGGGCTATGAATTTTAGAACCGTGGTTTTGTTACAGCTGTCGGCGGCAAGCCGCGAAGGTTGGGGTGTCAGCGCTTAACAAGGCCATCAATCCGACAGCCAACGTCGCGCTTTTTTTGGGCAATGGCGCAAGCGCCAGTTTAGCCCAAACGCGCTTTGGTTGCCTGCGGCTTATGGTAGCGTTATGTTGCGGATTGGATTTACCGCTGATTAAGGATGAATATGGTTGAACTCAGAGAAATGCGGCAAGAAGAATATCCGGATTATTGTCAGTATTTTATTGATGATTATAGTCAGGAAATTGCCAAGAATTATGGGCATTCCTTAGACGTTTCAATCGAATTAGCTAAGAAAGATTTACATCGTTGCTTTCCTAAGGGGCTAGAAGGTAATGACCATTCCCTATTATGCATTGATGCAGAAATTGATGGTGAGCTTAAACTTGTGGGTTACCTCTGGCACTCAGTTAATATCAGTGACAAATCTACTTTTATTTATGACTTCTTTGTTTCGAGTGAATATCGAGGTTGTGGCTATGGAACTCAATCAATATTAGCGTTAGAAGCTCAGCTAAAAACTATTGGTGTCAATCAAATAAAGCTTAGGGTTGCGTATCATAATGAACGAGCACTTAAATTATATAAAGATGTAGGTTTTGAGGTTACAGGCTTCAATATGTCCAAAAAAGTCAGTGGATAGCCTCAACATAACAAGCAATTTAAGCAGACTGTCAACGCTCGGCATTTCCAGCTCGGTTAGCTTTAGTGATTACGGTGTTAAATTTTAATATATCAGTAGCGTTGTCAGCTACTTAATTGGGCTACATGGACTCCCTCTTTTGTCAACAATAGCTCCCGCTGACAACAGTGGATCGGACAGCAGCTCTACATTCGGTGTTTAATCGGATTCGTTCCGTCACCTTGATGATATTCGCTTGATGCCAGCCTCATTCGTTAAACAGTATTTATTACTTCCCAATTAAACAGGTTTAGGCATCTCGGTCTGGTCATATTGTCATCATTTGCTATTGCTTTGACTCGGTGAGTGTTAACCGTTTACATAGTTAATCTTGTACTCTTTTCCCGTTGTTAATAATGCCCATATTATACGAGCGTTCTTTGCTGCTAGGGCGACAGCTGCTCGTTTATAACCTCGTCGTTCAACGAGTTGATTTAACCAAATACTGTTGCGATCGGTTTTCTCTTTACATCGTGCAATAACGGCTCTTGCGCCATGAATAAGTAGAGTGCGAATGTGTTTTTCGCCTCTTTTGCTGATGCGACCAAGATGAACATGACCACCTGTTGAGTATTGTCTTGGAACCAACCCTATCCAAGCAGCGAATTGGCGGCTGGAGCCAAATTGTTTGGCGTCATTGACTGTCGCGACAATGGCACTTGCACTGTGTTCACCGACACCTGGAATATCCATGAGGGTTTTGGCTGATGCCATCTCTCGGATTAAAGCAGAGACTCTGCGATCATAGTGCAGTACTTCTAGGTTAAGGTTTTGAATCTTGTTTGATAGATCTTGAAGTAGCTCTCGAGCGAGTATAGGCAGCCCATTTCCTGCATCTTCAAGGACACTACCAATAGTGTTTTGAGCCGAGTAGCGCCCCTGAGGCATCACAATACCAAATTCGGAAAGCAAACCTCTGAGCTGGTTAATAGTCGCCGTTCTTGTTTTAATTAGCCCCTGTCGAATACGATGCAGGCAAAGCACAGCTTGTTGCTCTTCACTTTTTATAGAGACAAATCGTGTTTTGGGTCTAGATACCGCTTCACAGATGGCCTCCGCGTCATTGGCATCGTTCTTCTCATTTTGTCGATATGGAATAACGAATTTGGACGCCATAATTTTCGGGTTATGACCGAGTTTCAGTAGCTCTCTCGCCCAGTGGTGTGCACCAGAGCACGCCTCCATACCGATGAGGCAGGGCGGTAACTTCGCGAATGTGTCTAAGAGTTTGTTTCTTTTGACAGTTTTGCGTAGGACACACTTGCCATATGCATCAACGCCGTGAATACTGAACACATTCTTGGCGAGGTCAACGCCAATAGTTTGAATGGTGGACATAGTAACCTCCAGTTCTTCAGCGTGTACTAAGTAAGTATGGCACGCAGAGTGTCAGGTAGAGGGAGTCCATATCATTCGTTAGGTGTTTGTTTCCATCGGCAGAAACTCAGTATATAATCCACATCCTTTTTTTGTGCAAATAGTTGCACTTTTGTGAGATATGATTGTGTTTGGTAAATGTCGTTGCTGTGGTGTTAATGTTGGTTATTTTGCTCTCACTGATGGTTTTTGTAAAAACTGTATAGCAAACAAAGATGTTGATTCTAGCAAACTCCGCCGAATAGTTAAGAGCATGCCAATAGTGAAATGGCTGCTGCCTCTAATGGTGATTTTTCAGTTATCGAGCCCTTGGATTTTTGAACAGTTAAGTAATGATCTGTCACCTAATGCAAACTCATCGAGTATACCGATGCAAATTGCTTTCAGTATCACTCTAGTCGTTAGTTTTACGATCGCATGTTTGACCTGTTTTATTTTACGATTCTATGTTATTCGACGTAGGCTACACGTCGTAGCTGCTTGGATTGTGTTTCTTGGGGTGTTTTTTATTCCTGTTGGTATAACTGCTGCGCTCGGAGATGGTGGACCGCTTGGGTTGGCATCACTATTATATTTGGTCGCAGGATATAAAGTCCTTCGTATAGAAAATTTGAAAGTTGATTACACGGAACAGTTAAGCTGAAGGATGAATCCCAAACACCTAACAAGAAATTTAAGAGTGATTCACAACGCTTGGCGCTTTCACTTCAAGCCTGTTTAGTGTTTATGGCACAATGCGTTAGGTGAGGTGGCTTGCGTTGTTCACACCTTAATTTGGCGTTATGTTTTTCGGAGAAATATTAAGCAGTTATGAGTCCAGAAATTAAGTTTCATTCTTTAGTTACGTCGGCAACAACGCTGATAGTGTTTTCCGTATGGAGTCTTTCTTTACAAATAGTATCGAAATATCCAGTTGCATCCGTAGCTGTTGCAGGTGTCTTTACGTTGGGTATTTATAGGGTAGTAAATACGATATTTTTGACTATATTTCGTAAGGTTAAGCTCATCAAAAAATTCATTCTTGGTGCTAGCTATATGGAAGGCACTTGGGTAGGGTTCTTTGTTGGTCACAATAAAAATATTCGTTATCTTGTTGAAACTTTTGAGCAAGATCTATCACTTCTAAAAGTTAGAGGTCGTGTTTATAGAGACGACTTTTCATACCATAGTGGCTTTGTTGCGTAATTCAATGGAACTAAATCAAGAACCTACGATCTGATCAGCTACCTCCACTCTATCTCGTAGTCCTATGCCTAAGCCTCGTTATAAAACAACCAACTGGAAGCAATACAACCGATCACTCATTAACCGTGGTTCTCTGACTTTTTGGATTGATGAAGAAGCAATAAGCGGATGGGCGCAAAGCAAACAGAATAAGCGCGGTAGGCCGCGTCGGTTCAGTGATTTAGCTATCACGACAGCACTCATGGTCAAACGAGTTTTTTCTATGCCATTGAGAGCGCTGCAAGGATTTATCGACTCGATATTTAGGTTAGCCCATGTACCGTTAAGTTGTCCGCATTACACCTGCATCAGTCGTAGAGCCAAGCAAGTTGAGGTTTCATTTAAGACTAAAACGAGAGGAGCGATACAGCACCTAGCCATTGATGCTACTGGCCTTAAGGTTTATGGCGAAGGTGAATGGAAAGTCAAAAAACATGGGACGGATGGCAAGCGTAGAGTCTGGCGAAAGCTGCATATTGCAGTCGATACCAACACTCATGAGATCATTGCCGCCGAGCTAAGTTTATCGACGGTTACAGATGGAGAAGTACTCCCGAACTTACTGAAACAAACACGCCGAAGTATCCTTGAGGTGTCTGGTGATGGCGCTTACGACACGAGAGCGTGTCACGCTGCTATTAAGATTAAGGGAGCTATTGCGCTTATTCCCCCAAGAGAAGGGGCTGCCTTCTGGGAGCGTGGTCACCCTCGAAATCTCGCCGTGGGTTGCCAGAAATTATACGACTCAAATAAGTATTGGAAAGAGCGGTATGGATACCACAAACGTTCACTCTCAGAAACAGCGATGTATCGAGTTAAACAGTTGCTAGGAGGGAAACTGAGCTTAAGAAATTACAATGCCCAGGTGGGTGAAACTTACGCGATGATAAAAGCGTTGAACAAGCTTACTGGGTTAGGTATGCCTGAAACTTGTCGTATTGACTAAGAAACAAGCGAAACGGGTTGGCTCTATCTCTAAATTTAATTACGCAACAAAGCCGTTTACGGCGTCCAAAATGAGTGCAGTGGTAGCGTGGCTCACACCTTAATTGGGCTACATGGACTCCCTCTTTTGTCAACAATAGCTCCCGCTGACAACAGTGGATCGGACAGCAGCTCTACATTCGGTGTTTAATCGGATTCGTTCCGTCACCTTGATGATATTCGCTTGATGCCAGCCTCATTCGTTAAACAGTATTTATTACTTCCCAATTAAACAGGTTTAGGCATCTCGGTCTGGTCATATTGTCATCATTTGCTATTGCTTTGACTCGGTGAGTGTTAACCGTTTACATAGTTAATCTTGTACTCTTTTCCCGTTGTTAATAATGCCCATATTATACGAGCGTTCTTTGCTGCTAGGGCGACAGCTGCTCGTTTATAACCTCGTCGTTCAACGAGTTGATTTAACCAAATACTGTTGCGATCGGTTTTCTCTTTACATCGTGCAATAACGGCTCTTGCGCCATGAATAAGTAGAGTGCGAATGTGTTTTTCGCCTCTTTTGCTGATGCGACCAAGATGAACATGACCACCTGTTGAGTATTGTCTTGGAACCAACCCTATCCAAGCAGCGAATTGGCGGCTGGAGCCAAATTGTTTGGCGTCATTGACTGTCGCGACAATGGCACTTGCACTGTGTTCACCGACACCTGGAATATCCATGAGGGTTTTGGCTGATGCCATCTCTCGGATTAAAGCAGAGACTCTGCGATCATAGTGCAGTACTTCTAGGTTAAGGTTTTGAATCTTGTTTGATAGATCTTGAAGTAGCTCTCGAGCGAGTATAGGCAGCCCATTTCCTGCATCTTCAAGGACACTACCAATAGTGTTTTGAGCCGAGTAGCGCCCCTGAGGCATCACAATACCAAATTCGGAAAGCAAACCTCTGAGCTGGTTAATAGTCGCCGTTCTTGTTTTAATTAGCCCCTGTCGAATACGATGCAGGCAAAGCACAGCTTGTTGCTCTTCACTTTTTATAGAGACAAATCGTGTTTTGGGTCTAGATACCGCTTCACAGATGGCCTCCGCGTCATTGGCATCGTTCTTCTCATTTTGTCGATATGGAATAACGAATTTGGACGCCATAATTTTCGGGTTATGACCGAGTTTCAGTAGCTCTCTCGCCCAGTGGTGTGCACCAGAGCACGCCTCCATACCGATGAGGCAGGGCGGTAACTTCGCGAATGTGTCTAAGAGTTTGTTTCTTTTGACAGTTTTGCGTAGGACACACTTGCCATATGCATCAACGCCGTGAATACTGAACACATTCTTGGCGAGGTCAACGCCAATAGTTTGAATGGTGGACATAGTAACCTCCAGTTCTTCAGCGTGTACTAAGTAAGTATGGCACGCAGAGTGTCAGGTAGAGGGAGTCCATATCATTCGTTATGCTGTTTTATTAAATTCAGAGGTTTTATCAAATGGGTTATCAACTGTGGATGTCACCAATAACGGGTTATCGTAGAAACGGCACTCGTTTTAGTGCATTGAAAAAGATATTTATCGATAGTGTCACAGTTCGAGATATATACGAGCCTTTGCTTTGTTGTCGTGTAGATGATCCATCTGGTCATGTTAAAGAGACACTAATGCACCGGCAGTTTGATACTGCGGGGGTGATTGATCAAAACCAAAAGGTAATTGGTTATGTGAACACATCAGATTTAAAAGATGGCAGCATAAATCAATATCGGATTGACATTAAACTTGAACAAGTCATATCTGATTCTACTCCTTTAGCAAGCCTTCTAAATGTCCTTCAAACGAGTGACTTCCTTTATGTTAATCATGGAGCGAAGATAGTCGGCATAATCACAAAAGCTGACTTAAATAAGCCTCCTGTACGAATATATGTTTTTGGAATGTTATCGCTTTTTGAAATGCATCTGAATTCATGGATTCGTTATGAATATCCAGATAACAGTTGGCAAGAACACATATCAGAACAGAGAGTGGCCAAAGCTCAAGAAACTTACGAGCTACGTAAGCAAAATAACCAAGATTTATCTCTCTTAGATTGCTTACAATTAGCAGATAAGCGTGACTTATTAGCAAAGTCCAAAGAATTTAGAGAGCGTTTTGGTTTTAATAAGAAGGGCGTTGAGCGTTTTATACGATATGCGGAGCGAATCCGAAATGAAATAGCACATAGCCAAGACTCCATTATCGCTAGTCTTCCTTGGGGTAGCTTTGTGAGTGTTTTGGAAGATGTAGATAGGTTCCTTACAGAATCAGACAAACTGATCGAAACTGAAGCAAAGGCTGGTGCGGCCGATTTTGTAGAATATCTGACAACAACAGCATAACAATGCATTTAAGACGGATTCTGTAGTTGACCCGATCTAGTGGACTCCTTCAATAGCAATTGGAGGTGTTTATGCCAGCTTATAAATCAGGTAAAAAAACTCAACAATATCTCACGGAATTTAAGGTAACTGCTGTCCGACTTTCGCTTCGAGAAGGAGCTACAGTTAAAAGCGTGGCGCTATCATTAGATATCCACCCTTATATGCTTTCTAAATGGCAAAAGGACTATAGAGAAGGGGTTATTTTGGAAGATAAACGTAAGAAAAGGATTAAGATCCCGAGTCAGAAAACTGAGTCTAGTCGGATTGCAGAGCTTGAACGTCAGAACGAACAACTTAAGCTCGAGAATGACTTGCTAAAAAAGTGGCAACGACTCGTTGCCTAAGAAAATCGACAAAATTCCGATTCATAGCCCATCACAAAACGCGTTATTCCATTGTATTGATGTGTCGTTTTTTATCTGTTTCTTAGTCGGGTTATTACGCATGGCTTGATAGAGAGCCAAGCCGCTACGATCAAGAAGAGCAGGCTTTGAAGAAGCGCATAACTAAAGTGTTTACCCAGAGTCGAGAGACTTACGGTAGTCCACGAGTTCATGCAGAGCTGAGGCGGCAAGGAGTTTTGGTCAGCCGCAAGCGTGTGGCTCGGATCATGAGAGAGCAAGGGCTAAGAGCGCGAAATTATCGCATTTACATGAAAATGGCCAAGCTACATCGGTTCTATCAATCGATTAAGAATATCAAAAAAGACACACCAAAACCAACGGCAGTTAATCAACAATGGTCTGGAGATCTAACGTATATAAAGCAAGGTAAACGTTGGATGTATCTAGCGGTCGTTATCGATCTTTACTCGCGTAAAATCGTCGGTTGGTCGCTTGGTAGTAAGAAGAGTACACAGCTAACGATGAGTTCGTTGAGAATGGCAATTAGAAATCGAAAGCCACAAGAGCGCTTATTGTTTCATACCGACAGAGGCTCTGAATATCGAGCCCATGAAGTTCAAGCTTTATTATCAAAAAATGGAATTGCCCCAAGTATGAATCGTCCTGGTCATTGCACTGATAATGCGGAGGTGGAGTCGTTCTCCATACGCTCAAAGCCGACATAATTAGGAAAAATAGTTTTAAAAGTGAGAAGCAGCTTAGAGATAAACTTGCCGGTTATATCCAGCATTTTTATAACCATTATAGACTGCACTCAAGTCTTGGATATCGAACCCCGCATGAATATGAAGTAGCGACGGGTTAAAGATAATAGGGTGTCCATTTTATCGGGTGAAGATCACTCACAACGCTTGGCATTTTTGGTCTGAATCAGCTTTAGTGTCTACGGCACAATGGTTTAGGTTTGGTGGTCGCGTTGTTCACCACTTAACGCGGCGTTATACGAATTCGCTCAGTTTCATACCCTGAGGTTCAATATGTTATACTGGCGGCATTAATTCAATTGGTTGCGATTATATGAAAAAACCTCGTTTGTTTATTGGTTCATCTTCAGAAAGCTATGATATTGCAAGCGCATGTAATGCCTGCCTTGATAGAAAGGTTGAAGTGACAATTTGGGACAAAATATTTAATTCTGGTGGCGATACTCTTACTTCTCTAACTAAAAAATCAAAGAATGTCGACTTTGCTCTGTTTATATTTCGTCCGGAAGACTTAACTGTAATGAGAGACAATCCTAAGCCAACTGTCCGAGACAATGTGATATTTGAATTAGGTCTTTTTATTGGAGCGTTAGGGAAAGATCGTTGCTTTATTTTGAAACCGCGTGATGAAAAGTTACATATGCCTACTGATTTATTGGGCGTCAACGTCAATGACTATGACCCAAATCGTAGTGATGATGACCTCGAGTCTGCGGTAAATGCAGCTTGTACTAGGTTTTTGAAGCAAATAAATGAATTAGGTAGTTTTCATAGTAAATCTAAAGATGACTTGCATCAGCCAGTGGATTCCCAACATTCACCAAAACATGTCATTTCAGAATCAATGTTAGCGATTCTCGGTAACTTGCTTTCGACAGCCACTGATAATGATCTCATAACTTCATTTAATTTATCTAATGGTTTGCAACCATACAAACTAAATCTTGCGCTAATTAAACTTGAACGAATGCGTTTGATTGAAAGAGCCCTTGATTCAGATTTTAATGGTAATGAGTGGTATGGGTATAGATTAACTCAAGATGGAGTTGACTATATATTAGACAATGAGGAGCAAGTTGACGCAGCGATGCACCCTAAGCCTCCTCAGCAGCAGTTTATATCTGTACCAGACCTTGAATTTGAAGATGATATTCCCTTCTAAATTCGTATAACAAACTATTTAAGAGTGATTCGCAATGCGTTGTGTTTAGTGTTTAAGGTGGCCTGCGGCGGCTTTTGTATTGCGTTGCTCACGCCTTAACAGGGCGTTATACGCATTCAGTAAAGTGTCAATTTTCAAGTGAGATTTATGAATAAGAGTGACCCAACTCAGGAGCAAGTAGATGCAGAAGTAACTAGTGAAAGCCGATTTGTTAAATTGGCTAAAAATCAATCTCTACCTATATTGATTTCAATATTTGCTGTATTTATCTCGTGCATCAGTTCTTTTTTCTCGTATCAAGCTAATCAGTTAGCAATAGCTCAGTACAAGCAGGAAAGGTTATTAATATTAAAGGGTGTGTTTTCTGGAGAAGACAAGTTCAGCATGTCTGTTTTACCGATTTCAGATCGTGCTCATTTTATGAAAGGACAAGTTGTCTTTCCATCAAAGATCTATGGTGAACCTGCACCTATAGCCTCTGACGGACAGGTGTTACGAATGGGGGCAGTTATGTTTGACTTAGAAGAGCTTTTTCTAGAATCAGTAAAGCCAGAAAGCGGCTTTGTGAAAATTGCAGATAGGGACGTCCCGATAATTATCACAACATATTATGGGCTTTGTTGCGTAATTCAATGGAACTAAATCAAGAACCTACGATCTGATCAGCTACCTCCACTCTATCTCGTAGTCCTATGCCTAAGCCTCGTTATAAAACAACCAACTGGAAGCAATACAACCGATCACTCATTAACCGTGGTTCTCTGACTTTTTGGATTGATGAAGAAGCAATAAGCGGATGGGCGCAAAGCAAACAGAATAAGCGCGGTAGGCCGCGTCGGTTCAGTGATTTAGCTATCACGACAGCACTCATGGTCAAACGAGTTTTTTCTATGCCATTGAGAGCGCTGCAAGGATTTATCGACTCGATATTTAGGTTAGCCCATGTACCGTTAAGTTGTCCGCATTACACCTGCATCAGTCGTAGAGCCAAGCAAGTTGAGGTTTCATTTAAGACTAAAACGAGAGGAGCGATACAGCACCTAGCCATTGATGCTACTGGCCTTAAGGTTTATGGCGAAGGTGAATGGAAAGTCAAAAAACATGGGACGGATGGCAAGCGTAGAGTCTGGCGAAAGCTGCATATTGCAGTCGATACCAACACTCATGAGATCATTGCCGCCGAGCTAAGTTTATCGACGGTTACAGATGGAGAAGTACTCCCGAACTTACTGAAACAAACACGCCGAAGTATCCTTGAGGTGTCTGGTGATGGCGCTTACGACACGAGAGCGTGTCACGCTGCTATTAAGATTAAGGGAGCTATTGCGCTTATTCCCCCAAGAGAAGGGGCTGCCTTCTGGGAGCGTGGTCACCCTCGAAATTTCGCCGTGGGTTGCCAGAAATTATACGACTCAAATAAGTATTGGAAAGAGCGGTATGGATACCACAAACGTTCACTCTCAGAAACAGCGATGTATCGAGTTAAACAGTTGCTAGGAGGGAAACTGAGCTTAAGAAATTACAATGCCCAGGTGGGTGAAACTTACGCGATGATAAAAGCGTTGAACAAGCTTACTGGGTTAGGTATGCCTGAAACTTGTCGTATTGACTAAGAAACAAGCGAAACGGGTTGGCTCTATCTCTAAATTTAATTACGCAACAAAGCCCATATTATGCGTCAAATGGTATTGGATATACTGACACGTCATTATATATGCTTGGGATGCAGATTGTACTTGGAGAAGAAGAGTATGCTCGCCCTGAGGTAGACTTAAACAGCCTGTCCTTCATCATGCGCTTTGATGATCAAGAGTCTATACCCAATGGATTACTTGATGACTTACTATCGGGAAATAAACATATAAACTTACCTTCCGGAGTTCTTTGAAATACGTATAACGATCTGTTTGAGAATGATTCGCAACACATAGCATTTTTGCTATGCGTGGGTTTTAGTGTTTAAGGTAGTATGCAGTGGCATCGGTATTGCGTTACTCACACCTTAACAGGGCTACATGGACTCCCTCTTTTGTCAACAATAGCTCCCGCTGACAACAGTGGATCGGACAGCAGCTCTACATTCGGTGTTTAATCGGATTCGTTCCGTCACCTTGATGATATTCGCTTGATGCCAGCCTCATTCGTTAAACAGTATTTATTACTTCCCAATTAAACAGGTTTAGGCATCTCGGTCTGGTCATATTGTCATCATTTGCTATTGCTTTGACTCGGTGAGTGTTAACCGTTTACATAGTTAATCTTGTACTCTTTTCCCGTTGTTAATAATGCCCATATTATACGAGCGTTCTTTGCTGCTAGGGCGACAGCTGCTCGTTTATAACCTCGTCGTTCAACGAGTTGATTTAACCAAATACTGTTGCGATCGGTTTTCTCTTTACATCGTGCAATAACGGCTCTTGCGCCATGAATAAGTAGAGTGCGAATGTGTTTTTCGCCTCTTTTGCTGATGCGACCAAGATGAACATGACCACCTGTTGAGTATTGTCTTGGAACCAACCCTATCCAAGCAGCGAATTGGCGGCTGGAGCCAAATTGTTTGGCGTCATTGACTGTCGCGACAATGGCACTTGCACTGTGTTCACCGACACCTGGAATATCCATGAGGGTTTTGGCTGATGCCATCTCTCGGATTAAAGCAGAGACTCTGCGATCATAGTGCAGTACTTCTAGGTTAAGGTTTTGAATCTTGTTTGATAGATCTTGAAGTAGCTCTCGAGCGAGTATAGGCAGCCCATTTCCTGCATCTTCAAGGACACTACCAATAGTGTTTTGAGCCGAGTAGCGCCCCTGAGGCATCACAATACCAAATTCGGAAAGCAAACCTCTGAGCTGGTTAATAGTCGCCGTTCTTGTTTTAATTAGCCCCTGTCGAATACGATGCAGGCAAAGCACAGCTTGTTGCTCTTCACTTTTTATAGAGACAAATCGTGTTTTGGGTCTAGATACCGCTTCACAGATGGCCTCCGCGTCATTGGCATCGTTCTTCTCATTTTGTCGATATGGAATAACGAATTTGGACGCCATAATTTTCGGGTTATGACCGAGTTTCAGTAGCTCTCTCGCCCAGTGGTGTGCACCAGAGCACGCCTCCATACCGATGAGGCAGGGCGGTAACTTCGCGAATGTGTCTAAGAGTTTGTTTCTTTTGACAGTTTTGCGTAGGACACACTTGCCATATGCATCAACGCCGTGAATACTGAACACATTCTTGGCGAGGTCAACGCCAATAGTTTGAATGGTGGACATAGTAACCTCCAGTTCTTCAGCGTGTACTAAGTAAGTATGGCACGCAGAGTGTCAGGTAGAGGGAGTCCATATCATTCGTTATAACACATAGCTACTTTAGCCAAAGTAGCTATGTCGTATTCACTAGTGACGACAGTCTAGTTCTAGTTCACTTTGCTCTAAAAACGTAACGAGATCGCCCGAAAGTGTTTGGCACTCAACATCTGTAAAGTACTTACTGTCATTGTTGTAAATGTGTATCACAGTATTTTTCCAACCTATATCATCCCCTCCTAGAGTTAGTAGCCTCTCAGCCGTAACTATTGAAAGTTCATCTAAACCTTTACATTCGTCTTTGTTTAAGCAATCACTACGTGCTTTTAAGTAATCAAAATAAACAGAATATGCATCTTTCTTATCGTTGTCTGCACTGTCTACTTGCCAAATTATAATAGAAGCAATTAGAGTCAGGGTTGTTAATACCTGAGGAAAAATCACGCCAAGGAAGTGAGAGGATGGTTTGCAATTGTTCATTTATATAATGTCATTATATTAAAGGGGGCGCATGCTAATCTAGTTCGTGATACATTGTCAATAAAAACAGTGTGTTGTGTTATAATGAAGCATTTAAGAGTGGTTCGCAACGCTTGGCAATTTCGCTTCGCTCAAGTATAGCCAAGCAAAGCTCACACCCTAATGCTGCGTTATGTTTTTGAGGTTTAAAATTGATGAATCATCTAATTTCAAATATATGGATCCCAATATTATCAGCAATCTTGGCATTTCTAGGTGCTATTGCTGGCGGCTTTGTTGCGTAATTAAATTTAGAGATAGAGCCAACCCGTTTCGCTTGTTTCTTAGTCAATACGACAAGTTTCAGGCATACCTAACCCAGTAAGCTTGTTCAACGCTTTTATCATCGCGTAAGTTTCACCCACCTGGGCATTGTAATTTCTTAAGCTCAGTTTCCCTCCTAGCAACTGTTTAACTCGATACATCGCTGTTTCTGAGAGTGAACGTTTGTGGTATCCATACCGCTCTTTCCAATACTTATTTGAGTCGTATAATTTCTGGCAACCCACGGCGAAATTTCGAGGGTGACCACGCTCCCAGAAGGCAGCCCCTTCTCTTGGGGGAATAAGCGCAATAGCTCCCTTAATCTTAATAGCAGCGTGACACGCTCTCGTGTCGTAAGCGCCATCACCAGACACCTCAAGGATACTTCGGCGTGTTTGTTTCAGTAAGTTCGGGAGTACTTCTCCATCTGTAACCGTCGATAAACTTAGCTCGGCGGCAATGATCTCATGAGTGTTGGTATCGACTGCAATATGCAGCTTTCGCCAGACTCTACGCTTGCCATCCGTCCCATGTTTTTTGACTTTCCATTCACCTTCGCCATAAACCTTAAGGCCAGTAGCATCAATGGCTAGGTGCTGTATCGCTCCTCTCGTTTTAGTCTTAAATGAAACCTCAACTTGCTTGGCTCTACGACTGATGCAGGTGTAATGCGGACAACTTAACGGTACATGGGCTAACCTAAATATCGAGTCGATAAATCCTTGCAGCGCTCTCAATGGCATAGAAAAAACTCGTTTGACCATGAGTGCTGTCGTGATAGCTAAATCACTGAACCGACGCGGCCTACCGCGCTTATTCTGTTTGCTTTGCGCCCATCCGCTTATTGCTTCTTCATCAATCCAAAAAGTCAGAGAACCACGGTTAATGAGTGATCGGTTGTATTGCTTCCAGTTGGTTGTTTTATAACGAGGCTTAGGCATAGGACTACGAGATAGAGTGGAGGTAGCTGATCAGATCGTAGGTTCTTGATTTAGTTCCATTGAATTACGCAACAAAGCCATTGCTGGCTCATATGTTTCCGCTGACAAGGCTGAAGATCTTTGGCAGAAACAAGAACATACGGTTCAATTGAAGGCTATTTTAGATAAAAGAGTTGAGTTGGTTGAAAGGGTCTCGAAGTTAAGTAACTTAACCAAAAAATGGCTTTGTTGCGTAATTAAATTTAGAGATAGAGCCAACCCGTTTCGCTTGTTTCTTAGTCAATACGACAAGTTTCAGGCATACCTAACCCAGTAAGCTTGTTCAACGCTTTTATCATCGCGTAAGTTTCACCCACCTGGGCATTGTAATTTCTTAAGCTCAGTTTCCCTCCTAGCAACTGTTTAACTCGATACATCGCTGTTTCTGAGAGTGAACGTTTGTGGTATCCATACCGCTCTTTCCAATACTTATTTGAGTCGTATAATTTCTGGCAACCCACGGCGAAATTTCGAGGGTGACCACGCTCCCAGAAGGCAGCCCCTTCTCTTGGGGGAATAAGCGCAATAGCTCCCTTAATCTTAATAGCAGCGTGACACGCTCTCGTGTCGTAAGCGCCATCACCAGACACCTCAAGGATACTTCGGCGTGTTTGTTTCAGTAAGTTCGGGAGTACTTCTCCATCTGTAACCGTCGATAAACTTAGCTCGGCGGCAATGATCTCATGAGTGTTGGTATCGACTGCAATATGCAGCTTTCGCCAGACTCTACGCTTGCCATCCGTCCCATGTTTTTTGACTTTCCATTCACCTTCGCCATAAACCTTAAGGCCAGTAGCATCAATGGCTAGGTGCTGTATCGCTCCTCTCGTTTTAGTCTTAAATGAAACCTCAACTTGCTTGGCTCTACGACTGATGCAGGTGTAATGCGGACAACTTAACGGTACATGGGCTAACCTAAATATCGAGTCGATAAATCCTTGCAGCGCTCTCAATGGCATAGAAAAAACTCGTTTGACCATGAGTGCTGTCGTGATAGCTAAATCACTGAACCGACGCGGCCTACCGCGCTTATTCTGTTTGCTTTGCGCCCATCCGCTTATTGCTTCTTCATCAATCCAAAAAGTCAGAGAACCACGGTTAATGAGTGATCGGTTGTATTGCTTCCAGTTGGTTGTTTTATAACGAGGCTTAGGCATAGGACTACGAGATAGAGTGGAGGTAGCTGATCAGATCGTAGGTTCTTGATTTAGTTCCATTGAATTACGCAACAAAGCCCCAAAAAATATGCGGTGTACCAGTCTTATGCTGATCTCCAAGCTCAGCTTGCTCGTGAGTTCTTATTGTGTAAAAAGTCTGCGCACGATGATTGCATTGCTCCAGATGGTGCAAAGGAAGTAACAGAGATAACTCTAAAAAGAGTTGATTTGAACTCTGAATTAGCATCGACGTTGCAACTTGTCTCGTTATATTTCTATTGTGATGCGAAAGAATCTGCTAATGAACTAGGTGGAGTGTCTCAGTGGTGGCTTGTAGAAAATAGAAATCTATTTACTCAACTGATTTCTGCGATGTTGGTAGAAATTTCAAATCCAGATATAAAGAGCTGTTCATTTAATTGAGAACAAACATAACAAAGTATTTAGAGCGATGCGCAATGTTGTTATGCAGCGGCATAAGTATTGCGTTGTTCATTCCTCAACAGAGCGTTATAACGAATGTAGTTTAGAGGAAATATGGAAGTCAGCAAGTTTCAGAGCTTATTGCAGTTTTTTGCGGCAATTTATCTTGTAGTCGAATCGGTGAACCTAGAAAGAATGCTAGGTCACTATAAAAACTCGCATATTAACGAAGTTAAATAACGTATTCTGAGGTTCAAAAAATATAGTACTGATTTACAGGATATATCGTCAGATTACTCTCGAGAGGGTAACGTTTTAATTAGTACTCATGACATTGATAAAAATTACTCATTTTTCCGGACACTTTGTAAAGAGTTTCGAGACGCTAACTCTTATTCAAGACGTATAGAAGCCGTCAAAAAAGGCGTGCCGGTTATCCCGATGCACTTACTAAGCATCATGAAGCCGTAAAGTCATACAATCAAAACTATGATCTACACATGAAAAACTCGTTATAACATAGCATTAAAGAGAGGCTCTCCACGCCCTATATATGCCGTAATGTCCTACCCTAAAAAGTAACACTTTATGGAGGTCGATATGAATATCAAAGAGTCTGATTGGAAAATCTTTTGCGAAATAAAGAGTGAAGCTGCGCAACGGTTTTGTACTCGTCAACTAGATGAAGCCATCAAAACGATTACTGATGAGGCAGAACCTGTAGGGGAAAGGTTTAACTTTATGTGCCAGCACTCTAAAGAATCTCAAAAGCAAATGAAGTCTATCTTTGATGGCCACTCTCGAAGCCGTGCATTTATCCAGCTCATGCAAATGTGTGAGGAAGGTTTGGTTGCACCAGAACAATTCGAACGCCTTTCAGGGGCTTTGTTGCGTAATTCAATGGAACTAAATCAAGAACCTACGATCTGATCAGCTACCTCCACTCTATCTCGTAGTCCTATGCCTAAGCCTCGTTATAAAACAACCAACTGGAAGCAATACAACCGATCACTCATTAACCGTGGTTCTCTGACTTTTTGGATTGATGAAGAAGCAATAAGCGGATGGGCGCAAAGCAAACAGAATAAGCGCGGTAGGCCGCGTCGGTTCAGTGATTTAGCTATCACGACAGCACTCATGGTCAAACGAGTTTTTTCTATGCCATTGAGAGCGCTGCAAGGATTTATCGACTCGATATTTAGGTTAGCCCATGTACCGTTAAGTTGTCCGCATTACACCTGCATCAGTCGTAGAGCCAAGCAAGTTGAGGTTTCATTTAAGACTAAAACGAGAGGAGCGATACAGCACCTAGCCATTGATGCTACTGGCCTTAAGGTTTATGGCGAAGGTGAATGGAAAGTCAAAAAACATGGGACGGATGGCAAGCGTAGAGTCTGGCGAAAGCTGCATATTGCAGTCGATACCAACACTCATGAGATCATTGCCGCCGAGCTAAGTTTATCGACGGTTACAGATGGAGAAGTACTCCCGAACTTACTGAAACAAACACGCCGAAGTATCCTTGAGGTGTCTGGTGATGGCGCTTACGACACGAGAGCGTGTCACGCTGCTATTAAGATTAAGGGAGCTATTGCGCTTATTCCCCCAAGAGAAGGGGCTGCCTTCTGGGAGCGTGGTCACCCTCGAAATTTCGCCGTGGGTTGCCAGAAATTATACGACTCAAATAAGTATTGGAAAGAGCGGTATGGATACCACAAACGTTCACTCTCAGAAACAGCGATGTATCGAGTTAAACAGTTGCTAGGAGGGAAACTGAGCTTAAGAAATTACAATGCCCAGGTGGGTGAAACTTACGCGATGATAAAAGCGTTGAACAAGCTTACTGGGTTAGGTATGCCTGAAACTTGTCGTATTGACTAAGAAACAAGCGAAACGGGTTGGCTCTATCTCTAAATTTAATTACGCAACAAAGCCCCTTTCAGGGGAGCTCAAAAAAGACATTACGAGTATTCTAGAAAGAAGAGCATAAGGAAAGTTGGCTAATCAGGCCGCTTCTTTTTCATAGCTGCAACCATCTCAATATTACTCCTTTTTATTCGTGAATTCTGATATCCGCTACAATTCTGCCTCGGTAACCTCATCTATACGAGTTTTATTATACGAGTTGTATTGAAAAACCTGAGAGTTACTCGTTTTTTCTCCTTCAAAACGCCGTTGATTTTTAAGAATTAGCACTAGAATCTGGATTGAGATTTCTTCCAAAAAAGTGTCAACATTACTTTGTCAATAAAATCTCTAGCTAGCCCTTTAAATCCGTGCGCTCTAGGTGAACTGAAAGTGTCACCTAGAGTGCACGAAGGTGGGGGTTGCGGGAGTTTATGCTTGTGATGCGACCAGAGCCCCACCATCACAAATTCTTGGACCCAAATACTTGAATATTTTTGGTTTGCTTAGACGTTCTAGCAATTATTCGGATTCCGAATCCATGATTTTTGGCCAGAGAAACCGAGTGTGCGGATCATAGAGTGCCTATAGGTCTTTAAAGTTCTTAATACTGGATGAGTAGGTTTACTTGCTAATGGCTAGTTCTGGCGTGTTATGTCATTAAATGAGAGTTGAAGGATTGGATTGGAAGATGGTGTTAAGAATGAACGAAAGGCCAGAAGTGTTTTCTTGATCGCCTTTCAGTGTTGTTTGATTAGCCTAGAGTGTATTACGCGGTGGTAACGTCTTGTCTAATACACAGGAATGTAATTAGGCGGCTCTCAGCGATTTTTAGTTATGCCAAAGGAGTCGTCCCATTATTGATGACGATATTCGTTTTGAAGTGCGTACAAGGCCATACAAGTAATATTCTAGATGCTAGTCGGTTTTGTCTTTTTGTTTGAGTAGTGTGTTGAACCTAGCGAAAAAGCGGTCTAGTCTTACTGTTAGAAAAACTACTGTATAAGTCCACCTTTCGTCCACCCTTAATCCACCCAAGCAAGATTGGGATAAAGTGGGGAAGGGGAAAGTTGATTATTTTCAGTGTATTGCGCGAGATTTACGACGTTTTTGAGGGCTCAAAAACGGTGAAACCCCGATGTTGGTAGCATCGGGGTTTCGAATTTCTAGATTTCTCGACTGGTAAGATCGATTATCTTTTCTATGCAGAAGGCTGGATTAATCCAATCTTATTCCTTGGTAGGGAATTAGATACGGATGAAGTCCATGTGCTCAACTTTTGGCTTGAACGCGTGACGTTGAACGTCTTGTGGCTTAACCTTAACTTCTGCGCCGTCAATCAGTAGAGTGATTGCTTCGTAGAATTCAGGCTTATCCATTTGGTTGATCACGTCAGCGTGAACAAGTTCGATAGCTACAGCTTCAGCTTCGCCACCGTAGATTACAGCTGGGAATTTACCAGCGTGACGTAGGCGGCGGCTCGCACCTTTACCTAGTTCAGTACGTACTACTGCTTCAAATTTCATAGTTTTACTCTCAAATTAGTAAAAATTAACTTCACACCTCAATGCGACCTTGAGTGTGTGGTAATGCTTAAACATAAAAGTTCATGCTTAAGCGAGCGCGGATACTAACATCACATTCCAATATGAGCAAGTCAGAAGCCCATCTCAAAGTGAATTTCCTTCGATAATGGGTTCGTTTGGAGATAAAACGTTCGCTAACGCTTGTTTAGCTCATTTTAGCCTCTTTTACATCGCCATTCTTATCTATTTATATCACCGCTAAATCATCAAGTTAATGAACGGAAAATGAATGTTTGCCTAAGACTTGGTTAAGGCTTAGTTCGTTAATCTTAGTGTTAATTAAACAGCAGAATGAATAGGTGAAAATATGGAACCGGTAAGCATTGTCGTAATTACGCTAAACGAAGAGAAACGCATTAGCCGCTTAATGGAAGAGTTGAGCGTGCAAACCCACCAAGAGTTTGAAGTGATTGTTGTCGACTCGAACAGTGAAGACAACACAAGAGAAGTGGCGCAAGCTTATGAAAACGCGTTGCCAAAATTAACGGTTCATCATATGGAAAACCGTGGTGTGAGCCTTGGCCGAAATACAGGTGCGTCATTAGCGCAATACAACCGGATCCTTTTCCTAGATGCCGATGTGAGCTTGCCTCGAAACTTCCTTGCGAAAGCGCTTTATGAACTAGAAGAGAAGAAGCTTGAAGTGGCGGGTGTGTACATGAGTTCGAAAGGTCTGCCGCTTGTACACAAGTTTGGTTACGGGCTATTTAACGCAGGCTTGTTTACTACCCAGTTCTTTTTCCCGACGGCGATTGGCGCATGTATTTTCTCGACTAAACGAGCGCATGATGAGATAGGCGGTTTCGATGAAGAGATCGTACTGTGTGAAGACTGTGACTACGTAAAACGTGCGAGCAAAACATGGCGATTTAGATTCCTTAATATGACTTTTGGTTTTGACCCACGTCGTTTAGACCAAGATGGCGTTGTGAAGACAGGCTCTACTTATCTTAAAGCCAATGTAAGACGCTTCTTTAAAGGCGAAATGCGTAACAACGAGATGAACTACAAGTTTGGTCACTACAAAGAACAGTAAGCATTGAGGTTGTTATGTTTGATGGACTAGGGCTGTTTCTGGGAGCATTGGGTGATGCTCTCATTGGCCCAAACCTATTTGTACCGGGAGAGCCGTTCTTTATCGCAGCGGGCTTTCAACTGTATTCAGGTGCATGGATGGCGTTGGTTTTGGTGATGCTAGGTGGTTTGCTTGGTGATCAACTCAGTTATTTCATTGGTTATAGATACGGTGCTAAGGCGCAACGAAGGCTCATTAAGTTTCGTCCCAAAACCAAAAGGTTAATCGCGCGATGCCGCTATCTGATTGCTCGCAAAGGCACATACATTATTCTTTTTGCTCGCTTATTAGGGCCTATCGCTTGGGTAGTGCCATTTATAGCGGGTTCGCATCGTGTACCGTGGCGCAATTTCAGTGTGTTGGCGTTTATCGGCTTGGCCCTTGGTGGAGGGCAGTTTATTGCTTGGGGTATGTTATTGGCGCACGGCGTTGAAAACTTTCCGTGGCTTAATAGCCTTAAGATATTTATCTCTGAGCATAATAGTTTGATCGTCGGTGTGTTCGCGGTATTGGTTTTCACTATTATTGGCTATCGAATGAAGTGGCGACGCTTGGTTCTTAAGTCGAGTGCGCTGTTGTTAGCGTGGATATTGTTTGCGAACTACGCCCACTTTTTTTGGAAAGCGGATGACTTTCAGAATCAACAAGAGACGGCTCAAATAAACAAAGTAGACTGGAACTCGGTTACTTATAAAGCGTTCCCCGGCAAATCTTCGTTCTACTCGGCGCAAGCGATCAACGTGATTTATGTTGGGGCAACCCCAAGAGATTTAATGAAGCAATTAGGCTGGATAGAGAACCAAACCTTCTCTCGAAATGAGATTGAATGGGCTAGCTATCTCGCATTGCTTAGAGATAAAACGCCACCTGTATCTGATTTGTATTGGCGAGACAAGCCGCAAGATATGGCGTTTCAATTGCCGGGTAATTTGATGAAGCGCAGCCATATTCGCTGGTGGCGTGCAGGTGTTGATATTAAAACTAACCAGCCTCAGTGGTTAGGTGCAATTAGCTATGATGATGGCCTTAAAGTCACGCCTTACTCAGGCATTGTGACCGTACTTCATAACATTGACCCTAATGTTGATGAAGAGAGAGATCGGCTCGCTAATCAGATACGAACGTCACTACCAGACATCGAGTTAGACAAGTACCCATTGGCAACGGTGGAAGTGATCAATGACGATCATGACTATTACACTGATGGTCGGGTATTAATGATTGGAGCAATGACCCTTAGTAATAGTTCACAAACTTTAGATGTCGCGGTGAACGATATCCAGAGTGATATATAAGGTCGAATCAACGAAGTCTCTTTCCGTAGTGCTCTGGTTTTTCTAAGACATCAACAAACTAAAGCCTTGTTTGAACCCTCAATCAAACAAGGCTTTGCACTGTCTGCTTGCCATGTTTATTCAAACATCGCCTTCTCTTACGCAATGCCTCGGCTATAACTTGTTCTACTTTGACTATGCTCATTAAGGGCGAGTAAGCGGCGAAAGCTAAGGACAACGTTATGCAAATGAATCCGATTGGTTGGTTTGAAATTTATGTTGATGATATGTCGAGAGCAAAAGCTTTCTACGAGTCAGTATTTAAAGTGACGCTGGAAAAGTTGAACAATGAAACGGGAATCGATGTTGAGATGTGGGTATTCCCTTGCGAGATGGAGAGTTATGGTGCCACCGGTGCTTTATGTAAGATGTCCGATGTAAAAGCGGGAGGCAACAGCACCATGGTTTATTTCTCTTGTGAAGACTGTGCGACAGAAGCAAGTTTGGCTGCGGCCAATGGCGGCACCTTACAAGTGCCAAAAATGGACATTGGTGAGCATGGTTTTATTAGTGTAGTTAGCGATACAGAAGGCAATATGATTGGGCTACATTCGATGGGCTAATTATGTTGAAGTGAGAGTGTTTCGCTGAACCGAGATAAAACTAAGCCCTAACATTACGCTAGGGCTTATTGGTTTCACTTTTACTTAGCTTGTTCAGCCTTTACTTATTTTAAGCACCAGAGAAGCTTTTAAGCCGCCCATTGAGCTCTTACTGAGCGTTAGGCTGCCTCGGTAACTGTGTGCCATTTCATTTACGATATTAAGCCCTAAGCCTGTTCCTGGCGTGGTTTCATCAAGTCGAACGCCACGTTTGGTCACTTGCTCAAGCTTCTCTTCAGGAATGCCTTGGCCATCATCTTCGATCACCAACTCTATGTTGCCATCGTCGAGTTCATTTGCATGGACACGAATAATGCTGCCCGCCCACTTGTAACTGTTCTCGAGTAGGTTACCGACCATTTCATCAAGATCGGTTTTTTCTACCGCAACTTCAATCTCAGAGTCTAGCTCGTTAATCATGGTGACTTCGTTGGCAGCGTAGACTTTATCAAACGCCATTGAGATAGCTTCGACACGCTCACAAGGTGAAGACTTCACCGAAAGAATGTTCATTGCACCTGCCATGCGCGCACGGCCAAGGTGATAGTCTATTTGGCTTTGAATCTGATGAATGGGTTGTTGCAGCAGTGCCTTGTCATCCTCTGGAAGTCGCTCTATCTCATTTTTTAGAACTGAAAGCGGTGTTTTCAACGCATGAGATAAGTTGCCCGCGTGGTTACGAGCTCGCTCTAATAGCTCTTGATAGTGGAAGAGCAGGGCATTGAGATCAGAGACTAATGGAGAAACTTCTTTTGGGTAGTTATCGCTTAACCCTTGTTGCTCGCCGTTTCTTAGCATCACCAGTTCGCGTTGCATCTTGCTGAGCGGTAATAGCGACCAACTGACTTGAATACCGATCAACATCAACACGCCAACAAACAGCAGCATTAGGATCAACCAGACTTGGCCAGTCAGTTCGGTCAGTGTCGATTCTAGCGGATCTTCATCAATACCAATGGTGATCGTGACAGGGTCGCTCAGTTCAGGCAGGTAGATATCTTGCTCGATGTAAATCAGCTTTTCTTTCTCAGGCCCTTTGACTGATGTGTGAATTGGCGAACGCTTGATGGTGAGGTCTTTATCCCATAGCGAGCGAGATCGGATGATCTGGTCTTGGGTTGCGGCGCGCCAATAAATACCACTGTAGGGCTGGTTGAACCTAGGATCAGACAGACGCTCTGCCATGATCAGGTTACCACTGTCATTGGTTTCGATATTGGCGGTTAACTCATCCATGGTTAAACCAAGCTGCTGCTTCATGTCGTCGACGAGGTAGTCGTTAACCAGCTTCGGGATCCCGACACCTGCCGCTAATATCATCGCACCTAGCCAAAAAGCCGCAGCAAGGAGCAAGCGGCTTTTTAGACTGATGTTTTTAAGTGTTCGTTTCTTTAGATTCATGCATTTCCAGCCTGCCTTTGCTCATCGTGACTCATCGTATTGCGATGATCAGAACAGGCTGTCCGCTTAATTGATGGTTACTCTTGGCGTGATTGACGACTGAGCTATTCGGCATTCAGTTGGTAGCCAAGGCCGCGAACGGTTTTGATGATCTTTGGTGCGATTTTTTTGCGAATACGTCCAATGAACACCTCAACCGTGTTTGAGTCGCGGTCGAAGTCTTGTTTATAGATGTGTTCAACCAGCTCTGTGCGCGAGATAACCTTGTTTTGGTTATGCATGAAGTACGCGACGACTTTATATTCTAGCGCGGTAAGGCTAACCGCTTGGCCTTGCCACAACACTTTGGAACTGCGTGTGTCTAGGCTTAGATCGCCGATTTGAAGTATCGGAGCAGCACTGCCCGATGCTCGGCGCAGTTGAGCTCGGATACGGGCAATCAGCTCGACCATCTCAAATGGCTTAGTTAGATAGTCATCAGCACCTGCGTTCAAGCCCTCAACACGTTGAGTTAGCGTGTCACGAGCACTTAAGATAATCACTGGCGTGTTGATGTTTTCGTCTCGAATGCCTTTTAATACCGTTAGGCCGTCAAGCTTAGGTAAACCTAAATCGAGGACAATCGCGTCCCATTCTTCTGACGTTGCACGGTAGAGTGCGTCGATCCCATCTTGAGAAAGCTCTGGAACCCAGTCGGCTCCCTCAAGCGTTTCAATAATTTGTTGGCCCAAACGAGGCTCATCTTCAACGACTAAAATTTTCATAATTGTTCTTCTTAATTCTTGTAATGACTATTCGTTGTGCTTAGCTCTTCGTCGTACGTAACTAGTCGCTGTGTTTAATTGCGTCTTTAAAGTTGCGGCCTTTGATCATAAGCATTTCTAACGTCTCAGCGTTGTATTCGACTTTGATGATGTTGTTTTGGTAATTGATTTTTAGTTCATAGACCCAAATGTCGTCATCTTCTTCTAGTTCTACTTTAATGATTCTGCCATGAAGATCGTTTTCAACCGCTGCATACATTTCTGAGAAAGGGCGAATGTAGCCTTCTCGTACGGCTTCATAGACTTCGTCTTGGTCTTCTTCAAATTCGATGCTGGTTCCTGCTTTGTGAACGTCCTGCACCAATTCATGACCATTATGATGTGAGTCAGCCCATGCGCCAGCAGAAACAAATAAGCCTAAGCTTATAGAAAACAAAGAAATCATAGCTTTACTAAACATAGCGAATCCTAGAGAAGGTTGATAGCGTTCAGTATAAAAAAGTAATTCTGAACAGAAAGTGAACCTGATTAATAATGAGAATTTGATACCGAAAAACTTAACGCTTAACTGGCGCAGGCTTTAATACATAAGATTAATTGCCGAGTGTTAAGAACGTAAGACTTACCTTTATTGTTAACCTTAACGCTGCTGTAGTTCGTCTTCGAATATCTTGTCTCTCATTTTCCAAAAGCGTCCGACCTTACGTGCAATCACGAATTGAGGTGGGCGGAATCTATGTTGGTGAGCAACCACTTTCGTTGGCGAGGCTTCTTCAAAAGGGCGATGTCTGTCTGCAAGGTGAGGGCGAACAAACTGGTCTTTGAAGTTTTGCTTCTGCTTTTTGGTGGTTAATGACCAAAACTCATGCACTTGCGCTTGGTTTTCCCCGCGATAGGTGACCTTAAGTTGTGATTTACCTTTGTCGTCCTTAAGCACGTTGAGGTCCATTTCTAAACATTCAAATACCAAGGCATCTTTTAGATTCAGCGCTTCTTTCAGCTTTTTGTCTGGGTCGACTAAGGTTGCATCGCACTCATGACAAATGCGCGCAGCAATGTCATTATCAGCACCACATTCACCGCAATATTTCGCTCGGAAACGATAGTTGCAGTGTTCGCGTTCGCCGGTGTCTTCATCGGTAAAGTAACCTTGGCATTTACGACCAAAGTGCTCAAGTAAGAAGCCATTGCTGTCTAGTTTGCCCCAAAAGTTATTGTTGAAGCCGCACGCCGGGCAGGGGATGGTGATGATTTCACTGTCTGAATCGGGTTTAGGGTCGCCGACCTCAGGTTGGTAAAGGTCGTAACTGTTGCCCGCATAGTCGAGCACCAAACACTCTTTTTTACCCGGAGATAGGCGTAAGCCACGGCCAACGATTTGTTGATACAAACTGATGGATTCTGTCGGGCGTAAAATCGCGATTAAATCGACGTGTGGCGCATCAAAACCTGTGGTTAATACCGATACGTTAACCAAGAACTTGATTTTACGTTCTTTGAAGTCGCTGATAATTTGGTCACGTTCGAGAGTTGGTGTATCGCCAATCACAATTGAAGCTTCACCTGCTGGCAATAAGCCGAGGATCTCTTGCGCGTGTCGAACAGTGGCAGCGAATACCATGATGCCTAGCTTGTCTTGGGCTAGATGAACAATCTGGTCGACAATCTGCGGAGTCGCTCGTTTCGATTGCTCGATCACCATGTCGAGTTCAGCTTCTTTGTAGCGACCAGTACTCGCTGGCTTTAACTGGGAGAAGTCATAGCTCAGTACAGGCGCATCAATCATGCGTGCTGGTGTGAGAAAGCCTTCGTCGAGCAGGTAACGAATCGGCAGCTCAAAGATACAGTCGCGGAAGAAGCGTGGCTCATCTGAACGCACTTGACCGCGAGTGTGGTATTGATAAATCCAACCCATCCCAAGACGATATGGGGTCGCTGTTAATCCAAGCACCTTGATGCCCGAATTATTCTCGCGTAAGTGAGTGATGACTTTCTGATAACTACTGGTCTTTTCATCGGGAACACGGTGGCATTCGTCGATAACCAACAGCGAAAATTGGTTAGAGAATGAATCGAGATTTCGCACCACAGATTGCACCGAAGCAAACACGACTTGTTGGTCGGTCTCTTTGCGTCCTAAACCCGCAGAGAAAATCGAGCCTTTCAGCCCGTAACCTTCATACTTTTCATGGTTCTGTTCAACCAACTCTTTTACGTGAGCAAGTACCAACACTCGACCTTTCGCAAGCCTTGCCAGGTCTGCAATCACAAGGCTTTTTCCTGCCCCCGTCGGAAGCACGAGAACAGCCGGCGTTTGGTGTTTTCTGAAGTAATGAATCACTGATTTTACAGAATCAGCTTGGTACGGGCGGAGTGTATACATATCGCGTCTTGTAAGAAGGAAAACAAATAGTGTGAAATAGCTCAACTAATTGAGCAAAGGTGACTATAATACCCGACTTAGATTAGTTGAGGTATTCATGCGTTTAGATAAATTTCTGTGCGATGCATTAGGCGTCACTCGAAGAGAAGCAACACACTTATTAAAATCCAAGGCAGTGACAGTAAATGATGTCATTCAAAAAAGCGGTTCACTCAAGGTAACTGAAGAGTGCGTTGTGGAATGGCAAGGCAATGAACTGAATGTTCACGGCCCACGTTACATCATGCTTTATAAGCCAGAAGGCTTTGTTTGTTCGCATGAAGATGGCGCAAATCGTATCGCGTTTGAATTACTTGATGAAATCAAAATGGACAAGCTGCACTTTGCTGGCCGTCTAGATATTGATACAACAGGTCTTGTGTTGATTACCGACGATGGTAAGTGGTCTCACCGTATCACTTCGCCAAAGCACAAGTGCGAGAAGACGTACCGTGTGTGGTTGGTTGAACCTGTTGAAGACGATTACGTTGAAAAATTTAAAGAGGGCATCCAGCTTAAGAGCGAAGATGGCCTAACACTTCCTGCACACCTAGAAGTTCGTGCAGAGCGTGAAGTGCTGCTAACGATTCACGAAGGCAAATACCACCAAGTTAAACGTATGTTTGCGGCACTTGGTAACAAGGTAGAAGCACTACACCGTGAACGTATTGGCGAAATTGAGATGGACGAATCTTTAGAGTTAGGTGAATACCGTTACCTAACGCAAGAAGAAGTCGATTCAATCTGGAAGTAGTCCTTAGCTAGAAGTTGCTCTTAACAAGAAATTGTTCTTAGCAAGAAACAACTTTTGCTGGAAATAGCCCTTTCGTTGTAAAGCCGACCATGGATAGCGTCGGCTGATGATGTTGACTGGTACTAGGAAAGTCTCAGCCAATCTTTGACTCGCGTACTCACGCTAGTCCCTAGCTCTATCAGTTGAACATTCGGAGAACCATGCAAACATCGACCTCACAGAGCCCAAGCTCCCAACCAGAAACCCCTCAATTAGGCTTAATGCTGTTTTTGATTCTTGGCGCGATTGGTGCACTTACTCCGCTAGCCATTGATATGTATCTGCCAGCGATGCCGACCATTGCTAAAGATCTTGGTGTGACGGCGGGTGAAGTACAAATCACGCTAACAGCTTATACCGCAGGTTTCGCGTTGGGGCAGTTGCTGCATGGCCCGTTGGCGGATAGCTATGGTCGCAAGCCTGTATTGCTTATTGGTGTGTTCTTGTTTGCTATCGCTTCTATGGTGAGTGCGACAACACACGGTATTGAAGCGCTGACTTACATCCGTACCGCTCAAGGTTTTGCTGGTGCTGCGGCGGCCGTTATCATCCAAGCGGTAGTAAGAGACATGTTCGATCGTGAAGATTTCGCAAGAACCATGTCTTTCGTTACTTTGGTGATGACAGTTGCGCCATTGGTTGCTCCGATGATAGGCGGTTACTTAGCATTGTGGTTCGGCTGGCGTTCAATTTTCTGGGTTCTGGCTATTTTTGCGGTGATCGTGATTCTGGCGGTATCGATGAAGATCCCAGAAACGCTTCCTGCAGAAAACCGACAACCACTGCGCTTTAAAACAACGATTCGTAACTACGCCCGTCTGTGTAAGAACCCAACGGCGATGGGCCTGATTTTCTCTGGCGCATTCTCATTCTCAGGGATGTTTGCGTTCTTAACGGCAGGTTCATTCGTTTACATCGATATCTATGGCGTTCGCCCTGATCTGTTTGGCTACCTGTTCGGCTTGAATATTGTTGCTATGATCTTGATGACGAGTATCAACGGTCGAATCGTTAAGAAAGTGGGCTCTCACGCTATGCTTAGAGTCGGCTTAACCATTCAACTGTTTGCGGGCTTAGGTCTGTTAGTTGGTTGGATGTTAGATATCGGTTTGTGGGGTATTGTGCCATTCGTGATGCTGTTTATCGGCACACTGTCTACCATTGGTAGTAACTCAATGGCGCTGCTATTAAGCGGATACCCGAATATGGCCGGCACAGCTTCTTCGCTTGCGGGCACGTTAAGATTTGGTACTGGTTCTGTGGTGGGGGCAATTGTTGCCATGCTACCAAGTGACACTGCAGGGCCAATGGCTATGATGATGGCAGCATGTGCAATACTGTCAGCATTACTATATTGGACATTAGGAAAGAAGGCATAATGTCAAAATACTATATTGAAATTCAGAAGTTAGTGAACGATGCGTTGGGCGAGCTATATGCTCTGCATAAGTCTGGCAAAGCAATCGACGCACCTATCGCGAACAACCTTTATCTTGTTCGTTGGGTAACAAAAGCGATTAAATCTCAAGCTTATGATCGCGTGATTGTGCCTGACTTAGTTCGTTGGCAGAAACAGGGTCGCTCAAAAGGCAATAACTCTGATTTAACTTTTACCTTTAAACGCATTTCTGCGTTTTACGGACGTTTTTTCCCTGAAGGCGAAGAGCCTAAAGCGCTAAAAGACAGTGATGTTGAAGCGTTCATGGACAAAATGTACGAGATGGGTTGGAGCGTATCGAGTGAAGACGAGCTAACGACTGGCGGTAAGATTCAATTCTTCACCGATGGCGAGCACTCTTTTGCTTTGTGTGGCAAACAGTGTGACGACTCTTTCGACGGTGAGTTGATGGTTAAGCCAATGAACTGGTTTGTTCGTGGTAACCACGCTGAGTTCATCCAAGCGGCGATGGAAGCGGGTTTCATGCTTCACAAAGTAACGGACTATAAGTCTGCGGTGAAGTATCACGGTGAATACATCGTTTACCCTGCTAACCAAGGTAACCAACTGGCTGAGATCCCGATTAGCGTTATCGGCTAATAGCGGATTCGAGATGAGAGATACGAAGAGCGGAATTATCCGCTCTTTTTTTGCCTCTCATAGCGCGTGTCGCTAATTTACTTTTAGTCTTTTCGCATCCCGCATCCGCTTTTAATCTTTTCTCATCTCGACACTCGAATCCCGCATCTGCTTTTAATCTTTTCGCATCTCGTTACTCTAATCCCATATCCGCTTTTAATCTTTTCTCATTTCGACACTCGAATCCCGTATCTGCTTTTAATCCTGTTCTTTAGCCTGCTTCTCAATTGCCTTTACCATGCCTTTAAAAATAAACAGGTGGGCTGGCATCATCGCAAACCAATACAGTAATCCTAGAAAGCCCTTTGGATGCCACCAAGCCGAGATGTTTAGCTCGCGAGAATCACCGTGGTCAGAAACGGTAATCTCCAGTCGTCCTAAGCCCGGGCCTTTCATTCCAAATAGTAGAGATAAAAACTGGTTTTCTTCACAACGAATAACCTTCCAAGAGTCGATCTTATCACCGACTTTTAGATTGGGTCCTTCTGGCATTTGTCGAACCGGTACGCCGCCACCGAAAAGAACATCCAACCATTCGCGGGTGCGCCATAAAGCGTTGGCGAAGAAGTAACCTTGCTTAGGGCTTCCGATTTGCTGAGCCACGTGCCAGAGCGACTCTAATGACGCGGTTGAAGTGATACTTGCGCCTGTTTTCTTCGGGTAATAACCGTATCCCGCTTGCCAGCGTTTGAAGGCGGTTTTATCAAAGCCCCACACGTTACTTTTGACAAAGTTTCCTTCAGCGTGAATGGCTTGTTCAACCATGCTCTCGAACGAGACAAGCTTCTGAGGGTACTTTTCTCTAATGGTGGTCGAACTGGCGATGAAGTCGTGCTTTAAGCCTGCAAGCAGCGCTCTGCCTATGTTGGACGGTACAGAAGTCACCACGCCTAACCAATATGAAGCAATCTTTGGTGTCAGTAGCGATGTCGCCCATAGCCTGAGTGGACGATCGGCAGTTTTGGCAATATGAGCGAACTGGTTTCGGTAGGAGACAATATCCGGCCCGCCAACCTCAAAGATTTGGCTTTCGTTTGGCGTGTCTTGTGCGAGTTTTAGTAAATAATGGTTCAGGTTCTGCAAGGCAATCGGGTTCGCTTTAGAGTCGACCCACTTTGGCGCAATCATGATAGGCAAGTTGTATACGAAATCCCGCATGATCTCGAATGCCGCAGATCCTGGTCCAATGATCACGCCAGCTTGAAGTTCGGTAACTGGTACTGGTCCTTTACGAAGCAGTTCGCCGGTTTTCTTTCTCGCTTGAAGGTGTTCTGAATCGCCAGTCTGAGGCTGTAAAGAACTCAGGTAGATGACGTGTTGATTCTTTGGGCCAAGAGCAGAAGCAAAGTTACGGGCTAAGTTCAGCTCATAATCGATAAAGTCGTGGCCTTCTGCCATGCCATGGACGAGAAAGAAGATAAGATCAAAGTCGGGGACTAAGGCTTGTGTCGCAGCTTGATCGGCCAGATCAAGATACTCAAGCGATAAGTTTTCGTGAGGCTCGGTTCGTGCCTTTAAATAGTCGATATGCCTTGCTGCTGCCGTGACTTGATAGCCTTGCTCAAGCAGGAGAGGGAGGAGTTGCGAACCAACATATCCAGAAGCGCCTAAAACCAGTACTTTCTTCATTGTTACTCCATTTATATCTGTGGTTAAAAACCGAACATTGATATAATAGCGCGATATTTATCTTTATTCATCAATACGTTCCGTTTAGGTCTCTCTCTATGTTGCTCTCTTCAATTATTCATCACACACGAGGTGATTTTGTTCGCAGGCTTATTGCGATTGCACTGCCTATCACCTTGCAGAGCATTATGTTTTCAAGCCGGGGCTTAGTAGATGTGTTGATGTTGGGCCAACTTGGCGAAGCAGACATTGCGGCTGTGGGTGTTGCGAGCCGAGCGATGTTCGTGACGACCATTATGCTGGTGGGTGTTACCACGGGCGGTGCTCTTCTTACTGCTCAATATTGGGGCGCGGGTAACAGACAAGGTGTGAGAGAAAGTACTGCGCTGACGTGGCTAGTTTCGACACTGTTTGCGTTACTGACCATTGCGTTTTTCGTTTCATTTCCTGCACAAATCATGGGCGTGACGACTGACTCTCAAGAGGTCATTAACCTAGGCGTTGAATACATTGTCATTACCTCATTTAGCATGCTAGCAGTATCGTGTGTCAGCAGTATGGCTGTAGGTTTGAGAGCGATGCATAAACCCGGGCTAAGTACCTTCTTTAGCGGTATCGGCATCCTGTCTAACGTGTTCTTAAACTGGGTGCTGATCTTCGGTAACCTAGGCTTTCCTGCGCTTGGAATCAAAGGTGCGGCGATTGCGACGGTACTGAGTGGCGCGATTGAAGTCGCGACTTTGTTTGGTTATCTTTATTGCTCTAAGCATTTATTGGCTTTTAAGTTTTGCGATATTAAAGCAGCAGCTTCGATTGATAAGGTGATTCGCTTCTTGAAGCTGTCTCTGCCGACCACGTTTAACTTCTTAGCATGGGCGGGTGGCTTGTTTGCTTATCACGCGATCATGGGGCAATCGGGCGTTCAGGGGCTGGCTGCGCTATCGGTCATGACGCCGGTTGAATCTATCTCATTGAGCTTATTAATTGGTTTATCGAATGCGGCAGCGGTTCTGGTGGGTAACCAGCTTGGTGCGAAAAATAATGAAGCGGTTTACTATCAAGCACTTGGCTTAACAATTCTGTGTTTCTTAACCAGTATCGTTGTGGCCGTTTTTCTCTATTTCGTTCAAACGCCAATACTCAATGCCTTCAGCGCATTGACGGAAGAAACCAGAGCCCTCTCAGAGAAATTCATTCTGATCCTCAGTGTGGGTATTGTCATTCGCTCGGTGCCATTAACTGTGATCGTTGGGGTGTTGAGAGCGGGTGGTGATGTGAAGTTCTGCCTCTATCAAGATTTGATTGCTCAGTGGGTGATCGGTATCCCATTGGCAGCCATCGCGGCTATCTATTTTAAGTTTCCACCTGAGTGGGTATATCTGCTTTTCCTAACGGAAGAAGTCCTCAAGTGGGGTGGGTCGCTCTATCGCATGAAAACAAGAAAATGGATTAAAAACTTGATAGGAAGTTGAAGTAGGGCGCACCAATCGCATCACTTTATCGTTGGCGTGTGATCTATCTTTCAAAATACTTCCTCCTAACAGGGAATTAGTGTAGATTCTCCTTCCAAATTCTAACTAATGCGAGCTGTTTAATGTTAAAGCTGTCAGACCTATGTAAAGGCTATGTCGATGGGGGGGAGTTTCACCCTGTTTTGCAAGGTGCTGAATTAACATTAAACCAAGGTGACCAGCTGGCATTAATGGGAGAAAGCGGTTCAGGTAAAAGTACGTTACTGAATCTTATCGCGGGTTTAGACCTAGCGGATTCAGGTGAAATTGCTTTCCCTCACTTCAATATGCACGACTCAACCGAGCGTGATCGTACCGCTTATCGCAGAAACAACATTGGCCATATTTTTCAGCAGTTCAACTTACTGCCAACGCTAAATATTGCCGATAACATCCGCTTTTGCCGTCAGTTAAAAGGCTTACCTGAAGACAAAGGTCTCTGGAGACAGATTCTCTCTGCTTTAGACCTTATGCCTTTACTTGGCCGTTACCCTGAAGAAGCGTCTGGTGGCCAACAACAACGTGCGGCCATTGCGCGTGCGCTGTATATGGAACCGAAAATCTTGTTGGCCGATGAGCCGACCGGAAGTTTAGATGAGCGCAATGCAGAAGCGGTAATGCGCTTGCTGACCTCTTTGGCTCGTCAATTAGAATGTACGTTGCTGTTGGTAACACACAGTGAAAAAGTAGCTCTGCACATGGATGGCAGGATCCGCCTACAAGGAGGGCAACTGCATGTTATGGCCCGTAGTTAAGGCACTACTCGGTCACTATCGACGTTACCCACTGCAGATTATTTTGGTATGGCTTGGTTTAACCCTCGGCGTATCACTTTTGGTTGGTGTTACTGCTATCAACCAACACGCCAAGCAAAGCTATGCACATGGCGAAAAACTCTTTTCGAATCCTCTTCCTTACCGTATTCGACCAAAACACAACGCCAATAAAATCCCGCAAGGCTTTTATATCCAACTTCGCCGTGAAGGCTTTCAACAGTGTTCTCCTCTTGATCACCATCGTATCACTGATGAAAATGGCGCAAACTTCATGGTTGTCGGTATAGACCCTGTTTCTATGCTTCAGCTGCAACCTGGTATTGCGTTAAAAGACCTCACCGCTTTGAACCTCATGAAGCCACCATACCCAATCCTTGTCAGTGATGATCTTGCTGAACACATGGAATGGCACAACGGTGATTACATCCCTTTGATGGATGGCTCTGAACTTGGTCCTGTGGTTGTCGATCAAAATAACCTGATCAATGGTACAAGGCTGATTGCGGATATCTCCTTGCTCCGAATGCTAAAACGCAGTGCAGGGCTTTCTGTAATTGCGTGTTCAGACATGTCCACCGAGAAGTTTGAACGTCTCAAAAACATGCTACCTAATGGTTTGACGATCTCTCGTAGCTCTAAGGCAGAGCTTGAGTCGCTAACCAGTGCGTTCCACTTAAACCTAAAAGCGATGGGTATGTTGTCGTTTGTGGTTGGCTTATTCATTTTCTATCAGGCGATGTCGTTGTCGTTTATTCAGCGCCAACCGTTAGTCGGAATCTTAAGGCAAACAGGCGTATCGGGCTGGCAACTGGCTAAAGCGCTTTGCTTAGAATTGCTGATATTGGTCGTACTGAGCTGGATCTGCGGTAATGTATTCGGGGTCATGTTGGCCAACCAATTATTACCAGCGGTATCTTCAAGCTTAGGCGACTTATACGACGCCAACGTTGGCTTAACGATTGACTGGAATTGGCGATGGAGCGGCTACAGCTTATTGATGGCATTACTTGGTGCGTTCTTAGCGTGTGCTTGGCCATTGGTGCGCTTGCTTAGTTCACAACCGATTCGTTTGACCTCTCGCTTATCTTTGATGCGCTTTGCGGGTACTGAGTTTACTTGGCAAGCATTGATTGGCTGTGGCTTCTTAGTTGCCGCTGTCGCCGTGTATCAAGCCCCTCAGACTCAAGAAACGGGTTTTGCGATTATCGCACTAATGCTGATTAGTGTGGCTCTATTTACTCCGTTTTTGATGTGGAAGTTATTTAATAGCCTCTCTTATTCATTGCGCTGGGTTCGTGCTCGCTGGTTCTTTGCTGATGCAGCGTCAAGTATGAGTTACCGTGGTGTAGCGACCATGGCCTTTATGTTGGCCTTAACAGCCAATATTGGTGTAGAAACCATGGTGGGCAGCTTTAGAGATACCACTGATAAATGGCTAACACAGCGTTTGGCTGCCGATCTGTATATCTACCCAACCAACAATGCCGCTGCTCGTATGAGTAATTGGTTATCTGACCAACCTGAAGTGGATTCGGTTTGGTGGCGTTGGGAGAAAGATGTGGCGTCTCCAGTCGGTAGTATTCAGGTGGTCAGCACGGGCCCTTCTGAAGGCGAACTTGAAGCGCTGACGATCAAATTAGGTATTCCGAATTACTGGTATCACTTACATCACTCTAAAGGTGTGTTGATCAGTGAATCGATGTCTCTCAAGCTGGGGATTCGTCCTGGCGACTACATCGACCTCTATGACAGTCTCGGCTCTGGTTGGCAGGTTGTCGGTGTTTATTATGACTATGGTAACCCTTACCATCAAGTCATGATGTCGCATCGAAACTGGCTGTATGGATTTGCTGGGCGGGGTAATGTCGGCCTTGGCGTAATACTCAAAGACGATGTGAATTCATTAGGGCTTCGCAGCCGATTGGAAAGCGTATTCAGGCTTGGCTCTGAGCGCGTATTCGATAATAACAATATTCACAGTCAAGCGATGCGGGTGTTCGACAGAACGTTCGCGATTGCAGATACACTAGGTAACATCACCTTGGTTATCGCCGTCTTCGGTATCTTCTTTGCGACGGTAGCGGGTGAAGTATCTCGCCAAAGGCATATTTCCTTGCAGCGTTGTTTGGGTGTCTCGGCGAAAGAGCTGATTCTGACAGGTAGTTTGCAGTTGTTTGTGTTTGGGCTTATTTCCTCCTTAATTGCGATTCCGCTCGGATTAGCGCTAGCGAGTCTAATTGTTGATATCGTGATCAAGCAGTCTTTTGGGTGGTCACTCGAGTTACAAGTGATTCCTTGGGACTATTTGCAGACATTTGCATGGGCCATGGCAGCATTGATGCTAGCTGGTGCTTTACCAGTGATGAGAATGATTCGGAACACTCCGATGAAGTCACTGAGGGATGCGCTTTAGTATGTTTTTACGGAATACCTCAACTAAGTTAAGACAACGAATCCTGTCTTCTCTTCTATTAATCAGTTTCTTCGGCATCTTTTTAAGTGTTTGGGGTTATTACTCCTATTTCATCGATCCTGGTGAAAAGGGCATGATTGAAGTTAACTCAATATTGGTTAATGAACACTTCAATGTGTTCGAACCTGTTTTGCCAGACCGCAACGTGTCGCTACCACAAGATTTTAAGTTTCACCCAGAGTTTCAGCACGAGTGGTGGCATTACTTTGCATCTTTGAAAGGTGATGACGGTAAAGACTATTCGGTTCAGTGGAGTTTTTTCCGTATCGCAACGGACGAACGTGAAACACCGGGGTGGCAAAGCCCTCAAGTCTATATCTCAAATGTAGTGGTATTTTCTAAATCCAAAGTATGGAAAGAACAGCGCATGGCTCGTGGCGGCATTGGCCAAGCGGGAATGACTAATCGTCCATTCAGGCTTTGGATTGATAACTGGAACTGGCGTGCACTCGGCAACACCCCATTCCCAGGGCGCCTTCAAGTGCAAACTGATACGTTTGGACTTGAGCTAGACACCATTGCAAAAGGGCCCTATGTGCTCAACGGCGATAACGGTTATCAGAAAAAGCACGACTTATTGCCTGTCGCGTCTTATAACTTCAGCGCTCCATTTTTATCGTTGAGTGGTGTGTTGAACCTAGACGGCATTACCAAGGAAGTGGAAGGAACAGCGTGGGTACATAAAGAGTGGGGCAGTGGCTTACTTGGAGTGGGCCAACAAGGTTGGGATTGGTTTGTGTTTAACCTCGATGACGGCACAGCGTTGAGCATTAACCGTTACCGTCATAACCAACAGCTGCCTTACGTATTCGGTACCTTGGCAACGCGCTCAGGCAAAGTTTACCAGTTAACGGAATCCGACATTTCTATTCAACCGTTGCAAAATACAACGTTGATGAATGGAAGACGGATGCCTTTACAGTGGATCATTAACGTCCCTAAGCATGATATCAACCTCACAACGCGTATTATACGCAGAGATATGTGGCTTCCTTTTGTCATACCATATTGGGAAGGGCCGATTAAGGCGAGCGGCAGCCATGAAGCTACAGGCTTTATGCAGTTAACTGGCTACTAAAAAACACCTAAGGCTATCATTTGATAGCCTTTTTTTATGCCTGTGACTTTTAGCCACCCCAATGAATTGTGCATACAGGTTCGATGATCTCATCTATACTTAATTTATGGTGCATAATAACATTATGGAATATACGACGTATTGTTTAGTATTTGTAGGAAAAACCGAAGTTAAACATCCGAAGAAGTGATTATCTATCAATTAAACTTGGATATAAACTCGTGGTTATTCTTTGTTATTCGTTTATTTAAATAATAAATATAAGGGCGAAATCATGACCGACGTCATCCGTGACTTCTTTAAAATGGAATCTGCTGGCGGCATCATACTAGTCATCGCTGCGGCGATCGCAATGTTTGTAGCAAACTCACCACTGAACGAAATGTACCAAGGTGTACTTCATAGTTACGTTCTTGGTATGTCTGTGTCTCACTGGATTAACGATGGCTTAATGGCTGTCTTCTTCCTTCTAATCGGCTTAGAAGTTAAGCGCGAACTTTTAGAAGGCGCATTAAAGTCTAAAGAGACAGCAATCTTCCCAGCTATCGCAGCTGTGGGTGGTATGCTTGCTCCTGCACTTATTTACGTGCTATTTAACTCAAGTAACCCTGAAGCGCTTCAAGGTTGGGCTATCCCAGCAGCGACTGATATCGCATTTGCATTGGGTATCATGGCTCTTCTTGGTAACCGTGTACCGGTAAGCTTGAAGGTATTCCTGCTAGCACTGGCAATTATCGATGACCTAGGTGTTGTTGTTATCATTGCACTGTTTTATTCAGGCGACCTATCAACGCTTGCACTTACAGTTGGCTTCATCGCGACTGGTGTGTTGTTCATGCTAAACAATAAGCATGTGACTAAGCTGAGCGTTTATCTTATTGTTGGCGCAATTCTGTGGTTCGCAGTATTGAAGTCTGGTGTTCACGCAACATTGGCAGGTGTGGTAATTGGTTTTGCTATCCCACTGAAAGGCAATAAAGGGGAGCGTTCTCCGCTGAAACACCTAGAGCATGCTCTGCACCCATACGTCGCTTTTGCAATCTTGCCAATCTTCGCATTTGCAAACGCAGGTATTTCACTAGAAGGCATCTCAATTTCAAACCTTACAGGCATGCTACCGCTTGGTATTGCTATGGGTCTATTGGTTGGTAAGCCACTGGGTATCTTCCTATTCAGCTGGGGTGCTGTGAGAACGGGCGTAGCTAAGCTTCCTGAAGGTGTGAACTTCATGAACATCTTCGCGGTATCTGTGTTGTGTGGTATTGGCTTTACGATGTCTATCTTTATCTCGTCACTGGCATTTGGTCCAACGAACGCAGATTTTGATACGCTTGCTCGATTAGGTATCCTGATGGGCTCAACGACGGCAGCTATTTTAGGTTACTTCCTGCTAAGTATTTCGCTACCGAAAACTAAGCATCAAGAAGTAAAACTATAATCGGTAGTAGGCTCGCTTAATAGGGAGCCTACTCACTGAGTAACAAGTCAACTTCTGAGTAGCAAGAAGAGTCACAGAGTCTCCCTCGACTCATGTGACGATAAAGAACAAAAAAGCCGTGGTGGGCAACCCTATCACGGCTTTATTGATCTTATAACTAAGCTGCTGTTGTTCGAACACTCGCTCTTGCTCTATATCATAGCTATATTTACATCATCGAAATCCACAGTGATAATGTCACGCTATTTTTCAAGCGTGGTGAATATGGTCCACTCCTCGACGATTTGTTCACTTAACCCTACCACAGTCGCTGTTACCTTACGGTTCAATGCGTGTGAAGTAGGGTCGTCGCCATCGCTTTCTAGGCGCTCTTCACCATAGCCGACAATTCGCACTCGCTCTGGTTCGATACCATTCGACAGTAACTCGTCTTGAACATTGTTTGCTCGTCTCTTTGATAGGTCTAAGTTGTACTCGTTAGAACCCACTTTACTCGCGTAGCCTTGTATTTCAATCGAGGCACTTTTGTAGGTTTCAAGAAACTCTGCCATCGTGCTGATCTGGTCTGAGAAGATCGGGTTCACTTCAAATGAGTCATGAGCAAAGAGTATTTTTAGCTGTCTGACTTCTTCCGCACGAATCGTTTCTCCACAACCATCATTGTCGACTTGTGATGTCTCAGGCGTACCTGGACAGATATCACGAGCGTTCACCACACCATCTCTATCATCGTCTTGCAGGTCTGCAATCTGTTCTGCTTCAGGTGTCTCGATATAGGCCTCTTCCTGCTGGCTCGAACAGGCAAGTAAAGTCATCGTTAATACGGGAAGTAATAAATAAGTTCTTTTCATCATTAATACTCCACGGCCGTTGTCCACTCTTCTGGAATATCGACCAGTAGAGCATTCAATAAAGAACCTGTTGCGTTCATTACACGGTACTTAGCGTACTGCTCGGAGTAATGGGCATCGAGGTAATCTTTACGGGCTTCAAACAGTTCGTTCTCAGTGTTGAGCAAGTCAAGTAGAGTACGCTTGCCTATTCGGTATTGTTTTTCATATGCGATAACGGTTTCCGAAGCTGAATCAACATGATCAGATAAGAAGTTCTTTTGTTGTAACGTCAGGTCCAGCGCACTCCATGAGAGACGAAGACCTTCTTCCACTTGTCGATACGCACGATCTCTTAGATCTTTAGCCTTATTCAGCTGGTAAGCTGCAGCTTCAGAGTTAGCACTGTCTGTACCACCGTTGTAGAGGTTGTATCGCATTCTCAACATAGCGAGTGTTTCTTGACTTGAGCCTTCATCACCACCTGCATCGTCACGCCATGACTGTGATGCTTCGATGGAGAAGGTCGGATAGTTCACGCCTTTCGATTGTTTGTATTGGAAGTGCGCAGCATCAACGTCAGCGGCTGCAATTTTTATAACGGGGTGTTTGTCTAAGGCATCAACAATGGCGTCCGTTAACGACAAAGGAATTCTAGAAATATCGGCTCTTGGGTAAATCAAGCCTAAAGGTTCTTGACCAACCACTCGTCTAAATTGGGTGTGTGTATCGATTAAATTATTCTGTGCAGCCAATAAGTTACCGTGAGCTTTTGCTATCCTAGCTTCAACTTGCGACACATCCGCAGTTGAACCTATTCCGGAGTTAGCCCGTTTCTTAATGTCTTTATAGATTTTTTTGTGTATTGAAAGGTTACTTTCAGACAGTGCCAGCACTTCAGTGGCCTTCACTGCGTCTAGATAGATTTGGGTCACCTCCAGTGCTTTGTCTTCGGCATCCGCAATCAATTGTAATCGAACCGACTCGGCTTCTGCAGCGGTACGATCAATGTCGTACAGAGTCGCGGAACCATCCCACAGCAATTGAGTGAGGGAAATCGTCGCTTCCTTTCGTGTTAGATCCGTATCGGGACCGTTGTTTGGTGCAGGATTTATACCTTCATAACCAATACCGGCGTCAAGGTCGATACTTGGCTTGTATGCTCCTCCTGAGGCATCGTTACGTTTTCGCACGCTCACATATTCGTTGAAGATGCTTTTTATCTCTGGATTTGTTGCCAAAGTAATTGCTACAGATTGTTCCAGAGTTTGAGCGATGACTGGTGTCGCACTAATTAAGCAACACATGATGGATAATTTAAACAATTTCAAAGTAGTTCTCCTTCTACTTTCAATGTCTCATCCGTTTCCCAATCTACGTTTACCGCTGAATTGAGAGAAGTGTATTAAACGAAGCTTAGGACATTTGCAAAAAAATGCGAAGTTTGTTGGTTTTTTTTTGAATGTAAGTCGCTATTGCCATTGACTAATTTAAAAAGCACCAGATTTACCAACTTTTAGTGAGTTGATTATCAATAGTGCCACTACTAGATTTATTGTAGGAAATAGCCACAGCGCAGGGTGGGATTGATTCCGCGTTTGGCGTGTTCTGGGCAGAAGTGGGAATATGGATATGGGAAATATCAACCTTAGTATACTAGGCCTTGTTAGCGGGAGTGTAGTACTCGACGCTCAAGGGCAAGTTAGACGTTTGTCTCCGGGCGAACAACCAGCTGCTAGTGACGTAATTATCAGTTTTGGGAATAGTGAAGAGAGCGTGCCAAGCGTATCTGCACGTTTTGTAGATAATCAAGGCCAACAGAATGCACTAGATACTGATGATGCGATCGCTCAAGTTCAGCGTGCTATTGAAGAAGGATTTGATCCAACGGAATTAGGGGATGAGTTTGATACTGCAGCTGGTGAGCAAGGCTCTAGTTTGACCAACAGCGGTAGGATTGAACGTACCGGCGCCGAAACTCAAGCTGCCACAAATTTTGAAACTGATGGGTTTGAGTCTCAAGGTTTGTCCGAAACTCAAAGTCTTGCTCTTTTTGATATCATCGCTTTTGCGCTTATTTCAGGTGAAACTAATGTTATTGAGTTTGAGCAGGATGAACCTATTGAAACTGGGGGCGCTTTAACGAGTGAAGACCCAGACGTTACCTTTATTGTTAAAGAGGTCGCTGGGGATAATGATCTCGGTACTTTTGTTGTAAACGAAGATGGTACTTGGACCTTCGTGGCCAACAGTCCTTATGATGAGCTTGCGGATGGTGAGCAAATTCAAGACTCGACGACAGTACAATCCTCCGATGGAGGCGAACAAGTCATTACAGTGACGATAATTGGTACTGATGATGCGGCTGTGGCTACTGATGACTCGGGCAGTGTGACTGAGGACATTGATGTAGATGAAATCACCAATCAATTAGTGACGTCTGGTCAGATTGTGATTACAGATGTAGACAGCGACACTCCTACCTTTTCAGCTGATGGTGAGTTTAACCTCGTAGGTTCAACAAACGAATCACAGCTAGGTGTATTGAGCATCGCCCCTGATGGTGCTTGGACTTACGTAGTTAACAACGATGACGTTCAGTACTTGGATGACGATGAGTTCGTTACTGAAGTTTATACTGTGACAGCAAGTGACGGTACTACGAGTGAGGTGATCATCACTATTAACGGTGCCGATGACCCATCTGATATAACCGTAGATGAAGGTGATTCAGATACTGGTGAAGTGACTGAAGATGTGGATGTAGACCTAGAGAGCAACAACTTAATTACTTCTGGGACACTAACGATCACCGATGTCGACGATAACGATGTCGCTGCTTTTCAACCAAACGGTGTGTTTAATCCTGAAGGATCAACCAATGGTACCGCGTTAGGCATGTTGACCATTACCGACGATGGTGAATGGACTTACACCGTAGACAACGATGATGTGCAATATCTTGATGACGATGAGTTTGTTACCGAGGTTTACACAGTTACTGCGATTGACGGAACCACAAGTGAAGTGACCATCACCATCAACGGTGCCGATGATCCGTCTGAGATTACTGTTGGTGAAGGTGATTCTGACATGGGTGAAGTGACGGAAGATGTCGATGTCGATCCTGAAAGCAATGACTTGATGGCGACAGGAACATTGACGATCACTGATGTTGATGCCAATGATGTCGCGGCTTTTGAACCCAACGGAACGTTTAATCCAGAAGGTTCGACCAATGAGACCGCATTGGGTATGTTGACCATAACCGATGATGGAGCATGGACTTACGTCGTAGACAACGACGATGTGCAATATCTTGATGACGATGAGTTCGTCACTGAGGTTTACACGGTTACTGCCATTGACGGAACCACAAGTGAAGTGACCATCACCATCAACGGTGCCGATGATCCATCGGAGATCACCGTTGGAGAAGGTGACTCTGATATGGGTGAGGTGACGGAAGATGTCGATGTCGATCCTGAAAGCAATGACTTGATGGCGACGGGAACACTGACGATTACTGATGTAGATGCCAATGATGTTGTGGCCTTTGAACCGAACGGAACGTTTAATCCAGAAGGTTCGACCAATGATACCGCGTTAGGTATGTTGACCATAACCGATGATGGCGAATGGACGTACGTTGTAGATAACGATGATGTGCAATATCTTGATGACGATGAGTTCGTTACTGAGGTTTACACGGTTACTGCGATTGACGGAACCACAAGCGAAGTGACGATTACCATCAATGGTGCCGATGATCCATCTGAGATTACCGTTGGTGAAGGTGATTCTGACATGGGTGAGGTGACGGAAGATGTTAATGTCGATCCTGATACCAACGAACTTTCAGCGTCAGGTACTTTAACGATTACTGATGTCGACACGAGTGACATGCCCGCCTTTAAACCTAATGGTGTGTTTACCCCTATTGGGTCTACTTATGCACTTGCTTTGGGTATGTTAACGATTACTCCAGAGGGCGCATGGAGTTATGTCGTTGATAACGATGCGGTTCAATACTTGAATGATGATGACACGGTTATTGAAAGATATGTGGTAACCGCGATTGATGGTGTAGAGCATGTTATCGAGATAACAATCAATGGTGTCAATGACGCACCTGAAGCGACCAGCTTTACGGTCGTTAATGATGAGGACGCGATTATACCTATTCTCTTCGATTCTGAAGATGGCGGCATGCCAGATTATATCTCGGATATAGAAGATGACCATGACGACATTCCACTTAATATTCGAATCGAAAGTTTGCCAACCAACGGCAGCCTTTTGTATACCGATGAAAATGGCGTCACGAGAGAAATCGTACAGTCTGATGTTGATAACGGTGAGTTGTTTGTTCCGAACAATATCAGTTTTGTAGCTGGGCCTGGAGAAATGTTTGAAATGGGCTTTAGTGGCGATCCTGAGGATATGCCAGAGCTTGTTGATGGTTTCTATAATTGGGGTGTGGAAGTTTCACCAACAGAGAGACTTATTACGCTAGATAACGGTAATACGATTACACTAACGATCGAAGATAACAATAATAAACCGTTGAAGCAGTATCAAGGCGAACAATCTCATGTTGGTTTTGGTATTGGTGATACCGATGGTAGAGGTATGAACAAACAGGAGACCTTGGTCCTCGATTTTACTAATAATCCATTAGAGGTTGTTGATTTTGGTTTAGATGGGTTGGGTGGTTCATTTAACACTGATAGTAATGTTTATGTTGAAGTGCTCTATACCTTTGCTGATGGCACTACTCAGACGGAGCAATATCAAAAAGATCCAGGAGATACAGGGAATAGCCAAATTCTGTATGATTTTAGTTATTCTTCACCAGACAATCCGATTGTTGGGATGGAGCTGTCATCGACAGGGGGCAGTTGGGAGTTACGCTATGTCCAAGGTAACGAGGCGGTAACTGAAGACCCGCAGTTTGATTATGTCGCGGTCGACTCTAATGGTGCAGAAAGCACGGTAGAGACGGTCACAATAGATATCGAAGAACCGCAGCAATATAACGTTATTAGTGCTGCGAGTAATGAACCTTTGTATGCCGAGTCAGGCAACGATCTGCTTATTGGAGATAGCGGAGACAACATCTTCACTTGGCTAGACTCTGCGCTCGACAACGGTACTGATATTATTAAAGATTTCGAGCTTTATACAGGTGGTTCTGGGGATCTGATTGACCTCAATGATTTGGTCGAAGACCCTCAAGATGAGACTCAAATGGCCGAGCTACTTGATGCGATTGAGGTCTCTGTCGACGGAGAAGATATCGCTTTGTCCATTCCAATCAATGGAGGGGATGATGTCCAAACTATCGTTGTTGAGGGGATTGCGACTGAACTGGGTGGTTCGGTTGACCTAGGTAATGACCTAGCCGTGCTGGGAGAGCTGATAAAAAATGATGCTGCTTAATTAGATAATGTGAAAGGCTCTAACGCTTAACGTAAGAAAAGCGCTCGATTTCGGGGGCTTTTTTGTGTCGAGTACCCGCTAAAGAAAAGGTATCGGAACAACACACAAAAAAAAGCCCAAACCAACGTGGTTTGGGCGGATACAAGTATAGGAGTTAATAAGGAAAATGCAGTAATTAAGAAAGCAGTGAGAAGAACAAGTTTGACGGCCTGTTAAACTTCTAAATACGCTGTTTTCTACCTAATTTATGACCCTCCATTTCCATTTCAGTTCCAAGAAAATTCATTATTTTTTTCTTTTTTTGTAAACACACAGTGATTCAATCGGTTAGTGCTGAGTTTTATTAACTGGTACGACCAATTTGTGAAAATGTGATGTTGCTTGCTTGTTAAATAAATGTACTAGGCGTATATTTCAAACAGTTGTTTAATACGAGTGATTGAAATGGCACCAAGAAGTACAACCAAAGACAAAATCTTAGATGTGGCGGAAGGCTTATTTGCTGAGCACGGTTTTAATGACACCTCTTTACGTACGATTACGAGTAAAGCGAATGTCAACTTAGCTTCAGTGAACTATCACTTTGGCGATAAGAAGACTCTGGTTCGTGCGGTACTCAATCGTTACTTGGAAGCATTTATGCCAGCACTACAAGATGCATTAGTGAACTTAAACTTGAACGAAACGTATTCTATGAGTGACGTGTTTGAGTCGTTGAGACAGCCACTAAGAGCACTTAATGATGTTAGGCCAAATGGTACCAGCCGATTCATGTTACTCATCGGCAGAGGCTATACGGATGTGCAAGGGCACTTGCGTTGGTTCATTACTACCCGTTATAGCGAAGTACTTTCTTTGTTTACGACGTCAGTAATGAAGGCGAATCCGAACCTCACTCAAGAACAGTTATTTTGGCGATTACACTTCACCCTAGGGACTTGTGTATTCACCATGGCATCAAGTCAGGCTCTAGTAGAAATTGCAGAGAATGACTATGACAGAAAGATAGATGCTAAGGCAGTGGTTGATATTCTTATTCCATATTTAGCCGCTGGCATGTCAGCAGAAGAATAAAACAATAAAAAGCGAAACATTCACAACCAATATAGTGAACAAAAGGATCTGAACTATGAGCTCTCTAAGACAAAAATGGGTAAGTGACCCAGCTTTTAAACTCTTTAAAAAAGTACTACCACCACTATCTAGCACCGAGAAAGAAGCGATGGAAGCGGGTAGCGTGTGGTGGGACGGAGAGCTGTTTTCTGGTAAGCCAGATTTCACTAAGCTGCACCAATACCCAAAACCTCAGCTGACAGCAGAAGAGCAATCGTTCATGGATAATGAGCTTGAAACCTTGCTCGCTATGCTTGATGACCACCAAATTGTAAAAGAAGATCGAGACCTCCCTGAAGAGGTGTGGAACTTCTTACGTAAAGAGCGTTTCTTTTCGCTAATTATTGCGAAAGAGTATGGCGGTCGTGAATTCTCAGCACACGCTAACTCAACTATCGTAACTAAGATTGCGACGCGTAGTATCAGTACTGCGGTTTCGGTAATGGTTCCAAACTCTCTTGGTCCTGGTGAGCTGCTGTCTCACTACGGTACTCAAGATCAGAAAGACTACTGGCTGCCTCGCCTTGCTGACGGCACAGATATCCCATGTTTCGCACTGACAGGCCCAGAAGCGGGTTCTGATGCGGGTGGTATCCCTGATGTCGGTACTGTGTGTATGGGAATGCACGAAGGTAAAGAGACACTAGGTATCAAGCTTAACTGGAACAAACGTTATATTACGCTAGCACCAGTAGCGACGGTACTTGGTCTGGCTTTCAAACTGCACGATCCAGAAAAGCTGCTTGGCGACAAGGAAGACATCGGTATCACTTGTGCGCTAATCCCAGCTGACCACGAAGGTGTTGTGATTGGTGAACGTCATGACCCACTTGGTCTTGCATTCATGAACGGTCCAACACGCGGTCACGATGTATTTATCCCAATGGAGTGGCTAATCGGTGGCGCTGATTACGCAGGTAAAGGCTGGCGTATGCTGGTGGAATGTCTGTCTGCAGGTCGTGGTATTTCACTACCAGCACTGGGTACAGCAATGGGCCACCTAACTGCGAGAACAACTGGCGCATACGCGTATGTTCGTAAGCAGTTTGGTATGTCGATTGGTAAGTTTGAAGGTGTTGCGGAGAGCTTAGGCCGTATTGGTGGCTTAACGTATCTACTAGAAGCGACTCGAACGCTGACAACTACTTCACTTGATATGAAAGAGAAGCCGGGTATCGTTACGGCTATCGCGAAATATCATATGACAGAAATGGCGCGTACTATCCTGAATGATTCAATGGATATCCACTCTGGTCGTGCAATTCAAGATGGTCCAATGAACTACTTGGCTGCGCCTTACCTAGGTATTCCAGTTGCTATCACAGTAGAAGGTGCGAACATCCTGACTCGTAACCTGATGATCTTTGGTCAAGGTGCGACACGTTGTCACCCATACGTGTTAAGCGAAATGGAAGCTGCAGCAAACCCGGATGAGAAGCAAGGTGCGAAAGACTTTGATAGCTTGCTGTTCAAGCATATCTCTCACGCAACTAAGAACACGTTCGGCGCGTTCGGTGCAGCACTAACTGGCTCTAAATTCATTAAAGCCGACATGAGCGGTCCAACTAAGCCTTATTACCAAGACTTAACTCGTTTGAGTCGTGCGCTTGCAGTAAGTGCGGACTTCGCAATGCTAACGCTAGGTGGTGAACTGAAACGTAAAGAGCTTATTTCAGCACGTTTAGGTGATGGCCTAAGTTACCTTTACATGGCGTCAGCAGCGCTTAAGAAGTATGAAGACGAAGGTCGTCAACAAGCTGACCTAGACTACGTACACTACGCGGTTCAGCACTGTTTCCACAACGCGGCTAAATCGCTACAAGAAGCGTACAGAAACTTCCCGAACAAGATGGTGGGTAAAGTACTTAAAGGCCTAGTTTTCCCTGTCGGTAACCACTTCGAAAAACCAAGTGATAACCTAACAGTTCAACTAGCAGAAAGCTTGATGACTCCGGGCGCACACCGTGAACGTCTGACTCACCTTTGCTACATCGGCAAGGAAGAAGAGGACAGCGTCGGTTTAATGGAGAACGCGTTCAATGCGATGTACAGCATCAAGCCATTAGAGCGTAAGATCTTCAAAGCAGTGAAAGAGGGCAAAGTGGCTCGTAAAGGCTTACTGCAAGACAAGTTAGCTCAAGCACTTGCTGCTGATGTGCTAACGCAAGAAGAAGTCGACCAAATTGTGGCTGCCGATAAACTGCGTTACGCTGCGATTCAAGTTGACCACTTCAGTCATGACTTTAGTGAAACTTTGACGCGAAAAGAGTTAAAACCTAAGCTAAATAGCGTTGCTTAGATAAAGAAACGATAAAAGGCACCTAATTAGGTGCCTTTTTTGTTTTTGTCGTAGAAGTCGCAATAGATGCGTTAACAAATGGTGACTTAGTCAGCAAATATCAGCTGAGTGCTCCAACCACTTGCATTTTCACCACATTTTTACAGAAATTAGATGCCATTTGCGTACGAAACTTTTATCCTTAACCTGATTTTTTAAGGAAGTTGAATATGATCATCAAACCTCGAATTCGCGGATTCATCTGTACTACAACACATCCAGTCGGTTGTGAAGCTAATGTAAAAGAACAAATTGCTTACACAAAAGCTCAAGGCCCAATCGCAAACGCACCTAAACGTGTACTAGTTGTTGGCTCTTCAAGTGGCTACGGCTTGTCTTCACGTATTGCGGCTGCATTTGGTGGCGGCGCTTCAACTATCGGTGTTTTCTTTGAGAAAGCCGGTACTGAGAAAAAACCGGGCACAGCTGGTTTTTACAACTCAGCAGCGTTCGACAAGCTAGCTAAAGAAGAAGGCCTGTATTCAAAAAGCCTGAACGGCGATGCTTTCTCTAACGAAGCGAAACAGAAAACGATTGACCTGATCAAAGAAGATCTAGGCCAAATCGATATGGTTGTGTACTCACTGGCATCTCCAGTGCGTAAAATGCCAGAGACTGGCGAAGTGATTCGTTCAGCTCTAAAACCTATCGGTGAAACGTACACATCAACGGCTGTTGATACCAACAAAGACATGATCATCGAAGCAAGTGTTGAGCCTGCATCTGAAGAAGAGATCAAAGACACTGTTACTGTAATGGGCGGTGAAGATTGGGAACTTTGGATCAACGCTCTATCTGAAGCGGGTGTTCTAGCTGACGGTTGTAAAACTGTTGCTTACAGCTACATCGGTACTGAGCTAACGTGGCCAATCTACTGGGATGGCGCGCTAGGTAAAGCTAAGATGGATCTAGACCGTGCAGCGTCAGCGCTTAACGAGAAACTAGGCCAAACTGGCGGTACTGCAAACGTTGCTGTTCTTAAGTCTGTTGTGACTCAAGCAAGCTCTGCTATTCCTGTAATGCCTCTTTACATCGCTATGGTGTTCAAGAAGATGCGTGAAGAAGGTATTCACGAAGGTTGTATGGAACAAATCTTCCGTATGTTCAGCCAACGTCTATACAAAGAAGACGGCAGCGCAGCAGAAGTGGATGAAGTGAACCGTCTACGTCTAGATGACCTAGAACTTCGCGAAGACATTCAAGATCACTGTCGTAACCTATGGCCTCAAATCACAACTGAGAACCTAAAAGAACTGACTGACTACGTAGAGTACAAAGAAGAGTTCTTGAAGCTATTCGGTTTCGGTGTTGAAGGTGTTGATTACGAAGCTGAGGTTAACCCAGCTGTTGAATTTGATGTAGCTGACATCTAATTCAAACAATCGAATCAAAACGAAATAGGCGCTCATTGAGCGCCTATTTTTTTGTCTGTTATTTAGCTCGGAGATTTAAGAGCAGATACCGGATTCGAGTGGCGGGATGCGAAGAGATTTAATAGCGGATGAGAGATTTGGGTGACGAGATTCGAAAAGAATTTAGAGCAGATATGGGATTTGAGGTTCGACGAGCTCTAAGAGCAAGTGAGAGAAAAGAAGCCATAAAAAATGCACTAATCCGAAGATGAATTAGTGCATTTGAAATATCTAAGCTTGGCTGCTTTTAAAGCCGCAGACGCTAGCTAATGATGATGATGAAAGTACCCGCTAAAGTCATCAATATATTGGCTATCGCGTATGTACCTGCGTAACCCAGAGCTGGAATGGTTGAGCGAGCGTGGTCATTTACGATGTCCATCGCCGGAGCGCAAGTTCGCGCGCCAATGATCGCACCAAACAACAGAGCTCGGTTCATCTTCAATACGTAAGCGCCAACCAAGTAAGCAAAGAATACCGGCAAGACACTGACCACCAGAGCGACACCGATTACCTGCGGACCAACTTGGGTTAAGTGTTCGAATATCTTACCACCGGCGCTTAAGCCGATACCGACCATAAAGAACATCAAACCGAGGTCTTTGACCATGTTCAATGCCCCCTGAGGCACATAACCGAAAGTAGGGTGGTTTGCTCGTAAGAAGCCCAGCATGATACCCGATAAAAGCAGGCCAACTGCGTTACCTAGTCCAAATGAAACCTGACCGAATGTCATGGTGATCAAACCAAACAAAATACCCAAAATAAAGAAGCTACAAAAGGCCATCAAATCCGCCATTTGGCTGTGGATTGAGATGAAACCAATTTTTTCAGCTAGGCCGTGCACACGACTCTTTTCGCCACTCACCTGCAGTACGTCACCTTTAGAAAGCACAATGTTTAAGTCCATCGGCATCTCTATTTGAGCACGCACTACGCGGTTAAGGAAACAGCCGTATTCAGACAGGTTCAAGTCTGAAAGACGCTTACCTGCAATGCTGTCACTTTTAACGACGATCTCTTCTTCCACGATACGCAGATCGAGAAGGTTACGGTCGAAAACTTCTTTACCGTTACGGAAGCTTGGGTCTAGACGAGCGTGACTGTCTGGGAAACCAACCAATGCGATCTCATCGCCTTCTTGCAGAATCGCATCACCATCTGGGTGGGCAAGAATACCATTACGTCGAATACGCTCGATGTAACACCCTGTTTGGCGATAGATGCCCAGTTCACGCAGATTCTTACCGTCAGTCCAAGAGATAAGCTCTGGTCCCACTCGATAAGCACGAATAATGGGTAGGTAAACCTTGCGCTGACCTGAAGCGCCTAAACCACGTTCTTGGGCGATTTGCTCTGCCGAGTCGTGTAGGTTGACTTTTTGAAGCTTTGGAATCAAGCGGGCAAACATAATCATACTGATTAAGCCAACCAAGTAAGCCATCGCGTAACCCACTGATAGGTTTTCGATAATCAGGCTCAAATCCATATTTCTTGGTAATTCTGCAAGCCCAGAATTCAGAGCATCTTGAGCACCTACCAATATCGGCGTTGCTGTTAAGGCCCCCGCCATCATGCCTGCAGATAAACCAAAGCCTAGGCCAAGGTAATGACTACTGAAATAGGTTAGGGCAATTGCGGTAGAAAGTACCACAAGGCTCAGAATGAGGTAGTGCTTACCGTCTCTGAAGAAGATACCGAAAAAGTTTGGTCCAGCTTCAATGCCAACACAGTAGATGAACAGCATGAAACCAATGGTGAGCGCATCTGCGTTAAAAGAAAAGCCAAGATGTCCCATGATAAGGGAAGTAATCAAAACACCGATTGAATTACCAAGTTGGAGGCTACCGAAACGAATTTTACCAATGGCTAATCCAATCGATAAAACAACAAAGATGAGGAGAATGGGGTTTTGTTCTAACAGAAAAACAACGTCGATATTCACGGTGGTCGCTCAATAATTGGCGTGGAACACAGGGTAAGTTTGAGATGTGAATTGTATCTAAATATAAATAAATTATAAGCAATATTTTGCTAATTTACTTGATTTTGACCTTATTCTTATTCCGTATGAAAACTGGTCATAAAAAAAGCCCGCTACAGTGAGCGGGCTTTCTATAAATCGTACAGTCTAACGCCTAAATGGGTCAGCTGTTTAAGGCCTTAACCTCAAGTCTCCTGTGAGAAATCCTAGCTTAGTCGAAAAGACCTAGGTTTTCTTTTGCGTATGCTTCAAATTCTGTGCAGCCGCCGATGTGGTCTTGGTCGATGAAGATTTGTGGCACTGTATCTACAGGTTTACCAACAGTCTTCTCTAAATCAGCTTTGCTGATGCCTTCAGCGTGGATGTCAACGTAACGGTAGTTGAAGTCATCGCGTTTAGCTTTAAGAGTTTCAGCATGCTCTTTTGCACGAACACAGAATGGGCAAGCAGGGCGACCAAAAATAACTACAAACATTTAATTTCTCCTAAATACGGGATGAGGCTCGTTAACTCGATTATGTTAACTATTCTTTAGTGAATGCCACTCAAAATTTCTTAAAACCAACTATGCCTCAATGCCATGGGGAAATAAAGATGGAATTACCTCTTAATACAATAGGTTTTGTCTATCAGAGCAAATAATGGTCACAAAAAGGATCCATGCTGATTTCTGATGGGTATCTAGATTGATTACCCTTAACTTAAGAGTGTGAATTACCCCTAAGAATACGACTTTAATTCATCTTTAATGCGACAAGTTGCACCTCGTCAAAAAAAGCGCATACAGAACGAGGCATCTTAATACTGATGCACGATATAAAGGCTAAATTCCAATAACCAAGAGTTCGCAGTTTTGTTCGGTCATAGGCGCAGGAGGCACCATGTTTCAATTTATGACATCTACAAAGATCATCTTTGGTGATGGAGCACTTTCCGCTTCATTGTCTCTCTTTAATCAATATGGCTACAGCGTGCTATTGGTTACAGGCAATACATTAGAGCGCACTTCAATTGTTACTGACTATCTGGATGTGCAGAGTATGCGTTATCAGCACATTGCCGTTTCCGGTGAACCTAATATCAAAATGGTTGAAGAGGCGGCTATTTCTGCTCGTCGTTTTAAGCCAGATATGGTTGTCGCCATGGGGGGCGGTAGCGCCATCGATATGGGCAAAGCGTTGGCTGCGGTTTTACCTAATCAAGGCAATTTATATGACTATGTTGAAGTGGTCGGGCGTAATGTTCCTCTTAAAACCAAACCACTTCCGTTTATCGCAATTCCAACCACAGCGAGTACCGGCGCCGAGGTCACTAAAAACGCGGTGCTGAAATCAGGCCAAGACCAAGTAAAAATCAGCCTGAGAAGCCCAGACATGCTGGCTGACGTTGCGATTGTCGACCCAACCCTAACTCATGGAACCAATCTGTATCTATCTGGGCGAGGTGGGATGGATGCCTTTACTCATTTAATGGAAGCCTACGTGTGTGGTGAACCGAATCCGTTAACCGATATGATCTGTGAAGAAGGGCTGCGCAAGTTAAGTAGTTCTGTGGTTAAAGCGTGTGTTTATGATGAGCCTCAAGCGCGTTCTGATCTTGCTTTCGCTTCTATGCTTGGTGGTATGGCGATAACCAATGCCAAGCTTGGCGCGGCCCACGGTTTAGCCTCCGCACTAGGAGGTAAGATTTCTGCGCCTCATAGTGTGATTACCGCGCGTTTAGCGCCGTTTGTGATGTTGGAGAACATAGCCGTTGCAAAAGAGCAGCAAAGAAGCGACATCCTAGCGCGTTATCAGCGAATCGCTCAGATAGTAACAGGTAACGTAGAAGCAGCAGAAGAGGAGGCAATTTCTTGGTTATCTGAAGTGCTTGATACGCTTAAGCTACCCAACTTGCTAGAATTTGGTGTTTGTGAAGCACAGTTTGATGAGGTGTCTACCGATGCGCTCAAGTCAGTGGCTATTAAAGGAAACCCTTTGCCGCTTAACCACGAGAGGCTCGTACATATTTTGAAGCAAGTATGCGAGAAGTGCAGTTGTGGAGAAGGGCATCATGAGGGAGCTTCAATGAATCAAATTGGCTATGAACCTGCTGTCGAGTCGAACTTTACCATTATCAATTCTTATGCGTCCGAGAATAGCGTAGTCGAGAAGGGCAATAGTTGGACCATCTAATAGTCTTCAATCTGCTCATTGTATAAACCATTTTAAACAGACAAATAAAAACGGAGCACTAGGCTCCGTTTTTTAATTTCGCTTGTTCTCTGGTCATCTGTTTTCAGTTCAGACTAAGCAGATTAGAACTGAGAGTACTTCTCGTAACGTGAATCACGAAGTGACTCTTTGACGCGCTTCAGGTTCTCTCTGAAACCAGATCCACGACGTAGCGTAAAGCCTGTCGCTAGCACATCGATAACCGTCATCTGAACAACGCGACTTGCCATTGGCATGTAAACGTCAGTGTCTTCCGGTACATCTAATGAGATAGACAGCGAGCTCGCTTTATCCAGTGGAGAATCTTTTGCTGTGATAGCAATCACTGTCGCACCGTTTTCACGCGCTAAGTTTGCAATCTCAACTTGGCTTTTAGTGCGGCCAGTATGAGAGATAAGAACAATAACGTCGTTATCACTGCAGTTAATGCAGCTCATTCGTTGCATCACGATGTCTTCGAAACATGTGATTGGGATATTAAAACGAATAAACTTGTTTTGAGCATCTTTGGCGACAGCAGAAGAGGCACCCAGTCCGAAGAACGAAATGCGTTTTGCTTGAGTCAGCAAGTCAACAGCACGGTTTACTTGCATCGCATCTAGACTGTTTTTAGCAACGTCTAGACAAGCCATAGTTGATTCGAAAATCTTATGCGTATAAGCATCTGGACCATCATCTTCTTCAACATTACGGTTCACGTAAGGTGTACCGTTCGCCAAGCTTTGAGCTAGGTGAAGTTTGAAGTCAGGGAAGCCCTTTGTGTCTAATCGACGACAGAAGCGGTTAACTGTAGGCTCACTCACGTCAGCCATTTTAGCTAAGGTAGCAATGCTAGAATGAATTGCAGTTTGAGGGGAAGCCATAATTACTTCGGCTACCTTACGCTCAGACTTGCTGAAATTTTCCAGGTTTTTTTGTATTTTTTCTAATGTATTCATAGTGTTCACAAGGGTATAGAGAACAACTTGCTAGTTAATATCTTTTACCAGGGGGTATGGCTGAAGCAAATATCAGTAAACACAAAGCCAAATGTATATTCGGTATCGTAAATACTGCTGCGTCAAATAGATATCAAGCTAACTAGCACCATAGAGTCAGTATAAACCCAACATACTATTTACTAATACAAAAACAGGGCATGAATGCTTAAGAATATGACAAACCTCAACAAAATTTTAGAAAACTACAGAATTGGAAGAGAGTTGGAGCAAAAAGAATGCAAAATGAGTATGAACTGACAGCTTAGTTACATCAAAAAGAAAGAAATTTTCAATTTGATGCAACTAAAATTGAATGACTATGCGTTGATTTGCGTAACCAGTTTGTTGATTTTGCCCATCAAGTTTGGTGCTAGTTTAGAGATCTCACGTTGTTCTTCAAGCACTGACGAAAGAATATCATTGCCTGTTAGTGGGTTTGCTAACACCACGCGGAAAACGATGATTGGTTGATGTGCCCATGCTTCAGGGTTTAAGCGTGTACGTGACACGAAAGACTTACCTGTTTCACGCTGCTTCTTCTGAATAAACTTAGTCAGCTCATTGAGCAACTCATTCAGTTCGACACGATGTTCAGGCTCAGCTTTAAGCAGTGCCGCTTTGACTGATTCAGGTACATAGCGATAAGTCAGTAGGCAAAGCTCAGGTTCTGAAACCAGTTCGAAGTCGCTCTGATCTTTAATCAGGTCGGCAAAGTAGCGTGCTTTGTTGATGCTTTGGTCGATCAACAGTTCATAACCTGGGCGGCTAATGATATGCATTGCGGCGTAAACCAGCATAGCCATGCCTGAACGAGAACCTTCTAACGTATGGCTGCCTAAATCTTTTGAGCCTTTACGAAGAATGTATTGAGCATGATGTTCAATCGCTGTCATCGCATCTGGCTTCTTAAACAGAACCATGCCCGCACCCATAGGGATATAAAGCTGTTTATGCGCATCAATCGTAACTGAATCCGCCAGTTCAATACCATCAAGCAGGTGACGATGATTGTTAGACATCAGAGTCGCACCGCCCCAAGCTGCATCAACGTGGAAATGACAATCGGATTCGGCACACACCTCGGCAATGTCTCTTAGCGGGTCGATATTACCGGTTTCGGTTGTACCAGCCACACCAATGACGGCGAAAGGTTTGATCTTGTTCTGCTTGAGTTGCTCGATCTTGAGTCTTAGATCATCAGTACAAATACGGTTGTCGTTATCTGTTTTAACAGACACTAGACCTTCTTGACCAATACCAAGGACATCCGCGGCTTTTTTCAGAGAGTAGTGACCACGTTCAGAGACTAAGATGGCAAGGCCTTCGTAGTCGTAGTGCTTCATGGCTTTAAACAAGCCCTCTTTTTCCACACCTTTGAACGAACCTTGCGCTTTTAGTGCGTTGTTACGTGCGACCCAAAGCGCCGTAATATTCGCGATGGTACCGCCAGAACAAAACGCACCTAAAGAGTGGTTTGCGCTGTGCATCCAACGAGAATAAAACTGGTCACTATCTTGATAAATCAGGCGATGTAACATGCCCAGAACTTGACGTTCTAGGGGAGTGAAAGCTTTTGAGGTCTCGATTTTTACTAGATTCTGATTCAACGCAATCATGATTTTTGAAAGCGGCATCAGGAAGTACGGCAACGCAGAGGTCATGTGGCCAATAAAACTTGGCGAAGACGTGTGAACCGAATGAGACACAAGAGAATCAAGGAGATGCTCAGTATGTTCAGAAACAAACTCAGGCTGCTCTGGGATATGAGCATTTGAAAAATCTTTCTCAATTTCACGCAGCGGCTTTTCTTCAGCCACAATATGTTCACGTAAGAATTGATTCAGGTTTCGTGAAAGTTTGTCTTCAATTTGAGTGAGTGTTGAATCTGGGCCTTCAGGTACCGTGAAGATACGTAGAAGACTGTCGAAGCTAACATCTGCTGTTTTTTGTTCCGTAACCATAGCAAGCGAGTTATTTTTCTAATATTGACGCGAGCGGGACAATCTAAACGAAAACGGGAACAATGTCCCGTCTTAATTATGAAATCCAACTTCTCAAAAAAGCATATTAAATGAGGGGTTATTTACACTTAATCGCTTCAAGTTTACTGATCGACTGGTTGTAACGCTGCAGCGCTGAGTCGATTTGCTTAGGGTGACTAAGCAGCTCGGCAAAGGCAGAACGTAATTCGTAGTTTTGAGCGTGAGGCGTTGATTGGCGGTCATCGAACGTTGTTTTCGCGATTTTACCAAGCTCATCATCACGTGTTGATAGTGTTTTAATGTCGTGTTGCTCGAGTTGCAACCAACCTTCTACAGGTTGCTCTGTTGCCACTTTGCTTGAATCGTTCACAAGGTAGTAGTTAACCGCAGCACGGTTAAGCTCAAAGTGGTGCTTACGACCTTCTAGGAACCACTCACTCACTTCTGTTAGCTCTGGGTATTGCTCAGAGGTTAATGCAGCAAGGTCGGCATACCAATTCAAAGAAGCGTCGATGTACGCATCATATTTTTTTGCTTGGCACTGGTTTGTCTCAGACATTGAATCTGCTGCAAAAGAGAAAGTAGAAGTTGAAGCTAGCAGTAATGCGACGCAAAGGCGTTTCATAGTGGTTCCTTTTGTAAGTTTATTCTTTTTATAACTTTGTCGTTACAGGTTACCGTGATCGTTATTTGTTGAGCAATGACACTTAGTGTCTTTTTATTTCGGTAACTGTATCGGTGTCTTGGGCATTGGTATTCGAGTTGCATTCTAATCTAAAACAAACGCTATTCCTGCGATCTAGTTAGCAAGAGATACAAAGAACAACATCAATATCGGAACAAGCAAGCTGAGGATAAAGCCACTGACGATAGCGATAGGCACACATCGAACGCCGCCTGTTGTTTGAATGACCGGTAAGGTGAAGTCCATCGCAGTCGCACCAGCATAACCAATGGAAGTGCATGGGTAGCTGCGAATCAGCACTGGAATCAGTACCAAGGCAACTAACTCTCTTAACAGCTCAAGCATGAAGGAAGCGCCGCCATAGATAGGGCCAAAGGCGTCACCCATTAAGATACCAGCCAGAGAATACCAACCAAATCCAGAAGACATTGCCAAGGCTTTGAACAGAGGGATATCTAGGATGTAAGCCGCGATTACACCACCTAACATTGAGGTGATGATAATGGTGATTGCGATAACCATGCCGTGCTTGTTGAGTAAGATCTGACGAAGTGTGAGTCCGCTATTACGCAGCTGAATGCCGATAAAGAACAGAAGAACAAAAAGAATCCATTCGCTTGCGGTATCAACCCAATCAAGGCCAATAGGCAGCACTAAGCCAGCGATTAGCCCTGAACCTACCACTAAGATGAGTTTGGCGGATTCCATCGCCATAGAAGAGAGGGGAAGCTTCTTCTTGCTACTGTCGGTTTTGAGTGGCAATAACTTATCAATAGCGGGCAGTGCCATTAGGTTACATACGCTTAAGCAGACAAAGAAAGTGACGGTATATAGAAGGATTGTCTGCAGATTACTGCCTAGGTTATCGAGGGCGGCTAAGCTTAGTCCCATCAACGCCAGAATAACGTAGATCAACCGCGATGTTGAGCTGTTGATAAATTCTAATGTCTGAGCGTTCGAAATTGCAAAAAGATACCCCACGACGAGTGGCGCAAATATAAAGATCATCCCTGTAAACATGCTTTCCCCATTGCATTTACTTCATATTACACTTACTTGTAATTTAACAGTGACTTAGAAGCCGCTAGTATTGATCACGTCGCTTAGCTTTGCATTAAAATCATGCTTGCTCAAGTTGCTTAATTTATAAAGCACCTCTGCACCTGTCACGTTAAGTTCAACTTCGTGATCATCGATGTTCTCATCCTTGTTTCTGAACATCAGCAGGTGGTTAGCGATTCGTGCAATATCCAAGTAAGACACTTCACGCTGTTCGTGGTTATTGATGGTATTGCTGCACACATCAATGAAGTCGCTGTCGAAGCCCCAACGGTTAAGCACCAATTTACTGGTAGCGGAACATTGGCCTTGGAAGATTTGTAGAGCGATGTCGTGATCTAGGTAATTGCCATTTTCGAGGTAGAGGTGGTATTCGCTAACCAAACAGAACAATCCTATGTCAGCCAGTAATCCAACAAGCAGAGATTTTTCATGTTCAAGGTAACGGTATTCAGTAGGGGAGAGCTCTTTGAAGCTGTTGGTAACAAGCACCATAGTAGCGCCTAGCTCTTTTGATACAGAAGCGCTCTGAACCAATAACTTATTACACTCTTTACTGAGGTTGACTGAGTGTTTGAGTTGCTCAATAGCCTGAGCCGTCACGATGTCACGTACTCTTAATATGCCAAGGCGCGACACAGCCGTCATAATATCAACACAAGTAATATTGCGTCGGTTAAAGACGACAGAGTTAGCCACACGAATGACAATAGCAGCGAGGCCTGGGTCTTCGAGTAAGCACTCGGCCACTTCAGCAATCCCAGTTGATTCAAGGGTACAAAGCGATTGAATCTTCAGTACAACGTTAGGGATAGGAGGAAGTGTTATTTTTCCCGCTGAGATAGAATGTCCAACAAGTTGGGCAAACTCTGATTCTAGACCCTTTAAGAGAAGAGCCTTATTTTGAGGTAGCCAGAAAAACGATAAATGATTCATATAAAAAGTAAAAACATGTATGTCTTGCCATTTTACAAGCCGCGATGCTGCGAGGCAATACTCATCCGTCCACATAACCTTTAATAATTTGAACCGGTGTATCACTAGGTGTCCAAATTCAAGCATGGTTTGATAGTTTACTGTGACGTCAATCATGAAAAATCAGAATATTCAATTGATTGATGTGAACTAAGTCCAGACTTATTTTTCTTTTCGAAGTATGATTTATTTAAAGGTGAAAAACGAAACCATAATATTCACCTATAGAATAACAAAATAGATTTAAAATTTTTCGCATAACAAGCTGCTTGTCTGGTGATCAACCTAATCGGGGTAATTTGATTAAGGATCAACGGATATGACCGAGACAGCATTTATTAATTACGTGAATCAATTTGGTGAGCATCAAAAACGTTCTATGTTCGGAGGTATTGGCCTCTTTCAAAATGACGCTATGTTCGCTTTATTGAGTGAAGGTTGTTTATTCATTAGAGGTGGAAAATCATTAGATAAAAAACTGACCGATCTTGATTGTGAAAAGTATCGTCATGTAAAGAAGCAGACAACAGCAACCGTAAACTATTACGACATTACGGATCTGTTTACCTGTGAACATCCTGAATTGGATAGTATTATTCGTACTTCAATCGATAATTCAATTCAGCAGCGTAGCTTCAAGAAATCATCAGCTAGCCGTAGATTAAGAGATCTACCAAACATGCAGCTTACGTTAGAACGCATGGTTAAAAAGGCGGGTGTGGATGATGTTTCAATGTTTATGCAGTTGGGCGCGCCTGAAGTGTTTAATAAGGTTCGCGAAGCGTACGGAAACGATGTTGACCTTAAACTACTTTGGAAATTTGCGGGTGCAATTGATGGTATTCATTGGAAACTATTACAAGAGCCACGCAAGCAGCAATTACTAAAGAGCTGCCACTAAAGAAGTTTGCCTTATATGCTTAAGATTACTGTTAATAAATAAAAACCGAGGAATGTCCTCGGTTTTTTTGTTTCTGTCTTAGCCGGATTTCTTAAAAGACTAAGTATCAAAAGGCTAAGTGCTCGTTAAGAGCTAGCTGGGCTTTAAGTATTAGTACTTGAAGCGAGCAGTGAACATAAGTTGGTCACCGTAGAAGTCGTTAATACGAGCTTCAGCACCTAGAGAGAAAAGCTCTGTAGAGTGGAAACGCGCGTAAACAGAACCTGTCCAATCATCGTTGTCATCGATAGAAACGTAACCACCTTTACCACCAACTTCTAGTTGTGGTCCAAGCCATTGGCGAACACCAACGTTGATTTCCATACCGATATCAGTAGAGCTTGAGTTCTCAGGCTGAACGATACGAGCTAGCATTTCACCTGTTAGATCTGCCCAGTTGTTTAATGGAGCATGGAAACCAAGACCTACAGCTGAGTCGTAATCGCCTTCAAATTCTGAATCGATACGTGCTATAGCGTGAGCGTTCGGGTGAATGGACTTACTGAACGCACCACCAAATGTTACTGGGCTAGCACCGATACGTGCTTCAAAGTAATCATAGTTAAAGTTGCTCATTACCTGTGGTTGTTCATCAACAGCTAGTGCTTGACCAGAAGCCAATAGCATAGCGGTAGTAAGTAGAATTTTGCGCATAACGACCGTAAACCTATATTAGTGTTAATTCCTTTGGTTTGAGACAAATCGGCAAACCATAAACATTGAGACAGTTTAATCTAACTCACGGAAAAGTAATCCTTTAAAATGTAAAACCTTACTCATTTAGTTAAAAAACAAGCAAATTAAGGATCAGTATGTAACGGAGATCTCATGTTTTAGGGCGAATGAGAAAAATAGACGAGCGAATTATCCAAAATTTGTATGCATTCGGACGGTTCTTATATCGGATGCCGCTTTTCTCAGTATCCATTAACCAATCAGTGCTATTCACCAAAACTGGTGCGTTTATCCGCCATTGAAGTCAGTATGCGCTCGGTATCTAAGATCGAAGTCCAGTTAAGCAATTGCTTGTCGTTGGCAATGACATAGTCAGTCAATTGTTGAGTAATCGTGTCTCTCAGTTGGTCGCCTTGCCAAGGTTTTGAAATATAGAAATCAAGTGCTGCGTTGTTAATGGCCGTGACGGTATCTTCTAGCCCAGCTTGCCCTGTGAGCAACAGCTTACGCGTTGGTTTAGTCGCGTCGTGTTGGTTTAGTTCGATCAGAAAATCGATGCCGGTCTTTTCTGGCATGATGTGGTCGCACAAGATTAACGCGAGCTTAATACCATCTTGTCCCATTTCTTTGATGACTTGCTTGGCTTCATCGACAGACTCAGCACCTTCAACCAGAAAGTTCTCTTCAAATATCGCCAAGTCTTGAAGGACACTATTGAGAACTTCAGGTTCATCATCGACACATAAAATTAGGTACTTATTCATGAGGTGATCCTTCTTGTTTGAATGGAAGCCACACTTGCATGTTTGTATGACTGCCTACCTCTGACTCCACCAAAATAAACCCTTGATGAGCCGAAACGATTTGTTGAGAAATGGATAACCCAATCCCTAAACCAAAGTTGCCTTCTTTTTTGGTCGTGAAATTTGGGTTGAAAATGGTGTTAATGTCTTCTTTGGCAATGCCGTGGCCAGTATCGGAGATTTGCACCACAAGAAACGTGTCGTCGCCTTTTGTCTGTTGAGAAGTGGTGATGGACACTTTTCCTCGTTCAGAAAGGGCATCGAGCGCATTGGAGATAAGGTTGGTCCACACTTGTTGCAGCGAGAGCGACTGGCACAATAAAGGCGGTAAGTCGGTATCGTAATGCTTTTCGAGTTGGTGGTGTTTAAGCCTGTTTTCGAAGATCACTAAGGTATCTTCCAGCCCTTCGTGGATATCTGTGTAGTGGCGAACTTCTTCATCTTCTCTAGCATAGCTTTTTAGGCTTTTGACCATATCGGCAATACGCTTGCTGCACACTTGAATCGAGCGGATAGAGTTTCCAACATAGTGGTAATGCTCTAAGTCATTGAGCAGCTCTTTGCCTGCGACAGGGGACTCTTTTAATGTGTCTAAAACCGTAGAGTCTTGGCTTAGGTTTAGTCTCACGGCTTTTTTTGCTAAAGCACGGTCATCAATAGTCGACGTAAGATGCTTTACGAGCTGTCTTTCTTGGGCTGTTGATAGTGGCTTAGCTAACTTTGAATGTGCCAGTACGTCAGTCCCTTTATTGGACTCTGGAACAGATAGGTTTGCCAATATCTGGTCGAGATGTTCTGACAAAGTTTCGATGCTTCTCAATATGGCTGCAATCGGGTTATTCAGCTCATGTGCGACTCCCGCGACAAGCTGTCCGAGCATCGCCATTTTCTCTTTTTCGATCAGTTGTTGATGTGCAGATTCTAACGACTCCAGTGTTTGCTGCAGTTTGATCTTATTGGTGATGCTGCGTTGCAAACGTCGATTGAAATGACGAAGCAATAGATTGGTAAATAAAGGCAGCAGGGTATTGTTTGAATGCATCACCTGAGCAAAGCTATCTTTATCCAGCTTGATAACGCGTGTTTGCGTTAGGGTGATCGCGGTAGAAAACGAAGGCTCGCCTGTCACAAATGACATCCCGCCAACAATATTCCCTTTGGAGTGACGAACCACTTCCCGCTGTTGCCCGAGTTCATCTTTCTTATATAAAGCCGCTTCACCCTCAATGATCAGCCATAAAAAGCGATTGTCTTCGCCTTCTACTGTGAGTAGATGTTCTGGGGAGTAGTCACGAATGGCCTTGGTTTTGTCATCTTTTGAAAACACATCTTGTAAGGCACTGACGACGCGCTCTGCAAGGGCATTATCCGAAAGCTGGTGGTAGTCGTGAATGAAACCCGATTGGAAAGAGTGAATCTTTTGTTCAATGTGCGCTCTGAGTAAGCGCTGTTGATCCAATGCATCACTGTAAGAGAGCAGGTTTTCTGAGTCGTATTGGATGACAAAAGAGGTCAGCTCTTTTTGCGCTGACTTGAACAGAACCTGATCTTGAACCGGTTTGGTTAAACAGTGGTTGAGCCTGCCTTCATTTACAGCGGTTAGAATGGATTGAATGTCTGACGAAGCGCTGACTAATATCGTTCTTGCGGTATTACTATGGGGCAGCTGTTCGAGTTCAATCAGAAATTGCACGCCATTAAATTCAGAATGATGATGAGTGATCACCAAGGCTACGGTTTGGTTGTGATCATGAATATCTTCTAATGCGTGATGAGCATCTTCTATGTTCTCGGCAGTATAAATATCGAATACAGAAGCCAACGGAGCCAGCTCCGAACGTATTCTTTCAATGCTAACCGGATTATTGTCCAAACAGATAACAGCGTATTGATTCACAGCTCAACCTTAATAGTAGCGACGTCTCTAGCCTAGCAAGAACCGCCTAATAAGGATGAGAGCTAGCCGTTAATTTATTGAGGCAATCGAAGTATCGAGCAATAGACTGATTTAACTCAATGTTTCTTGTTTGCTACTGATGGGTTAGACTAAAAAAAACAGACACGTGTAGAAAGAGAACTCATGGAACAGTTAAGAAAAATTGGTGCAATTGGCGGCGCAATCTCATTGGCACTTTGTTGGCCACTAGCGGTTGGCCAAATTGGACAAAATGCTATTACCGATGGCGTTGCAAAGCTTAACAATTCAAGCATTCAAGCTGAGATCGTGGAATACGATAGAGGTTACTTGTCTTCCAACGTAACCACACGTCTAACTGTGACGGATGAAAACCTGAAAGAGCAACTTGCGATTGATGGGCTGCCGAGTGAGTTTGTCATCAATAGTGCAGTTAGCCACGGTTTGGTGAGCCTAAATGCACTGTCGACGTTTGAGAATACCGATATTCTGCCTTTAACTCTGACGACTAGCACTGAGCTAAACGGCAACACTGACTTTAACTTCGAGTTAAGCCAGTTCAATCATCAAGGTTCTGATGAGAATGGTACTTCGGTATCGATCACTAAATCGAACCTTTCTGGCCATGCGACTGTTTTAGGCCAAGTTGATTACGAGCTTTCAATCCCTTCAGTTCAAATTGATTTTGAAACCGGTGAAGAGGTAACGCTATCTAATCTGAAAGGTGTGGGTTCAGGCCAACAAGCGAAAGGCTACTGGTTAGGTACTCAGAATTTTACTATCGATAGCTTCTTGGTTTCAGATTCTGCAATGCAGCCTTTCATGACCATTGAAAACTCTAAGTACGATTTTGAATCGCATCTAGATGAAGCAACTAAGCGTCTGCGCAGCAACCTTAAGCTGGATATTGCAAACATCGAGACCAGTGAAGGCCAGTTGAACAACCTAAACGTCGATTTTGAAATGTCGAAGTTGGATAGCGAGTCGTTTGAGAAAATCTTTGAGATTTACCAATCTAATCCTGTGATGACGCAAGAAGACGTTGCAGAGATCATTCCATTTATCGATATCCTGTTTGCTAAAGGTTTCGACCTTTCAATGAACAACATGTCACTAGAGCTAGGTAAAGGGCAGTTCGAATCTAAGTGGTTGGTGAGCGTACCGGAAGGGACCGAAAACATCAGCAGTAACCCTTCGATGATCATGCCTGCATTAACGGGCAACGTTCACTCTAGCTTCTCAAATGAACTTGTTGAAGAGTACCCATTCATCCGTGAAGGCATCGATGAATTGCTTGTGATGGAAATGATCAAGGAAACAGAAAGTGGTTATGAAATCAGCGCTGACTTAGAAAATGGAAACCTAGTGTTCGAAAATGGACAAGAAATTCCATTAATCGCTCTACTTATGCCGGTTTTTGTTCAATAAACAGAGCAGGCTTGAATACTGATAGGGTGATTTAGCAGGTTAAGCTTAAACATTTTATACGGTACAAAACAAAAGAGGTCTTAATACCTCTTTTGTTGTTTTTATGTTGGGTAAAACATGGTATTACTTGCATAGTTATTATTTAGCAGGAGCAATCATCCCCATGGAACTTACATTAGATAACGTATTCAACTTCAGTGCTGGCCCAGCTGCACTGCCTAAACCGGTAATGAAACAAGCGCAAGCGGACTTTATTGATTGGAATGGTTTAGGGACTTCCGTGATGGAAATCAGCCATCGCAGCAAGGAATTTATTCAAGTTGCTGACGAGTCCGAACAGGACCTACGTGATCTTCTGAACATCCCAGACAACTACAAAGTTCTTTTCTGTCAGGGGGGCGCTCGTGCTCAATTCGCTGCTGTTCCTCTAAACCTTTTAGGTGATGCGACGAAAGCGACTTACATCGATGCGGGTTACTGGGCAGAAAGTGCGGTGACTGAAGCGAGCAAATATTGCGAAATCGATGTATTCAACGCGAAGACGTCAATTGATGGCAAAGCAGCGGTTGTTCCAGCTAAAGATTGGAAAATCGACCCGGAAGCGGCGTATGTACATTTCTGTCCAAACGAAACCATCGATGGTATTGAAATCAGCGAGCTTCCTCAAACGGATAAGCCAATCGTAGCGGATATGTCATCTAACATTCTGTCTCGTAAGATTGATGTGTCTCAGTACGGTGTTATCTACGCGGGCGCGCAAAAGAATATTGGCCCAGCGGGTATCTGCATTGCAATCGTACGTGATGATCTACTCGAACTCGCAAACGACGTGTTGCCGAGTATTCTGAACTACAAAGTACTTGCTGAAAAAGACTCAATGTTCAACACACCCCCAACGTACGCTTGGTACCTATCAGGCCTTGTGTTCAAGTGGCTGAAAGATCAAGGTGGCGTTGAAGCGATGGAGTTGGTGAACAAAGAGAAAGCAGCGTTGCTTTACGGTGCAATTGATAGCTCAGCTTTCTACAAAAACGATGTTCACACTGCAAACCGTTCTAGAATGAACGTGCCTTTCCAACTGGCGAAACCTGAGTTAGATGGCAAGTTCCTAGAATTGGCTGATGCTGCAGGTCTGAAATCACTGAAAGGCCATAGAGCAGTAGGTGGAATGAGAGCTTCACTTTACAACGCAATGTCTCTGGAAGGCGTTCAAGCGCTGGTTAGCTTCATGAAAGACTTCGAAGAGAAATACGCTTAATCGATGATAGGGCTTTGACTGATAAATTGCTTATTTGACTTTTATTGTGTTGAATGCACCGAACGAGATAAATGCCGCTTTTGCGGCATTTTTTTGTCGTTAAAAATAAAGGGTATGGTATGTTGATTTATTGTAAGAACAGTCATTCAGAGATATGACGGATGTATCGGAATGAGCAGACCTTTCTCTTAAAGCGAGAGTACCAACTGTTTTTCAGGCACTTTTTACTATATAACGTGTCGCCCAAAACTGAATCTTTAATCATGAGCTGCGAGCGATTAGCTGCATCGACCGGTTTGTTGATGGGCAATTAAAATCCAACGTCTAATTTTTACCACAAGGAACCAAGTGTGAGGTTATTGAGTCTATTTGCGATGCTATTTCCAGCCGTTGCTTGTTCGTCCACACTTGAAATATGGGCTGGTATTAATTATGAAACGGCTGATTATGTAAAAGAGCATATCGAAACGATGACGGATCATCGTGTAGAAATTCGTTCGTTTGACGTCAACAGTATTCGTTCTGAACTTCTTGTTGCTGACCCTAGAGACAATACCTTTCCCGATGCCATTTGGGTTCCTTCTGACTTCTTAGGTCTAACTGAATATATCGAATTAGCGACACTTCCCGAGGCTTGGGTTGATACCCAACGCTATGAGAAAAAGGCACTCGATGCGGTGGTCATTAACGGTGAGCTTAAGGCGTTACCGGTTGGTATTGGAAACCAGGTCGTTCTGTATTCGAGCAAGCCTCAAGCGCAAGTTGTGACATGGGAAAGCCTAATTGAACGCTCTGCTAAGTCCGATCAAGTGAGTGTGCTTTTTCCCAATCCAAACATGTACTTCTATCTAGCTTTCTATCAGCTTTTTTCTGAAGACTTATTATCGTCGAAGAATGTTAACGGTGAAGGGTTAGTTGCCATTTTTGATTTCATCGACATGTTACAGCAGAAAAAAGTCATTGAATCATCGTGCAGTGATATTTGCGCGAGGCAGAGATTCATCAATGGGGAAGTCGAGTTTTTGATTGACGGCGACTGGGCTTTCAGCGAACTCGATGCCGCTTTTGGTCGAGATTTATACATCAATTCGTTGCCGACCTATCGTGGTGAGAGTATGTCTTCATTTAGTGGCGCGAAGATTTTTGCTGTCACGGAAAAAGGCATGCAAAATCCAGATAAGAAATTAGCTTTGAAAGAGGTCGTTCAATACCTGCAATCAAACAGTTTCACCTATTTAGCTCACTCGAGTGCCATGGTTTCGCCGTTTTATGAGGTCAATCAACGCCGTGTTGAGGAAGGCAACCAGACCTTTTCAAATATGTACGATGAGTTCCAAGCGTCGCAAATGATGTCGAGTGACTACAAGATGGCGATCGTTTGGGAGGCATCGGCTCGGGCGTATCAGCGTTACAAGTCAGGGATGCCAAAGAGTGAACTGCATAAGTTTTACAATGATTTTGTTCAATATTACTCGGCGAATATGAGGGTAAGAGATTGAAGCTATCATTAAAATACACCATGGGCTTGGTGTTGCTGGCTTGCTCAATGCTCCCTGTTTACCTAGCGGGACAGTTGATTCTCAATAAACAAAACCAAAGTTCTTTAGAGCAAAAAGAAACCAAGCTGGACAACTCTACGACCGGTATTCGTCAAACCGTACAAGAGCAAATTAAGCTGACGGCGAGCCTAACCCAATGGTATTCGCAAGACCGATCACTGATTAAAGCGGGTGGTAATATCTTTTTCTCGAGTGTGGTTTGGGACAAGATGGATAGCTTCAATGCGCTAGCGGAGAGTGTGTCCGCGACTTATATTCTGGACCAAAACTGGAAGCCCATTTATGACAGCAAAGGCAGCTTGTACCATTTTGAGCAGAGCCAGTTATTAGAAAGCTTGAAGCGTCCTCAATCGGTTTATGGGCAAGGGAAATTGTTCCACACCGAGTTTACCGAAACTGAGTTGGCGGATAATGCCACTGCCGGTATCGCTTTTGTCGCGCCGATCTTACCTTATCGTTTGATTGAAGGTTCTACATACACGCCGCAGGGCTATCTTGTCGTTCTTATGGGGTATGACAGGCTCAACACTAAAGTGACGCCTTTCCTGTATCAAAATGAGTCGGTTGAGTTCAATTATGTTGATTCAACGGATGCTCAATCTTCTGAACAAAGTGCGAACACTATCTCTATCGACAGTAAATTCTTTACCGACAAATTGGTGCTTAACGTCAAACATCATATTTCTGATAGTGCGCGCTTATTAGAGATGCAACAAGCTCAGGTGGTCTTTGTCAGAATATTAGTCGCGACGCTTGGCATCGCGATTGTGTTTGCTCTGTTCCTAAGCCGCTGGTTCTCAGGGCAGTTAAACCTGTTGGCTGAATCTGTTACGTCGTATTCGCACAACCAGTCACCGACTCATAGTGTGGATGAACATCGTTTTACAGAGTTCGTCATGCTGAGTCGTTTATTGGAAACCATGTGGGGTCGTATACAGTACCAAGTCCGTGAGCTTACCGAAAGCAACGATAAACTCGAAAGATTTAATGTTCAGCTAGAGGACTTAGTCGAAGAGAAAACCAGCAAGTTAACGTATTCGCTCGCGCGTGAAGAATCCCAGAAGCATCGTATTTTGAAGATCGTGCAGTTTGCATCATCGAGACAGGCGGCTGAATATCGGCTGATTCCTCAAATGGTCGATCAAGAGTTGAAGACATTACTTGCTCAACATTCAATTCAGTTTCATTTTAACCGAACTGACGAGGCTGACTTGAGACTCTGTGACTCACAGGGGACAGCAATTGGGTATTTTTGTTCGAGCTCATTTGCTCTACTCAGTGAAGAAGACCTGCTGATTTTTGACATGTACCAAAAACAGTTAGCCGGTTGGCTAGAGCTCGAAAATATTACGCGCATCAACATGCCAACTGGCTGTTTGAATCGTAAAGCTTTTAATGAAGATCTCGAGTTCAGTAAACGAAGCATTAACCACAATCAAAATCAGATTTCTTTGATCATTATTGATATCAATGGCTTGAAAACGACCAATGATGTTCATGGGCATGAAGTCGGGGATGAGCTGATACAGCGCTGCGTAGACGTAATCAGCCACGAATTGACACCTGCCAGTAATCTATATCGTTTGGGTGGAGATGAATTTGCGGTGCTTACCTTAACGTCTGGTGAGTCGAATTCGCTCAATGTCGCAGAGATGGCTGAGCAGTTGTACATTGCTCAGGAGCAACAGGCAATCGAGACCAAAACGGGTATCACTATTCCTGTCAGATTCTCGATTGGTGCAGCCTCTAGTGATTTAACAGACGTTGAGCAATTGTTCTCAGTCGCTGATGAGAATATGTATCAGCAAAAGCGTCGTTATTACCAAACGTTGTCTGTGGTTGGGAAGTAATGCCAATCACGCTGACAAATAGCGATCACGATTTTCGACGCCCATTAGAGCGGAACTGCTGCGGCGTAACATTAAAATAAGCTTTAAACGCTTTGATGTACGACGAGTCGTTTTGATAGCCGACTTGGTCAGCAATACGTTGGATCGATATCTCTTCATCAAGCAAAGATAACGAATAAATCAGTCGGATTTGTTGTCTCCACAACTGAAATGACGTGTTGAACTCTTTTGAGAACAAGCGCGATAACGTTCGCTCCGATGCGCCGACTTTTTCTCCCCACTCTTTTAGCGAATAATCTAATCTTGGTGTGTCTGTCAGCGCTTCGAATATCAGCTTTAGGCGTCTGTCTTCGGGTAGCAATAATTGAAAGGTTTGCACATTATCTTTCATTATTTGGTCGTGCAGAACCGCGAGCAAACGCGACACCTCATCATCACTCCCCAATCCTTCGCACTGCCTTCGGATCTCTTGCAATAGTTCATTTAGAAATGGCGTGAGGGTAATGGTTCGCACTTGAGGCTCATATTCACTGCCAAACACAGGGTTAAGGTAGATGCCGACAAACGTCGTATGGCTCAATGCGATAGATTCATGTTGAATACCCGCAGGTACCAACAGCGCAGAAGTGTGCGGAACAAGATGCTGGTAGTGATCAGTCTTAGTTTGCAATAAACCTCTGATTGGAAAGATCACTTGATGCCAAGTATGTTGGTGCATTGCATCGATGAAACCTTTAGGCATGTCGATGGTCTTTACTAACGCTGGTGAGTTGGGGTTGGCAGCCATCATCTCGTTGGAAGTCATGACATCGGAGTGAGAATCTATTTGGCGGGTTGGCATTGTTAATTGTCCTTACATCTCTACTCTGACATTGGCTTGTTAGGCTATCATGCTCGGCATAGTGAATGAAGTCGTCTTATCTCACGCAGTTCAGTAATCAAGTGCCTAGTAAGAGGGAAGGGATATGAAGAAGTTAGGTGTAATCAACAGCGTATTGGTAGGGAAAACCGTTGCCTTTGCTCATGGTGCACAGAGTGCTATCAACAAACAGGTTTTATCGGAACGTCAACACGCCACAGAGCTTGGTTTTACCAATGACGAACAAGGTGACCCTCGTTTTCACGGTGGTATTCAAAAAGCGCTCCATATCTACCCGAGTGAACACTACCCAGTTTGGGAAAAGGACTTGGGCAGCAAAGCCATCTTCCAATCTGCAGGCGCATTTGGCGAGAATCTAAGCTCAAGCGGAGTGACTGAAACGTCTATTTGTTTAAACGACAAGATTCGGATTGGTTCAACATTGCTAGAAGTTTCGCAAGGGCGAATGCCTTGTTGGAAGCTCAATGTGCGATTCGATCAAAACGATATGGCAAGAAGGCTGCAAGACACACTTCGAACTGGCTGGTATTTCCGAGTATTGGAAGAGGGCGATATTGGCGCAGGTGATGAGATTACTCTGTGTGAAAGACCATACCCTGATTGGTCGCTCGCGCGCATTATGGGCGCTGTCTTTACCGGAAGCCTAGATAGAGAAGAACTGAGTCAGATGGTTGAACTTCCTTTGGTCGAGTCTTGGGGGAAACTGGTTGAACGTCGTCTCGAAACGGGCGAAGTTGAAGATTGGGAGATGCGTTTGGTTGGGCCAACTGCCCTATAAACACAGACGATAAAAATGACAAAGCCCACTTATGGGAAGTCGTGGGCTTTAAATGTGTACGTTCTGTTCAACGTCAGCTAGAGCCAGAAACTCTTCAAAGGCATCTCAGAGTCAAAGTGATGAGCAATTTGCGCTTGGAGTAGCTCAGCGGTCGCAATAGCGTCAGTTAATGCATGATGCGGCGTGTAGTCGGGTAGGTGGTATCGACGACGACTCTGACCCAGTCTCACTGAAGCTGGCTTCTTACCTTTTAGCTTATTCCACAAGCCGCCAGCCAGTTTATTTTGGATCTGAGATTCAATCTCGAGCGTGTCGAGGACTGGGAACTCAATGCCTTCACCGAGTCGTACTTTCAATGCATTGTCCAAAAAGTCACGTTCGATACGACGATAGTGAACCACAGGTATATGTCCCGCCATTGATTCTAAGATCTCGCCCAACACTTCGCTAAGGTCTGGCGCATCAATGATGTCATTGTGAGTGATGCCATGAATCACGACAGACTCTTCTTCCAACTTCTGTTTTGGTCTTAGTGTCCAGTGTTTAGCTTGTCGCAAGTAGATACGATTGAGCGTAAATGGCACTAAACCAATGGTAATGATGCCGTCTTTGTTTGGGTTTAACCCCGTCGTTTCAAAGTCGACAGCCAAGAACATCACTTCTGAAAGTGGCGTATCAGGCGCAGGAAGAGGCTGGCTATAAAAGTGCTTTAAGCGCTCGTCTCTCGCTCGTTCTAGCTTCTGAGCAAACTTAAATGGCCAATCGACCGCAGGTGATCTGAATAGTTTGTTCATAGGCCCTACTTAAACTTGTTGCTGGCTTGATAACGGAACTTAAGGAAGTTTTGCGCATTACTTAATATTTGGAATGCATCCTTTAGGTTACGTCGCTCGAAGTCAGACAGGTTCTCAGGCTCGATGTTGTTATCAGGCTCGATGTTGTTGTCGACATCGTGTGCTTGGTGGCGAATACGAACCAGAGAGATAAACTCCATCGCATCTTTCAGATCCTGAGCTCGACCTTTTGGCAGAATACCTGCGTCGATAATGTCATCCAAACGTTCGAATGAGTTCTTAGAGCGAGAGCCAACCGCCAACGAGTGAACACGAATTAAATCGGCCAGAGGCGCAGTACCACGACGCTTAAGGTTGATTGAGTTGTTGTGACGGCCATCTTTCTCCATCACGAAATCTTTGAAGAAACCGAGCGGCGGTGTGCGGTTGAGTGCGTTACGTGCAAGACACGCCAAGAAGCGGTTGTTCTTGCGTGCGCGTCGAACAATAAAGCTGTTCAATTGCTCAGCCCATTTCAGACGACCATAAACGCCATCTAAGTCGAAGAAGATTGAAGCATTCAACAGTGCTTTCGGGTTTGGATCATCAATCCAATCGGCAAAGCACTCTTCCCATTGGCGACGAGTCATACGCCACGTTGGGTTAGTTGCCATGATGTCACCAGTACAGTACACATAACCACATTGGTCTAAGCCATCACAAATGAAGGTCGATAGCTCTTCAAAGTACTTACCATGCTTTTTCTCGTCGTAGGTATCATCAAGAATGATTGCGTTATCTTGGTCTGTAACCAGTAGCTGCTCATCACGGCCCATAGATCCTAATGCAAGGAAACAGTAAGGAATAGGCGCCTTGCCCAATTTCTCTTCACCCAGTTCGATAATTCGCTGCTTAAAGCTACGACCAATTACCGACATTGCGGTACCCACCATGTGGGCGTTGGCATCTTCGTTAACTAAGCGCACAAAGCTGTCTTTCACTTGCTCGGAAAGCACCTTTAGATCTTCAATGCTTTGTTGTTGGAAGATGCTGCTTACCAATAACAGCGAGTTTTGAGATTCGTAACGAACAATATCGGTCGCTTCGATAATACCAATCGGCTTCTTATCTTTGAGTACTGGTAAATGATGCACGTTATAGCGAAGCATGGTCATCATAGCTTCGTATACATAAGCATTATGGTCGAGTGAGATAACCTCGGGTGTCATTACGCTGGATACTTCATCCGATGGATCGAGACCTTCGGCGAGGACACGCGTACACAAATCTCGGTCGGTGATGATGCCAATCACGGGTGTTGAGTCATCTTCATCATCTTCAACGATATCTGGGTCGATGATCAGCAAGGACGAAACATTATCTTGTGCCATCATGGTTGCAGCTTGCTGAATGGTGCGCGTTTTTTCGATCATTGGCGCTTCGCTGGTCAGTAGCGTTTTAACCTTGGATGTCGTTAGGTCGTTAGCGTCGTTGCTGTCTGAGTTGGCTTGGCGCAGTCGCGCGTTATCTTCTACTTCTACGAAATCGGCAAAGGAGTCGTAGTTGTCGTAGAGCTCTTGAAAGATAGGCTCAGGAATACAGTAGAGTAGGGTGTCTTCAGTCGCTTTAACTGGGAAACGCACCTTGTTGTTGGTCAGTAGGCCCATTTGACCGAACAGGTGGCCTTCATCAAGGCGGTTATAGAGTTCGCCTTTACGACGGTAGACTTCGACTTCGCCACTTCGAACGATGTATAAGTCATGTATTTGATCACCAAAGTGAATGATAGGGGTATCTTGGCGGTAATAAGAAATTTCCACGCTACTGGTCACTTTCGCCAACATCTCCTCAGGGAGTTCTGTGAAAGGGGGGTATTGTGCCAGAAAGTTTTGAATCTCTAATAACTCAGCATCCATAATGATCATCCATTGGTTTGTATGATTTCATGGTACAACATTTGATAATATTTTGCCGTCACAAATCAATCTGTGAGCTAAAACCTTTTTAAAGTCTTATGGATAGACTAACCTTTCAATTAATGGAGTGACAGTTTAAGGATGATAGGAATGTCGAAGTGGAAGCTTAGTTTTGTATCTACAGTTTTTGTGTTTTCTCCAAGTTTGTGGGCAGACACTAACGCCGTGGATATTCTTGATTATGACCATATATATGCGACCGCGCATTCGGGCAGTTTAAATGAAGATGCAGGCAGTAATAACAATGCCTCGTCGTATGGACTCGGCATTAGTTACGCGATGACGGATGATTGGTTGTTGCTTGGAGACTACAGCGCACGCTTTATTCACCCTGATGAAAGCACGACTCGAATTGATACCTTAATGGCAGGGGCTGGTTACCGTTATAGCATTAAGAAAGACTTAGATATTGTGGCTTCTTACTTGTTGGGTGTTACCAAAGGTGAGGTTGAGCTTAACGGCAGTAATAAAACCTTAGAATCGGATACTGAATTTGTCCAAGGGGTAAAAGCAGAGCTTAACTATGGCTTTGCGAAACGTTGGATTGCCAATGGCAGCGTACAAGTGAATCGAAGCGATTTGTTCGACGAAGAGATTTACCACCTAGGTTTACGTTATCTGGTGACCAACAAATTTGCGATTGGTGGTTCCTACCAACACCGAGATGGCGAGGGTAGCACGGGTGTGAGTGAAAGAACGAATGAGTTAGGTGTTGAGTTCTTCCTCGAGTATTAACTTACAAAGTATCTAAAACTGAAAATCGAGACACGAAAAAGCCAGCTTAATTGAACTGACCCCCAATAGTTGGACACCAATTATTGGGGGTCTTTTTATGTCCAAATATAGCCGAGAGCTAAAATGTATCATTGCTAAGCAATACTTAGATGGCACGTCATCTCTCTACTTAGCAAAACAATATTCAATTTCTTCAAGGCAGATACGGTATTGGGCTCAAGTCTTTGCCATCCATGGTACTGATTCATTTTTACCAACTAATCATGCCGCGACTGCTCAAACAAAACGAAAAGCATTGAATTTAATGTGGACGAATGAATGGTCTCTCACGCACACTAGCGCTGTATTAAACCTCTCATCCCCTGGAATACTCTCTGTCTGGCTTAAACGATTTAATGAGCTCGGTATCAAGGGGCTCGAAATGCGCCAGAAAGGAAGACCCTCAATGAAACAGCAACCTCAACGTACCACTAAGCCTGATAATGAAATGACACTTGAGGAGCTAAAAGAGGAGTTGGTCTACTTACGAACCGAGAATGCCGTTCTAAAAAAGTTGGAAGAGTTGGAGCAGAAAAAAAACCGTCGAACAAAGAAAAAGCGGTCATAGCTCTAACTCTTAAAGGCAAGTACCCATTAAAGCACTTACTGCACACTCTACAGTTGGCAAAAAGTGTCTTTTATTATCAGGCTCAAACGAGCAAGCGCCAAAATAGCTACGAACGTGAGCTGCGGTTGATAAAGTCAATTTATCATGAACATAAGGGGCGATACGGCTACCGCCGTATTCACTTGGAACTAAAGAATCAGGGGTTCGTGCTTAATCACAAAACGGTTCAAAGGCTTATGGCTCAGCTCAACCTTAAATCGACGGTCAGGATTAAAAAGTATCGTTCATACCGAGGAGAGTCAGGAAAAGCTGCTCCCAACGTTCTTGAAAGAGATTTTAGTGCGACTCAACCCGATGAAAAGTGGGTAACTGATGTCACGGAGTTCAAAGTCAAAGAGCAGAAAGTATACTTATCTCCCGTTGTCGACTTGTTTACTCAGGAGGTGGTTGCTTATAGAGTGGCCAAAAATGCCTGCTTGCCGCTTGTCACAGATATGCTGACGGAAGCTATATCAACGCTTAAACCCAACTCAAAGCCAATTATACATAGCGATCAAGGTTGGCAATATCGCCATCGACAGTATCAGAAAAAGGTAGCGGAGAGTGGGTTAACGCAAAGCATGTCGAGAAAAGGTAACTGCTTGGATAATGCTGTTGCTGAAAACTTTTTTGCTTTACTCAAAACCGAGATGTATCACAACCAAAGCTTTGAAGATGCAGATGCTCTGATAGAGCAGATTAAAGAATACATCGAGTACTACAATACCAAACGTATAAAAGTGAAACTAAAAGGCCTGACTCCGATAGAATATCGAACTCAGGCCTTGAAAGCCGCTTAACAGAAATGTCCAACTTTACGGGGTCACTTCAAATTGCTGGCTTTTGCATCTCTATCTGTCTGCAAGAGCAGACTTGGTATTGTTACGATTAAAGAACCGCAGCGATACCTTTACATAGAGGACCCATGTTTGACTTAGTCATACCAGCAACGCTGATACGTCCAGAACCAACAATGTAGATTGCGAATTCGTCTTTTAGGCGAGTCACTTGCTCTTTGCTTAGGCCAGAGAACGAGAACATGCCGTTTTGACGTTCGATGAATGTGAAGTCTGCATCAACACCTTCAGATTTCAGTGTCGTTACGAATAGTTCACGCATCTCTTGGATACGGTCGCGCATTTCTGCTACTTCTGCTTCCCATTCAGCACGTAGATCAGCATCACCAAGGATGTGAGTAACGACAGCACTGCCGTGCGCTGGTGGGTTAGAGTAGATAGAGCGGATAATGCTCTTAACTTGAGAGAATGCTGTCGTTGCTACGTCTGCTGATTCAGCAACCAGAGTGAATGCGCCAACACGCTCGTTGTACAAGCCGAAGTTCTTAGAGAACGAGCTAGCAACAAGGATCTCTTTGTTGTATTGAGCAAAAATACGTAGGCCAGCAGCGTCTTCTTCAACGCCTTTTGCAAAACCTTGGTAAGCAAAGTCGAATAGAGGCAGCAGTTTCTTCTCAGCAACCAATTTAGCCAGAACTTCCCACTCTTCAGTTGTTGGGTCGATACCTGTTGGGTTGTGACAGCAGCCGTGCAGAAGAACGATATCGCCTTCAGAAGCTTTCTCTAGGTCAGCAATCATGCCAGCGAAGTCTTTGTCTTTAGTTTCAGCGTTGTAGTAGCTGTATTGAGCAGTTTCGATACCCGCAGCAGCGAAAACGCCGTTGTGGTTCGCCCAAGTCGGGTTACTGATCCAGATTTTTACGTCGCCCAGTTGGCGCTTGATGAATTCACCCGCTACGCGAAGTGCACCTGTACCACCTGGAGCTTGTGCAGTTTTCGCACGTTGAGATGCAACGATCTCTGCGTCTGAACCGAAAAGAAGTTTCTGAACCGCTAGACCGTATTCAGCCGTACCTTCAATCGTTAGGTAAGATTTGGTTTTTTCGTTTTCAAGAAGTGCAGCTTCTGCTTTCTTTACTGTTTTAAGTACAGGCGTTTGACCATCTTCATTTTTGTAGATGCCAACACCAAGGTTGATTTTCTCTGCACGAGAGTCTTTTTTAAACTCTTCAGTAAGGCCGAGGATAGGATCGGCGGGAGCAGCTAACACTTTTTCAAACATAATCTTCATCCATGTCAATTGAGAGGGGATAGTATCTATGGGTAGTTATACCTGTATGGAATTTTTAAGACAATACGAAGTGAACAGAAAGGCTAAAAAAAATCCATTTCAATCAGATTTATTGACTAAAGAGGGTATTTGATAACAAAACACCCTACGGATTAACCTATAGGGTGCAAGAAGTTAGTGGTTTTTGAATAGATTACGCTGGTTGAGCAATAAAGCTTTCGCGCTCGAGTTCGCTGGCTACATTTTTGCCATCTTTGTAGGTCGCGGCAATTGAAACAAACGCTTGTTCGACGGCTAGAAAAGCTTGGACAACTTGCGGATCAAAATGCGTCCCATTGCCCTCTAAGATGATCTGTTTAGCTTGTTCGTGAGTAAAGGCTGGCTTGTAGACTCGCTTCGAGATGAGCGCATCATAAACATCGGCCAATGCCATCAAACGGCCGGATAACGGGATATCTTCACCAGACAACTGATTAGGGTAACCGCTGCCATTCCATTTCTCGTGGTGAGTCAGAGATATCTCCTTTGCGACTCTTAAGAAAGAGCTACTTCCCAGCTGCTTTTCTGCGATAGATAACGCTTCAGCGCCAATCGCGGGGTGACCTTTCATTATCTCAAACTCTTCGTCCGTCAATTTACCCGGCTTCAATAACACACTATCAGGCACACCGACTTTGCCTACGTCGTGCAAAGGCGCAGATTTGTAAAGCAACTCGATGTAGTTTGGTTTTAACAAGCTTGAGTGGGTTTCTGATTTGCTGAGTTCTTGTGCGAGTACCTTGACGTACTCTTGAGTTCTTAGGATATGAGCGCCCGTTTCATTGTCTCGAGATTCAGCCAATGCCGATAAGCTCACAATGGCCACGTCACGTGTGGTTTTGACTTCGTTTTGCGCGGTTTCAAGGCTATCAAGCATGGTATTGGTCATAGATGCCATTGAGCCAAGCTCGTTGTAGCCGAAAATAGGTAAGCGAACGCCTTGCTCACCATTGGTGACTTTGTTTAATGCGTGCTCTTGGCTTAAGAGAATGCGCTTAATTAGCTTGCTCCAAAGCGTCATGATGGTAATCGCGTAGCCACCCAGTACCACAGCCAAATAAATGAACTCTTTGATCACGCTGATCTTGCCGGTGCCATCCAATAAGCGGTCAGGGTTGTGTTCTAGCCAGAAGATGTCTTTAACGGCAATCATCGTCAACATAGTCGTCAGTGTTACCAGAAGCACGATAACCAAGCCTATCATCTGCTTGACCAGTGAACTTCTTTCACCAACCAGTTGGAAGTCGAATTGTCCAGTCGTCTCCATTTTATCCATTTGACTAAGCTTGGCGTTCAATTGAAGAATGGTTCCGGTAAAGAAACCGAATAAACTCATGCCAAACAGCACCTTCAAATTACTGTCTATGGTGAATTCATAGCTTAAGTTGTAGTAGAGCGCGAAAGGCACACTTGCAGCAAAAAATAGCAGGGTATCGAGTTGCGCGAATCGGCCTTGCTTGACCAAGGTATGTTGCGCCAATAGGTAACGACGCGCGATCCATAATAAGACAAACACAATACTGACTTGTGTGAAAATCTCTAACGTCGTTAAGCTCTCGAGCATAGGACACACCCGGCTGCCATAGGTGCCAAACAGCACGCCAGCAATGACGTATAACTTAGTCGTTAGCGATTGATTGTAATTTGAAGTATCCATCGATAAGCCTTTGTTCTCATTCTTATTAGATTCACGCATTCATTGATTCACGACTTTAGAATTGCGAATGATTAGCATAACTGACGTGAATAAGACCGGAAATTCTATCGATAGCTTTCTTGGATTGATACAAGAAACTGGTTTGTGTTAGAGATTTGTTAGCTAGGTGGGGATTATTGCAGCATTTTTATGAAGATACTTGAATAGCCTCGGTCGAGGTTCGAGGCTATTCAGTCTGTGTACTGGGTTAGAATCGCAAATGATTGAGTTCGCTATCTATTTTACCCCGTTACTTTTTGAGATTGATTTCAGCCTCGATTGAGCCGGTTTCAATCTCAGGGTGAGACGCTAGTTTGTCTGCAGCCCATTGGTTGATGTGTTTCAGAATAGCAGACACCGCGTGTTTTTCCGTTGGTGCTTGGTCTTGTTCGACATCGATCTTTTGCTTTGGATGTGAGCCTGTCGCATCTTCAGCAATATGAAGCCAATCTGGGTGCCAGTAATATGGCTGGCCGCTCGGTGTTGTCCAACTGTGAACACCGTTTGACTCTCCTTTATAACTTAATTGGTCTGCTTCTATTTTTTTCATTGTTATCTCGCATGTTTTTGGGTTACATCAAATTATTGAGGTAGAAAGCCAACTTAGCTCCTACCTTGGGTACAAACTTAGCAAAGCTTACAAAGTTATCTGTGAACCAATTCACACTATTGTGGAAATTAGGTGCGATCATATGGATAGCAGCAATAGTTGTTGGCGTAAGTGATAAAATCACCGGCTCACATAATTTCTCTAGGTAGTACAATTAGATGGCGCGTTATGAAGAGCTTGCAAAGGATATTCGAACTCAGATAGCCAACAATACGTGGCGATCCGGAGAGAAGATCCCTTCGGTACGCATGAGTTGTCGAAATTACAACGTCAGCAATAGTACTGTCTTACAAGCCTACCAGTTGCTAGAAAGCGAAGGGTGGATCATCGCTAAACCTCAGTCGGGCTACTTTGTAGCGCCAAGGCTGGACGGCGTTGATTACGCGCAGCCACTCGTTAGTGAAAAGAAAGCCATTAATGACCGCTTATTTGATTTCTTGAAGTCGAGTTCAGCCGAAGGTGTGATTCCTTTCGGCTCTGCATTCCCCGATCCTGACCTGTTCCCGTTACCTACCTTGACTCGAAACCTTGCCAGCGCGGGCAGGAAAATGACTGGCGCCAGTGTGATCAATAATTTGCCACCGGGCAGTGAGTCCTTGAGAAGACAAATCGCGCAGCGTTATCTGCAGCAAGGGATCACGGTTAATCATCAAGACATCGTAATTACGTCCGGTGCTATGGAAGCGCTCAACTTGAGTCTGCAAACGGTCACTAAGTCGGGTGATAACGTCGTGATTGAGTCTCCCGCATTCTATGGTGCTCTGCAGGCTGTCGAGAGGCTAGGGCTTAACCCTATCGAAGTAGACGTTTGCCCAATCAATGGATTGAATATAGAGCAGTTTGAAAACGCGCTACAAAACCAAGATGTTAAAGCGTGTTGGCTGATGACGACTTTTCAAAACCCAACGGGAACCAGTTTGTCGGAACAGGCAAAGCGCCGTGTGGTAGAGATTGCAGAACAGCATGGAACCTACATTATTGAAGATGACGTGTATGGCGATCTTTATTATGAAGGGCACAAGCCGAAGCCATTAAAGGCTTTCGATAAGACCGATTCCGTCTTGCTTTGTGGGTCGTATTCAAAAAGCTTGTGTCCCGGTTATCGAGTAGGGTGGGTTGTGAACACGAGTTTTAACGATGCGATTCAAAAGTTACAGCTTCTTTCTACGTTATCGAGCAGCGCTCCCGTTCAACTTGGTGTCGCCCATTTCTTAACACATGAAAGCTACGATAATCACCTTCGTAAACTGCGTAAAAACCTTGTCGTCAGGAAAGAGCGATTTATCGATGTCATTAAGCAGTACTTTCCACATTCAATCGAGATTGAAGAACCGGCTGGTGGCTACTTGGTATGGATTCGTTTCTCTGAAAAATTCGACAGCCAACAGTTTCATCAACTGGCTATCGAGCAAGGCATTAGCGTCGCATCTGGCGATCTGTTTAGTGAGCAGGGCAGAGTGGATAACGCGATACGATTGAACTTCTCTTATGAACTGACAGAAGAGAAAGAACAGGCTCTCATCTGGCTTGGCAAACTGGCACATCAACTTACGCACTCGTAAAACCTTAAGTCCCTCATAAAAAAGACAATTATTCCAACTGTACGGGTTGTTTGTGGCGTAACTGTACGCCTAATTGAGCAAAGAGTTGTGATTCAATAGCGGTAGACCAAATATTGGAGATACCGTTATGTTGAAAATGACTATGGGAAATGAAGTTAAGCTGATTATTGTCGCGATTGTGTGTGCGCTTCTGCTTATTCTCGGCCACGTACTGCTGGCAAAAGCATTCGCTGATATGGCGTGGGCGGAATACACCACTGCCGCGATCCCATTCGTTATGATGGCAATCTGCGGTCTCGCAATAAAATACGCTATCGACCAAGATGTGGATTAGCTTTCGAAATAATGGGTCCAGATGGTGGTTCGCAGAAACAACCGTCGTCTCGTTTTATTCCGAACATAAAAAAACCTCCGCAAGTGCGGAGGTTTTTATTTGTTCTTAACTTTTAATATCGAATAGGTTTCGAATTAGAAGTTTGCAGAGCGTGGTGTACGTGGGAATGGAATCACGTCACGAACGTTGCCCATACCTGTTACGTAAGATACTAGACGCTCGAAACCAAGACCGAAACCAGCGTGTGGCACTGTGCCGTATTTACGTAGGTCGCGGTACCAGCTCATGTGCTCAGGGTCGATACCCATAGCAATCATACGCTCGTCTAGAATGTCTAGACGCTCTTCACGTTGTGCACCACCGATGATTTCACCGATGCCTGGTGCAAGTACGTCCATTGCTGCAACTGTTTTGCCGTCGTCGTTTAAGCGCATGTAGAAAGCTTTGATGTCTTTCGGGTAGTTCTTAACGATAACTGGTGCTTTGAAGTGCTCTTCAGCTAGGTAACGCTCATGCTCAGAAGACATGTCGATGCCCCACTCAACGTCAAACTCAAATTTCTTACCAGAGTCTAGTAGGATTTGGATTGCGTCAGTGTAGTCAACTTGTGCAAAGTCAGCGTCAACGAATTGCTCTAGACGAGTAATTGCTTGCTTGTCGATACGAGAAGCGAAGAACTCAAGGTCGTCGCGGCGCTCTTCAAGAACAGCAGCGAAAACGTACTTAAGCATGTCTTCAGCCAGTTTCGCTACATCGTTAAGGTCTGCAAACGCAACTTCAGGCTCAACCATCCAGAACTCAGCTAGGTGGCGGCTTGTGTTTGAGTTTTCAGCACGGAACGTAGGACCGAACGTGTAAACCTTGCTTAGTGCACAAGCGTAAGCTTCAGCATTAAGTTGGCCAGATACTGTTAGGAACGTCTCTTTACCGAAGAAATCTTCGTTGAAGTCTACGTCGCCTTTTTCAGTGCGTGGTAGGTTTTCCATATCTAGCGTAGAAACACGGAACATTTCACCAGCGCCTTCTGCATCAGATGCAGTGATAAGCGGAGCAGAAGTCCAGAAGAAGCCTTGCTCGTGGTAGAAACGGTGAATCGCTTGAGATAGACAGTTACGTACACGTGCTACTGCGCCAATCACGTTTGTACGTGGACGTAGGTGAGCAACTTCACGAAGGTATTCGATAGAGTGACGCGTCTTAGCCATTGGGTAAGTGTCAGCGTCTTCAACCCAGCCTACAACTTTAACGTCAGTTGCTGCTAGTTCGAAGTCTTGACCTTTCGCAGGAGACTCAACAATCTTACCCGTTACTTCAACAGAGCAGCCAGTTGTTAGCTTTAATACTTCGTTTTCGTAATTATTAAGATTATTAGGAACCACGGCCTGAATCGGGTCGAAACAAGAGCCGTCATAAATGGCAAGGAAAGAGATTCCAGCTTTGGAATCACGACGTGAACGGATCCAGCCGCGAACAGTTACTTCACTGTCTACCGCTAGCTTGCCGCCAAGTACGTCTGTTACAGGCGCGTAAGTCATGTTGATTTCATTCTCCATTGAGGGACAAATTCAACTCAAAGTCTCAGGCATTGCTGCAAATAAACATACATTTGCACAATAATTAGCCGAAACATTAAGTTGTATAAACTTTTTAAATCGATTGAACATATTACCTGTCATACCGACAGCTTCAACCTTTATTCTTGCTTGGTGAAAGAAATATTGTGTCTACTGACGATAAATAGGTTTGAGGGTGTGTTTTTTGTTCAATCTTAGCGTCTGCCTTACCTTTCAACCTTATGTGAGCTGTTGAACCAGCATGGTGTAATCGAAACCTTTGTTTTCAATAATGGGAGTGTGATTGTGTTGATACTCACTCTATATTGGCGCGGATTCAGTCATTTTCGACTTGATCACCTTCTTATTTCCCCAATAAAGCAACAAGAGGAGTTTAATATCTACGTGTTAATTACGCCGCCTTAACCCCTGCATTCTCTCTACACCCGCACTTTTCGAGCGCTCGCTCATTCAAGAAAAACAGTCGATCAAATTATGTCTCAACAAGGCAGGACTGGCTGTACAAGTAAAAGAGAATTACATGCTTAATTATTTAAAAAAACACTGGTTATCAAACGTTAAAGGAGATTCATTATCTGGGATTGTGGTTGCACTCGCATTGATCCCTGAAGCCATCGCATTTTCAATTATTGCAGGCGTTGACCCTAAAGTAGGGCTCTATGCTTCGTTCTGTATTTGTGTCGTAACCGCTTTGGTTGGCAGTCGTCCGGGAATGATCTCTGGGGCAACAGGTGCTATGGCGCTATTAATGGTCACCTTAGTGAGAGAGCACGGACTAGAATATCTACTCGCCGCTTCATTTTTAGCTGGCGTCATTCAAATCGCAGCCGGGTATCTTAAGCTTGGTAACCTGATGAATTTCGTTTCTAAATCGGTGATTACTGGATTTGTTAACGCGCTCGCCATTCTAATTTTCATGGCCCAACTTCCTGAATTAAGCAACGTACCATCGAGCGTTTACGTGTTAGTCGTTTTGGGTTTGGCGATCATTTATCTGCTTCCTTATTTTCCCAAGTTTGGTCGCGCAATACCTTCTCCACTGGTTGCGATTGTTACCCTGACAATCATTAGTTTGCTGTTCGGCTTAGATGTGAGAACGATTGGCGATATGGGCAAGCTTCCTGATTCACTGCCTGTGTTCTTGATTCCTAATATTCCATTCACGTTTGATACGCTTGCGACCATCCTGCCATATTCGATTGCTCTATCTCTGGTTGGCTTGTTGGAATCCTTGATGACAGCGACCATAGTCGATGATCTGACAGATACTGAAAGCAATAAAAACAATGAGTGTAAAGGGCAGGGCGTTGCGAACATCGTTGCCTCATTATTTGGTGGAATGGCGGGCTGCGCAATGATCGGTCAGTCGATCATTAACATCAAATCAGGCGGCTTAACCCGATTATCCAGCATGATCGCTGGAGTGGTTTTGTTGTTAATGGTGGTGTTTGTTTCTGATTGGTTGAAGCTGATACCGATGGCGGCTTTAGTGTCTGTGATGATCATGGTTTCAATCGGCACATTCTCATGGCGTTCTATTGTTGAGCTTAAAGATCACACACTGCCAACCAATGTAACCATGCTAGCAACCGTGGCGGTGGTGGTGTTTACTCATAACTTAGCAATAGGTGTTGCGGTTGGCGTGGTGTTGTCGGCTCTGTTTTACGCACATGCCAGCAAATCTATGGTGTTTATATCCGATGAAGTCGTGACCAACGAAATGCACACCATTCACCGAGTAAAAGGCCATGTCTTCTTTGCTTCGTCAGATGCGTTTGTCGACCTATTTGATTATGACAACGCGACCTCTTTAGTGACCATCGATATATCGGATGCGTCATTCTTAGATAATACCTCGGTAGAGGCGCTTGATAAGGTTGTGTTCAAGTTCCGTAAAAAAGGGGCTTACGTTGAAGTGTCAGGAATGGATAGCGTGAGTGCGAATCTGATAGTCAAACACGCGATGTATCACAAGCATAAAGACTTAACCGCGGTTTCCATTACGCACTAATCTTGGTTTACGGTTCTTTTAAAGCCTGAAAGCCTGAAAGCCTGAACTAGACATTGTTATGAAGATAAAGCGCTCATTGTTGAGCGCTTTTTTGTTGGCGATCTATGACTTCTTCTTTGTACTCGACAAAGTAAACTGATTAATCAGTGACTCAAGGTGATCAGACAGCTCTTCTAAGTCATTGCTGATGTTGCGAGTTTCAGCCGCGGATTGCGACGTGTTGTTGGCGTGAGAGGTGATGGTTTCAACCTTTTGTTGAACATCCTGAGTCGCTTGTGTGGTGGATTGCGTTTGCTGCTGAATATTCTGTGCGTGAGCCAGCACCTGTTTCATCTCTTCGACCACACCATTCATTTCAATTGAAAGTGCGTCGATATCGGTTGAGCTTTGATGGGCTTGTTCGCAAACGCGATCGGCAGAAGTCAGCGACTCTGCACTGCCTTGTTGGAATTGATGAATGATTGACTCAATACTGCCTGTTGCTTCAGCGGTTCGCGATGCAAGGTGGCGAACTTCATCTGCTACTACCGCAAAGCCCCGACCTTGTTCTCCCGCTCGCGCTGCTTCAATCGCTGCATTCAAGGCCAGAAGATTGGTTTGGTCCGCAATGCCACGAATCACACTCAATATTGAAGAGACTTCTCCGGTTTGCTCATTGAGTGTCAGTATTTTGTGTTTCACTTCTTCTATGCTGCTGACGAGGTTCTTTATCTCACTGCTTGCGTCGTGTGCTTGGTTGGCACTCTTGCATGCCACATCTGCGGTGTGATTGATAAGCTCTGAAGCCGTTAAAGTGGCTTGTTCTACATTGACTTGCTGTGCCTGTATCCCTTCGACATTGTGTTGAACTTCAGCGGTTTCGCTTTGCTGGTCGCTGGCGGCTTGCTCGGTAATTTGCGCGACACTAGTCAGTTGGTTGGCCGAGGCATTCAACTTGTGCGAGGTGTTTTGTACCTTTTCTAAGCTGTCTGATACGGTTCCCATGAACGAGTTGATGGAGTTAGCCAGCGTGCCAATCTCATCCTTGCTTTGCTCCGGCAGGCGAGTGGATAGGTTTTTATCGTTGCTAACTTGAGTCATAAAGCGAGAAGTCTGTTGCAGTGGGCGTACGATAATCTTACGAATTAACCCCATCGTAAGCACGAATCCGGCAAACGAGATCACTGCCATAATGCCAATAGCAGCCATGGTTTGAGTGTTAATCAGCGAGTTAACATGGCTAAGGTTATATTCGAGACGAATCGCACCCAACACTTCACCTTCTGGTGCCATATGACAGGCGACACAATTGGTTCCTCGGTAATCTTCACTCGACTTCATTGGCAGAGCAATAACCAAGCCTTTGCCCCAATCAGCAGAAAAAGGTTCGATAACGGTTTCGCCCGCTAGCGCTCGCTTATCAATATCGTCAACCGGTGTCTGGTTGTCATTACCTGGGCCGTATAACTTGCTGACAGCGTCGGCGCGTAAAACACGAACGTCTTCGATGCCTTCTTGAGCCAGTGCTTTCTGACGAAGGGTCTCTTTTTGTGCCATGGTGCCGGTGAGCATCATCATGTTGAGGCTGTCGAAGTAGTTACTTGCTTTGTCGTGTAGCTGTTCACTCAACACCGAGTTAACCAGTTGTTTTTGCTGTGAATATTGAAAATAAGTCGATATTACTAGCAGAAAAGTGAACACGAAGGCGAGAGCCACTAGGATTTTAAAGGTGATTGTTGAGCGCATAAGGTGTTTGTTTTTATTAATTATAATGACGCGAATACTTTACGTGTAAGAGACCCTACTACCTATGGGGTATAGTGAATTGTGTGACCATACTCCGGTTGTGGTTATGTTTCTGTGATGTAGCGAGTTTGTGTTGTGTCTGATGTTGAAATGGAACGCGCTTCAAGCTAGTCGCTGTTCTTAAACACGTGTGGTTCTTAAAACATCGTGTTGTGAAAAATGCAGCTTTTATTGAAACAGACTGCTGTTTTGGGAATATAGGACTGTTATTGAAGTGCAGCATCGGGTTGTGAGTTTGCTGATAATTAGAAAAGCCTAGGTTGTTAATTAGCTCGATGTATTTGTTTGCTTGTCTTTTATCAATAAAGACTATTATTTTAGACGTATTAGTGGTCAATTTATATCCAAATGGCTGTTTTGTTCAATTTAATAGCAAAAATTGTGGTTATAGCGTTGTGTTTCGAGGCTCATTCGATAAGATGAAAAGACCTCTATGATAGAGGTAGGGCAGCAACGGATACGCTGCTTCAAATACTATGGAATGTGACTTATTGGACACATACATGAAATTCAAGATTACATCGCCGATTATTGAACCTACGGAAGGTTCACCACATCAGTTAATGCTTACCCACGCTTCTCGTTTTACCTCTTTTAAGACAAGCTCCCCTTTGAACGCCCTGTTCGACAACGTCTCTGCACGCTTCTTTACCGCTTATCGCTCCTATTGTTATTCGTTTTATAACTTTATTTCTATCTGAACTCCTTTGTCATCCGCTCGATGAACGAAGACTCACATCTATAAAAACTAAACAAATAAGTTAAAAACAATGAATATTAAAATGATGGGTAGCTCCCTAATTATCGCTGGTACCGCTCTCGGTGCTGGTATGCTTGCGATCCCAATGGTATTAGCTCAATTCGGATTGCTTTACGGCACACTGCTTATGGTACTGATCTGTTTCGGTACGACTTACGCAGCATTACTACTTCTAGAAGCGACCATCAAAGCGGGTGGCGGTCTAGGATTAAACTCTATTGCCCGAAAAACCTTGGGTAAACAAGGTCAGTTGCTTACCAACGGCTTGCTATACGCGTTGTTGATTTGCCTATTAATGGCTTACATTCTGGGCGCAGGTGACTTGCTGAGTAAGTTACTGTCTAACTTTGGCGTCGAAATTACTGCGACTACCAGCCAAACCGTGTTTACCTTGCTTGCTGGCGCAGTAGTCGCAAGTGGTACTGGTGTGATTGATAAGCTCAATCGAGCATTGTTCTTCGTGATGCTTGCTAGCTTGTTTGCAACCATGGCTTTCTTGGCGCCGAACATGACTCAAGAAAACTTGATGCAGGTAACCAGCCATGACCACGTTGATCTAATCAAAACCAGTGCCATCCTGTTTACGAGCTTTGGCTTTATGGTTGTGATTCCAACCTTGGTTTCTTACAACCACGAAGCGACAGACAAACAGCTGCGTAACATGGTGATCATCGGTTCTCTGATCCCATTAGTGTGTTACTTGTGTTGGTTGTTTGCGGTAGTCGGTAACTTGAGTGAAGAGCAATTTAGAAGCTTTGAGAACGTATCAGATTTGATGGCGGCGTTTGAGGCTCAGTCTCCTTGGGTGGGTAACGTTCTGTCTACCTTCACTGGCTTGGCGTTGTTGACCTCTTTCTTTGGCGTAGCAATGGCGTTGTTCAACCAGAACAAAGACATGTTCAACCAAAATACAGCGGTAACGTACTGCATTAGCTTTATCTTGCCGTTGGCGGGTTCACTGCTTGCTGCAGACAAGTTCCTACAAGTACTGAATTACGCAGGCATCATCTTGGTGTTCCTAGCGGTGTTTGTTCCTCTGGTAATGGTCCACAAACAGCGTTTCATGAAAGTTGCTGATGACCGATACCGAGCAGAAGGTGGCAGCGCAATGATGTTGTTCTCACTGCTGTTTGGTTGCTTCCTGCTTATCTCGCAAGTGATCTAGTTTTTTGGTCCATTATCTAAGGTGCGAATTGAGCACCTTAGATATAAGTGACCGGAATTCAGATACAAAAAAAGGAACGCATCGGCGTTCCTTTTTTATTATTTGCTCGTTACCAAGCAAGCTGTGTTAGAGGCTATTAGCAAACTAATGCTAATTAACAAACAACCTTAACAGCCAAACCACCTTGAGACGTCTCACGGTATTTAGCGTTCATGTCTTTACCTGTTTCTAGCATTGTTTCGATAACTTTATCTAGAGAAACAGTAGGAGCAGAAGAACGACGAAGTGCCATACGAGTTGAGTTGATTGCTTTAACTGCAGCAATACCGTTACGCTCGATACATGGTACTTGTACTTGGCCAGCAACTGGGTCACACGTTAGACCTAGGTTGTGCTCCATGCCGATTTCTGCAGCCATACATACTTGCTCAGGGCTACCACCCATAAGCTCAGCAAGACCAGCCGCAGCCATAGAACATGCCACACCAACTTCACCCTGACAGCCAACTTCAGCACCAGAGATAGAAGCGTTACGCTTGTAAAGACCACCGATCGCGCCAGAAGCAGCGAAGTAACGGATGTAATCTTTCTCTGTCACTGTTTGGATGAACTTATCGTAGTAAGCCAATACAGCAGGGATGATGCCACATGCGCCGTTTGTTGGTGCCGTTACTACACGGCCGCCAGCTGCGTTTTCTTCGTTTACTGCGAAAGCAAACATGTTTACCCAGTCAACAACCGACATTGGATCATTGGTTGTTTTTTCTGAAGTCATTAGCTGTTGGCGAAGTGCTGCGGCACGACGAGGTACACGCAGTGGACCAGGCAGGATACCTTCAGTATTCATACCGCGATCCATACACTCACGCATCGTTTTCCAGATGTTTGCGAAGTAAGTACGAGACTCTTCGTCTGAGTGGAAAGCCGCTTGGTTTTTCATAACCAGTGTACTGATAGAAAGACCGCTTTCTTTACACTGATTAACCAGCTCTTCAGCTGTTGTAAATTCGTAAGGTGCTTTAATTGGGTTTTCTTCTTCTTTGCCGAAGTTCTCTTCGTCAACGATGAAACCGCCACCAATTGAGTAGTAAGTTTTTGAGTATGCTACTTCGTCGCCAACCCAAGCGTGAATGCTCATGCCATTCTCGTGTAGAGAAAGGTTGCTAGTATGGAAGTTCATACCGCCATCGCGTGGGAACGATACTGTATGACAGTGCATGCCAACAGGAAGGCGTTCAGTTTCTTCTACGCGAGCAATGAAGCCAGCAATAGAATCGATATCAACACGCTCAGGAGTATTGCCAGCAAGACCCATGATGATTGCGATATCTGTGTGGTGACCTTTCCCTGTCAGTGATAGTGATCCATATACGTCCACGGTGATTTTAGTGATGTCGCGCAATTTTCCCATTGAACGTAGGTCATCAATAAATTCTTTACCCGCTTTCATTGGTCCAACTGTGTGTGAGCTCGATGGACCAACACCGATTTTATAGATATCAAATACACTAATCATAGCGATTACCTCAAAAAGAGAGCCTCCCAAGGGGAGTAGGGAGGCTCATTTATTATCATTATATTTTGTGTCTAATCTCGCGATATAAGATGAAAGCCATCTTATAAAAAGTGCTTAAGATTAAAGAGCGCCGTAGATTACAGAACTAATAGCCGCTAGACCACATAAAGCTGTAAAGATTTGTACAGGTGCTGAAGTTTTGTACTTAGCCATTGCTGGTACTTTTTGCATCGCGAATACAGGCATTAGGAACAGGATAGCTGCAATCATTGGAGCACCCATTGTTTCAATCATACCTAGGATGCTTGGGTTAACTACCGCAACAATCCAAGTTGTAACAACGATGAACGCTAGAGATGCTTTTTCGATAGTGCTTACTGAAGAACCAGAGCGAGACTTGATTAGACCAACAAGACCTTCGTGAGCACCTAGGAAGTGACCGAAGTAGCTTGAAGTAATCGCTGCGAACGCTACTAGAGGACCCATGTAAGAGATAAGTGGAGACTCATGTACGTTTGCTAGGTAAGAAAGAACAGAGATGTTCTGTGCTTGTGCTGTTGCTAGTTGCTCTGGAGATAGAGAAAGCACTACAGAGAATACGAAGAACATTACAAAACCCATCAGCATCATTGCTGCGCCACCAGTGATAGCGTCAGTTTTCTTAACTGCGTCATCACCGTATACACGACGTTGCTCTTTAGAGAACTGTGAAATGATTGGGCTGTGGTTGAAAGAGAACACGATGATTGGAATCGCAAGCCAGATAATAGAAGGCATTGTTGACCATTCTGGGCTAACTTCCATCATTGAAGTGTTCCAGTCAGGAACTAGGTAGAAAGATAGTGCTAGTAGGATGAATACTAGTGGGTAAACCATCGCTGACGTTGCTTTAAGCATCAGCTCTTTACCGAATACAACACCCGCTGTCATAGCAAGGATAAGTGCACCAGAAAGAAGAGGACGTGGAATAGATTCCATACCCATTTGGTTTACTAGGAAAGAATCAACTGTGTTTGTGATACCAACACCGTAGATAAGAACGATCGGGTAGATAGCGAAGAAGTAAGCAAAAGTAATAATGTTTGCGCCAGTCTTACCGAAGTGCTCTTCAACTGTGTCTGTAATATCAGCTTCAGGGTTTTTAGCAGACAGTACGAAACGAGCTAGAGATTTGTGTGCGAACCAAGTCATTGGTGCCGCAATTAGAGCTAGGATAACTAATGGCCAAAAACCACCCGCACCAGCTTTGATTGGAAGGAATAGTACGCCAGCACCAACTGCTGTACCGAATAGTGATAAACACCAGGTAAAATCTTTATAGTTAAACTTGCTTGAATCTTTAACGGCATTTGCCGAAGAAGTTGTTGTGTTCATGTTAAATTACTCATTTTTTGGGAACAGGAAATAAGTCGGGGCTAATTCTGCAGAATTTTCTTCTGCAAAAAATAGATCTAAATCATGTAATGAAACGGCGTGTCACATGATATGCGAAAAACGGATTTTTGATCACGAAAATAGCGTGCCACAGGTGATTTATGTTTATGCTTGGTATTAGTTTTATTTATGCGAAAGGCGGGGTTGTATAGATTTATACCAGGGAAACGTTTGCGTAAAATTGCATTAATAAATCTGTTCCATAGAAAGTCTGGATTTTGTTAACAGAGATTAAACAAAACGTAGTTGATATGTAATTCGTTGCACTACATGTTGCTGCAGTGATTGGATGATTTGCGCCGTAACGCCCCAAATTAGGTGCTCTTGGAAGGGCATCGCAAAAACTCGATGCTTGATTTGTTTAAAGTTAACAGTGTGGCTGTGTAACTTGGCTTGGTCTAAAACATAGGTGGCGGGTACTTCAAAAATTGAGGCAACTTCGTTCTCATCAATGATGGCTTCATAGTCAGGATCGACCATGGCAACAATCGGTGTCACAGAAAATTTACTAATAGTACTCAATGCAGGTAATTGCCCAACAATTTTAACTTGATCCGATCGAATTCCCACCTCCTCATGGAGCTCTCTGAGTGCAGTGAATTGCATAGAAGGGTCAGAAAGTTCGTGTTTACCACCAGGAAAGCTGACTTGACCGGGGTGATGCTTTAAATGAGCCGCTCTTTTAGTAAAAATGACATGTAAACCATCTTCCCTTTCAACTAAACCTACCACCACTGCCGCTTTACGTAATTGTTCGCCACTGATGTGCGAAACACGCTCTACTGACTCAGGGTGATAGCCAACGGTAGGGTTGAGTTGGAATTGCTGAAGGAAGTTTTCTTTATTCATATCAAGCCAATATATTGATTATTATGATTTTAAGTATAGACATAACCGTGGGTTGATTACCAATATTGAGTTTTTCTTCATTCACTTTCCCTCTTTTAGTTATTAATTGGGCGTCATGAGGGGCTGTTTACCGATGAATCTCCTCAAAATGACGATTTTTGCTATATTCAATATGTGCATACAGGCGAGTAAGCGTTATCGATGTCATGAAATTGGGTGACGAAACGTAGATTTTTTGTTTAAGAATTTGATAACAATAACTTAGTGGACCATTCTAAAAAGAAATAGAAGAAAAGGTATGAGATGAAAGGAATCATATTCACCGAATTTTTAGAGCTTGTTGAAGAAAAGTTTGGGCTAGAGCTTTTGGAAGAAGTTCTAGAAATGTCAGAAGATGAAGGGATCTATACGTCGGTCGGCAGTTACGACCACAAAGACCTTGTCAGGTTGATTATCAACTTGAGTAAGAAAACCGATATTGATGCGGCAAGCTTGCAACGCGTGTTTGGGCAGTCTGTATTTAAGAACTTACTGGCCTCATTACCGAATAAAGCGAGCCTTGCTCACAGCAATACCACCTTTCAATTTATTCAGCACGTAGAGCGCTACATTCACGTTGAAGTGAAGAAGCTCTATCCAGATGCTGAGCCACCTGAATTCAGTTTTATCACCACGACCGAAGCACAACTTGTTTTTGACTACAAAAGCGCAAGGTGTATGTCTCATGTTTGTTTAGGACTTATAGAAGGATGCGCTGAATACCACGGTGAATCTATCGCGGTGGAGATGACGCCACAAAATGATGACCAAAGCGTGGTTAGGTTTAATCTCAAAGTAGAAAAGTAATATGGATCTGGCATCTGCCCTAGAGAAGAAGCTTAAGCGTCAAATCGCGGCAAGGAAAGCGGCTGAAGGATTGTTGGAACAGAAGAGCCTCGAACTGTTCGAGGCTAACCAACAACTTGAGCTTGCTTTGCGTCAGTTAGAAAAGCGCTCCAACGCGAATATACGCCGCATTGAATTCCAAGAACAAATCGACAACCTGTTGATTAATTTTGGGCGCGCGTTTCTAAGAAATGATCTCGATGATGTCATGCTATCTGAACTAACGACCAACGTGACCAACAGTTACTTAATCGAAGCCAGTCGTTTGATTCTACCTCCCAAGCTCATCCCTCAGTTGCAGACCTATGATTATGGCGATGAGACTGTCGAGGTGTTAGAGCAAGACATTCAAGAGCCTCATTGGCAAGACGACGTGCTGACTGTGCCCTTAGAGGTTGAAAAAGTCATAGTTGGCGCGTTGATCGTCAGAGTCAGGTTGTTAGACCAAGACTACGAGTTTATACAAAGCCAACTGTTGTTGGTCACGGACCTTATCTGCAGTGCCTTAACCCATCAACTAGCAATCAACCGAAATATTGAATCACGTAAACGAGCGGAAGAGTCTGAAAGGGCAACGCGTGACTTTGTGGCCATGATTAACCATGAGTTAAGAACACCGCTTAATGGCTTACTAGGCAGTGCCGAGTTGATCAGTGATACCGAACTCAACAGTTCTCAGCGTGAAATAGTGAACAACCTGAGCCAATCTGGAGAGTTTCTCAGAACCATCATTAATGACTTGCTTGATTTCAGCAAAATTAACGCAGGGATGTTAGAGCTGATTCCAAAGAAATTTGCCCTGAATGACTTGCGAAACACGATTGATAGTATCTTCGTTAATCGAGCAATCGAGAAGCAGCTTGAATTCAATATCAGTGTTGCGTCAAACGTTCCCTCCCATTTCCAAGGCGATTTAGAGCGCATCACACAGCTGTTTGTGAACTTAATCGGTAATGCGATTAAATTTACAGAAGAGGGGCATGTGAATGTTGATATTGAGTGGGACAAAAACCAATTTGTTTTCTCTGTAGAAGATACCGGAGTCGGAATTGCTGAATCAGCACATAAGACGCTGTTTGAACCTTTTACGCAGGCAGATAACTCAAGTAGCCGGAACTATGAGGGCACCGGGCTTGGGTTAGCGATTTGTCGCAAATTGGTGGCTCTGATGAATGGCGATATTGGGGTGACCAGTGTTGTTGGCTCAGGCACGACCTTTACCATCTCGATTCCTCTTCAAGTTGTCGATGTTCCGGCTGAGAGTGATAGTGTCGCCAAGGGCTTTGAGTCTGAGGCGGAATTGTCACTACTTAAAGTGCTGGTGGTTGATGATATTAAGATGAACCAGATCATCATCCAACAAATGCTTCGTAAACATGAGATTGAACCGGCTATCGCAAGTAATGGTGTCGAAGGGTTTGAGCTCGCGTCAGACAACGAATACGACATTGTATTCATGGATTGTAGAATGCCTGTTATGGACGGGTTTGAAGCGACAGAGAAGCTAAGAGAGAAAGGTTACGTTAAATCTATTGTGGCACTGACTGCCGGAACGACTCTTGAAGAACGCGAACGTTGTATTCAGTGTGGAATGGATGACATTTTGAGTAAGCCTTACACCGCCAACGACCTGAAAGAGATGCTAAAGAAGTGGGGTGTCTCTGCGGTGAAGGTCGCTTAAACACGCGAATAAAGTGTTGTGAGCAATGCACTCTAACTTAAAGACTAAAAAACCGAAGTGATCTTACGATCCTTCGGTTTCTTCTTATATAGTCTTTTGTTGGCCGTTAAGCAGCGGAACTCGTCATTAAATCGCGGAACTCGCAGTTAATGACATTAGGTTTAGCAATCTTCAAGTACCGGTAGAATTCGACTCAGCTTATCCAGTGTTTCTTGGTATTCAGAAGCACAATCACTATCAAACACCACACCACCGCCAGCCCATGCATAAAGCGTGTTGTTCTCAGCGACTAATGTACGAATGGTAATACTGGTATCCATTCTGCCATTTCGGCTGATGTAGCCAATACTGCCGCAGTACGCTGAACGTCGATGCGGTTCTAACTCTTCAATGATTTGCATCGCGCGAACTTTTGGCGCGCCAGTAATCGACCCTCCAGGGAAACACGCTCTCAGAAGGTCAGTCGCAGAATATTGATCATCAAGGTCTGCTCGTATCGTGCTTACTAAGTGGTGCACGGCAGGGAAGCTCTCAATATCGAACAACTTTGGTACATGCACTGTGCCCGGTTTTGCCACTCGACCAATGTCATTACGAAGTAGGTCGACGATCATCAGGTTCTCGGCCTGATCTTTATCGGCGCTTGCTAGGTCTTGCGCGTTAGCATCATCAATCATCGGGTTCTCAGAACGAGGTCGTGTGCCTTTGATTGGCTTGGTTTCAATGACGTTGTCTTTGAGTTCTAAGAAACGCTCTGGCGAAACACTGATGATTGCGCAGTCGGCCAAACGGATGAAACCAGAAAAGGGCGCTGAGTTGTACTGTTCTAACTTGTCATAAGCCAGCCATTCACTGCCTTGGTATTGGGCATTGAAGCGCTGAGCTAAGTTAATCTGATAGCAGTCGCCGGATAACAGGTACTCTTGAACACTATCGAACTTAGTGGCGTAGCTCTCTTCGCTCATATTGGACTGCCACGGTGTGGTTAATCCAAAGGGCGCATGTGTTAGGTGTGATTGAGCCATTTGCTGCATCAGCCAATCATGATATTCATCGATATTGTTACCGACAATACACGCCGTTTTCAATTGGTGGTCTACGATAACTGCCCATTCATACAAGCCAACCGCCATGTCAGGTGCTTCAATATCACGCTTTGCGAGTGAAGGAAGTGTCTCGACTCTGCGCCCTAAATCATAGCTAAAATAGCCCAAAGTACCGCCAACGAATGGCAACTCAGTGTGCTCTTTAGTCGCAGGCAATAACTGTTGCTGATATTGGTCGAGTAGTTCGAAAGGATCGGAGTCTGAAACCTCGCACGTCTCATTAACATTAACGGTCGTTTTTGCACCGATTGTCTCGAAGGTGGCGATGGGTTGAGCAACTAAAATATCGTATCGACTATCAACGTGGCTTTCTGAAGCGGAGCGTAATAGCATTGCCCACGGCAGGTTTTCAATATGGGAAAACAGCTGTTTAGCTAAAGTTGATTGATATTCAAGCGGCTTGATTTGGATAGAGCGAAATTCGTTGTTATTCATTTGTTTAATTTGTGACAAAGAGTTCGATCACTGCATGGCGTGTGAGAGGAAGCAAGAGTATCATAAATTGAAAATAAAATGGGTTCTTGATTAGAACGGAGTAATCCAAGTGGTTTAGTTTAAAGCTATGCAAGCGATTGCTAAAGCAACTAAATACAGCTCAACACAATAAAAAGCTAAACCACCTAATTCGATTTGGCATAGATAGCCAAACTGTGAACCCACATGGAACCAGAACAATAAAGAGGCATGCAATGACGGTTATTCGTAAGCAAGATGTGATCAGCAGTGTCGCTGACGCACTTCAGTACATTTCTTATTATCACCCTTTAGACTTTGTCCAAGCCCTAGAAAAAGCGTACGAGAAAGAAGAGAGCCAAGCAGCTAAAGATGCTATTGCTCAGATTCTTATCAACTCGCGCATGTCTGCGGAAGGCCATCGTCCAATTTGTCAGGATACGGGTATTGTTACTTGTTTCGTGAACATCGGTATGGATGTTAGGTGGGAAACGGATCAAACAGTACAACAGATGGTTGATGAAGGCGTTCGTCAAGCTTACAACAACCCTGATAACCCATTGCGTGCATCTGTCCTAATGGACCCTGCAGGTAAGCGTATTAATACCAAAGACAACACACCAGCGGTTGTCCACATTAATATGGTTCCAGGTAACAAAGTTGAAATTCAAATCGCGGCTAAGGGCGGCGGTTCTGAGAACAAAACCAAGATGGTTATGCTGAACCCTTCTGATGATATTGCAGAATGGGTAGAGAAGACGCTGCCAACAATGGGTGCAGGCTGGTGTCCACCGGGTATGCTAGGTATAGGCATCGGCGGTACGGCTGAGAAAGCAGCGGTGCTAGCGAAAGAATCTTTGATGGAACACATCGATATCCAAGAGCTTATCGAGAAAGGTCCAGAGAACGCAGAAGAAGAGCTTCGTCTAGACATCTTCAACCGTGTAAACAAGCTAGGTATTGGTGCACAAGGTCTTGGCGGTCTAACGACTGTGGTTGACGTAAAAATCAAAACAGCACCAACACACGCAGCATCTAAGCCTGTATGTTTGATCCCGAACTGTGCAGCAACGCGTCACGTTCACTTCACACTAGATGGCAGCGGCCCAGCAGAGCTAACACCACCTAAGCTAGAAGAGTGGCCAGACATCACTTGGGAAGCGGGCGCAAACACACGCCGTGTTAACCTTGATGAAGTGACCAAAGAAGACGTACAAGAGTGGAAGACCGGCGAAACGGTTCTTCTGTCAGGTAAGATCTTAACCGGTCGTGATGCTGCTCATAAACGTATTCAAGGCATGCTAGAAAGCGGCGAAGGCTTACCAGCTGGCGTTGATTTCAAAGGCAAGTTCATTTACTACGTGGGTCCTGTTGATGCTGTAGGTGATGAAGCGGTAGGTCCTGCGGGCCCAACAACTTCAACACGTATGGATAAGTTCACTGATATGATGCTGAACGAAACTGGCATTATGGGCATGATCGGTAAAGCAGAACGTGGCCCTGCAACGGTTGAATCAATCAAAGAGCACAAAGCGGTTTACCTAATGGCGGTTGGCGGTGCAGCTTATTTAGTCGCGAAAGCAATTAAAAAAGCACGCGTAGTTGCGTTTGAAGATCTCGGTATGGAAGCGATTTACGAGTTTGAAGTTGAAGATATGCCTGTAACGGTAGCGGTTGACTCTAACGGCGTGAACGCACACCAGATCGGCCCTGACACGTGGAAAGTGAAGATTGCTGAAGCTGAGAAAGCGTAATTAACCGACGCCAAAAAATCGTAATTGTCGCTAACTTCAGCGTTTGAATTGCAATTTTTGACAGAAAGTTAAAGACAAAAGTGCAGCATTATCTGCACTTTTGTCTTATTATCAATGATATAGTGATAAACACATAGTTTGATATAAGAACATAGGAGAGAGGAATGCCTCGTTTTATTCAGATCCTACAGATTATCTTGGCAGTGGTGATTGGTGCTTTTGTTGGCTACGACCTGATCTTGAAAGGGATCAGTATCTTTGATAATAAATACGTGACGATTACATGTGCGCTTTGGCTAATTGCAGAGATTGCGCTGTTTGTTATCTACAAGTTGATTGAAGACGATTAAACGTCGGATATCGTGCAAAAATTCTAAAGCCCCTGATTATGAACTGACCCCCAATAGTTGGACACCAATTATTGGGGGTCTTTTTATGTCCAAATATAGCCGAGAGCTAAAATGTATCATTGCTAAGCAATACTTAGATGGCACGTCATCTCTCTACTTAGCAAAACAATATTCAATTTCTTCAAGGCAGATACGGTATTGGGCTCAAGTCTTTGCCATCCATGGTACTGATTCATTTTTACCAACTAATCATGCCGCGACTGCTCAAACAAAACGAAAAGCATTGAATTTAATGTGGACGAATGAATGGTCTCTCACGCACACTAGCGCTGTATTAAACCTCTCATCCCCTGGAATACTCTCTGTCTGGCTTAAACGATTTAATGAGCTCGGTATCAAGGGGCTCGAAATGCGCCAGAAAGGAAGACCCTCAATGAAACAGCAACCTCAACGTACCACTAAGCCTGATAATGAAATGACACTTGAGGAGCTAAAAGAGGAGTTGGTCTACTTACGAACCGAGAATGCCGTTCTAAAAAAGTTGGAAGAGTTGGAGCAGAAAAAAAACCGTCGAACAAAGAAAAAGCGGTCATAGCTCTAACTCTTAAAGGCAAGTACCCATTAAAGCACTTACTGCACACTCTACAGTTGGCAAAAAGTGTCTTTTATTATCAGGCTCAAACGAGCAAGCGCCAAAATAGCTACGAACGTGAGCTGCGGTTGATAAAGTCAATTTATCATGAACATAAGGGGCGATACGGCTACCGCCGTATTCACTTGGAACTAAAGAATCAGGGGTTCGTGCTTAATCACAAAACGGTTCAAAGGCTTATGGCTCAGCTCAACCTTAAATCGACGGTCAGGATTAAAAAGTATCGTTCATACCGAGGAGAGTCAGGAAAAGCTGCTCCCAACGTTCTTGAAAGAGATTTTAGTGCGACTCAACCCGATGAAAAGTGGGTAACTGATGTCACGGAGTTCAAAGTCAAAGAGCAGAAAGTATACTTATCTCCCGTTGTCGACTTGTTTACTCAGGAGGTGGTTGCTTATAGAGTGGCCAAAAATGCCTGCTTGCCGCTTGTCACAGATATGCTGACGGAAGCTATATCAACGCTTAAACCCAACTCAAAGCCAATTATACATAGCGATCAAGGTTGGCAATATCGCCATCGACAGTATCAGAAAAAGGTAGCGGAGAGTGGGTTAACGCAAAGCATGTCGAGAAAAGGTAACTGCTTGGATAATGCTGTTGCTGAAAACTTTTTTGCTTTACTCAAAACCGAGATGTATCACAACCAAAGCTTTGAAGATGCAGATGCTCTGATAGAGCAGATTAAAGAATACATCGAGTACTACAATACCAAACGTATAAAAGTGAAACTAAAAGGCCTGACTCCGATAGAATATCGAACTCAGGCCTTGAAAGCCGCTTAACAGAAATGTCCAACTTTACGGGGTCACTTCATTATGAATGTAGTCAGGGGCTTTTATTCATCTAGCATTAAGAATGTGTATTGCATACTCATCAACATCAACATTAGCAAAAGCATACAAACTATCCCAACGGGGAAAGAACATAGGCTTGCCTCTCTATTACCATAACCAGCGAGCCTAACTATCACGGAGTCGTTCAAATGAAACACCTAACTCAAGAAATGAGTGACTTTATAAGCAGAGGAACGGATTCTCATATTCGAGTAGCGGTCACGGGGCTTTCTCGTGCGGGTAAGACAGCATTCATAACTTCGCTGGTTAATCAGCTTCTTCATACGTCTACCCATAAAAATCTACCACTGCTTGCATCGGCGAGAGATGGAAGAATTATTGGCGCAAAGCGTATCCCGCAACACAACATGATGATTCCACGCTTCTCTTACGATGAAGCAATGGAGTCGTTGAATGCACTGCCACCAGAATGGCCAGTGCCAACGCGTGATGTCAGTGAGATTCGTCTAGCAATCAAATATAAGCCTGCGAAGGGCGCAAAGAAGCTACTGAGTAAAAACAGCACCCTTTATCTCGATATTGTCGATTATCCAGGAGAGTGGCTGCTTGATTTACCGTTACTGGATATGGACTTCGATACCTGGAGCCAATCTCAGTTTGCCGCATTGAAAGGCGACAGAGAAACTTACTCCCAACAGTGGAACGCAATGCGTGGTGATATCGATTTGCTAGCAGAAGCGGACGAAAAGAAACTGGTCGCGATTGCCGATAGCTACACCCAGTACCTTCATACTTGTAAAAGTAACGGACTGCATTGGGTACAGCCGGGTCGATTCGTATTACCCGGTGAGCTTGAAGGCGCGCCTGTGTTGCAATTCTTTCCGTGTATCGCGCCTGAAGGTAAGTTCTCCAAAACAAGTAACTATGCGGTACTGAAAGCGCGTTATGAAGAGTATCAACAGAAGGTCGTGAAAGCGTTCTACAAGAATCACTTCGCGACGTTCGACAGACAAATCGTGTTGGTGGATTGCTTACAACCACTTAATGCGGGCTATGACTCTTTCATGGATATGCGTGGCGCGTTAGAACAGTTACTTAAGAGCTTTAAGTACGGTCGAAGCAATATCTTAAGACGTTTATTCGCGCCGAAGATCGACAAGATCTTGTTTGCAGCCACCAAGGCTGACCACGTGACACCGGATCAACATCCGAACTTGGTGTCACTGTTACAACAGATGGTGCATCCGGCTTGGCAACAGGCGGCGTTTGAACACATAGACATGAGTTGTATGAGCATCGCGTCTATTCAAGCGACCAGCGCAGGTTATATCTCGTCTGGCTCAGACAATGTTCCGGCGTTGCAAGGTGTGACTTTGGATAATGTCCCTCAAACCATGTATCCGGGAGAGGTGCCGCGTAAGTTGCCCAACAAACAGTATTGGGAAACCAACCAGTTTGATTTCACGAGCTTTAGACCGATGGAGCAACATTCCGATGAACCTTGCCAACATCTAAGAGTCGACAAGGTTTTAGAGTATCTCATTGGCGACAAGTTGAAGTAATTGAGGCAATCAAAATGAGTGAATTAAAAACAAAGCAGGTCTTTAATGAGCCGTTGAAGACCTCTTTTGATGAGCAAGACAAGAGCGAAGTTGGCCCGGATTTAGGCGCTCAACAACTGTTCACAGAACAAGAGAAATTTGTCCCTGTTGCACCGAAAGTGGAAGCCGAACTTGATGGCGAAGCTGAGCAGCAATTGGAACAAGTGATTCGACCGAGCAAAAAGAAGAAATGGTTTGGAACGGGTTTATTGGTCGCTTTCTCTGGCCTAGTTGGATGGCAGGCAATTGATTCGGTGATTACCGCGATTCAAACGGCTGACTGGCTTGCGTTAGGTTGGGCTGGCTTTATTGCTGCCATTGCTTCATTGGGTTTAGGCGCAATAGGCAAAGAGCTGTGGAAACTGCGCTCGCTTAAAGATCACTTTAGTGTGCAAGAGCAGAGTGAAGAACTACTCCAAAGCCAAAGTGTCGGTAAGGGCAAAGCGTTCTGTGAAAACATCGCCAAGCAAGGCGGCATTATCGCTGAGTCTCCTTCGTACGATAAGTGGCGAAACAGCATTAATCCAGCGCACAGTGATGCAGAAGTGTTGGATATGTACGATGCGTTAGTCGTGAGTCAACAAGACAAAGTAGCGACTCAAATCGTCACTAAGTTCTCGACCGAATCGGCGGCTTTGGTTGCGGTGAGTCCATTGGCCGCAGCAGATATGTTGCTGGTGGCGTGGCGAAATTTCACCATGATAGACAAGCTTGCAGATGTGTATGGCATTGAGCTTGGCTACTGGTCTCGTATTAAGCTATTTAAACTGGTGTTAATCAACATGGCAGCTGCGGGAGCCAGTGAGCTCGCAATTGATGCAAGTATGGATCTCGTCTCGATGGATCTTGCAGGCAAAGTCTCAGCTCGAGCAGGTCAGGGGCTAGGTGTCGGTATCCTTACCGCAAGACTTGGCTTAAAAGCCATGACATTGCTGCGTCCTATGCCTTGGCATAACGAACGAAAAGTAAAACTGGCAGATCTCCGCAAAGCCGTCCTTTCTGAAATAAAGCGTATCACTCTCAAATAAAGCATTTGAAGCTCAATAGTTTGAGAAGAAGAGTAAACATATGTTTACTCTTCTTCTTGACTGAACTCAGAGCTTAATCCACACTACTGTCAACTTATCCTGACACCTATAATAGGACTATTTGTGCGTCTTGAAGTATTGTGTGAAGACAGACTCGGCTTAACGCGTGAGTTGCTCGATATCTTGGCCTCAAAAAGCATTGATTTAAGAGGAATCGAAATTGATGTTAAAGGTATTATTTACCTAAACTGCCCTGATATCGATTTTGATGCTTTTAGTGAACTTATGGCTGAAATTCGCCGAATTTCAGGTGTGAAGGATGTACGTAAGATCCAATTTATGCCAAGCGAAAGGCATAACACAGAGCTGATTGCTCTGCTGGCAAACCTACCTGATCCCGTGATTGCGATTGACCTTAAAGGCTCAATCGATATGGCTAACCACGCTGCATTGAACCTCTTCAATAAACAAGAAGACGAAGTCATCGGTGAACCGCTCGCGACGTTTGTTCCTAGCTTTAACTTTGCTCGCTGGATCGAAGGCGATGTAACGCGTCATCGTGAAGTTGTCGTGTTGGATGGTTTAGATTTCTCTATTGAGATCCTGCCGATTTACCTTGGTGGTGATGTCAACGAAGCGGTACTGGCGAGCGCAGTAATGACGATTCGTTCTTGTAATCAAGAGATGAACTCGCCAGATTCAATCCCAGAACAGAACAACCTAGGTTTCGAACATTTTGTGGGTGTCTCTAATCGCCATAAAGCCTTGATCAGCCAAGCTAAGAAATTGGCTATGCTGGATCAGCCTCTATTAATTGAAGGCGATACAGGTACAGGTAAAGAGATGCTGGCGAAAGCGTGTCATAACCGTTCAAATCGATCGTCTTTCCCATTTTTGATTCTAAGCTGTGCATCGATGCCTGATGACGTAGCGGAAACGGAATTGTTTGGTCATGCGCCGGGTTCATTCAACCATGAACAAGGTCACAAAGGCATTTTCGAACAAGCGAATGGCGGTACCGTATTTTTAGATGAAATTGGCGAGATGAGCCCGCATCTACAAATCAAATTGCTGCGTTTCCTACAAGATGGTTCATTCCGTCGTGTTGGTGAAGAAGAAGAGATGCACGCTGATGTTCGTATTATTGCATCAACGCGCCACCGTCTTTCTGAATTAGCAGACTCGGGTTCGTTCCGTGAAGATTTGTTTTACCGCTTGAATGTACTGACTCTGTCTATTCCAGCATTGCGTGAACGCTCAAACGACGTAGCGCCACTGTTGGAATTGTTCGTTGCAAAGTACGCGCAGCAATTAGGTATGTTAAAACCAAAATTGACTCAAGAGTTAATCGACCAGCTTGGTAATTACCAATGGCCGGGCAATATTCGTCAGTTAGACAACATGGTTCTACGCGCACTAACAGAGTTGGATTCAGACACACTAACGGTTGAGCAATTCCACTTGCCACAGCTTGAAACAATGACGGCAGGAATGGCGAACTTAAGCCTAGATGGCTCGCTCGATGAAATCATGAAAGACTATGAATCTCAGATTCTAGAGAAGCTTTATCAGTCTTTCCCATCAAGCCGTAAGCTAGCAAAACGTTTGAATGTATCTCATACCTCAATTGCGAATAAGCTTCGTGATTACGGTATCAGAAAGAACTGATCGAATAAGAACAAGATTATGGAAGATTTGAGTACACCAGAGCGCATTTATAAGCATGATGGTAATCTGATTCTACGCACGGCTGAAATCGATGACGCTGGCATGATCAGCGAGTACTTTCAGGTTAACAGAGAGTACCTGAAACCTTGGGAACCGATTCGCGAAGACGCGTTCTTTGATAGAGCGAGTTGGGCGCAGCGACTGATCAAGTTAAATGAGCTTCATAAAATGGGGCTAGGCTATTACTGTCTACTGATTAACGCTGACTCTAATGAAATGTTAGGCACCATATCGTTCAGTAATTTGTCGCGTTTCCCGTTCTACGCTTGTAATGTCGGTTACTCATTAGCGCAAAGTGCACAGGGCCACGGTTACATGCGCAGAGGCTTGAGCATGGCTAAAGACTATATGTTTGATGTGCAGAACATGCACCGCTTAATGGCGGGCTACATGCCTCACAACGAACGCAGTGCTGGTGTATTAGAACATCTTGGTTTTGTACGAGAAGGTTTTGCTAAAGACTACCTACAGATTAACGGTAAATGGGAAGACCATATACTGACGGCATTAGTTAACCCAAACTGGGAAGATAGGCGCGCTGTATAGAGAGCAATAGTCATTAGGCGTAAGTATAAATTAAACGTAAATACAGATTTAGAGGCAGTGACGACATAGATAAAATGAAACCGTCACTGCATCAAAAAGAACAGATAGGCATGGTAAATACATCAGCCTGAGAAGATATTTGAGGAATTTTGATGTCATACACAACTTTGGACGAATACCAAAGAAAATGGATTTTCACACACCAGTCAATGCCGCTGCCGGCAGAGGACTTGGAAAAGATTAAGCCAATGACACAGGCGAGAGCATCTCAGTTCTGGAAAGAGAACGTGAGCCCTCAAAGCCCAGACGCAGAACGACTAAGCTCGCAAGACTGGCCAAGTAAAGCATCGAACTGGAATGAAGAGATCAGCTGGATGGCGCATTGGGAAGCGGATGAGCCTGAAATGCCAGAAGAGATTCTTAACTTTATCGATTGGCAAGATGACGTAACTGTTTATTTCTGTTACGAAAAGTACAATGTTCTTGAAACTAAATGGGCGATTTTCAAGAAGCATTGGAAGAACTTTTTGTTCTACGATGATGGCCCGATTTTAATCGGTCGCCGTCGTTCAGAAGCCCTTTGGTTTGCTACCAATGGCAAGGTGAAAATCGGTAACCGTGCTTAACCTCGGTGTGATTTAATCGAGTAGGTGTTGGTGATTCGAGCAACAGATAGATAAACAAAAAGCGAGCATTGAGCTTAATGCCGATCAGTTAAGTAAAAAAGACTGGTTGAACGATCCTCCAAGGATGTCAAAATCCGAGTGTTTCTTTAACACTCGGATTTTTTATGTTTCTTAGACAAGCCCTTAATCAAGTCCATAACTTCTCTCCAGAACAGCTCTCAGGGTTATCAGACCTGCTGTCCCCGGAACTCGTCGAACAGTGCCTCCAAGAATCTGGGGTTGCGACTATTCGAAAGCGCAGGTTACCAATGGAAATGATGGTTTGGAGTGTTTTAGGGATGTCCCTTTACCGTCATTTATCGATGGATAAAGTAGTCTCGCAACTTGATATTCTCCTACCGGGTAAGAAGCCATTCGTCGCACCTAGCGCTGTCATACAGGCACGTCACCGACTTGGTTCCGACGTTATGGAAGCCGTGTTCAATCACACTCAACGACTTTGGCACCGCAAGACTCCTCATCCCGATTGGCATGGGTTAACACTTCATGCTGTAGATGGTGTTGTGTGGAGAACACCAGACACTAAAAGTAATGATGAGCATTTTAGTAGAACAGGCAATAAAACAACGATATCTGACTACCCTCAAGTGAGAATGGTCTGCCATATGGAGCTGACCAGTCATTTACTCAACAGCGCTTCATTCGACTCAGTATCTAAAAGTGAAGTCGACCTTACGATCCCGCTTATTGAACAATCTCCCTCAAACAGCTTAACTATTTTTGACCGCGGATTTTACGCCTTGGGCTTACTGCATAAATGGCAAACCAGTGGCGATGAAAAACATTGGCTGCTCCCATTAAGAAAAGGGGCTCAATACACTGTGTTATCGAAGGTAGGCCGAGGACAAGAGCTCGTTGAGCTCAAGCTATCACCTCAAGCTCAAAAGAAGTGGGTTGATGCCCCCAAAACTCTCCAAGCTCGTTTAATCACAAAGACGATTAAAGGAAAAGAAGTCCGACTATTAACGTCAATGATAGACACGATGAAATATCCTGGTGCTGATATCGCCGAACTATATAGCCATCGTTGGGAAATAGAGTTGGGGTATCGTGAGATGAAGCAATACATGCTTCAGAACCAACTTACGTTAAGAAGCAAAAAGCCAGAGTTAGTGAATCAAGAGCTTTGGGGAATGCTGGTTGCTTACAATCTACTGCGGTTCATGATGTGTCAAATGGCCTATCATCAGAAGTCAGTGATGCCTTATCAAATCGGCTTTAAACAGGCTTCATTATTCCTTGTTGGACAGCTTCAATTATTACCAGCGGTCGCACCGGGACGAATCCCAGAAGTAATAAACTACATACTGGATATGTCAGAAAGCTTTGTTTTACCTGAGAGGCGAGAACGAAGTTACCCAAGAGCAGTAAAAAAGAGGCCTTGTCGCTATGCGACAAGGCCTCCAAGAAGACGCTAAACGATGCTTAACTTACAAGCATTAAGCATTGAGCTCGCTTTTTTTGTGCCTAATGATCTTCGAAGATCATGGGAAAACACCCATTGTTTGAGCCTATCTATAGGTGACCATTTTCATTCGTTCAAGGCGGGTAAATTACGAAATTGAGATCGCTATCTCATTGGGTTAGTTGAAGTTTTATGGGGTTGGGCTATCTTTATATTACTGCCTTAGTGGAGGTGAAGTATTATGATTTGGGATACTCTCGAACGTGTAAATAAACTTCGCAAGGAAGCAATGGAGGATCCAGAGTTTTTGGATTCAGCAAAAATGCATGAGGAATGGCTTTTAAGCGAAACTCATAATCAATCAAACAAAGGAGCAAAAGAGAAGAAACCGAAAAAACTATCTGACATTTATGAAAATACGGATTTTCCTATCAACCCAACTGGAACAAAACATTAATAATGATGAACTGCAACACGGCTAAGGCTCTTAACCAAAAAGCTATAAGTCGACTAAACATACCAGCCTTAAGCCACCAATAAAAAAGCCACTTTCAACGAATCGAAAGTGGCTTTTTCTTTACTAGTTAGCGATCCAATCTAATGAGCCCTAAAACTAGTTATTAATCAGGCTTAACCCGCTTGGTAACGCATCACCAAACACACGCTTAGATTCGCTCTCAGAAAGTTCAGTCACTTCACTCACTAGTGTTAACCATGAATCAGGTACCTTGCTTTGCTTAAGCTTCTCAATCACTTGATTGCGATACTCGTCAGAGATATCAAACTGACGGTCACCGGTTTTACGACAAATCATCACCGCTGCAAAGGCGATCATCTGCTCTTTATGCCAGTTCTGCTCAAGCAGTTTGGGTAACCATTGTTCAGCTTGTTCTCTAGGAATCACGCTGTGTTGGCTACCATACAAAGGCGTTCTTGAAGCCAATCGACCTAGCGCCCACCAGTGCGCTTGCTCAAACTGATTATGGTTAATCGCCTTGCTTAAGAACCAACTTGCCAGCAGCACTTTGTCTTCAACCTCAAGTTGCTCAAGTGACGCCGCTAAACGAACCATGGCTTCATAACCATTGTCTTGCGCATCTTTGGCTGTCTTAGGGTTTTTCATTGCACCTGGGTGAAGGTATTTAGCGATGTCCGCCAAGATACTCTCTTGCTGCTCTTGGTTTAGTCCACCAGCGACACGACGCCAGAATACCCACCAGTCCGTCCAACCTTGATGGTTCTTAAACTGAATGTTCTGTTGGTAAAGGCCCCAAATTTGTTCGATACGCCATGAGTCAGTCGGATCGCCAAAGCCAGGACGTAGCGAATAACCCGCCAAACGCAGCCAGTTTTTCTCGTGTGCTTCTGAGCGGCGACGACGTTTACGACCTAATGAAAAGGTATCAAACAGATGACGAAGGGTCGTGAAGTCCCATTCATCGCGTTTACCTAGTCGTTTCTCAAGATCTTTCGATAGCGTTTTGATCTCTTTTGATTCAGCGCTCTTTTTGTTGCCGCTGTACAGGCGAGAAATCAATTCCTTACACTCTTCCAATCTTGGGTGAAGCGCGGAGGAATCAGATTCATCGCCTTGCTTGTTTCTTACTTCAAACTCAAGCAACCAACGCTTAGAGTCATCTTCTGTACTCACGCACTCCATTTTCAGTGTGCCGACTTCGGTTAACTGACAAGCAAGCAGTACTTCAACACGCTCTTTTTGGTTGGCTTGAAGTTCTGCAGTACCTGAGCCTTCCAAGGTAGAAATATACGGTGGAAGAGGGGAGAACAAGTCGGCATCCACATTGACCATCACGCCGTTTTGAATGGCGGTGTCGTGAGCAATTTGATCGTGTGTTGAAGTCAGTAGATTAAATCGTACTGGCTCACCTAAAGTCAGCGAGAAACGACGGCTGTTTAAGCGTATCTCTTGTCCTTCTTCAGTACCTTTGGCAAGCAGACAAAGCGCTTTACCCATCTTGTTCTTCTCTTGTAGATGCAAGAAGTAAGAACGAGCGGCACCACCACCGATTTTCAGTTGTGCACCACGGCGGGCTTTACCAAAGGCAACCGCGCCAAGGGCAACAGACCAATCTGGATGAGGGTTATCAAGCACTGTGATTGGAGAGCCGTTCCAGTTGCCCAGTAGCTGTGTGATTCGTTCAGTGACCAATTCACTGTTAAACACACCACCATTGAGCAGCACGCCAACTGGAATTGCAGGTTTGGTGTCATCGAACTCAATAGAGTCTGAGTTTTCTAATGCGGCTTTAGATACTTGTTGGTGTGTTGCTAGGAATTCTGCAACGTGCTTACTCACTGCAGGATCAGCCACGTAAGGCAGACCAAACTCAACCACAGCACTGCGGCGTTTGTCGGGTGTTTCAGTAAACTCAGAAAGCGGGAAGAAACCTTCCAATGCGATTTGATGAACTTCTTGTTTGGTTAAGCCAATACTCTTAGTACCGCCAAGCAGCTTTGAACCGCTGCCCAGCATGGTGATCTTCACATCATCGGGTGCATTGGCAGAAAGTAGGCTCTCTTTTGCGGCGCGAGTCTGTTGAATTAGTTTGGTTAGGCTAGAGGCATTCAGCTTTTTGTTTTGATTGAAGCGTTGCTCTGCAAGGTGAGCAAGCGCTAAATCGAGGTTGTCACCACCGAGCATCAAGTGTTCACCAACGCCAATACGGTCGAGTGCGAGCTCGTTATTACCGTCGGTGTTCGCATCGAATTTGGCTTCAATTAAGCTTAAATCGGTGGTACCACCGCCAACATCACACACTAGAATCAGCGGGATTTGTTGAAGTTCATCTGCTGCGGTTTGTTGGTGACGAGCATACCAGTCATAACAAACGGCTTGCGGCTCTTCGAGTAACAGAATCTTACCTAAGCCCGCCAGTTCTGCGGCTTCGAGTGTCAGCTTACGTGCTGTCTCATCGAAGGAAGCAGGAACGGTAACCACAACATCTTGATCTTCAAGCTTGTTGCTCGGGTTACGGTAGTTCCATGCTTGGCGAATGTGGTTGAGGTAGCTTGCACTCGCCACAACTGGCGAGACTTTATCGACATCCGCTGCGCCAGCCCAAGGCAGAATGTCGGAGTTACGATCAACCGATTGGTGTGATAGCCAACTCTTAGCACTCGATACTTGGCGGCCTTCAACCTTAGCGCCTAATTCACGTGCCCATTCACCGACGATAACGTTCTTAATATCGCCTTCAACAGGGCTTGGTTCCCACGGCATCGTCAGGTCAGAAGGGGAGATTTGACCTTGTGCTGGGTGGTAACGAAAGGATGGGAGTAGGGGCTTGCGAACCACTTCACCGGGGCCGATGAGTTGGTCAATATCGAAAAGAGAAACAGGAGCATGTTGTAGGTCGTCGTTGATTTCACAGTAAGCGACAACCGTATTGGTTGTGCCTAAGTCAATGCCGACTAAAAAACGAGGAGTTGCCATACAAAACCTTATTCTTCCAGAGTGATGACCAGTTTTTTGATAGCTTTGGTCTTATTGTTGTTATTCGTAAACGCCATTCCTGAGAAACAGGCAGGGCTAGGTTGAGAACCGTATTGATAAAGAAACGGCACCCGCGAAGGTGCCGTTGATTCATTATGCTTGTTCGTTTGAGTCGTTATTCGAGTCTTCACGAACGTCGAACTCAACGTGCCATTTCTGACCGTTGTCAGTAGCAATCGCTTCTAGGTATAAGGTACCTAGCTCAGTAACGCGAGAAGCCAGAGTTACTGGAACCACTTCACCTTCGCGACGGCCTTCAGATACAGGCAGTGTCACTTGGATTTCAGGAAGCTCATCAAGCTCTTCAGGCGCCCAGTGATCAAGGTGCGTACCCGCTTCATCTTCACGGCGAATGGTTGAACCGAAGAACTGGAAGTGTACTGGCTGACCAATCACTAGACCGAACTCTTGGCTAGGTACTTGAACGCTTGAACCTTCTTCCATACCAAATGGGGCAACACACAGTGCTTCCATTGGAGGAGCCATACCCGGGATTGCTGGCATCGCGCTTTCAATTCCTACGTAGTAAGAAGAAGCGATACCGCCACGGATACGAACGCCTTGGCCACGACGAACTGCGCCGTAGTAAGAAGCACCGCTTGCAACTGCTAAGTCTAAATCTAGACCTGAAAGCTGTTTAGCGAACTCTTCGTCAGCATTGATCAACCATTCGTTGATAGTATCTGAAAGACGATCGGCAAGTAGGTTCGATTTTAGAACACCACCATTGAACAGGATTGCTGTTGGTTTGATGAAGTCTGCCGCTGGCGCTTCTGACCCTTGCGCTTGTGTACCGGGCATACCGGGCATGTTTGCAAACGGGTTGAAATCTTGCTGAGCCGTTTCGCTGTTTCCAGAAAGCGCGTTCGCTTGCTTAGAAAGGAATGCGGCAATGTGACGAGTAATACCTGCGTCTTGAGCGTAAGGCAGACCCATTTGAGTCAGTGCGCCACGTGTCTTTTGAACAGGGTGTTCAGTCACGGCTACTTTCGGGAAGAAGCCATCAACCAACGTTTGTTGTACTTCTTGCTGAGTCAGTTCTGTTTTCAGTGTTGCGCCAAGCAGTTTAGAACCACGGCTTGGAACAACGATAGGCACAGATTGCAGTTCAGCATCGTTTAGCAGTGCTTCTTTTGCATCACGACATGCGTGAGTCATTGCTTGAACCTGCCAAGGAGCCAGCTCTTTGCCTTCTTGAGCCAGTTTCATTTTCAGGCGGTAAGCCAGTGCTAAGTCCATGTTGTCGCCGCCAAGTAGGATATGTTCACCTACTGCGATACGGTTCAGGCTTAGGTTACCGTCATCTTGTGTTACTTCAACTAACGAAAGGTCGGTTGTACCACCACCGATATCGACAACAAGAACGATGTCACCAACGTTTACTTCATCACGCCATGTGTCGTTGCTGTTATCAATCCAGCTGTAAAGAGCAGCTTGTGGCTCTTCAAGAAGCGTTAGGTGAGTGAAACCAACATTACGTGCAGCTTCTGCTGTTAGGTCACGAGCCGCAGGATCAAACGAAGCAGGAACCGTGATCGTTACATCTTGGTCTGCCAGTTTGTGTTCTGGGTTCGCGTGGTTCCAAGCGTCTTTAAGGTGCTCAAGGTACAATTCAGTTGTCTTAAGCGGAGATACTTTTTCAACTTCTTCAGGGCTGCCTGCAGGAAGGAAAGCATCGCGACGGTTAACACCACCGTGGCATAACCAAGATTTTGCACTCGCTACCAAACGGATAGGGGTTTTAGAACCAAGGTTACGAGCAATTGCACCCACTAGCGCTTTCGGCTCTGAAGACCAAGGAAGAACGCGAGAGCCCGCATTCATTTCATGTTCGTGTGGTTGGTATAGGAACGAGCCAAGTTGGCTGCGAGTTTCTACTGTACCTGGCGCTGTCAGTTGAGGGATTTGCATCACCTCTACACGAGCGTCTTCATTGCTTGTGTCGATGAAAGACAAAACGCAGTGTGTAGTACCTAAATCGATACCAACACTGAACTTAGGTGCCTGATTTTGCTCTTGAGAAGATAGCTCTTGAGCTGATTGACTTTGGTGTTCCATTATAGCTCCACCTCTGCCGGTGCAATTACAGATGCATCGTAGTTTTCAGCAAGCTTAGGCAGATTCATATCAGTTGCTTTCCAACCTTTGTGAACCAGTGTGCCGTTGAACGGTGCATTGCCCGTTACATTGCCTGTTAGGCGAATTTCTTGAGGGTTGAAACCTTCAGCGATAGTGATACGTGTTTCTTCATCTTCTGTGCGGATGTGAGACAGCGTTACGTAATCGGCTAATACTTTTTGACCGCCAGTGTGAATAACACGAGCTGCTGCGCCAACTTCTTCATCAGAGAATGACGTTAGGTCTTCTTTTAGGAAGTCAATTAAGCGTGCTTCTTGCTGCATGATAGACAGTAGTTGCATTGCAGAGTCTGTTGGTGCTGTAGCAAGCTTAGATTCAACTTCGACTACTTTTTCGATCACACGTTCAACTTCTACTACTTTCTCTACTTCGACAATTTTCTCAACTGGCTTTTCAACTTCAACGATCTTTTCTACTGGTTTTTCTACGACTTTCTCAACCACTTTGGTTTTACGAGAAACGGCAATTAGCAGCAGTAAAACGCTTGATGCAGTTAGGCCTGCGTGAAGCATATCAAACGTTTGTGGGATTAGGTTCAAATCAACGATCATAGTGATTTCTCTTTAAAATTGATTTAACGGTATATTCGTCGGTTCAAAGGAATATACAGGTTGGAAAGAAACTCATTGGCACTAAGCCGAAACGGTCACTTTCAAGCTATAAATATGGATGGATACTAGCATATTCAAGGCTTAAGAGTGGTATTTAATGTTTTTAATCAAGTGGGTTTTTGGTGTGTTAGCTTGAAATTTAGTCGAGATTCGGTCGAATATTGGTCGCCGATGTAAGAGCGAGGTAAACAATGCCCATTTTATGTCATTTTTAAAACCAAACTTAAATGGAGCATCATTCCCTTCCGTTATATACTTTTAACTCATTAGAGCCTATTTGGAAGCCACATGCCCCACACCACCGACCCACTAACAGGGTTGAAGAGACGAACTCTCCCATTGGTCGTATTTTCGGTCAGTTTTTTGATTACTGTGTTGTGTTTTATATTAGTCGCGCTCAACCAAAACCGCGCGCTAAATATGAATCTGGATAGCTTTGCTACTCACCAGACATTGAGCTTGGAAGCGTTTATCGCCAATGATGTGGCTTATATTGGTTCAGGTGCTAATTTTTTCTATTCTAACGAACCTGAAAACTGGGACAAATTTGACCGTTTTGCTCAGCAAACGATTAATGACTCAAAAAGCTTAATCGGCTTACAGTGGATGCAAAAAGTGCCGGCAGATGAGATTGCCGAGCATACCGCTAAGATGAAAGAAAAATACCCGTCTTACGAACTGTTCACGATTCCAAAACACGAAGCAAAAGCCTTTGGCTACATCTTAGATGGCGAGCCGGCGTTCATTGCTAGTGACCTGTATCCCAATACACAAGCAAACGACAACGTTCTTGGCTTTTACTCTTCTCGTGAGCGCTTCAAGCTGGTTTTAGATAATATTAAACAGACGCGTAAAGCGAATATTTCAGACAAAGTTCGCTTGCTTCAAGACGGCTTAGATCAAGACACACCAAAGACAGGTATGCTGGTTTATCACCCTGTATTTGAGGGGGAAAGCGACAACCTGCTCGGTGTTGTGATTGGTGTGGTTCGCACGACTTATTACTTTGAAAATCTACTGGCTTCGGCGGTGGGCGACATGGATGTCTATATTCGTGTTACCGATACGGGTTTCGAAGCAGAAGACTCCCCAATCCTATTTGAAACTGAGGGTTATGAAGCTGTTTCTGGCCACCACATAACAAAGACGATTGAATTGACTAACCGTGATTGGAAGGTCGATTACAAAATAGATTCATGCATCTCTTTCTATGGCTATTTGGTATTAACTGGAATTGTTTTGGTGGGGACAACCATCTCATTGTTGTTGGCGTATATCGTTAACATGCAAATCCGAGAGAAAGAGCGTTTGTATCAAATGCTTGATAAAAGAACAGAAGAGCTTCGTTTTCTTGCCAACCATGACAGTCTTACGGAAGTTTATAACCGACGTGCTTTCAATAAGATGTTAGATAAAGCGATACAGCGAAATGAACCCTTTAGTCTTATCGGATTTGATGTCGATAAGTTCAAAGGCATTAATGACCAATTCGGCCACCCTGCAGGGGATGCTTTACTCATTCATGTGATTAAGCTGATTTCAGTGAGCCTGAAAGAGGGTGATAACCTGTTTCGTATAGGTGGAGATGAGTTCTGTATCATTTCTAGTATTACAAACCATGAAGCCCTAGATAGGTATCTACAATGCATTCTAAGTACAGTGAGTCACTCTCATTGTGAGCATAAAGGTCGACAGCTCAGTTGTACTTTGAGTATTGGTGCTGCCATTCGTGCCAACGAAAACACGGAAGAGATTCTGCAAAAAACAGACAGCATGCTCTATCAAAGTAAGTCGAATGGCCGAAATCGAGTGACAATTGCAGGCTAAATGAGCACTTGATACAACTAGGGTCGAGTTCTGTATTGGGCTCATGTACAATTTCACGAAATTTTTGACGAGAGAATTAGGCGACGTATGAATCACAATCGAGTGGTGTGTTTCGATTTGGAAATGTGCTGTTGGAGCGAAGACGGTGTGGGAACAACAGGGGAGATCATTGAAGTTGGTCTTGCTGAGATTGATCTAGCATCTGGCACTATCGTGAAGCGAGCACAATACTACGTTAAGCCAGAGAAAGACGAAGTCTCTCTATTCTGTGCCGAGTTAACGGGCATTACACCTCGTAAAATCGAAAAGCAGGGTCGCCCATTAGAGTCTGTCATCAAGTCGATGATTAAGAACTTCGGCGGTCCAAAAAAAATCTATGCAGCGTGGGGACGTGACGACCTCATCTTACACAAAGAGTGTATTGAAAAAGGTATCGAACCTCCGTTTAGCGAGTTCTTGAATATCGCCACGCTTTATCGAGTTCAGAATCGATTGAAAGACAAGCGCATTGGTCACCGCGCCGCACAAGAAGCGAAAAACATTGAGTGGGAAGGTCGTCAGCACTCGGGTTATGTTGATGCTTATAACTTGGCTAAGCTAACGCTGACGATGCTGTAGTCGTTTGCATTAAACGGCGCTTGGTTAAAACTCAAACCCGCCAGACTCTTGTGAGTTATTCAAATTAAGAGCCACCTACTTATTAGGTGGTTTTTTTATGCCTGTAATTTAAGAAAAATTCCCTTCCAAAGAAAACTCATTTCAGCGAGTGGTTTATCAATAGTGAATGGCTAAATCGCTTAATTAACGAGTGAATATTATTGGTTTGAAATTTAGCTTTTTAATTAATATTAAATCGCAGTTAGCAGCCTTGATTGGGTTGGGCTAGATGATAGCGTTAGCTCACCCAAAACAAGGAGAATAGGATGAAGAACATAATTAAGTATGGATTGGCACTGGGGGCGCTAAGCGTAAGTGCGTTGGTTTCGGCACAACCCGTTGTATTGATTAACACTTTTTCAGTCGAGCCAGCCCATGAAGCCGCGACATTAACGTATTGGGAAGATGCGCGAGATGTATTGGTGAAGCAACCCGGATATATCTCTACCAAATTGCACCGCTCTTTAAGTTCGGACGCGACATACCGCTTTATCAATGTCGCTGAATGGGAAAGTAAGAAGCAATTCCATGATGCAATACAAGTGATGAGAAAAGAGCTACCACCTTTAAAAATCGAAGGGGTTTCTGCTGACCCTAACTTGTACGAAATTATTCGCGACTAATTAGGAAACCACATAATGAAAACAATTCGAGGAACCTTTTTAGCTATTTTTAGCTTTCTATTTTCAGCGATTCTATTCTCTAGCTATAGCCATGCTGCGGCATACGGCGTGTCAGTGGCTTGGAAAACCGATGATGCTCAAGCGGTATTTGAGGCAATGCCTCATCAGCAAAAAGCCTTTGCTAACTTAGTTGATGCAGGCTTGGTCCACGACATGTTCGTATCAGAAAGCTTTGTCGGAGATAAGAAGTTTCCGATCATCAAGTTTGTGATTGAAGCGGACAGTGAGCAGCACGTGCGAGAGTTGATTGGTAACTTACCATTCCAATTTAAAGAGCTTGTCGAGGTGACTGAAATCAGAGACATCGGCAATAAGTGGTTAAACACTGAAGTCGCTTTCAAAAACTACGCAGTCGAACTCGCTTGGACAGAGCCTGAGAATCAATTCATTGTCGATGAGATTATCAGCCAAGATTTACAAATGGTTGTCGATTGGAGCGCTCAAGGCGTGATTACGTCTGCTTACTTAAAGCATCAAGAAATAGCTCAAGAGAAGCCAAACCAAAAAGCGATGATCAGACCTATCTACTCAATGGCAATATTGGCTAAAGACGAACAACAAGCTCGCGAAGTTGCTAGCCAGTTGAATGCAGTAAAGCTAGGCTTTGCTGAAGTCATGGTCAGTGAATTAGGCTTTAAACTAGACCTATAAATAAATGAGATCTATAGACAATAAGAACTAAAGAAAATGGAAGCTATCGAAAACGAAAATTATCAAAATCAATCGATGTAGCTTTCTTTCTATAGACCTCATTAGTTGTTCTAATGGCTAGGCTTTGTACTAAGGTGAGTGAGTCTGCGTGACTCACTCACCTTATTGTTATTTTATCTTGTTACCTGCTGAGCTTATATTTGGCTTAATTATTGGCTAAACTTATCACTATTCTTTTCTATGTATGGTTTGGCATTAGCTCGACCAAACAAACACCTTTTTGATGACCTTTTTATTTATGAACACCTCGCCAAAATGAACGCCAGTAGCCCTGAAAAAATCATCTTAGACGCTTCGGGTATCGAGATGATTAACAACACACTCATTGATTCGAACTTGGACAAGCGGGTGACTTTGTCTCCCTCAGAAGCCTTGATTCTTGAGTTCCTCGTGAAGAACAGCCCCAAAGCGGTGGGTCGCGACTTCTTGCTTGAGCATTGTTGGCCGGGCAGGGTGGTGACAGGCAGTTCGCTTAATGTTGCAGTGAAGAACATTCGTACAGCATTAGGTTCACTTAAGTGTGATTGCAAAATATTAACGGTGCAGAAGGAAGGGTACAGTTTTAGCAGACCTCAACAGCTTGGTGGCTACCTATCTACACCCACCTCGGCTATTCAAGTTGAAGTACCTCAATATGAAGCGCCTCGAGTTGAAGCGCTTAAAGAAACCTCAGTATCAAAGAGCTCGAGTACTGAGCGTGGTGACAATGAACATGAGCCAGCCTTAACGAAGCAACCAGACCCGTATAAACAACGTCAGGTTCAGCACTTTATCGCGCGTCATCGCTCTCGCATCGCAGGAATATTAGTCAGCGCGTTTCTTCTCATGCTGTTTTATCAGTTTGCCTTTTTTATGGATAAGACGAACTATCGCGGCATGGATGTTTATCACGACAGTTTGAATTTTGATCAAGAGCTTTTAACTGAGTTGAATACTGTGTCAGAACTCGGTGTTGAGTCACTCTACCTGCATCGCATTGGCGTTGGGTGTCAGAACATTCAAGCCGTTGCTTTGATAAACGGGCGCTGGAAAGAGATGAGCCATCAGTTTAAATCGCTCTCTTGTGATGACGACAATGACGATGAGCGAGGATAGCTGATATGAATCGTAAGTTTTGGATGCCTATCTTGTTGACGCTTTTTGTGATTCTAAATGTAGGCTTAATTTCTGGGCTCGCAACCAAAAGTACTTATAAATTCACCGCAGAATACCCGATGATAGGCTGGGAGAAAATCTCACTTCGATTGGAAAATGGTCGAGTTAAAATGCAGTACATTGGTTACGACATGGATGGGAATGTCGTCCAAACCAAGCAAATGTTTGGTGTGTTCTTACGCTGGGGGAATCACTACTACCTTTACCAATTGGACCAAGAGCAGGCCCAAGATAAACAGACATTCAATATCAAGCACTTATATATTCAACAAACCCAAGGTAAGCGCAGTGTGTTGGTATCGAATCAGCGCGGCCTTTATGTAACGAAAAAAGGCGCGCCATTAGAACTTAAAGGCATCATGCATGGCGATCGATTACGTTAATACAGAGGCTTAACGCGAATAGAAAACCTGTGGTTAGCTTTTACCGAGGACGTTCAGCTTAGTTTTGATAAAGTCACTGTGGTCGACGTAGAGCAGTTCTGCTGTTTTACGGATCACAGAGTCTTCGATAGGGTCAATTTCCCCGTCGGCATGCGCTACTTCCCACATCGCTTTGATTAAGTCGATTCGCACTGGCTGAGATAGGTCTCTGAGTTGCGATGTAAAGTCATACAGCGATACTGATTGCTCTACTTTCGGCTCTGCTTGCGCGAGCAGCACCTTTGCTTGTTCTTCATCTAAATCCAGCAAACGTTGCAGAAGCTGTAGCTTAGCGACTCTTTCTGATTCATTGATCTGATGGTCGGCTCCCGCCACTTCACACAACAAACTCGCGATGGCGATATTAGGTGATGTGCCTTGGTTTTTGCTTAGGTCCTGGCCTTCAATCAATTGTTTAAACATTGATGTGAGAGAATTGAACATAACGAGCTCCAGTTAAAATTTGTATCGGGTTCCGTAACGCTGATAGCTATCAACTATAACCATAACTATTGGGTCTACAGAGTGTGATCGCAAGCGTCTTTACTAAAAACTGACATTACGGATACGCGAGCGATAAGGAGCACTTCCTAGTCCGGTTCCGGAAAACGCGTAACCTTACCATCGCCGCTCAGGGTGGTGATCGATTGCGGTTTCCCATCAGTGTCTAGCCTCAATTCTCCAATCGCACTGCGGTTTGAAAGGCGATAGAAGGTTTGATTGTCGGGGCTTCGCTTTTCGATCTTCAAGCGTTTACGCTTCGTGAAGTAGTTCAAAACTGAGCGAGGGCTGTATAACAGACGGTCCCATACATCGCAGAATTTAAGCAGCGGAGCAGGGAACTGATTTTTAATACCACTACAGGTGATTTGATAGATGTTCGGGCTGTTGCGACGATACCTAAGCTTGATGTCATAAGCGAAGGAGTAGTGAACGTCACCAGAAAGTACCACGAAGTTGGTTGGTGTTTTGGTATGGGTAAAGATGCTGATCAGTGTATTAGCACTGCCCGGATGTGCCATCCAGTTTTCAGCGTCAATCACTAATGGCTTGCCGATTGTGGTCGCCATCTTTTGCAGTGTTTCAATAAACTTCACGCCAAACATCGGTGCAGCAGAAACGATCACCACTTTATCTTGATTCATTAACTGATGTTGAAACTCAATCAGGGCCTCCCAGTCCATCAAACCTGAAGGCTTATTCATGCGTGACTCTGAACGCCAACGACGCGTTCGAGTATCCAACACAATGACTTTTGGCGAGGTATCGATCGTGTAATGCCACTCTTCAAAGCGACTCAGCATCTCAATGAAGGCTTGATGCTTGTCTGGCTCGATGTTGCCAATAGAGTGAGTAGTCGCTGTATTGCCGGTTTCATTATGAGTTTGTTTACTAATGCGCGGTTGTTTAGTAATGAGCAGTTGATCAACAAAAAGCTGTTTTGCTTGCTCGATAAACGTTTCGTCGAAGCTCTCCGGTTTGTTACCCCAACCTTGACACATCCAATAAGCCGCAAGGCCGTTACCAATGACTTGAGTTGCGAACTGATTTTGGTCGACGGCATGTTCCCAACCCACGGTAAGGTTCCAATCATCAGTCACATCGTGATCGTCGAAGATCATGTACGTTGGAATATGCGCGAATAGACGTTGTACTTGCGGTAAGCCAGCAATGAAATCATCCATGATGACGCTTTCATCACGCCACTGTTGCTGCTCAGTCGGTGTTAATTGGCGTCCACCTTGAGTGAAGTTATTCTCAATTAAACGCTCTCGATTGACGCATTGCCAGAGTGTCGGAGACCAAACCAATAAGTACATCGCGATAAACTCAGACAGCGTGACCAAGTGGTTTTCACAATCGGTAGAGCTAAAAATCGGCACGCCACGGTTCGGGAAGAACTTATCGAGCATGGATTCTGAAGCGGTGTGGTGCGGTAAATAGTGATGACGCTGATATAAGTGATATTCACTGTTATACAGAGCGTCACTGCTGTTGATTTGTTTAATTTGCGAGTCGGTCGGTAAGCTCTCGCCTACAAGGCCAAGCCGTTGAATCACTTGTTGAATAGCATCAAGCGTTGGGCCTGCCACATGGTCGGCGTAGATCTGATCGCCGCTCATCATCAGCATGTCGGGTCTTTCAGCGACGGTTTGCTCGGCCATCTTGTTGTCGGCTGCGACTAGGCTGTCCTTGCTTGGATGATGCGGATTACGGCAAGAGCCATGCAGAATGTAATCAGCCGAGGTCGATATCTTAAACTGAACGCGAGATTTACCGTTGTAAACAAGGTGAGGGGCGAGCTCTTTTAGTGAACCTGACTCTGTGTGAATGTCATATTCAAGCAGCGTATTAGTCGGAAACTCACCTTGTAAGCGAATTAGTGTTACCCACGCATGTGTACCGATTTGAATTGAATCATGCTCTTCAAGCGATGAGGTATAAAACGGCTGGTCTTGTTCTGCTTCAGAATGCTCTTTTTCGTTCGAAAAGCCCGTTTCTTGAATGTGAAGTTCAGCTCTGCCTTTAAGAGGCGAGCTGGTGACTAACCAAAGTACCACTTCAGTCGCGGTGGTTTTTCTTAAAATGGGTCCGGCGAGTAACAGGGGAAGAGATGATGTCGTAGAGGGTTTCAATACGGTACCTAAAATCGTTAGTGGTTAGTCGTCGTGGTGTTCTTTTGTTTCGAGCTTATTCGTGTCTGGCTTTGTGGTTTGAAGCTGTGATGCTTCAAGTTCTACTGAGTCAGATTCTGTTGATTCAAGTATTTCGATAACTTCCGAGCTAGAAAGTTCATGACCCATTAGAAATATTGCCAATAGGGCATCGGCTTTAGTCTTGGTATCGGAAGGCTCGTCTAATAACAGTTCGAGCTTTTCACGAATCATAGCAATCTCGTGTTCAACAAAACCACGGCCTTCTTCATCCCCTTGGTTGTCTTCAGGGGCATTATCGAATTCAAGAAATAGCATGTCACCGTTTAGGTTGGTATCCACCAAACGCTCGGGCAACCACGCCTCACCCATAACAATATCTGGATCGGAATCTTTGGGTAAGTGATCTATAATGTTTTGTAATTCGGAGACTTTCACAATACTTTCATTTAACCGAGAATATTCTACATTGTAACGGCCAATGCCGAGCAAACCTAAAAATAGTTAGCCGTCATGGTTAATAAATGTCTATTCAGTAACACAATATTTATTACAAAGAGTAATTAGATAAGAATGAAGCTCAAATATTTACCGACTCTCCCTTCATCTGGGGTGGTTTTACTAGGTAGTGCTTTCCTAAGTAGCATTTTCGTAAGTGCTAATGCGTGGGCCGCTGAAGAGCAAGAGTGGGGCATCGCTGCAATGTTCCGTACTGCGAGCATCCCTTATGACACGTCTGGTGGTGACCAATCGGTTAGCTCATTCGTACCGATGCTGTTTTTCAAGAACGATTATGTGTTCATTGACGGTACCGAGATGGGGGCATACCTCTATCAAACTGACGATGAGAAGTGGTCTTTCAATGCTATCTCTCGCATGCGCTTTATTGATATCCCAGCATCTGAGCAGAACGCGATTGAAGGCGATACGGCGGATTTCGGTGCTCAACTGACCTACCAGCTTGATGATTCTTGGTCTGTCGAGACGGAATTAATGAGCGACAGTGAATACAACTTCCACGGTAACTTACGTGCTAAAGCTAAGTATGAAACCGGAGATTGGGAGTTTTACCCGAGCGCGACACTTCGTTATAAAAGTGCTGACTTCAATAGCGAGTATTACTCCGCGTCTAATGAAACCATTGGTGCCGGTGTTGACTTAAATGTTGGTGTTGAAACGCGTTACCATGTGGTTTCAAACTTGTACTTATTGGGTTCAACCAGTGTGACTCGATTGGACGATAACGCTTACGACTCGTCGATTGTTGAAGATCGTTATCAAGGTGAGTTGTACCTTGGCTTTGGCTTCTTTAACGACAAAGAGAAAGCGCCGAAACCTAAGCTGAGCAATGCGCCGTATTTACGTGTCGCACACGGCTGGGCAACGCCATCCAATATTGGCGACATCATGAAGTTCAATACAGAGAAAGACGAATACAATAACCAGTTGACCTCGTTCTTCTATGGACACCCGTTAACCGATGAGATCTTCGGCTTCCCATTGGACATCTATTTGACCCCAGGTATTGCGCATCACTGGAGTTCAGACGTTCAATCAAGCAGCACCGAATACATTATCGCAATCAAGGCGTACTACACCTTTGATTGGCCAACTCAGTGGCGTGTTGGTGTGGCAGAAGGTATGTCTTACATCGATTCGATTACCTACATCGAAGGCTCAGAGATGGACCGTAAAGGTTACACAGCAAGCCATCTGTTAAACTACTTAGACTTCTCATTTGATGTGAACGTCGGCGACTTGATTGGTAAGAATGACTTGAACAACTTATGGTTCGGTTATTCATTGCATCACCGTTCTGCGATCTTTGAAAAATCCTCTCAGTATGGTCGTATCAAAGGCGGCAGTAACTACAACACGGTTTACTTCCAATATGAGTTTTAAGCGCAGTTTTTAACGTTAGCTTTAAACCAGAGTTGACTAAGTACGACTTACATTTGACCGCGCTTTCATAGCTCCTGCGAGTGTTAGCGAGATTAATCAGCCTGATAGCAAAAGGTTTTCCCTTTGCTGTCAGGCTTTTTTGTTTGAGACTTGTGATATAATCGCGCGAGTTTAATAAGTACAAGAATAGGACACGCTTTGACTTCGTCTCCGGAAAAAGCAGATAACAACAAGAATGCAGCACAGCCAAGTTCTTCACAGAGCAAAGCGAAACCAAACCAAGCTGCATCGAAAAAATCTGCTGAACAATCAAATACCAAAAAAGCTGAACAATCAGCGACAAACAATAAATCATCTCAGAATAGCCCAGCCTCTCTTCGTAAAGCGCTCAACGAATGTATGATGCGCGATCGCTTCCGTTTGAGTAAGCGAATTGCTGGTGCGAGCAAAATTAAGAACGAACAAGCTAAGCACGCTGTCTTTGATGAGATTGCGTTAGACATTGCTAAGTCGATGATGACGGCAACTCAGCGTGCGGCACAGAAACCAACGATTGAATACCCAGAAATTCTACCGGTTAGCCAAAAACGCGAAGACATCGCGAAAGCCATCGCTGAAAACCAAGTGGTTATCGTGGCGGGTGAAACGGGTTCGGGTAAAACCACTCAGTTACCAAAAATCTGTTCTGAGCTTGGCCGCGGCCGCTTTGGCTTAATTGGTCACACTCAGCCTCGTCGTCTTGCGGCGCGTTCGGTTGCGAACCGTATTGCTGAAGAGATGGAAACACAGCTGGGTGAGTTCGTTGGTTATAAGGTTCGATTCAACGACCAGATTTCGGACAATACCCAAATCAAATTGATGACCGACGGTATTCTACTGGCGGAAATTCAACACGACCGATTCTTAAATCAGTACGACACCATCATCATCGATGAAGCGCACGAACGCAGCCTAAATATCGATTTCATCATGGGTTACTTGAAAGAGTTGCTGCCAAAGCGTCCTGATCTGAAAGTGATCATCACGTCGGCAACCATCGATCCAGAGCGTTTCTCGAAGCACTTCAACAATGCACCAATCATTGAAGTTTCTGGCCGTACTTACCCAGTAGATACGCGTTACCGCCCATTAGGTGGTGATGAAAGTGATTCAGACCGCGACCAAATCGAAGGCATCTTTGAAGCGGTTGATGAGCTGTGTGATGAAGGGCTTGGCGATATCTTGATCTTCATGAACGGTGAGCGAGAGATTCGTGATACCGCAGATGCATTAAGTAAACGTAACCTTCGCGATACTGAAATTGTTCCGCTTTACGCGCGTCTATCGGCGGGTGAACAGAACCGTATCTTCCAGTCTCATACTGGTCGACGCATCGTTCTGGCAACCAACGTGGCAGAAACCTCGTTAACCGTTCCGGGCATCAAGTATGTTATCGACCCGGGTACGGCGCGTATCAGCCGCTACAGCTATCGTACTAAGGTACAACGCCTACCGATTGAGCCGGTATCTCAAGCGAGTGCTAACCAGCGTAAAGGTCGTTGTGGTCGTGTTGCGGAAGGTATCTGTATTCGTCTGTACTCAGAGGAAGATTTCGAATCACGCCCAGAGTTTACTGACCCAGAGATTCTTCGTACTAACCTAGCATCGGTTATCCTTCAGATGACAGCGCTAGGCCTAGGCGACATTCAAGCGTTCCCATTTGTTGAAGCGCCCGATAAGCGAAACATTCAAGACGGTGTAAGGCTGCTTGAAGAGTTGGGTGCGATCGCGACTGTTGAACCGTCAGCGAACAAAAACAAAAACCACGGTGATGATAAGAAGAAGCTAACCGCGATTGGTCGTAAGCTGGCAAAACTGCCTATCGATCCACGTTTAGCGCGTATGGTGATTGAAGCGCCACGTAACCGATGCCTACACGAAGTGATGGTGATCGCGTCTGCGTTGTCGATTCAAGATCCGCGTGAGCGTCCATCAGATAAGCAACAATCGTCTGATGACAAGCACAAGCGTTTCTTCGATAAAGAGTCTGACTTCATCACGTTTGTGAACTTGTGGGACTACATCAAGCAGCAGCAAAAATCGCTGTCGAGTAACCAGTTCCGCAAACAGTGTAAGCAAGATTACCTCAACTATTTACGTATCCGTGAATGGCAAGATGTGTACTTCCAAATTCACCAAGCAATGCGTGAGCTGGATACTAAGTTGAATACAGAACCGGGCAGCTACGATGGCATTCACATGTCACTGCTATCAGGTTTGCTTTCGCACATCGGTATGAAAGACCAAGAGAAGAATGAGTATCAAGGTGCACGTAATGCGCGTTTCCACATCTTCCCTGCGTCTGGCCTATTTAAGAAACAGCCTAAGTGGATCATGTCTGCTGAGTTGGTAGAAACCTCAAAGCTTTGGGGCCGTGTTATCGCGAAGATTCAACCTGAATGGATTGAACCGCTAGCGAAACACCTGATTAAACGTAGCTATAGCGAACCACATTGGTCGAAGAAACAAGCAGCGGTAATGGCACACGAAAAAGTGATGCTTTACGGAATCCCAATCGTACCTAAACGCCTTGTGAACTACGGCGCGATTGATGCCACCGTCAGCCGCGAGTTGTTCGTGCGTAGCGCGTTGGTAGAAGGTGAGTGGGAAACCAAACACGCTTTCTTCAAGCAGAACCGTAAGCTTCTACAAGAAGTCGAAGAGCTTGAGCATAAATCACGTCGTCGTGACATCTTGATCGATGATGATGAACTGTTCGATTTCTATGACCAGCGTGTGGGCGAAGAAGCGGTTTCTGGCCGTCACTTTGATACATGGTGGAAGAAGACCAGTCAGAAAACACCTGAGCTGCTTAACTTTGAAAAGTCGATGCTGTTCCGCGGCGATGCTAGCCACGTTACCGATCTGGATTACCCGAATTTCTGGCATCAAAACGGTATCAAGCTCAAGCTGAGTTACCAATTTGAGCCGGGCGACGATAACGATGGTGTAACGGTACACATTCCGCTGCCTATCTTGAACCAGATCGACCAGAACGGTTTTGATTGGCAGATCCCAGGTCTACGTCAAGAGCTCGTAATTAGCTTGATTAAGTCGTTACCTAAAACGCTACGCCGTAACTTTGTACCTGCGCCAAACTACGCAGATGCATTCTTGGCACGTGTGACACCACTTGAAGCACCGTTACTGGATTCTCTTGAGAAAGAGCTACGCCGCATGACGGGCGTGGAAGTAGTGCGTGATGACTGGAAGTTAGACCAGATTCCAGAGCACTTAAAGGTAACATTCCGTGCTGTAGATCATCGCAAGCGTAAGCTGAAAGAACAGAAAGATCTGCATGAGTTGAAAGAGAGCCTGAAAGACAAGGTTCAAGAAACGCTTTCTAAAGTGGCAGACGATGACATCGAGCAGCAGAACCTGCACACGTGGAGCTTTGGTGAATTGCCAAAAGTCTACCAGCAGAAACGCGGTGGCTACGATGTTAAAGCCTTCCCTGCGCTGGTGGATACCAAAGACAGCGTAGAGATCAAACTGTTCGAAACCGAGCAAGAGCAGATCTCGGCTATGAAATCGGGTCAGCGTCGTTTAATCCTGTTGAACGTGCCATCGCCGATCAAATACTTGCACTCTAACCTGCCGAACAAATCGAAACTTGGCTTGTACTTCAACCCATACGGACAGGTACTCGATCTTATTGATGACTGTATCGCTTGTGGTATTGATAAGCTGATTGAAGAGAAGGGCGGTTTGGTTTGGGAACCCGAGCAGTTTGAAGCACTGAAAGAACACGTACGTGCAGAGCTGGGTGATACGGTTGTTGAGATTGCTCAGCAGGTTGAAACCATCCTAACCACGGCATTCAGCATCAGTAAAAAGCTGAAAGGACGCGTGGATCTTTCTATGGCATTCGCACTTTCTGACATAAAAGCTCAGGTAGAAGGTTTGATTTTTAAGGGTTTTGCCACAGAATGTGGATGGAAACGCCTGCCAGATATTCTACGCTATATGAGAGCGATTGAACGCCGCATGGAAAAACTGCCAATTGACCCGAACAAAGATCGTCTTCACATGATCAAAGTTGAGTCAGTAATGAATGATTACAAAGAACTGCTGAATAAAATTCCAAAAGGGATCGCGGTTCCAGAAAATGTAAAAGAGGTGCGTTGGATGATAGAAGAGCTTCGTGTAAGCTTCTTCGCACAGCAGCTCGGTACGCCTTACCCAGTATCAGATAAGCGTGTTAAAAACGCGATTGATGCTTGCTAAAGGAATAAAGCTAGACGCAATGGCAAGGTTTGGGTATAAATCTTGCTTATTGCATTACTAATTGAATAGTTATTACATACAGGGCGACTTGGTGGCAATTTATTACCACTCAAGGCCTGCCACTAGGACGAAAAAGGTCGAATATGAAAAAAACGTTATTGGCACTAGCACTACTAGGTGCATCTTCAACAGCAATGGCTGATTCTTGGTTGTACGGCGGTGTAATGGGTGGTCAAAACTCATTCGCTGGTGAAGATGAAAACGCGGTGGGCATCCACGTAGGTACAGGTATCCTTCCACTAATCGGTGTTGAAGCGGGTTACTGGGATCTTGGTTCTTTCGATAATGTTAACTACGGCAACCGTGGTACACAAAACGTTGACGTAAGCACTGCTTACCTAGCGATCAAACCAAGCATCGATTTTGGTCCTCTACACGTATACGCGAAGGGTGGTCTTCACTCTTACGAAGTGAAAGGTCAAAGCTTTAAGCAGGACGATGTTGATATCATGTACGCTGTAGGCGCTGAATACTTCATCTTCGGTCCACTATCTGTAGGCGCTAGCTACCAAAACTTCAAAATGAAAGATGACGACGCAGGCGTTTTCTCTCTAAACGCAACTATCCACCTACTGTAATTAATCAGTAAAACGATCGTGAATAACGGTCGGATAGTCGTTAAAGAGTTCGTTAGAATTCATAAAAAATGCCAGCTTGATAGCTGGCATTTTTGTATCTGTTAACCGTGTAATCGCAGCACTGTTGTCTTCTAACAGGCAGCGGGTAGATGGTTACTTTTTACTGTTCAGAATACGCTGGATTCTTGGGTTAATCGCTTTGCCATGTTGGCTTTCGTACTCTTCACGTTTCAAATCGTTCAGGTTCTTCACTGAGTTAGCGGCAAGCAGGAATTGCGGCAACTCCGTTTCTAGCATGCCTTTTTCATCTAAACGCTTTGCTTCCAAGTAGTACTTCTTAAACAGACCATCCAACTTGTTTTCCGCGGTGCGCTTCAAGTCGTACAGTTTGTTTTGGATTAACCACTTTTCAATCTTGTTCACCGCAGTGCGCGACAACACACGGATACGGCTATCCAGCAACTCTTCTTCCGTTAAAGAATCTTTCAGGATCCAAAGCTCACCCATTTGCGGCGGCCAACTGTTGCCAAGCTGAATACGCTCGTGACAGTGCATTAGCACACGGTTAAGGCCGTCTGAATCAACAGAGTTAGCAAACTCAATGAACTTACCGCTTGGCTCACTACCGTACTGATATTCCCACTGTGTTTCGTACACGCTCAAGAAAGAGCCGAACACGTGAATACACCAATCCGTTAGTTCCAATTCTGCAGGATCTTGATCAACAACAGGCACTTGTTGAGACGCACCAGAATCCGCAGCTTGTGCAGCCGCTACTTTCACTTCGGTACTTTTCGCTTCAATCACTTCAGGTACTAATGGAGCTGGAGCGTCAGGTACAACAGGTTGAGCTGGCTCAGAAGGTTGGCTTTTTGCCTTTTTGAATGAGCTGCTGCCTGAAGCGTTCAGATGGGCTAAGCTTTTGTCTATACCCATTTCCTTGAGCTTGTCCTGCATTTCCTGAATATTGAGAGGTCTTCTGCTGTTGTTGTCTTTCATTTTGCTTCTCGTTAACTAACCAGTACTGCAACTTAGATTCGATGCGTGATATTGGCATTAGTTCATTGGCTTTGGCTTTATACCAGAGGACAAATTTTTTCCATACTAAACTATGGTCACCAGCAAGGCCGGAGAATTTAAACGCACGTTCCGCCCATGTTGGAATGATCTCTTCATCCAAATCATGCGTTGAAACGGTGTTGCTGTTCATTGAGCCTCGGCCTTGTGGGCGAGGGGCCTGTTGCATGTGTTGCATTGGCGCCGGAGCAGGCTGAAACTTGGGTGCAGGTGCAGGTGCAGGTGCAGGTGCAGGTGCAGTAGAGTAGACCGGAATACTATTGGTCGGTTGAACCTCGACGTGCGCCGCAGCTTGCTCCTGCTCAATGAGCATTTTGAAAACGTGAATCTCTTTTTTATCTCGATAATCTACTTTCACCTTATCGAGAAAACCTTGGTCGACTAAACATTTAAGACAGTCGGCTAAACCAAACGTAGAGAGAGCACAAAGTTGACCTGCTGTTTGTAGGCACACATTGGTGTAGCCGAATTCGTCAGCACCGTCTGCAAGCATCAATAAAACCAGCTTTTCTGCAGGGCTAGAAGTATTCACTTGCCAAGCTAAATAAGAATATTTGGCGCTCAATATCGTGTTCTCAAAAAAGGTAAGTCGTTGTCACTATTGTAAGTCACCCCTAACGGAATTTATAGCAACTTAACAGAAAACGGCATTAGTAAGCCAAATATTGACCATAAGGAGACGTCTGCCCCATAAAGGCAGCATGACTCGCCAATTTTCTCGTAGCACGCTCACATCATCATCACACCTTTTGACTATTGATAATTTCATTACCTATTCACAAACTGTATTTGATTTATAAAACACCTTGATATGATCAATATTTGCGCTATTATGACGATAAGTCAGAAATGACGAAGCGTCACAAAATGGTTAACTACATGAATTTACTATTCGTGTTAATATATTGGATAGGAGTGTTTTAAATACTGGCGAAGCTTAGATGATAGCTAAGCTAAAATACGGACTGAGAAATTATGTTTGGCTTTGGTTGTAAAGGCGATAAACAAGGTATCTTTGGGTGCAAAGGCGTGTTGTCTAAAAAGCAGCAGTCTATCGCAGACCGAGAAGTAGAGTTGATGTTGCTAGCAAAAGATCTGGTTCGAGAACAAGGGTTCGGAAACCTCACGATGGATAAGCTAACGGCGGCGAGTTCTTATTCAAAAGGTACGATATACAATCACTTTTGCAGTAAAGAAGACGTAGTTTTAGCCTTGTGTATTCACTCTTTAAAGGCCGAAGCATTAATGTTTGCTCGTTCAGGAGAGTTTGAAGGCAACACTCGCGAAAAGGTCGTTGCATTACACGTTGCTTACCGAATCTATGTTCGCATGGAGCCGGTACTATCAACCTGTGCGATCATGGCAAAAAGCCCGTGGGTACTAGAGAAAGCGTCTAGTGCACGCGTAGCCGAGATGAATGAACTGGAAGAATTGGTGATTGAACAAGCCGATTTAATGGTTAACCAAGCAGTCGATGCTGGTGACCTAAAATTCCCTTCTGGTATGGGTTCAGACGCCATCGTGTTTGCAAACTGGTCAATCGCATTTGGTTCAAATGCCTTGTCACAGAATGCTTCAAACAGTCATTGTATTAAGCGGTTACAAGACCCGTATTCAGTATTATACAACGCGAACATGCTACTAGACGGCCTCAACTGGCAACCTCTTTCTACTGATTGGGACTACCGCAAAACTTGGCGTCGAGTAGAACAAGAACTGTTCAGTGAAGAGATTGCCTACTTAGAATCTGTAGGTCGATAGCTTCTATTAAGCCCACTCATGTGGGTTTATTAATAACCATTAGTGACGATTCGTCATAAACTTAAGTTTAGCCTAGTGTGGTTTTGGTTTTCTTGAGTATATGACTAAGAACTGTGTTTTTGTCAGCTTCGGCTGGCTTTTTAAGACACAACTATGACGAATCGTCACAAATGGAGACTGTGATGGAACATGACAGCCAGAAGCCAGCTTTCGATCACCAAAATCGAGATAACCGTAACGTCGATAGCGTAAACGGGGATCTAAATAACAGTTGGCACTCAATACCGACCAAGCGTTCGTTTATCGTTCTGCTGGTGGTTTTTTCAATCATCATTCTCTCTGCATTAGGGGCAAAGAACCTTTACTTTAGAGGGGACTACAATATCTTCTTCGAAGGCACCAACAAACAGTTGATGGCATTCGATGAAATCCAAACGACCTTTGCGAAAACCGACAACCTCGCGATTGTTGTCGCACCTGAAGGCGGCAATGTCTTCACACCTGAAACCCTCACCTTAATTCAAAACCTCACGGTCGATGCGTGGCAGATCCCGTACTCAAGCCGTGTCGATTCCCTTGCCAATTATCAGCATACCGAAGCCATTGAAGATGACCTCTTAGTGGAAGACCTGCTGTATGAAGAATACGAGCACACGCCTGAGCGAATTGCCAAAGTAAAACAGATCGCCCTCAACGAACCACTGCTTAAGAATGCTTTAGTATCAGCCTCTGGCGATGTGACCATTGTGAACGTCACTGTGCAATTGCCAGAAGTGGATAAAACCGCGGAAGTGCAAGAGGTGATTGCGGCCATCAACGCCATGATTGGCAAGTACCAAGCTCAGTACCCAAATGTCGAGTTCCATAAAGCGGGCATCATCGCCATGAACAACGCATTTATGACTTCGGCTCAAGAAGACAGCTCGACATTGGTGCCGCTGATGCTGTTGGTGGTGCTAGTGTTCCTGACCTTTATGCTGCGCTCGTTCTTTAGCGTGGTGGCTACCTTAGTTGTGATTATCTCCTCGATTGTCGCAACCATGGGCTTGTCTGGCTGGGCAGGGATGTTCTTAAGTACCGCAACCGTGAATGTTCCAACATTGGTTCTCACTCTTGCCGTTGCTGATTGTGTTCACGTGATTGTGACAATGAGACAAGCCATGCAACGCGGGATGGCGAAAGCACAAGCCATCCAATACAGCATCAAGCTCAATGCGATGCCGATTCTAATCACCTCAGTGACCACCGCGATTGGCTTCTTGATGATGAACATGTCGGACTCTCCAGTGCTGCGTGATTTCGGTAACTTGTCGGCACTAGGCGTACTCATCGCGTGCTTCCTATCTGTAACTATGTTGCCTGCATTGTTAAAACTGCTGCCAGTTAAACGTCTATCTGCCAATCCTAAGGCGGCAGACAAAGTCACCTTTATGGATAAGCTCGGTGATTTTGTCGTTGCTAACCGCAAAGCACTGCTGCCTATTTCAACTCTTGTGATTGTTGGCGCTGCCGCGTTAATTCCACTCAACAAAGTGAACGATGAATCGGTGAAGTATTTCGATACCTCAAGTGAATTCAGACAAGCGGCCGACTTCATGGAAGAGACCGTAAGTGGCATGACGACCCTCAGCATCGCAGTGAAAACCAACGAGTCTCAAGCGATTGCTGATCCTGTGTTCTTGCAAGCGATTGGCGACTTTACTGAGTGGCTGCGCGTTCAACCAGAAACTGACCATGTGGCAACGCTTTCTGATGTTTATATGCGTTTGAATAAGAACATGCATGGCGATGACGACAGTTACTACCAATTGCCGCTGAACCGTGAACTTGCTGCGCAATACCTGCTGCTTTATGAGATGTCTTTGCCGTATGGCTTGGACTTGAACAACCAGATTAACGTCGATAAATCATCGATCAAAATGGTGCTCACGGTCGATAACCTTGGAAGCGTTGAGCTAGTGGAACTCGAAGATCGCATTTACTCATGGTTTGCAGCCAACGCGCCGCAATATGAAGTGGTCGCGTCGAGCCCATCACTGATGTTTGCACACATTGGCGAAACCAACATGGCGAGCATGCTATCAACTTTGCCTATCACCTTAGTGCTTATCTCTGGTTTGATGATCTTTGCATTGCGCTCGGTTCGTTTAGGCATGATCAGCCTAGTGCCAAACATTGCCCCGGCGATTATTGGCTTTGGTTTGTGGGCGCTGATCTCAGGTCAAATCAACCTTGGTTTGTCAGTGGTGGTCACGCTTACGTTGGGTATCGTGGTTGATGATGCGGTGCACTTCTTGAGTAAATACCAGCGCGCCAGAATGGAAGGGAAATCCGCAGAAGAAGCGGTTCGTTATGCTTTCCACACCGTTGGACGCGCATTGTGGATCACCACGGTCGTACTCGTAGCAGGCTTCTCTGTGCTGGCGATGTCGAGCTTCAGACTCAACTCCGATATGGGCTTGCTCAGCGCGATTGTGATTTTCATTGCGCTAGTGGTCGACTTCATCTTGTTACCAAGCTTACTGATGATCTTCGACAAACAGACCCACTATGCAGTTAAAACTCAGCACGATTCGAAGCCTGAGACCAAGTCGCAGCTTAGCTCGACGGCCGAACTGACTACATCGACCAAATAAGGAAACGTCAGCCTGCCGCGGTGGGCTGACTCAAGGAGATATTTATGAAAAGCGTTAAACAAACATTCGTTACTACATTATTTACCGTTAGCTCATTAACTGTCAGCACGTTAACAATAGGCTCATTCGCCGCTTTCCCAGCATTAGCAGACCCAGCGAAAGGCCTAGAAATAGCCGAGCAACGCAAAGCCGTCGATATGGGGTGGGGCGATTCTGTTGCGACCATGGAAATGCTACTTCGCAACAAACAAGGCGAAAGTAGTACGCGTCTAATGCGATTGAAGTCATTAGAAGTCGATGACGATGGCGACAAAGGCTTAACCATTTTTGATGAGCCACGTGATGTAAAAGGCACGGCTTTCTTAAACCATTCACACATCTCTAAATCGGATGACCAATGGTTGTATTTGCCGGCTCTGAAACGTGTAAAACGCATCTCTTCACGTAACAAGTCGGGCCCGTTTATGGGCAGTGAATTTGCTTACGAAGACTTAAGCTCGTTTGAGCTAGAAAAGTACACCTTCAACTACATTGAAGACGCCAAAATTGAAGGTGTTGATACCTTTGTTTTAGAGCAAGTACCGACCGACAAAAATTCTGGCTACACCATGCAGAAGGTATGGCTAGACCAACAATATTACCGCCCCGTTCAGGTTGAGTTTTACGACCGTAAAGGCGCATTGCTGAAAACCCTCTCGTTCCAAGACTACAAACAATACCTAAACCAATACTGGCGCGCACACACCATGTCGATGCAAAACCATCAAACAGGCAAAAGTACCGTCTTAACCACGACAGATTTAGCGTTCCAAACCGGTCTTAAGGACAAAGATTTCCAGAAAAACACACTCAAACGTGCAAAGTAAGGCAAGAATATGAAAAGGATTGTGTTAACAGGAACGCAGTTATCTTTAACCTTGGCGGCGACAGTCGGGCTTATGCAGGTGTCGTTGCCATGTGTGGCGGCAGGCTTTAGCTCTGAGTTCGTAGAACAGGTCACCCCGGAGCTAGCAGGGCAGGTTAACCTTGAACACAGGCAGTTCTTTAGCGACGGCTTGCAAGGGCAAGATAAAGGGCAAAGCTCGTTGGTGTTGCAACCAGAGTTTTATTGGGAACAACAAGAGGGCAATGGCAGCTTTACCTTCACGCCGTTTTACCGCCTAGACAGCGAAGACGATGAACGAACTCATGGTGATATTCGTGAAGCTCTGTACCTCACGTATTGGGATGATTACGAACTGCGAGCGGGTGTCGGGAAGGTGTTTTGGGGCGTCACCGAATCGGCGCATTTGGTGGATGTGGTAAACCAAACCGATGCTATTGAATCGGTCGATGGTGAATCTAAGTTAGGTCAGCCAATGGTGCACTTCACCTCAATCAAAGACTGGGGAACCATCGATGCCATGCTACTACCGTATTTTCGTGAGCGTACCTTCGCTGGGGAAGACGGCAGATTAAGGCCAACTGTGCCCGTATCGGATGATGCGCTTTACGAATCTTCGCGAGAAGAAAAACACGTTGATGTGGCATTGCGTTATAGCCAAATGTACGGCGATTGGGATGTCGGTTTAAGTTACTTAGGCGGCACAAATCGCGACCCTTATTACCGTGTGGAAGGCAATCAGCTCAAGCCGTATTACGCGCAAATGCAGCACTTCGGGTTGGATGTGCAAGGCATTATTGGTGACTGGTTATGGAAGCTGGAAAGTATTTATCGGGACAGCTACGACAACCACACAGGCGTAGCAACAGGCTTTGAATACACTTGGGTTGGAGCGCTTGAATCCTATTGGGACATCGGTTTTATTGCTGAATACTTGTATGACAGCAGAGGTAACAATGCCCAAACCATCGGCCAAAACGATGTGTTCCTTGGTGCACGTTTTGCCTTGAATGATGAAGATGGCACCGAAGTGCTTACAGGCATTACTCAAGACTTAGATAACAGCGATGTCTACAGCGCGAAGCTCGAAGCATCAAGCCGAATCAATAACAACCTCAAGTGGCGATTAAACGCTTGGTTGTTTGAGAACGAAACCCCAGAGGATTTGCTGTTCTTTGCTCGAAAGGATGATTTTGTTGAGGTAGCGTTGGAATATTACTTTTAAGTATAAAAACCTTGCGCGTCCACGATTGAATATGTGCATATTATTAATTGATAAGTTAATTACTCACTTGCCAATTAGTGACAGGAGGTAACATTTAGTACCTCCTTTACGCATTTTGATTATGCTTTTCTCTTATCTCTCGATACGATTGCTTTAGATATAATTGCTGAATATGCTACTGCACTGTTGATTCCTAATTCTCGCGAGACCTTGATTAAGTGCTGTCCGATTAAGGCCTCATTAAAGTTACTTTGTATCGCTTGTGATGTTAACTCGTCTAAGTCTACAGAGTCCCCATTGTTGTGGAAACCAATCTCGACTTGGCTATCTAGGTGCGGACGATGTGAGATACTGGGAGCATCAATCTTTTTGTTTTGTCCCACTTCTTGTTTTGATGTACCAACCTCCTCAAATAGTAGCGCGCTATCTATTGGTTTTAGTGAGGAGTCTTTCCTGCGCTTCACCAAGAAGCTTTGATTGAAATCAGACCTTACCCATTGATAAAAATAGTTATAACTATCGGTGCTGTTACTTCTAAATTCATCGGATATAGAGTCAACACTCCCAAATGGAGGTAAGAATGGTGTGTTATCTTGCATCCCAAGGAAATCTAAACTTGATGTCGGAGTTTTCCAGGTATTGATATCCGGGTAACGGAAGTTATTTTTTTCTTCATTTTTAGATATACGATTCAATCTCTGTGCATCGTAAATTAGGTATGTTTGATCTTGTACATTCTGTGGTGGTTGGCTTCCTTGAATGTACCCCCTTAAAGCTCCAACCATGGTCGCTATAGAGTCTGTATCAGTGCCTAGTTGGTTGGCTATATCAACCATCAAAGCTGGCAAGTCTTCTCTATTTAGATAAGAAGCGGCCAACGCCCCGACAGCAGTTAACGTTCCACTACCTCTGATCGCTTTGTTACTTAAATCAAGGTCGTTTACCAAAGATGTATAAGAAAAGTCGCCAGTCTGTTTCCATTTTTCAACTATATTCAGTAACTGCTGTATCTCTTGATAGACATTGTCATATGATTCCTCCAAAAAGCTATCTGATTGTGCCTCGTACATTGGAACCCATGCTGTACTAAGGTTTATGTCACTACGAATGTAACTCGGTATGTCTTTAATCCATTTTGAAAACGATCGAGCTTCTCGGACACAAGGTATTTCTTTTTCTACAATTACATATGATAGGCATAGAGCATGAAAAACTGCCCCTGCGATTGCTCGAGGGTGCCCATGAGTACATAGGGAATTCTTGACTACATCAAGGAGGAATGATTCAGGTTGTTTCGGCGTGATGCTTGCCCATACGTGAGGTTGAATACGCATTGCAGCACCATTACCCCCGGAATCCACGTATCTAGACTTTTTTGTTTGGTAAAAGTTGTTGTACCAAGCAATACTCTTTTTCCCTAATGATTCTGCAGCTAGCTTTGAGCCTATACCTGCACCTAAAGCATAGGAAGACCATACTGGAATCTCGATCTTAGAAAATGCATTAATATCAAAATAGTTATTGAGATTAATAGATCTTGCTGTGGACAAACGTAGCTGGGTGTCGTCGGAGTATGCTCCCTGCGGCAGACTTACGATAGGGCCGTACATACCACCGACCTTTCTTTGCCATTCAACTAACCCAGTTACTGTGTTCTTACCGGTGCGTTTTACAAGCATATTCTTGTCTGCTAGCTCAGTAATGAACCCGAGTGCATCTCCATACGCCGCCCAGAGGCTTGAATTAACGATGTTGCTTTCGTTGTCAATAGTCATTTTAATCATCATCTTACGAATTTGTTAGGAGCTATCTCAACTTGAGCGCTAGTACTTAACGCCATCATTTGTGCCATGACACTGGATTTATCTTCTTCAGTAGCGACATAAATTTTATTAAGATATTTAGTTTCTAGTTTTCCTGGGTATAGAACTTCAGCTTGCTCACATGTTGTCATGGATGGCAGCAGGCTTTTATCTCTAGATATTTTTTTTTGGAATTTCCCTTCTACTGGATCGTTGAACATTTGTTCAAACCCTTCACGTCCAACTCCACGAATGCAAGAGGGATATATGTTGTTCGTCGTCGTAAAGTAGACATCTGAATGGGTAAGAATCTCCGGTGAGAATGATAATATCGCCCAATACATATCTACATTTTGATGGATAAACTTGGAGTAATCAAAAAACTCAAAGTTTAACTTGGTTAAAGATAGGTTAACATAGTTCAACCATCGACGATCTCGCTCTTTTCGCTCTTTTGAGTTTTGTTTGAATATAAAGGCTAAAGTATCTTCTTGCTTTAATTCATTGTTCGGGAGAACACCACCAGTCCGAAGCGTACCAAGGAGTCCTCTGTTAGTTGTAAAATGCAAAACTTCGGTTATATCTTTACTAGATATAGAGTTATCGAATTCGTTCACAAAGTCACCTTGTTGTAAGTTGCTTCACTTAAGTGGTCAATAAATGTTGGTCTGCTATCTATTTTGTAGCCTAGGATGACGTTCTCTTTAGCTCTAGTTATCCCCATCGATAACAGTTTCACTGTTGAAGAATAATCGGCATCTTCACTATCGGCTGTGCCGAAGCTAAAATGGCGACCTTCTAAGCCTAGAATGAACACATGATCGAATTCTAAGCCCTTAGCCGAGTGAATTGTTGACAGTGCAATATTAGTGTCTAGCGGGGGCCACTCACTTTCACCTGAAATTTCTACGAAGTCTAACCCTTTTGCCGTTAGCATTTGCTTTGTTCCGCTAAACCAACCCCCGCCTTTTGCATGCAAGAAGCCCACGGTTTCGTTATTTAAATCGACTTTACTATCAATATAATCAAGAACGTATTCCATTTGTTGACTAAATTTACCCTCTAGAAGAATAGGGGTCTCACCGTGGCGCTTAATGGCATCCAGTATTGGTAATGTCCCATCATCGTCTATAGTTATTCCGGCATTCTCAATTAATTTACTCGCAAAATGTGCAATTTCGACGGTATTTCTGTAGTTGAACTCGAGTCTTGCGTATCGAGCGTTTGACGTATTTATTCCTGCTTCCCGCCAAGTAAACCCTCGTTTGTATATTTTCTGATTACTATCAAGGACGATTGTTGTGAAGTTCTCGTCTGCTAATTGCATAGTTATGGCTTTTAATTGGTTTGCTGAGAAGTCTTGTGCTTCATCGACGATCGCTATGTGAATATCGTCAATCTTCGACTTTGAAAATAAGACAGCGATGTCGTTCCAATCGAGTTGTCCTCGTTTCTTCTTTTCTTTGCAATATGGATAAACTACTTGATCTAAAATTTGTCGTCGAAGTTGGCGGTCAACTCTCGGTGTTGTACCTCGGCCAGTTCTCTCCATGTCGATATAGCTTTCGAGTTTGTCTTCGTCGAGCTTCCCAAGTAAGTACTCTACTTCATCGACAAGGAACTGATTATCTAAAGGTATCTGAGAACCAAACATTTGAATTAAGTTTGATTGAGGGCTAAAGCTCAAAATGGACACATGGCCATTGATTCGCCTTCGCATATATTTAGCTAGTGTTGAAACTTCAATATTCAGCTTTTTATCTTTTATTGACTGAGCTAAATGAGACTCGGTTTGCACTAGATCGTTAACGTATGCCGCAAGAGTTTTGTTAAAGGTGAAAATACGGATGTTAATGCACTGCTGAATATTTTGTCTTGCGAACTCTTCGAGAAAGTACCCTATAGATAATTTCATCATTAATATGGATGTTGTAGTTTTACCACTACCTGCTGCCCCCCGAATTATTAGTGTTCCTGGACGAGGACGAACCATTAGTTTTAGTTGCTCATCGGTTGGGGATACTGACTGTAACGTTTTCATATATGTTGCTGTCCTTTAATTGATATGCAACTTATATATTAAATCTCTATTAAAGTCTGCAAAAAAATGTGGTTATTCAATGTTGTAGTTTGGGGTAATATTTGGAGTCACTTTAAGTTTATAACCTCTTTGTCGTTTTTTTCATATGAGCAATGGCCTTAAACCTCGCTCCTTAGTTTCTTATGTCTGTCCTAATCCTTCTTCTACCTCTTGTCTTGTTAACATCACAGCCTCAGCTAAGGTTCGCTGAATGTAATCAAACTGTCTCACTTGGTGACGTTTATGTATCCGTTTCTCTTTGATTTTGCTGATTTGAATGAATTTCTGATTCCTAACGTTAAATTTGCCGTGTTTTTAGTCAATAACTTGCTCTTTTAACGATTCAATTTGGCATTGGTTGCGTGTTTGATTACTATGTGTAGCTATCTAAAAAAACTAATCATCCGATACGGACACTACCAACTGGTAGATGAGGAAATGATGCAACATCTAGAAGAGATCATTGCTAATGCAACGACTGCTATTGATACAGCAGATTCGTTAGTCGCACTTGATGAAGTGCGAGTTCAGTATTTAGGTAAGAAGGGTGAACTAACTCTTCAACTACAAAGCCTAGGTAAACTTCCACCTGAAGAGCGTCGCACTGCTGGTCAAGAGATCAACAAAGCGAAAGGTGCTGTTCAACAAGCGATCGCAGCTCGCAAAGACGCACTACAACGTGCAGAGCTTGAAGCGAAACTAGCTGAAGAAACTATCGATGTGAGCCTACCAGGTCGTCGCATTGAGAATGGTGGTCTTCACCCAGTTACTCGCACAGTTGAGCGTATCGAACAGTTCTTTGGTGAGCTTGGCTTTAGCACTGAGTCTGGCCCTGAGATCGAAGATGCATTCCACAACTTTGATGCACTAAACATCGCAGACGATCACCCAGCTCGTACTGATCACGATACTTTCTTCTTCAACCCTGATCTAATGCTACGTACGCACACTTCTGGTGTTCAAATCCGTACGATGGAAAACGGCAAACCGCCTTTCCGCTTCATTGCTCCGGGTCGTGTTTACCGTAACGACTACGATCAAACTCACACGCCAATGTTCCACCAAGTGGAAGGTATGTTAGTTGATGAGAACGTAAACTTCGCACAACTTAAAGGCATTCTTAACGATTTCCTTTGTAACTTCTTTGAAGAAGAAGTTGAAGTGCGTTTCCGTCCTTCATTCTTCCCGTTCACAGAGCCTTCAGCTGAAGTTGACGTGAAACGTAAAGATGGCAAATGGCTAGAAGTTCTAGGCTGTGGCATGGTTCACCCTAACGTACTTCGCTCTGTTGGCATCGACCCTGAGAAATACTCTGGTTTTGCATTCGGTATGGGTGTAGAGCGTCTAACGATGCTTCGTTACGGCGTAAATGACCTTCGTGCGTTCTTCGAGAACGACCTTCGTTTCCTTAAACAATTCAAGTAATCCGGGGCAGTCAAAACTATGAAATTCAGTGAATCTTGGCTACGCGAGTGGGTTAAACCTGCAATTAACAGCGAAGAGCTAGCTCACCAAATCACTATGGCTGGTTTGGAAGTTGACGATGTAGAACCTGTTGCTGGTGAATTCACCGGCGTTAAAGTAGGTAAAGTGGTTGAGTGCGGTCAGCACCCAGACGCAGACAAACTACAAGTTACAAAAATTGATATCGGCGAAGAAGAACTTTTAGACATCGTTTGTGGTGCATCTAACTGTCGTCTTGGCCTAACGGTAGCAGTAGCAACAGTTGGCGCAGTACTTCCTGGTGACTTCAAAATCAAGAAAGCAAAACTACGTGGCGTTCCATCGCACGGCATGCTTTGTTCTTTCTCTGAGCTAGGTATCGACGTAGAGTCTGACGGCATCCTTGAGCTACCAGAAGGCACAACGCTAGGTATGGACGTTCGTGAGCTTCTAGAGCTTAACGACGTAACTATCGACGTAGACCTAACAGCAAACCGCGCAGACTGCTTCAGCATCCGTGGCCTTGCTCGTGAAGTTGGCGTACTAAACCGCGCAGACGTTACAGAGCCAACAGTTGAAGCTGTTGCAACAAGCATTGAAGACACAGTATCTGTTGAAATCAAAGCAACTGATGCTTGTCCACGTTACCTTGGCCGTGTGGTTAAGAACGTAAACGTGAAAGCGGAATCTCCAATCTGGATGCAAGAAAAACTGCGCCGTTGTGGTATCCGTTCAATCGACCCAGTTGTAGACATCACAAACTACGTGATGCTAGAGCAAGGCCAACCAATGCACGCATTTGATCTAGCTAAGATCGAAGGCGGTATCGTGGTTCGTCTAGCAGAGCAGGGCGAAAAACTAACACTTCTAGATGGCAACGAAGCTGAACTAAACAGCAACACCCTTGTTATCGCTGACCACAACAAAGCACTAGCAATCGCTGGTATCTTTGGCGGTCAAGATTCAGGTGTTACTACTGAAACAACTGACGTTCTTCTTGAAGCAGCATTCTTCGCACCGGATCACATCCGTGGTCGCGCACGTGCTTACGGCCTTCATACTGATTCTTCTTTACGTTTCGAACGTGGTGTTGATTCAACGCTACAAGCAGCAGCAATGGAGCGTGCAACACAGCTTCTAGTTGAAATCTGTGGTGGTGAAGTTGCGCCAGTAAACGGCAGCGAATCTGAAGCTGATCTTCCTAAAGCAAACGTAGTTGCTCTACGTCGCGCTAAGCTAGACAGCCTACTAGGTCACGAAATCCCATCTACAGACGTAGTGGAAATTCTTACTCGCCTAGGTTGTACTGTTTCTGTTGTAGAAGATACGGAGACGACAGAAGCTGGTTGGACGGCAACGTCTCCATCTTGGCGTTTTGATATCGCAATCGAGCAAGACCTAATTGAAGAAGTAGGTCGTATCTACGGTTACGATAACATTCCAAACCAAGCGCCTAAAGCGGCACTTAAAATGAATGACCACAAAGAAGCTAACCAACCGCTTAAGCGCGTTCGTGACCTTCTTGTAGACCGTGGCTACCACGAAGCAATCACATACAGCTTCGTAGAACCAGAACAGCAAAAGCTTGTTGTACCTGGTGTTGAGCCGCTAATCCTGCCATTCCCAATCTCTGCGGACATGTCAGCAATGCGTCTTGGCCTAATCCAAGGTCTACTAAACACAGTTGTTCACAACCAGAAGCGTCAACAGTCTCGCGTTCGTCTATTCGAATCAGGCCTACGTTTCATCCCTGAAGCAACAGCTGAAAACGGCATGCGCCAAGAAATGATGCTTGCGGGCGTTATCTCTGGTACTCGTGGCGAAGAGCACTGGGACATTGCAACTAACACTGTAGATTTCTTCGATCTTAAAGGTGACCTAGAAGCAGTTCTTGAGCTTTCTGCAAACGAAATCGCATACAGCTTCAAAGCAGCGAAGCACCCAGCACTTCACCCAGGTCAAACTGCGGCTATCGTAGTAGACGGCAAAGAAGTGGGTATCATTGGTACTGTTCACCCAGAACTAGAGCGTAAGTTTGGTCTTAACGGCCGCACTATCGTATTCGAAATCGAATGGGCAGCTATCAACACTCGCGTGCTTCCAGAAGCAGTAGCAGTATCTAAGTTCCCTGCAAACCGTCGTGATATCGCGGTTGTTGTTGACGAAGCAGTCGCTTCTGGCGACATCGTAGAAGCGTGTATCGCAGCTGGTGGCGAATTCCTAACAGACGCTAAACTGTTCGACGTTTACGTAGGTAAGGGCGTAGAAGAAGGCAAGAAGAGCCTAGCTATCGCACTGACTCTACAGTCTGTAGAGCGCACACTTGAAGATGCAGACATCGCTGGTTCAGTAGATGCTATCGTAGCTTCAATCTCAGAGAAATTCGGCGCAGCACTTCGCGACTAATCTCTTCTGATAGATAGAAAAATCAAAGGCCTCGCATTGCGAGGCCTTTTTGTTTTGGTTGTTTACTAACTCGTTATTGGACAGTTAAATCCAGCAACTTTACTAAATTAGCATTTCAAGAATAACTACAGGCAAGGGAAAGTCAGTTAGCTTAGTACTCTGTATTGATAGTGACGATTACTGAATAACTAGGGCTATGTTCACTTAACCTACTAACAAGCATTGTTAAACATAAAGGGTTGGAGTAACATTACAGTGCTCTTTAGCTTAAGACGAATTACGTCTAGTCGGGTGATTAGCCAGACTCTAACTTATTGAACGGGATTAGTTGCGAAATGTACTTACTTCTTCGCAGCCTAAACTCGTTCCTCCTTTAGGCTGCGAAGAAGTAAGTACATTTCGCTGTCTCTAGTAAAGAGCTAAGCCCAAGAGTATTAGTACTTTTGGGCTTTTTTTGTTGAGAGGTTTATGAACTTAGTAAAGCAACTAGCAGGGCACCTAAGAAAAAGTGAGTCTGAAGTCATACGTTTTTTGATGGACGCCCCAAGTAAATATCGTGTATACAAGATCCCAAAAAGGTCACATGGACATAGGGTCATAGCCCAGCCATCTAAAGAGCTTAAAGAGTATCAGAGGGCATTTTTGGCTATATATACTTTCCCTGTACATCATATGGCTATGGCATATAGTGAGGGAAAGGGCATCAGAGAAAATGCTTTGTCCCATGTTCGGAACAATTATCTACTGAAAACGGACTTTGAAAACTTTTTCAACTCTATAACCCCTGCCATCTTTTGGCAAAGTGTAGATAGTTGTACAGCTGACACACCAAAGTTTACCGATCAAGAAAAGAGACTTGTTGAGAAGCTTATCTTTTGGTGCCCAAGCAAGACGAAACTCGGTAAACTGGTGTTGAGTGTTGGCGCTCCTACTTCGCCAAGTATATCTAACTTCTGTCTCTATGAATTTGACCGTTTTATGACCAATGTCTGCAACGATCAAAAAATAACTTATACAAGATATGCTGATGATTTGACATTCTCAACCAACGAGAAAAATATTCTCCATACTATAGTTCCTTCTATCCAACAGCTATTAGTAGAGTACTTCTCGTACAACCTTAAGTTAAACCACAGCAAAACGGCTTTTTCATCGCGTGCGCATAACCGACATGTTACAGGTATTACACTTAGCAATGAAAGGAAGCTCTCTTTAGGTAGAGAACGTAAGCGATACATCAAACATCTAATAAATCAATTTAAGTATAATCTTTTAGATAGCTCGGATATCCGTCACTTACAAGGACTATTAGCCTTCGCTCAGCATATTGAGCCAGTTTTTATCACCCGACTAAAAATCAAATATACTAGTGAGTTAATTCAACGGATCTACGAGGCAAGTCATGACTAGCAAAACAAAAAATACCAAAGAGCTAGAGCGAAGAGCTAGGAAAAATGAGCTACTCCCAACCTTTCAGCTTTATCAAAATTATGCTCATGGTCTAGATAGTGTCGCTATAGATGAGGAGCTAGCCAATCATTACCTATTGCAATGTGTTAAGTACATTGAGAACAATAGTTCTGACACTCCTGACATCTTTGTGCCCCAAAACAAGCTACATTTAGCAAGCCTTGAACTATTTGATTTTCGTCGATTTAAAAACTTACGTATGTTTTTTGAGCCAGATCTGACCGTAATCATCGGTAATAATGGTCAAGGTAAAACCGCAATTCTTAATGCCATATCCAAAACGTTAAGTTGGATTAATGCAAATATTCTTAAGGAAGAAGGTGCTGGTCAGCGATTGAGTGAACTGTATGACATTAGAAGAGACTCCGATAACTCTTACACTGATGTGTTAACAGAATTTGAATACGGCTCTGGGTTAAAGCGGCTAACTGCACGCTTATCAAGAGCAAGTCTTGGAGCTTCTGAAAGGCGAGATAGCGATGTAAAGAACCTTCGAGAGCTTTCTAATGTTTTCCGTATTGTTAATAATAATAATGTAGTAAATCTCCCTTTGTGCGCCTTTTATTCTATAGAGCGTTCTCACGCACTATCTCGCTTAAATAAGGATAATGTCTCACTTCGAGAAGAACGTTTTGACGCATACAACTCTGCTCTTACTGGTTCAGGCAAGTTCGAGCATTTTGTAGAATGGTTTGTAGCTCTTCATAAAAAGTCAGTAAATGATAAATCAAACGAAATTGAAGCACTGAAGCAGCAAGTTAAGGATCTAGAGTCTTCTGTTGACAGTGGAATCCTGTCGCTTGAGCCTATTCTTCAACAGACAAAGGTTCAGCTGAATGATGCTTTAGCTACACTGAAGTCCGCTAGTATTAATCAGGTGCTAACAGACGCACAAACAAAACAAATCGTCGTCCAAGCGATTTGTCGTGTCATTCCAAGCATTAGTGATATGTGGGTTGATACAAGTACAGGGTCAGACGTCGTTTTAGTAAAAAATGATTCCATAGACATAACTATTGAACAGCTTTCTGACGGACAACGCACGTTCTTAGGACTGGTATCTGACTTAGTTCGTCGCTTAGTCATGTTAAATCCCAAACTTGATAACCCACTTGAGGGACAAGGGGTTGTCCTAATCGATGAAATCGAGCTGCATTTGCACCCTAAATGGCAACAGGACGTTTTATTAGACCTTCAAGCTTGTTTCCCTAACATTCAATTTATTGTTACAACACATAGCCCGTTAGTTCTATCTACTGTTGATAAAAATAATATCAGAATTTTTGAAGGTACAGACACAGAAGGTAGGACTCTCATAGACGCTCCCGACTTTCAAACCAAGGGAATCATCAATTCCGATGTTTTGGAGCAGCTCATGGGGACTTTTGCCACTCCTCAACGTATAGAAGAAGCCCATTGGCTCGCTAAATTTGAATCTCTTTTAATCAGTGGTCATTACTATGATAATGCCGAAGCACAAGCTCTATATGAAGATATACGCAAACACTTCGGTGAAACAAGTTCTGAGAAAAAAAAATGCGATAGCTTAATTAGAATTCAGGAAATGAAACTTAAAGCTAAAAAAGCCATCGAGAAGAAGAGAACTGGCGAATGAGAAAATTGAATCGTCTTCCTTCAAATTGTTTATCTGGTCTCGTCCATGGGCAAAACGATTGGATGGAAGCTCCTAAAGACGATATCTGGATTGAGTTAGACAAAATGCAAAATGGGTATTGTGCATATTGTGAGTGTTACTTAAAACGTAAACACATTGAGCACTTTAAAACTCGAACAGCTTACCCTCAGGAGACATTTAGATGGGCCAATATATTTGGCTCTTGCGGCGATAGTTCAAAGACTGGGGGATGGGGGCGCTGCGGGATCTATAAAGATGCTGGTGCTGGAAAATACAATATTGCAGAGCTGCTAAAACCAGACCAGGATGATCCTAGTGACTACTTGCTCTTTCTAACTTCGGGTATGGTGGTCGCGCACCCTAGTCTAACAGGGGGGAGCTTGCGTAAAGCAGAGGAAACAATCAGGGTCTTCAATCTAAATGGAGACAGCGCTCTGTTCAACAGCAGACGAAAAGCGATAGGAGCTATACAGAAAGAAATAGATGAGCTATATCAGATGCAGGATGAGTTAGGTGATGACTGGCAATCTTTTCTGGACGAAGCATTAACAGGTGTTTGTGGACAGGAGTTTCAAACGGCTTTAGAACATTCTTGGCGTCACAACCTCTCACACTAATAAACTAAATCCATCTTATTAACGCACTAGCTAGTTCGGCATATGTTAGTGATGTCCTTACTTTTGATAGGTAAGGGCTTTAAACCTTAATAAAAAACAGTCGCACCGACTTATCTCGCTAAATCGACGAGGGGTAATAGCGCGCTGGCAGCACTTCTCATAAAACAACCCCATCTTGATATAGCACACCTAACAGTCCGATTTGTCTGTTGAAATATCGACTATTGTATTTAGAACTGAAGATTCTAGCACTGCAGTGGATTATCAAATTTGGTTTATCGTTAGAAATAATTTTGGTTAATCCATAAGAAAATCTATGGCATCTTTTCAATATTAGACAATTTTTGATTTATTTAACTGACTAACGATGAGGCAGAAATGAGTTGGTTAAGTCACCAACACAGAAGAGTTCTTTATCTAAATTGCTATTGATCTGTCTACAACTTCACACTTTATAGTGGCTATATTGATTGAGAGGGGGGCTTTCTGTGTTCCCTCCAAAGTAAGTAGAAAGACACTATGAAACGTTTAATTCTAAACATCACACTCTTGGTATTCATGGCGCTTGGTAACATGGGTGCCATGGCTCATGATTCAACGGTTAAGTACGGAATTGCGATATCTCACGATGGTGAGCAAATTGCGTATGGCAAAACCAAGTGAGTGAGTGCTTTTTTACGTGCTGTACCGCTCCCTAAACGACTAGAGCAGATGCACGTGAGAATGAGCTACTAATCCCCTCCTAACCTCCCCTTGATTTACATCTCCAATCTCTTGTTGGTAATAGGAAAGGGGAGAACTGAATACCGATCATGAAAAGTGCAGCTGTATGTGCAGCGACAAAGAATGTTCTCCCCCTCGAACGTTAATCTAAAGAGATCGGTGAACATCATTTGAGGGGGAGCTAGAGGGGGAGTTTTTGATGCTAGAACCGTTCAATACAACCTTGCTGCCACTTTTGTTCAATTAGTATTTCATTAACAGCGACATATAACTATCTCAAATGAATTTCTCAAATAACTAAAAGTTACCGGAATATGTACCAATCCCAAAAAATAACATTCTAAAAATGATCGTGTAACAACTTGTTAATGATCTGTATCGTCTCTGTGTTCTTTGTCTTAGTTGCATATCGTTACCAAGCTCAGAACACACCATTATTTTTGAGGACCTGAATATGAACGGAAAACTAATAACGGCTTCATTCATGCGCGATCATATTCAAAATTTTCTTTTAGAATCGGCGGCTTAATGACTCTTTGGCTTAGGTTTTTAACATCGCGAAGCTCATTTGCGATGTTGGTTATTATCGCTATTGCGTCAGTGATAGCGAATACTGGATGGCGAGTTGTGATGAACAACTTCGCTGTCGACACTGTTGGTATGACTGGTGCTGATGTTGGGGTATTGCAGAGTGTTAGGGAAATCCCAGGCTTGCTTTCATTTACTGTTTTGTTTCTGTTGTTCATCGCGTCAGAACAAAGAGTCGCGGTATTGTCGGTTGCAACATTAGGGCTAGGTGTTGCAGTAACGGGGTATCTGCCTTCGATCTATGGCTTCTATTTCAGCACGACGATCATTTCTATTGGCTTCCATTATCTAGAAGCGGTGAACAAATCACTCTCAACACAATTGCTAGCGACTGAGAACTTCAGTGAATCAATGGGAAAGATTCGCTCTGCAGCCTCTTTTTTCTCGATGGTGACGTTTCTAGGTATTATGGTCGCGAGCTATCTGTTTGATGTTTCAGATAAGGCTATTTTCTTTACTTGTGGAGCAATATGTTTCTGGCTGGCGGTTTACTTGGCCACGTTTCAAGATACTCACACAGAGGTGAAGCAACACACCAAACTCATTGTCCGACGAGAGTACACGACCTATTACATTCTTACCTTTTTGAGTGGGGCAAGGAGACAAATATTTGTGGCATTTGCTGGCTTACTGATGGTGACCAAATTTCAGTATTCGATCGCGATGATGGCCGCTCTGTTTATGGTCTCCAGCTTAGCTGCGACGCTTGCTCTACCTTATGTTGGGAGATTTATCGATCGAGTAGGAGAGAGGCTCGCTTTGATCATTGAGTATGCCGCGTTAGTGTTGGTGTTCCTATCTTACGCATTTGTGGATGATCATTATGCGGCAGCGGCGCTGTATGTTATTGACAGTATCATTTTTAGCTTTGCGATAGCTTTAAACACTTACTTTAAAAAGACAATTAGGGAAGATGAAGTGGCTTCAACGGCGAGTTTGTCATTCACCATCAACCATATTGCAGCGGTGTTCCTACCCTTTTTGTTGGGAATTATCTGGATGTCTGGTTATCAATGGGTGTTTGTTACAGGAGCAGTGATTGCTTTGATTAGCCTGTTTGTGTCGTTGACTATGGGCACACAGCTTCATCAGCGGATTAATGGATTCGATAGGCTACAGAACCAATAGTGACACTCATTTATCTGACTGGTCATTTCCTATTGTTAGAGTAACCAAAGCAGTTCACCTAACGTTGATGAAAGCGGTGAAGTTGGGTGCGGTAGTTATTAAAAGATAGTTATAGCCGTTAGAAGATAAAACCAAGGCCTAGCGATTACGGGGCCTTAGTTTTTTAAGTCAAATCGATGGAGCCTGTCAAACTGATAGAGTCCATTATTTTTTGTCTTGGGAGTCTTTATATTTCTTTGCAATCCACTCATGCAAATGAAGTCCCGTTTGACGCTTTAGGAATACAGTGATGCCGGCTAAAATTAACAGTCCGATTATTGTGCCCATAATTATCTCCACGCTTTGTTGTTTTTGATTAATCCATTGATTTCATCATTTTATCTATATTAAGCCCACCAAGATCCTCGAGGTTATTCTTAATCTCTTCATCGATTGATAGCTGGCGTTCAACTTTCTTTATTTCCTTCTCAAGAAACTTTTCAACTTCTTGAGATACGTTGAACATCAACCCCTGTTCACGTGCTGCTTTTCTAGCTCGTTTAAGACGAACATCTAAGTCTGATGAAATTTTAATGTTCAGTGATACTTTGGATTGTTTTTTCTGTAATGACATATTGATTCTCAAGTTTAGCTAAAAATACTATAAACTTTTCTACCTTTTTAGCAAGAATATTTTGACGTTGACGGACTCGGAAGTGAACAAGAAATACATCAGGGTTTGCAGTGTTTTCTATATTGAAGGGGCAAGCCACTTCCCAAAGCTAGAGCAATCAGACCAGTTCAATCCAACGTTGATGAAAGCTTTGAAGCTGGTGAAATAGGGTAGTTGCACGTGTCAATCCCCTCCTAACCTCCCCTTGGTTTACATCTCCAGTCTCTTGTTGGCAACGGGAAAGGGGAGGAACTGAATACCGCTCGTTGCCAATGTGGCTATATGTCCAGCACCAAAGAATGTTCTCCCCCTCGAACGGTAATCTAAAGAGATCGGAGAACACCATTTGAGGGGGAGCTAGAGGGGGATTTTGATGCTAGAACCGTTCAATACAACGTGACGAAAGCGGTGAAGTCAGTGAAGTACGAGTAGGGTGCTGTCGTTGTTAAAGGATAGGGGTAACGGTTCGATAGAACACTGAGGGCTCGCGATTGCGGGGCCTTCTTGTGTTCCGAGCAAAACTCAATTTCTCCCACGTTCTACACTTGATAGTGATAGAATCCCCGCATCAGAACTATCGAGAATCTAGGTATTTATAAACAATGTTTATCCATCATGTGAACGGCATCGACTGGCTGGTGATTACAGCTTTTGAAGAACTGAAACCGATGTTTATCGAAGATGCTGGTCCTATCCCGTCTTACTTTTCTATTAGCAGTGAATTAAGCCTGATTGATCAAGCTAAGCGCAGCTGTGGGTTTTTGCCTACACTCCGTGGCGTCATCACTGATACTGGCACCTACCAAAGTAAGGATCTTGAAGAAGATTTGAACCCACAACTGGCGTGTATCGTTGAGGGCAGAGGGCGTGTTTTCATCTATCACGGCGATTACGTGGCTTTTGTCGATGACGAGCAAACCTTCATTACCCGAATGAATTAAAGCCAGTGAAGTAGGGCTATTAACCCTTGATAGAAAAACTAAGGCCTCGCATGTACGAGGCCTTTGTATTTCTATCGAAGTTAACGATTAATCTAGCTTAACGAAAGCTTGGGATAATCGCTGGAATCCCTGGTAGAAGGCCAACCAACGCCATGACACTTGTTAGTACAATAAACATAATGCCTGGCAATACCCAACGGCTCATCTTGCTCAGTTCGCTACTACGTTCTTTACAACCAACTAAACCTAAGTTGTCCAACAGCATAGTGAGAGCCCAACCAAATGCAGGGTTAACGAGCGCTGAAGAAAATACAACAATCGCTGCCGACTGTGTGGTTTTTCCTTCACGCGTCATTTCCATTCCTGCTTCTAGCAATGGCACAAATACCCCAACAATCAGCGCGACACACAGTACAGGTTGCCAGATAGCTAAATCCATCGGGTAACCCCAAACCGCGGCGATGATACAAAACAGAGCCGTTAGCAAAGCGCCCGCAGGAATAGGGCGTTTAGCAATCGCCGCTGGTACGATGTAAGTACCCCATGAAGACGTAAAGTTAGTGCCACCAAGTAGAGAACCAAACGTTTGACGAATAGACGCTGTAGTCATGGTGTCGTCAATGTTCATGTGTACTTTTTCAGTACGCTCTGGGTAGCTGATCTTTTGGAATACTTGATGCCCTAAGAAATCTGGCGACCACATAGCGACAGCCAAAATTGCAAACGGCAATACCACCATGAAGTGCTCAATCGTCGGTAGACCTAGCATCCAACCTGTATCTTCTCCCCACCAATACATAGGGTTCATGTTAGGTAAGCCTGGCTCAGTGTGGAAAGCGAATGGGGCACCCATGGCAAATGCAATCGTACCACCCAGCAAGCAGCTAAGAGGTACCGCTAACCAACGCTTACGGAAGTGCTCCAATAGCGCGTACAGAATAATGGTGCAAAAGATCACAACAAAAGCGATGTGGCTCATGCCGATTCCTTCAGCCCAAGCGAATAGCTTTTTCACTTGAGAAGCGGTTCCCACAAAGCCAAGGTAGAGTAACAAGCCACCACAAACGCCTTTACTGGTGAGGTTGGCTAACATACTGCCACCTTTACTGATGGCTAAGAGTAAGCCAAAAGCGCCAATCAACAGGCCAAACGCCATCGGGTGTCCACCTGCTGCAACCACAATCGGAATCAATGGGATAAGTGGGCCGTGTGTCCCTGCGAGGTTTGCAGTCGGCAATAGAAAACCAGAGAAAAGGATGATGAAAACAGAGGCGATGAGGAGTTCATAACGGACGTTTTCTAGAATAAAATCTTCATTTAACCCGAGAGCACCAGCAAAGGTGGCTGCAATCGCGCCCACCATAACCACTTTACCAATGGTCGCTGCCATCGCTGGGATGGTGTCTTCTATCTCAAATCGATAATCTTTAAACGGCAAATTTGGACGCCAGCGCTTAGGCGACATGATTTGCAATTCGTGTTCTAGATACTGTTCTCGGGATTCAAACTCTGAGCTTGGTTTATGTTGTTGTTCATAGGTGAGTTCATCCTCATTGGCTTGAGGCTTCTCTGTTTGTATATGTGCGGACTCTAAAGTAGTGCTCATTTTGATTCCTTTCGTTCACACTCTTAGGTGTGTTATTCCAACAAACGTTGTTTACTCACGCAGAAGTGCAAACAATGCGTCAACTTATAATTAAAGATTCATTAACATTTAGTTGTTAGTACCTTATACCAAACCAAAAAAAACAAATAGACTCAGTCGGTTAGACATTAGTCGTAGAGCAAGCCGACTTGTATTAGACTCGGTAGAGAGTATGTGTCTGTTTATTTGTAGGTGATGAGCTTTATTGGTAATAAACGAATATCCAACAAGAAATGCTTGGTGCTAAAGCGGCAGATAACGTCCACCAATCAGTGCTTTCTGGCGTTTTGGAGGGTGGATGCTGAAACACCCTTCAACGTTGTTCAGTCGTCTGAGACCAAGGTATACGCTAGAAGATAATTTTTACTATCCCAAAATGAAGATGTTCACCAGCGACTTTAAGCCTTTGCAAAGCATTACACTGCGTACAGTTATACGAGGTGATATAATTTTTGCCTAAAGCTTTGAAGAGCTAATGAATTAAAGGATTGATACGATGGCAAAAACGATCTCATTGGTACTCGGTAGTGGTGGCGCAAGAGGCTTGGTTCACGTTGGAGTGATCCGTTGGTTAATTGAGCATGGCTATCAGATCAAATCCATCTCTGGCTGTTCAATTGGCGCGCTTATCGGCGGTGTTTACGCTGCGGGCAAGTTGGATGAATTTGAAGAGTGGATCACTAGTATCGACCAGTCTGATATGACGATGTTGTTGGACTTTTCATGGCAATCGAGTGGCATGTTCAAAGGGGACAAAATCATAGACTCACTGCGTCAACTGATCGGTGAGATTGCTATTGAAGATCTGCCTATTCCTTATACCGCCGTTGCTGCTAATGTCGCTGAAGAAAAAGAGGTTTGGCTGAAGTCCGGTTCTCTGTTTGATGCCATTCGCGCTTCTATCTCTCTGCCACTGTTCTTCACACCTCATGTCATCAATGGTGAAGAGTTGATTGATGGGGGAGTGCTTAATCCTGTACCGATTGCTCCAACCTTTGGCGACAACACAGACGTCACAATAGCTGTGAACTTAGGTGGCGAACCTGAACTGCTTAAACAAGAAGTGACACCAGTTTCCCTGCCTACAAAAGAGAGTAACCTGCACGATAAGGTTGCTCACTTTATCGATAACCTAGGCAATAACGTCAAAAGTAAAATGAGCTTCAACTTTGCAGCTTACGACATTGCCAACCAAGCGTTTGATGCGATGCAGTCGACTATCGCTCGCCAGAAACTCGCTGCTTATCCTGCCGATATTACCCTTGAGGTGCCACGTAATGCCTGTGGTACGTTGGAGTTTGAACGCTCAAAAGAGATGATAGACAGAGGCTATCATTTGGCACAGGCTAAACTGGGCAACCGACTTTAATGTATTTGCAGCTGAATGAGATTAGGGCGTGTTGACCTTTCGCGGTTAAATTTTGTTCGAGATAAAAGCGTTTTAATCGCGGCGAGGGAGAAGTAGCCTAGTCATTCTAAGCAAATCTCCCTCAACAAAGAGTAAAACGCTTTTTGCGGGGGCGCCCAGCTCGAACCCTTCGGGCAGCGTTTGCTGGTCATTTCTACTACGTTATCGGCTTCTCATGTAGGCTAGCTACACATCGATGCCTCTGCCTTGTATAAATACCCAGCAACTCGCTGCAAAAATCAGCTCGAAAGATCAACACGCCCTAATTATGGAAACTGAACTCAAACTATCTGAACTCAAAGAATTGGTCACAACAAAAGATGTTATCGTGCTCACCAGCATCGAAGAGCCTGCTGTATCTTGGCTGATAGATTGCTATCAAGAAAACGCTGATATCCAAATTATCGAGAACGCACACCAGCTAGATACTGAGGCGATTTTGGCGCAATGTCGAAGCAGCCTTAGTGAAAGTAAAAAGGTGATACTCACCGCGCAGTTTCGCAGCCAGTTGCCTATCATCAATATCGCTTCACTGTGCAATGAGAAGCGCAAATCATTGATCAATATTGAGTTATCGGGTTGGGATGAAGAAAATCGCGTTCCACATTCTTATAGTAGTTTCTAGCTTATATTTGTTGCCTAGGCCTTTATGAACTAGAGTAACTCGATAGATACTGAGTCCGTTGTTAGTCATTCCGAGTCATATTCGCCATTTGCCCCAACATACCATCTTCGCCAAAATGGAATGTCTCAAGCTGGGCTCTGGGCGTGGAACTCGATTTAATCGAACTTGTATGCAGAGCTTCATCTTTTGTGTTCGCGGCATAAAGTTGTCCTGAAAATGGGATACTGGTATCGTAATTTTCAAACCACACTGCCATTGCTTCCGTTAGCAAATTGTCAGACTTGTCGACATGCGCTAAGTAAGAGCTATGGTTGGCAAATATTCTCAAGTCGTGAACCAAATTAGGTGTGTTTTCATCTGGGAAGACAGCAGCCATCAAGATACCTGGAATCTTTTGGAACCACATGTCACATACGGTCTGGAATGAAGTGCCTAGATTCTGTATTCGGCCAGGTTTTACACAACGCGTAGTAAACCCAAATAACGGAGGACCTTCTTCTCTACCGCCATCAGGTTTCATGAAGCCTGCAATACTATTCTTAAATTCGTAGCGAACGCCTGAAACAGCTTTAGTTTTCGTTCTTGTCTCTTCATCCCACCCGCCATACACAGCTAAAGTGTCTGGGCTTTCAGATGAGAAATCATACGTATCCCACAAGGGTTCTCCTTGAGTAGGGCGAGACAAGTAATCGTTAAACGCTCGGGCACTTCGTATCCATAAAATATGCCAGTATGCCAAAGGATCTTCTTTATCAGGAAAGGCAAAGATTGCTTTTATGTCTGGGTTTTCTTCGTAAGCTGATTTGGAGAAAGCTTGAAATGCACTATTAAATTCACCAAGTTTTTCTTTTTTAATACGACGCTTACCATAAACAAGAATCGGTGTTATTTGTGCCGAGCCAGGTATTACAGCAGTTTCTTCAAACTGAGATGAAACTCGGCTTACTTGCTCTTTATTATCTTTAGGTTGCATTTCTTCTCCTAACTGAGTTATCACTTCTATCTATAATTAATAGCTGAAGTTCAATTTAATTCGCGTAGAACGAACATCTCTTATTTGTTCTGAGTGAAATACAAAGCCTAGATACAAAAAAACCTCTGGCGATGACTCACTCAGAGGTTTTTTGACGACGCAAAAGCCTACCCCCTGAGTAACCTCATGGTGGTAGTGGTGGTTTTTGCATTTACGTCAATTCTGTTCATAGGACAAATTAGTAACACCTTCCAGATAACTGCACAATGTAAATTTAGATTCCACAACAGATCAAATTACTCTATTGCCTATTAAGAAAGCTTTTGGTTAAAGAACTCAAGTGTACGTTTCCAAGCTAACTCTGCTTCTTCTTCAGCATAGCGGCCAGTTGAATCGTTATGGAAGCCATGGTTCACGCCGTCATAGATGTAAGCTGTGTAGTCTGCTTCGTTCTCTTTGAGTTCGGCTTCATAGTCTGGCCAAGTTGCGTTCACGCGTTTATCGATTCCTGCAAATTGGATCAGCAAGGGGCCTTTTACGTTCTTTCTCAAATCTGGTGCGGCAGGAGTACCATAAAAGGGAACGCCCGCATCGAGTTGTTCTGGCATGACAGCCGCCAACATATTCACGATGTAGCCACCGAAGCAGAAACCGACTGCGCCTAGCTTGCCGTTACTTTTTTCATGGGATTTCAAGAAGTTTGCAGCAGCGATAAAGTCTTCTTCGATTTTCTCTCGTGATAGCGACTTCTGCATTGTTCGACCTTGGTCGTCATTACCTGGATACCCACCAAGCGAATAGAGTGCATCAGGTGCAAACGCAATAAAACCCGCCGCAGCGAGTCGTCTTGCCACATCCTTTATGTATGGGTTTAAGCCTCTATTTTCATGAATGACCAATACAACAGGCGCATTGCCCTTTAACTCTTTGGGTACCACCAAGTAGCCATAGCCTTCGCCGTGCCCTTTAGGTGAAGGAAACTTCTCGTAAGTTGCTTTGATGGAAGGATCATTGAAAGAGACTTGCTCTGCCTGCGCATAATTAGGAATCAGTGCAGAAGTTAACGTCGTCATGGTTAAGCCAAGTACAGCTAGACCAGATAGACGAGCCATAAACTCTCTGCGATCAATCAGGCCGTGTGCATATTCGTCGTACCAATCAAATGCTTCTTGAGGGATAGATCGAGTCGGCGTTGATTGCGATTCGGTATTTGGATTCATAACTTTTCCTTGTTGTGAGTTGTTTGACCAAACAACTATAGTGGAAATTTCACGTAATTGAACGATCGCTCAATATCTTTTAAGCTATTTGTTATATCAAAGTACAAAAATTAGATGACAGTCAGATAAAACGATCACTTCGAATCGATTCCCATCGCTTTGGTTTGTTTTACTGAATCAATCAACACAAGGTTGATGTAAGGGGTTAAGTCAGTGAAATAGGGTGTGATGATTGTTTGTTTTTAGGGAGGTTCTAGCTAGAAGTTGGGCACATCAGAACTAGGCTTATTTGCCGCAGACATGGACAAGTACGTTTCAATGCAAAACGCTTGATTTTACTCTGGTATAATCTTTCCCATAGGGGCGACCTTAGCGTTATCAGAACCTTCTTGATGAGAGATAAAAATAGATGTTGAAACTTTTGCGTCAGATAAAAAAATGGAAACTTGTAACGTTTGGCTTATTGATGCTCATTGCCGCTTTTTTTATCTACAACCAGTTCGGGAACCGTATGTCCCGTGTCGATGAGGCAAAATTTCTAATCGGGCAACTGAATACTGTTTTGGATGCTGCGGAGCAATATTCTCGTGATAATGGCTCTCTGCCTCCGATTACCTCCGATACCGATACGAACTTCGGCTACTTAAATATCAATCACTTAATTGAAAATCCGGGCTTATCCACATGGCAAGGGCCATACCTACCTTATGACGATACATGGATAGGGGGCGATCAGTACATCGACCACCCAGATTACATAGCAACGCAATTACTGCTTAAGGAAAAGGATAGTCTTTGGGTACGAGGAAGCTCCGAGACGGGTTGCGAATCGTCATCATCCACTTGCTCTGTTGCAGCTTGCATCTGGTTGGTACCAACAAAAGTCGCACAAGAAATTAATCAGATTATAGACGGCAGCTCGAGCATAGAAAGCTCAGATGCGACAGGAAAAATACGTTACGACAAAGCTTTTGGCGGCGCACTTGTCTGTATGATTGGAGACGACTATTCAATGCCTTCTATACAATGAAGCGAAAGCTTGCCGCGTTAATTATGAAAAAACAAGCTTATGATAAAACGAGCCAGTTATAAAAGCCTGGCTAGCTTGCCCTGTCTACCGTTTTAATGTGGTTGAGGTAGCGAGAAAGTGCTTCGACGAGGTCATCTTTTATCAAGGGTTTCGCTAACACTTCATTTGCACCAGCCTCTAAGAAAGCTTGTGTCGATGTTTGCATGATATCTGCTGTCCAGCCGAAGATAACAAGATCGTCATGTCCAGCTTGTCTTATTTTCTTGACTGTTTCTAGACCATTCATGTTTGGCATATGGTTATCAATAATGGCGAGGTTGAAACGACCTGTCTCAAGATGCGCTAAAGCCTCATAACCGTTGTTACAAGTGAGACACTCAACGTTCAGTTTATCTAGAAAACCGTTGGCGATGAGAAGGTTCATTTTGTTGTCATCGGTTACTAGAACTTTAAACGGAGTGAGGTCGACTTCTTGCGTTGTTGTTATTTTCTCATCCTCAGACGCAACCGTTGGCAGGTCGATGACAAAACTAAAGCGGCTTCCTGTACCTAGTTCACTTGTTACATGGAGCTGTCCGTTCATCAAAGTCACAAGCTTATGACAAATTGCTAATCCAAGCCCAGTGCCGCCATAGTTCCTTGTCGTAGATAGATCGGCTTGCTCAAACTCATTAAAGATGGAGATCAGCCTACTATTTGGGATCCCGATGCCGCTATCCTCTACAGCGAACTCCATCGCAGAACCGCCTAGAGGTTTGATAGTGACGTTGATTGAGCCACTTTCGGTGAACTTAAGTGCATTTCCGACTAAATTAAGAATGACTTGTCGGATTCGGACGGAATCGCCATTGTATGAGAAGGCGGCATCGCTATCATCAAGCAAAGAAAATCCAATGCCTTTTTCAGAGCACAAGGTTTGATATGTGTTCAAAACGGGATTGGTAATGTCGGACATTTTGAATGGGTGTGAATCGATCTCTAAACTGTCCTTTTCTATTTTCGCTAAGTCCAAAATATCATTGAGAATCGCAATTAGGTGCTCTCCTGAATCAAGCGCTAACCGAAGAACCTCTTTCTGTTCTTCTTTTTCTAAGTCGTCGACAAGCATTTGTAGAATCCCAAGCAAGCCGTTCATCGGAGTTCTAATCTCATGGCTCATGGTGGCCAAAAATAATGATTTTGCCTCACTCGCTTGGCTTGCTTTATTTGCTTGATCTTCTAATTCAAGCTCAAGCTTTTTAAATTCTGTGATATTACGTTCAATCGCGATAAAACGCTCAACGTCACCTTTATCATTACGTAAAGGTACGATATCAATGTCGATCCAATAGGGGGTTTTGTCGAGCGCGTAATTCAATATTTCCGCTTTAACTTGGTTGCCTTTTTGGATAGCTGAACCTATACGGCTAGCCGTTTTGATACAAGTGTCTTCCCCTTGTAAAAAGGCTCCTGGTCTTAGTCCTTTTATTGAATCTAAGTGATAGCCCGTCATTGTCTCAAAAGCACTGTTTACCCACTCTATGTGTCCTTTCTTATCCGTTATAACAACGCCATCTCTGGCCGTTTTTACTACCGTTGCAAGAAGGTGACTTTCACGTTCTTGTTCTGCTAATCGCTTATTCGATTCTTCAAGTAGCTTCTTCGACCCTTCTAATTCTCGGTGGGGGTTAACAAATAATTTCTGCCCCATCAAAAAAACTAAGATAGAACCAAGTGCTAAAACAATCAAAAGCCCGTTTAGCAGTTCCTTTTGTAAACTCAATAACTGCTCTGTTACAAAAGAGCGGCTTATCCCTTGGGTTAACACTAACCCCCCTCTGGTCAACGCCGTTTGAGTCAATAGCCACTCTTCCTCACTGTATTTGTTCTCCACTGTGGTATGTGAATGATCACTATGCGTGTGGGAGGCATCATTTTCGATCAAAGATGCTATCGGTGACTCTGTTTGACTAAGCTCATACCAGCGCGCACGATTGGTGACAAATGAACCAAAGAAGTCGTCATAATCGACGGCAGTTTCACCATATAAAACTCCTGTAAAATCTCCATTTTGGTATAGAGGCATAAAGAGTTTGATACAAATATGATTAGCATCGTCATGCAAAAGGTACAAAATACGCTCTTCTACTTCTTGATTAGCGATTGCGTTAAAGATGGCTTGCTCTTGTTTTGAAGCAGGGTGGCGAAAGGTATCTTCAAACAACAATTGACCGGTGCGATCTCGCACAGCAAATTGCATAGATTGATTCTGTCCTTTGAATCGCTCTAGGTTAAATGACAGGCGCTCTAGATCTGAGCTCGACGCTGCGTCGATGACTCCTTGGTATTGCGAAGCTAAAACAATGCGATCTTCTGCAACTTCTAGGTATTTCTCCATAAAAATTTTTGCAGACTCAAGCTCAAAACGGCTGTTACCGCTTTGCAACTGTTTGACGGTCGATTGACTGTGATTAGTGAGAACATAGAGCGATATGCCACCGTATGTCAAAGACGTAAGCAAAAGAAAGAGTACAAGCAGCACTTTAGGACTAATTGAAGATAGCTTTGCCATGCTTAAATTACTTCCATGTTATTTTTCGAAGTTATATGAAAAATATAGGATAAATATCTTCTTTAAGAGCGGGATTAATCCATCTGGTCGAATACTTAGGCCGGAGCTTCTTGGTTGTCACCAGTAAGCTTGCTGTTGAAAATCTCCTTTAACTATCTATGTTTAATATACGGTGACTAACTCAAAAGGGGTTTTTAATATGGATGTATCTCCTATCAGCGTGCTATTTGTTTGCGTTAAAAAAGGCGTGAGAGCGGCTATCGCCAAAGCGATGGTAGAACAGAAATCTAATGGGATGATACGAGCTACCTGCTCAGGTTTCGAACCTGGGGAAACCCCTAAAGTTATCTTAGATGAGCTGTCTAATGTGCTCGATGTGGCGGTCAAGGCCGAGAGTAAAACGGTATTTGAATACAAAAAGGCTAATGAAAAATTTGATTACGTGATTACGCTGTGTGACCAAGCAAGCGATGAACAATGTCACCTGTTTATTGGATGCGTCAACGTGGTTTGTTCGCACGCACCACATCGCCTTCATTGGGCTATCCCCAACCTAGCTGCAGCCCTAGAATTGTCGGGGAATGAAAGGACCCAGTTTGTAAAAAAGGTCGTAGAACTAATAAATCTTAAAGTGACGCAACTTTTGGCAACTGCTCAAGTATAAGGAGCAACATACTCTTAGCGTGCACAAACGCACTTCTCTATCTTACTGGCAACTTAGTCTTGGTTTTGACCTGCCCAAACGCGAAGCTGGATTCAATAGAAGCGATATTGGGCAGGCGAGTTAGTTGTTTGCGGATGAACTGCTCGTAGCTTTTGAGTGATTCACTGACGACATGCAATAGGTAGTCGTGATTGCCCGTCATCAAAAAGCACTCCAACACCTCGTCAATCACTTCGATGTGCTGTTCAAAGTCTCGCATATTCTCTTCAGTTGGCTTTTCAAGTTTCACCAAGACAAATACATTAACCGGCAGGCCACACGCCTCTTGGTCGACACTGGCGTGATAACCGCGAATAATCCCTTGTTTCTCCAGTGCTCGAACTCGGCGTAAGCAAGGGGAGGGCGACAGTGCCACTCGATCGGCCAACTCTTGATTAGACAGTCGTGCGTTGTTTTGCAGTTCAGCCAGTATTTTCTTGTCGATCTCATCCATTAGCATAATCCATCAATATTGAATTTAGTTTGGCAATATTATTGCTCAAAGTGTATGTCTTACTTCGCAAATAGCAATTTTTAACATCTGCCCAAAACTAAAATTAAAGGAGGAACAACAAGCATGGAATGATTTAGGAATTATGAATACTTCAACTCAACTTAGCCCGCTGCGTAAAACAACCAAACACGAACAAGCAGAAGCCCTTGCCATAGAGCAAGCAAAGCATTTTGGTATCGACCCAAACAGTGATTATGGCGTCACGCTTATCGAACTGGCGACGACACTGTACAAAGCCAATACCAAGACACACGACCTTTGGGCACTGACGGTTGATGGACTTTCAGAACTCGACAAGAGTGACCGAATCGCTTGGTTTAACGCCAAACGTTTTTTGTCATTCCAGATCGCTAAGATCCTCGATAATCTGCAAAACCCAATGCGCGCCACTTACCAGTCTATCGCCACCAATAATGGTAATTTTGCGTCTAAAGGTGCGTATCCAATTTTCGATAATGTGGCTGCTATTTTCTCTGCTAGCCCTGTGATTACAAGAACCGCGACCTATTTGTTTGCGTGTACAGAATGGATTGAAGATGCGTTCAATGGTAAAGAGCCGCTGCACGATATTTACTCTCGACTGCTTAACCCGACATCGATCTCACTGGCAAACCACATGGTTGACCTTGAAGCAGGATCTAGAGCTAACGAGTATCTCGCATGGAACTTCAACTCCGGTATGGCGGCCATTGATGGGTTGTTGAGCCATTTGCTCGGGCATGAAGACATAGTATTAGCCTCACGCAATATCTACGGCGGTTCTTACCAGCTGTTGGAAGATTGGTTTGGAAAACCTTCTAATCTGAATGTCGCGGTAGAGTGGGTGGATGGTTACTCCGGTGATGAGTTTGCGACTCGCCTTGATGAAGTTGCCGATAAATACGCTGATCGCATCGCTGCGGGTAAGAAAATCTACGTCTACCTAGAGTCACCGTGTAACCCCCATGGATACGTGTTAGATGTTGCTAGTATCAGTAAAGCCGGCCACTCTCGAGGTTGGGATGTGATTGTTGACTCGACAGTGGGAACGCCTTTATTACATCCAGTACTGAAACGTGATGATGTGATGGAAAGGCCAGATTATGTGATTCACTCCTACACAAAAGAACTGGCGGGTTCTGGTACCACAACCGCTGGGGTTGTGATTGGTCGCAATGAGACTATGTTTGTTCCAAAGGGGGAGGAGGTTACTTTCACCAAACCTAACGGCGATGCGGCCACCATTCCATGGAACGAAACGTTGTTTTGGAATGTGTACTACATTAAGGGCGCATTCTTAGATGCAGACAAAGCGTTTGAAGTGCTCAATGGCATGAAAACCTATGAGATGCGCGTGGTGCAGAAAACGATTAATACACTGACTCTCGCGAAGATCTTTGATGCTCACCCAGACATTAATGTGTCGTGTCCTGCTTTGCCAGACAGTGACAACTATCAACACTGCCAGAACAACATGTACTTGGGATTGCCAGCAGCGCTTTTCACTATTGATATGGAAGGTAACGGCGACCGTCCGCCAATCAATCGAGATGGCTTTAAACAGTTCTTCGACATGCTTGAGCCAGCAATCGGCATGCAAGTCAGCTTAGGGCAAACCAATACGGTCGCGTTGTGTCCGGCACTGACCACGCACTCAGAGCTCAGCGATGAAGCGTTAAATGAAGCAGGCATCAAACCGACCACAATGCGTATCTCTATCGGCTTGGAAGATCCTAGAATGTTCATCGCTCATATTGTCGAGGCGGCTAAATTGTCCATCGACCGCAACCACGTAGATTTCTCATCCAGTTTCCCGAGTGGTGACAATATCGATGAAATCTATATGCAAACTTATATGGATGTACACCAGAGGTTTGTGAAAAGCTTGCCGAAGTTCAGTAAGCTGAGTCAGTAACTTAGGTCAGTAAGGAAAGTTAACAAGAGAAGCCAGTGAAGTAGGGTAGCTGTAAACGTTAAATGAAAAACGTAAGGCCTCGAACTGCGAGGCCTTTAGGTATTCGGGTAATAACAATAAACCAATCTAGAACAAATCCTAGAAAAACGCGTCGATGAATCACCTAATAGCCTTTAACTCGTGGAATGTAGGTAATTTATATCAATACCTCATGGCTTTCGTGACCACGCCCTTATCTGCTCAATTTCATCTTCATCGATATTTAAAGATTGAAGGAATTTGAGATGTCCTAGTGGCTCCATCTGCTCAAAGCGTTTGTGCCAATTGATCATACCCTGTTCATCCATTCCTGATTCTTTAAGTATTTCTGTCCAACGCTCTTTGGTGAGTAGGCCTTGATTACGAAGTTCAGGCTCTTTGAGTAAAGCCATTATGGATTGTTGCTGCTGGCGCAACTTTTGAATTTCTAGATCGAGGGCAGCAAACTGTTGTCTTAGTACCACATCTCGGTCTTCATCCTGAGATTGCTGTAGCAGGCTCCCAATCTCACTGACAGGAATACCATAAGAACGATAGGCAAGTATTGCTCTAAACCTTTCAAGCTCTCGTTCGCCATATTGGCGATAACCGTTAGATGCTCTAGCTGCGGGAGTGATTAGCCCCTTTCGCTCGTAGTAGAGAACCGTTGTTCGAGATACCTCAAGTCGCTCACAAAACTGTTTGATGCTCAACACTTAGGGCTATCCTCTTTGGTTGTTTGATAGTGAGACCAAATCAATGGAATCAATGCACTAATAAGAATAATCAGTGCGTCAATCATTGACCATAAATCAGGAATTTCAGAAAAGACAACTAAGCCAATAATAAGTGAATAGATAATCTTTACATACTCAACATTGGCAATGATGTTGGCTTCCGTCCATTTATATGCAGAGATACCAACATACTGAGCAAATGAAGAGATGATGCCAACTAACAGCAGTAACATGAAGTCTTCGACTGTTGGCGTGCGCCATAAGTAAAGGGTTGGTATTAATGTCATCAAACCAATTGCCAGAGCTTGGTATGCCATCAATGTTATCTTTGGTTCGCTCTGTGCAACTTTCTTAACACACACTACCGCTACCGACGCGCCTAGTGCGGCAATCACGCCAGATAAAACATAAAGGCTATGGCTTGCAGCAAAGGTCGGTCGAACAACCGTCATTACCCCGATAAATCCAACCACAATCGTGAAAATTCGACTGCTGGTGATCTGCTCTGCCAACACGAAATGAGCGATTAGAGCCACAAAAAGCACCTGCAAGAAACCGAGTGCTGTTGCGTCAGCAAATTGAATATTGCTCACTGAAATAAAGCCAAAATATAGAGCGGTAAAAGCGCCTAGTATTCTTAGTAGGTGAAGCGATATTTTGTTGGGCTTAAGTAGCACGGCGATATTTTTGCTGATCGCAGGCATGAGCAACAACATAAAGATGAGCTGGCGAAAGAACAGGATCTGAAAGGTGTCATAGTCTGTGCTGAGCTGTCGAACAAATACCCCAACGATCGTAAACAGTGCTGTAGATATAAGGGCAAGAGTGATCCCTTTCGTTGTCGATGGTAGATGGTCGAAGAGCTGAAATATCTTTGACTGCTGTAAGTCTCGTAATTGGTACAACGAAATGTGCCTCTTTAGTCATGATAAGCATAAGGTTAATCATTCTAAAGTCGTTACCTGTAGACAGGTCAAGTGTTATGAGTTGTCAACGGATAAAAGCAATCCCTTTGAAACATGAAAGGGGAGGTTATGACAATAAGAGCTAACTAACTCAAAAAAGCACCAGTTACAGCCCTTGTTGTCAGTATGAAATGGCGCATATTGAGATCGCGCGGTAGGGGGGCTCGAAGGACTGCTGTTAGCGAACTTTGTAACTCCCTCTATCCACTCGTTTGCTATTTAGGCTGGTGGCCTGTCTTTTTCGCGAGCTCTTGCATAGCCTCGGCAAACGTCGTTGTTCCGCCTTTTGCTTTAACCTGAACCACCTTATATCCTTGGCTTTCCAACGCTTGGCGTTCTTCTAAAACCGCTTTGTCATCTGGCTGACTGCCTTGCACAGGCTGATGAATGTAACACCCTTCTAATTGACCATCTTCGACCAGTTGGTGATGTTTCAGTGCATTGATATCAAAATTCATAGTAAGTCTTTTCGCTTTAAATGGAGAGTCTCTGTGGCAAAGGCCGCGAGTCTTTATAATTTTATGGTTTGTACAATAGGCATTTTAACCATAAGAAGCCAGTGCAAATTAAGCAATCCAATGGAATGCAGTCGGGTGGTCTCACTTCTTCAATCTCTTATTGATCGTAGGGAAGGAAAGGGGAGGAACGGAATTCTAACGTTTCACACATCCCAATTTGACCTTTTCGCTCAACCATTGAGCGAAATTGGTACAAATCTTCAACCTTTCCAAATGTGGAATCCACGCTTCTTTTATTGGCTCTATTTTCCAATTCTGAATAGTTATAACCTAGTTTTCATAGAAAAGATAATCGAATAAGCCGTGAGCGCGGCGCGTCATAATGAATGAAAACTAGGCACAAGCATGAACGAAAATTTTTATAGATACGCGATTTACACTGTTTTTTCAGCGGCAGCATTGTTCTCCGCTTTTTTAGTCACCTCAGATAATGTTTCCCCTTTCACCACTCAAGCGACTTTGTATCGGAACGTAGCGACCATTGCGCCAGAAGTGTCCGGCGTAATTACCGACGTCATGGTTAGAAATGGCGAGTTGGTTGAAAAAGGTCAGCCATTATTTGCTATCGATGCCAGTAGCTACCAATTGAAAGTGGCACAAGCGAAAGCCGAACTGCATCAAGCGCGTGATTCTGACTCGGCGAAATGGCAGCAATTAGCAGCAGCGAAACAAACACAAAGCCAACGAGAGTTTGAATACCATAATGCGAAACAGAAACTCGCACGTAACCAAAAACTGCGTAACAAAGGGCTCGCGACGGAACAAGACCTTGATGACGCAATCACCAATACACAAGTTGCGAGTAGTGCGGTTGAAGCTGCGAACGCGGAAGTGAAACGTATTGAGGTTGAGCTATCTACCCAAGACCGCACAGCAGCCATTGAATTAGCAGAAGCAAAACTTGCCAGTGCGGAACTGGATTTAGGCCACACTCAAGTCGTCGCGCAAACGGAAGGTGTCGTGACCAACTTACAATTGCAATCGGGAAGTTATATCACTCAAGGTACTTCATCATTGCTGCTGGTGGACGAAGCTCATGCGTGGATCAGTGCGGACTTTAATGAGAAAGGCATTGATAAGCTTACTAATGGCCGCGAAGTTTTGGTCTCTTTTGATGCGCTACCGGGCAAAGTCTTTACGGGTGAAGTGAGTAGTCAAGAGCGTGCGATTTACGACACCAATAACGCCAATGGCAAACTGTCTAGCGTGACCAATGATACGCGTTGGATCCGTGAGCAACAGAAAGTACGTACCCGCATTACCGTTAACGAACTGGATCCTTCGATGATCTCAGGTTCACGAGCGAGTGTGATTGTTGAAAGCGGTAACCCAATAATGCACGTTATTGGCTCGGCTTGGATTCACTTGGTTTCAACATTTCGCTACATCTACTAGTAGGAGATGACTATGTGGACATTCGAAAATACTGCACAGGGTCAGTCTCAACGAAATGAAGCACTGCGTGTCGCACTTACTGTGACGATTTGTATGGTGTTGGGAAAGCTACTAAACCTAGACTCTCCCGTTTATCTGGCGTTGTATCCAACCATCATCATGACCAAGAACAAAGATTATTCTTGGCTTGGCCTGATCCGTACCTTGGCACCCACTTTATTGGCAGCAAGTACAGCGCTGGTGGTGACCGAAGTGTTTTCACAGCATCCGTTTGTGGTGTGGACCATTAGCTTGTTCTTCTTCGACTTTATGCGTCGTCGAGCCACTACGCCAGCGAAGAAAGGTAAAATGTTGATGCCAACCTTCAACTGGATTTTGATTGTGGTGTTTGCTCAGCACTCCACTATGGATATGCCGATGCGTATTCATGAAATTTTGGTATCCATGTTGATTACCATGGTAGTAGCAAAAACCATGGTGGCTTTGTTCCCTGTTGAGCAAGGAAGTAAGCCTCCTGTATTTAAAGAACAGCAAGTCACATTTGAGAGCAGAGCCATTTCACTCGCGTTGATTGGTCTCGGTTTGGCATTCTTGATGATCGTTGACATCATCTCAGCAACGTTCTGCATGGTGCCAGTGATTGCTGCTGCAACCCAAACCACACACAAAAGCTTTATCGACGTGGTTGACCGCCGTTTTCAAACTCAAGTGGGCGGCTGTGCATTAGCCGTGGTGTTCACCTTGTTGATGGCAGGGCATCAGTCTACATTCGGTTACTACACCATAGTGTTGGGTTTATTTGCCTTTATGATCGCCACATCAATGGCCAAAGCGAAAGGTTCAGCCAGAGACGTTCATGCCGATGCGTTATTAGCGACCATGCTGCCGATTCAGTTGTACATGACCAGTAGCAATTTAGGGTTGGAAAGTACCTTTCTACGTGCTTGGGAGCTGACTGTGACTTTGTTTGTGCTGTGGGCTTTGTGTCATTTTGTTCGTAAGCCTAATGGTGAAGAGCCGGTACTCGTTCGCTAATAATCAAATCCGGCCAACCGATTATGGTCTGATTTGATTGCGCCTTTCATAAAATTAAAAAATGCTTTTACTCTGGCTGAATCTTCTAAATCTTTATGAGTCATCATCCATAGGTCTGTATTTTGGTGCATCACTTCCATATCTACTCTTTGCAGAGTTCCCTTACTGTTACCTAGAAAACAGGGTAAGTAGGCCAGCCCCATCTGATTTTCAGCCGCGATGATCAGGGGCTCAAAAGAGTCGGCTTTCATGACAATTTTGTCTTCTGAAATCAGTTCAGAAACCTGTAGCGAAGCACTGCCTCTATGCATCATTAACCAAAAAGCAGACTTTAAGGGGTGCTTACTCTTTAGGCCATTTATATATTCTGGCGATCCGTAAACACCAAAGGCAATTTTACTTAACTTGGTCCCAACCAAATGGGCTGGTAACTCATTTGCCGGGCGAATCGCGATATCTGCATCTAGGTGTGAAATATCCAATTGACGAGATGTGAGGCTGAGTTCTAACTGAATTTTTGGATAAAGCCGATGAAAAGCAGCCAAATGAGTACCCAGAATGAGGCGAGATAACGCATCGGTCGTCGTTATTCTTAGCGTGCCTTCTAGCTTCAATTCCTGTCCAAAAATCTTGTGTTCCAATTCTCTTACTGTGGATTCGATAGCGAGAGCTGACTCCAGAAGCTTTTGTCCTTCAACCGTTAGTTTGTATCCGGTAGGAAGTTTATGGAAAATTCGTAATTTGTGACGATACTCAAAGGTGTCAATACGACGTAAAACGGTGCTGTGGTTTACACCAAGTGCTCTTGCCGCGGCCGATAGGGACCCTTCATTCGCCACTGTTAGAACATATTGCAGGTCATCCCATCTTATGTTGTGCATTTGCGCATACCCAAAGTGTTCAATTAGTGAGTTTACCAAAAATTTAGCACAGCTATAGTTATCTCAACAAGGCAACAAACAGAACTGAAGTTCAAAGCGTGCACAGATGGCACTTCTAATCCCCCACGCATTGAGCTTCAAAATTGACAATCAGGAGAAAGAAAATGTTAAAGAAAAATCTACTTATCGGTCTAGCGAGTCTTCTGGCTTTCTTTCAACTCACTCCAGCCCTTGCAGATGAAACAAAAGCAGTCGATTCAGCGAAGACACTAGAAACGGCTCAAGCATTCTTATGGGCGGCAGGCTCTGGTGATATGGAAAAACTAGAAGCATTGATGGCTGATGCTTTTGTGTGGCACAACGAAGGTGACGCCGACATCCCTTGGATCGGTAATTGGGAGTCAAAAGAAAAAGTGCTCAACACTTTCTTTCCTCTATTTGGCGCAGGTTTGAAAGTCACAAGCTGGTCAACAGACTATAGTTTTGTAAACGGCGACCAAGCAGTATTTATGGGCAGCATGAGTGCCATTGCGAATGAATCTGGTGTAGACACGGGTAAATTCAGCTGGGCGGTTCGAGTTCAGGTTGAAGATGGCAAAGTGAAGAGTTGGAACTGGTTTGAGGATAGCTACGCAGTGTCTAAAGCTTATCACGCCAAACAGTGACCAATTAGGTAGTGAAGGCTCGGTATGCTGTAGACGTATATCGAGCTTAGCTTGGTTTTGATTAGCGACGGGATGGTCGAGCCGATTCAACAATCCGGCAGTTAAAAGGACACCTGAAACCATCTTCATCAGGGTTTTCAGCGAACGAGCCAAATAACGCACTTTGGCACTATTAAGTTTGGAGCAACTATTATGAGCAATAAGCTAGCAAATGCGACTAATCTGTATTTGGAAGGTATCCGCGATGGTCATGCATTAGAGGCGGTAACGAAGTACACTGGTCAACGTTATACTCAACATAGCACTGGGGTACGCAACGGTATTGATGGTTTTGTTGAGTTCTTCGAACCGTTCTTAAAACGCTGTCCTGTTAGAGACATAAAGATCATACGCTCAATCGTCGATGGCCAATTCGTGTTTGTTCAAGCATTCCAAGATATTAATAATGGCGAATATAAGTGGGTGACTACGGATTTATTCGATACCGATAATGACGATAAAATTATTGAACATTGGGATGTGATTTCTGCCTTCGAAGCTCAACCGACGGAAGGGGAAGGTCGACTGCAAGGGCCAATCAATCATACTGATCTAGATAAAACAGAAGAAAATAAAAACCTTATCCGTGATTTTTTATGTGATGTCATGGTACTAGGGCAGAAAGACAAGCTATCAAAGTATCTCCAGCACGAAGAGCTAGCCGTTTATCAAGCCTCAGATGTGAGCCCTTTAGGTAGCTATATTGGTGGCTATGACCAAGTGTTCAAGATTGTCGGTCAAGGTAACTTCGTAGCAGCTTACAGCCGAATTATTGAACATGGTCTCGAGGTTGCGCGTTTTGATCTATTCCGAGTTGAGGGCGGTCAAATTAAAGAGATATGGGTAAACCAAGAACCCGTGCCTCCAAAAGCAGAATGGGTAAACGGCGGAAAGTTCTAGAGTCGCTTTAAGGGGGGGGACGCCAATAATGCTTATCGCTAAAACAAACCGAAAAATGCGCATCCTTGCTAACCTTGCTAACCTTGCTTATTGTGTGTGTTTAACTTCTTGAATCTTAGCCAACATATTTTGTGATGGAAGAATATTTACACTGTTTTACAACTCTGCTTAACGCTCAACAATGCAATCGCGCCCTTGAGATTTTGCGTCGTAGAGGGCGTTATCTGCTCTTTTAATTAATGAATTCCAGTCATCGTTTATGAGAGCTTGAGTCACGCCAATGCTGACAGTATACGTACCAGAAGAGAGCTCTTGATTGGAGTTATGTTTTGCGTGGTTTCTTATTCTTTCAGCTATCTGCATTGCTTGAACTTTATTCGCTCTAGGTAACATGACAACAAACTCTTCTCCACCATAGCGAAAGCAGAAATCGCTTGTTCGGCATGTATCTTCAAGAATTTGACCAAAGTGCTTAATCACATCATCTCCCTTGTCATGACCATAGGTATCATTAATTTTTTTGAAGTGATCGAGGTCGGCCATCAGCACAGAAATGTCAGTCTCTCGGCCTGGTTGAACAAGCTTGGGTATCAGTTCTGCAAGGCCTCTACGGTTATAAAGGCCTGTTTGTTCATCAGTAATTGATGAACGATAGGTTTGCTTCAGTAAACGATCAGTTAAGATCCAAAATACTGAAAATGCGAGGCTAATAATTGTGATTGTCATGATAACGAAAGACAATTTATGAATATCTGATATCAGGTAATAGTTTGAATTCGTTCCTTTGGTATGAGCAAGTACACCCCTAATTTCCATATAGAGAATGTTGATAAATAGGGTCAGGTTCAACAGGCACTTTGCTTCTCTGTTATCGTGTTTTTCCCCTGAATAGTTAGCACAGAGAGCTAAGATACATATCGTCACAACGAGAATACTTCGAGCCTCGATCCTAGAAGTAACAGAAGGCGCAATTAGGGCGCTATAAAGGAAGAAGCTAATGCCAAGGGAGCTAATGATGATTGATATTACGAGAAAAGATCGACTTGCTCCTCGTAACACGGTTATGCCGACGAGTAATAAACCAAAAGCCGTTGCGTATGCACCATTGGAAAGAAAAACAATGGATTCTGAAGATTGAGTAACGCCGAACGAAAGTGGGGTAACACTGGCTCCTAACAGCAAAGCAGCATAAGCAATATAATTTACCCCTAACGTGGTGCCTGCGAGTATATATTTATGCGTTAACAACATAGCACTCGCAACCGTGGCTGCTAACAAAGAGGTATATATAGCTAAGGTGTGTACATCCATGAAATCACCAACAACGTAAAAATGAACTCTCTCAATTCAGTATTGCGCAATTTGTATTATGAATGTTTAGTAGTTAATCATTATTAAACCATATACTGATGCAGATCAATTTATGTTCAGGTGCATTGGCAAGCGTCGGACAAGCGTCGGGTAAGGTACGAGTTATTCCAGAGCCCAACCTTGGCTTTGTTATACCTTTATTTTAAATTCTCCAAGCCCGATGTATCGACGCCTTTTAAGGTGTCTTTTGCTACGTCATCTAAATCCGTCGTTGTCGATTTTTGAGGATAACTAGCAGCGGCACCTTTACCGATCGCTGTTGCTTCTGCTTGTAGTTTTTTCCCCTCAGACTCACCCGCGATCCAGCCTTGCTTGTAGTCACTGTCTGATTCAAAACGCTTTCCATCTTTTATGTAGTTTTCGAAGCTATTACCGCTTTCTTGCATGCCGCTATGCCTACCGTCATGAAAGCCCTGTATGTAAGAGGTGTTGTGACCACTCTCAATCAACGCACTATCACTTGTTCCGCATCCGGACAAAATAAAAACTAATAAGATTAAAAACAGTTTATTCATGCTCAAAGCCTCGGAACTCAGTCGCCTAAATGATAAGAATAGACCAAGATCATCTCGCAAAGGCATAACCGCTCTCTGGGCAGAAAATCTTGTTTGAGAATCATGATATTTAAAACTTGAGAGAGTCGAGTTACTACTGCCTTATTAGATCTAGAACGATAGCAAATCACTGGTCGGTAATTTGCTATCAAACACAGAGTGAATATTCGTTGTGTATATTGGAGAACTTAAACTTAAAATTAAAATTTAAAGATCGAGGCGAGAAGACTTATTGCTTATTTGAACGGTTAGCGATAAAACTCAATATCACAACTGCAATACTAAAGCCCACAACACCCATCCAACCCGCACGTTCAAATGCCTGAATTCCCACAAATGAACCAAACGCACCACCGAGATAGTAGCCAAGCATATAAATTCCGTTGATACGACTTTGAGCTTGTGGGTCAATTGAGAATACGCGTACTTGGTTCGATACTTGAGCGCTGAATACCCCTAGGTCAATGAGAATGATACCGACGATCAATCCAGCTAATGTGTCAGCGAAAAGCCCCGATATAACAAAACCAGCAGTAATAATAACTAACGCCATGCTGATCATGTTTCGAGAGCCAAACTTGCTCACCAGTGACCCTGAAACTTTGGCACCAATGACTCCAGCAAGTGCAATAACACCAAACATTCCTGCCTGTTGTGCATTGTAGTTAAACGGAGATTCACTGACGTGAAGAGCTAACGTCGCCCACAGCGCATTGAACGAAGCAAACCAAAGCGCGCCAGTTAAAGCGGAAGTACGCAGTGTCGCATGCTGCTTGATTAACGTGGCCATGCTCGCAACAAGTTTAAGGTAAGGTATTTTAGTTGTCGGTGTGTTCGTCGGTAAAAAGGCATACAGCAACACACCAAAGACCATCGCAATACTTGCTGACATCATAAATACCGCTCGCCACCCAAACAGCTCACCGATGAACCCACTGAGTGTACGCGAAAGCAAGATGCCCACAGTTAGGCCAGTCATTAACGTGCCAATGACTTTCCCTTTCGTTTCTGGAGTACTTAATGACGCTGCAAATGGAATCAGTTGCTGAGTGATGTTGGCGCTCAAGCCAATCGCAAAACACGCAACAACCAGAGCCACTAAGCTAGATGCAGTAAACGCGACAAAAGATGACAACACCAACATGATAGACAAGATCGCTATTAGGCGTCTGCGGGGTAACGTGTCTCCTAAGGGCGATAAGAACAGCAGTGCCACGGCATACCCAATCTGACCTGCAGCTGGCACTGCGCCTAGCTGTTCGCTTGTTAACCCTAGCTCTGCGCCGATCTTAGGTAAGATGGGTTGGTTATAATAAAGGTTCGCAGCAGTTGCCGAGACAGCGCTCGACATCAGTAATAAACGTCCTGTGCTCAACACTTCTGTAGTCGCTTTTGACATGGTGACACCTTAACTTTGGTTCATCGTTTTAATGAATGATTTCGATGAGCTAAGTCTAAGGTTAGCGATTGAATAACAAAAATAACCATTTGTTCTTAATTCTATGCGAATCTGGTATAGATAACTTTCTAAGCCATGTTTTGTTGAATCGCCTCAATTTCACTCTGTACGACAGCAACAAATATACTGGCTGTAGGGGATAGAGTATGCGAATGGTGTGTCATCACTAATGGCATTTCTACGTCCACAGATTCAAGATTAACAAATACACATCCCTCACTGCGTAAATCACGAATTGCATGCGGAGCGATAGAGACACCTAAGCCAGAAGATACTTGAGTCAACACGGTTTGCATGTTGTTGGGTTGTTTTTTTATATTTGGAGAGAAGCCAGATAGGTCACATTGAGTAATGATCGAGTCAAATAATCCTACCGCTTGTTCACGTTCAAATAAGATGAAAGGGTCTTGCTGCAGTTGTTTTATTTGAATGGTGGAGTATTGCGCCAGCTCGTGGGTGACGGGCAAAACAGCGACAAGCTTATCTGTGTAAATTGTCACCGAGGTGTAATCATCCACAAGCAGGTTCGGCAGTGGGCGAGAGAAGCTAATATCGATCTCTCGTTTGTCCAGAGCTTCGATCTGTTCAGAAGCCGTCATCTCAACAAGATCAACATCAATATTGGGGTTTTCAGCGATATACTGTCGAACTAAACGAGGCAGAAAACTCAGAGTTGCGCCTCCAAGATAACCAATCGTTAAAGTACCTATACAACCAGAAGAAGCTCGAATCGCGGACTGTTTGGCTTGTTCCGTTTGTTCGATGAGTCTAATCGCATCTTTAAGTAAGTGTTGCCCTGCGGCGCTAATGACGACTTCGCGAGATGTACGGAAAAATAGGCTCACTCCAAGTTCATGTTCAAGGCTTGTGATGTGACGGCTAATGGCAGGTTGAACGGTATTCAACTCTTTTGCAGCTTTTGAAAAACTGCAATGTGTCGCGACAGCCACAAAGCTTTTTAGTACTTTGATTTCCATATAGCCTCAATATAAACCTAGGTGATAAAAAAGCGCTAATCTGCGCCTATATTGCTTTGATTATCAATCACAAAGACCTTGCTAGCAAACCTTAGGGTAACAACGTTTGCAAGGCTTTGGTCACTTGCGGGAGATGGAAGGGTCGTCCTGTGTATCTAGCTTGTTAGATTCTTCGTTTTCGAGATTGTGCCGAACTAAATCGTGCATTTGTTTTACCGTCATCAGTGCTAACCAGATGATTTCTTCTACTGAACGCTGCCCAGCTGCAGACATTGGGTGGTCGGCGTCAGTTTGATTGGTAAGCGCGGGCAGCTCATGGACGCGGTTATCTCGAATGGTATTGATCAATGCATCCATCGCATCATGAATCAAACTCTCGACTTGTTGCGAGCCTTGGTATTGCGTGCCTTTCCTGACCAGAGGAATCAGCAAGCAGAGGTAATGGCTTAACAATCGATAGTGACTCAGCATATCTTCATAATAGTGAGGATCGGCGCGAGTGTGTTTTGGCTCTTGCTGCATCTCGTTGTAAATCAGCTCAAGGTCGCTTTCTGCAGTTAGCATAGCGGCACGTTGCTTGGTTAGAGCAGTATGGTCATGTTGTTCGGTGCCAATTTGCAGCTGTTCATAGCAATACACAAATAAGCTTTTTGAACTATCAAGTGCCTTTAACGCTTGAGTGTGGATCTCTTTGCCTCGCCATTGCGGCCATAACAAGCTATATCCGAGCAGAACAATCGCACCACCGACCACGGTGTCGATAACGCGTGGCGCGGCAAAGTCGAGCCCTTGGTGCGCCATGGTCTGATACACCAAAATCAATAGCGCCGTAATACAGCCAATGGCGAGTGAGTAATGGCGCATAATATTAAGCATCGCGACAGGCAAGAGGATGACGATAAGCGTATACATTGCGTTCGTCGGCACACCAATGTGAATTAAAGAGGTCGCGAACAGCACACCAAGCGCCGTACCTAAACAGCGTTGCCACGTTTTACTGCGTGTCGCTAAGAAGCTTGGTTGAATCACCATTAGCATCGAAATCAGAACCCAATCAGGGCGAATCAATTCAAAGTATTCCGCAATTCCAGCGCCAAGTGCGAACATTAAACCGACACGGGTAACATGACGCCATATTGGATTGCCTCGGCTTGGCAGGCGAAAAGACAGCTCGAACGGCTGTACTTCAAAAGAGCGCTCATAAGCGGGTTCATTTATCTCAATACGGCGAGATATGTGCTTCACGGCGAATGCCCAATAACGAAAGCGGGGTTGGTCTTCGAGCTTGACCGCTTCAATCAAGTCGTCGGCTTCTTGTTGTAATGAACTTAAATGCTTCATCTCTTCGTTTGTGTTGAGCAGAAGCTGTTTGGCTTTGTGTCTTAACCTTTGCTGGCAATGTTGGCTCCATACCAATAGCAAGTCTCGTTTGTGTTTATTCGACTGAAATTGGATTAATAGATCGGGATTCGTTGTGTGGCTGCTGATTATCACTTCAAACGTATCAAGCGCGAGGAACAAGGCTTGTCGGAGCGAGTTAGCATCTTCTTGTTTAGATCGAAAAGATTCGGATTGAAGAGCCTGTTGGAACAACTCGATGAGTTGGTATTTGATGCGTCTTTTCGGTGCATCACTTTCGCTACCTAACAAGAATGCTTGTCGATATTGGATGTAGTCTGCCAAGGTTTCGTAAATCGCGGATAGACACACGCGCAATGCATAGTGCTTCCATAGCGCAAACCAAAGCCAGCTAAACAGCGAAAAAGTAAGGGGGCCAAGTACTAACATCGGGTACAAGCTTAACGCTGTGTTGGAGTTATGAAGCGACAGACTGACGACAGCAATCAGGAGGCTAGACATGCCGAGCCTCGCCCAGAATGGACCGTTTACCGCCGCACTGGCAAGCAATGCACCCATTGCACCATAAGTCACCCATAAAGGCAGTCCGCTTTTCAGCAGAGCGTAACTGACGGCCAGAGTCATGCCCCAAGCCGTTGCGGTGATCGCAAAACGTGTCCATCTCCTTGGTCCTGCTGCGTCGAGTCCACTAATCAGGGCGGCTGGCATGGTCATCAGCGCGGTCATGGCGATAGTGGTTTGATTCGACAGCACCCCTAAACCGAGAAACAGTACAATGGCACTGGTGGCGCGAAGCCCAAGGTTAATAGAAGGGGAGTACCAGACTTTACGCAAAATGGCAGGAGAAAACGTCATAGACCCTCGTTATTTGTTTGATCTTAATGAGTGTAACGCCAAATCTGTTTCCACGCTGGCTTCAATCACAGATTGATAAATTAAAGCACAACAAACCTTTAGGTGAAATTCGACTCACCACTCCTTCCTAGCTTTTCCTAGCTGGGTCAGTTGGCTCTATGCTCAAACAGAAGCTACATTTGATTTTATAGCTCAAACTTTTTAGCCACAGAAAAGACTGATATCGAACAATATGGTGGGCGATTACTGATCACTCCGAGAGGTAAAGATAAAGAGTCCGCCAATACGTTTCGAGGCTCTTTTCGCGTTTTACAATTCTTCATATCAGCCTCTTTTGTGTGTAAATATTCAATTTGCTAAATGATCTTAAATGGATGAACAAGGACAGTGAATCATGCCAGATATTTTGAACAATTCTTTGGAAATAACAGGTGACCCGATAGACGACAAACAACTTTTCTTTCTTAGGTTTTTTAGTGAAGTAAGCATCGATGACACAGTAAAAACACCTGAACAAATCAGAAAAAATAGAAAGGTGCTGAACAAAGTCAGAAAAATAACGAATGAGGTGAAGGACCTCTCAAAGTCGAATGATAGCGATAATGGGCAAGCGGTAGGTGACACATCAAATGAGATCTTCGCTCAGGTAAACAGGACGGTTCAAGGCGTTCCTGGATTGGAGTTATTACCTTCAAACGTATTTACCGAGATGAAACCTTTGATCTTTGACTTAGTCAGCGATGTTTGGGAAGAATTTGCTCCTTTCATCAAAGACACCAAAGGGATAGTTCAAGGCGCATATAAAGGCCTGAAGGGCGTGTCACTCTATAAGAAAGCGACCAAGGTGATATCAGTAGCGGATAGCCAAGGGCAGATGACGCTACGAGTGGTGAGAAGAAAAATTAAAGCGACAGCCTTAGAAGACGGGTTGTTGGAGTTTTCTTTTAATTCCGCAACGTTAGTGGTCAATATCGTTTCTTTGGGTACTGCCTCACCAGCGACAGCCATAGCAAGAGCGGCGAAATCAATTTGTCAGTGGTGCGTTAACTACATTTACAGAAAGATTACTATCGCCCGATACAAAGCTTTCCAAAAAGAATGCCTGAGAATGTATCTGAACAAGAGCACGATCACTGGCCTAGCTTGCTGTACGTTTTTCAACAAGAGCATCCAAGATATACCGGTTGTCGCGATGATGTGGATTCTACATCCTTTAGTCAGCTCTAAAGAAGAGGTGCTCATTGGCGTGTTGGATCTGCCAGCTTACAAGAAACGTTCACTCATGAAAAAGCACATGAGAAAGCTCAAATATAAGTTTAAGAAGGAGCCCGATAAGTTTGCTAGCTACGCACCAGGTAGTGAACTTGCAGGTAAGATTTACAAGTCTTACGAAAAAACCAGAAAGTTTGCCCGCAAATACATCACTAAGTCGGGTATTGAATTCGTCACGATGGACACGATCTACGTGGCTTATTTAGCTCAAATTAAAGATGGTGTGAGTTATCTCAATACATCAAAAGACGAGTTCGACAAAGCGCTAAGCAAAAAAGACAAGTTGAAAGGTAAGCTCAAAGAAGTCAAAGAATATTTGTAGCGGAGCACCAAGCTAGCGGAACATCGAATTAGCAGCGCAGCAAGGTTAAAGCTAACAACCTTAAAGCTAGCATCCTCAAAGGTAGATAGCTTGATAGTCGATGGAATCAGTCGACAACGAGATTCGACTTAATCCTACCTTCTCGCTGCGATTGTATTCATTGATCGAGTGGTCAAAGCCATAGGCTGTAGAAGGGGCCATATATTGAGTTATGCCTTGTTGTGTCGCCGTTATTCCATCATGGCCATGACCGCAGACCACATCACGAACACGATATTTTCGCAGCACGCTCATCACATCAGCATCGTTCTCTAGACGGATTGCTTTCATCCAATCTGCCCCGGCTGGAATGACAGGGTGGTGAACAACCACGATAGGATCATTGGCCTTTCTCAATTGTCGTTTTAGCTGAGCCATGCCGCGGTTATCAATACGCCCTGAACCAAGTGGGTGGCGGCTGTCTAGCGGCTTGAAGCTTGAGTCTAGGAACACAAACTCTCGTTCACAGATGGTGGCTTTGTCGGTGACACAAATCGTCGAGCCTTTTAACTCTGTGCGCATTAAGGAAGAGTCATCATGATTCCCCGCAATCGCGTAAATGGATTGAGCGCCGATGTGTTGCCTAATGAACGCCTCTAATCGAACGTAGTCGCCAGACTTTGGATTACAACAAATATCACCAGTCAGAAAAATGCTCTTGCATGCTGTGTCTTTGCTGACGTATTCCAGTGCTCTGCGCAGGTTCTCATAGCTGGAATCATCGGAAAGGTGGCAATCACTGATTTGGTACACGGTATTCATTGTTATGGTCCGGTCATTCGATACATTGAATTAAAGGTGATAGAAAAATGCCTGCTAAGTCAGCAGGCATTTATTGGTGTTATTTCGCTTTTGATGCGGCGTGGTGTTCAATCATGAACGCAATGGCTTCATCGCTTAAACAAGATTTACTCACATATTGGCGCTGTTTACCGATATGCAGGATAAAACCAAGATCGGTCTGCTCAAGTTGGTCGATGTCACTCCACGCGATAGCGTTGGTCGCTTTGTGGTTTTTGTAACTTACTCCGTTAGCATCACCTTGAAAGACGATTTTGCTGCCTGCGCCTGAGCTGATTTTTTGTCGCCATAACCACCAGGTTCTTTTGCAGTACACACTGAATGCTTCAATCACACTCAAAACAATAAAGAACCAGCCAACATAGCCGTTAGGTAATAGTTCAAACTCCAGCAAAACCACACCAAAAATAAGAAACAGTATTCCTTTTAAGTAGGCTTTTGGAAATTGAGTCGGAAGGCTAGTTTGATCATAACACTCCGCGAAAAACGTCTTGTCGAGTTTGTATTCTGTAGTGAAACCGGGTTCTTTAGACATGTGAGGCTACTTTAATGCTTCTTGTTAATGGGCTGTCAGTGGGCAGGTGTCCCACGCTGCAATTTTACAACTTGATTATTGTATCGCTTCTCACTGTTTTTATTTAGATATTTTGGCTCTGTTTTGTAAATCGATGATACTTAACGGGTCTATTCTAACTTTAGCTATCAGACTAGTGTAGGGGCATCTTTAAAGTCACCTAAAAAATTGGTGATGGGATGGATAGATCTGTGGAGTCACCTGGTTGTTGGGACTACTGGCCTTTTCGGATAAAACTTCGATCTCATTTTGTTGGTTGATGGAGTCTATAGTGATTAGCGTGCCTTATCACTACTGTTGAGGGGCTGGTATAGTCTGCTCTAACAGAATAAACATATGAAGCTTGCAAAGTTCATCACCGTTCACTCTGAGAGGCCATGCCCAAAGCGATAGCTTGGGCATGGCCTTATTCTATTTCAGTTTTAGGATCAGTACTCGATGAATAATGACACCTGCTTAACGTTAATGAAGAAACTTCTTTCATAGGGAGAAGAGGTAAGAGCAATATCTAGTTTGTTCAACCCAGACACTCTCTTCTCATTTAATGCTTCTAATAGTTTAGAGTTGGTAAACCTAAGCGTTTGACCTGCTTCTACGTTGTTGAATGTAGTGAGTGGGTTACTCCATGCTGCACATATTGTAAAAGACTCACAGAAAGTGTCGTAATCTAGTGTGTTTGGAGACCAAGTTTGATTAACGATATGCGCAGTTACATTGTTGAATGGAAATTGAAGGGTTGAATCTCCGAAGTCAACAATAAGTGTAGCCTGTTTGATTTTCCCTCGAACCTCACTTAAGTCAAAACTCGCTAGTGTTTCGTAGTCGTATGGGATTGAAGCCCCCGCTCTTAAGTAACCACCGACACGATGTTGCGTGACTTGTGTTGCTGGGGTTGCTTGCCAGTTTTCTCTTTCCAAACCGAATAGGTTAGAGGGGAGGGTCACATTCACTGGCGGACTGAAATCAGAGGCTTGGTATGGTGGAGTTTGACCGAGAACTCCTTGTCGATAGGAGTCAACGCCACTGTAGATTAGCAGTGCGTTCAGTTCATAAGGACCATCGACTTGCTTAAACGTGTCACCAGGAACGGTAAACTTGATGGTGTTTTCGCTAGCCTCAAGCGGTTCTTGGAAACTCACTAGCTCTAAATACTCTCCGGCTGCACCAACGATATTTACCGAACCTGTGTAAGTTCCACTGCGCGTAACATGGATAGGAAACTCAAAATTCAGCGAATCAATGTAGGTTCCATCTTGCGACATAGTCGGTGTGGTGACTAAACCCCCCGTGACTTCAATCGGTTCGCGGCAACGCTCAAAAGATGCTAAATCAATAAATTCTTCAAACTGAATTCGAGGGGCTGAAATTCGTATGTCATCTTGAGTGATTGCGTAGATGATCGTCGGATTGGAGGTCAAAGTAGACCCTGAATCAAACGCGCCAAAAATATCTTCAGTTGAGTACTGTAGAGTGACGATTTGCTTCGCAGGTTTGAGTTGCAGACGTTTGCTTGTGTTCAGCTCGTCAATTCCATCGGTGAGGTAACCATGAATGGCAAAATCCCCCGCGGATTTAACATCAAGTTCCAAGCGCTGCTCCAAGGCAATAACACAGCCTTCAGAGGAAAACAGTGGAGCGAGTGAGTGGCTGACAAATTCAATGTCAGCGGGTAGTACGTGGACTTTTTTACTTGTCTGGCGAGTGATAGTTGTTCCATATTCTTCAAAAGACGTTGTGCCTTCAATTAGATAATCCCCTTCAGCGGGTGGAACGAAAATATTGCTGTAGACACCATCTTTAGCAAGAGCATCGAAATTGACACCCTCATCTTTAAGCGCCAGGCGTGTTTTTATTCCAGCTTCATCAATGATCACTGCGCTGGTTTGGGCTCCTGTGATTGGATTCCCTTTGTTTGTCAGTAATGCAGAAACGGGAACTGGTTCACCGACCACAAATTGGTTTGCAGCTATCGCCATGCCAAACGCAATAGGGGATTGGATCACAACCTGAGCAATAATTACTGTGTTGTAACTTGGGTTTGGAAAATCAACGACGATCTTCCATTCGCCAGGTTCAGGGTTAGTTACTTCAGGCAAAAATAAATAGCTGCCCGGTAGCGGCGGACTTTGTGTGTCACCTGAAAGTATGTTCGCTTGCACATCATTGGATGATGTTGCGACTTGCCCGTTAGGCTTGACTAAATATACGGTTGCATCATCCAACGGCACGATGATTTCTGCTTTTAGGGCTTCCGCTTTGTCGATGGTAAATAGCATTGTGACTTCGTTATCGTTACTAGTCACTGGTTGAGATAGTGTCGTGTTTGTACTCATCCCAACGGGTATTGCATTACTGGCGATAGCCGGTGTGATGAAGGTACAGAAAAGACTGAACACCATCACTAATTGCTTGATGAATTTCATTGTGGCCACTCCTTAGCGCATTGAAATAATTTGTTGTAGAAAACGTTCAACGTTTTGTCCCGTTTTCATTGTTGAGTGGTTAGCCAATACGTTACCCAATGCATTGGTATAACTTGGGTTAGCGCTTGCCAAGGTCACAACAACATCATTTTCTTGCGGTACTGTTTGAATGGCTTGGTAACTGACTATGGTGATTGGATGAGCTTGTGGTCCATACACACTTGGCATTGTGACCGATTGAGTTTGAGTATCGAGGTAGGCCGCAGAACTAAAGCTTCTTAGCGCCTGCCAAGCGGTAACGCCTGCCCAACGCGATCCCCATGGGAATAGGCCAACGATATCAGGATCTTTCTCAATAACACCGTCTTGGTTGAGATCGGCATTTGCCCCAATAGAAAATGTATTTGCAATATTGCCGCGAGTACGCATTTGGATCGCGTTTGATGCTGTATCCGTTGTTAGATCACGGATACCAGGCATTTTAGGACCCGCAAACGGAATATTTGGGAGTTGCATGTACTTGCCAGCGTAATTATTTGGATCGGCACTGACGTTACTGTAGATATCGGCGTAGTGGTCCATTTTTATCACCGACAAATCTGCTGCGACGCTACCAAGGTGAGGTGTGGAGAAAGTAGAAAGGGAGGTTATCTCAAAGGAAGGGCTAAGTGCTTTGAGGTTTTGGGTATCTAGCCCGCCTTTACTGTGTGCAATGACGTGAACTTTGTCGGATTTCAACTCATCGAGAAAACCCTGAATTTTGTTGTTCAAGATATTAGCGTTAGTCGCCGTGGTTCCATTTTTGTCAGCAGAGAAACGAGTATAACGAATGCCATAGTCATCAAGTGTAGAAAGCACGCCTGGAGCCGTATCATCATCCCAAGTGTCTGATTGTGCAGCAATGCCATGAGCAAGAATCACAGGAATGGCAACATCAAACTCGATTGAGACCCAATCGACAGACATACACCAGTTGTCTCCCGTATTGCCAGTATCAATATCGACGCGAATCTCATTGTTTTGGCCGAACTTGATATCACTGATATCGACTTGAAGGTTAGTATCCGTCCAACGGTTATCAGCGCCTTGCAGCGTACCTAAAGACTTTCCGTTAAAAGATACGATATCTATTTCTGGAGCAATATTACTGACGTTGGCATTGGAGTCTATGTCGAAGACCGGCATGCTGATCCTTGCGTTAGAACCGATAACGCCTTTTTGCTGCATATCGCCCAGTTTACTTGGGGCAATTCTCCCGTCACTTTGTAAAACGTTGGGGCTGACGACCATAGGAACAGGTAAAGAGATAAGTAGAGGTCCGCCAGAAGCATAGGTACAACCGGTATCCAGACCAGGACCCGAATTCACAACATAAACGCCGAGTTCTTCTTGCGGTGGGGCTATCCCAGAGCTTTGTGAGCGCATCGAAAAATTACGCAATTCGTGTGAATCAGGTATATCTTCGGCACTCGCGAAACTCGGAGAAAGTAACAAAACACTGAGCGTGGCGCTCGGAATGTATAGTTTCATTTGTTTACCTTTGAGTATAGGTTATCCAAGAATTTGGTTGAAGAAAGCTCTATCTGTAGTTGTAAGGTAAAGGCTTGGAGTTTGATGTGAAATTTATTGGGTATAATTTCGGCTTGTTACTCAATTGATAAAACTGCTGCTCTATTTTTTTTCAAAATAGGAAGAGTGCGATCGCAGTTTCTGGAGTGCGGAAATTGTGTCCTTATTTTCAAAAAGAGGGGGATAGTGTTCTAAGATTGTTAGAACAATCTAAGTTAGTTTATGAAAGAGTAGCTAAGAATAGGAAAATCAAAGTTGGATGTAGGTTTGTTACAGAACTACTTAAAGCTCGCTGTTCTGAATGGCTGACTACTAACCTAACTAACTGTGCAAAGTTAGGTTAGTAGAAATTATGTAGCTGTTAATTCAGATTTGAGAGATAAGGGCTAGTGTTTTTTAGTAAAAATGGTAAAGGTCGTAATAAACTGAGGTTTGTTATTACATCGTTTGCTACATAGTGAAAACAGGGGACATGCCGCTGTCTTGGCCGTTCATTAACAACAAGCCAATCAACACAAGCAAAATGCCGCCAAAGAGTTGCAAGTAGTGACCTGCGGCTTTCAATGAGGCGTTGTTCTTGTTGTTGCCTGCTGCCAAGTAGCGCTTCACTAGGTGTTTGCCTGTTAGCGTCATCATTGCAATTAATGAGGTTGTTAATGCTGTGCCTATGGCCATCGCAAAGGCGCTCAATACGCCCATCCAATATAGGCCAACCATGTTCGCGAATAGCAGTACCATGATGGCTCCGGTGCACGGTCTTACGCCAATCGTCACTATGATTCCCGCATATTCGCGGAGCGTTGAGGCTTTGTTGATTGCCTCTGCATCGGCTAGATGCTGGTGGCCGCACCCACAGTCGGCATGAGAATGATCTGCATGAGTGTGGTCAGCGGCTTGTAATGCATTGGTAGCGCCCATAACCATTGAACCAGATGAACGAAGTGCCATTGGCGAACGCGCTGAAATTGGCGCAGCTGTGTCTGTTGCGAGTGTGGTGATGGTTTTCACTTTTAGCTTAGGCTTACGCTTACACATAGCGGTGTAGATGTTTTTCACAGCCTTCCAACATATAAGCGCGCCGACGATTGCAACTAAAGCAAAGCTTAATGAAACAAACATATTCGCTTTGTCATTCACGACTCGCATGGAAGCACTAAAGCCCCACAGCAACACGCTTACTAATAAGATCGCGACCAGTGCTTGTAAAAAAGCGGAGACGACCGTAAGCACTAAACTCGCTTTTGCTTTGGTTGGGTGAGTGGCTAAGTAGGTAGAGACAATAACCTTGCCGTGCCCAGGCCCCAAAGAGTGGAGCATACCGTAGATAAAGCTGAATCCGATAAGGTAACTGCCTGCGCCCCAAGGATTAGATTTGGCTTCATAGAGTAGGTCGGCTAGCTCTGAGTTAACTTCCCTTTGCCATTGGATACTAGAGATAACTAACGATGGCCACATGGACCACACTTGATATGCACCGACAGCAACAAGCAATAAAGCTCCGGCGCCAATAAGGTAATGATTGAGTTTGGATTGATTTTTCTTCATCTAACAAGAACCTATATCTGGAATCTTTCTGTTAATTAGTTGCCATGCTAATCAGCTAGACGCTGACTTAAAGGCTGAAACGAATCACTGCGACTAAGAAGTGGGAACCGCAGCACAATGAAGCTCAACCGATTGTGTAAACAGTTGGCCTAGCGTGTTATCTGGATCTGCATCGACAGGTAAAGACATCGCATAACTCATCTGTTCTGGCGTCGGGTTAGGCTCGATTAATTCTAACTGGCATTGTCTCGCTAGTTCAGGTGACAATGTCACGTCTCTATTGGATAGCCACGACATGTCGACAAAGTAACTAGGGTCAAAAATCAATACGCGAAGCGAGTCTCTTGTCACTGGTTTGGGCTTAGAAAGTGGCAGGTCAAATGTTAGAACCATCTTGGCTTTATCACGCTCAAATTTCGCGTTCTCAACCACCTGATATTTGATGGGCTCTTCACCATCATAAAAGTACGTGAAGTAGTGTTCATACATCATGTTTTCGATTACAGACGCAGCGAGCTTTTTGAATGTCTCAGCTTCTGTATCGGCAGAGACATCTTCGCCATCCAACATGTACATGGATGTCATTGCATCAAAAGACCACTCCATAGAGAGACCAGTGATCATGCCATTCTCTCCCTCAATATGAGTTTTCATCTCTATCCAAGAGTGAGGGTGGGCATATAGATTTGGCGCAAAAAACAATAATGCTAGGCCAACAGTCAATCCCTTGAGAGAGCGAAAGCATGTCGAGAAACGGCTTACGTAGCGAGAGAAGAAGCGATTGATTACATCGATTAGAATAAATAGCTGTTTCATGAGAAATGATGGTTATTTAGTGTGATGTTATATTATAACAATTTGCTGCGTTGTTCACTTCAAATTGTCCGCTTGTTCATTTTAAAGCGGGCTGTCATTCTTGATTTTTAATTACCCCCATTTTTCCTATAAACATCTTTGATTGATGCTCAATTGGACATTATTCAGACTAGTGTGTGACGTTGAATAGTCGATTAAGATCTCGGTTGTAAGAGGCCTTTTTGTTGTTGGCTTGAGCTTAGCCCGTGATAACAAGCGTTAACGGTGCTAAAAACTACCCCCCAGTATAAATAAGGTGCTACATTACGCTTTATCCCTTTTCATTCAGCCACGTGAGTAAAAATGCTATGTCGCACACAGCCAAAGATCAGAAAAAGCTAAAGGCTCGAGTCAGCAAAATACAAGGTCAGGTGAATGGCCTAAAGAAAATGCTGGATGATGATGAACAGCAATGTCAGGACGTATTACAACAGATAGCGGCCATTCGTGGTGCGGTCAACGGCTTGATGAGAGAAGTGATTAAAGGCCATCTCCTAGAACATGTTGTACTAGAAGATGACAAGGATCAGCGTGAAGAAGATATGGAAGTGGTGCTTAAAGTTCTAGACTCTTACATCAAGTAAAGATTTGATTTATTGAGCTTTCATTTGTGATTTTCTTTTCACTAGCTCTTTCTTTAAAGCATTAACGGCGTAAGGCTTCATCGTTTTCCAAGCCTTACACTCTTCTCGAGTTCGACCACACCCCAAGCACCAACCTTTACTGTTTGAAAAGTCACACATGTCGATACATGGGCTTTTTTGCTTTTTCATTTTAGAATCTGTCCTATTAAAGCTTGTCTGAGTTATAGCTTGTCTGAGTTATAGTCTCTCTAAAACCTTATCGACACTTGCTTCAAGTGCTCGTAGTCGGTTGAATTCTTCAAACAAACGCTGTTCAAGGTTTTTGAAATTCAAAGGCAGTGTTCGCTGACAAATACCGTAGCTGTTATCTTGAGTTTTGTATCCTTTCCAACTCTCAATACGACTTTGTTCCAACTCTTTGAACTGACGTATAAATTCAGATTGGGCAGGGCAGTCCTCTTCCGCATGCATGCAGATAGGAAAGGCTTTTTGTTTAACCTGAGGCCCTTCAATAAAGGTTTCAAAGTGAACGCCACCTTGATTCTGGTTAAACCAATTCTCTTTGTATAGTTGAAGGTACTCGCCACGGTTATAAATTTCCCAACCATCTTCAAACCAGTTCGCTTTGCGCAGCATTTTCTCTAGGTTGCGGAACACACCCTTAACGTCTTTCATTCAGAAACTCTTCTCTTATCTGGTAATAGGGTCGGTGAAGCTCATAATATTGCGTTCAAAAAACTATACCCCTCCCCAGTATAAAATACTACCCCCTAGTATATATGGTTATTTGAAAGATAGTCGAGATAGGCTGAAGATGACGGCAAGTTTGGGTGCTTTTGATCTTACCTGTCGATCCAGTAAATCTTATTTTTCATATGATGGTTATTGGCATATGCCAGTAATGGAGCGTATGCTGAACTCCTGATCATCAATAACAGGAAGTTACTATGTTATACGCAGTACCTTGTCGCGACCTTCATGTTGGCAACCACTTTGCTCGTTCCCCTGAGATCGCGATTGTCGATGAACAACGACAAATAAAGCAGATTGTTCCTCTGATTGAGTCCGACACCTCTTGCAATAAAAAGAAGCAATGGATCGCTGTCCTCCGTTCTTACGATGTGAAATCTGTGGTGGTTCGTCATATCGGGAAGAAAATGTTGGCGCATTTGTTTAATATCGATATTCGAGTCTTGGCATCGACAGGTAAGGCAGAAATTGGGACTTTGGATTTCGACAATCTAAGGGAAGTGACCGATCTCGATTATGCTCGAGAGCCGAGAAATAGCGGGTGTAGCAATAAAACGTGTGGCGAGAAAGGGCACAAAAAACAAGCTTCGATTCTAATGGCACAGCCTAATCAGCTAGGTGCTATTCGAGGGTTCCGAAAATGACTTTTTTGTTGACGCTATTTGGGTTTGTAGGAGTCGTTACATTGATGGCGATAGGTGTGATTTTTTCGCGCAAGCCAATCAAAGGCAGTTGTGGAGGATTGGCGCAGTTAGATATTGAGCGTGAGTGCAATTGCAAGGATGTGTGTGAAGGGCAAAGCAGAAAGCTGTATCAGATTACTGAGCCATCAAGATAAGTATCGATCTAAGCATCAAGAGTTCTCGCTGAGTTAAATAACTTCTGGCTAACACGTTAATTAACTGCTTTGAATCACCAACGCGTGACCATTGACGATGCACTTGGCGACTTTAGCTCGTGCACGCTTGATGATGTTGCCGAACGTTTGGCGAGACACCTGCATTTGTTCAGCGGCTTCAAGCTGGCTCAGTCCTTCTTGATCAGCCAAGCGTAGGGCTTCGAGCTCTTCCAATAGCAATTCTTCTTTATGAAGCTCGTCCATAGGAACGCCATTAGGCTTAAAACAAGAGTAAGCCGCACGGGTACACAACTGGCGATGTTTTTTTGGTCGAGCCATATCAATCTCTAGCAATCTAAGGGTAAAAGGTCAGTATGAAGGTTTTCATTCCACACAACCATCGGCGTTGCCAAGTGTGTAGCCAAGGTTTTTTCACCGACAGCGCCATTTGTTTTGAAGCTGTTGGCGAGCATGACACTTTAACTAAGCACGAGGCAGTAGCTACATATAAAACCAGGGCCAAGATTGTACCAACAGATAAAGCTGAGGGCTACGATGGCATCATGCAGGGCGGCATAGTAACCACATTGCATGACAGCGCGATGCTGCATTGTTTATTTCAGAACAGTATCAAAGCGATGACGGTGAGCTTAACCTCTCGTTTTCATCATCCGATTTTGATTGGTCAAGAACTGGAAGTTCGTGCCCAGTGGGTCAAAAGTAGACGTAATATCTACTTCCTAGAAAGCCAAATTACGCAATGCGGAAAGTTATGTTCGTCGGCACAAAGCCAGTTCATGTCATCACACTAGCTATCGAGCGACAGTCTGCATGGTGCTAGTTTGTGATTCCGTTCTTTTGCACAATAAATAGAGGTTTTCTATAGTTAATGTAATAACGAATAAAACTAGCAGGGCAGTCTTGAATTCAATATCCACCTTTTAGTTCCTGAGCACGCTTGAATCCGTTCATTAGAGCGAGTTTCCCCGCACTCGATTCATCACTGCCTTTTCTCGGAGGGCTGCTGATGCCAAAATTCTTCAAATCGACACTCCATTATTGTGCTTTATCAATCGTCTTACTTTTTCCATTCTTCAGTAGCTATGCTTCTTCCGCCCCACTTAAAGTCGGTGTTTATCCATGTCCTCCTTTTGTCATCAGCTCTATGGAAGGCGAGTGGAGTGGTCTGAGTGTCGAGCTCTGGGAGCAGATCGCCAAAGAGATGGACGTTGAGTACACGCTAGAGACCCATCGCTTAGATGACTTACTCAATTCGATTGAAACCGAGCAAATTGATGTCGGTGTATCTTGTATTTCAATCACCCCAGAGCGAGAGTTATTTGCTGACTTTTCTCACTCTTTTTACGAAACTCATCTCGCTATTGCCGTTAAAAAACAGGGCTACTTTCAAACCTTACATGCCATTTTCTTCAATCCCGCGCTGTGGTTGATCATTGGTGCCGTGGTTTTTATCTCTGGCGTAATTGGCGCGTTTTTCTACCTATTGGAGCATGGCGAGAATGAAAAGCTTTATTCGATGAAAAGCCGAACGGGGCGTTTGTTGGAAAGCTTTATCATGGGCTTACTTTTTATCACGCGAGGCCCTTTCAATTACTTTGAATTTAAGAGCCTAACTGGACGAATTGCCACGGTGTTCATTGGTGTGTTTAGTATGCTGTTTATCGCCAGTATTACCGCTGTTTTAGCCAGTAAACTGACTCTCAGCCAAGGATCTTCACATATTGAAGGTGTGAATGATCTTACGAATGTGGAGGTGGGTGCCAAGGTAGCAACGACGTCTTCTTTGATGCTCACAAGCTTCGGTATCCGACACAAGAGTTATGTCGATATGCCAAGGCTTCTGGCGGCTTTAGAGGACGGTGAAGTCGAAGCGATTGTCGCTGATGATGTGGTTCTCAAATATATGATTGGTAATGGCAGAATAAGCGGGCAGTTTGAAGATCTGGAAGTGTTGCCGTATCAGCTAGAAAAGCAGAATTATGGCTTTATCATCACTGAAAATAACGTGTACGAAGAAGAGATTAACCGCGCACTGTTGAAGATTCGCGAGTCACGAAAGTGGCGTAAAATCTTGGTCGATTATTTCGCAGATCAGTAATCGAAATTAGAAGCATATTCAAAAGCTTTTGGACTGTCGCCGTTACAGTTGATTTGAACCGGAGGCCTTGGTCTTTTTGAAGTATTTGAATGCACTCCAAACCGCGTAAGCCGCAACACCCACAATCAATGCCGAGCGAAGGAGAATAGGCGCATCATGTTCAAGTTGACCAACATGCGGCACAATACTGGCAAACAATCGACTGGTAAAAAGCAGCCCCATTACTAACATAATTACTTTATTCATGTGACCTACCATTCAATTGAGTACGTTGCACAGAACGAGTTATGGGGCGATTACACGGCTAACACGCTAGACAACTATTCTGCTCGAAATAAAATCATGCGCTTCTCAAACGTAACCGTCAACGCGTTATCGGCGTTAAGCTAGTAAGCTAAAATTCCGTTTTTGGAAGGAGGTTGTTCTGTCAGATACAGCTAGGTCGGGGTAGGTGAGGGCTTTAAGGGATCTAAAATGTTTACGTCAATGTATTGGTTTATTAATAACGTAGCCAAAGCAGTACGTTGAATATCGGTAAAGTTATTATCTTTGAAATTTACAACTCATTTAGAATTATCAACTTCAAAGATAATATTGCTTAACGAGATCAGATTGTTGGGGTCTTATCTTGTCGAATATATCTTTTCGACCACAGATAAGTCCATGCAAAAATTAAGGTTATGTTCAAGGCAGGTATACTTAATACCAACTTCTCCAGTGTTGAAATCAACGGATTTTGCGACATCTTCTTGAAAGTTATCAATGACTAACTGTAATAAGCAATCCTTGTCTAATACATTCATAAGTTTCCTTAAATATAATATGGTTGCAGATGCATATTAAAGGACAGGTTTCGATCATTATCAAGGAAAGCGAAAGAATATTTTCTCGTATAAATCACGTGTCTTTATAACCCTTAATCATAATCAAACCTGAGAACATACCATATTGTAATTTATATTTTGTTATCTTAGAAATCTTCAATTATTAGCAAAATGCGAACCAATTATTGTGAAGGTATGAAGAACTTTTTTTTCTGAATCTGGAAGGTAATTGGTTAGAGAATGTGATAATAGCGAGTTTACTTACAAGGGAATATTTTTATTTTAACGAAATATCAGGACTTAATTATATAGGTGCATTAGTTTTTGGTTATAAACTTTGAGTGTAAAGGTGTTCTTGGATAAATGCGCTATAACCCTGTTTATTGTAATGACTATTGCTCCCATTTTACTTTTCATAAGCTAATCTTATTAGATGTTGATATGAAATTTGCTGCATTTATGTTGTTGGCGTGATGTTGGATTTGTTTAGTCAACCACATGGTAGATCTGATGTACATTTTACTTAAGTAAAAATCTTTTTGAATCAATGACTAATGTTTGATTTTTGAATGAGAGAAGGATCAAGTGTCTTCGTTTTCATCATGGTGTGGCATGGATGGTCCACACAACAAGTTGATTGTTATTTAGTTTAAATAGGGAAATATTATGGCAGAGCAAGAGTATGATTATCCGGAGTCGTACAATCTAATTTCAGTTACAGACCCTTCCAGTAAAATCAAGTATGCAAGCCCCCATTTTAATGAAGTAGCAGGCTATCAAGAAGGAGAACTAGTAGGTGAGTATCACAATGTAGTTCGTCACAGGGATATGCCTAAAGCCGCGTTTAAGGACCTATGGGGCCATATTCAGTCAGGTAGTAACTGGATGGGTATGGTGAAAAACCAACGGAAAGGTGGTGGCTATTACTGGGTTGATGCTTTTGCTTCTCCGTTAAAAGAAGATAATGAGATTGTTGAGTACCAATCTGTCCGGTTTAAGCCGAAAAGAGAATATGTTGAACGTGCAGAAAAAGCGTATGGAACCTTAAATAACGGAAAAACACCATTCAAGCTCATGTTACCGAAAACGAGACTTTGGCAACGTCAGACATTCATTTCAATATTGCTAATCGGGTTAGCCTACGCGCTTCACCTTAATCAATTCGTAACGGTACCGCAAATATTCTTATTACTCTTTATGGGTAGTTCGGTATCGATTTATATTTTGACTCGTCGCTTGGAGAATATTTGTAAAATAGCAAAAGAAGAGTTCAACAACCCTTTAATGGAACATATTTACTTTGGCAAGGTGGACGATCTCTCCGAAATTGCGCTGGGAATGAAGGTTCGGAAACAGTATGCAAAAGCATTATTAGGCAGAATTCGAATTTCGGTGAGTGATTCATGTGAAATGACCCTGAAACAGGCGAATAAAACTGCTGAATCGAACGCCACGGTGTCTGAAAACCTTGAAAATCAGAAAACAGAAATTGATATGGCTGCGACTGCCATCAACGAGATGCAAGCGGCTTCAAGTGAAATTTCTCAAAATGCGCAAGGAACCCTCGATTCTACGTTTAGCACCCAGCAAGAGCTCTTATCTTGTCAAAACGAGCTAAACCAAGTCGAAGAAAACTTTGTCGAGCTCACCAATGAATTAGATAACATATCGACAATATCGCTGTCTGTAGAGAGGGAGACGCAACAAATAAGCTCCGTCATCGAGATGATCAACGCGATTGCTGACCAAACCAATCTATTAGCACTGAATGCAGCGATAGAAGCCGCACGAGCTGGTGATTCAGGAAGAGGCTTCTCGGTCGTGGCAGATGAAGTAAGAGTGCTTGCTCAGAAAACTCAAGAAGCAACAACAGAGATTCAAGCGGTTATTGAAAAGCTATGCACAGGCAGTGGTCAGTCAGTAACGGCTGTTAACAACGGGACGGAAAAAGCGAAACGCACTCAAACGACGATTCAATCGACTCTAGAAAGCCTCACATTATTGAGTGAAAAGGTTCAAGGAGTGGTTGATAGGAATAACCAAATCGCGGTCGCTATTGAAGAACAAGTTAATGTCTCTGAAGAGATTAACCAGAATATTCTTTCTATACACAGTAAAGCTGAAGCTTCTCACGATCTCATGGAAGACAGTAAAAAACAGTATGAACAAAGTGTACTCAGCTTGAATGAGCTAAGAAAAGGAGTGGCTCGATTTTAAATCGCAATAGAGCAAGTGGTTAGCGGGTTCTGACGAGTGTCTACATTACGAACAAGCTAGCTTTGGTTACTAATTCAAAAGCCTCGCTATTGCGAGGCTGAGCTTATTTTTAAAGGGTATTTTAGCAGCCTAGTGTCAGGTTCAGTCAAAGTAAAAAACTGTTTTCCGCTGTTAGCTAGACAGGTGCGTCATAAGATATACGGGCATGACGGCGCATTTCGTTCTTTAGATCTTGTTCATACTGATCTAGCCAGGCATAACGCTCGCGATACAACTTGCGCTTTTGGCGTTTTAGAGCCTCAAGATCTTTCTTGTTTGGATTTGTCGGTAGACGATAAAAATAGTCGTTATGCACCTGTCCATCGTGCTCCTCCCACAAACTATCGTACTTAAGGCTGATGTCTTTGTTTTTCTTGCCGTAGCGTAATGAGTTCGACACATGGCCAGACTCTTTTACCGCATAGATATTGTTGATACCTAAGTTAATGGCTAACAGTCTTAGTGTTTCTACCATGAAGGATTTAGGTCTTAAACCGTAGAAAGCTTTTGTGAATGTGCGGCTAAATCCATTGTCATTGGCCCCGCCTTGAATACCGCCGATGTAGAAGCTGTTGTCGAAAACCGTGAACGAGATGGTATACATTTTTTCGAGTTGAGAGTTGGTCAATGAAATTGTCAGTTCACCTTCTTTTCTCGCGTTTCTTTCGAAGCTGAGATTAACCAGATAAACGTTGTCATCTATCTCAAGTTTTAAAAGATTGAGCCTTTCATTATAGATTTGGTGTCTAGCTTCTCTTGCAAAGGTGTTTTCAAACCAGTCGTAGTGTTTGGATAAGATATCAATCTTTTCTTTATTGCTAAAGCCAGTGCATAAGTAGGGAGTGACAAATTTAGAAAGGAAGTTGGGTTGCTTTATAAATAACAACTTTCTCTCTTCAGAGTTGAAATTATCACTCATTTTTCGAGTAGCTGAATAATAAAACAGGGCTCGAATAGTAAACTTAAGTATCGCTTTGTACTTACCCTTATTTTTATGGGTATTTGCTTCAATCCCCATGCGAACGACATTCATAATCACCTCAAAGAAGAAGGATTGCTCGAACACAGTCGTGTCACGAACCCTTCCAATAATCTCACCAATAACAAGAAAATGATGATAGTGAAAAAGGCGATTTGGGTAAGTATGGATATGTATAGCTATGTAACCTAATCAGTTACTTAGTGTTCATATTTTGGGCAGATGTGTTTGTGTCTTAGTGGAGAGAAGACGTAGGTAGCGATTGGTATTTGTTTTAGGAATCTGTTTCTTAAACCAAAAATGCCACTACAAATCTGCAGTGGCATTAGAACGATAACAAACTATCACTTTGCTCAAACCTAAACTTTAGTTCTTACATAAACTATAGCTCTAACAGTTTGGCCAATTCACGCTCTTCGAGAAGCTCTTCAATGCGTTGACGAGTCTTAGGCGTTTCAGCTTGCGCTTTAGTCGACTTACCTGCTTTTTTGCTTCGGCTCGTTTTCGCTTTTTCCTTAGTCGTCATCGTAACCTTCCTTGTATTTTTTGTATTACAGGTTGCACGTCTCTTTCAGTGCTTTACCTGCTTTAAATGCTGGCGTCTTTGACGCTGCAATTTGAATCTCTTCTCCGGTACGCGGGTTGCGACCAGTTCGAGCGGCACGAGAGTTAACTTTAAAGCTACCAAATCCAAGGATCGATACATCATCACCGTTAGCAAGCGAAGTAGAGATACCTTCCACAAGCGCATTGAGCGCCGTGCCTGCTTGGTCTTTTGAGATGTCTGCAGAAGTCGCAATGTGTTCAACTAATTGAGATTTGTTCATAATCTATATCCCTTATTGAGTACGGCTGGCGTCTACCTTTAGCACCTAGCTTATGCGATCTTATCAACGGCAACTGAAATATTGTCAGTGGTTGGGTAGAGCTTTGTAAAGTAACCAACAGAATTGACTATAAAAGTATCTGTCGGCTCAATCAATGGAATTCATTGATTATTATGGATTTAAAGCGAGTTAGTTGAGTTCACGAGAGATAAGTGACTGTGAATGTCTTGGTTGATTGAGAGTATCAATTAAAAGAACGCCGATCGATTTCATGAATTAGACAACAAAAACTATAAAGCCCAGCGACAGTGCTGGGCTTTATAGCGTTTCAATAATCTAGTATTTGAAGTTGTTCTGTATTTAAAGCTAACGTAACGAGAACTACTTAGTAATAAAGATTTGTTCTGTTTCTAGCGAAGTCATGTCGCGAACTTGGCGCCAGATGTAGTAGAAGATACCAAGCATCATTAGAAGGCTTGGGATAGCGATTGCAGGGTAACTGTATAGTGTCAACTTACCTAGCTCTTCATTGAAGGCTACCGTGCCTGCTGGGCTAGTCACAATCCAAGTCGCAAGGAAGTAGTTCATCGCAGAAGAGAAAGCGAAGGTACTCGCGAATAGGTAGTTCGATGTCATCAGGCAACGATCAAACTTTGCTTGGTTACCGAACTGCTTTAGGCGTTCTTCAATAAGAGAGATGTTTAACAGAGCCGGTGTGAAGATAACTTTTTGGATAAACGGGTAGCGGGTGAAGGTTGAGCCAAGAACCGCTAAACCAATTAAACCAGGGATTAATGCTTCTTTTAGTGCTAACCAGCGAGTGTCTAGTTCGAAGAAACCAATACCGCCCGTTAATAGCACGCTGACGAAGCCAAGCGCCGCGATGAAGTTGAACTTCTTATTGCGGATTAACTCCATGCCACCGTAAGCAATTGGAAACGCAAGGGCGACGAGCAATGCTAAGCCTGTTCCAAGGTGCTCCTCTCCACTGAACTTCATTAAGATGAACGAAGGGAGAAAGACGTTAAACACGACTTCGAAAAGAGGACTCGATTTTTTGTTTTCTGTACTACTCATAATTTCTAAATACATTATGTTATGGATTTATTCTCAGGGATTGTTGTTTACCTCGCCCAAGATGTAAAGCCTTAAGGCGCCATGCTGTGTAACGACATGTGACATCAACGACATCTCTGAGCCTATCTAATGCTCAACTTGGTACTTTGTGAAGGATGTTTATACGACAGACTTGGGGAAATTGAGTGGACGTTTTGGTTGAGTTTATTCAAACCTAATTCCGAAGCAGACGAGTTTATTGCATTGTTGTTTACTCTCACTCACATTCACCGCTCTCAAACGATTGATGAATGTGAAATGAGGCAGAATAGAAAGGAAGAGTTATAAGTCCATTATTGGTCGAAAAGTAGGTTAAAGCTTAAAGGGATTTTGTCGGAAATCGCTAATCCACCCACGGTCGCAGAAAGTTTGTTTAGATTCTCTGTCGATATCCCAAAATCAGCGCCGTTGACGATGATTGTCGAGGCTGAGCTAACCATGACAAGCCCTGAGGATGGAACCACCACAACTGGGAAATCGATCGTTTTTGTTACGCCGTGTAAGGTAACTTCCGCTGCTATTGTTGCTCTTTTGGGGTCACCGGATAGCATCGACGGTTCAACCTTTCCTGAGATCTTCACTTCAGGAAAATTCATTGATTCGAAGTAGAGTTTATTGAGTCTCTGGTCACGGATAGCGACACCGGTGCTCACGCTTTTCAAGTCCAATACTATTGAAAACTGACCCTCTTCGGTAAGCCCTCCAGACATAGGCTTGATGGATGCGGGTTCGACAACAAACTGCTTCTTAATGGTCGCGAATGTGATGTTCGATAACTTCGGATCTAATGTGTAGCCCGATTCCGCGAAAGATTGAGCGGAGATAACGGTGCATAGGAGGCCGAATGTAGAGATTAGTTTTTTCATAAGTTGTCACCAGATTGATGAATTCACATATTTACGTTCTTGAGTCGTGCGTTTTTAAAATGACTTTTTGGAAAGAGTGATTGATAGAAGCTTAGTTCAGCATTCGAAAAATTACCGCAGGCAAAGAAGGGCGTCGCTGTATTACTGGAATCATGATCGACTAAGTGACTTGTTTATTTTTAGTTATGTTATAACATAACTAAAAAGTCACTCTTACTTAGAATAGTTATTATGTTGGTAGGAGGGAAGCGATGAGCATGTATCAAGGAGACGACGTAATGAATGCCGTGTTAACCAAGCCTTTGGCAACCAATAGCAACCAGCCACTCAACATTAGTTCAGTTGTGACTATCCAGGATCAGGCGAATCACAAGCCAAGCTTTAGTGCTTCTGAGCAGCCAACGGTATTAGCGGATATCTACCAGAGTGATATTAATATGGCGGTATGGCAGCGACAGTTTGATGAAGGCTTAACGACGGCAATCAGTGAATTTATCGCCTCGAATCCAAACTTTAGTAAGTCTGTTAGCGTGTCACCTGATAATGCTTTCGATAAGTTGGAATTTGCTACCGATGGCACCGCCTCTAAAGCGCTATTAGAAAACATGGCAGAGCTCGTGGATATGTTTTGTTGTTTGTTCGAGCTTGAAGAAGTCGGATTGCGTTTAGCCGTTCTGAATAAAGCGATGTGCCCACGTTTCCATTTTGATCAAGTGCCTTGCCGCTTGGTGACAACTTATCATGGTGTTGCGACTCAATGGTTGCCAAACGACTTAGTCGACCGTTCTAAGCTAGGGCGAGGGGCTAACGGACAGCCAGATTCAGCGTCCGGCTTGTACAATCATGAGTCAGATATCCAACAACTTTCGAGTGGTGATGTGGCATTACTAAAAGGGGAGCGCTGGAGTGGCAACGAAAATGCAGGCCTTGTGCATCGTTCACCAGTCACTTCATCTGACGAGACACGATTGCTGTTAACGTTGGACTTTGGTTGAGCAACTTTGACTATTTAGTCCGCAACCTGTTTCTATTCAGACGTTCAACATATTTAAATACCTTCCTAATGAGCTAACGGTATAGCGCGATCTGTGCCGTTATTACTCTCAAACAGAGACACTTATCAGCTGACCTTTTTTAGCACATTAATTCAAAATTTAGAGTTTACCATTCTCTAAATCAATGGGTTACGATGCGTGCACTTACTCACATATATCAATATTTCAGCTCCTCATCGGTTTCTTAATTTATTTTAAAGCGTAAAATATATCCCGCTTGCAAACCTCTTTGGCAACCAATTTGTTCGCCACGGTTTTTTACTTCCAAATTATAGGTTTCCTATGTTCAAGAAACTCTCGCTTAAAAATAAACTGGCGATTTCAGCCAGTATGGCCATTATCCTGGGGGGGATTTTGGTCGAGGCATTGTCTTTTCGTGCTTCACTGCAAAGGTTGGATACAGAAGTTGAACAGCGTTTAGAAGGCGCATCGGCTTCTTACAATCAATATGTATCGGATTGGATCTTATCCAAAGAGCGTGCGCTTACTTCTCTTTCGAAAGAATCCAAACAAGAAAGCTTGGTGACTCACCTAAAACAGGTTCGTGATTCTGCCTCTTTTGATAATGTCTTCTTGGCATTCCCTGACGGTTCTCAAAAGAACGCGAATGGGGTAGTACTTCCGCCGGGCAATGATGACCCACGTCTATGGGGTTGGTACACCAACGCGGTAGCAAACCCTAGTAAGGTGTTCATGGATAATCCAACGGTTGCAGCTGCAACTGGGGCGAATGTTGTGTCGCTGGGTACTGCTATGCAATTACATGGTCAACAGGTTGTGTTAGGCGCGGATGTTGAAATTACCGATATTCTTAATAGCCTAGAGCAAGTGATTCTTCCGGGTGAAGGTTACATGTTCATAGCGACCAATAAAGGTACAGTTTATACGCACCCTGACACCAAGTTACTGAACAAAAATATCAGCTCACTTGGGTTAGATTTTGCGGATGTACAAAAGGCGCTGACTAGCGGTAAAGACACTTCTATCGAGTTGAACGGCAGCGACTATGTTCTATACGCACGTGCGATTGATGGAACGAGCCTGATTACAGTGAGTGTTGTTAACCATGATTCATTGGTTGCGCCACTATTTGATGCTGTGATTGGTCAAGTGTTGGTGACGCTACTTGTGGTGATCGTATGTACCATACTGTTTAACCTGCTGTGTACGATTCTCTTCCGCCCGTTGAACCACGTATCTCAAGCACTGGCGCAAATCGCGAATGGTAGCGGTGATTTAACTCAACGTATTCATGTTGAAAACCAAGATGAAGTGGGTGAGTTGGCTCATAACTTCAATACCTTTGTTGGAAGCTTGCAGCAGTTGATTGGCCATATCCGTGGTCAGTCAGAACAGCTAAACAACCAGTCAGAGCAAAGTGCTCAGCGAGCGAACCGTTCGGTGGATGAGCTTAATCATCAGCAGCAAGAAATCACCATGGTCGCGACGGCCGTAACTGAAATGGCAAGCGCCACGCAAGAGATTGCATCGCATGCTGAGCAAACAGCAAAAGCGGCGCAAGATTCAGCGACAAGCACTAACAGCGGTCACGCTCTGGTTGTGGATACCAAAGGTTCAATCAATAACCTAGCCAATGAAGTGAACGAAGCGGGTAACGTGATCAGTGAGCTCAACAAGCATGCTCAAGAGATCTCGACCGTACTTGCAACGATTCAAGGCATTGCAGAGCAAACCAACTTGCTTGCTTTGAATGCTGCAATTGAGGCGGCTCGTGCTGGTGAACAAGGTCGTGGCTTTGCTGTGGTTGCTGATGAAGTACGTGTACTTTCACAGCGCACTCATTCTTCAACGGAAGAGATCAAATCAACGATTGATATCCTGCAACGCACGACAGCGCAAGCGGTTGAGCTGATGGAAAGCAGTTCTAAACTGGCGATACATTCAGTAGAAGATGCCGACAGAGCTTCGCATGCGCTTGAAGAGATCAACTCGGCGGTGGCTTTGATCAGTGACATGGCGACTCAAATCGCGACGGCTGCTGAAGAGCAAACACACGTGACGGGTGAAATTACCCAAAACATTACGACCATTAAAGATGTTACTGACCACTTGGTTGTGGGCGCACAGGACAGCTTAACTGAGTCAAACGAACTTAAAAGCCAAGCCGCGGGTTTAAGCGACAAAGTGGCCACTTTTAAGCTTGCTTAACTGTTTTACTCGCTGATGCCTGATCAGTGAGTGAGCGGCAAGCAATAAGTCAAAGCGACGTAGATTACGTCGCTTTTTTTGTATTTGTGAGTCATCGAACACTTAATTAATCAGTTTCTGAAAACTCTTTCAGCGCACTTATTGCAGCTTCTGCTTTGTCTTTTTGAACGAAGATGTGGTCGTGATAGTAGCCTGCAACAACGTTAGCGCTAATGCCGTAAGAGCCAAGCTTTGTCGCAAACGCAGCCGTCAACCCAACCGCTTCAAGGCTCGAATGTACCGATAAAGTGATCAGGCTAAACACAGCGTCGAAGTTTAGCTGAGCTTTGGTCGCAACGTCTTCTTCCAGAACCAGCGTTAAACCTTCTTTCTCACGAAAAGTCGAGATTGGGTTGAGCTGAACATAGTCTGCTAACGCTCCGTCGACAGTGCAAAAAACATAGTTCCCGTCGATTAATTCTGGTGACATGGATCTTAGTAGGAAGTCTAGGTCGGTAATGGAAGTCATTCTTTATTCCTTTCTTCGTGCTCACGCTATGCGTAGTGCCGTTTGCGTTGGTCGATTTGCATTGTTCTGACTACGATAAGATCCAACACTGTATAAGTACAATTAATAGTACTTATTCCACATCAGCATTGTTAATGTTGACCTTGCTGTCACAGCGCTTAGAAGTGAGATGGTTTGGCACTAGAGTTGATTATCTAGGTTGTGTCGCAGAACAGTCTGAAGATTGTATGCTAGATTTATTGGTGATACACAACTGGAGATATCGATGATCTGGCTTTCAGTGAAAGTACTACAGATTGGACTTGTCTATGGATACAGGAAGTATCAAAAAACGAAAAGAGCTCCAGCTTAGGGGCTCTTTTTTTGTTTCGGAGAGGCTATTTTCTATTTCAAGTGGGAAAGAAAATCTGCATTTGCCCGGTTTACTGTTAGTAGCCAGATTAGCCTAGTAGCCAGATCCGCCCCTAATACCACCAATAAGCGAAAGTATGTTGAAAATAGAACCCATTACTCCTCACATCGGAGCTCGTATCCACGAATTAGAGCTTTCTACATGCAGTGTTGATGAACTCGATAAGGTGTATCAAGCGCTTCTAACCTATCAAGTGATCTTTCTCGACGGGCAGACTTTGTCTCCAGAACAACACTTGATGATTGCAGATCGTTTTGGAACGTTAGAACCTGCACATCCTTTCTTCCCTCGTGTGGAAAGTGCGCCCCAGGTGAGTGTTATTGAAACAACCTGAGGCAATGCGCCAATGGAAAGTTATTGGCATACCGATTTAACGTGGCGCAGCTTGCCGTCGAAAGCTTCCCTGTTGCATGCTCAACATATTCCAAGCGTCGGTGGTGACACGATTTGGTGTTCGATGACCGCTGTGTTTGATTCATTGGATGAAAATATGAAAGCAAAGCTGAGGGGCTTATCGGCGACTCATTCGTTGGTGGCCTTTGAAGGTATAGAATCAGAAGCCATTGAGCTCGATTGGCACAAATCCTTGATTAAAACAGCACAGGATAATCCGCCAGTGGTTCACTCTGTTGTCCAAGTTCATCCTGAAACGGGTAAAGAAACGCTCTATATCAATGAGCAGTTTACGCGTTATATCAACGAGTTGCCTCGTCAAGAGAGTGATGTTTTACTCAGCCAACTGTTTGAAATTGCGAGACGCCCCGAGTTTCAGGTGCGTTTCAAGTGGCTGAAGGGAACGATGGCGATATGGGACAACAGGGTCACTCAACATTATGCAGTGATTGATTACGGCGATACTCCAAGAAAAATGCATCGAGTAACAGTGACATAGCGGTAAGCTGAACACCGTTATCAAAGGAACACCGTGCATGGCCATCGCTTGAACCAAGCTCTCGTACTTAAATTTAAGTGTCAGCAGGCTGCATCATTCATCTACGCTTAATAATAAAAATAAATGCGTTGGTACATATTTGATTGAAACCTCACTGCTCGGACGTGATGTGTAATATAATCGGCGCCAAAATATAAGTATAAAAACCAAATCATAGAATTAATAAACGTCAGGGCTTAGAGAACAAAGTATTTCGTATGAACGCGATTCGTAAAGTTTACCAGTACGCAGAACCGAATCTAACCCTCGTGGGTTGGATGGGCTTTGTCGGTTTTCCAATTTACTACATTGTGTGGGAATTTTTGTTCCCGCAACCCTACGAAAACTTAGCGCTTCGCCTGTTTTGCTCAGTATTGTTCTTTGGCATTATATTTCGCAATCGCGTCCCATTTGAATGGCGAAAATACCTTCCGGCTTATTATCAAGTTGCCGTAACTATCTGTTTGCCAGGTTTCTTCTTCTACATGCTGCTAATGAATAATTGGTCCAACGTTTGGGTTATGTCATTCATGTCGGCTATTTTCCTCCATATTTTATTGGTGCACGTGACGAGAGTGATGTTTGCACAAACCTTTGCCGGTATTGGGATTGCTACCTTGTGCGCTTGGATTGCACAAGGCTTCTACCTCGAACTCACAATGGATTGGACACATGTGCCAATCTTTTTGTTTATCTACTTATTCGGCAACTTGTTCTACTTCCGCAATCAGGTGGAACATGAAAACAAGGTGTCATTGGCGAAGTCTTTTGGTGCAGGTATCGCCCATGAGATGCGAAACCCTCTAAGCGGTTTACTCACCTCTATTGATGTTATGCAGTCTATATTGCCTAACCCTAAAAGTGGCGATCAAAAAGGGCAATATGCGTTAAGTAATGAGGAAGTGATTCAGTTGCGTGAAGTGGGCGATGAAGCGATGGAGATCATTCATTCCGGTAACGAAACGATAGATCTGTTACTGACTTCAATTGATGAAAACCGAGTCTCTCGCTCTACGTTTAAGAAGCATTCAGCGCAAGCTGTGGTTGAGGATGCAATAGACAGCTTCAATTACAAGCGCTCTGCTGATAAGTCAGCAATCTCCTTGGATGTGCAGAGCAACTTTGAGTTCTTGGGCAGCGACACCTTGCTGAAATACGTCATGTATAACCTGTTCAAGAATGCGTTCCATCATCGTAGCCCTGAAGATTTTCATATTCATGTCACCATGTTCAGTGATGAAGTGACGAACCAAATTATGGTGACGGACAACGGCTCTGGTATAACGAACGATATTATTCGTCGTATTTTCCAAGACTTTTACACGACAGGCAGGTCGGGTAATTACGGTTTAGGTTTGCCATTTTGTCAGAAGGTCATGCGCTCGTTTGGTGGTGAAATTAAATGTCAGTCTGAAGTGGATCAATGGACACAGTTCACGATGATTTTCCCATCTTTGACTTCCAATTCGGTGCAGGAAATCAAGAGCGAACTGACTAAACTCAAGACGGTATTGATGATCAGTGATCAGACAGTGCTTTCCAGCAAAATGACTGAAATATCTCGCTTTATGGGCTTTGACCTCGAGATTTTGGATGTGGCGTCAGCGCTTCAGAATAAGGAATATCAATTTGAGTTCGACTTGATTTTCGCTGATATGGAGAGCTTGGATTTAAGAGCAAATTGCCTCGATAGGATTGAATCGTTACTTTCGTTCACTGAGGCGCGAATCATTTACTTGTATGAGCGTCATCCTATCAAGCGTGTGCGTAACATCTCTTTCGAGCCTATTTGGGTAGAAACACAAGTTTGGCTACTGAATACCAAAGCGACCATTGATCGTTTACTGTTTGACTCCAACTATGTGATGCCATCGGTTGCAGTAAAACCGCTAGAGGCCACAACTAAACGTACCATTATGGTGGTCGATGACAACGAGTCTCTACGCCGATTTACTGCAATGTTATTGGAAAAACAGGGCTTTGATGTTGTGCAGAAAGAAGACGGTCAACAAGCCTTAGATGCGCTTGATACCGACGACATCGACTTGATCCTAATGGATATTGAAATGCCAATCATGGACGGTGTTGAAGCTTCTCGCCGTATTCGAAGTGCCGACAAAGAATACTCTTCGGTGCCGATTATTGCTCACACGGGTGACAGTTCTCCCGTTACCTTGGAAAAGATGGAATCGTCAGGAATGTCGGACTTTATTGTTAAACCGGCGGACAAAAACCGACTGTTCGATAAAATTGCTCACTGGATTTAGTGGATGTCATAGTCTGAAGTTCACGGTAATTGGGTAGACATAAATACAAGAAAGAGCTCAGCGAATTGCTGGGCTCTTTTTGTATCGCGACATGATAGCGTCCATTCAGTCCTGCCGTTAGTGTTGGTTATAAATATGGTTCGAAAAAGGTTACACGAACTCTAACTCGGGGTGATGGTACGCTTCGTGACAAACCGTGAGCACATGGTCAATGTCTTTTGGCGTCATGTCGGCATTCACTGAAAAACGGATGATGTTTTTGTTCTTGCCAGTCGCAGGGCGGCAGAATACCGCACCGAACACATCGCGCTGTTCTAGGAAGTCACGCACACGTTCAGTGTTTCTCTCATTGCCGCACTCTAACGCTACAATTTGAGACTCACTGCGGATGTTAAAGCCAATTCGTTTTAGCCCCGTAGTTAGCGATTTTGCCCGATTGAATAAGGCTTCTCGTTTGCCTTCCGCACCTTTGATCACCTCTAACGTTTTCTCTAAACGAACCACTTCTTGTGGTAACACTGTTGAGCTAAAAATCGCAGGGTACGCCACAAACGGCAAGGTTCTAGACAGTTGTTTAGGGCCAAGGATTGCCCCAGCGCGATAAGCAAAGGTTTTTGCCAAGCTAACGGTGATGAAGTCGACTTGGTTGGTGAGCCCCAATGCTTGCACTAAGCCTGCACCATTCTCTCCATGTGTACCCAGTGAATGGGATTCATCAACGACGACCGCACAATCAAACTCTTGCGCCATTTCGTAGATGTCGCGCAGTGGGGCAATGGTGCCGATTGTGCTGTAAACCGAGTCGACAACAATGACGCCTGAGCCGTGGCGTTCTAACTGTTTGCGTAGGTGATTCATATTGTTATGCATAAACGGGTGGGCAACTGCGCCGGCAGCGCGGATTCCTTCCCATAGCGACATGTGTGCAAGGAAATCAATATACACAGGTGTCTCCGGTGGGCAGATGGTTTGCAATAGCCCAATATTGGCCGCCCAGCCTGATTGAGAAAGCATACAGCTCTCCATTCCGACATAGTTAGCGAGTTCTGTTTCAAATGCGGGTTTAGACTGCTCATCTTGTAAGAAAATGGCAGACATCACCACGTTGTCATCGTGCTCACAGATCGCCGCTTGATGGGCTTGTTGGATCTGTTTGTTGTGTGACAGCGCTAGGTAATCATTGCTCTGCATCACAACGGCACTGCGCTGGGGGCGTTTACCCAATACCAAATGCTTTTGGCTTTGATTCTGGGTAATCAGGTCTTGAATATAGAAGTTCAAGCGTTCTTCGATAAAGGAAGGTAGTGGTTTGTTTTTTGTTTTATCACTCATAATAGTTCTCTTCAAATACAGGAAAACGCCAGCGCTGACGGCTGTATATTGACGATAAAAAGTGATGTGTCATTAGCCAAGTTGCATAAATTTGCGGGTGCTTGCAAACTCAGCATTTAAGGGTTTTGAGGCGAGTGGGTTTCCTTACGGTTCGGGGCTTTAACCGAATCAAGATAGGAATAATAGCCCTCTTTTTTATGACAAAAGGCTATTAAAATTCGGCATTCGAAGGCTTTTAAAAAAGCGGATTTTGAAAGGCTGTTAGCTGTTAGCTGTTAGCTGTTAGCTGTTAGCTGTTAGCTATTAGCTGTGAATGTGGATAAGCTCAATTAAGGCATCCAATTGCTGCTTAGTTTCACCCTCTAACGAATACCCAATATTGATGCGTAAGCAGTTACTGTAAAGGTCGAGAGTGCTGAACAGGTGTCCAAGCCTAATATCAATGTTCTGGTCGGCAATTGCCCGAGCAAAGGTTACTTGGTTCAAGTTTGGGATTTGCAGCCAAAGCACCATGCCACCTTGTGGGTTACTTATCTTCACATCTTGAGGAAGGTGCTGAGCCAAATAACTTAGGTATTGTTGGCGCAAAGACAAGATCTGAGAGCATCTTCTCCTCACGTGCTTAGCGTATTGGCCAGATTCAATAAAGTCAGCAACCGCAAGTTGAGTAGGCAGGGCAACTCCGTAGCTCGCAGCAGAGAACTGAGCCTTGTACTCGTTGATAAACCTCCCCGGCAAACACCACCCCAAACGGTAACTCGGTGACAAACTTTTCGATACTGATCCACACCATAAGACATAGCCGCCTTTGTCGTAGTACTTCGCTGGGAGTGGTGTGTGTGAGGAGTAAGACAGTTCAAGATACACATCATCTTCAATGATCGGGACTCGATATTGATTCGCTAATTCGGCAAGCTTCTGTTTTTGACTTGCCGACATATTGATTCCCTGAGGGTTCATATGAGAAGTACAAAAGATCGCGGCATCGACTCGCTTGTTCTTCAAATGCGCTTCCAGCTGTTGCAAGTCGACACCATCATCGAGCGATGGGATTTCTATGATCTGACGTGACATCTTTCCGAGCAACTCTAGAATACCATTGAAACAAGGAGAGCTAATCGCAATGGTGTCGCCTTCTTTGGTACACGATTCAAGAGCGGCCTTAATCGCTGACATACAGCCAGCGGTGATCACCATTTCTTCAGGTGAAAAGTGCACATCGAGCTTGGCAAAGTGAGTGGATAATGCCTGTCGCAACATCGGCTCACCTTGTGTATCTGGGTAGTGGTTGAGCCTGCTGCCCATCCGTTTAATAGCGCGACGAAAACTTCGTTCTAATTCAACGATCGACTGTTCATCATTGGTGGTGCTCGAACCCCCTAAAGGTCCGTTGATTGAGTTGTAGGTCGAAGAGGTTTGCTTAACGCTAGATACCTTACTTTCAAACTGTGCCCACTCAGGCGTTGAGTGAGACGGCTTGTGAGGCGAGACAAAATACCCCGCTTGCGGTCGAGAATGTATCCAGCCTTGTGATTCCAGTTCTTGGTAACAGCTCACCACGGTCGACATGCTGATGGCTTGTTGCTTGGCCAATTGACGTAGCGAAGGCATGCGTCCGCCTTCCGGTCTTTTGCCTGTTTCTATCTCATCGATAAACTGATTGGCTAGCTTTCTGTAGATACTCATTGTCACGACCGCTATTAACTGTACTGGTTTTTATTGTAAAAATTGTATCTGTACTGGTTTTATTGTTCAAGGGATACTCATTCGAAACAAAGGAGGGGTCAGTATGAAAAGAAATGATTTGTTGTTAGCGGTATTCGTCATGGCGATTTGGGGATTCAACTTCTCGATGATCAAAATGGGTGTGACTAATGTTCATCCGTTGTTGGCAACCGCCGCGCGTTTTTCGCTAGCGGTGATTCCGGTGATATTTTTTGTAGCGAGACCTAATGTCGCTTGGCGCTACTTAGTGAGTTATGGCTTTGTGTTCGGTGTGGGTATCTGGGGTATGGCTTCATGGTCGATCACAGCTGGTTTATCGTCTGGGCTTTCATCGGTCTTGCTTTCAACCAACGTATTAATCGGCATGGCGGTTGGCGTGTGGGTATTCAAGGAGAGTGCTTCCGTTCGTAAGTTATTGGGTGCGATGCTAGCCATGTGTGCGTTGGCGGTATTGGTATCTGCAGCAACGGGTAATGTCACCGTTAATGGCGTGATCTTGATTATGATTGCGGCGTGCAGTTGGACCTTGATGGGCGTGATTGTTAAGGCATCGAAAACCATTCAAGCTTTTGCGTTTAATGTCTGGGGGATGCTGTTTGCTCCAGTGCCATTAGTGTTATTTGCCGTGATGTTACACGGTGACCAAATTATCTGGCAGGGCATCGAACAATGGGATTGGAACACGACGATTGCGGTGCTGTTTCAGGCTTACCCAACCACGCTATTTGGTTATTGGGTATGGAATAAGCTGCTAATCCAATACCCTTTAAGCACGACTGCGCCGTTAACCTTGTTAGTGCCTATCTTCGCATTGATCAGTGGTTACTTTATGTACGACGAGGTGCTGTCAGTCGCTCAGGTTGTTGCATCAATACTGTTTCTTGTCGGGATTGGTTTGATTGTGAAACCTGCGAATGTATCGAATACTAAAGCGACACAAACACTTGCCGAGCAAAATGATTGAAGAAAACTGATATTGCATGAGCAGCTTTGAATGACAAATAAGCCCACTAGCTTTGGTATACAAGGTTAGTGGGTTTATTTCTTTCTATGACTTAAGCGATCATGCATTCAAGCAACTGGCCCTCTAGATCGTCGTCTATTTCAAGACCGATCACTTCTATTCTGGTTTCGATACACTCATCGAGTTCTGATTCCGTCAAGCCATCCTCTGTTAAGTTGTACCCGAAAATACCACTTTGAGTAATGAATACCGCTTTCATCCGCTCAGCTTTCAATCCAACTAAAAAGTGTCTCAAACGCTGGTGGTCAAACAGTTTCTCTGCTGAGAATCGCCAACCAACGCTTTCAAAACCTTCACCTTGGTTAGTCGCTTTGATCATGCCGCTTTCTGGCATCGGTAATTCTGAAGCGAGCGGCTTTTCTTGGTGGTGATGATGGTGGTGCGCTTGTTGACCAAAGAAATTTGTATCTCCTTCGAACTCTTCAAAAGGGATTTTTCCATGGTGAGCGAAGACTAGCTTGGTATTCGGGTGACAAATTTCAGTCACGTATTCAGCCAGTTTCTCTGCGTCGCCATCTTGGTATAGGTCGACTTTGTTACCAACTACGGTATCGGCAATGGTGATTTGCTGATTGAAGGTATCGTGATCTGCATAGCGAGAATCAGAGAGCTTCCGTGCATCGACTAAGGTAACGTTTTTCTGCAGTGATAGTACTTTACGGTAATGTTCAGAGGACAAAACTTGCAGCACTTCTTTAGGGTGACCAAGCCCTGTTGGTTCGATTAACAAACGATCGGGTTTGGCTTCGTTAAGCAGTTGATTGAGCGCGATTTGCATCGGTAAACCTGCCGCACAACACATGCAACCACCGGGTACTTCACGAATGAACACTTGTTGTGTGGTCTGGTTGCCTTGAATCAAGCTACCATCAACGCCGATTTCTCCAAACTCATTCACTAACACAGCCCAGTGTTCATTTTCTGGTTTGTTCTTCATCAGGTTGAGAATCGCAGAGGTTTTTCCCACTCCAAGGAACCCGGTAATAATGTTGGTTGGAATGCTTAACATAGGTGACTTATCAGAGCTCATTAGCAATTCTCCTGTAGCCTTGAACTAGGGTGTGGTTGGCTGATACCACAGACTCTGAAAATGCGGAGTATTCAGGCGGTACTTTGGAGATGCTATTTAAGTCAAACCCTGAGCCTATATTGGTCATTGGTGGAACATGGAAGTTTTCCGGTAAATCGAGACCATCTACCACACAGTTGTGGCGAATGACGCAACCTTTGCCAATCACAGCATTGAATACCACCGAGTTGAAGCCAATAAAGACATCGTCACAAACTTCACATGGCCCATGAATGATAGAGCGGTGAGCGATAGAAGAGCGTTCTCCAATGGTAACCGCTGCTCCTGCTTTTGAGTGTATGACGACACCATCTTGAATATTGGTATCGCGCTTAATCACGATTGCTTCCATGTCACCTTGTTCGTTAACCTCGTCGGCACGAATGACGGCGTAGGGGCCGATAAACACGTTATCTTCAATGATGACTTTCCCGCAGATGATAGCGGTCGGGTCAATGAAGGCGGTTTCCGATACGTTCGGCATATGGCCGCTAGGGTTTCTTCTTAACATATTGAGCTCTTTATTTTTTTAGTCCGCAGGGCCTACCACCATTGATGGAGCGAAATATTTATGTGTCGACGCATTCATCACATACGCAGCTAATCTCTAACTGGGGGCTTGTTACAGTAAAGCCTTCTTGCTTTGCGTGAGATTGAAGATCGCGAATGATGGAAGGGGCGATGGTTTGCTCGCTGATTTTGTCGCACTTAGAGCAAATCAAAAACTGCGGGATGCCGTGCTCATGATCGCAAAGGATATGGTCGCAAAGTATGTATTTATTAGAGACTTGCAGCTTGTGCGCTAAGTGCTGCTCTTCAAGAAACTCCAACACTCGATAAACCGACATCGCTTGAACATGTTGATCAAAGTGTTCCTTACAATATTCAACGATTTCATACGCAGACAGCGCTTTGTCGGCATGAACCAGTGCACGCAGTATCAACAGTCTTTTAGCGGTAAACTGTTTTCCGTTTGTTTTACAGCCTTGTTTTACGTGCTCGATGATCGCTTCGATGTCTCTCATTCAATCCACAAAATTAGTGATAATGTAGATATGTTATAACATAACAGTTAGTTTCAGGGAACGAACTTTCACTTAAAGAACCTCTAGGTGGGCTCTCTGTTTTGAGGCTTACTTTGTAGATGAACAATAGCCGTTTATTGCCCATCATTTGCATGTTGTGCCAAAGAAGCTTTCCTATAATGATTGGATTACTGATTAAAACCCCAAAAGAACATGGGTTGTTATAAGTGAATTCGAATTAAATTCTGAAATGATACAAATCTCATATTTAATAACGCTTAATTAGTAACCTCTGTTGAGTCCCATATCAAATCAAGTGGCTGATTTTATTGGGTATCGGAGAAAAGTCTCAAAAATTATTATTTAGATCGCTAAAGTTTTAAATTCTACCAAGTGTTATTTATATAGAATATAACTCCATTTGGTAGCTGTTGAGTAGATGGTTTTTAGCTATATATGTGAATTTTGAAGCGAGTTATCTTTCTGATTTGAAAGAATAATTAAATAGTTAAGATAAAAAAGTTGGCGAAAATCAGAAGCTTGGCATACACTTTCCTTGTAAATGACCTTATCTCATTGATTGAATAGGGTAAATGCTTTGGCGCTACTCACGATAGTAGCAATGTTTAACATAGCTTTGAGGAAAGTTTTATGGCACTCACGAAGGCCGATTTGGCTGAGAACCTGTTTGAGACACTCGGATACAGCAAGCGGGATGCCAAGGAAACGGTTGAGGTGTTTTTCGAAGAAGTTCGTAAAGCACTCGAAAATGGCGAACAGGTAAAACTGTCTGGTTTTGGTAATTTTGATCTTCGCGAGAAAAACGAGCGACCTGGTCGTAACCCGAAAACTGGTGAAGACATTCCAATTTCTGCTCGACGTGTTGTTACTTTCAGACCGGGACAAAAACTAAAGGCCCGAGTTGAAAATATTAAAATCGAGAAGTAGCCAAGCAATAGACCACGCCTAGCGTGGTCTTTTTGTATCTGCATAGAGTTTAAGCGAAACGTATTTCTTTAACTTCGAGTAATCTTTCTCAAACTCTCAAACTCTCAAACTCTCAAACTCTCAAACTCCATCTTCTTTCTGTTCCCTGTAACGAACTTACTTTAGATGCGAAAACGGAGACTAGGGCTATGCCTTTGAATCTTCGCTCTAAAGGGCTTGTTGAACCTTACTTGCGATCTCTTCAGATACCCAAGGCTTCCAAACTTCTGGAGAGCTTTCTAAGAAGTAATACATAGCTTCTTCTGCATCCGCTTGATTTTCTTCCATCCAAGCTAACATCTGGCTCATTTTCTGATTGGTGAAACCACGTTTCTGGAAGTATTCGTAGGCAAGAGGCTGGCTAGTTGCGAAGCTCTCCGTTGTTACCGTGTGAACCGGCGCTGGTGGGAACATGGTCACTTTAGGTGATTCACAGTCAGGTTGAGTAGTGCAGTTTCGAAATTCCTCGACGTCGATACCGCTACCAAAATCAACTTTAACCATCTCATACTTACCTAGCACAGGCGTAGGCGACCAGTAATACCCAAACCATGCTTTTTTGCGTTCGTAAGCTTTCGCTATCGTACCTGCTAAAGCGGCGCCTGAGCCGGGATCAACCATTTCAAAATTGTGATCTTCTAACTTAAGCGCATCGAACAGGTGACCGGAGGTAATCTGACAAGTCCAACCCGCAGGGCAGCTATAAAACGCAAACTTCTCATCATCTTCTGGGTGTTCAAACAGCTTTGCGTTTTTAATCACACCTTCGATAGTCGTGAGCTCTGGATACTGTTCAACTAGGTAGTTTGGGACCCAAAACCCTTCTTCACCCCCATTAACCAGCGACTTACCTGCATAACGTAACCGTTTATCCGCTACGCCTTTGTCGAGTGCTTCTTTGATTCCGTTTGTCCAAAGTTCGGGCGCGACATCAGGCTGACCTTTTTCGATCATAGAGGTACCCGTTGGAACGCTATCTCCGGGGATCAGTTGTGCATCGCAGCCATAACCTTCATTAAGAATAAATTGGTCTACGTGTGCTATTAGGCTTGCCGAGTTCCAGTTCATGTCGGCTATCGTGAACTCACCACACTCGTTGGCATGAGATGGTAGCGCTAGAGCGGAGAGTACGAAAATCGCAGATGTTTTGATTTTCATATGACGAAATCCCTTTAATTGTCAGATGGTTGAAATTGTATCTAAGCAAAAAAACTTAAAGGGATAAAGAGCAATCACCCAGATATTTGTGACTTATTTGAACTGACTACGATCGGTCTGTTTCTGAGTTAGATGAGAGGAGTTGGAATAAAAGATAAACCACACATTTAAAATGGACAGCTAGAGAGTATGAATTAAGTGTATCTCATTGGTTTTTTAAATCCGTTCAGTAAAATTGAACAGAGGTTAAATCTAATTGAATTTAAATCGACCGAGTGATTTGCTGTAATGCGCTCAATAAACAGCCAGTTAATCTATTTTGTTGATCTAAATCTAAGGAGAAGCTTTGCGTAAGTCCGCTTTAGCTTTGATGTTACTCTTTTTATCGACTGTCGCTTCGGCAGCTGAGTACCAGCAACTCGCCAATATGTGCATTGCTTGTCATGGCAGTAACAACGATACCTCGTTTCCGTCTATCCCCAACCTTAAGTGGCAAAACCAAGTCTACCTTACTGAGCAACTGACTGACTTTAAAAGTGGCAAGCGTGAGGACAAAACGATGTCCAAAGTCGCGCAACTATTGTCAGAAGAAGACATCAAGAAGTTAGCTAATTACTTTTACCAACTGAACAACACAGGGTCACCACAATGAGTTTAGATAGAAGACAGTTCCTTAAAGCCGCGCTTTCAGCAACCGCAGTTTCTGCATTGCCGGTGTCGTGGGTGTTTGCCGCGAATCGCCCTGAAGGTTTAGCAGCACTGGACATCAATGCATTAACGTGGGCAAAAGCAGAAGATCTACCGGATTACTACACCGTTTTAAATACCAACCCTTTGAATGCGTATCCGCCAGAAAGTATGCTTGCACCTGCTGTGACCCCTGCAGATGTTCCCTTTGTTCGTTGGAATGGCTTGATGCCAGATTTTACGGAGATGGACCCAGATACTTGGACCTTTGAAGTGAAAGGTGAATCGGTAAAACAGAGTAAAACCTACACGATAGCTGAGCTCAAATCTAAGTTTAAACATCACACGCAAAGCCTTGTGTTGGAGTGTGGTGGTAACAGCCGTAACAATTTTTATCCGAGCACTAAAGGCAATCAATGGAACAATGCTGGTGTTTATTGTTCGCAGTGGACAGGTGTGTTGTTGAGTGATGTGCTTAAAGACTGTGGCATTAAAGATGATGCGGTTTACGTTGGTAACCATGGCTTTGATAAACACTTGAGTGGTAAAGGTGAGGCGATTTCACGTGGCGTTCCTATTGCAGCTGCGATGAACGATAACGCCTTGATTGCATGGGAAATGAATGGCGAGCCGATCCCATATCTCCATGGTTATCCACTACGAACGGTATTTGGCGGTCGACCGGCTTCTGTTTCTCAGAAATGCACAACAGGCATCAGTATTCGAAACAAGATTCATGATGGCCATAAGATGGCGGCTCCTGCTTATCAAGTGCCTAAGAACCCAATCGCTCCGGGTGAGAAAGTAGATAACAAAGATTTCCGAATCATTGAAGAGATGATTGTGAAGTCGCTGATTACTTCTCCAAAAAGCGGGACAGAGTTTGCGCTTGGTAAAAAGGTTAAAGTCAGTGGTCATGCTTGGGCTGGGTTAAGAACCGTTGAGAAGCTGCAAGTGAGTTACGACTACGGTACCACTTGGCACGATGCAAAGCTGAATAAGCCAGTAAACAAGGGCGCTTGGCAACAATGGGAAGCCGATCTAGACCTTCCTATGACCGGCTATTATGAGATCTGGGCGAAGGCGACCGATAGCGAAGGTGATAGCCAGCCAGTCGTGCAACCGCAATGGAATCCTAAAGGTTACCTGTTTAATGGTTGCCACCGTATTGCTGTAAGAGTGTCGTGATGCTGTCTATTTCCAATAAGCCTATTGATGGCAGTTCTAAACTTACCAATTTGGTTGATGTTCACGCATTTCATACAGACTCAACTCCTGCCAGCAAGCGCAGTTACCGTAAAGGCATAATGAGAGCGGCATTGGTGTGTAGCTTATTAACGTCGATGCTCGTTCATGCTGAAGACATTCCAGAGAACCCAAAAGAGTACTACGGCGTAGATAAAGCGTCGGGTCTGATCATGGCACCCGGTTGGGAGACCGTGAAAGGGCAATGTAACGCCTGCCATACCAGCTTAATCGTTGCTCAGAACAGCGGAAACAGAGAGCAATGGCGTGAAACCATTCAGTGGATGGTCGACACTCAAGGGCTGTGGGATCTATCTGATACTTGGGATCCGGTATTGGATTACCTCAGTACCTACTATCAAGACAAAGGCATCGATATGAACAAGTATCGTCGTAAGCCTATTGATAGCGCCTTGATGCCACCTATGCCGGGAGAGAACCAATGATCATTAAGCGATTAAAGCGAACTTCTCTTGCGAGTGGAAACGTTGCGAACGGAGCTGTTGTTAATAGAGTTGCTGCAAATAGAGCTATTGCGATAGCCGCTGTATCAGTAGTTTTGTTGTTGTCGGCGTGTACTGATGAACAGCCGAGCACTGAAGATAAAGTTGCCTCGCGCGTCGAATCATTAGGAATAGAGTCGAAACCAGCGCCGAAGCTTGAAGTGGAAGCTAAATCTGAGGTTGAAACGCTTGTCGATAGCAAGGTAATCACCAAAGATTACATACCTAGCTTAGTGTCAGGTGAAAAGTTGGTTCAGAATCTATGTAGTCAGTGTCATGGCGACAAAATAATTCCCTTCGTACAATCTTATCCAAACATCAAAGGTCAGAAAGCGGGGTATATTATTAAGCAACTGCGTGATTTTAAAAGTGATGAACGCCAAGATTTGTACATGCAGTCGGTGGTCAAACACCTTTCAGATGAAGACCTGCAAGACGTAGCCGCATTCTATGGTACGTTGAAGCCATTGGACTTATACAACCGCACTAAAGAGTATTATCACCAGTAGCTGAGCTTTTTGGGAACACTGGTTAAGTTGGTCTCTACGAGGTTCGGTGGGTAAAGCAGTAGATAACGATAAGAAAAACAATAGATAAAGGAAAGGGCTGCGATTATGCAGCCCTTTGTCGTTCTTGTTTATGAATAAGCGGTTAAGCCGCTTTAATGTGCGTGGTAATGTACGGTTGCCATGCTTGTTGGTAAAGCTCTAAAGATTGGCGTCTTAGGCTATTAATTTGTGCCGCTTCGATATCGTTGATTGGGCGATGTTCTGCAATTGCGTGACGCTCAATACCTTGGATAATTTCGTACAGCTCATGTTCAGGGCCACTTTTCACATCAGCAATCGCTTTTAAGTGAAGTTGAACCTCTGCAATGATGTTGGTTTTAGGTAAACGAACCAACAAGTTAAGGTCACGGTAGCCAGAGTCAGCTGGTGATTTAAACTTGTTTTTCAGCTTAACAACGTCTGCTTCACGGCTTAACGCTTCGTAAACTTCAACCAAGCTCTCTACATCGTTCGCGATGATAGTTGCACGGGCTAAGTCGGTAATTTTTGTCACATCACCATCAAGCTCAAGGGCGATTTTTTCTTCTGCACGAGCTTGAGATTTAACGCCAGCAAATAGCGCTTCAGAATTGGTGAGTAGGGCAGTACTTTTACAGATAGTTTCTAGTTCAGCTTGGCCTTGATGCGCTTTGCTGTACAGAATATCGAAGTCGGTGTAAGGCTGAGTCGGGCGTGAGTCGAAGGCTTTGATGCCGTAAAGGCCGCTCAAACTATGACGGAATACGTTTGAAGATATTTGGTTTTGCGCAGGAGTGCGCGTTTGATCTGTTGAACTTGTTGAAACAGGTGCTGCTGCGAATGCAGGCGCTCGGCTCAATACCAAAAGCATTAGGGCCGTCGTACGGAGAAATACACTCATTCAAACTCCAAAATACAAGGTTACAAAAAACGGGTAGTCAAAAGGGGTAACCAGTAACGCACAAGAGTAAAAACAGCTTAACTAAACTTACTACATATTAAATGGGGCTAGTTAAGACAGAAACCAACTCTAACGTTTAATATTGCTTTAAAATGTGAAGATATAGACAAATAATCCAAGCGTTAGTTCCGCAATTATCAGAACTTTGAACTTAGCCAGTTTCTGATTTTATCGAAACTAATTTGGTACTTTAAACCAAGCTAAGGTTGCTCTTACCTGTCTATACTGTACCCTTGCATTATGACTGTTTAACATGAACGAAAGATGAATAATCCTGAATTTTGGCACAATAAATGGGCAGCCAACCAAATTGGTTTCCACCTCGAAGATGTAAACCCACTTCTGATTAAATTTTGGGAAAAGACTGAGCCCAGCTACGAGAAGAGTGTGTTCGTTCCACTTTGTGGTAAAAGTGAAGATCTGATTTGGCTAGCTTCAAAGCATGAAGATGTTCAAGGTGTCGAGTTAAGCCAGATTGCGGTTCGCGCATTTTTTGCAGAGCACCTTTACACGCCGACTGTGACTCAAATTAGCGGTCAGCACGAACTGTATCAATTCGATGAACTGAACATCTACACGGGCGATTACTTTACAGCGCCAATCCAGCCTGTCGACACCATTTATGATCGCGTGTCTTTAGTCGCATTGCCTGAAGAGATGCGAGTGCAGTACGTAGAGCGTTTGAAACAACTGTTGACACCGGGCGGTAAGATCCTTTTGGTGACTCTAGATTATGACCAAAGCGAGATGGCGGGGCCTCCGTTTAGCGTACCTAAGTTAGAGATTGATCAATTGTTTTCGGGATACAAAATCACATTGTTGAATCAAGATATTGCGGACGATGAACATCCGAAGATTGCTAAGAAGGGCTTGTCTCGATTCAGTGAAGAAGTGTATTTGATTGAGTCAGACGCTTAAGTTCAGTCTGCTTAGTTAAGCCAACAGATAACACCAACAAAAAGACGGGCTCGATAGCCCGTCTTTTTTTATTGTTCAGATTTGAACTCGTGATTGTTCATAATTGAATAGCTGGTTAGTAAATCACTTTTACTTTTGACGCGCTCTCAATTGCATCTTCAATCGCTGTCTCAGTGCTGTTGCGACGAGTAAGCGCCACACCTAGACGACGGCGGCCATCGATATCAGGCTTACCAAACAAGCGAACCTGCGTTTGTGGTGCGTCTAGCGCCTCTGTAAGACCTTCAAAACGAATGTTGGTTGAAGTGCCTTGGCCTAGAATAACCGCTGATGCACACGGGCCGTATTGCGTGATAGATTTGATCGGCATACCGGTAAAGGCGCGTACGTGCAGTGCGAATTCAGATGAGTCTTGAGACATCAATGTCACTAAGCCAGTATCGTGTGGGCGAGGGGATACTTCATTGAAGATAACGTGATCGCCTTTAACAAACAGCTCGACACCAAAGATACCGTGACCACCTAGTGCGTTAACCACTTGTTCAGCCGTGTATTGTGCGGCTTTAAGTGCATTGTCTGACATCACTTGTGGCTGCCATGATTCACGGTAATCTCCGTCTTCTTGGCGGTGACCGATAGGCGCACAGAAGTGAACACCGTCGACTGCGCGAACGGTTAGAAGGGTGATCTCGTAATCAAAGTCGATGAAGCCTTCAACGATCACACGACCCGCGCCAGTGCGACCGCCTTCTTGTGCGTAGTCCCAAGATTTCTGGATGTCTTCTTCTGTTTTGATAACGCTTTGACCTTTACCTGAAGAGCTCATTACCGGCTTAACAACGCAAGGCATGCCCACGAATTCAACAGCGGCTGAGAAATCTTCAAAGGTGTCTGCAAAGCGGTAAGGAGAAGTGCTCAGTTTCAACTCTTCTGCAGCTAGACGACGGATACCTTCGCGGTTCATCGTTAGCTTGGTCGCATTCGCAGTTGGAACGACATTTAAGCCTTGCGCTTCTAGCTCTACCAACTTGCTGGTGGCAATAGCTTCAATTTCAGGAACCACATAATCTGGCTTTTCTAGTTCAATGATCGCTTGAAGTGCATCGCCGTCTAACATGTCTAATACATGGCTACGATGCGCAACTTGCATTGCTGGTGCGTCTGCATAACGGTCACAAGCAATAACTTCCAAACCTAAACGTTGGCACTCGATAGCAACTTCTTTGCCGAGTTCACCTGAACCTAATAGAAGTACACGAGTAGCATTTTCACGAGTAGCAGTACCAAACATAGAAATTCCTTCCGATCTTTTGAACGATTGATTGAAAACGGGGTGATCATACTTATTTCAATGACAAAAGCAAACGTTTGCGCAAGTTGTTGCGTTAATTACAGGCATAAAAAAAGCAGCCCTGTTAAATAGGGCTGCTTATTTAAATTTTTGTTAATCAGATGTACTTAGATTGCTAAGTAAGTCACTGGAATGTCGGGGTTAATCGCTTCTAATGTAGATTGCGTATCCGCTAGGTGACTGATGCTACCTTCTGCGATTTCAACCAAAGCAGCACTTTCAATTTGTTCGAAATCGAAGCCAGCCAGTTTAAGTTGAATCAACGCCACTTGCAGAGGTGGTAGGCTCGGGTTGAACGCTGCATTTTCTGCGTAAGCACCCGTAAAAATTTCACCTGACGTCAGTTGTAGCGAAACACCACTTAGGTTTTTGGTGTAAGGAGCATGGCTGCGGTTTAGTGCTGCTAGCGCTTCTACAACAATAGGCGTTGTTTCTTCGGTCGTGTACTTATGATCAAGCTTCGTCATTAGGCCTGTTGTTACACCTAAATCAGCAGGGCCGAACGAGTCTGGTAGGTACTCTTGCAGAGACATTTCATCACGTTGTGGAAGCTGAACTTTAAGTTCTTTTGCTGTTGTCAGTTCGTTCATGAATTGACGACAGTGACCACAAGGGCTGAAGTTGATGGTGATATCTGAGATACCTTGCTCGCCTTTCATCCAAGCGTGGCTGATTGCAGATTGCTCAGCGTGAACGGTTTGACCAAGTTGAGCACCAGCGATTTCAAGGTTTGCACCAAAATACAGAGTACCAGACAAACCACGCACGATTGCACCAACATAAAAGTCAGATAACGGAGCGTAAGAATACGCTGCGGCAAAAGGAAGTAGCGCAATACGTAGTTCGTCATCCGCTAGACCACTTGCTTGCAGTAGGCTAGCAAATTGTTCTGGGGACAATGTCGCGTCAAAGTTGTCTGCTAATACGATGTCACTCAAAAGCGCTTTCATTGATGATGGAGCACTTTCCAGCGCCAGGGTAATACGACTGTTCATGTTGAATCCTTAATTGACCTTAGGCTTTAAGTTTATGCATTGCTCAGGAATTTTCTGTGACAAAGATCACTATTGAATTGTTGTTGTTACATTGGTTTGCATAATTAGAGTGAGGTCACACTTGAAATCGATTACAGGAGCCATTTATACAGCTGATATCGCACTTATTGCTCGTAAAAGACCGTGACTTGACTGCTATTGCTAAATAAATGCGAATAAAAAGCCCAAACAGACACTGTAATAAACAGCATTCTGGTTGGGCTGAATCGCGTGGTGATCGTTTAGGTTAAGAATAGAACCAAACCACGAGCGAAAATATACTCGGTGCGATGATTGAGGTAATGACGCCGCAAAGCACAAGAGCCAAAGAACTGAATGCTGCATCTTCCTGATTCTTTTCCGCACAAGTCGCGGTGCCTAAAGCGTGAGACACGGTACCCATGGTTAAACCACGGGCGATCGGGCTCTTAATACCAATGAGATTGTAGATTGGATAAGCAAAAATTGCCCCAAACAGACCAACAATCAATACCAGTATTGCCGCAATCGCTGCTTCACCACCTAAATGGCTCGATACTTCCATCGCAATTGGCGTGGTGACTGATTTGCCTAACAAGCTCGCAATCAAAGTTAAGTCCGCTTTAAATGCTACTGCGATTAATGCCGTTGTTGTCATCGACATCACACTGCCTAGCGTGCAAGCAAAGGTAATGATGCGCCAGTTGGCTCTGATTTGAGGTAGTTGTTCATAAAGTGGGTAAGCAAGTGCAACAACCGCAGGCTGTAGCATGTAGGTAATCCAAGTGTTGTCAGCATAGTAAGTTTCAAACGGTACTCTAAAGAACGTGAGAATCGGAATGATGATACCAATGCTGATAAGCAGGGGATTACACAGCGGCGAGTTTACTTTTTGACTTACCCAGCGAGCAAACAGGAATACCACGATGGTGAGTAGAATCCACATGATCAGTTACCTCTCGAAAGCAAGCGGTCTAAGAACCATGATAAGGACACCAACACCAGCAACGTGCCACCAACGGCGCTAGCCATAATTGGCAATGCGTTCGCGATGAGCATGTCGAAATGATCCATCAACCCAACACTGATCGGAACAAACAGTAAGATCATTAGGCGGATAATCAAGCTTGCACCGGGCTGTACCCAGTGCGAAGGAACAATACCAATCACCATGGCGGCAAACAAAATCAACATGCCAAAAATACTGCCTGGGATTGAGGTATCCAAAAAGTGTTGTAACGCGTTACCTGCTGTAAGTGCACCTATGATTAAGGTGAAGGAGATTAAGCAGTAAACCAGTTGGGTCAATCTTTCTTTCAAAGTGTTACGTCTCTTGATAATGGAATTAGCTAGCTAACTTTTCTACGTACTGATAAACCGCTTTCAAGATAGCCATTTTCTTCTCGTCGCTTTCATGTTCGTGCGCGAGGTTTTCAAGGTTGAGCATGTACTCTTCTAAACGGCACTCATAAAACTCACGACAATGGTTTGCCCATTTCAATTGTTCAGCTTCGTCGAGCGTCCATGGGAAGTTACGCGCACGGTAACGGAACAGTAACGGTTTAATTCGTTCGTCACTGAAGGTGATATCCAAAGCTGCCAAGTTGTTCGGGTCAGTTTCACGAATGATGTTCATCGCTGTTTTATCAGCAGGTGAAAAGAAACCGTCGTAAAGGTGTGTATCAACATCATCACTCTTTTCGTACTCGCGTTCTTGTGAGTACAGGCCGATCAGTTTTTCGCGAATCTCTGGATGTTCGCGCAGCAGTGCCAAGTTCTTCAAGCATTGTTGGCGATCGATACCGATGGTTTCGGCATTTTCAGCCGTCAGCGTTTTGGCTGGAGCAAGAATAGGGCACTTGTTCAGTTGAACCAATTTGATGGGTACGGGTAACTCGTCTTCACTCAGTTCGCTGCGTTTGGTATAGAGCCTGTCTCTGAGTTCATCAGCGCCCAGTTCTAACAGTGGGCTTGGATCTTTGGCTAAATCAACCACGATAACGGCATTTTGATTGGTTGGGTGCCAAGCCATAGGCACAATCCAGCTTGTGTAGTTGCAGTCACGGCCAAACATGCCAGAAACGTGCATTAATGGTGTCATGTTTACGATATCAACCAGGTCATTTAGCTTACGCTTATGACGCATGTTGTAAAGGTAATCGAACATCTTAGGTTGCGCAGCTTTCAGCTTCTTCGCTAACTCGATGGTCGCAATAACATCTGCCATCGCATCGTGCGCGTTCTCATGTTCAATGCCGTTTGCCACAGATAGGTGTTCCAGTTTGAAGCTTGGGTAACCTTCTTCGTTCTCTGGCCAAACAATGCCTTCAGGACGCAGTGCGTGAACAGCGCGCATTACATCTAATAGATCCCAACGAGAGTTGCCGTTCTGCCAGCTCCACGCATATGGGTCGATGAAGTTTCGGTAACAGGTGTAACGCGTTACCTCATCATCGAATCGAATACTGTTGTAGCCAAGGCTTGTGGTGTTTGGTTTCGCCAACTCAGCATGGATCTTAGCGATAAACTCAGGTTCAGGAAGACCTTGTGAAGCCGCTTTTTGAGGGGTGATACGGGTGATCAATGCTGCTTCTGGCGCAGGGAGGTAATCAGCAGGAGGTTGGCAGTAGATAACCAGAGGCTCTCCAATAACATTGAAATCTTGGTCGGTACGAACACCTGCAAACTGACTCGGACGGTCTTTTGCTGGGCTAACGCCCCAAGTTTCGTAATCGAAAAAGAAGTAGGTCGGCTGATTATCTGAACTCATTGAATTTCCTGAACAGCAAGCGCGGAACGTTTACTGTGGCTGAAGGTTAGTTTTGTTCAGTATCTGATAGTATGCGGTACGCGTGCAACCCAGATCACAAATAAATTGCCGGAAAACGGTGCTTTACTATTCAATCGAGTCGGTAGGGAAGGTTTTGAATCCAATTGTGGCTTTACTATGGTCACAATTCTGCCTGTGTACCTCTTTTTTACCTATCTTTTCACCTTAGCTGTTGTAAAGCGATGAGTCGGGTTTCAGGTTTACCGCGAATGAGTTTGTTTGTCTTTTACTGTAAAGCTGTGTGATTAGAGACACCTCGTTGTTTTTTGACTGGTGGTTAATCTGCTGTACCTGTAGCTAATCCGCTGTGCTTGTGTCTAAACTGAAGCGCAGATGGGCTTTGTTGCGTAATTCAATGGAACTAAATCAAGAACCTACGATCTGATCAGCTACCTCCACTCTATCTCGTAGTCCTATGCCTAAGCCTCGTTATAAAACAACCAACTGGAAGCAATACAACCGATCACTCATTAACCGTGGTTCTCTGACTTTTTGGATTGATGAAGAAGCAATAAGCGGATGGGCGCAAAGCAAACAGAATAAGCGCGGTAGGCCGCGTCGGTTCAGTGATTTAGCTATCACGACAGCACTCATGGTCAAACGAGTTTTTTCTATGCCATTGAGAGCGCTGCAAGGATTTATCGACTCGATATTTAGGTTAGCCCATGTACCGTTAAGTTGTCCGCATTACACCTGCATCAGTCGTAGAGCCAAGCAAGTTGAGGTTTCATTTAAGACTAAAACGAGAGGAGCGATACAGCACCTAGCCATTGATGCTACTGGCCTTAAGGTTTATGGCGAAGGTGAATGGAAAGTCAAAAAACATGGGACGGATGGCAAGCGTAGAGTCTGGCGAAAGCTGCATATTGCAGTCGATACCAACACTCATGAGATCATTGCCGCCGAGCTAAGTTTATCGACGGTTACAGATGGAGAAGTACTCCCGAACTTACTGAAACAAACACGCCGAAGTATCCTTGAGGTGTCTGGTGATGGCGCTTACGACACGAGAGCGTGTCACGCTGCTATTAAGATTAAGGGAGCTATTGCGCTTATTCCCCCAAGAGAAGGGGCTGCCTTCTGGGAGCGTGGTCACCCTCGAAATTTCGCCGTGGGTTGCCAGAAATTATACGACTCAAATAAGTATTGGAAAGAGCGGTATGGATACCACAAACGTTCACTCTCAGAAACAGCGATGTATCGAGTTAAACAGTTGCTAGGAGGGAAACTGAGCTTAAGAAATTACAATGCCCAGGTGGGTGAAACTTACGCGATGATAAAAGCGTTGAACAAGCTTACTGGGTTAGGTATGCCTGAAACTTGTCGTATTGACTAAGAAACAAGCGAAACGGGTTGGCTCTATCTCTAAATTTAATTACGCAACAAAGCCATTATTGTGTATTGGTGCCAAAGTGAAAATCGGCGCTAACCACCCCGCAGGCCTTTACACCAGTACAATCCCTTTTGAGGTTAATTATAAATGAAGTTGTTTATCTCATGTGTTCTCGGCTTAATCTTCACAACACAAGCCTATGCTCAGCTACTTATCGCTCCGACTCGTTTTGTTTTGGATGCCGACACTTCGGTGACTGAAAAAATCGTCGTCGAAAACAATTCAGATCAACCGATTCGCTTGGAGATAAAACCGATTTATCGCCCAGTAAAGGCGAGTGGCTTGGTTAGAACTGACGCTAATATTGCTGAATCGGAAGACATCGCGAGTTGGATTAAAGTGTCACCACCAATAATTCGTGAACTTAAACCCAATCAAAGACGCACGGTTCGCTTACGTATGAATGCTCTGCCTGCTGACATGGCTGATGGTGAATATCGTGCTTACTTGTGGTTTTCCCCAATAGCAAAAGCTGCAGAGCTATCAGACATTGCGTTGTCTTCAAGTAAAACCAACAGTGACGGTTCAGCCTTTCAACTGAACTTTCACATCAACAGTTATGTACCCGTTTATGTTCAGAAAGGTGAGAAGGTGCAAGATGTTAAGTTTGCGTGTGACAATCAAAGCATCAAGATTCGCAACGATGGTAACTTTCAATTTACTGCAAAATTGAATGTCGACGAGCATAGCGAAAAAGTGGTGCTACTTCGTAATGCTGAATTAACCAAGCCTTTCCCAAAAGGCTCAAAGATATCACTGGTTCAGAACGGACAGCCTCTGTACGAATGTGTTCTGTAGTGCTCGTTTCATTGTCGCAGACTCTTTAAAGGCTAGTGTTCAATTGCATGCTTTGGCGACTCTTTTTGCTCGCTTCATTGTTTCCTTTTGCTGCGTATTCGCAATCTGAAGAAGAAAGTGAGGCGAACGAACTCTATCCAGCCCATGTAGAAGTTCGAGTCGGGAAAGTGGGGGATAGCTTTTATCGTGTCATGATGGATGACTACGAAGAACCCTTCATTTCGATATCCAATGCCGCTTTTTATCTGCTCGAAATGAATGGTCAGTGTGATGAAAGCGGATATTGCGAACTGTATTTGCCTCAAGATGTGGGAAGAGAATCTCCTCCGTACATTTTAGATACCGAACAAGCCATTTGTTATCGCGATGACACCAATATCCAGTCGATCAAATATCAAGTCATCGACTCAGAAACTTACATCCACTGGTACAGCTTGCAAGCTTGTATCCCGGCAAAAGTGCGTTGGGATATTGATGATTATCGGCTGACCGTTTCTCCAGAATTCAGCTCATTGACTGAACTGGAAGCCGCTATTTCTAAGATGAAAAATGAATCACGTAAAAAGGCCGAGGATCTCAAGCGAGCTGAAAACACGCCAGCTTTCGAACCTGTTGCCGCCGTGGGTTTGGCGACTCGGTTAGCGACTTCGGTTTATCACGACAGTGAAACTGGCGGTGATGTTTACGCAATTTCAGACACCATATTAAGCACTGAACACTCCTTGTCTCGCTTGTCGATTGATTCACGAGAAGATAACCCCATCGTTTATTACAACATTTCGGTAGAAGCTCATGACGGTGAAGGCTCTTTGGAAGTCGGCCATGTGTTATTAGATGGCAGCGTCTTTACTGTGAATCAAACCCTCGAAGACGGGCTCTATTACACCAATCGAAAGCGACAGACAGAGTTCGGTAACCTTCAACTCGAACGAACCACTCAACCCAACATCAGCATCGATGTTTTGGTCAATGGCATTTATCAAACCACTTATCGCTCTGATGAGTTTGGACGTTTCGTGGTTGAAGAAGACAACATCTCCCCCGGTGACACCATCAAGTTTCGCTACTACTTATCGAAAGGTGTCTGGCAGGAAGAAGAGATCACCGTCGCCGGTTTAGAAGATGCATTTCTGCCACGCAACGAGTGGGGTGTGCAAGTGGTCGGTAATGAAGGCGCAGACCGAGCGGGCGCTGTGTCGCTCGAATATGGGCTTGCCGATTACTTCACTGTGGGTAGTGCCTTTATGAGGCAACATGGCAAAGACTTGATTGGCGTTCAAGGACGATACTTACCGGCGCATTGGTTCGCGGGTCATATCGGTTGGTTACCTGAGTTCAATCGGTTTCCAATGGAGTTTGATATTTTGATCAACGGCGATCAGTCGGCATCGATAGAGCTTAATAAAACCGATGAATTGGACTTAGAGTCAATGGAGTACGATGTGTTCAAATACAACCTGTCGCTTGCAAACTTAACAGCCTTTTTAACGATAAGAGATGATGAAGACGAATTGAGTGTTGAACCCAAGTTGAACTCGAAAGTGGCTCGTAATCTGTTTGTCTCATACGCCGGTGATTATCGATATACCAAAGCTTCTCACCAAGATGATTATCTACACACTATTGGCTTGGCAAAAAGTGGGTTTTCGGATACATCGTGGAATATTTCAGGAACTGTTGATGGTTCGGGTCATCATGAACGAACGGAGCTGTCTTTAAGGAATGCGTGTAAAGAGTGCCTGCTCGATCCGTTGGAGGTTTTTCAAGAACTCACGACCAACGTATCGGCTCGCTATCAAAAGCAGGAGGTTTCGTTTACGGCTTCTTTGGAAGCTCGAGTGAATCCTTATTTGCTCTTTAAGTTGGAAGGAACCGAAGACCGATACGGTGTCGAGATGACGACCGAATTCGGCGCCAAGACTTACTTTGATGAAAGCATTGGTGAGTTTGTTGAGTGGAATCGTTACAACCATTCTAAGCTGACCGGCATTGTCTACGATCACCACAAACAACCGATACAGGGCGTAAGCCTACAAATCTTGGATCAACGAGCAGTCAGTGATGCAAAAGGCCGATTTGAATTCTCAAGTGTTCCGGCTCGAGATAATCTGCCTATCTATATTGATGAAGGGGCACTCGACCTTAACCTAACGCCGATTCAAAATCCCGTATTTGTAAATACTAAGCAAGTCGGCCTGACTCATGCTCATATCGAAATGGTGGTGTCATTTGGCGTCGATGGTACGGTAGAAGGTGACCTAGAAAACAGTGCTTATCTGCACTTTAAACATATCCAGAAAGGCACCGAGTATTCGAGCGAGATTGAGAGTGATGGCTTTTACATGGTAGAGGGGCTAATCGCGGGCAAATACATTGTGACTTTAGAAATGGGCGACAAGCGATACGTGCAAGGTGCCGACTTGGACGGCGATTTCTGGGTAAGCGACCTCACATTCAACCTCATTGATTTTCATAAGGTGTACTAGACCCGATCGCTTTGATTAATCCGAGGGAGGTGAGAGTATCAATCGAACTTTCTGCTTCATGGTTAACTCTCGGTTCTTCAAATCTTTGAATATGGCCTTCCATTCTTGAAAGGTGACTACCATCGGGTTAAAACTGTTTACGGGTTTGGTGACGCCGTAACGTACGGTTTCAACTTCCGGTTCGAACGTACCAAACAATTTATCCCAAATGATCAAAACACCGGCGTAGTTCTTATCGATGTATTGCGGGTTTTTGCCGTGATGTACACGGTGGTGTGATGGGGTGTTAAAGATGTATTCAAGTGGTCCTAAGCTTCGTATCCATTGAGTATGTACAAAGAACTGCAAACCTAGATTGAGAAGCACCACAAAGATGATCCATTTAGGGTCGAAACCTATGATGACCAGCGGTACCCAAAATAGCCACATGCCTGCGAATGGGTACATCAAACTTTGACGGAAAGCCGTACTGAAGTTCATCTGTTCTGAACTGTGGTGCGCGACGTGCGCGGCCCACATCCAGCGAACACGATGGCTTGCTCTATGGAACCAGTAATAGCAAAAGTCTTGTAACACCATCAATACAACAAAACTCAGCACGCCCATTTCAATGTCCATTAAACGCCAACCAAACATCCAAAGATACAGCTGCACGACCAATAACCCGGTGAGTAAATCGGAGAGTTGATGCATTCCCGCCAGCGTGAAGTTACACATTACTTCTGAAAGTTTATAGCTCGAGTTATCTGGCAATCGACCTTGCTTCTGACCGATAAAATACTCAGCCAACATGCACACCACGAATAAGGGCGCTAATACCAGCAGTAGCCATTCTGGGTGATTGATTAATGCGTCGATATTCATGTTTTATCCTTGTTGAGACGCCATACGCGTTCTTAGTATCAGTTTACTTAGACTTGCTCGCCTGAGATTCAGTCAGCAGAATTTCGCTACCAGCGAGCAAAGTGATCTTCTGTTAGACCAAGAACACCATCGAGTTGATGTGTCACTCCATTGTTGTCTTCAATCGAGCCAGAAAAGTGACCAACGAACTGACGAAAGTTACTCTTTAACAGCCATAAATTGAGCTTTTCGCTGCGATTATTTAAGGGCGTAAAGGTCAGGTTTATACGTCCATCTTGTGATGTTATCTGCCAAGGTAAATTCGTGTTTTGGCGACTAAACGCAAACTGTACCGGGTTAAGTAAGAGTCTGGTTCCATTGACCCATAATACGTTTTCGCAGCCTCCGGTTTCATTTACGCCCGCCGCGAGGTTCAAGCCAATATCTGTCCCATTGGATTGCGTGTTGATGCTTGCCCAGCGCCAACTGGTTTCACGCCTCATGTATCCCGCTGAGAAATCATACCCAGCACGAGCTTGTTCGAGATCGAGTGATACTCCTTTGATTTGGATGTCGCCGCTGATGCGCAAAGCGTTGTGCTTTTGGGTGTAAGTCCAACCTGAATACCCCGTTGGGCTGCACATCGTCATGGGTAAGCTGTCGGCTTCAGGCTCTAAAGCGATATCGGCCTTGATGATTTTGGTATTCAAGCGAACTCGCCATTGTCCGCCTTCAATATCGAAAGTAATGCTTTGATCGGCAATGCTTGTCTTTCCTTCAAATGGTGAAGGCGTTACATGCTTATCAAACCCTAATGGCCTCAACCAAGATGACTCTTGCAGATGGTTGTTTTCTATGTCGTACAGATAACAAAATGCCGAGACCAAGTAGCGAATATCCGCGATAGCGACACCAATAATGTGTGTATCGGTGACGATGCTGACAAACTGGAATTGTTTGTAGTGGAAGTGCTTCTGCCAAGAGTTTGCTTTTGCATCCATCGAGTTTCGATAGTCAAAGCTCTCGATGTTCAGGTGTTTAGGGATGCCATCGAAATGCCCAATGATCGGCTGACCATTAGAATCAATCAAACTGTGTGGGGCAGGGTTGGTTTTTATCATTGCGATGGTTCACATAAATTTAACAACTAAAGCCATTGTGCGATGAGTAGCGTAGAATTGGGAGGTCATATTCGGACAAGAGCGCGTTACCAATCACGATTTTGTCAGCATGTGCTACTGAAGCTGAGTAGTCATGTTTATGGGAATGGGCTCGATATAAGGAGAGACGATTGGAGATTATCGCGGAGTATCAGCCAACCGGGCATCGGCATCAGTTGGGTACATTAGATATCGCGCTGCTGTTGAATACGTTAGAGCAACGAGGCGTTGTTATTGAAAGGCTACTCAATGATGTGGGTTTGCCAAACATGGATTGGCGAGATCCGAATGGAAAACTGACTTACGCTGACAAGCTTTCGTTGTTTAGCGCGGCTAATCAGAGCTTTCCTCACGATGGCTTGGGGCTTTGGTTGGGAGAACACGCTAGCTTGAGCCACTTTGGTGTGTTGGGTTATGCGCTATCAACCAGTCAAAATGTCGGGGAGGCCATCAAGTCGGGCTTCAAGTATTTGCGCCTGAATGGTCCTATCTTTTCGGTTAAATTGTTTCTAGATTCCGAGCAAGCAGTGATTCAGATTGAGAACACCTTGGAAGTGGGCGATCTGCTCCCTTTCTGTAGTGAGTATTTCTTAAGTTCAATCGTCTCTTTGTTCAAAGAGCTGACTGGTCATGAGTTGGATATTCACACTTTGGCTTTGCCTTATGCTCGCCCTAATTACGCCAAGCTCTATGATGAGCGTTTCCAGTGCCCCATAGTTTTTGAGCAGAGCCATTGTGAACTGCGTTTTGATGCATCGGTTTTGTCACAAACCTTATTGACTCATGATGCCGCGACACTGAAGCGCTATCTTGCGTCTTGCCAATCGATAGTGGAAACGCTGGACTCTGAGCATCTACTGACTAACCAGATCAAAACGATCTTTTATCAAACCGCAGGCAGTTTCCCGAATATTGAACAACTCGCGGATGAGTTTGGTTGTAGCTCTCGTACACTCAGGCGAGAGCTAGTAACCCATGAATCCAGCTATCAAATATTGCTCACCGAAGTTCGAGTGGAACTGGCCAAAGAGCTATTACTCGGCACAACCATGAGCATTGACGATATTGGTGAAAGGCTCGGTTATAGCGACCCTGCAAACTTCAGAAGGGCGTTTAAAGGTTGGCTCAATAAAACGCCCGCGCAGTTTCGTGACGGTTTAAGTTAAAGCGTTACTTGCTAAAAAACTGTTCTCTGAAATCGGTGACTTGCTGCTGATAGTAACTGTCCCAATCTTGTTGAGTCCAAGTGGCATAACTTGATGAGCGCTGAGAGCCTAAGGTCGCTTTAAGCTGATCCAGTTGCTCGTGATAACTCATCACGGTTTGTTGCTGCTGTGCGACTTGTTGTTCTCGCGCTGCAATGTTGCTGGCCTGCGTTTCATCTAAGTAGGCTTCTTGAAGGTCAGTTTTGACTGATACTATTTCAGCAGGGCTATAACTGCTGGGTATCAAGGAGACTGCCAGTTCATATTTTTGAAGCTGTGTTTCGGCATTTAATGTGCCCGTATTGTTTTGCCATTCACTAAGCAAATCTTGATAGTTGCCCAAAAACTGGTTCGCTTCGTTCTCTTTAAGGGTGTTGGCGTTGAGCGTAAAATCCAGATGAATAAACTGGTCTGCGAATAGCTGGTGGGCCAACTCTCCCCATACTTGCTGGGCAGATTGTTTGAATAGGGCAACACGCTCTTCAAGTGTCTCTATGGATTCTAGTGGGATAGTGCTTTGGGTTAATTGCCAGTCGACTGATAGCTGTGGATAGTCGCTCAGTAATTCAAACCATATACTTGGCAATTCTGATTTCAATCGCGCGAGTTGCTCAGTGCAGTCATCACGTTGTTCGCAAAGCTTCCAGAACCCATCGAGTTCATCTAATAAAGCCTTGCCTTCAAGCTCCGTCAAGTTTTCAGCATTCGTTTCCCCGCCCGATGATTCAGCTTGGGATTGATTGCTCTGTGATGCTGGATTTTCCGAACTGGCGGTTGTAGTTGGTGTGAAATTATCGTCAGCAGTTGTCGTAGAAACACGCGGCTTGGCTTCTGTGTGTTGAGCAGAAGATAGCGCTGTTTCGTTCGTTTTTGATGACCACGAATAGCCAATAATGCTCGCCGTTAAGACGAGCATTAGGATTAATATAACTCGTTGCATTATGGGTTCACCGAGTTACTTGATCACGGCGCTAACAGGGAAGTGGTCTGAAAGATTGTAGTGCTTCCATAACTCACTGCTTGTTGATCTTGGGACATCCACGCGATTGTCGTTATGCGCTTTAGCGGCATATTCCGAGCTCACCACCACATAATCGAGATACTCAACGTTCTCGCCACCCGACATAGGTTCGCCCGCAAAGTTGTTGATGCGTGGATCAAAGGTAGACGCGGTGTAACCTGAATATTGTGGTTCATCAGCCTGCAGGTTAGCGAACATCTGTTGGTAGTCGCCTGGGAACTTGAGCTTGTTCACGTTGAAGTCACCGCTGTAAACCACAGTTTCTGATGCTGGGATATTCAAAGACTGCGCCAGTGCACGCATCTGCTTGAATTGACGTTGTCGGTAGTCACGAGCGGTGTCCGTATCAAACGATGCCGTGTGGGTGCCGAATACATGGTAAGCCTGACCATTCTTGATCACTTCGGCGTAGTTAACGCCTTTATCAGCAAAGCAATCTGTGCCCGTACAATCAGGGAAAACATACTGAGCTTCGTTAACGATAGGATAGCGGCTGACAATGATCACACCACCGTCATAGATGTTAATCCCATCTTTATCGAGCATTTTAGTTTGATAAGGATACTCTTTCGCAAGTTCACGCAAGAACTCATCTCTGCCGTTGGCAAACACCTCTTGAAGCGCCAACACGTCGTAGCCTTTTACGTATTGAGGGAGAAGATCGTAGCGGTCGCCAATATGCGAAGCGATGGCAGGCAGCGCCCAGATGTTGTAGGTCATGACCTTGAGTGTATTGGCATCCGGCTCTGGCTGCTCATCCACTTTGGGCGGGGTGATGGTGTAATAAATATCATCATAACGCGCCGTAGAATCGGCTTTAAGTGGTAGTTCTGCATTGACCCCGAATGCATCGGTCGTGCTGCGATGAATATTGCGGTCGTCATGCAACGTTAGGTTGACGTCTGCGGCGCTTAAACCATGTTGCAGTGTCGAGTTATACCAATGTCCCTTCATGGTTTGGTTGAGCGTGACACTCTCACCCACAGCGTTTGATACCACAGTGTCAAACTCATAGGTCTTCCCAGATTTCACTCCAGTCCAGCGGTTGAAACTGATCAGCTTCTTCGTCTCCCAAGGGCCAATCTGTTCAACATGCTGTTGCCACTCATCACCGAGTTGAAGAAGGTCGGTACCAGTGTGGTTGGCTTGAATGGTCATCGCTTGATTGGTGTTATTGGTGAGATACACGTCGGTGTCTGCGATCGCAGAGGTCGAAGCGATTGATGTGGATGCCACAAGTGCAGCTAACCAAGTCCATTGAGTTTTCATCGTTTACGTTATCCTTATTGATTGATGTCTAGAATAACGTAGTCAAAAGTTATGACATTGGAGTTATAACTCTATGGCATTTATTCAAATATGAGATATATGCCAAGGTTTTATAAAATTGATTAACCATTGAAAATTAACATATTGTCTTGTTGGAATGATAAATGGTACGCGCGCGAATAATAGAGTGAGTTAATGCTTTCGAGTCGGTGGAACAGCCATTGTTGGCGTGCTTAAGTGAAAACTGTGTGCTGCGGTAAAGTGGAGGTTGTGAGCAACTAGAAGGGATTTTGGCGACAGCTTAGATCTATCAGCACAAATTTTGCGATTGTTCTGTAATTTACTCTTGTTCAGTAAACAGAAACCTTAAAAACAGGTATGATAGTGCCGTTTTTAATCCTGAACTGGGAAAGTCATGGCAAAGTTAACACTCCAAGAGCAGATGCTTAAAGCTGGCTTGGTAAATGAGAAAAAATTAAAGAAGGCGAAGAAAGGCTCTAAAAAGTCTCGCGTTCAGTCTCGTGAAGCAAAAGCGGCAGCAGAAGAAACTAAACTGGCGCAGCAAGCGAAAGACAAAGAGTTAAACCAACAGTTGAAAGAACAGCAGTTGAGCAAAGAAATTAAAGCTCAAGTGAAGCAACTGATTGAGATGAACAAGATCGAACAGAAGAACGGTGAGATCAAATACAACTTCACCGACGGTACGCTAGTTAAATACCTTTACGTAGAAGAGCTGACTCAAAAGCAACTAAGTAAAGGCATTCTAAGTATTGCTCGTCAAGGCGAGAGCTATGTTGTTATTCCAACAGCAGTAGCGAACAAGATTGCTATGCGCGACGAAGAATCTATCGTTGATACGCAGGCAGGTAGCACAGACGAAGTAGACGAAGATGACCCGTACAAAGACTTCGTGATCCCAGATGATCTAATGTGGTAATCCGTTTTACCTAGCTCCATTCTAATGGCTAGCTAAGTTTACAGGGTCTAAGAATGCAGCGAACAATCACTCGATTGGCGCTGCATTTTTTTTGGCGCAAAATGACCTTAATAAACCTAAATAAACCTCTATAGTTCGTCCCCTTAATACGGGAGAACACACATGAAAAAACGCACCAAAATTGCTTTCGCAACCACTCTGTTTTGCGCTGGTATTACTTTAGCTCACGCACAAGATTCTAATGAAGAAGTGATTGATCCTTCCAACCTGACCGCCGTTAACACATCCGCTTACCTAGGCTTTAGTAACCAAGGTGACGTGAAACTATCGGGCTCTATTGGTTATGGTTTACAAAACGGTCAAATGGCGATGGGTACCATCGAAGGCACCATGGACCAAGACGGAAAATACAAAGACAGCCGACTGCAATATTTCCATGTTATTAATTTCGCTAACCCTGTTATGCCGTCAGCGGCGGGCTCGATTGATATTATCGACAATACTCAGTTCACGACTGCAGCGTTGGGCGGAGTCGTGATGATCAAACCGGACGTAGAAAACCTAACTCTGTTCGGTCGAGTGGGCGTACTAGCGGGTGATTATGACAGTGATTTTGCATCTTCGATGGGTGAAAAAAAGACCGACATACTCGGTGGTATGGCTGCGGCGTATATCTCATGGAAGCCGGGTGCTGATGGCACGTACTTCATGCTTTCACCTGAATACACCTACATGGATGGTGACATTGAAACCTCATTACTGAAAAGCTCAATAACTGCGGGTACGCCTTTGTCGAGCGATGGTACTCGTTGGGGGCAATTTAAGATTGAAAACACCAATGGCAGCATGAAATCTGCATCGAAAAAAATCGATATTGATGACACGGTAGCGTGGGTTTTCTATAAGGTTTACTTTTAGAACCTACACCTATTTAACGATTAAAGATCCCGAAGCATGGAGGCTTCATTCAATTTCAGTTTCTCATCTTACACCTTCACTTTCCGCAACCTGTTTTAATATCGCCCCTTGTACGCTTCTTCCATCTGCTCACCCAAAACCATTCAATCAAAGCTCTATGCCAGCACGTTTACTTTGCTCTTATCACTTGCGGTGTATTTTCGTAGCGTACTCCTCAATGTTTCGGTAACAGTTCACATCGAAAAAAAATTAACGCTATAGTCGTTAATAGATAGTCTCTAAGGTTTTAATCGCTTAATGCAGAATCCTATTAATATCAGTAATTCAAACAACCTTGCTCCCTTTTTAGCTTACTTTGAACAAAAGGGGATTGAGTGGCGAAAAATTGCGGCTGAATACGACTTCCCTGAAGATATTGAAGACCGAGAGTATTGGTTGTCTTCTCACCAAGCGATGGCTTTTCTCGGTGCAATGGTCAAGCAAACCAATAAGAATGTTGGGTTTGACGTGGGGCGGTTAATCACGCTTGACCAAATCTCTCCTGAGCTGGTTTCTGAGTTCTCAGGATGTGAAAACTTAGAACATGCACTTCATCATCTGCTTGAAATGATGCCGACGTTAAACAACTACATGGTGGTTTGGGTCGATAAAATCGATGGCAAGTGGTACTTGTGTCACCGAGGCTCATACCATCCTTCGTTACCCGGTTATGACCAAGCGGAATGGTTTCGAACCTTTGCCTTTATTTCGCTGTGTCGCATGTTCTTGGGTCATCATTGGGAGCCTAACTCGGTGTTTATGAGTTTTCCTGACCACTTGGCGAGAGATGTTACCAATACTGCGAAGCTAGACGCGTTCCATTTCGACCATGCATTTGGTGCCATTGAAGTGCCGTTGTCAGCGGATTTTGTCCCAGTAGACAAGCCAATAGACAGCGATTGGTTGACGGTAATTAATGCATTGGTACAAACCTACGCGGTTCTACCGTGGTTTAATATTCAATGGCTTGCCTCATTGATTGGAACTTCGTCGCGTTCTCTACAAAGGCAGTTCACTGATCATGGTTGTACATTTCGTGGTTTGCGAGATGAGGCTCGTTGTCAGGTGGCGAAGCGGTTGCTTAAAGCCAACACATCACCTTTCGAGACAGCATGGCGATGTGGCTATAGCGATTTATCTAACTTTAACCGAGCATTCAAAGGGTGGTTGGGCAAAACGCCGGCGCAATATCAAAAGCAAACCAGCTAATTACGATATGTTTTAACGGATAAACAAAAAGCCAGCCCTTGCCAGTTACTAGATGTAAGTTGGACGGGGCTGGCTTTATTTTTATTTAATCTACTTTTGACTTAATCTAACTTTGAGTTTTTATCTAATCTCTAACGTTCGAATTACGTTACTTCTGAGTGTCACGACGTATTGCTTGTCCCGGTGCTGCACTTGTTACAAGCTCACCATCTTGAACTACAAACTGACCGTTAACTAACACGGTATCAACCCCTGTAGAAATCGCAGCCGGTACTTGGTATGTTGCTTCGTTCGCGACCGTTTTTGGGTCAAAGATAACGATGTCTGCATCCATGCCCACTTGGATACGGCCTTTTTCTCCATTTGCGGTACGAAGCCATCAAGCACAGTAGCAGGCATGTAACTCATTTTGCGAATCGCTTCTTCCATAGAGAGCAAACCACGCTCTCTTACGTACGTGCCTAAGATTTTAGTGAACGTACCGCTCGATCTAGGGTGTGCAAATGCCTCGCTTGGAATTGGCCACTCATCACCTTCGTAATAGCTGACCTTGCCATCTTCGATCAACATCCAAGGCATCGAGTCTGATTCAATCAATACATTGGGATGGATGATTGACTTATCCAGCGCAGACAACTCACTTGGTACCGCTTCATCTAAAAAGTGCCAGTTAATGATTGAGCCCGGCTGTTCTTTCTGTGCTTTAAGAAGGTCTTCGTTATTCAGGCGTTCGGTACCCATTTGGATACTTTCTTCTTGATAGCCTAAACGTTCTTTCCATTCTGGCCCGCTAAACATGGCTGCGCCAACCACCGTACTTGCTGCACCCCATGGGTAAGCGCCGGCTGTAACATGGAAACCATTCTCTGTTGCTTCATCGAACAGTTCTAATGTCGCGTCAATATCGCGCAGTGAAGTACTGTTGATGTGGTTGATGTGCATCTTTGCGCCAGTCAGTGCAGAGTTCGCAATCAACTCTTGAATAGCTTCAAAGCTGCTGCCTGGTTCCATCATGCTGGCATAACGAACGTGCGTGTAAGTCGCAACGTCGCGCTCTGCTGCAAGTTTAGAAAGGGCATAATACTCTTTTTGACCATAGCCCGGCGCATAACCCGCATTGATACCAATCCCGATTGCACCTTCGTCTAAGCCTTGCTCAACGTATGCCATGACCTTTTCTAGCTGCTCTGGTGTTGCGATTTTCTGCTTCCAGTTATCGAGCCCTTGCATGCTTTGAAAGTACTGCAAATTAGCTTGTGGCTCACTGTCGGTGAACGTTGCGATACGAGCAAATGTCCACGCTGCTGATGCGCCATAGTTAATCGGCAGGTTCTTTTCTGCCTGTCCTTTGTACCAGTCACCGATAGGCAAAATACCCGATTCTAATTCAAGGGCAGTGGTCACACCTTGTTGTGCCTGCATACGATAGCCAGCAATGTTTTGACCATGGTGATGGAGGTCGATGAAACCTGGAGAGACAATGTGATCGTTCGCATCAATGATGGTTTTACCCGTGATTGAATCTTTAGTGATCGCTTCAATGGTGCCTTTGTTGATACCAATATTTCGTACATCACTCAAACCTGTCTCTGGGTCGATAACATGACCACCTTGAATGACTACATCGTAGCTTTCTGCGTAAACATTAGCTGCTGACGCAATTAAGACGATGGGTAACGCAACAGAGCGAATGGATGATTTCATGACTGCTTTCCTATTGAAAATAAATACGTTATTGAAAATGAATACGTTACTGCAAGTTGGCGAATTACTAAGGGTAATTGACTTTATGCGCCGCCATTGAGTAACCCGTGCTGATCACTTCAGTGCCATCAATGAATGAGATAGGTAGATCTTGTTCAAAGGTGGCGATATCTCCCGACACCATAACGACTTTGTAAAGATCTTGAAGTGGGAACCCTTCATCAATATCGACAATAATGGTCTGATTTGCCGGTGGCGGCGGGGTATGGATACACGCGCCTGCGATGGGTACCAAAAGAAACTTCGTTGTTAACATGCCGTCCATTTCAAGCGGAACAACAAAGCCCGGAATAGTCACATCGTTCAGTTCGAGGTCGGTGTTGACTGTAGTCAAGCGAATGTGTTCTACCGCCAGTGCTTCTTCTCTCAGTGCCAGTAGTTCATCAGCGTCATAACCTGATTCACTTAATGCGATCTTGCTTGCTTCGTATTGTTGTGTCTCTTCAGAGTTCATCTCGCGCTTGAGGCTCGTTTTCTGATAGTTCAAAACGGCAAATAGGTTAGAGACTTGATCTTGATTCAACGCGGGTAGCGCGACTTCTTTTGTTGGCGGCGGAATCAGGTCTTCCCACATCACCATAGTTGACGACATAGCACTAAAGCTAAGCAGTAAACCTGGTAACAGAGTCGTAAAGAGTGAACTAAATCGAAATAGCATCTGATGGATTCTCCAGCGTTGTCGTAGGGTCGTTCGCAATGTCTCAGCTATTCGCTATCAATCTAAACGAATAGTAAGTAACGAAGCTTTGTCAAATCCTATTGATTTGCTCTCCGTGATTCGTGCTGTGAATAAGAGCAACCACTGAAAATACAGATAGGTCACTTTGCGCCAAGAGTGGATGGGCATTCTGATAGGGAGGAAGAGGGATTATTGAAGAATAAAAAGGGCGTAATAAATGAAAAGCCCTGATGCGCTTTTAACTAGAAAGAGCATCAGGGCTTGTTTGCATTTGAACAGGAATTGAGACTGATTGACGTTCGTTCGCTAGCTAATGTTCTGACATGCCGTAAACAAGGCTATCATTGGCACTTGCATGATCGATAAAATCGGTATTGGCGCGCTGTTCGTGTTGGTCATAGCCATCGAAGTAACAGTCGCCAATTTCATTGCGCGGGCAAACGTGAATGTGGTCTTTGATGACCAGTTCGGTAGAACAACATGGGCAGTGTTTTACATGTCCAGTGAGTACCGTAGATCGATTTGGTTTCATACATCCTCCTGATAGGCACTGTAATCTGATTGCCTATTTGCACCCTAAGTTACGCAAATTAGTGTGTCGTTATGATTTCATTTTTAAGTCAGTGAAAAACGATTCAGAAAGTGAATATTTAGAGACTAATGCAGATGTATGACTGAGAGAATGTAAGACGAATCAAGCCCAGAGCAGACGCAATGGGCTTGGAATAACAGATGATACTTTCTATGGGCTTATTGCTGCATTGGGGTAAGCGTTAGCTGAGCGCTGTTATAACCCAGTTGTGCTAGAGCCGCAGGGTCGAAGTCAGTCAGAACTTCGATGTCACCCGCGTAGTAGGTTGTGTAATCGCCAGAAGGTGTCATGGCGCTAAATGAATCAATAGAGTGCTCGGTACCAATATCGATCATTCCTGAATATTGTGACTCCGCACTAAACTGGCCTGAAACATAGGTGTAGAAAGGACGCACACTGGCACCTGCGGCGTACTGCATGCTACTCAAGCCATTGGTGTTGATTGCCCAGCTCCAATCCCACCATTTCATCTCTCCAGGAATATAGCGGTGATCCCATTGGTAGCGGATATTAGCTTGATCTTCGCTGGTGGTTCCCATGGTAAAGGTGTGAGAGACAGTCGGGCGGTTTGTTGGGTGCGAGCTTAGCGCATTGCCGCTATAACGAAGGAAACCTGTGAAGTTCACGTCGTAACTCATGTTGGTTTTGATACGGTATGGGTAAGTGATGGTAGAGCGCAAGAACTCAACCTGAAAGGGAAGTACTGAGTTCGCTGGTACGGTAATGATGGCTTGCAGTTCTGTTGGTTCAGAACGAGCGCTACTGTTGGTATCGGAGAAACGTTGGCCTTCTTCTAGCGCAACTCTTACCTCTGTTTTTCCAACTTGTGGCCAATGAAAGGTCTCATCAATGACGGCTGAATCAGCAAGGTCGAAGCGCTGTGTTTTACTCCATTGTGTGGATTGCTCAAAATGAAGGTCAACGACGATTTGTTTAGGCTGTTCGCTATCATTGATTGCATAAGCCGAGACGGTTTCAATCAGCTCTTGGTTGGTCTCTGTTATAGAGCCGTGTAAAAACGATGTGTTATCGAGTGTATAAGCGAAGTTATCAACAGTGATGCTTGTCTTCTCATTACAGCGATCACCGGCACAGCTTCCATTGTTATTGCCCTTAATCTCCCAACCATTGTTTAGCGGTTTTATTGCCATATCTTGGCCGACATAACGCGCGCTATCGCCTCCAACCCAAGCGTAACCCAGGTTATGGGCCAAGTAACTCAGTGGTCTGATAAAGTGTGTGTTGTCGCTGACTAAGGCGCGTTGAACATCAAGGTTATTGTTCGTTTCGATGGCTTGAGCTTCGTAGTAAGGCAGGCCTGCGTCTGGGGTGTTAGGGTAACACCAGGTATTGTCGCTGGGTTGTCCTTGTTTGATGAGCCCGTGGTAGCCAGACCCCATGATCACCCAGTCATTTTTAAGGCCAGCAATGTCCCACACATTCATGCGCGATAGCAGGGCGGTTTTATGTTCTTGCGCTTCTGTATTACTGAGCGGACGATAATCGGAACGGCAGATATCTTCACCGAGGCTATCCAATACGATTTGGTCTGAATATATCTTGGCATGAGTGGCAAAAGAGATGAAACAGAGGGCAGAGCTAAATAGAACGGTTTTTCTGACGTTAAGCATGAATAAGTTCCTAAATGCCATTATTTGGCTATTTTTATTAGAATCGAGTTATTAGATTTTATTGATATTATTTAAAGCCGAGGGGCTCTAGCGGGGTGTACTTTGTCATATAAAACAATGCCAAAAATACTGAAATGAATTGAAAATAAATACTTATAGATATCAGGAGGTTGTACTGATCAACTTGTTGTTTGATAAAGACTTATCTTGATGACTTCAATTAGTTTCAACAATCCAATCTATGGGTGATTAATTGTTGAACGTTTCTGTTTTTGATACCTCGCCATTTGGTATGTTGGCTTGGAAAAATTAGGCCAGCAAGATGGATTAGAGAGATTTATTGCTTAAAGGATAGGGAAGTACTTGAGTAAGCCAAATAAGAAAGGATGTTGTGATAAGCAAGATCAAAAAATGCAGCCAGCAACCGTTCGATTGCTGCTGCATTTTGTATTGTTCGAGTTAACTTAATTGAAAGAGATTAAGCATCACCTGGTTTTTCGCGTTTGCTGTTCCAACCCATAAAGTTGTAGATGTTGTAACGGGCAAAGCCTATCTGCTCATGCAAAGCAAAATCTGTGACCGCAAAGTTGTACCACAATGGCAACCATGAAATTTGAGCAGCCATATAGTCGGCTCTTACTGGAATAACATTCAAGCCGAAGTGGTTGAAGTAGAGCTCGCTACGACGAATATGTAGGCCAGATGAAACCAACACAATGTTGTCGAATTTATGATGCTTCATTAGGTCACTCGTGAGCTGTGCATTCTTCCAAGTGTTGACGCTATTTGGCTCTTGAATGATGTCACCCATCGAAACGCCAAGTCTCAGCAATTGTTGTTGATAAACTTCTGCTTCGGTAACACCGTTATTTTGTGCATCGCCACCACTGATGATCACTTTGCATGTGGTTTGGGTTTTGGCGCAATCTTTATATTGGCTGGCTGTTTCACTGATTCGGCCAAAAGAGAAAAAGGCTGGCTCAAACTCTTGCGTGCTTTTAATTAACTGCGTTCCCGCTCCCAGAAGAACAATGGCGTTATTGTCAGACCATTGGATATCAGGCTTATTTTCGTAATCGGATTGCAGGTCGTTCAGTAAATAACGAGGAATTAAACCTGAACCAATCAGCACAAATGACGATATAAGAACAAGAGATAAAAACAGAGAGGTTTTTCGCCACTGAAGTAAACGTGTAAAGCCTACAAATAGCAGAAGAAGTAATAATATAATAAAGCTCATGAGGATCCTGTTATCGAACTGGTGCCAAAATGATGTGACATACTGAAGCGGTGCATCATATATCAGTTATGTTAATCGTTCATAGCTAACTCATTGTATTATTGAACAAATGCACGATTTCTTTCTATTTAACACAATCATCGATGAGAGTATTCACAAAATCGCTTTATTATTGTTCGATAATCCCATTCTAAATATAGGTATATAAATCAAGAGGGTTATTTAAACCTTATTTCGTGTTATTTAATTTTTCGGTTCCTCGGCTTCTCATTTTTCAATTCGTTAGATCAGCTCTGATATTCTTAAACTGCCAAATTAGTCAGCTCTCAGGTTTTCAAGCTCTCAGTTCTTAAATGATCAAGCTCTTAAGTTTTCAAGCTCTCAATTTTTCAAAGTAAGCCTGAACAAATTTAACGAACACTTGGTGTTTCTTTGCCGGATAAATAACTTGAGGATAGAAGAGGTAAATACTGTTGCCTTGTTGTAGGCATTCATCAGGCAGCACTTGTTCTAACTCTCCAAGCTCGACCTCTTTCGCAACGTAGTAACTTGCGATACGGATGATGCCACTGCCTGCCATAGCTTGTTGCTTAAGTAAGTGGTTGTCATTACTTGAAAGCCAGCCGGACACATCAATATTTGCCGATTTTAAAGGCCACTCGGTTTGGTGCAGCGTTGCTAAGCATTGATGATCACTTAAGTCACTCACATTGGTAGGGCGACCAAATTGATTAAGATAACCGGGAGTCGCGACTAAATCATGCTGATAGCTAATCAAGTGTTTCGCCACCATGTTGTCAGGTGGCGTATTAGTGGCACGAAACGCGATATCGATATCATCTTGGTTGAGGTTAAAGTTGGTGTAGCTGCTGTTTATCTCAAAGCGGATTTCTGGGTATTGCTGCCTAAATTGTTGGCAGATATCGAATAGATATACCTCAGTAAACATTTTTGGCGCGGTGAGGCGTAATAGGCCTTTAACGATGTCGTGTTGCTCTGAAACGCTGCGTTCAAGCTGTAAGACTTGCGAGCGAATCGTTAAGCCTTGTTGTAACGCGCGTTCGCCTTCTTGGGTTAAACGAACACTGCGCGTGGTTCTGACCAAAAGCGGGCACTGTAAATCATTCTCTAAACGTTTGATCTGCTCAGAAAGGTAGCTCTTAGAGATACCGAGCTTTTCGGCTGCCTTGGTAAAGTTAAGTTGCTGAGCAAGCTCTATAAACAGGATCAGTCGTTCTATTCTTTTGTGTTCGTTCATTAGCGCGTTCCTACCAATCTATTGTTCGTCATATCAAACAATCATTTCGTAACTAGCATATTCTGTTTTTTAAAAAGAACAATATGATAGAGGCATATTTCTGGTCAGCAAATCTTCTAAGCGAGAATCGATATGACGAACAGCATTGAATCTACAAATAAAACGAATGACAAAAAGCGTATCCCATTATCAAATTATCTGCCGAATGTTGGGCAAGTTGCCTATGGCTGTATGGGGTTAGGTGGTGGTTGGAATGATATTCCAGTGACGAGTGCGGATGTGGCTCAAACACGAAACGTAATCGACTCCGCATTAGAGTCGGGTATTAATTTATTCGATCATGCGGACATCTATACCTTCAGCAAAGCTGAGCAAGCCTTTGGTCAAGCATTACAACAAGCGCCTGATCTGCGTGAACAGATGTTCATTCAATCCAAGTGTGGGATTCGTTTTGAAGGCGAGGGCAATGTTGGTCGTTATGATTTCTCGGCTGATTGGGTAGGCCAATCGGTAGACGGTATTCTCGAGCGTTTGAACACTGAGAAGCTTGATGTGCTGTTATTGCATCGCCCTGACCCTTTGATGGAACTCGATGAGCTAGCAAGAACGTTAGAGAACTTAAAAGCGCAAGGTAAGGTCGATTATTTTGGTGTGTCGAACATGAACAGCCATCAAATTCAGTACCTGCAATCTGCACTTGGGCAACCCATTGTCGCGAATCAAGTTGAGATGAGCTTAGCCAAGTTGGATTGGTTGAACGATGGGGTGATGATTAACTCGCAAGGGCACCATCAATCAGACTTCGCCACAGGCACGCTAGAACATTGCCAAATGAATAACATCCAACTGCAAGCTTGGGGCTGTTTGGCACAAGGCCGATTTGCTGAGCAGGGTTTGTATTCAGAACATGAGAATGTGAAAAAGACAGCGCACTACGTGGCTCAGTTAGCGAATCAATATGGCGTAGAAAGTGAAGCGATTGTGTTAGCATTTTTGCTTCGTCACCCTGCTCGTATCCAACCTGTAATTGGCACCACAAATCTAGAGCGAATCAAAGCTTCGGCAGTCGCGACTCAGATAAACCTGTCTCGTGAAGAGTGGTACAACTTATACGTGTACTCACGTGGTCAAGCACTGCCGTAAGGAATGATTATGTTGAATCAAAAGATCGCACAACAATTGGTGTCTAACGCTCTCGACATTGCTGAGCGTAATCAACAAGCAATTGCGGTGAGCGTGTGTGATACGCATGGTGAATTACTGGTGTTTATTCGCATGGATAATGTGAGTGTTCAAGCCGGATTGTTAGCACAGAACAAAGCTTATACGTCTGCAAGAGACAGACAGCCAAGTGGTAACTTAGGGGCTTGGGCGAGAGAAACCGGTAAAGACTTAAGTTACTGGACCGACGCTAAGATCACTGGCTTTAAAGGCGGTGTTCCCATTGAGTTAAAGGGGCTGGTGATTGGCGCTATTGGTATCAGCGGATTAAGTGAAGATGACGATGAAGCACTTGCTGAGAAAGTGATTCAACTTGTGCTCTAAGTGCTGTTGCTTGTGAAGTAATGGAAGTTAGAAGTAACAGATAATAAAAAACCGATGCATGTGCATCGGTTTTTTGTTTAACGAGATTCAAGTGCTTGAATCAATCGAACCCATTAAGCGTTCGCTTGTTCCAGATCTTGTTGCTTGTCTTTCTTACCTAATAGTCGGCTTGTGATGGTACCGGCTGTCATTGCACCAGATACGTTAAGCGCTGTACGTGCCATATCGATAAGTGGCTCGATAGAGATAAGCAGTGCTGCAATCGTTACAGGAAGGCCCATAGCAGGAAGTACGATAAGTGCCGCGAACGTTGCACCGCCACCTACGCCAGCAATACCGAATGAGCTCACCGTGATGATTGCAATCAGAGAAAGAATGAAATTGATGTCCATTGGGTCGATGCCAACCGTAGGCGCAACCATTACCGCTAGCATTGCAGGGTAGATACCCGCACAACCGTTTTGACCAATCGTCGCACCGAAAGAGGCAGACAGGTTAGCAATCGCTGGTGGCACGTTAAGCTTAGTGATTTGAGCTTCAACGTTCAGTGGAATCGTTGCTGCAGAACTACGAGACGTGAAAGCGAACGTCAGTACTGGCCAGATCTTCTGGAAGTACTCTTTCGGGTTTACACCAACAAAAGAAACCAACACACCGTGTACAACGAACATCAGTAGAATCGCAACGTAAGATGCAACGATGAAACCCAGTAGGCTGAGGATGTCAGAAGCACTTGATGTTGCAACTACCTTTGCCATTAACGCTGCGATGCCGTATGGCGTGAGTGCCATGATCATCTTAACTAAACGCATAACGATAGATTGTGCCGCTTCAACGAACGTACGGATTGGAGATTCCAGTTCTTCTTTCTCTGCCATCACTTTACGAGCAGCAATACCCGTTAGCACACCAAAGATAACCACAGCGATGATAGACGTAGAGCGAGCGCCCGTTAGGTCTGCAAATGGGTTAGTCGGAATAAAGCTAATCAGCATTTGTGGAATTGTTAGGTCTGAAACGCTGCCGATGCGGCTTTCAAGTGTTGCGATACGTGCGGTTTCGCGAGCGCCTTCTGTTAAACCTTCAGCAGACAGGCCGAATGCTTGCGTTACAACGATACCAACAATCGCAGAAATCGCGGTTGTTGCTAACAGCACAGAAATGGTGATGCCAGAAATCTTGCCTAGTGAACCGCCTTTTTCAAGCTTCACTACTGCTGCAATCATTGAAACCAATACTAATGGCATGATCACCATTTTCAGTAGGCCAACATAACCACGGCCAACAATGTTTACCCAGTCTAGTGTTTCGTTGATGACCGGATTGCCTTCACCAAATAGCAACTGAAGACCAAGACCAAATGCGCTACCAAATACTAAACCGAGTAAAACGAGGCGAGAAAGTGTGTTTTCTTTTTTCTGCTGTCCGTAGAGAAAAAAGAGGATACCAGTGAATACCGCTAAGGCAGCGATAGCTGAAAATGACATTTGTTTTCCTTATGAATTTCTTTAAATCGATAGGGCGCCTGGATATATGGGCGCAAATACTGTTAGCTACAGTAGCGACCTGTAACAAAACGTAAAATAAGGAAAAGTAATTTATTAGAACGATTAGTAATATCCACTCAATAGGATGGGTGGATATTCAACATTGTGATGAATAGGTGAGCTTTTTAGCGATATTTTGCCAATAAATTGAGCATGTCACTTGACGAGTAAATTTCGATATTTTGGAAATTATTTGCGAATAATCGGAACAACATTGCTTTGGCTACGTCTTCCGACTGAATAGGACGTAGGTTTTTGAACTTACCAAGCATAAACGGAGACAGCAGAGGAAAGACACTTTGCAGGAGTTTTTCATCAGCTCTTGGTTCATCACGCTCACCCACCAGAGGCCCCGGACGTGCGATGAAAAGCTGCTTGAAGCCAATACGTTTTAAGTTTTGCTCCATTTGCCCCTTACAACGAAGGTAGTGCGAATAGGAATCTGGTGAAGCGCCATAGCTAGAAACGACCGCGACGCGTTGAACCCCAAGAAACTTCATCGACTGTGCGACTTGGCTAACCAATTCCACATCGATTTTGCGAAGCGCTTCTTTTGAACCTGCCTTTTTCTTGGTCGTACCTAAGCAGATAACGCCAAGATTAGGCGTCGCATTGGTGTCATCCCAACTGGTAACTTGTAGGTCGCTGTGAATAAGAGTGTGGAGCTTGTTGGAATCAAACTGTGAATCTAACGCTCTGCGAGATAGGGCATAGATATGATCAACCGCGGGTTCATCGATGAGCAACTTCATCACATGATGACCAATTAGCCCGGTTGCACCAGCCACCACGACCGATGTTTTGTCTCCAGAAATGCTCATTTTAATCCCTTATTCACTCCACAAGTGCTTGTTTAATATAAACAGTGTTTGAATTTTAAGCGAATAAAAATTTGTTAAACGAGTGGTAAGTAGTGCGTGAGGAGTAATCGGTTTATGGAAAAGAGATCATTTCGTTTGGTTTGAAACTTAAGTTAGGTGTTAAACATAACAAAGCCCGCTGGGCGACGGGCTTTGTTACTTTTCTTGCTTCTTACTAGGTGAAGGATAGTGGGATTTTCCTTACCTTTTTGCTAGCTTTCTTACTTGATTTATTTGGTTTTCTTTTACTTGAATTTGGAATCATTACACCTCCTAAATCTTTCTTTCTTTCTTTCTTTCTTACTTACTAGTAGTCGACTATTTGTTGCTAAGTGAGGGCATTCACTTTGTGTTACGTCTTACTGAACTTACTTTGTTTTTAACTTAACAATGGAGAGAGATTGAAAAGCTTTTTGCTTAACTCACTAAGGAGAGGTTAGTAAGTTACATTAGATAAAGCATAATCGATGCCAAAACGTAAGTGGTTGATTTTTGGTGTTGGTGGTGTTTGGCTCCAAACCATGTTGTCTTTTTGATTCTCAATTTGAGAAAAAGTGGCCTTGGACTGCTCAAATTAAGAACACTCTCTGCGGTTTCTGCCACATAACCATAGATACAGCCTTGCTTAACACGTAAACTGAGTCGTAATTCACATAGACCAAGGACGTGCTATGAACCTCAAGCTTGATACTCTTGCTCCTACTCAGATTTATCACCTGATGACACAAACCGTTGTTCCTCGCCCGATTGCGTGGGCATTAACGGAATCTTCTGAACAAGAGTACAACCTAGCGCCTTTCTCTTATTTCACGCCTGTTTCCAGCAATCCGCCGCTACTGATGTTATCGGTTGGGAAGAAGCCGTCCAGCGAAATCAAAGATACCACTCGTAATGCCTTAGAAACGGGTAAGCTAGTGATTCACATTGCTTCTTCAAGTTCTGCAGAAACCATGACAGCGACAGCAGCTACCCTTGAGCATGGTGATTCGGAAGTCACCGCGAATAACATTGAGCTAGTTGAATTTGAAGGATTTTCTTTACCGAGAGTGAAAGAGTGCGCGGTCGCTTTTGGCTGCACCTTGTACGAAGTAAAAGAGGTTGGAGAGGTGCCACAAAGCCTCATCTTTGCTCAAGTCGAAACCGTGTACATTTCCGAAGACGTGATCGACAAAGAGAGTGAACGTCTTAAGGTTGATGCGTTGGCCTTGGACCCACTGTCTCGACTTGGTGGCGGTGAATACGCGACGCTTTCCAATGTGTTCTCTGTCGCACGCCCTAAGTAACAATCCTTAAGTAGCAGTCCCTAAATCAACGTACCCAGAATAAGCGTTTTTAAAAACTATGTTAGATACCCAATACTCGCAGTACATCCAACACCGAATTGACCAAAAAACCAAGCCACTCGGTGCCCTTGGTTTACTCGAAAAAGTCGCACATCAACTGGCATTGATTCAGAGCCAAGGCAAAAAAGCTGCGGTCGAACACATTGAATTGAACAAGCCAAGTATCATCATTTTTGCTGGCGACCATGGCATTGCTGACGAAGGCGTGAGTATTGCTCCAAGCGCGGTAACACAACAGATGGTGTTGAACTTCTTAAGCGGTGGCGCGGCGATCAATTGCTTCTGTGCGGTGAATAATATCGATATCACGGTAGTCGACACGGGGATATTGTTGCCTGTGGAATCTGACAGTGACATGTTGATCTCTCAGCGTTTGGGTACGCGAACCAATAACTTTGCCAATGAAGCGGGAATGAGTTTAGAAACGGTGGAACGCGGGATTGAACTGGGTACAGAGCTTGTATCTAGAACCATTTCGAATGGCACGAATATCATAATGTTTGGTGAAATGGGTATCGGAAATACCAGCAGCGCATCAGCGATCTTAAATGCATTAGCGAATCGTGCTGCAGCGGAGTGTGTTGGCCTAGGCACTGGCATCAACAATGAACAGCTTGCACGTAAAGTGGCTGTGGTTGAGCAAGGTGTCGCGCGTTGCAAAGGTTTAGATGCGAATGAAGTTAAAGATATTAAAGAGGTACTCGCACAAGTCGGTGGCTATGAAATCGTTCAAATGGTGGGGGGCTTCCTTGGCGCTTACCAAAACAGAACACCAGTGTTGGTCGATGGCTTTATCGTATCGGTTGCGGCGTATGTCGCGACTTTAATTGAACCAAACTGCCGAGACTATATGATCTTCGCACATCGCTCTGAAGAGTCAGGACACAAAATTCTGTTAGAGCTGCTCGACGCTGAGCCACTGCTCGATCTTGGATTGAGATTAGGCGAGGGTACAGGTGCTGCGCTAGCTATGCCAATTATTCGTGCGGCAGCCGAATTTTATAACAACATGGCGAGCTTCGAAAGTGCTGGAGTCACGGTTTAATGAGTGATGTACCAGAAGGATCGTTGAAAGATCGAGTCACTTATCAGTGGGAGTTGTTTGCACTGGCGATGGGCTTCTTTTCTCGCTTGCCAATGCCGAAGAACATGCCCTATTCATCAGAGCGAATGAACCGTTCGGGTCGTTACTTTTCAACGGTTGGTTTGTTGCTAGGTGCTCTATGTGGCGGTGTGTTTTTGCTACTTGATGCGGTACTGCCGAGTGCAGTAGCGATTTTCTTGATGATGAGTTTTAGCCTGATGCTCACAGGTGCATTCCATGAAGATGGTTTGACTGATATGGCGGATGGCATTGGTGGCGGCATGACTCTAGAACGTCGTTTGACCATCATGAAAGACAGTCGTATTGGCACTTATGGCGCGTCTGCACTGGTTATGGCTTTGCTTGGCAAGTGGGTGTTGTTGAATGAGCTGGTCAACATGACGGCTCTGTTTATGGTTATCGTGACCAGTTATACTTTTAGCCGCGCGATTGCTGCATCGCTAATTTACGACATGCCTTATGTCAGCGATTTAGATACCAGTAAAAGTAAACCATTGGCCAACAAGCAAACCAAAGGTGAACTTACCTTCTTATTGTTTGTAGGCGTTCTGCCTAGCCTGTGGTTTGGTCTTGAATTCGCTTTGGTTTTATCTGTCGTTGCCTATCTGTTCAGAACAGGTTTCAAAAAGTGGTTAACGGCTCGAATTGGTGGCTTTACTGGCGACTGCTTGGGGGCTGCTCAACAGTTAATGGAGTTGCTGACTTACCTTGTATTCATTACTGCATTTTACAATGGCTTTCTATAACGGTTCCCTATGACGAACACCAATCAAACTTTTCAAGCTAATCAAATTAATCAAGCAAGCCAGCGAAACAGCCATTTGGTATTGGGGGGGGCTCGTTCTGGTAAGTCGAGTTTTGCAGAGCAACAAGCATTATGTGCGCTTGAAGCATGTTCAAATGGACGCCTCAATTATATTGCGACAGCGACATATCTTGATGATGAAATGCGAGAACGAATCGCGCACCATCAACAACGTCGTGGCGAGCAATGGATTGAGCATGAAGTACCCGTCGAATTAGCCGAAAAATTGCAGTCTTTTGAGAAAGAAGATGTGGTATTGATTGATTGCCTAACCTTGTGGCTGAACAACATCATCTTTGAACTGGGTGATGACGCAACCAATGAACAGGTTGAAGCCGTGGTTGAAGTATTGGTCAAAAGCGTCGAGCAAAGTCCGGCGCAAATTATCATGGTCTCTAATGAAGTCGGTTTAGGTGTAGTGCCTTTGGGGAAAGTGTCGCGCTTGTTTGTGGACAATGCAGGACGAATGAACCAAGCGCTAGCTCGTGTCGTTGAGCGCGTCACGCTGGTTGCTGCCGGATTGCCGCTGCACTTAAAACCATCTAATCACTTGCTTGATACTCAAGGCTAGGTCGCACACATGGTCAATGGAACAACCAAAAACATCTACCTGCTAAGACATGGCAAAGTCGAAGGAAAAGCTGCGCTCAATGGTTTATCTGATGTGCTGGTCAACCCTGAGCATCAAGAACAGATATGTGAGGCGCTTGCGACACAAGACATTACCTTCGATAGCGTGGTCACCTCGCCATTAAAACGATGCGCTGATCTAGCAAACTTGTATGCAGAGCGTACGTCAGTGCCTTTGTCTGTTGTGCCAGGCTTTCAGGAAATGAACTTCGGTGAAGTAGATGGTGTCCCATTTGATGAACTTGAAGACAAGTGGGAAATGCTAGAAACCTTTTGGCAAGATCCTGCTAATCATCAATTAACTGGTGCAGAAAGTTTACAGGGTTTCCACGACAGAGTAACTCAAGCTTGGTCGCAACTTTTGAATGATTCAAGTGACAATATATTGTTGGTTACTCATGGTGGTGTGATTCGCATACTGCTAGCGCACTGCCTTGATATTGATTGGAAAAACCCGAGTTTGTACTCGAAGTTATCGATAGAAAACGCATCGATAACGCATATTCAAATCACTCAGTTTGCGCAGAGCTTTATCAGCGTCAAATCGATAGGGCTACCTGTTCTCTGAGCGTTCAAAAAACACAGTTTAAGAATTAACAATCTATTAGATCTTAGATCTGTAAATAGAAACAGAAATCGATATAAAGCGGCGTTCACAGCCGCTATACCTGATTGGTATTACTACCTACGTGAAAGGAATTTAGTCATGACAACACCAAGTTGGGATCTAAGCATTGCTTATAGCGATCTTAATGATGCAAAAATCGAACAGGACATTGAACTCATTCAGCAGTGCATTGAGCTGTTGAACCTACACGTTGAAAAGCGTCACATCATTCTAGCGATGCAAAACGCGATTCAGACTTCAGAAGCGGCAGGCACGCTACTAAGCACGATCAACACCTTCGCGAATTGCCATGCTTCGGTCGACGCGACACACACAGAAGCCAAAGCACTGCTTGGTCGTGTCGCAAAGCTGAACTCTGAAATGTCTCAAGCGTTTAGCCCTTACGAAGACACGTTAATTCACGCAGAACCAGAATTTATTGATGCGGTATTAGAACATGATAGTGCGGACGTAGCAGGGCAGCGCTTTGCGATTGAAAGCTCACGTAAGTTATCAAGCAGCCGACTCAGTGTTGCTGAAGAGCAGTTATTGGCAGCGATGAAGGTTGATGGCCGTGATGGGTGGGGCCGTTTATACGATAACTTAACCGGATCTTTAAAACTGTCGCTAAAGCTGGACGGTGAAGAGGAAGCTCTAGGTTTTTCACAAGCCGCGAGTCTGTTGTACGGCAGCGAATTCGACAAACAAGAACCGGCATGGCGCGCGGTTCAAGGCGCAATGAAAACGCATCAAGAGTCTTTTGCTTCGATTCTAAATGCCTTGGCGGGTTGGCGACTGACTGAAAACAAAAAGCGCTCGAAGATTAGCGATGTGCATTTCCTAGATCCAAGTCTACACGGCAGCCGCATTGTGCCAGCAACGCTAGACACCATGATGTCAGTAGCGAAAGCGAATCGAACTGTTGGTCAGAAAGCGGGTTTGTTGATGGCTAGAGTTCACGGGCTCGATGAAATGAAGCCTTGGAATCATTTAGCAGCAATGCCACCACTTGGTGATGCTGAATCTAAGGTTTACTCATTTGATGAAGCGATCGAAGTGATCAAAACTGCGTTCGCTGAAGTAAATCCAGAGATGGCTGATTTTGTCGCATTAATGGTTGAGAATGGCTGGATTGATGCCGCACCAGCTGCCAACAAACGTTTAGGCGCGTACTGCACCAAGTTTGCTGCGACACGCACACCGCTTGTGTTCATGACATGGAGCGGTAGCCGCTCAGATTTAATGACATTGGCACACGAGCTAGGCCATGCGTTCCACAACTGGGTGATGAAAGACATGCCGTTGTGTCAAACACGCTACCCGATGACGTTAGCAGAAACGGCTTCGATCTTTGCTGAAAACATCGTTCGTGACCACTTGTTAAAACAAGCCCAAACACGCAATGAGAAACTTGAAATGCTGTGGGAAGAGCTTTCTTCTTCTTTGGCATTAATGGTGAACATTCCCGTTCGCTTCGAATTTGAAAAAGCCTTCTACGAGCAGCGTGGAAAAGGCGAGCTAACGGCTCAGCAGCTGTGTGACTTGATGGAAACCACTTGGAAAGAGTGGTACGGCGATGCAATGACAGAAGCCGACCCATACTTCTGGGCGAGCAAACTGCACTTCAGCATCTCTCAAGTGAGCTTCTACAACTATCCATACCTGTTCGGTTACCTATTCAGTAAAGGTGTTTACGCTCAACGCGATGCAAAAGGCGAGCAATTTTACGGCGATTACGTGTCGTTGCTTCGTGATACGGGCAGCATGATGGCGGAAGAAGTCGTTCAAAAGCACTTAGGAATGGACCTGACTCAAGCGGATTTTTGGCAACAAAGCATCGACATGGTCAAAGTTCAAATCGATGAATTTGAAAGATTGCTCGATCAGGAAGATTAATTGATCTCAATCTGTTCATGGCAGGTAAGAGCTGTGTTAGCTTACGTGGCTCTTATCTTGCTGAGATGACCAGAGACAACCAAAAGCTGCTCTAAATAGAGAAAGTTATTTGGAACAGATGTCGGTTAGTAAAATCAGCAGGTAATACAAAAATATATGGGTAGTATTTGTGAGTGATAACGGAGTTTCTATTGATAAGTGCGATCCTAGCAACACAATTTCTATGTACAATTTATTAACATACGGCCGTGCAATTAAGGAGTAGCGCATGACGAAGACCCTCTTTCGCCAATCATTTCTTTTTGACAGCCTAGATCTTGAGCAAGAAGTGGTTGCAGGACAGACCGTACTGAGTAACGGTGTTCAAATTAAGCTTCATCAACGCGGTGTATTGGAAGTGATTCCCGCAGAGTACAATTCTGAAACCAAGAACATCATCTTTTCAACAGGTGTTCATGGCGACGAAACTTCACCAATGGAGCTGATTGATAAGCTCATTGAGGATATTGAAACAGGCTTCCAAGTCGTGACAGCAAGATGTTTATTCATCATTGCTCACCCGGAAGCAACCAACGCGCATACTCGTTTTCTTGATGTGAATATGAACCGTCTGTTTGATGAAAAACAGCACGAAAGTAATCGAGAAGTGGATATAGCAAAGAACCTTAAGTACTTGGTTACTGAGTTTTACAAGGAAACGGTACCTGCCACTCGTTGGCACTTAGATCTGCACTGTGCGATCCGTTTGTCTAAGCATTACTCGTTCGCTGTGAGCCCTAAGGTTCGCCACGAAGTACGCAACAAGGAGCTTTTCGATTTCATCAACAGTGCTCACGTTGAAGCTGTGTTGCTGTCGAATGCACCAACCAGCACCTTCAGTTGGTACAGCGCTGAAAACTTTGAAGCGCAAGCACTGACAATGGAGCTAGGGCAGGTTGCAAGAATTGGTGAGAACCAACTTGATAAGCTAACGGCTTTCGATTTGGCTATGCGCAATCTGATTGCTGAAATAGAACCAGAGCATTTGCCGAAGAAAACCATTACATATCGCGTAAGCCGAACCATTGTTCGTTTGCACGATGACTTTGATTTCATGTTCTCTGATGACGTAGAGAACTTTACGGCGTTCAAGCACGGTGAAGTGTTTGGTCATGATGGTGATAAGCCATTGATGGCGAAGAATGAAAACGAAGCGGTGGTATTCCCAAATCGTAACGTGGCTATCGGTCAACGAGCGGCCTTAATGGTGTGCGAAGTTGAAACACGATTCGACCATGGTCAGCTTGTGTACGATTAATACCGAGCCGGGTTAAAGCGAGCAAAACAACCGCTCAACTGGTTGAAATATCAAGGTTCACATTACGGTGTGAGCCTTGAGTTTATTTAGGGATACAGGTAAGGTTACGCGAACAATTTCAAAGTAGCTTGATATGGATTTCCAACAACTTCTTCACCAAAAACAGCGTAAATGGACCCGAGCCATTTATCTGATGGCAGCACTGCTTGTCGCGCTGAGTGCGATTTACCTAATGGTTGGCGATCTTTTCATTTCCCCTCTGGGCACATTGTCCACGTTAGAACAAAAACTACTGATTGATTTACGCTTACCTCGATTATTAGCAGCGATTGCTATCGGGGCTGGGTTAGCCGTATCTGGCGCAAGCTTACAAGTCTTACTCGGTAACGTATTAGCTGAACCCGGCGTGCTTGGTATTTCCGGTGGCGCAAGTTTGGCCATGGTGATCGTGCTGTTCTTCTTGCCGTTTGCTCCAACTCCAGAACTGTTCATGATTGCCGCCGTTTTAGGGTCACTCTGTTTCACCGTGATTCTGGTGAGCATGGTCAAAACGATGCGACTCACCACGGCTAAATTACTGCTGGTGGGTGTCGCGTTAGGTATTCTTTCTGGCGCGATGGTGACATGGGCGTTCTATTTTAGTGATGACTTAAGCCTACGCTTGTTGATGTATTGGCTGATGGGCAGCTTAGGTGGCGTAACTTGGTATCAACACTCGCTTACGTTAGTGATGATCCCCGTGATTATTTGGCTGTGTCTACAAGGTAGCAAGCTAGACAAACTAATGATTGGCGAAACGCATGCCGCGCAACTGGGTGTGAACGTTCCGAGATTACGTTGGCGTCTAATTTTCGCTGTGTCTATTTTAGTCGGCTGCGCGGTAGCTTTAGGTGGCGTGATCAGCTTTGTTGGCTTGGTTGTGCCACACTTATTGCGTTTAGCGATTGGTACTGATAACAAATACCTTCTTCCTTTGTCTGCTGTTGCTGGCGCTGCGTTGTTGGTGTTTGCTGATATTTGCGCGCGTACATTACTCGATTCTGCAGAATTACCTTTGGGTGTGATGACCACCAGTATCGGTGCGCCTATCTTCATTTGGATGTTAATTAAAAATCATGATTCAAATTAAGAGCCTGAGCGTCGGCGCTCGTTTATTACCGCTATCATTTGAGCTCAAGCAAGGGCAGGTGACTCACGTTATCGGCCCTAATGGCAGCGGTAAAAGTACCTTACTCGAAGCGATATCTGGCATTGGTGATGGTTACAAAGGCGATATAAAGATCGACGGGCAGGATTTGTCGGAGCTGTCTTTACAAGATTTATCATTGCATCGTGCTTACTTGTGCCAAAGCGCAAGGCCAGCCTTCAACTTAGAAGTGTTCCAATATCTTGCGTTGTCACTGCCAAGCTCCTCACACGGCCTTGATACTGAAATCAACGCAGCTTTGGAAGAAATCAGCCAGATGCTAGACATTGTAGACAAACTTCATCGTTCCATTCAGACACTGTCTGGTGGTGAATGGCAACGCGTTCGCTTGGCGGGCATGTGTCTGCAAATCTGGCCGACACTTAATCCTTACGCAAAGCTGCTGATCCTCGACGAACCCGCAGCTCCACTGGATATTGCTCAAGAAGCCTTGTTATACAAGCTCATCGAACGAGTGGCAGAGAAGGGCATCGCCGTGATCATGGCTAACCATGATTTGAACAGAACACTAAGACACGCAGACCAAGTGTTGTTGCTCGACAAAGGTGTACTCCAAGCATCTGGCACAGCTGCTCAAGTGCTTACCCCTAAGCAACTTGAGTCTGTGTTTAACACACAAGTGAAAAGCATTTCTGTAGATGGTCAAACCTATCTAGTCTTCGAGTAACGTCGCCTTTCATAACGTAGCTTCTGATAACGTTACTTTTTATAACATGATGGACACTTTCTAGGAGAAGAGCCTTTGAATCGGGACTGCCTGTTTGAAGGTTTTAGGCACCCTGTTGTATTCGCTCGAATACTCTTCTGTCACATATCACTAATTTATAAATGATTAGAAGCATTTACGCTGATTTTGGTTTGTCATTGCTCTCATTTCATATAGTGATGAGAATGATTGCGATTAGTGATATTAATTTGATCTAGATACATAAATTGCATATTTATCGGTGTTAACCTCCCTAGAAATCTCTCGATAGGGCTTAAACTCTGAATTTTCTCTCTCGCACTGCTAATCGCACATTATTGATTTTGGCGTTATTCATGCTTCCAATAAGCTTGAACATCTCGTCGATCGTGCACCAATTAGAAATGGGAGAAGAGGTACACGCTCAGCATCATTGCGCTGTTTATGACGCGGTACAAAGTGCGATTCACAGTGGTTATTTTCCTATCACTACCAAAACCCAAGCGCCTATATATAACAAGCTTACGTGCTTATCGGGTTCACTCTCTGTATATGAACTGCCTCGTACACGTTCGCCTCCATACGTTTAGCCTCAAAAATATCGTTATCTATTAGTCCATCAGCGTCGCATCTATTCGTCATCAAGACGTCTATGTGTTCTGCGGCTATATGTGGCTTTCGTTGGCAACATGATTAGGGGATATACGCCGTCTTGTTGTCACCGCACTGAATAGAAGAAACGAATTCATCACCAAACTTTCTAACGATATTTTTCTTATTGTTGAAACGAGCAATAAGAAAAATGAATGTGTCACTAACTCTTGATGATATTTATCGTTATAGTACTATCAAATTAGTTAATTATAATAATTATCATTACCATTAAGGTTTATTTATGCCGTTTAAAAAACTTATCGCTACTGTAGCCGTTGCTGCTTCTGCTGTTATACCTGTTCAAAATGCGTTTGCTGAAGAGAGTACTCTTACTTTTGCAAACTATCGTGATATCCGAGATCTAACCCCACACCTTTATGGCGGAGAGATCTTTGCACAAAACCTTATCTTTGAAGGGCTAGTACATCTTGGTGAAAACGGTGTTCTTGAACCTTGGTTGGCGAAAAGCTGGAGCACTTCAGAGGATGGTAAAACCTATACATTTAAATTACGTGATGATGTCACGTTTTCTGATGGTAAGCCGTTTGACGCGAATGTTGTGAAAGCGAACTTCGATGCGCTGTTGGATAACGCTAATCGCCATACATGGCTTGAATCTATCCGCCTGATGGTGGAAATTGAGAAGACAGGCAAAGAGAGTGTCAGAGTGGTAGATAGCCACACAATTGAGGTTGAGTTTGCTGAATCATACTATCCATTCCTTGTTGAGCTTGGCGTAACTCGTCCGTTTCGTTTCCTTTCTCCAGAATGTTTTAAAGACGGAACCACCAAGAATGGCGCTAGCTGTTATGTAGGCACAGGTAGCTATGTGTTGACAGAAAACGTGGTTGACCAACGTGCAACGTTCGAGCGAAACGAAAACTACTGGGGTGAGCAACCACAAGCCGATAAGATCGTGGCAAAGGTAATTCCAGACAATCAATCGCGCTTACTTTCACTACGCAGTGGCGAAATCGATATGGTTTACGGCCTACAACTTGTGAGCGCGCAGTCATACAAACAGTTTGAGAAAGATCCGCGTTTTGGCACAGAGCTTTCTGAACCAGTATCGACACGTATGTTGATCTTGAACTCGACTAGCGAAAACCTAAGTGATACTCGAGTTCGTCAAGCACTAAGCCACCTTACCAACAAATCAATCATCGCAGAACGCATCATGTTGGGCTTAGAAAAGCCGGCTGACACTTTGCTTGCGAAGAATGTTCCTTACGCCAATATCGAACTGACACCATACCAATATGACGTTGCTCAAGCTGAAAAACTGTTGGATGAAGCCGGTTGGAAGAAAGACGGTAAGACTCGTAAGTTGGACGGCAAACCATTTGAAATCACGCTTTCTTATGACAGTGACAAAGTTGTAGAGCGTACCATTGCACAGTACTTACAAAGTGAATGGTCGAAGGTTGGACTGAAAATGAACATCGTTGGTGAAGAAGAGCAAGCACACCGCGATCGCCTGAAACAAGGTGAGTTTGACCTGTCGTTCAATATTTCTTGGGGTACACCTTACGATCCTCAATCGTTCCTTGGTGGTATGCGTAAACCGGTATATGGCGATTACGCTGCGCAACAAGGCATGCCACAGAAAGCTGAGATCGATAACCACATCTTAGAAGCGCTGGAAGCAATTGATGAGACTAAACGTCAAGAGCATTACACGTATGTACTGAAAACACTGCACGAGCAAGCAATCTACATTCCGATCAGCTACGAGCAAAACCGTGCGGTATTCAACAAGCGTGTAGAAGGTGTTGGTTTTAACCCGTCTCAATTTGAAATCCCACTTCAACGTATGTCAGTAAAGTAAGTAATAGATACTCCTTGTCTGTTTCCTTTTACAACTGACTCGCTTATGACTGACGCTCTTTTTGGGGTGTCAGTCTTTTTGCTTACTGTTTTACATTAAGAAAGTAACCGAATGGCTAAATACATCCTAAAGCGATTGCTGAGTGCGAGTGTGACACTGTTCTTTGTCTCTTTTATCGCGTTCGCCTTAGTTAATATTATTCCAGCAGATCCTGCTGAAGTGGCACTGCGTGTCAATGACACCACGCCAAGTCCAGAAGCCATCGAAGAAATCCGCCTAGAGCTTGGGTTAGACCGTCCATTTTTAGTCCGTTATACCGATTGGTTAGTATCGTCTGTACAAGGCGACTTTGGTATCTCGTACACCAATACCAATCGACTGGTTTCTGAGGAGCTTGCACGAAGCTTCCCTTACACGCTGAAACTTGCAGGGTTATCGCTCATCTTGTTGGTGTGTGTCAGTATCCCGATGGGGGTGCTCAGCGCCGTGTATAAAGATCATTGGTTTGATCGCATCGTCCGAGTATTCATTTTTGCCAGTACCGCAATGCCTAACTTCTGGTTGGCCTTTATTTTGATTTGGGTGTTTTCAATCAATCTATATTGGTTACCAAGCAGCGGTGCGACCACTTTCAGCCATTTCATCCTGCCGTCAGTAACTCTGTGTATGGCTTATGTCGCGACGTACATCCGTCTTATTCGTAACTCTATGCTGGATTCAATGAATCACAACTATGTGAATTACGCGCGCGCTCGCGGAATTTCAGAGCACAGTGTCGTTTGGAAGCATCTTCTTAAAAACTCACTGCAAACTTCAATGACAGCACTAGGTATCGGGATCGTTCGTTTGATTGCTGGCACTGTGGTTATTGAAAGTATTTTCGCGATACCTGGCTTGGGCCGACTTGCATTGGCGGCTATTTTCAACCGAGATTATCCAATCATTCAAGCTTACATCTTAGTCATGGGTAGCTTGTTTGTGCTCTCTAATTTGTTGATTGATATCTTACATACGGTGGTCGATCCCCGTCTTAAATCGGGAGCGAAAAACTCATGATAAGACGTCTAGTTTCAAACAAGACTGTCGTCGTTTGTCTGTTTATCTTAACGGCTATCTGCTTAATGGGGGCTTTTGCACCTTATTTAGCACCGCACGATCCAAACTTAGCCGATGTGATTAACTCTATGATGCCGATGTCTATGGAGTATCCATTGGGTACCGATCACTTAGGGCGATGTGTCTATTCTCGCTTGTTGTTTGGTATTCGTACTACCTTGTATTACTCATTGTTAACTATGGTGATCACAGCGGTAGTTGGTGGCTTTATTGGTGTCGTTTCTGGTTACATGCGTGGCAAAGTGGACTCTCTCATTATGCGTGCGTGTGAGGTGATGCTGTCATTCCCGTACGAAATCATTGTGCTGAGTATTGTTGGTATCATGGGGCCGGGTATTTTTAACATTATCATCGCTAACTTCATTGCAAAAATTGCGTGGTATGTGCGTATTGTTCGAAGCTCCGTGATTTCGTTTAATCACCAAAACTATATCTTGTACTCACGCACGGTGAAGACGCCGCGAAGCTACATCTTCCGTAAGCACTTGGCGCCGAACATCGCGGCAGAGGTCATCATTCTTGCGACACTAGATTTAGGCTGGATCATTCTAAGCATCTCGACCCTGTCTTTCCTTGGCTTAGGTGTTCAACCACCAACGGCTGAGTGGGGAGCTATGTTGAGCGATGCCAAAGAAGTGTTGTTCTCTAACCCTGAACAGATGGTTATCCCAGGGATAGCAATCATGGTGGTAGTCGCATGTTGTAACTTACTTGGTGACTCTTTACGTGATGTGTTAGACCCAAGAACGGAGCAAAGATGATGTTGGACGTTAAAAATCTGAGCGTATCGTTGAAAAGGCCAACACCTAAAGAGTTGGTCTCTGATGTGAGTTTTACGCTCAAAGAAGACCAGTGCTTGGGTATTTTGGGGGAGTCGGGGAGCGGAAAGAGCTTAACCTGTAATGCGATAAATGGGTTATTGAATGACTCATTCTCCATTTCGGGGGATGCACTGTTTGACGGAGAGAATCTATTTGAAATGCCTCAAAAGCAGCGTCGTCAGTTGAGGGGTGAAAAGATTTCCATGATCATGCAAAGCCCGATGACGGCTTTTAATCCACTGTTCACCATTGGTAATCAAGCTGTCGAAACCATAAAGCAACACCAATCAATGAGCACAAAAGAGGCGTTGGATCTGTTTTGCGATGTTCTGAGTCGGGTTAACCTCAAATCGGTTCGTGAGTTGATTAAGAAGTATCCGCATGAGCTTAGTGGGGGAATGCTACAACGTATCATGGTGGCACTTGCATTGGTCTTGAAGCCGAAGTTGATCATTGCAGATGAGCCAACAACGGCGATCGATTACATTTCGCAGCGTGAGGTGGTCAAAGAGCTGCAATTTGTTCGGGAACAATTTGGAACCAGTTTGATTTTTGTTAGCCATGACCTGAGCTTGGTGTCACATGTCGCCGACAATGTCATGGTGATGAACCAAGGAAAGGTCGTTGAGTATGGAACGACCAAAAAGGTATTTACACAACCAGAGAGTAAACACACACGCTACTTAGTGGATACGCGCATGGCATTGGTTAATCGTTTTAAATCAGTCATGGAGAGAGCCTAATGTTGATTGAAGTTAAAAATGTCACGAAGGCATTCAAGAACGACGACGGTTGGTTGTTCCCTAGTTACCAGAACGTGCTTAATGGTGTGTCTATCACCGTTAATGAGGGCGAGTGTGTCAGTGTTGTTGGAGAGTCGGGCAGTGGCAAAAGCACGCTAGGGAAAGTGATCCTTGGCTTGGAAGATGCTGACAGTGGTGAGGTCGTTTTGGGCGATGCCATCGCTAACCAACCAATGCATCAAGTCGTGAGTGTGGTCTTTCAGGATTACAACACTTCGGTGAACCCAAGGTTGACCATTCGAGAGATCATCAATGAGCCTTTGATCAACGAAAAAGTCGGCAAGTTAGAACGAGAAAGCCATTTAAAACTGTTGCTTGAAGAAGTGGGCTTAAATGCAGACATGCTTGACCGATATCCACATCAGTTGAGTGGCGGGCAATTGCAAAGGGTCTGTATTGCCAGGGCGGTTGCACCAAACCCTAAGTTTATCTTGCTTGATGAGGCGGTGAGTTCATTAGATGTCTCTGTGCAGGTGCAAGTGCTCGATTTGTTGCAAAAGCTTAAACAGGAACGCCAGATCTCATATTTGTTCATCACTCACGATATCGCAGTTGCGAGTTTTCTGTGTGACCGTTTGATGTTTTTTAAAGATGGCCGAATTGTTGAACAAGCCGATGATATGCGAAACCTGAAACACGTAAGTGATCCTTACACTAAGAGCTTGTTAGAAGCGGCGAGTTATCTAGAAATACCGTTTGAAACTGAGTTTGACCAACAATGAAACTGACTCATCAAGATTGCTTTAAAATAGCATTCCCATTTGTTGTTTCTACTGTTATACCGCGGTTATTAGGTGTTGTGAATACTGCTGTTATAGACAAACTTGGTGGTGTTTTTAATCGTCCAGTTTTTTGCTGACTTTTTTATTGAGTACGTAATCAAAGAATGACACCCTACTGAGCTGTTTAGTTTTACAAATGTGTCACGCGGCCTTTGTAACTTGGAAGAGGAACGAGAATGTTTAGATATATTCAGCGACGAAGAATCAAAAAGGTTATCAAACTATTGTCTGCAAGGGTGGTAAAAAGCTACGGAAGCCGTGATTTTTTCTCGATTGGACAGGTTGAAACAAGCTCTCGTGAGTTGAGTAATCGCCAACAACAGATTGCTCTAGCCCTGTTTGCGGATCCACAAGATCTTGCTGTTGAATTGGCTCCAACTATTCAGTTGCTGCGTAATGATGTGTCTAATGACTTCTTCAGTGGAGAAGACTACACAGCGCGAGATGTACTTAATCTATTGGGTGGCGGCGGTTGGAAGGGCGGTCGCATGGATGATGACATGTCACATCGAATGGGCATGCATAGCCGCTATTAATCCTTTATTCATTATTTAACTCAGTACATTTTCTACTGTACATCTAGTGTATTTCCAAAAAAGCGGCTTAATCATCAAGCCGCTTTTTTATTCACTTTGGATAATGTTGCGCCAATCAAGACGGAATACTGAGATCCAATAATTCGAAGCAACATCATCTATCGACAACGCATTTCTTTGAGTTGTGTGACTCTGATTCCTATCAATATAAAACCCGCGTCATTGATAAAATTGACGTATATATTTTTCGTTGTTCTTCAAACAAAAACTATAAACCCTCGAAGTGCAATTTTGATTGGTAAGTGGGCTTTGTTGCGTAATTCAATGGAACTAAATCAAGAACCTACGATCTGATCAGCTACCTCCACTCTATCTCGTAGTCCTATGCCTAAGCCTCGTTATAAAACAACCAACTGGAAGCAATACAACCGATCACTCATTAACCGTGGTTCTCTGACTTTTTGGATTGATGAAGAAGCAATAAGCGGATGGGCGCAAAGCAAACAGAATAAGCGCGGTAGGCCGCGTCGGTTCAGTGATTTAGCTATCACGACAGCACTCATGGTCAAACGAGTTTTTTCTATGCCATTGAGAGCGCTGCAAGGATTTATCGACTCGATATTTAGGTTAGCCCATGTACCGTTAAGTTGTCCGCATTACACCTGCATCAGTCGTAGAGCCAAGCAAGTTGAGGTTTCATTTAAGACTAAAACGAGAGGAGCGATACAGCACCTAGCCATTGATGCTACTGGCCTTAAGGTTTATGGCGAAGGTGAATGGAAAGTCAAAAAACATGGGACGGATGGCAAGCGTAGAGTCTGGCGAAAGCTGCATATTGCAGTCGATACCAACACTCATGAGATCATTGCCGCCGAGCTAAGTTTATCGACGGTTACAGATGGAGAAGTACTCCCGAACTTACTGAAACAAACACGCCGAAGTATCCTTGAGGTGTCTGGTGATGGCGCTTACGACACGAGAGCGTGTCACGCTGCTATTAAGATTAAGGGAGCTATTGCGCTTATTCCCCCAAGAGAAGGGGCTGCCTTCTGGGAGCGTGGTCACCCTCGAAATTTCGCCGTGGGTTGCCAGAAATTATACGACTCAAATAAGTATTGGAAAGAGCGGTATGGATACCACAAACGTTCACTCTCAGAAACAGCGATGTATCGAGTTAAACAGTTGCTAGGAGGGAAACTGAGCTTAAGAAATTACAATGCCCAGGTGGGTGAAACTTACGCGATGATAAAAGCGTTGAACAAGCTTACTGGGTTAGGTATGCCTGAAACTTGTCGTATTGACTAAGAAACAAGCGAAACGGGTTGGCTCTATCTCTAAATTTAATTACGCAACAAAGCCTGGTAAGTGACCAATTGATGTGGTGTGTAGGGTAAAATAATAGAGAGTGGGAAAGTGACAACAATAAATAATAATATTCTAAAAGTAGCAGTAGGTATGGCTATGCTATCGAGTGTGCCTTCGGTGGCAAATGCTCATGGCTGGTCTGAGTTTCCAAGTGCGCGTCAGAACACGTGTTACGAGCAAGGCGGGATTTGGTCGGGTACACCACCTAATGCTGCGTGTGCTCAAGCAAAAGACATTTCGGGTTCATACCCATTTGTTCAACGTAACGAATACGCTAAAAATGTTCAGGATTTCAATAACATCAATGCTGTAAAAGCGGCGATTCCTGACGGCACGTTATGTTATGCCAATGATTCGCAAAAACGCGGTATGGGTGCGCCTCATACTGGTTGGACTCGTACCGAGCTAAATACTGGTACGTTTGAATATGTATTCAATGCAACAGCGCCACACAACCCTTCATTTTGGGAGTTCTACCTAACCAAACCAAACGCAGATCTAAGCAAAGGCCTAGCGTGGGGAGACTTAGATCTTATCCAAGAAGAGGGTAACGTTCCGGTTAATGGCGGCAAGTACCGCATTAATGTCACTATTCCTTCAGACCGTTCTGGCGATGCGATTCTATTCGTTCGCTGGCAACGTGATGATGCTGCGGGCGAAGGCTTCTACAACTGTTCAGACATCTCTATTGCGGGTGGCACAACCCCTCCACCAGAGCCGGGTCCAGAGCCCGATCTAGTACGTGGTGATCTGTTTGTTTCAGAAGGTTTTGGTACTCCACAAGTTGGTGACACAGTTAAGTACGACATCATCAACAAGTATGGTGAAGTCGCGCGTAGCTTCGACATTGTTATCGACGCTTCAAACGTTAACGATTGGGCTCGTTTGTTGGCTTCAGAAATTAATGGTTGGCACGAAGAGTTTAAAGATAGCGCGATCTTCATTGGTGACTGGCACGCTGAAATGCAGCACTACATGTACTTCCAAAACGACCCTTCACGTAACTTCTTCAACTCAAAAGATAGCCGTGCTTCTGGTCAGTTAACGCTGATTGATGGTGGCGACGGTGGTGTTGAACCACTGAAAGGTGACATCTACGAGCTAGTGAAGAGTGACAATGTAGTGAATGCTGGCGATAAGGTTGTGATTGCAACAAGCGAAGCGGCGACATTGACTCAAACTCAAGGCTCTTCAGTAAGCATTCAAAATAACGGCACGGCTTCTATCGTAGTTGATACCACTGGCATCACTGCAAACGAAACTTTATCGTTTATGGCTAGCTCGATTGAAAGCGACAGTGTTGAAACCTTCACTTTTGAAGTAATTGCCGATGACGGTGGCGTAACACCAGACCCAGATCCAACGCCGGATCCTGATCCGACTCCAGACCCAGACCCAGGCACGTGGGACTCATCAGCAACTTACCTTGGTGGCGAAGTCGTGACTTACTCGAACCAGTCATGGAAAGCACAATGGTGGGTTCAAGGTGGTACAAACCCTAAAGCGACTTACGAAAATGACAAATGGGGCGTTTGGCGTCCAGCGAACTAATTTATTTATCGTTAGTTAATTAGCCTTAAAGTAATAACCAAGACACCACACTTTTTGACGAGTGTGGTGTCTTTTTCATTGGAAAGGCTTAATCAGCGAAATAGGTTTGATTTTTATTGGTTTTATCCTTTCATATAGTAAAAGAGCGTCACAAACATCGACGGGTTGATAGGTAATAATGAGTAAATTTGTTCAATGGATGGCGAGGGTTTTATGGAACTAACCAGTAAGCAAGTTGGAGTCTTTAAGGGAATGGCGTTGGCTATGCTAACCGCCATTGTTGCAATCTGGGTAGCCATCGTTTTAGACCCGTTCAATTACGCCCAAGCCAGCTTGCTACAAGATAGGGTGACTGTTTTAGGGCTGTGTCTGATACTACCGACCTTGATGTTAATCGTCTCTATTGGACGCTTAGCCAAGTTTCGCTTCTTCAGCCCAGAAGATATCGATGGCAGTGGGTTAACGTCTGGAACAAAGCAAGCCATCATGTTGCAAAGCTTACTTCAAAATACCTTAGAGCAACTGGTCATCGCATTTGGTGTCTATACCGCGTGGTGTTTATTAATGCCTTTTGCTTGGTTATCGGCGGGGCTCGTGTGTTCAGTGTTATTTTTTATTGGGCGTATCTTCTTTTTCAAAGGCTACAGTCATGGAGCACCGGCAAGGGCTTTTGGTTTTGCGTTAACCTTTTATTCAACGGTAGTGCTGTGCTTAGTATTGGTGGTCACTCAATTGGTATTCGCCTTAAGTTAGTTAGACGTTTTGCTAAGGTGCTGTCCACTTTAAACCAAAGCAAATGAATTTCGATTAGGGCAGAGTATCCCATTGCCTGTAACATGATGTGCTTACTATCTTCGAACACGAAAGACTTTTTGATGAAAAAATCACAGATACTCGCCAATACAATCAAGAATCAGATAGAGCAAAACATCTGGTTGAGTGGTGAGAAGATCCCATCAATTAGAGATGCGTGTAAGCGTTATAAACTCAGTATCGAGACGGTACTGCAAGCCTATCAGCAGCTTGAAGACCAAGGCTATGTTCGCTCGAAGTCTAAATCTGGATATTTCGTTTTACCGCGCAGAAATGTATTCGTTTCGGATCATTCAAAGCAAAAAGCCATCAAGCCGTATCCCGTTAAAATCAGTGACCTGCTATACGATGTACTTCAACGAGCCAAAGACCCTAGCATCATTCCACTTAGCTCGGCATTCCCTGATCCCGCCTTGTTTCCCCATCAAGCACTGTCACGCAGTTTAGCCAATGCCAGTCGCCAAATGCCCGACAACAGTATGCTCACCAATTTACCTCCAGGAAGTGAAACACTTCGTAGACAAATTGCCCAACGCTATCAAGTTCAAGGCTTGAACGTACTGCCAGACGACATTGTGATCACCTCTGGGGCGATGGAGGCACTTAGCTTATGCCTACAATCCTGTACCGAACCGGGTGACTTAGTCGCGATAGAGTACCCTGCGTTTTACGGCGTGTTACAGACTATTGAAAGACTAAACCTCACTGCCGTAGAGATTCCAACAGACCCGACAACAGGGATTGATTTAGATGTGTTGGAGTCGGTGTTCGCTTCAATGGATATCAAAGCGTGCTGGTTCATGACAGAATCGCAAAACCCAGTAGGCTATTCGATGAGTGATGGAAACAAGCAGCGATTGGCCGAGTTGGTGAACCAACATAAGATCCCGATGATCGAAGACGATGTGTATCGAGAACTTCATGTCGGCAACCAAAGCTCATTGCCAGCTAAAGCCTATGACACCGGCGAGCAAATCATGTTGTGTGGTTCGTTTTCCAAATCATTGTCACCGGGCTTTAGAATCGGTTGGCTAGTCGCAAGGAAACAAGCGTTAAAGATTCAGCGGTTACAGCACTTATCAACACTTTCCAGCAGTATTCCTATTCAGCTCGGTTTGTCTCACTACCTGACGTTTTATAGTTATGACAACCATCTTAAAAAGCTTCGTAAACTTTTGAATGAAAGGAAAAAAGCTCATATCGCACTCTTAGAATCCAGTTTACCTTCAAGTGCGATGGTGCATAAAAGCCAAGGTGGTTACTTCATTTGGATAGAGCTGCCTCACTCTGTTTGTGTTGAGAAGCTGTATGAGCTAGCCCTTGAACAAAACATCTCTGTCGCACCGGGAATCATATTCAGCAGTGACAAAAAGTTCTCGCATCACATTCGTATCAACTGTTCGTACGCTTGTGACGACAAAATAGCAGAAGCCATTCAAACGCTAGGCGGCTTGATTCAGATGATGGAATCACAAGCCATCAGATGCGGTTAAGCTCTCACCAGTTGCTTGCCTAATAACTTAATCTGTTCTGTTTTTTAACAATCGATCTGTTCTAGTTTGGTTCGCGAGAACTGTGCTGAAATACGCTCCAATTCTTAATATGAAAGCCATCATTATGATGTTTGGAGCTTAAATGTTTGATGTAGTTGAATTGTCGCGTTTACAGTTTGCGCTAACCGCTATGTTCCACTTTCTTTTCGTCCCTCTGACTATCGGTATGTCGTGCTTACTGGCGATCATGGAGTCGATCTATGTACTCACCGGTAAACAAATCTATCAAGACATGACCCGCTTCTGGGGCAAACTGTTCGGCATTAACTTTGCCTTGGGTGTCACGACCGGTTTAACCATGGAATTCCAGTTTGGCACTAACTGGTCTTACTATTCTCACTATGTCGGCGATATTTTCGGTGCTCCTTTAGCCATCGAAGCGCTTGTCGCGTTCTTCCTAGAATCCACTTTTGTCGGATTGTTCTTCTTTGGTTGGGAAAGGCTATCGAAACGCCAACACCTTGTGGTGACTTGGCTGGTGGCTCTGGGTTCGAGCTTCTCTGCACTTTGGATTTTGGTTGCCAATGGTTGGATGCAAAACCCGATTGGAGCAGAGTTCAATTACCAAACCATGCGTATGGAAATGACCAGCTTTGCCGAAGTGGTGCTTAACCCTGTCGCACAAGTTAAATTCCTGCATACCGTGGCCTCGGCGTATACCTGTGGCTCAATGTTTATCCTTGGTGTGAGCTCTTACTACTTGTTGAAAGGTCGAGACGTTGCTTTTGCAAAACGTTCGTTTGCTGTCGCAGCTTCGTTCGGCATTGCTTCTATTATCTCGGTGATCGTATTAGGTGATGAGTCGGGCTATGAACTGGGCGATGTTCAAAAAGTAAAGCTGGCCGCTATTGAAGCTGAATGGCACACAGAACCTGCACCTGCGGCATTTACCTTGTTCGGATTACCAAACCAACAAGAAGGCAAAACCGACTTCGCGGTCAAAATCCCTTATGTGATGGGAATTATTGCAACGCGATCTCTGGATGAGCAAGTAACGGGCCTTCATGACCTACGCGACCAACACCTTGTCCGCATTCGCAACGGAATCATCGCTTATGAATTGCTGGAGCGTTTACGAGCAGGCGATACCTCTTATGAGACGGAACAAGCCTTTGATCAAACCAAGCACGATCTCGGCTATGGCTTATTGCTCAAGCGTTACACCGATACCGTAACCGATGCGACTGAACAGCAAATCCAACAAGCGGCTGATGATTCCATTCCAACTGTCTGGCCACTTTTCTGGTCATTCCGAATCATGGTGGGCTGCGGCTTCGTTATGTTGTTTGTCTTTGGTGCGGCCTTCCTGCAAACCTACCGTAAAAACATTACGCAAAAGCCTTGGTTACTGAAAGCGGCGCTATGGTCAATTCCATTACCTTGGATTGCGATTGAAGCTGGCTGGTTTGTTGCGGAATACGGCCGTCAGCCTTGGGCAGTAGGTGAAATTCTACCTGTGACGGTGGCGGCTTCTTCTCAAACCGTTGAAAACCTGCTTACGTCTCTTGCTCTCATTATCAGCCTATATACCGTATTCATCATTGTTGAAAGTTACTTGATGATTACCGTGGCTAAAAAAGGCCCAAGCAGTTTAAAAACGGGTCGCTATCACTATGAACAAAATACAACTTCACTTGAAGCCAAATTGGCACAACAAGTTCAACAATAAGGTGACTGACTCATGTTCGAATATGACACATTACGTTTAATTTGGTGGGTTCTGATTGGTGTACTGCTGATTGGTTTTATGATCACCGATGGTTTTGATATGGGAGTCGGGGCGTTGTTGCCGTTCATTGGTAAAACGAACGCTGAGAGACGAGTAATGATTAACTCCATCGCGCCTCATTGGGACGGCAACCAAGTTTGGTTAATTACCGCAGGTGGTGCGTTGTTTGCGGCTTGGCCTCTGGTTTATGCGACATCGTTTTCAAGCCTTTATGTGGCGATGTATTTGGTGCTTATTTCATTGTGGTTGCGTCCTTTGGCGCTTGAGTATCGAGCAAAGATCGACAGCGATCAGTGGCGACAAGTATGTGACTTAGCAATCTCTTTCTCAGGCTTCTTCCCACCTATCTTGTTTGGGGTGGCGTTTGGCAATTTGATGCAAGGCTTACCTTTTACGCTCAATAGCTTATTGATGGTTGAGTACCTTGGCTCGTTTATCGATTTGATCAACCCATTCGCGCTGTTGTGTGGTCTGGTTGGGTTATTGATGGCGCTGTTACAAGGCAGTGCGTGGTTGATGATGAAAACCACAGACGCAGTGTACAAAAAGGCAAGAACGGTGACGCAGGCGAGTGCGGTACTTGTCGCTTTCCTTATGGTTGTTGGCTGTATGGCGATAAACCACACTGATGGGTATCTGATAGTCAGTGCGATGGATCATAGCTCGGCTTCGAATCCTTTGAACAAAGAAGTCGTCACACAAGCAGGCGCTTGGTTAACCAACTTCGATACGTACTCTTGGATGTGGTTCGCACCGCTCGGCAGCGTGACGATTCCATTGTTGGCTTTGATTGGCGCAAGGTTAAAATGGGATGTGATTGCTTTTATCAGTTCAAGCCTGACTAACGCTTGCATCATCTTAACGGCTGGTTTCTCGATGTTCCCGTTTATTATCCCGTCTAGCGTTAACCCGAGTCATAGCCTAACGTTGTGGGATTCAACCTCCAGTGAACTGACCTTGAACATCATGATAGGTGTGGCGTTTGTGATGGTGCCAATCATCCTGTGTTATACCGCTTTTAGTTATCGAACCATGTTTGGACGACTCGATAGCGAGTATGTCGAACGTAATGGCCATTCACTGTATTAAGGAGTTTCTCATGTGGTATTTTGTTTGGATATTGGGCTTATTCCTAGCCTCAGCATTCGCGGTTTTGAATGTCATCAGCCTAGAGAAAAGTGACTTAGAAATGGAGTCTTAATCGCTGAGCAAAGCTCTGCAAGAAGATGAGAGTTATATAATAAAACCAGAGTTATATTAAGAAGACCAGAAGCGTAAGTTTCTGGTCTTCTTTATAAGCCTTCCTAAATTACGTAAGGTTTGGTTCTTTCTTCGTGGTACAAGATGGTAAGACTTGAATCGAGTGAGCTGCATTCTTTTAAGTACACCTATATCTCTACTCTATATCAGATTTAATCAAAACAATTTTTCCTAACCTATTGTTAAATATTTACTATTTGTTAGTGTGTTTAGGTGCACATTGAGGATGTGTTTCATATTTAGCGAAGAAATATTAGGAGTTGCGATGAGTATTATAGTGAGACGGTCTGAGCCGTCAGATGCAAAGGGAATCAAAGAAATTTACGAATGCACTAATGCTTATACCGGTACGCTGCAACTCCCAAATCCATCGCTGGAAAGCTGGCAAAAACGAATCTCTAATATGCCTGACAACGTGTACTCGTATGTCGCGATGATCGACGATGAGATTGTTGGTAATTTGGGAATGGAAGTGTGTGTAAACCCGCGAAGGCGTCATGTTGCTTCATTCGGTATGGGTGTTAAAGATGATGTGTTAGGCAAAGGTGTCGGTAGCCAACTGCTCGCAACAGCAATCGACTTGTGTGATAACTGGATTAACATCAAGCGAATGGAGTTAACGGTGTATACCGATAACGAAAGAGCGATTAGCCTGTATAAGAAGTTCGGTTTCGTGATTGAAGGAGAGTCCGCGGGGTTCGCTTTCAGAAATGGCGAATATGTGGCGGCTTATCATATGGCGCGACTGGTATAGCACTTAGTTAGCTACAATTAGCACACAGCTACGATTAACGCACAGTTAGAATTGACTGACAGATAATAAAACGCCACGTTATTTAAACGTGGCGTTTGCTATTCAAATTAGCTGAAGCTTCAAACTGCTTCAGTCTTAACCTTACTTAAGCCGTTAGTGGCTCTAGGTTCGCAGGGCGGTAGTGTACAGATTTTAGTACTTTACCTTGGCGAACTGTCTTGCCTTCAGATACGAAATCTTCCGCACACTTAGCGATGATGTATTCGCCTTTTTGAACCGCCATCAGCTTGATGTTCTGCTCAGCATAGAAAGCTTCTGTTTCAGCGTATTCAGTTTCGTTGCGACATACTTTGCTCATGTTGCTTGAGTGTACTTCGTCCCAGCAAGGCAAGAAGTCAATTGAGCGGTTTTTAGAAACATTCAACAGTAGGTCGATCAGGTAGCTGATTGCTAGGTTATCTTCAACCTTAGCTTGACCAAGGTGAACCAAGCGTCCCATCAAAACATAAACGCTGTCTACAATAGCGTCCGCTTGTTCGATTTTAGAGTCAGCTTCTGCAAGTTCTGTTAGTTCTTCGATCGCTAGAGAGGTATGTAGCGTATCGCCTCTTTCGTCCATTGTTTCAGGAGCAGCAACAGGCAGACCAAAAGTACTGCGGAACTCTTCAATGTCGCGGTAAAGGTGATCGTAGATTTCTTGGCTTAGTTGAGAAAGGTTCATTTTCCTATCCATTCTGTTTCGTTAATGGATTATTTTACCAAAGCTAGGAATAGGGTGCTAACGCAAAGTCGAAGAAGTCGACTTTTATTCATTGGACCAATGAGGTATTTTGCATACAAACTAATTGATTATTATGTTTTTTTACACTTTACTCTTTTTAATATACCAAATATTAATGTTGCCATTAACTTCAGCAGCAGCGGAATCCCATTTATGAACCAAGCCAGTGAAAGCGAAATTGTTATACGCCGCTTGTATCAAATCACCAATGATTATCGAAAGGGCTTCGATATTCAAATCGCTCAGCTGCTTATTATGGGGCTTGAACGCTTCAACCTTGATATTGGTATATTATCGAAAGTCGATGGCAATGCTTACGTTGTGGAACATTGTGTTACGCCTGAAGGGGTAGAACTCAATAGCGGTGACACCTTCGATTATCGTTCAACCTATTGCGAAATTACCTGTAAATCGATTGGTCCTATCTGCATTGAGCATTGTGGTAAACATGATAAGTATGCGAAGCATCCCGCTTACCAGTCTTTTGGTTTGGAGTCTTATATTGGGGTTCCCATTTTCGTTAATGATGAGCTTTATGGCACCCTAAACTTTTCAAGCCCGGCTCCTTATCATCGCGAGTTCAAAGAGTTCGATGTCGACGTGATGAGGCTAATGGCGTCATGGATCGAAGTGGAACTGGTTAGAAGACAGCAAGAACGAAAACTCAAAGAGCTGAATGAGAAGTTAGAGTACCAAGCTCTGTATGATCCTCTGACCCATTTGCCAAATAGACGTTGCTTGTTCAAAACGTTGAATGCAGAAGTGGAGCAGTTAAAAGGATCTTTAGGAAAGGGAACCTTGGCCGTTGTCGATATCGACTTCTTTAAACAGGTCAACGACACCTACGGCCACCAAATGGGTGATGTTGTCTTAAAGAAAGTGGCGAACGTGCTGAGCAATAACACTCAAGAGGGTGAATTTGTCGCGCGTTTTGGTGGTGAAGAGTTCATTCTTTGGTATCCAAATAAAACACCAAGTTGTGTAGAAGATAAGTTCATGACTCTTTTGCAAGAGATGAAGAAAATCACACTGGATAGAAAGCCAGTCACTATATCAATCGGTGCGTGTCATTTTGAGTTGAGTACAGGGGATAGCAAAGGGGAAAGGATGTCGGCGTTAGATAAGCTGATCAAAGTTGCCGATGAATGTCTGTACATTGCGAAACAAAATGGACGAGATCAGTTTATTTCTCGTCCATATCATCAAGAGCGCTCAGGAATATGAGCCATCATGTAAGCGATTTAGCTGAACGATTAACTAAACAAGTAAGGGAACAGTTTACGGCGTTCTTCTGGCGTTAAAGACTCAACTCTCGCGATGTTGGTATCAGGAATCGCTTCAGGATTTGGGTAGTGCTTTAACACCTTTTCCATACTCGCTTCACGAATCAAATGGTAAACCGGGTATGGAGAGCGGTTTGTTAGGTTTTCATCGTCTTCAGGATCCGCACCACCAAAACAATAGTCTGGGTGGAAGGTTGCTACTTGGTAAACGCCTTCCCAATCTTCTTGCTTGATCAACGCTTCAATCCAATCAATGAACATGTTGTAGTCGAAGAAATCTTGCAGCATGTTAGGTACAACCACCAAAGTCGTCTCTAATTCTGCGACTGGTGTGTTATCTAACTCTACGAAATGCGTCATGATGTCTTCCAACAACGCTTCTTCAGTATTTGCTTCACTCACAAAGATCTTAATCTGTTTATTACGTTGTGGCTTGGCTGCGAATGGACACAGGTTTAGGCCAATAACGACATCGTCTAACCACTGTTTTACTTGGTCATGGATGGTTTGAAGATCTGTGCTTTGAGTGTTCGACATAACAGGTTCCGAAATGAAATTTTGCGTAGGATATCAGAACGGACGTTAATCAAAAGCAATAATTGAGTTACAAACTCAGTCGTAGTTATGCTTGTGCGAGTTTGGATGCCGATACTTGTAGCTGTTTCAACTGGTAGACCCAAGCAAATATCGCGACATAGAAGATTGAACCGCCCGCGATCACGCCGCTCCAACCGAACAGTTGCCAGCAATACAAGAGTAAGAAGCCACCTAAACTGCCACCTATGTAGTAGTGGACTAAGTAAAGTGCCGTTGCTGTCGCTTTCGCGCTCGGCGCTTTTTGACTCACCCAAGAGTAGGCAAGAGTATGGGCGAAGAATGCACCGCCACTAATCAACAACAAGCCAGCTAACATGAACGGGACTTTATCAACCGCAGAAACCAACATCCCGATTAAGCTAATGCACACGCCCATCAATATACCGTTTAACGGATCGAAACGAAGTGTCCATTTGTTGGAGAGCTTAGAACTAACCGTTCCGGCCAAGTAACATAGGAATATCAGCGATGCTAAACCCACAGGCACCGAGTGAGGTGCGGATACTAGCCTAAAGCCCATTACTGAATACAGGTTAACGAACAGAGCAAAGTTAGCGCCACCAATTAACATCGCGAGCCAAAGTATTCGGTTTCTTAAGTGCATCATTACAGATCGGTTATGGTGAAAGAACAGGCCTTTCTGTGGCTTAAAGTTTTGTTGGTCAGGTAAGCTATATGCAATATAGAGAGCGCCGATTAAGGAGCCGACTACGAAAAACAAAACCGTTGCGTGCCAGTCAAAATAATCCGTAATCAAGCCACCCAATACACGCCCGAAAATACCACCTAATGAGTTAGCCGCAATATAACCGCCTATCGCGATTGCGAATGCTTTCGGTGATAACTCTTCCACCATGTAGGCAACTGCCACACCTGCAAAAGCAGCGACCGCAATGCCCATGAATGCTCGGGCAATGACAAGCTGCAGTAGGGTGGTTGTGAACACCATGCTCAATCCAATCAAAGGAATAGCGAACAGACTGAATAGAATGATGGGTTTTCGACCGAAGGTTTCAGAAGCGATTGCCCAAGGTACCAAGCTGATGGAAAGTCCAAGTGTTGTCGCGGCAAACAGCCAGTTGATTTGAGTTTCCGAAACTTGGAAGTGCTCCGCCATGTGCGACAAGATTGGCTGAAAGAGGTAAAGGTTACAGAAAATGATAAACGAGCCAATCGCTAATGATTGGGTGATGCGTTTATATTGAGGACTGCCTTTATCAAACATTTACGTTGTGCCTGCACGAGTTAGTAAGCTATTTGTGAACAAGTTATCAGCACACGTGTGATTAAAGAAATATATTAAAAATATCACCTCTATATATTTAATATATCGTTATGCTTGAATCAAAACCACTTCGACATTTTCTGGCTGTTGCGCAGTTTGGTAATTTCACTCAGGCCGCCAAAGCGCTGCATATCGCTCAGCCCGCATTGAGTATCTCCATTAAAAAACTCGAACAGACGCTTGATTTGATTCTATTCCGTCGCGGAGATAAATCCGTCACCTTAACGGAAGAGGGAAAGGTACTGTTTGAGCATGCCAAGCGAATCGCCCAGCAGTTCGATGATGCTCAACTCGCGATGAACGAGTTAAAGGGGCTAGAAAAAGGCGAGGTTCGATTAGGCGCTCCAAGCATGATGGGCAGTTATTTTTTTCCCCAAGTCGTGATGGCATTTAAAAGCCAATACCCAAACCTAAAGTTGACTCTGATTGATGCTGGCACCGCTTCTATTCGTGAAATGTTGTTAAACGGCGAACTCGATATTGGCGTAATCAACCATGAAAACGTGCCTGATGATCTTGAAACTGACCACCTGTTAAGCTCAGAAATGTTAGCTGTCGTTGGCAAAGATCACCCACTGGCAACGCAATCATCCATCACCTTTGAAGAATTTTTTGCTCAAGAGCTGATCATGTTCAAATCAGGCTACTTCCACCGTGATTTTATCGATGCGACTTGCAAGAAGTACAACCTCGATATGACCATCGCGTTCGAAACCAATTTATTGCCGATGATTCTTTCTATCGTGAAGCAAGAGTTTGCCATCACCGCGTTGCTTAGCTTGGTGACAGAATACGAGGAAGACGTGGTCGGCGTACCATTTATAGACCCTGTGAAGCTGAACCTATCTTTGGCGTGGAGAAAGGAAGGGTATCTGTCAAAAGCAGACCGAACCTTTATCGACTTCGTTAAGCGGTATGTGTGATTTAGAATGCAATAGACAAAACAAAGCCCGAACATCCTAGGTTGGACATCCGGGCTTTGTTTGTAGAAATATAAGTCTCTTAAATCACGTTAAGTGTTCTTTGAGTTATACATCTTATCGAAGTTCTTCTGATTCCAACCGACCATCACTTGATCGCCGATCTTAAGCACGGGGATAGAACGAGCACCCATCGCTTGCAATTCTTTACGACCACGCTGCATCTTTGCATTCGTTAGGCGGTAAACAATTTTCTTAGAGTCTAAATACCTTTGGGCATCTTTACAGTGCGGGCATTTGTCTGCGACGTACAATACAACACGTTTCATTTTTTCATTCTCTTGGTGAATCTCGCTAAAGTGTAACGAATCCTAGGTGATTAGAAAAGTGTGATCAGTTACACTATGCGGCTCAATTTTCAAGACCACAACGTATTGTCGTGGTGTAACTTGTACGGTCTTTCAGCATGCATCCTTCTTTACGCTATATTCAAGGCTATCCTAAGCACATTCTTGATCCTGTGACTCAACTAGTAGAGTCGGGTAAATTGGTGCCTTGGTTTGAAGCTCGCTACCCAAAGAATCATGAAATAAAAAGCGAGAAAGCCCTGTTTGACTATGCGATTGAGATAAAAAATCGCTACATGAAAAAAACACCACCGATCAGCAAAGTGATTTACGACGGCAAGATACACCTAATCAACAATGCGTTAGGTCTTCATTCTTACGTTGCGAAGAATCACGGTGGAAAGATCAAATCGAAGAATGAAATTCGTATCGCCAGTGTTTTTAAAAATGCACCAGAACCTTTATTGCGAATGCTGGTGGTACACGAACTGGCGCATATCAAAGAGAAAGAGCACGACAAAGCCTTTTACCAACTATGCTGTCACATGGAACCGCAATATCATCAACTTGAGTTGGATGCCCGTTTATTCATGATGTATTTAGATTTAAAGAAGTAGCCCAATGAGCCAATCACAAAATAGAACGACGCTAAGCCTGTCGAAAAACAGTACTTCATCAGCAAAAACAAAAGATAACCAAGCTGATGTTAAGCCAAGTACAGCTAAGCCAAGCAGCGACAAGCGTATTTCTACAAAGAACACATCTGATAAAAGCCGCAAGAATAGTGCACCTAAAGGCGCTGGCAATAACAAAGCAAAGCGACCTTTTACAAAAGACAGCAAAGGCAAACCGGGTGCGAATAAAGGATCGTCGAATAAGGGTTCTTTCAATAAAACGGCTTTTAACAAAAGCGCAGCCCAGAAAAGACGTTCGGCTGAAAAACCTCAAGGTGGATTGCACCCAAGAAACCAGCACACTGGTCGTTATGACTTCGAGTTGTTGGTTGTAGCCTTGCCCGAGCTAAAAGAGCATCTGATCAAGAACCCAGTGGGTGAAGACACCATTAATTTCTCTGATCCATTGGCCGTTAAGCTACTCAACAAAGCTTTGTTGGCGCATCACTATGGCGTTAAACATTGGGATATTCCTGCAGGTTACTTGTGTCCGCCAATTCCTGGCCGTGCAGACTACATTCACAGAGTGGCCGACATCCTTAATAGCGATGGCCAAGGTGAACCCTATAACCACGCGTCTGTGAAAGCACTAGATATTGGTGTTGGTGCAAACTGTATCTACCCAATCATTGGTGCGACAGAGTATAAGTGGCGTTGTACAGGGACAGATGTTGATTCAGTCTCCATCAAAACAGCGAACTTCATTGCGGAAAGTAACCCTAATCTAAAAGGTAAGATCCGAGCTCGTCTGCAAGCGGACTCTGAATCTATCTTTAAGGGCGTGATTAAGGACAATGAACGTTACGATGTCACTATTTGTAACCCGCCATTTCACAGCTCTCTTGAAGAGGCGGAAAAGGGCTCACAACGTAAACTGGATAATCTAGCGGCGAACCGAGCTAAGAAAGCCGGTCAGTCGTTCAAGCCAGAAACGAACAAGAAGTCAGTTAAGTTAGATAAATCAACTAAGCAAGATAAACCAACCCTAAACTTTGGTGGTCAAAAAGCCGAGCTTTGGTGCCCGGGTGGTGAAGCCGCTTTCATTATGAAGATGGCGAGAGAGAGTCAACTTTTTGCTACTCAAGTTTTGTGGTTTACGACATTGATCTCTAAGAAAGATAACGTCGATATGGTTCGTTCAGAACTGGGCAAGCTGCGAGCGAAACAAGTGAAAGTCGTCGAGATGTCACAAGGCCAGAAGGTAAGTCGCTTTATCGCGTGGACCTTTATGGACGATGAGCAAAGACAAGAGTGGATTGCTCTTAAATAGTGGCTGCACTTAGTTAAGGCGTTAAACTGAAATACGGACGGGCTTGTTGTTTACGCAACAAGCCCGTTTTTTGTGTTTTTTGCCTATACGCTAAGCAGAAAGCAACTCATCTAACTTACTCTGATATTTCTTCTCAAGAGCTCTGTTACCTGCTTTGTTTTCGAGATCGACCAAGATTTTTAGAGATGGGATTTGATAACCATAACGCTGGTGGAATTTGAATAAACGAAGTCGAGCTTCATTGTAATCGGCGTCACTCACTTCAATTTTTGATAATTGTAGTATCGATTTTACGCGGTTTGGATCGTGGTCAATCGCTCTGCTGAAGTAGTACTTCGCTTGGTCTGTATTGCCAGCCTTAAATGCACAAAACGCCGCGTTTTCATAACTTGCAGACACCAAGTAGTAGTAAGGTTGGTCGATGGCGCGATTGAAGTACTTATCGGCTTGTTCGTATTCGCCTTGTTTACACAAAAATGTACCGTAGTTATTCAATACATTACCGTTTCTAGAATCGAGACTGAGTGCTTTGCGGTAAGTGGTTCTTGCTTCGTCTACTTCGCCCACTTGTTCGTAGTAATGCGCCATTGAAAGTCGAGCACGGTAGTAGCTAGGTGCGTGTTTAATCGCGAGCTCAAGGTTTTCACGCGCTCTTACCATATTGCCTTGTCCCATATAGCCCAAACCTAATTCGATTCGAGATTCAGACATCGCGATAGGATCACTTTCAATCTTTGGCGGTCCTTCAGTGACAGAGACGCAACCGACCAAGGAAAGCGAGGCAAGTAGTACCACACTTGATAACGAAAGAGGGCGGGACAACGAAATCGGATTTGAAAATGATGGCTTGGCAGGCATGTAAAGCTCCTTATGAACACCAACCCATCATATGAAATCAAACCCATTGAAGTCGTAAATCTATTATGGAATGCGACCCACACACCATAAAAAAACCGCGTCCAGTTCGTCGTTTTATTAACAACATACTGAACACGGTTTATGTGTTTGTGAATCGGAAGAAAGAACTTAATCGTCTTTGGTAAAGTTGTCTTCGCTGAAATGATCCAGATCGTAAGGCGTTTGTTGGTAAACACAGTAGTTTAGCCAATTTGAGAACAACAAGTGCCCGTGGCTACGCCAGCTTGCAACCGGTTTGTTGTCTGGATTGTTGTTCGGGTAGTAGTTGATTGGTATCACAGGCTCCATGCCTTCACCCAAATCACGAATGTATTCATTGTGAAGCGTATGAGAGTCGTACTCAGGGTGACCCGTTACAAACACGTTTCGCTTATCTTTGGTCGCCGCTAGATATACGCCCGCAACATCAGAAGTCGCAAGAACATCAAGGTCTGTGTGCTCAGCTAAGTACTCTTGAGAGAAGTCCGCGTAGCGAGAGTGGGGAGCCAGGAATGTATCGTCGAAGCCACGTAAAATAGGGTGGTATGGGTTATGTATCTCGTGGTTGTAAACACCAGACAGCTTCTCTTTACGAGTGCGTTTTGGCAAATCATACAATAACTTCAAACCAGCCTGAGCCGCCCAACACACGTATAGCGTTGAAGTAACGTGCTTGTTTGCCCATTCCATGATGGTTTTCAGATGGTCCCAGTAGATAACATCTTCAAATTGAACCAAGCCAAGCGGCGCACCAGTGATGATCAATCCATCAAAGTTTCTTCCTTTGACCATTTCAAATTGACGATAAAAGTTATCAAGGTGTTCAGTGGGTGTGTTTTTACTTGGTCGGTCATCAATGCGCAGCAGCTCTACATCCACTTGCAATGGGCTGTTCGATAGTAGGCGTAAAAATTGAGTTTCAGTTTCAATCTTCTTCGGCATTAGGTTGAGGATCAAGACTCGAAGTGGACGAATTTCCTGTGTCGATGCTCTTGATAACGGCATAACGAAGATGTTTTCTTCACGAAGAACATCGGATGCTGGCAATTGGTCTGGAATGCGAATAGGCACAGCTTTCTCCCTAAGCTAGATATGTAGACGTCTATACATCTAAATCTATAGTAGTTTGATACGCTTGTCGATATGCAAAATGGATAGATGTAAATTATTTGTGTTTTCTATCAGAAGCAATCCACGCGCTTCGAGGGGAGTCTCATTGTATTCAGTGATTATCGGAGTCTCGTGTAAGTAGTTGGTTTTCGTATGCTGAGCAAAGTCAGTTATCAGAGAAACTCGTTACTATTTACGATAAACTCATGTTTTCGAATTAGCCTGTAAAGTGATAGATGAAGTTAATACTCATTCGAGGGTTGCCCGGTTCTGGCAAATCAACAAAAGCAAAAACCTACGATGCATTGCATGTCGAAGCCGATATGTATTATGTGAATGAGCAAGGTGAGTACCACTTTGATCCTAGGCAGCTGCAACAAGCTCATGAGTGGTGCCAAAACACGGCGGAAAACGGATTAAAGCAAGGGCTAGATGTGGTTGTTTCGAATACCTTTATTAAGCACTGGGAAATGAAGGCTTACCGCCAACTTGCACGTAAATATAAAGCAGAATTAATTATCGAAGTCTGCCGAGATCAATATGGCACTATTCACGACATTGAACCTTCAGTGATTAAGCGTATGGCGAAAGACTGGCAAGAATAGCCTCGTTTTTCCTTTGCTGGCGTGGCTGAATGGCAAATAGAATTAAATTAATAGAACAACTGCAAGGTAAAGATTGAAATGGCAAAGCGCTCTGTTGTGGTCGACATGACATCTTACGGGATCTACACAACGTGGGATTCCAAATCTAAAGATCTTCCAAAAATCCAAGAGTTCACCACCATCGTTGATGCTGAAATAGACGTGGAATTTGGCTATATCTTGAATATCAAAAAAGCCAAAGGTGAGAAGATCCGTTACTGCATTTATCACCCAAACATCACTACAGACAAAGGTGAAGTGCTCGAACCGTTCGATGGCGAAGAGTATGTCGGTAACAATGACTGGGATTTCTACTTAGGTGACACTATCTGGGCACCTGTCTCGAACAAGCTAGGCAAATGGCGCATGACGGTCGAGCTAAAAGGCAACATCATCGCCGATAAGACATTCGACCTAGTAGCAAAAGACGAAGGCCAATTCTGGAAGCGTAGGGGCTTTTAGATTCGATCTTCTATACTTGCCTGAACAACAAAAAAGCCGAGCATCGTGATGATGTTGAACTGACCCCCAATAGTTGGACACCAATTATTGGGGGTCTTTTTATGTCCAAATATAGCCGAGAGCTAAAATGTATCATTGCTAAGCAATACTTAGATGGCACGTCATCTCTCTACTTAGCAAAACAATATTCAATTTCTTCAAGGCAGATACGGTATTGGGCTCAAGTCTTTGCCATCCATGGTACTGATTCATTTTTACCAACTAATCATGCCGCGACTGCTCAAACAAAACGAAAAGCATTGAATTTAATGTGGACGAATGAATGGTCTCTCACGCACACTAGCGCTGTATTAAACCTCTCATCCCCTGGAATACTCTCTGTCTGGCTTAAACGATTTAATGAGCTCGGTATCAAGGGGCTCGAAATGCGCCAGAAAGGAAGACCCTCAATGAAACAGCAACCTCAACGTACCACTAAGCCTGATAATGAAATGACACTTGAGGAGCTAAAAGAGGAGTTGGTCTACTTACGAACCGAGAATGCCGTTCTAAAAAAGTTGGAAGAGTTGGAGCAGAAAAAAAACCGTCGAACAAAGAAAAAGCGGTCATAGCTCTAACTCTTAAAGGCAAGTACCCATTAAAGCACTTACTGCACACTCTACAGTTGGCAAAAAGTGTCTTTTATTATCAGGCTCAAACGAGCAAGCGCCAAAATAGCTACGAACGTGAGCTGCGGTTGATAAAGTCAATTTATCATGAACATAAGGGGCGATACGGCTACCGCCGTATTCACTTGGAACTAAAGAATCAGGGGTTCGTGCTTAATCACAAAACGGTTCAAAGGCTTATGGCTCAGCTCAACCTTAAATCGACGGTCAGGATTAAAAAGTATCGTTCATACCGAGGAGAGTCAGGAAAAGCTGCTCCCAACGTTCTTGAAAGAGATTTTAGTGCGACTCAACCCGATGAAAAGTGGGTAACTGATGTCACGGAGTTCAAAGTCAAAGAGCAGAAAGTATACTTATCTCCCGTTGTCGACTTGTTTACTCAGGAGGTGGTTGCTTATAGAGTGGCCAAAAATGCCTGCTTGCCGCTTGTCACAGATATGCTGACGGAAGCTATATCAACGCTTAAACCCAACTCAAAGCCAATTATACATAGCGATCAAGGTTGGCAATATCGCCATCGACAGTATCAGAAAAAGGTAGCGGAGAGTGGGTTAACGCAAAGCATGTCGAGAAAAGGTAACTGCTTGGATAATGCTGTTGCTGAAAACTTTTTTGCTTTACTCAAAACCGAGATGTATCACAACCAAAGCTTTGAAGATGCAGATGCTCTGATAGAGCAGATTAAAGAATACATCGAGTACTACAATACCAAACGTATAAAAGTGAAACTAAAAGGCCTGACTCCGATAGAATATCGAACTCAGGCCTTGAAAGCCGCTTAACAGAAATGTCCAACTTTACGGGGTCACTTCATGTCTCGGCTTTTTTCATTGTGGTAGATAGAAGTGACTACCTGACTAATGGATTCGATTATTGCGTTACGTAAGCCACAACAAACTCAGTGATAGCGACCATGTCTTTCACTGCAATGTACTCTTCAGTGGTGTGAACTTTCGCCATACCAGTAGAAAGGTTAACCGTTGTTAGACCTTTTGCGTTGAAGTTGTTTGCATCGCTACCGCCGCCAGTGCGTTTAGTGTTCGCTGTTACGCCAAGCTTCTCAAACGCTGATTTGATAGAAAGAATATGCGGGTGATCGTCTGCAATAACGAATGCATCGTAAGCACGAGTCGATTCGATTTCTACTTCAGCGCCGAACTGCTTAGCGCTTTCTTGGAATGTCGAGATCATGTGCTCAACTTGAGCTGTTAGCTTTTCGCCGTTTAGTGAACGTGCTTCAGCCACGACTTTAAGCTCTGGCATTACGATGTTAGTTGCTTGACCGCCTTCAACAATACCGACGTTTGCCGTCGTTTCTTCATCGATACGAAGTAGGTTCATTTTGGTGATTGCGTCTGCAGCAACTTGAATTGCGCTGATGCCTTCTTCTGGCGCTAAACCAGCGTGAGCAGGGCGACCTTTGATTTTAGCAACAATCTTCTGCTGGCCAGGCGCCGCGTTTACGATGGTGCCAATTGGGCCGCCTGTATCAAGTACGATTGCGTGCTCAGATTGAATGTAAGACATATCGAAGTTCAAAGAGCCAAACAGACCGCCTTCTTCGAATACAGTAAACGCAATCTCGATAGTTTTGTGCTCTTGGCCTTCAGCCTTGATGCAACGAACCGCTTCCATGATAGCTGCGATACCAGACTTGTCGTCGCCACCTAGAATTGTGTTGCCTTTTGAACGGATGATACCGTCTTCTATGATTGGCTCAATGCCGATGCCTGGCGTTACTGTGTCCATGTGGCAGCTGAATACTGTGCTACCTGGAAGAGTGCCATCTAGACGAGCGTAGATGTTGAAACCATTAGACACTTCTTCAGGGACCGCCAGTTTGTGAACTTCAAAACCTAGTTCACCGAGTTGCTCAGCCAAAGCTTCAGCAATCGCTTTTTCGTTACGAGATTCACTATCAATTTTCACTAGATCGCAGAAATGTTCTACAAGACGTTGTTCATTAATTTGGGTCATTGTTAATTCTCATTATGCTTCCGCTTGTTCAAAAAGAAGCCACGGAGGTAGGAACAGGAAAATCACTATAACGCTAATGAGGTAGATGATTGTCTGAGTTAAATCAAGAAAGTTGCCTGATTATTCTAATTAGTGAGAAAAACCCAACCCAGATCTACCGGTGCACAGGATTTTAATCTGTATATCTGTCGGGTATAATGTTTGACCGCTTTTAAACATACGTCGATGAAATTGGAATGTAATCAATAATGGCACTGATAAATGAATAGAAACAATGTGTTAGGTTCATTCCTTTTAGTGTTGCTGATGAGTGTTGTGCTGGGGCTGTATTTGCTCTATCCAACTTACGACGACGATTTAAAGCATATTCGCCCTGAAAACCCGAGTGTTTATAGTCCAGAGAAAGAGTTATTACTCTCTAAATATGGATCTGCATTGATCGATATTCTCGATGTATCTCGTGGTGATCCCAATTTAGCTTCCCAACAACTCGAGGCTCTCCAAGCCAAGTTCCCAGACCAAGATAAAGCCATCTATCGTGCTTACGAATTGATGATTTTGTCCAACCTCGCGCAACACAAGTTGGATACCAAAGCGGTTTCCGAATACGTCAGGCAGATTAAAGCACTCGCACAACACGAACATATGGGTTGGCTAAAGGCCCAATCTCTCGTTGAATTGGCGATTGAGTACATCAGTAAGGGTGAGCTAGCGGAATCTGAAATCCAAATCAGAGCAGCGATAGATATCGCAGAATCACTTCACTATGAAGAGTTGTTGATTAAGGCCTATAACACGGCTGGTGTCATCAACAACATCCGCAATGACTTTCCTGAAGCTCAATACTTTTTCCATAAAGGTTTAGACCTTGGCAAGAAGTACCCTCAACACATCTACAACAGTAAGTTAGTGTCAAACATGGCACTGCTTTATATCTATTTGGAAGACTGGCCTAAAGCGCTCAAGCTGATTAAAAGAGCCAAAAAGCTCTATTACAAGAGTGGACTACTCGAAGCGTCTACCATCGGCGTGCTGCATGTGAATGAGTCTTTTGCTTATCTGCGCAGTGGTGATTTAGTCAAAGGACGAGAAGCCTATCAAAGTGCGGCTAAGCTCAATGGCGATAACGTGAGTGAACGATACAAAATCATCCTATTAAAAGCAGAGAGTGATGTGTTGTTGGCGGAAAAGAACTTTGAGTCAGCACGGCATGTCGCAAACTTGTGTCTTAGATACCCGGGCGTCGACAAATATACACTTCAGCTGGGTCAGTGTTACTTAAACAGAGCCTTAGCTAACATTGGTTTGAACCGAGATAATTTTGTCTTTGCTGATCTAAAGCGATCGTCTGCAATGTTCGATGTTGTGGGGACTCGCAGCTGGAAGGTCCTCGGCTTAAGAACACTTGCTGAATACTATGATTCGAGAGGCGACAGCGAGAACGCACTTCGCTACTTCAAACTCTATTACAAGGGCAACAAAGCGCTTCTATTTGATAAGCGCCAGAGTGATATCTTTTTACTAGAGCAAGATTTCGCCACGGCATCATTAGCTCAAGAAAATGAACTGCTTAACGCAGAAAAAGAGTTAGGTGAGCTGACATTAGATAAACAGCAGCTACGAAATCGAATCGTTGTCGCGTTGGGTATCATGGTGATGATCAGTGCCACGTTACTTTTGATAAGGTTGCGCTCGATCCAGAAGACCAATAAAGAACTACTTAAGCAATCAACAAGGTGTGAACTGACAGGTTTATACAATAGGCGTTACTTAGAACAACGGTTAACTCAGCCGATGCCACATCATTTGTCGTCGTTTGGGTATACGCTCGCTATTCTAGATTTGGACCGCTTCAAACAAGTAAATGATACTTATGGGCATGATATTGGTGACCAAGTGCTGGTGGAAGTCGCTCAGCGTTTAGAGCAAATCTTATCAACAAACGATGTAGTGGCAAGATGGGGTGGGGAAGAGTTTGTTTTGTTGTTGGCTGGGAATCAAGATCCTAATAAAGAGCTTGAGCTTATAAGGCAAGCGATCGCTGACCGACCGATTGAAACGCATTCTGGCCAATTAGAATTAACCACATCGATTGGTGCGACGACTCATCTAACGGAGCAACAGTTGAATAGCCGTACCTATAAGAAACACTTGAAATCGGCAGACGACGCTCTGTATCAAGCTAAGCAGTCAGGGCGCAATAAAGTCGTTATCATTTGAGTGCCTAAACTTGGTTAATCCCCTGTAATCAAGAAACCTGAACTTCAATAACTAAGCGAATAAGAGTGCTTATCTGAATTAATACAGTTATCTACTCTTATTCGCTTAATTAATGCTTTGATTTGGCTTGCTGGATTACTTAGCGACACCTTGGAGCATTTCAACCAATTCGCCTTCTGTTGCTGGCTCGCTAGCGAGTTCAATCACTGCCGAAGCGCCGCCTTTTAACATATAGGCTTGGGTTCCGCAGTGGTCATAGTGGAACCATTTACCTTCTACACATACGTCGGTATAACATCTTGGGTCTTGTTTAAGTTCCATATCAATTTCCTTATTAACATTTGCCTAACGTTTTTCAGACTAGTTGATCACAAATCTAGGTAAATTGATCTAAATCAATCTAGAGTGTAATTGATGATTTGATTATCAAAATAGGAGAGGTGTGTCTAGCGAAGGAGCGACCTCTCGCTGAGTACTTCGCTCAAAGGTCGTGATTCTGGTTGGCAACTCTCGCTCTTTTGCTTGCCAGTTGGTGCTTTTCTACATACGCTAGCCACTCTCTTAATCCCTATACAGACTTGATTGTGTTGGAAAATGACTAATATCTTTATCGTTGTAATTGTTCTGGTTGTGTTCTTTTACTTTATTCAAAAGTATGTGGTGAAACACGATGACACCAAAGACCATGCTTATCAGAAGAAAGGCGCGTTGATGTCGGCGCAACAGGCGACATTCTATAATGCGCTAAAATCCGCTGTGGGCAACCATGGGGAAGTGTTTGCTAAAGTCAGCATGTCGAACGTGCTTGTTCCTGCTAAGACGAACAATAAGAAGAATTGGTTTATCGCCAACAACAAGATCTCACGTAGTTACTTCGACTTTGTGGTTTGCGATCCGCGAACGTTAGAGCCTCGCGTGATCATTGAACTTGATAACGGAAAAGAGCTCAATAAAGGCAAAGTCGACCGCGAAAAGCTACTGATTCACGTCTGTAAATCGGCAGGTTTACCCCTGATTGGAGCTTCAATTAAGCACAGCTATCAAGTGAGCCGCTTGAAGAGGTTGCTGGCAGCTCACATCGATTTAATCGAACCATCCAAAGAAGTTCGATTCTGTAAGAAGTGTGGTAGCCCGATGATTATTAAACTGGCAAGCCAAGGCGATTACAAAGGCCGACGCTTCTTCACTTGTAGCCGCCAGCCAAACTGCACCTATACCGAAAACTACAACGTTGTATTCGATGTAGATGAGGAAACGAACTAATATCTTGAGTCAAAATACTCAAGACAGCCGTAAATAGCACAAAGCGTGTCGATGTATGTCGCCATAGAAGTAGAGATGAAATGTGATCTACTTCAAGCCATTGATCTGCTTTGTGTTTAAAATTTATTCTGATTGTTGTTTTTAAAAGCAAACGAACTGATTTGTGCAAATTTATCCTTGCACGCTACCCATTCACTCGTTATTATCCATCTCGTTCTGAAGCGTTAGCCACTTAGTAAAGCGGTTAGACAAGTTTCAAAGCATTGCCCGCTTAGCTCAGTTGGTTAGAGTACTTGCATGACATGCAAGGTGTCACTGGTTCGAGTCCAGTAGCGGGCACCAGATTCGTTCTTTATGAACAAGCAAAAAAGCCCACCTAGTGTGGGCTTTTTTGTGTCTGTAATTCCTCGTATTATTAATGTTCTAGTCTTCCACCTGTTATGAAGCTCTTTAAGGCTTGCCTGTCCAATGTTGTAGTTCGAATGTCGATTAGCGTAGCTCGAAGGGGCGTCAGCACCCAGGAAGGGTAAGAGTGTCGTCTAAATCGACTTACCTTCTAATCCTCTATATCGTCGCTTGTGAGAGATTAAGCGAAAGCTAACTCGCTCTATGTCTCCTAGATACACGTATTACCTAAATAGCTCCACAGTGGATTTTTAGACGACTAATCGACAATCCCAACTGATCTCTTCGAAATACTGCCAAACACATAACCCTAGATCTTGAGACCAGTTGAATTATGAGTATGGCGATAAATAGATCTAAGTTCTTTCTGTTAATAAAATCTAAGCGATGAAAGGTTATATGTGCAGTTAAGTTTTGATTGGTGAGCTATAGAATAAACAAATTTATAACAACGTTAATTATATTTATTATCTATGATTTGTTTCGGAGATATATCAAGATGTATGGATTTATTAGTATCACACCCTAAGCTAGTGAATGTACCAGAGCGTGATGGCTTTGTTGCGTAATTCAATGGAACTAAATCAAGAACCTACGATCTGATCAGCTACCTCCACTCTATCTCGTAGTCCTATGCCTAAGCCTCGTTATAAAACAACCAACTGGAAGCAATACAACCGATCACTCATTAACCGTGGTTCTCTGACTTTTTGGATTGATGAAGAAGCAATAAGCGGATGGGCGCAAAGCAAACAGAATAAGCGCGGTAGGCCGCGTCGGTTCAGTGATTTAGCTATCACGACAGCACTCATGGTCAAACGAGTTTTTTCTATGCCATTGAGAGCGCTGCAAGGATTTATCGACTCGATATTTAGGTTAGCCCATGTACCGTTAAGTTGTCCGCATTACACCTGCATCAGTCGTAGAGCCAAGCAAGTTGAGGTTTCATTTAAGACTAAAACGAGAGGAGCGATACAGCACCTAGCCATTGATGCTACTGGCCTTAAGGTTTATGGCGAAGGTGAATGGAAAGTCAAAAAACATGGGACGGATGGCAAGCGTAGAGTCTGGCGAAAGCTGCATATTGCAGTCGATACCAACACTCATGAGATCATTGCCGCCGAGCTAAGTTTATCGACGGTTACAGATGGAGAAGTACTCCCGAACTTACTGAAACAAACACGCCGAAGTATCCTTGAGGTGTCTGGTGATGGCGCTTACGACACGAGAGCGTGTCACGCTGCTATTAAGATTAAGGGAGCTATTGCGCTTATTCCCCCAAGAGAAGGGGCTGCCTTCTGGGAGCGTGGTCACCCTCGAAATTTCGCCGTGGGTTGCCAGAAATTATACGACTCAAATAAGTATTGGAAAGAGCGGTATGGATACCACAAACGTTCACTCTCAGAAACAGCGATGTATCGAGTTAAACAGTTGCTAGGAGGGAAACTGAGCTTAAGAAATTACAATGCCCAGGTGGGTGAAACTTACGCGATGATAAAAGCGTTGAACAAGCTTACTGGGTTAGGTATGCCTGAAACTTGTCGTATTGACTAAGAAACAAGCGAAACGGGTTGGCTCTATCTCTAAATTTAATTACGCAACAAAGCCGAGCGTGATTGCCAGATTTTAAGAGAACGTTATTGAGCTAAATCAGCAACAAATGTTTGTTTGTAATTAGTTGTGGTTTGTAGCTCTTTTTTTATCCATTGGTTAAACAAGCTAAAGTCAGAATGTATGTGCCAGAAGAGGGAAGCAATAACTCGTTTACCAAAAAAGTCAGGGTGGTCTGTAATGACCTTAAGCTTATTCTCTTTTACGTTACCATCGATAAGAAACCCGGGTAAAAATGCGATGCCTTTTTGAGCCTTACATAAGTCGATGATGGTCCCTAGGTCATCCAGTCGCCATAGGTTATATGCAGCGATGTTTGATAAGTTAAGAAGCTCTTCACAACCATCCATTAATAGAACTCGCTGTGATGGTGCGTGAGACTCAAAGGTTACCAAGTCTTCATGGGCTACCCACCAACAGTTGACGTGAAATAACTCCTCTATATTGAAGTCGTAATTTGTCTTGTGATAGGGGTTCCCTAATGCTAAGTCTATCTTCCCTTCATTTATGTAGTTTCCTAAAACGAAACTCGGTTTTGTGACGACAAGTAAATCCACATTTGGGAATGCCTCTGAAAATGCCAATAGTGTCTTCTTTACGTTTTGATTGAACACCAACGGATCTATACCTACTCGGTAAACTATCTGGTCAGATATATTCATTTGTTGAGCAATGGTGACCAATTCTCGATATTTCGATACCACAGGTAAAGAGAGTTGGAATAGGCGTTCTCCTTTCTCCGTTAGCCAAACTTTAGAGTGTTCTCTATTAAATACATTGAAACCTAAATCTGACTCCAGATTCTGAACCGCTGTACTAACGGTTGACTGTGATTTTCCAAGCATGCGAGCAGCAGAGCTAAATGAACCTTCTTCAACTACTGCAATGAACGAAACAATATTTTCGAAATGTAGTTTCATGATTCGACTAACCTTTTGACACAAAGAAATTATATTTATTATTGTTTGTTGATTCGAAGAACAATAGCGTGATGATAATTGTATTTCAACAAGTTTTATAAGGAGTAATAAAGCTTGGTCAATTAATTCTTAGGTTGCTTCCAAACCTTATATAAACTTTAGATAAGTAAGAATATTGACCCGTGTCTTACTTTTTCAAGTTTATAAATTTAAATTAATATTCTTTGTGGGAGTGATATGTATATGTAAGGTGTTGTTATTTAGAGGTTTGTTTTTAATTCTTCTGTTTTTATTGTGCTTGTTCTGATCATTTTTTGCTCGCCCTATTGATTAAATCGATAGGGGGTATTTTCCACTGAGTGGGGGCGGTAATTATAATGGCGACGAATTTTCAACAGCCCTTATAGGAAGAAATAATGATTACTAAGCTTTACGTGAAAACAAACATGTTTTTATCACAATTCAAGAACGATGAGCGCGGCGTAACTGCGATTGAATATGGTCTTATTGCTGTTGCAATGGCTGTATTAGTAACTACAGCAGTAGGCGCTGATGGCTTCATTGGTAAGCTCGAAGGTGCTTTTGAACAAGTAGCTACGGCTATTGAAACTGCTAGCAGCTAACATCAAGCCTTATTAGCTAATGTAGAAGATATCGAAAGATATTCGTGCCAGACCCATGTTTACATTGGTCTGGCTTGGTTAATTTACATCGTAAAATAAGATTTATCCTAACCAAATTTAGGTGGTATTTCCAATTTTTAGTCATGAATTGTATTTAGTGGCTTTGGCAGTGCTGAGTATATATGTGTCGGTTACTGATTTTCTCTATCGCAAGATACAAAATTACGCCCTGTACGTATTGCTCTTCTTGCAGTGTTTCATATCCCCGTTAGATATTCAAATAATGAGCTTTTTACTGATGTTAGGTGGAGGGCTTATTCTTTATAAGCTGATATGGATTGGAGCTGGTGATATTAAATACGCCGTTATTTTGTCACTTACCATCCCTTTTGATGACTTATTATTGGCGTATATTCTGACGGCTTTTGCTGGTGGTATTTTAGCAGTTACTTATCTAATGAGTAAAAAAGTAATAAGAGAAAATGCCCGTTACCAAGAGGGTATTCCATATGGGATAGCCATTAGCATTGGATTTTACTTAGTTATTTTAACTCAATCTACGCCACATATATAAACCTCCAAGAATGAGAACATTATGAGATCTCGACTGGTATTACTTGTTGCCATTGCCGCCTTGATAGTTGGCGCACTGGGCGTTATCGACTTGTTCAAGAGTGAACCTAAACCGTCAACGACCGCTGAAGTAGCGGAAGAAAAAAGTGAAGAGTATGTTTCTGTTTGGATGACCACTGGACCTTATGAAAAAGGGCTTCCGCTCGATGCTCAAGGCGTCGTCAAACAACAACTCCCTCTTAGTAAAGCATTAACGCTTGGTGTCAGAGAAGACGCACAAATCAGCTTTTCACCCTCTATTTTGTTAAATCGAAACCTTAACGCCGGCGAGGTTGTACTGCCTGAATATCAGGTGACGCCTGGTCAGCCTGGATACATTGATCTTCTGGTCTCGGACGGTATGACGCTATACCCATTAAAAGTCAGCGACAAAAACCTAATTAACGACTACATCCGACCGGGTTCGTTTATTGATGTTCTGACGGTGAGTTCTCCTAATGCCAACTTGGCTGGCAATATCGATAAGCCAAAGCGGTTTAGGGGAGTGAAAGCCTCAATGTTTCTTAAAAACGTCAAAGTCCTCAACATCGGAAATGATGAGACTGGCGACAGTTCTGTCACTGCTCGAGCTCCGAGCAAAGAGGATGGGCTAACTACGGTAGTCATTGAAGTTAGCCCCGATGAGTTACCAAAGCTCGCACTAGCCCAGCGAACAATGCACATCGAAATTTATCGAAGCCAAACCTATACGCAACCTGAGTTTGCGGAGGTGCGCAACATTATCGATAACTATACCGGGATTGCTGAGTTACGCGGTAATGAGAATAACCCTAGAGAGGCTTTGTAATTATGATTCATCATCGAATCAAGCAAGCACTGCGTGTTTCCATGTTGGCACCGCTGATTGGCTTACTTTTTATAACAAACAGTTTTGCTGCCGATCGCTCCATTACGCTCAACGATGGTCAGCACATCAAATTCAAAAGCCCGATTGGCCAAGTGTTCATTAATAACCCTGATATCGTTGACTACAAGGTAATCAATGACAACACCCTAGTCGTGTTCGCCAATAGTATTGGGCAGTCACGTCTGATCGTCTACGGAATCGACGACGAGGTATTGCTTTCCGATCGCATTATTGTTGATTTGAATCTGACGGATATTAGACGCCAGCTCAAATTTCATTTCCCTGATGCCAATGTCAAGGTTCAATCAGTGGGTGAGCAAGTTGCCGTTAGTGGCCTTGTGGATTCGGAAGCGACTCGTGACGACATCTATCGTTTGGTTGCCACTCTGCTAGGACGAGAAAAGACCGAGAAGTGGGATAAAACTCAGAAGCTAGAGTTTAAATCCGACAACTCTGATTATGAAGAGCCAGAAAGCATGGTCTTTGCGCGCAACATGACGTGGGAAGGGATCATCGAACGTATTGAAGTCGCGACTACCCAGCAGGTGAACGTCAAAATATCTGTGGCTCAAGTCACCGAATCGTTTGGCCAAACCGTTGGTGTCGATTGGAGCTCAGTGGGCTCGAGTGTTGGCGAGTTTGTTTTCGACCAGTTCGATGCAGCTAACTTAAGTACATTAATCACTGCGTTAGGTAACGATCAGATTGCAGAAGTTTTGGCTGAGCCTAACTTAACCGTGTTATCTGGTGAATCTGCAAGTTTCCTTGTGGGTGGTGAAGTGCCCGTTATCGTTTCTACCAGCAGTAACGTGAACATTTCATTCAAAGAGTTCGGCATCAAACTCGACCTTACTGCCAAAGTGCTTAGTCAAGACAAGATCCGCATGCAGTTAGCGCCTGAAGTGAGCGAAGTTGAGGGCTATGTCGAAGCGGCAGGAATCAAAGTCCCACAATTGGCTTCACGACGTGCCATGACAACCGTTGAACTGGCCGATGGCGACAGCTTCGTTCTTGGTGGCTTGATGAGCAGTGCTGATTTGGAAAAAATGCAAAAAATCCCTTTTGTAGGCGATATTCCAGTACTTGGCGCTGCATTCCGAAAAGCAACCACAGAAAGAAAACGCACTGAATTGATCATCGTTGCGACCGTGAATCTTGTGGAACCGATGAAACCGAAAGACATTCAACTGCCTTACATCAAGAAGACCTCGACATTAGCGCGTTGGCTCAACGTTAAGTGGGATGGCAAGGCGGTGACGTCTTCTGATGCAACGATTCGCTTGTTGTCGCAAGGAGGGTTTATCCAATGAAGAAACTATTATTGATGGCGTTATTTACCTCTTCACTTTTGGGCTGCGCCTCGGAGCAATACTTTGTCGGGCATGGTTCTGAAGCCTTGGTGTACAAAGAGCATCACAACTTTGAGTTTGCGATGAAAAACCGTGCTGAAACGGCAAAGCAGCTCAAAGGATTGATTCAGGATATTGAATCCATGGACAAAGAAGCGACCTATGTCGTGGACTACAAATCAATTCGTAGCAAAGCGATGTTGCAAGAGATTTTCGAGCAATATCCATCGCATGTCATTGCGCCACAAAGAGTGGTGTACCGAAGTGCTCAGCTGTTGCCTAGCGACTTAAATATCCAGGTGACGCTAACACGTTTAAAGACTCAAGAATGCACGCCAGCACAGATTCACGTTCGCTTGAGGCAGCCAGACTGCTTTGCTGAATCGATGCGTTTGAAGCAAGTGGCCTACAAATCAAGATTGGTAGGAGAGCAATAATGTTTGACCTGACGAAAGCATTAACAACAAAGGCCAAGCCAACTCCGACCGCAACAACAGGCGTTGCCGGGTGTACTTTGTTCTATCAATCTCAAGAGTGTTTAGACCTTGTTCAAGAAGTCTTCCGCTTTGAAGGGTGGAGTGATCCTGCATGCGTCAAAGCCAAAGCGGGCTTGACCAAACTGACAGAACAACAGAGTAGCCATATCGTTATTCTGGAACTTAATGAATCGACTAATGTTGTTGAAGACGCTAAATCTTTTGCCAGCAAACTGCCCACCCATAAAGGTGTGGTCGTGATTGGTAAAGAGGATGCGATTTCTACGCTGCGTTCTCTTAAAGAGATGGGGTTTTACTACGTGTTCTGGCCGGTGAACAAACAAGAGTTTGCGGACTTCTTAAATCACGTTAGCAAAAACCTGAAGACGTTCTCTGGTGTGAGCCAGAAACGCAAAGCCAAGCGAGTTGCAATTGTTGGCGCCAAAGGTGGCGTTGGCGCGTCGTTTATTACCACTGAGTTAGGCTCACTGTTATCGACTCAAGGCTCAGACACGATTCTTGTCGATCATCAGTATGCCGATACCAACATTGATGTCTTGCTGGGTCTCAAAGACTTCGAGCCGCGAACCATTGATGAGTTTACAGCGCCATTGCATGAAATGGATGAAGAAGGGGCGTTGAGTTACTTAATCAACGCTCGCAAGAATTTACGTCTGTTAGCGATTGATGGCGACATGAGCCAAACCGATGTTCTTAATTACAACCAAACCTTGTGCGAGTTGTTAGCGCGCAACGCCAACTTCATTATTGAAGACTTTTCGGGTGGTGTGGATTTCAAAGTTGAACCTCAACTCTTGGTAGAAAACTTTGATGTGGTGGTGCTGGTTTTAGATGCGTCGGTGTCTTCAGTAAGAAGTGCGAAGCGATTGTTTGAGAAAGTCTCCAACTTACAGCTTTCGTTATCGTCGCGTACACGAGTCATTACCGTGGTGAACTACCATCGTCCGGAAAACGCTTACGTCTTACAAAAGCCCGACCTGACTAAGTATTTAGGCGCAGAGGTTGATCTCGAAGTCGACTACTGCAAAGCGTTGGCACACATCATTATCGATGGCAAACGAGGCCATAAGCATGACCGCCACATTAGCCGTTCTATGGAACAGTTGGTGAAGTTGATTAATGGTCAGCCTTTAGATCACAAGAGTATGAATTCTTGGTTGAAAAAGGTGCGTGCTAAATGAGTTCTAACAAAGACTTATACCTCGCATTTCGTGGCCAAATCTTTGAAGCCCTAGATGCAGAAGCGGTTCAGAAAATGAGCCGTCGAGACCTTGAATCCCAAATACAATCGGCTGTCGATCTGTTGGCGAATAGCTACCAAAGACCGATCACTTCAATGATGAAGTCAGGCTTGGTGAAAAGCTTAATCGATGAGCTGTTCGGTCTGGGGCCTTTGCAGCCGTTAGTCGAAGATCAGTCCATTTCCGACATCATGGTGAACGGGCCTAACAACATCTTTTTCGAACGACACGGCAAGGTCAAAAAATCCGAAGTCTCGTTTGTGAATGAAGAGCAGTTGTTAGCGATTGCTAAGCGTATTGCTTCACGTGTCGGAAGACGTGTGGATGAGCTTTCGCCGACGGTCGATGCCAGGCTTGAAGATGGCAGCCGTGTGAATATCGTGATTCCGCCAATTTCATTGGACGGCACATCGATCTCTATTCGTAAGTTTAGAGAGCAAAAGATTGGCTTTGAAGATTTGATTGGCTTTGGGTCGATGTCTCCAGAGATGGCACGAGTGTTGATGATCGCTTCTCGCTGTCGCATCAATGTGTTGATTTCTGGCGGTACAGGTTCAGGTAAAACCACGTTGCTCAATGCACTGTCTCAGTATATTGCTGAAGATGAACGCATCGTCACCATTGAAGATGCGGCCGAGCTGCGCCTGCAACAACCCAACTTGGTTCGACTGGAAACACGTACCTCAAGTGTTGAACAAACCGGAGCAGTAACGCAGCGCGAGTTGGTGATCAACGCGCTTCGTATGCGTCCAGACCGCATTATTCTGGGCGAGTGTCGTGGCTCTGAAGCGTTTGAAATGTTGCAAGCTATGAATACCGGTCACGATGGCTCGATGTCTACATTGCACGCCAATACGCCGCGCGATGCGATTGCTCGTGTTGAATCAATGGTGATGATGGCGAACTTGAATCAACCGCTTGATGCGATTCGAAGAACGATCGTGAGTGCCGTTCAGATGATTGTTCAGGTCAACAGGCTGCGCGACGGGTCTCGTAAGATCACGAGCATCTCAGAAATTGTGGGCCTTGAAGGTGAAAGCGTGGTGATGGAAGAGATCTATCGCTTTCGTTATGACGACGCTCATTACGGAGAAACGGTTAAAGGCGAATTCGTCACCGACGGCATTATGCAACGATCTGAGCTTGTGAAAAAAGCCCAGTTCTTCGGGCTCTATGAAGAGCTCATCGCTGCGTTTAAGGGGGCATAACATGCTTTGGGTGTCATTAATCCTGTTCGCGTTTGTGTTGCTTTTGATCCGTGATTCAAAGGTTAAAAAGGTCTACCAATTTTTCAATATCGAAGAAGCGGAAGCTGAAAACTTTAATGCGATTAACGTTAAGTCATTAGTGCGTAAGCAGGGTTGGCAAAAGTTCAAAGATTCCATCTCACCAACATTAATGGTGTTAGGCCCGAGATCGTCGTTGTACATCGCCTTATATATAACGGGCAGCCTTATCGCGTCTTGGTACATCGTTACTGATCTGCTATCAATCACCAATTCTTGGTTGGTACTGGGTTCATCTTTGATGTTTACCTTTTTCGGCTATCGTATTCTGGTCACAAGAAGGCGTCGAGATTTTGAGAACACGTTTCCTGATGCGCTGAATATCCTAATGAGTGCCGTCACCGCGGGTGACAGCTTAATGCAAGCCATCAGTTATGTCGGCGATGTCATGCACAACCCGATTGGCCGTGAGTTTAAGCTAATGGGAGAACGACTGAAGTTAGGAGAATCTCCAGAAGTCGTGCTTCAACGATCGTGTAAAAACTATCCGTATCCAGAGTTTCTGTTCTTTACCGTGACAATCAGGGCGAATATCGCTCGAGGTGGGCAACTCAAGGGGGTGTTAGCGCGGTTAATTAGAGTGCTGGTCGATTCTAGAACACTAGAGAAAAAGAAAATGGCGATGACTTCGGAAGCTCGAATCTCCGCCAAAATCGTTGCGGCCATTCCTCTGATTTTTATGATTATTCTTAACTATGTTAACCCTGAGAATGTGGATTTTGTTCTCTATGACCCAGAGGGAAGGATCGTATTGTTTTACGTACTGGGCAGTGAGCTTTTCGGCTTATTCATTGTTTGGCTATTAGTCAGAGGGGTACGCGCATGATGTTACTGGCTTCCCTTATTGTGTTGTTTTTTTCGCTACTCTTTTTGATTATCGATTCTATTCGTAAAGAGCAGCGACATAAGAAAGTTGCGCTCTATATTGGAGACAACTCGGCTCGCGCTCCTTCTCGCGTTAACCGTTTTTTCGTTCGTTTTGGTAAAGAACATCGCCATGAACTCGAGCAAAAAATGATCGAGGCGGGTTATTACAACACCGAGTGGGCGAAATTCTATTTCCCTGCCAAGTTACTGGTATTGGCGTTGGTTTCTGGGTTGGTGCTGTTGGGGGATATGACATCAACCAACAAACTGGTCGTGGTTATTTTCGCGCTGATTGGTGTGATTGTCGTGCCAGATACCTTGTTGCAAATGCGACGTAAGATGTTAATCAGCAGAACCTCAGCTCAACTGCCTTATCTGCTCGATATGATGTCGGTATGTGTGCAAACCGGTATGACGATTGAAGCTGCATTGGTCTATTTGGGAAAAGAGTTGGCTGAATTTGACTCAGACCTTTGTTACCAAATTAAACGCACATCGGATTCGGCGAAGATACACGGACTTGAAAAGGCGCTCAATGATCTGAGTGAACGTATCCCGACGCCGCCAGTACGAAGCTTCGTACTGACCATCATCCAAAACCTGCAATACGGAACATCCGTAGCGAGTGTGTTAAGTGACCTCGCTGAAGACATGCGAAAAGTGCAAATTCTTACCGTCGAGGAGAAGGTGGGTAAGCTCTCTGCGAAGATGAGTGTGCCTTTGATCCTCTTCATTATGTTTCCGATCGTTATCCTGATTCTCGCACCGAGCATCATGCAAATGACATTGAACATATAGGGAGTTACCAGTGATTGGAAAACGTATCTGTCTCATTGGAATAGCGCTTAGTGTGTTGGCGGGCTGTCAATCAGCACCGTCACAACAAGACTTGCAGCTTGCCGATGTCACTAGCATGGAAAAAGTGAATAACTATGACGGCCTCATTAGCTATTACAAGGCTGAGTTAGCACAAGGATCAGAAGATCCAGAGGTAAAAGAGAAACTGGCTTGGGCATATTTCCATAAAGGGGATATCGAATCGGCTGATTTCTATGTTCAACACTTGCAAAAAGAGGGAATTGCAAATCCCAACTTGTACCAGTTAGAAGGGCAAGTGTTTGATGCAAAAAATGACGTTGAAAGTGCGATTGCTGCGTATGTAACTTCTATCGAATCAGGAAATACAACAGGTCAGATTCACGTGTTACTCGGCGTGTCATACACCAAAGTTGGAAGATTCGATGAAGCTTACCAAGAACTGAATCGAGCCCGTTTACGCGGTTATGACGATGTCGTTGTTAAAAACAACATAGCGATGATTCAAATGGCCAATGGCGAGTATCAACAGGCGATCGAAACGTTAGCACCGGTTTTAAAAGAAGACCCGGCGAATAAGATCGTTAAAGCGAACCTAGCTATCGCACTAATGAAAACTCAGCAAATCGACTCAGCCAAAAAGTTACTCAAAGGAGACTTCTCAGCGGAAGAGATCCAGAGCATCGCCGCTGAATTAACTCAACTAGGAGTTAACGATGAAGCTTCTTAATAAACAAAAGGGCGTGACGGCGATTGAGTTTGTGTTGGGCGCACTTGTTCTGTTTTTTGCGACCTTTGCGATTTTCGAATCGAGTTACCAGATCTATGTCGTGAACATGACCGAGTATTCGCTTAGAGAAACAATCAGGAATACCAAAATTTATGAAGGCAAAGGGATCAACGAACAGTACGAGAACAAGTTCAGGTCGTTAATTGAAGACGATGACAATCTATGGAGTTTTCTAATTGATAGCTCAAGGTTCTCTATCGCAGGTCAGTACTTCAAAACCTATGACGATTTTATCGCGAACAGGGGGCATTCTGATCAAGGCTTGAACTTCAATTACGACTTAGCCGAAATGACGGTGACTTACCGTTACACTCCTGTGATTAAACTCACCGGTGCTGCTGACAGAGATATTTCACGCACCATGGTTTTGAACTTAGAACACGAGGGGTGGGAAGATGACGCTCCGTAAACAACGTGTGCTTTCTAAAATGCGCCAGCAAGGTTCGTACACCATTGAGCTAGTTTTCATTCTTGTGGCCTTATGGGGCGTTTATCTGTTTGGAGCGGACTTGAGCTATCAGTTGCTCGCCCGTGCCAAGCTTGACCGATCCAGCTTTGCGTTAGTCAATGTTATCAAAGAGCGTACTCGTTATTTTGAAGCCGATGTGTTGGCAGGAAAGAACTTAGCCGTGACTAACACTGAGCTACTAGAGATGACGAAAGTGGCAAGCCGAATGCTCAATACACCAGTAGACAGTGTGGCGATCAAGATTGAGTCGTTGACCAATAAAACGAATGTCGCTGAGTTCACATCCAGCAAATATAGAAGTTTAAATTGCCAAACGGATTCGATTCTCGCGCATGCAGATCTGGCTCCGGTAGAGAAGGGCGTTGTTTATCCACTGTACCGAATCAGCCTCTGTGAAGAGCAAAGTTCTTGGTTCAAACCCTTCTTCAACGGTGGCACCAGTACCACAGTTAAGATTGGCTCATCTTCAATAATGCCTGGGAGATAATGAAATGAAAATCCAGCATGACCGTCATATCAATCGCCAGCATTTCAGCCTCCAAAGACAACAGGGGGTGGCTGCGGTTTGGATGGGCTTATTGCTTGTTCCGATTATGGGCATGACTTTTTGGGCGGTTGAAGGCACACGTTATGTTCAAGAGACCAGCCGATTAAGGGATTCAGCAGAGGCAGCGGCGATAGCGGTGACCATTGAAGATCAACAAGATCAGGCTGGTAGGCTAGCAACCAAATATGTCGAAAACTATGTGCGGGACATTAAATCAACCAACCTTTCTGCAGACCGTTTTTACCAAGCAGAAGACGAGGGTGCAGGAGTTCTTGAATACATCCAATACACAGTGAATGCCAAGACGACACACGACTCTTGGTTTGCGAGCAGCTTTATTCCGTCTTTTGATCAGCAGCAAGACTTAGCGGGACGCTCGTTAGCGAGAAAGTACCCGGTTTACTTAGGTGATAACAACATCGACATTGTTTTTGTGTCGGACTTTTCCGGTTCAATGAACGAAAGGTGGGGTTCAAGTAGACACATAAAAATCGACGATCTGAAAACGGCCATCGATGAAATATCCAGCAAAATTCTTTGCACATCGATTGAACAAGAGAATGTCGATGGAGAATTGAAAGACGTATGTGATGAGCCGGGTGAAGATACCACTGGAGACAAACTGCTTAACCGAGTGGGCTTTGTGCCTTTTAACGTTCGAACGAGGGAAATCGTCTCGGGAAATCAAGCGCGGGCTACAAGCCAGTTGAGCTACAAAGACAACTATAAAACGAACGTATCACCTTATTCCTACAACGATGTTGATTGGGATTACTGGCGTACGTATTCGCAGAATCAGGTGCTCAATTGTGCTAATTGGCAATCATATTGTTCAAATCCAAAGGCGGACAATCAAAAATACGCTAAACGCATAAGGGATGTAATCAATGCAGATCGTTACGCCGTTGCCGATGTTTATAACTATGTAGATTTATCGACATCAGTGTCGACGATGTTTACTGACAAGTCAGGGTTAAAGCCTGATTTCTATGGTGTGAGTGGAGCAAAACTATTCAACGCGCATGGTTCTTCAAATTCATCGCAGTTTTCCAACATTCAGCTATCGAACAAGCTATCAGATTTAGACCCGATTAACTCGATGTGGGCAGACGGAGGTACAGCGGCGTTTCAGGGCATTTTGAGAGGCTCTCAAGTTCTCCATGATGGTGACCCGAACAGTTCCGATCAAGAAGAACAACAGGCTTACAACAAGAAAATCAAGATGCTACTGATTTTGAGCGACGGACAGGAAAGCCCTAATAACGGCATCCTCAAAGGGCTTGTCGACCGAGGCATGTGTGACAAAGCAAGAGAGGAGATACCCGGCTTATACATAGGTGTTATTGGTATCGATTTTCGAGCGTCTCAACAAAGTGGTTTTCAAGACTGTGTTGTGGATTCTGATGAAGACATCATCGATGTATCTAACCTCGATGAATTGATTGAAAAGATAGAAGAACTCATCCGTAAAGGCTCGAAAACAAGCGGAATCACTAAGTTGTACTAGAGGAAAATATGAAAAAGTTAATGATCGGTTCAATCGTCATATCGACATTGCAATTTAGCCTTATCGCCCATGCGGAAGAAGGCATCAATGTCTATTGCGACACTGCGTTCAGTGAATATCAATACAGTGTTAGGGTTGATGATGTCGTGGGTATCGCGCAACACAGACAGGGCTTTTTACAAATTGAGCAGCAGTCTGATAGCAGTGAGTTAAAACAAGCCTTGGCAGGTCAATCTAATCTAAGTACGAACCAATCCGGCTGTAAGACTTGGATCAGTAACCAAGAGCATCAAGGGTTGTTGGCCCGTCTTCATTTTGGTTTTGATCAACACAACTTAACGCCGATGGGCAGCAAAGCATTGAGTCAGCTCGCAGGTGAACTGAAGGCTAACGGAAGTTCAATTACGGTTGATGGCCACACGGATAGCACAGGCGCAGAAGGTTATAACCAAGCGCTGGGCATGCAAAGAGCGCTTACGACGTCGGATGGCTTAATCGCTGACGGTGTCGAGAAAAATCGCCTTGTTATTCGTTCATTTGGTGAAAGTGAACCTATCGCGTCTAACGCAACGCCAGAGGGTAGAGCCAAGAATCGACGCTCAGAAATTTGGGCCTCTGCGAACGAGGCCGCTGACTTAGAAAATTAGGATGTAGGGTTTGGTTGTTGCTTGGTTCTTACTTAGTGCTTGGTTGTTGCTTAGTACTAGGTAATAACCGTCCTAGATTGTCGCTCTTGGGATTTTTGTTACAACGTATACTAATGAATGTTCGATTAAGTTTAACTGTCTGATACTAAAGAAATATTAATGCTTTTTGATAAGTTCTCTTCTGAAGGGATGCAAAGAAATATCGATGTCGATACCTGGGTATCTATATTGGATAACATACGAGACATAATGGACGCATCGAATGCGGGCATCATCATGATCTCTGATTTGAGTTGCTCTGGTTCTGAGAGTGTGTGGAGCTCGTCAAACATATCGTGCAACCAACATAAGAGCAAAATTAGCCTCTTTTGTGAGTATGTGCATAACGAAAATCGCACGGTCTATTTGAGTGGTCACGCTGGTGGTGATTCCGTTTCTGCGAATGGTAAGGATGCCTATAAGTCTTTTTGCGGGGTTCCTGTTAGGGATATAGATGAAGAAGTGTTTGCGGTGCTCTTGGTGTTTGATTTAAGCCCAACAACGTATACCGAAAGCCAAGTTAACTTGATTGAGAACATATCGACTCTATTGCGTTCTGAAATCTTGCTAAAAGAAGAGAGCCGGATTTTATACAAAAACAGTCACTTTGATATCATGACGACGCTGCTTAATCGAAGGGGCTTTTTCCATGAATTCAACAAAGCAAACATCAGCGATGGAGAGGTTGTTTGTTTGTATTTTGATTTGGATAACCTGAAATACATCAATGATACGTATGGTCACTTTAAAGGTGATGATTACATATCTGGCTTTGCGTCATGCATAAAAAATAATTCAAAGTACAACACGATATCGGCGAGAGTTGGCGGTGATGAATTCATTGTCGTCATACACTCTGAAGAGCCGGGTTTTGCACGTGAGTTGGTCAAAAAAATTCACGCTGAATTCCAAGATTTCATTGAAGGCTTTCGCTGTGATGATGAGGTTTCACTCGGCTTTTCATATGGTTGTGGTATTGCTGACTCTCGAAGCTTCAATATCATTAATCTAATAAAGTCGTCCGATGAAAACATGTACCTCAATAAGAAAAACAAGATTTAGATGTTTGTGACAGGCGTAAAAAAGCCCACGAGCGTGGGCTTTGATGTATATGTCGATCTTGTCGTCTTCTAAACTAAGCGCGAATGATCATTTGCTCGCGCTCTGGGCCTACCGATACCATCACGATTGGAACACCCATCAACTCTTCGATGCGAGTCACGTAATCTTGCGCTGCTTGAGGAAGGCTCTCAAACGTGCGGCAACCCGTGATGTCTTCATCCCAGCCAGCCATATCTTCATAAACAGGTTTTAATTCAGCCGTTTGCGGCCAAATTGGGTTCTCAGTATGTTCACCTGAGTACGCAGTACAGATCTTAAGTTCAGACAAACCAGACAGGCAATCGATCTTAGTCAGTGCGATTTCAGTCGCAGCTTGCAGGTCTACACCGTTGCGAGTTGCTACTGCATCAAAGTAACCCATATCACGTGGGCGGCCTGTTGTTGCACCGTATTCGTTAGAGCTTTCTCGGAAGCTGTCTTGCTCTTCCATTGCTGTTACTAGCGTGCCCGTACCAACAGACGAGCTGAATGATTTAGCAACAGCAATAACACGCTCAGGGCGAAGGGCAGGTAAACCGCTACCAATGCCTGCATAAGCTGCAGTTACATTCGAAGACGTTGTCCAAGGGTATTCACCGTAAACAAGGTCGCGACCTGCGCCTAACTGAGCTTCAAACAGTAGGTTTGCGTCTTGTGATTGCAGTGCTTTAAGCGGCTCAGTTACGTTGCAGATGAACGGGCGCCACGCTTTAGTTACTTCAAGTAGCCACTCTGTCATTTCAGAAGCAGTCTGAGAGAAGTCACATTGAGGGTAGAGCGCTTTAAGCTGAGGCATCTTCCAATCAAGTAGGAATTGAATGCGTTGCTCTAAAATTTCAGGTTGATTCAACCAACCGACAAGAATGCCTTTCTTCATTACGCGATCGCCGTACGCTGGTGCAATACCTTGACGTGTTGAACCGTATGCGCCATCGCCCAAACGCTCTTCTTCAAGCGTATCTTCAAGAGCATGCAAAGGCAGGCACAGTGTTGCACGATCGGAGATCGCCATTTTCACTTTGATGCCAGCCGCTTGTACTTCTGCAATTTCTTCAGTTAGCGCAGCTGGGCTGATCACCATGCCAGGGCCAAGAACCGCCGTACAATCAGGATTAAAAATACCACTAGGTAGTTGGTGCAGTTTGAATGTACCGAAGTCATTTACCACAGTATGACCTGCATTGTTTCCGCCTTGAAAACGAATGCTAGCAGAAGCTTGGTCTGCTAAAAAATCGACGATGCGGCCTTTGCCTTCATCACCCCAGTTTGCGCCCACAACAACGATAGATGGCATAATTTTTCTCCTAACTGATTGAGAAATTATGTTAGGCCTACAATGTGGATAAGAGAAATTAATTATCTTTATTATCTTGATAAGGATTCCATATATCCTTAAAGTCTTAATCTACCAGCGAGATTCCCTATCACGTTCGTTCCTTACTGTAGGGAATGACGATAATTAGTAGATAAACTTCAAAATAACCGTCATTCCAGAACCGAGGAACGAGGTATCAGGAATCTCAAACCACAAGCGAGATTCCCTATCACGTTCGTCCCTCACTGTAGGGAATGACGATAATTGGTACAAAAACTTAAAAACAACCGTCATTCCAGAACCGAGGAACGAAGAATCTGGAATCTCAAACCACAAGCGAGATTTCCTATCGCGTTCGTTCCTCGCTGTAGGGAATGACGGGGTGGGGTGTAATTCGTCGTAGAGAGTGACGCGATTGCAGTACCTTACAACTGGAAGTGACGAACCTAAAGTCGACTCGATTTCTTGGCGTCATTCCAGAACCGAGGAACGAGGTATCTGGAATCTCAAACCATAAGCGAGATTCCCTATCATGTTCGTTCCTCACTGTAGGGAATGACGATGTGAGGGTATTCTGCACTGAAGGGAATGACGATGGGGCATTCTTTACTTTAGGGAATGATATAAGTGACACGAGAGAGAGGACATGATGCTCGATATTAATTTGTTGAAGACGTTTGTGACGCTTGCGGAGTACAAGCATTTCGGGAAAGCGGCCATTGCACTGCATATGACACAACCCAATGTGAGTTTGCACCTAAAACAACTAGAACAACAAACACGGATAAAATTGATAGAGAGAAGCCCATTTCAATTGACTCAAGCGGGTGAACGGCTATTGGAAACAAGCCAAAGAACGCTACTCGAACTGCAGATTTGTCAGGCCGATCTCAACGCCATTAACGACCTTAAAATAGGGACGTTAACCATCGCCGTAAGTGACATTATTTCCCGGTTCTTGTTGATTCGCCCGTTCCAGAAGTTCAAAGCGCAGTATCCCGGTATTGACCTTACGCTCTTGAATACCACCTCATCTCAGGCATCGAGTTTAGTTAAAAATGCTCAAGCGGATATTGGTTTTGTTATCGCCAAAGAACAACACAACGAGTCATTGTATTTCACTAAGCTGCAAGAGCTTTCTTGGTGTGCGCTTGGCGATGGGTTTGATATCCAAGACTCTGATGCAGAGCTCACTTTGATTTTATTAGGCCATGATACGAGAACACGCGACTTCATTGATGAAGGTTTACCGAGTCTTAATCTCCCCAATTACAGGGTGATGGAAGTAGGGAGTGTCGACGCTCAAATCGATTGGGCAGAAGCGGGATTTGGTGTGGCTATCGTGCCTGAGTTTGCGGTATCCACCAAGCAGCATCTACATTCGAAAGTGACACCATTGACCAACTTCTCGAGTACCAGCCTTGGTTATATTGTTAGGCAGAACCAAGTGTTGTCGAAAGCGACTAAGCAGTTGTTAGGGTGGGTGAATGATGAGATCACTTCATTGCAAAACAAATAAATACAATCATTAAGTTTGATTCAATTAGCCCACCTCGCGTGGGCTTTTTTGTCCCTGCAAAGCCTCGTTTTTACTGAATCAATAAGCGCTGGAATAATCTAGAACGCACCATCAACTATTCGTCCCGCAAATCAGAGTTTCAAAATTCATCGTTGACAAAGTTTGGCAATCAAACTAAATTTCAATTAATTACTTTGATTGTCAAATTACTTGTCAATCAAAGGGTTTTTATTAACAACGATAATCTAACCACAAACATCAGCTAAGGACGCCATTTTGAGTTTTCCAACACGTCATCAACACAACTTTTCTTCACATAACAGTCAAGGTGAGAAACGCACGTTCTATGTCCTGTTATTGACCGTCGTTACCATGGTTGTCGAAATCGTTGCGGGCACTATTTACGGATCGATGGCATTGCTTGCCGATGGTTGGCACATGGGGACGCATGCTGCGGCGTTTGGCATCACCTTATTTGCATACCGATATGCGAAGAAACATGCCGAGAACGAACGTTTCTCTTTCGGTACTGGTAAAGTCAGTGTGCTAGGGGGCTACACCAGCGCGATTGCATTGGGGATTGTGGCATTGTTGATGCTGGTGGAATCGGTACATCGCTTGTTTAACCCACAAGCGATTCAGTTCAATGAAGCGATCATCGTTGCTTGTATTGGTTTAACTGTGAACGTGGTGAGTATGTTTTTACTTGGCGACCACCATCATGATCACGGACACGAGCATGGCCACAATCATAGTAAGAATCACGGTCATTCACATAGCCATGATCACGACAGCGACCACAGTCATAAACATGGTGAGCATCACGGACACCATCATGATCACAACCTACGCGCAGCCTACATGCATGTGTTGGCGGATACTCTAACTTCGCTGCTTGCGATTGTTGCCCTGCTATTTGGTAAGTTTTACGGTTGGAACTGGTTAGATGCAGCAATGGGAATGGTTGGCGCATTCGTGATTGCCAAGTGGACGATGAACCTGATGAAACAAACCAGCCCAATCCTACTTGATGAGAATATCGACCAAGATTATCGTGACTCAGTGACCGAAACCTTAACGCCTTATGCGTCGGTCACTGATTTCCATATGTGGAAGGTGAGTGGGCATCACTATTCAGCAGCGATTACTCTTGAATCAAACAGTGATAAAACCATCTCTGAATATAAACAAATGCTCGCCAAGTTTGATAAGATTAATCATCTTACTCTTGAAGTGCATTCAAACGACCATGCGAAATATAGAACAGCTTAACCAAATACTGACTGAGTTCTACGATAAAATGTCTTCGTGGGAGCAGTCTGTTGTCAAAGAGACGGGTTACTCCCTGGCTCAAGTACACACCATTGAAGTACTTGGTATGCATGGCGCGTTAAGAATGAAAGAGCTCGCTGAAAAGTTGGGCATCACCACGGGTACGCTTACTGTTCAAATCGAAAAGCTGGTTAAAGCTGAATTGATTGAACGCCATGAACACCCAACGGATCGTCGTGCAATTGTGGTGGCATTAACTGATGAAGGTCAGAAGATCCACGTTCACCATAACCAGCTTCACTTGAATTTGGTTAATGAGCTGACGCAAGACATCGATGAAGACGAGAAAGTGGTGTTATTGAAGTGCCTAACCAAGATGGTGAAAGCGTTTTAGTCAGCTTTAAGTTCGCACTCTAACTTATTAACTGCAAAGCGATTGATTAAGAAATCCAAAAATGGACCTGACTCTAATTGAGTAGGTCCATTTTTTTTTTCGCCATTTACGATCGACTGTACCAAAAACCAATCGATGGGTTCACCGTTTAAAAACAAGTCAAAATCTCCAATATTGCGCTTCGTTCTTGCTCCTCTGATGAGCCAAAAAAGTGTCATTTCTAACCATCAGGTCAATAATAGTCCAAAGTGTTTTAATTCAAAGCCTTACATAGTAAGGTGTTCAAGCCCTCACACTCCGTCAAATAGCTGTCTCTCACTTTTATCATTCAACTAATGTACATGTAATAAATTTGTGTTATTGATAAAATTAACTTTAGTTGGCTGCTTCATTTGCTGTTTAAATGCAATTGAGAACGTCATAGCTAGTGGACTTAGAAGCCACAGTTTAAGACGCTCATTATCGATAAAAAAACCATAACAATAATCAGGTCGCGCAAGTTGGATATCCATCCTTTAATGCGATTTATTTAGATACTTATAGTTAATTTAGTAAAGACGAGCCACGTATATGAATATAAAGAAAAAGCTCTATTCGCTGGGGATGTTCTCCATCTTCGGCATGATTTCACTGCTGTTTACCACATCACAATTTGCAGACACCACCGCTCAAATGAGCGAAGCCAAACAAATTACCAAAGAACTTGAAGTGCGCTTGCTCAACCTTCGCCGTAACGAGAAAGATTTCTTGCTGCGTAGCGATATGAAATACCTCGACAAGTTCGACGTAAATTACAACAAATTCTTAGCGTCGGAATCTGAGCTAGATACAGTGCTCAGTGATTTAGGTTTAGCCAACAGTACACACCTACGTGAAGACATCGAAACCTACCACACCAGCTTTGTTAACCTAGTAAAAGCGAGCGAAGTCTATGGGCTAGCACGTGACAAAGGTTTGCTAGGCGAGTTTCATGTTTTGCTCGATAACATCAGCGCGACAGCCAGTGCTGAACAAAAAATCGAACTTTACCTGTTCAATGACTTAATTGAGAAGGGGGAGTTTGACCCGAGTGTTCTTTCTATAACTTCGAATATGAGTAGCTCAGCTGCTTTGATTGAGGCTGCTCGCCAAGTGGTTGAGCAGAAGCGCGTGATCGGTTTGAAGCATAACGAAGGCCTGCTAGGCGAAACGCGTTCTGGCTCGCACGTTATCGAGACTCAGTTTAAAGAATTCTCGGCGGTGCTAGACCAACAAACGCAGCAAGAGATGGACAAACTATCGCTGATCAACAACATCCTTTGCGTCACATTGCTTGTGTCGATCATTCTGTTCAGTTGGTTAATTGTCCGTTCCATCATTGGCAAAATTGAGTCACTGCTTTCGGTTATCCGTAATATCGTTAATTCAAACGACGTGTCTATTCGTTCTCACCTAGATGGTAAAGACGAGCTCAGTACGCTAGGCCAGTACTTCAACCAACTGTTGGATCAACTGGAAGGGCTTATCGCTGCCTCTCAATCTAAATCACTGCAACTGACACAAAGCACGTCGAACATGCATGACGAGCTAGAGTCAGTAATCAAACAGTTTGAAGTTCAAGCAAATCACACCTCAACCATGACAACGTCAGTGCAAGAGATGGTACTCACCATTGGCGAGATCTCTGAAAGTACATCGGTTGCGGCTGAAGGTGTACATCAAGCGAAAGTGAATGCGGATAAAGGCCGTGAAGTGGTGGTTGAAACCATCAGCAACATCACCCAGTTGTCTGAACGTCTTTCAAGTAGCCAAGATTCGATCAGCTCACTGAACCATCATGTTGATCAAATCGGCGATGCAGTAAACATCATCCAAGGCATTGCAGAACAAACTAACCTATTGGCATTGAACGCAGCAATTGAAGCAGCACGTGCGGGTGAACAAGGTCGTGGCTTTGCTGTGGTTGCCGATGAAGTACGCGCACTAGCAAGCAGAACGCATCAATCGACCACAGAAATAACCTCAGTGGTGAGTGCGATTCAAAGCCAGATGCAGGCATCGATGACAGAGATTGGCGAGTGTAATCAACAAGGCCAACTAACGCTGAAAGATTCGGAAGAACTGGATGCAAGCTTGCAACTTATCTTGAGCGATATGGAAAGCATCCAAGGTAATTCAGAACGTATTGCCTCAGCGATTGAAGAGCAGGGTGCAGTAATGGCGCAAGTGAGCGACTCAATCACTGAGCTCAACACAATCTCGAATGATAATAACGCTTCGGCGCAGCATTGCTTAGTCGAAGTGGACAAGGTAGCAGAGCAAGCGAACGATATGGACCAAGCGGTCGCGCAGTTCAAGACTTCGTAAACATTCAGAAGAAACTAAACCAAAGGCGCGGATCATCTGCGCCTTTTTTGTGTCAGAAATTCAGTTAGATAAAAGACAAGAATAAAAAAACGGCCCGATCTGGGGGAAGATCTGGGCCGTTATATTACGTATTTAAAGGGGAATTACTTATTTCGGCCTTCCAGCACATCCAGTGCCAGTTCAACCGCTTTATCAATATTGTCGCATCCCGCTAACTTACCTGAGCTGATAGGACCAAGCACATTAGCGTATAACGAGAGCTGCTTGTTAAATGGCAGGCTCAACTGCTCATATAAACGCTGGCGAATCTCGGCATGTTGCTCAGGAGCGTGAGCAGCAAGGCTTTTCAAAGTGTCATAAACAAGAGTGGTGGTAGTGTTCATTCGTCTCTTTATCATTAAGTGGGAGGCGCTTATTTTATAATCTTTTCAGGTTAGTTTACTGTGATATAAGTCATACAATATTATTAATGTGTTTATCTTTTCAATCTAATGAGAATAAGGCATTCCAAAATAGACTTAAGTATCTGTGAAATATAACTAAAATAATGACAGACTATCGAACACACAAACGAATTGGCGCGTTTCTGGCAAACGGTTAAATCTATAGGAAGAGGAACAACATGCACTACGACGTATTCAACGGAGACGCAGATGGCATAATCGCGTTGTTACAGCTGCGATTAAGTGAGCCAAGAGAGAGCGTGCTCATTACAGGTGTAAAGCGTGATATTAAGTTGGTCTCTCAAGTTGTTACTCAAATGATGGAGCCGGGCAAGCAAGGCGATGTGTCTTCCGTGACCGTTTTAGATGTATCGATGGAGAAAAACCTGCCTGCATTGCACTCACTGCTAGACGCCAACATCAATGTATTTTATTGCGATCACCACCGAACAGGGAATGTCCCAACTTCTGAGTATTTAGATACTCTGATTGATACCGCGCCAGAGAGCTGCACGAGCTTGCTGATTAACCAGAAGCTGAATGGTGCGCATGTGGCTTGGGCAGTCGCGGCTGCCTTTGGCGACAATCTAAAAACTGTGGCCGCGCGGCTAGCGGATGAAAATGGATTCGGTGAATCTCAAACCGAGTTTTTAGAAGAGCTAGGTACCTTGGTTAACTACAATGGTTACGGTTCGTCACTCAGTGATTTGCATTTCACGCCAGCTGAGCTCTACAAAACCCTTTATCAATACCCGAATCCGTTTGATCTTTTGGATGATAAAGACTCTGTGTTTTATCGACTACGAGCAGCTTATCAAAATGATCGCCAACAGTTATCAAACCTTGCTCCTGTTTATGAAAGTGAAGCCGCACGTGTGTTTGAACTGCCAGGTGAGGCTTGGGCAAGGCGCATCAGTGGCGTATTTGGTAATGAAATCGTTAATCAAGATCCAAACCGAGCGCAAGCAGTATTAACGAAAAACCAAGATGGCGAGTCTTACACGGTGAGCTTACGGGCACCATTATCAAACAGAACGGGTGCAGACGAAATTTGCTCAAGTTTTGCGACTGGCGGGGGACGAAAAGCAGCGGCTGGAATTAATCAACTTAATGAACTTGATAAAGTGAATTTTATTTCACTATTGGATGCATATTATTCATCTGGTACTGAAGGTTAACTGAAAAACTCCCGAGGTATACATTTAAAATTCCACAAATTCTTACTCCTATATTCCGTTATACGTGTGTATTGCTAGCACATGTATGATGGCTATATCCAGGCTATTTTAGTGATATCACTCGCAATGGTATCTGGTCTGAGGTCAGTAATTACGGCGTGTTTTGGGTGATTTTTGCCGATTTAAAGTTCATTTTTTCCTATCGGTGATTTTTTATATTTTTGGTTAATTATCTTAGTGAATTAAGGTTGATTAAATATTTGTATGGTCAATGCATTCGACCGGAAATAACAGTTTTTTAGCATTTCAATTTGAATGAAAAGTCAAAATCATATTGATTCTGATATTCAATCTGTTACTTAAAATCACAAGTTAAATCAAAGGTCATCTTTTCCTATAAATTCCATTACTTCTCTATAAATATTCATGATTACAATGAATTGGTTCGGTTGTGATTGGCACAGCTGTTAAGTAAGGAAGTGGGACTAATGTTGAAACGTAAAGCTCTACAATTAGCAGTATCGGTCGGCATGGCGGCTATGTCTGGCGCTGTTTATGCGAATGGTTCAGATATGACGAATCCAGACTCTGGCGTCGTGGTTGGCTATTGGCATAACTGGTGTGACGGTGGCGGCTACCAAGGTGGTAATGCGCCATGTGTGACGCTGGATGAAGTGAACCCAATGTACAACATCGTGAATGTGTCATTCATGAAGGTTTACGATGTGGCTGATGGTCGAATCCCAACTTTTAAACTGGACCCAACCATTGGGCTTTCAGAAGAACAATTTATTGACCAAATCTCTGAACTCAACAAGCAAGGTCGCTCTGTACTGTTGGCTTTGGGTGGTGCTGATGCACACGTAGAGCTAGAAACCGGTGATGAAAGAGCCTTTGCTGATGAGATTATCCGTCTTACCGAGCGTTACGGTTTCGATGGTCTAGATATCGACCTTGAACAAGCAGCCGTAACCGCAGCAAACAACCAAACCGTGATTCCTGATGCACTTAAGTTGGTAAAAGATCACTACCGCGCAGAAGGTAAAAACTTCCTTATTACTATGGCGCCTGAGTTTCCGTATCTAACGACAGGTGGTAAGTACGTTCCTTATATCGACAATCTAGAAGGCTACTACGACTGGATTAACCCACAGTTCTACAACCAAGGTGGCGATGGTATCTGGGTGGAAGGTGTGGGTTGGATTGCTCAAAATAACGATGCGTTAAAAGAAGAGTTTATCTACTACATTTCTGATTCTCTTATCAACGGAACGCGTGGCTTCCACAAGATCCCACATGACAAGCTCGTGTTTGGTATTCCTTCAAGCATAGATGCTGCAGCAACCGGTTTTGTACAAGAGCCACAAGATTTATACGACGCATTTGATAGCCTAACGGCGCAAGGTCAACCGCTACGTGGTGTGATGACTTGGTCTATCAACTGGGACATGGGCACTAACAAAAATGGTCAACAATACAACGAGCAGTTTATTAAAGACTACGGCCCGTTTGTACACGGTCAAGTAACGCCACCACCAGTCGAGGGTGAGCCAGTTCTAAAAGGTGTCGAAAATACGCGTGTTCTCCACGGAACAACGTTTGATCCTATGGATGGCGTAACGGCAACAGACAAAGAAGACGGCGATCTAACGTCATCAATCGATGTTGAAGGTTACGTTGAAACCAGTGTTATTGGTACTTACGTTCTAATTTACCGAGTGAAAGACAGCGATAACAACGAAACTACTAAAGCGAGAACGGTAGAGGTTTACAGCCAGAAGCCGGTATTTAATGGTGTATCTGACACAACCGTTGTGTTGGGAACTGCGTTTGATGCTATGGCTGGCGTGACGGCGAATGATGCTGAAGATGGCGACCTAACAAGCACTATCACACACACTGGCAGTGTCGATGTAAATGAAATCGGCAACTACACACTTGTGTATAGCGTAACAGACAGCGCAAATCAGACTGTAACCGCTGACCGTAAAGTGTCTGTGACTGATGGTTCTAACTGCGCTGCTACATGGGATGCCGACACCGTTTATGTGGAAGGTGATCAAGTATCTCATGACGGTTCAACGTGGGGAGCAGGTTGGTACACTCGCGGCGAAGAACCAGGAACAACTGGTGAGTGGGGTGTTTGGAGAAAAGTTTCAGATTCTTCTTGTGGTGGTAACCCAGATCGGGCGGTGACTTAGAGCTTGCTGTTTCAGGCCTTCAATCAGAATATGCGCCAGATAACGGTAATGTTCGTTTAGATCTAACACTGACATCAAATGAAGCCTTAGATGTTACCGCTATGGTGATCAACAGTGCAGGTACTGTGGTTGAGCAAACTAAGGTCAACGTTACGGACAGCCGCGCTATTACCATCGACTTGTACGATGTAGCGGAAGGGCAATATGCACTTGAAATAGTCGGTAAAGCGTCTGACGGTGAAATGGTGATGGTAAACTATTCGTTCGCTGTTAAAGACGGTGGTGGTACAACACCTCCTCCAGGTGATTACCCTCCATATGAAGCGGGCAAAAACTACGCAGCGGGTGACATTGTGGTCGGCAGCGATAATGGCTTGTACGAATGTAAACCTTGGCCATACACAGCATGGTGTGCAAGTGCGTCTTACGCTCCAGCAGATAGCCAATACTGGCAAGATGCTTGGACTAAGTTGTAGTCTGATAGCTCAACGCTAGTTATATAAATTAGACGATCAAGGAGAGGCCATTGTGCCTCTCTTTTTTATTTGGGGAATTTGAAATCTATAAAGCAACCTAAAAAGGTGTGAGCTTCGCTATAAATTTAACCAACTTTACCGAAGTTGAACGTGACTCTCACGGTAAATGACCTTTGAACGATTAAAGTTACGTGCGGTGCAAATACTATAAATAGTTACTGTAACAATTTATGTAACACTATGTATGGTAATGGGGTTTGTATATGCAATGACAAATACCTCTTAATTTACCCGTATGATTTTTAGTTGGTTTATAGTTTTGGTGAATGAGATTATTTCGATGTTAACTCTCATTTATGGATTGCGGTGGTGTTATATCCTTTGTGTGTGTATTTTTTTGTTAATGTTTGGAGTTTAATTCTGTTTGGTGTGTGGGGTTTAGATTAGATGGGTCTTTTGGGTTTTTGTTTGTAACCGGTTACAATTACTGTGGCTTTAATCACGGTGTGGTTTAAATGTCTTCGTTAACATGATTCCAAGATCATTTAAAACGTTAGGTCCTGAAATGTACGCTACGAATACACGTATCTGGGAAAGTCCAGAAATTACTTCTTTCAACCGACTACGAGCACACACGCCACTATCTAGTTGGCGTAGTGAATCTTGTGCTCACGCTGGAGTTATAAGCTCATCGGTTATGAGCCTAGATGGGGAATGGGATTTTGCACTATTTCCGTCTCCTGATTCTGTTCCTGAAAACTGGATGGCTGATGAACAACTTCCGAGTCAGAAAATTACAGTTCCAGGTAATTGGCAGTTACAGGGGCATGATTTCCCAATTTATACCAATGTGAAATACCCATTTCCGTGCAACCCTCCATTTGTTCCAAAAGAGAACCCAACAGGTTGTTACCAGACGACTTTTGAATTGCCTGAAAGTTGGGAGCAAGAGTCACAAACGCGAGTCGTTTTTGATGGTGTAAATAGTGCATTTTACGTTTGGTGTAATGGTGAGTTTGTTGGTTACTCTCAAGATAGTCGTCTTGCTGCAGAGTTTGACCTTAGTCCATATCTAGCCGAAGGCAATAACACATTATCCGTCAAAGTCCTTCGGTGGTGTGATGGTAGTTACATGGAAGGTCAGGACATGTGGTGGATGAGTGGTATTTTCCGCTCAGTTCGTCTACTTAATAAACCAGTTCGCCACATTAAAGATGTAAAAGTGACGCCAGACCTTGATGCTGCTTATCGAGATGGTGAGCTGACAATCAATGTCGACACCATGAATGGTGAGGGCTTGTCGGTGAAAACCGCATTGTTTGATGGTGAGAAAGAAATTGCGTCAAATGTTACGGAAGTCGGTACAGCGCCTGTCGATGAAAAAGGCGGATACAGTGAACGTTGTTTCGCAACGTTAAAGGCAAACAACCCAAAGAAGTGGAGTGCTGAGGCGCCAAACCTTTACCGTCTGGTTGTTAGCTTAGTCACAAACGAAGGTGATGTGATTGAGTGTGAAGCCTACGATGTCGGTTTTCGAAAGATCGAAGTCATAGGCGGTCAGTTGTGCATCAACGGTCAAGCACTGATGATTCGTGGTGTAAACAAGCACGAGCACGATCCTACAACAGGTCATGCAGAAAGCCTTGAACGCGTAGAGCAAGATTTAAAGCTGATGAAACAGCATAATTTTAATGCTGTCCGCTGCTCTCATTACCCTAACCAACCTGGTTTTTACAGCCTGTGTGACCGCTTAGGATTATATGTTGTCGATGAAGCCAACATTGAAACTCACGGAATGACACCAATGGGACGAATCGCAGATGATCCTCAATGGGCGAGCGCTTTCTTAGAGCGAATGACCCGCATGGTGGAGCGAGACTTTAATCACTCAAGCATCATTATTTGGTCGCTTGGTAATGAGTCCGGCTATGGTTCAAACCATAACGCAATGTATGAGTGGACCAAACGAGTCGATCCTTCTCGTGTTATTCAGTATGAGGGAGGCGGTTCGGACACAAGCGCAACCGATATTATCTGCCCTATGTATGCAAGAACCGACGCTGACCAAGAGCAAGGGCATACCGACGAACCTAAACTTTCATTAAAGAAATGGGTTGGTATTGGTGATGAAAACCGTCCAATCATTTTGTGTGAATACGCACATGCGATGGGCAATAGCCTTGGTGGATTTGCAGAGTATTGGGATGCATTTAGATCTCATCCTCGCCTGCAAGGTGGTTTTATTTGGGATTGGGTTGACCAAGGGCTTGATAAAACGAGCGAGGATGGCGTTCATTACTGGGCATATGGCGGTGATTTCGGTGACGAAATTAACGACCGTCAGTTCTGTATAAATGGCTTAGTTTTTCCTGACCGAACGCCGCACCCTACATTATTCGAAGCAAAACGGGCTCAGCAACCATTTAGTTTTGAACTTGTATCTTCAAAACCGCTTGCAATTAAAGTGACCAGTGAACATTTGTTTGTTGATACTGCTCACCACAGCTTAGATTGGACAGTTATTGATGATGAAGGATCTGTCATTAGAAGTGGTGAATTGAGTCTGAATCTACCAGCTCAACAGACGCACCTGATTGAATTAGATTCTGAGTTTGGACTACTTAACACAGAGGCTTATCTTAATGTTGCGATTCGACAGCAGCAAGATACTAACTGGGCTAATGCTGGGCATATTGTTGCAGAACATCAGGCAACATTAGGTAAGAAACTTCAGCTTGAAGATGTCGAAAGCCAAACATTTGTACCAGCTAAATTTGAACAGGTTGATGGCGGGCTGCGTGTCACGGCAGCGCATAATCAATGGTATATCAATGCGACCACTGGTGAAGTGGAAAGTTGGAAAAAAGCGGACCGTGAACAACTGCTTTCTCCAATTCGCGATAATTTTTTCCGCGCACCACTTGATAACGATATTGGTGTGAGTGAAGTCGACCGCCAAGACCCAAATGCTTGGATGGTTCGTTGGCAGAATGCTGGATTGTTTGACTTAGAACATCGCTGTAAAGGTGTTGAGGTTAATGTCGCGATTGGAGAAGTACGCGTGCGACATACGTATTTTGCAAACGATAAGTTGGTTTTAACGTCCGTTTGGGATTACCGCTTTACGCAGCAGGGTGAGGCGCAAGTATCGGTATCTGTCGATGTTGATGATTCAATGCCACCGATGCCAAGAATCGGTGCTGAAATGCATTTGATTGAGTGTCCACAAAGTGTGGCCTGGCTAGGGCGAGGTCCGCATGAAAACTATCCAGATCGTAAGTTAAGTGCTGACCTTGGTCGTTGGACGCAACCTATTTCGAATATGCATACACCATACATATTCCCGTCTGATAACGGATTACGTAGCGATACCCAACAACTTGAAATTGGTGATATTCAGCTATTAGGTCACTTCTATTTCAGCGTTAGTCAGTATGGTCAGCAACAACTCGCTAAAGCTAAACATACTTACGAGCTGCAAAAGCAACCTGGATTATTTGTTTACTTTGACGGCTTCCATATGGGGGTAGGAGGAGATGATTCTTGGACACCAAGTGTTCGACCTGAATACCGTTTGCTACGCAACAATTACCGATGGAAATTCGTTTTAAAATAACAAATTGAGCTCACCTCCAATGAGGGGTGAGCCACTCTCTGAACCCTGAATCATTTAACTACAAAGGCTAAGGAGCCTTATATGTCTGAAGGTAGTATATCGATAAAAACAAAATTTTCTTATGGTCTAGGTGCTCTAGGAAAAGATTTCGCCTGTTCCATTATTTATATCTTTTTAATGTTCTACTACACCGATGTCGTTGGAATATCTGCTGCATTTGTTGGTACGTTATTTCTCGTCGCTCGTTTTGTTGATGCGGTTACTGACCCTGTAATGGGTATGATTGTTGATAACACTCGAACTCGTTTTGGGAAATTTCGCCCTTGGATTGTGATTGGTACGCTAGTTAACTCTGTTTTCCTATTGTTGGTGTTCAATACCCATAATATCGAAGGAAATATGGTGTATGTATACGCAACGGTCACTTATATCTTATGGGGTGTCACTTACACGATCATGGATATTCCTTACTGGTCGATGATTCCTTCTATGTCTTCAAAGCGTGTTGAACGTGAAAAATTAGTGGTATGGCCGGCTTTGTTGCGTAATTCAATGGAACTAAATCAAGAACCTACGATCTGATCAGCTACCTCCACTCTATCTCGTAGTCCTATGCCTAAGCCTCGTTATAAAACAACCAACTGGAAGCAATACAACCGATCACTCATTAACCGTGGTTCTCTGACTTTTTGGATTGATGAAGAAGCAATAAGCGGATGGGCGCAAAGCAAACAGAATAAGCGCGGTAGGCCGCGTCGGTTCAGTGATTTAGCTATCACGACAGCACTCATGGTCAAACGAGTTTTTTCTATGCCATTGAGAGCGCTGCAAGGATTTATCGACTCGATATTTAGGTTAGCCCATGTACCGTTAAGTTGTCCGCATTACACCTGCATCAGTCGTAGAGCCAAGCAAGTTGAGGTTTCATTTAAGACTAAAACGAGAGGAGCGATACAGCACCTAGCCATTGATGCTACTGGCCTTAAGGTTTATGGCGAAGGTGAATGGAAAGTCAAAAAACATGGGACGGATGGCAAGCGTAGAGTCTGGCGAAAGCTGCATATTGCAGTCGATACCAACACTCATGAGATCATTGCCGCCGAGCTAAGTTTATCGACGGTTACAGATGGAGAAGTACTCCCGAACTTACTGAAACAAACACGCCGAAGTATCCTTGAGGTGTCTGGTGATGGCGCTTACGACACGAGAGCGTGTCACGCTGCTATTAAGATTAAGGGAGCTATTGCGCTTATTCCCCCAAGAGAAGGGGCTGCCTTCTGGGAGCGTGGTCACCCTCGAAATTTCGCCGTGGGTTGCCAGAAATTATACGACTCAAATAAGTATTGGAAAGAGCGGTATGGATACCACAAACGTTCACTCTCAGAAACAGCGATGTATCGAGTTAAACAGTTGCTAGGAGGGAAACTGAGCTTAAGAAATTACAATGCCCAGGTGGGTGAAACTTACGCGATGATAAAAGCGTTGAACAAGCTTACTGGGTTAGGTATGCCTGAAACTTGTCGTATTGACTAAGAAACAAGCGAAACGGGTTGGCTCTATCTCTAAATTTAATTACGCAACAAAGCCCACTAGATGTGGAAATTGAAAATACCAAACAAACAATACACAGCTTTGGTGCTTCGGATGCTTGGTCTATTAACCCAACAATTAATAAGTGGCAGAAAAAAGGGGACGATGCAGCTATCGACCACCTCGCTGACTTATTATTTTCTACTGACAAAGGCATTGGTTTAACAGCGTGGCGATTTAATATAGGTGCAGGCAGTGCAGAGCAAGGTGATGGCAGCTTTATCCGAGACACACTACGTCGTGCTGAATTATTGGTGCCAGAGCAAGGTGGTGAGATAGACAAAACCAAGCAAAAAGGACAAATCCGCTTCATGCAAGAGGCGCATCAACGAGGCGTGGACAATTTTATAGCATTTTCTAATAGCCCACCGCATTATCTAACTAAAAATGGATTAACACACCCAACGGCTGCGGATGATCTTGGTTCGACTAACCTTAAGCCAGAAAATGTAGATGCATTTTCCGACTTTTTGGTTGAAGTGTTGACCTACTTACGTAGTGAAGAAGTAGGGATCCCGGTTAATTACATCAGCCCAATTAACGAGCCAACGTGGGAATGGGAAGGACAGACTCAAGAAGGCAATCGCTACAATATGCAAGAAGTCAAAGCGGTATACCGTAGTTTAGATAAAAAGCTGAACGAAGCGGGTATTCGTAGCGACATTCATATTGATGGCGGTGAAGTGGTCGAATTCACAGCAGCACTTCGTGATGCTTATAAGCGTAACTTTGACGGTTCATCTCAAACTAATGGCATGAATTCTCGTGGTGTTGGCCTGTACCGAAACTACATTGATGAACTGTTAGGGGATCCTGAAATTAGAGACATTATTGGTAACCAAATCTCAGTACATGGCTACTTTTCTGACGCTTGGCCAGACCGTTTAGGCAAGCTGCGTGATATGACATATGGAAACCTACAGGATGTGTCTCCGGGTGCAGAAATTTGGATGAGTGAAATGAGCGTCTTGGGCGGCGGCGGTTATTCTCGTGACTTTGATGGTCATGGCTTTGAGGCTGATGATATGGATTATGCGTTACATGTGGGACGCATCATGCATCGAGACCTGACTCGTTTGAACGCTTCAGCATGGCATTGGTGGTTAGGTTTGACGCCATATGATTACAAAGATGGTATGGTGAAAATTGACCCATCTTTAGAAGCCAATACGGTAGAAGATTCGAAAATGATGTGGACTGTCGGTAACTTCAGTCGCTTTGTGCGCCCGGGTTATCAGCGTGTAGAACTGAGTGGGGTAGACAACCTTGATGGCTTGATGGCATCGGCTTATGTCAGTCCAACACAAGATAAAGTGGTGATTGTTGCCGTTAATACGAGTGACAAGGTAGAGAATGTTTCTATTAACTTAGAAGGCGTTGTTAATTCTGCCACTTATACAACACACATTACCAATGCGCAGCATGATTTGGCGTTGGTCGAATTAGAAAAAGAACAAGACGATTACCTTGTACCTCCGCGCTCAACGGTGACATTTGTTGGCTCACTATAACGTAAAATTTAGCTAGTAATAATAAAGAAACCCCAGTCTGAATAAGGCTGGGGTTTCTTTTATAAACAGAATGCGAGAATAAGAACCTAAAGCCAAGCTTGTATTCAGTGTTGATTCTCTAACAAATCATAGGTTAATTGTTAGGTGAAGCAATGGAATTGCGACTCACCAGTGTAGGAAGGTAAAGGTTTCCTTTATGCTCGTGAGGAGACTTTTCTACCAACTGGATAGACAGCTTTGCCGCTTGGCTCGCCATGATTTGTACTGGGTAACGAACGGTGGTCAGAGTTGGCTGTAAATAGCTGGCTATCATGGCATCATCAAACCCGATGACAGAGACATCTTCTGGTACACGTAGGTTGTTTTCTTTAAGCACTGAAATGGCACCTGCAGCCATTAAATCGTTGTATGTCGCGATAGCGGTAAACGGCTCATTCTTCGCTAATAAATTTCGCATCGCATCTGCGCCTCCAATCTCATTCGGTTCACCGGACACAACCAAAGCTTCCGAGTAGGGCAGTTGGTTCTTCTCCAGTTCAGAACGATAGCCCAGTTTCCTATCTATTGAGTCATCGATATTATGAGAGGAAGCTAAGTAACCAATTCTCTTATGGCCAAAGCGAATTAGGTGGCTTAATGCTAGGCTGCTGCCTCGAATGTTATCTAAAGCGATACAGCGTTCCGCTATCTCTGGAATATAACGGTTAATAATGATAAGCCCAGGGATCTGCTTCGAAAAATCAATTAGTTCTTGGTCCGATAGGCCTTTGCTATGAATAACGAGATGTTCGCACTGATTATTTATCAACAGTTCGATGGCTTCTCTTTCATAGGTTTCATTGTGGTAACCGTGCGTAATCAAGATATGCTTTTTGTGTTCACGTGCGATTTCGTCAATGGCTTGAACCATAGCACCATAAAATGGATTTGATACGTCTGCCACTAACACACCAATGGAAGACGAAGTTTTATTCGCAAGAGCTCTTGCATTCGCATTTGGGCGATAATTCAATCTTTCCATCGCTTCGTGCACAGCTTTCGTTGCTGTTTCGCTCGTATGTGGGAGTTTATTTATTACTCTCGATACGGTAGCAACGGATACTTTAGCTTCTTTCGCGACGTCTCTTATGTTGGCCATAATGTTCTTTATGTTGAGTGTGTTGTAACAGTTTTCATCGTAGTGCTTCGGGTCCTTTAGAGGGGAACGCCATGTACGGTTTAAACTTTTCCGATGGTACGTATAGTAGCAATATTCGAGGCTGAGTCCATATGTTTACTTTGCTGATTGATGTTTAGCTTTTGTGTTTCAAACCTTGCATTTATTTTGCTTTTTCTACCACCTTTCTTCTGACCTCTAGGGTATTTTCGTTCCATTATTACGACCGTTTGAGAATACTATTGTTATAGAATCAGAGCTCAATATTAGTCAAAACTGTTTTGCGTTAGTTCATTTTACTAATGGATAAAAGGACTATTTATCTTGTGTCTTAGGTTGTATTGCTCTAGATCAAAATAAGAGTAATTATCAATTGTATTACTTGTTAAGAAATAGCACTATGCGCACATTGAATTTTCTATATTGTTAATATTTGCATAATGAATCTTGCTCAAGTCGACCTCAATCTACTCGTTATTCTTAAACACCTTCTTGAAGAGAAGCACGTTTCCAACACGGCATTGGCACTGGATATGAGCCAACCTACGGTGAGCCGATCTCTGCAAAAACTACGTACCGTTTTCAATGATGACCTATTGGTGCGAGCGGCTTATGGCTATGAGTTAACGCCAAAAGCAGAAGCCATTAAGCAAGATCTCAATTCGGTACTGACACGTTTAGAAAAGCTGGTACATGGCGATGTATTCGAACCACAAAGCAGTGACAGTACGGTTCGTTTCTTTGGTTTAGTGCCTAATGTCGCGCACTTGTTGCCGAAGGTAGTTGCGGAGATACGCCAACAAGCGCCGAACATGATTGTTGATATCGACTCGATTCCTAAACGACACTTTGAGCCTCTGTTATCCGGTGATGCGCACTTTGTGTTGTCGACCCATGAGCCGTTAAGTTCAGAGCAAAATTTGTATCGAATGTTCGTGATTAGCCGCGATTACCGCTTGTTGATGAGTAAAAACCATCCTCTGGCGGACAAAGAGATCACCGTCGATGACTTGTTGAATAGCCAACTTGGTCAAATCTCACTGCAAGGGGATAAGAAGCTCTCGATCGAAAGTCGATTTAAAGATCTTGGCTTGATTGATAAGCAGCGCCAGCTGTCTATTCCAATTCAGCTTTCCAATTTTAACGTCGCGCCGGATATGGCAGAAGCAACCGACATCATCTTTCATTTACCGACGCCTTTTGCTCAACAAGCTGCTAAGCAAAGAGATCTGGTTTGTAAACGTGTGCCTAAAGCGTTGCGCCACCCATCAGAAGACGTCTACTTATACTGGCATAAGCGCTTTCATAACGACCCGATGTGTCGCTGGGTTCGCAATATATTCAAAGAGCTTTATACATAATTCATCTGCAAGGTGAATGAAAATTATGAATACCTATCGAGTTGAATATAGAACTCTTTCGTTATTTGAATGGTGAATAACGAGAATCGATTTTTGGTATGAAACTTTCGTTGATAAGAATGGTAGTCGGTTGTTTAATGCAAACCATTATCATTACTAATCACATATAAGAATAAATATCATGTCTGAGAGATCTCTTTTGATTCGCAAACCGCTTTCGATCGCAGTCGCTGTTATTTGTACCTCACTTTCAGCTAACGTGTTAGCGCAAGAAGAAGCGCAACCAACAGATGAACAAATGGTTGTTACGGCAACTCGTACCGAGATGGCACTAAAACAAGCGCCAGCTTCTATGTCGGTTATCACCGCGCAAGACATTGAAGACAGCCCTGGTATTACCTTGGCTGACATCGTTGCTGAATCAACGAGTGTTGAGTCTGATTTTGATAGCACACGTGCTGGCCGTCAGATGATCTCTATTCGTGGTATGGATTCAGACTACACACTTATCATGGTGAATGGCCGTCGTTTAAGCTCGGCGAGTGCCATCATCCGTGGTAACGACTTCGACCTATCAACTATTCCTGCTGATTCAATTGAACGTGTTGAAATCATCCGTGGCCCAATGTCTGCACTTTACGGTTCAGATGGTATGGGCGGCACAATCAACATCATCACTAAGGCTCCAGAAAACGATTGGAGCTCTACTCTAAGCATGGACTCGTCATCTCCAATGGATGGCAACGGTGGCCAAGAGCAGTCTGTTGGTTTTACTACTTCTGGTGCGTTGATTGAAGATGAGCTGCTCGCGCGAGTTTCTGTTAACCAAACAAGCCGTAACGCTTGGCAACCATATTCTGGTACACACAGCTCTGGTTACGATCGTTCAGATGTAACAGCTCTAGAAGAACGCGACACGCTAAGCATGCTTGCAAGCCTGACATGGCATGCGACTGATAACCAAACCATTGATTTTGACTTTGGTTACAGCGACGACGAGCGTAATTCTGCGGCTGAAAGCTCAAGCTCTGTTATTGAGTCTGATACGCGTGTTGTGCGTAATAGCCAAGCGATTACACACAGCGGTTTTTGGATCTGGGGTGACACGCAAGTACGTTACTCACGCGAAAATGTGACTGACAATGATGCGGCTGATCTGGGTAATAACTTCAGCAGCGACATCGAAGAGTTAACTCAGATTGTTGAAGCGTCTGCGACTACTTATCTTGGTGAAAGCCATACGCTAACGTTTGGTATGGATTACCAACTGAGCGAGCTGACCAACAAAGAGAACCTAGTGAGTGGTTCGTCTGAAGCTTACCAAGGTGCACTGTTTGTACAAGACCAATGGTTAATGACGGATCAACTAACGGCAACCATTGGTGGTCGTTTAGATAAACATGAACTGTACGGTGAAGAGTTCAGCCCACGTGTGTACTTGGTTCATCAAACAACGAATGACCTGATCATCAAGGGTGGTGTGGGTAAAGCATTTAAAGCACCAACATTGACTCAAAACCAATCTGACTATCAGGTACCAAGCTGTAAAGGTGGCTGTGCGTTAGTCGGTAATGAAGATCTAAGCCCAGAAACTAGCTTAAACTACGAGTTGGCGGCAGTTTACACTCAACCTCGTTGGAACATCGAAGCGGCATTGTTCCGAAATGAGATCAATGACCTGATTGAAAGAACGGAAGGTTACTGTCCAGAAGGCGGTGATTGGAACGAAAGTGCTCGTCAATGTGAAAACCCTGACGGCACACCAACGGGTAATTTAGGCGCGAAAACTTACCAAAACGTCTCTGAAGCAATCATTCAAGGTGTTGAGCTAGGTGGTATGTATCAAATCTCTGATAAGTGGGCGTTTTCTGGTAACTACACTTACCTAGATACTGAAGACAAGTCGACAGGCGAACAACTACTTGAGCGTTACAAGCACTCGGGTTTAGTTAAACTGAACTGGAGCCCGACTTTCGACCTGAACACCTTTATCAGTGCTCGTTACCGTGGTGAGCGTCAGATCGAAAGCGACCTAACTCAAGACGCATACACAACATTGAACATCGGCACAGTGTACAACGTGAATGGGCTTTGTTGCGTAATTCAATGGAACTAAATCAAGAACCTACGATCTGATCAGCTACCTCCACTCTATCTCGTAGTCCTATGCCTAAGCCTCGTTATAAAACAACCAACTGGAAGCAATACAACCGATCACTCATTAACCGTGGTTCTCTGACTTTTTGGATTGATGAAGAAGCAATAAGCGGATGGGCGCAAAGCAAACAGAATAAGCGCGGTAGGCCGCGTCGGTTCAGTGATTTAGCTATCACGACAGCACTCATGGTCAAACGAGTTTTTTCTATGCCATTGAGAGCGCTGCAAGGATTTATCGACTCGATATTTAGGTTAGCCCATGTACCGTTAAGTTGTCCGCATTACACCTGCATCAGTCGTAGAGCCAAGCAAGTTGAGGTTTCATTTAAGACTAAAACGAGAGGAGCGATACAGCACCTAGCCATTGATGCTACTGGCCTTAAGGTTTATGGCGAAGGTGAATGGAAAGTCAAAAAACATGGGACGGATGGCAAGCGTAGAGTCTGGCGAAAGCTGCATATTGCAGTCGATACCAACACTCATGAGATCATTGCCGCCGAGCTAAGTTTATCGACGGTTACAGATGGAGAAGTACTCCCGAACTTACTGAAACAAACACGCCGAAGTATCCTTGAGGTGTCTGGTGATGGCGCTTACGACACGAGAGCGTGTCACGCTGCTATTAAGATTAAGGGAGCTATTGCGCTTATTCCCCCAAGAGAAGGGGCTGCCTTCTGGGAGCGTGGTCACCCTCGAAATTTCGCCGTGGGTTGCCAGAAATTATACGACTCAAATAAGTATTGGAAAGAGCGGTATGGATACCACAAACGTTCACTCTCAGAAACAGCGATGTATCGAGTTAAACAGTTGCTAGGAGGGAAACTGAGCTTAAGAAATTACAATGCCCAGGTGGGTGAAACTTACGCGATGATAAAAGCGTTGAACAAGCTTACTGGGTTAGGTATGCCTGAAACTTGTCGTATTGACTAAGAAACAAGCGAAACGGGTTGGCTCTATCTCTAAATTTAATTACGCAACAAAGCCACGTGAATGATTCAGTACGACTGCGTGCAGGTATTTCGAACCTAACGGACGAGTCAGTATCTGAAGAACTAGAATATCTAGGTTATGTTGAAGAGCCACGTACTTACTACGTAGGTATGACAGCTGACTTCTAATCTAGAGTTCAGTAACTGATAGCTTGATACAAAAGAACCCACACTGGCTGATGCTCTATAAGGAGAACGGCGAGTGTGGGTTCTTTTTTGATCTATAGATTTGGTTTAATTTGCCGTTTATCTATTAATCTAGATTTTGACACATGTGATCAGTGCATTACCGGACTGAGTATCCCAAGGAATCAGCTTGTCGTAATCGTGCTCGAAGATATTAACCTCGAAGTAGGGCTTCAATATCTCGATTAACTCTTTAAACGAGAATGCCACCATTGGGTGTTCATCATTCCACACTTGAGTTTCACCAGCAGTCGTCTTTTCGATACTAAGCTTTAGCGCTTGCTTATCACCCTGACCAGAGTAATACCAACCAGAACGGAACGTGAAATCGTCTTTGTCTTGGTTTGTTGTGTGTCTAACAAACAGGTCGTTACTGATCTTGTCTTTATCAACCACGTTAAAACAGAAAATACCTTCTGGCTTCAACGCGCGATGCACACTTTCAATACACTCTTTAAGCTTCTCAAGGCCATCGTTGTAATGGATGGAATACAGGAAGCAAGTGATAAGATCGAGTGGTTCCGTGACCTCAAAGTTACTCATGTTTTGTACTGAGAACTTGGCTTCCGGGCAGCGAACTTCAGCGATGTCTAACATCGGCTTGTTAAGATCTAGGCCACCGCTTTGGTAACCAAAATCAATAAAATGACGAACGTGTGGGCCAGTGCCACAAGCTAAATCGAGGTGTGTTTTTCCTTCATTTCCAAAGATTTGATGGAGTCTACGTACGCAGTTACTTTGCGCTTGGTAGTCAATATCTACACACATTAAATCATAGTAACCGGATAGGTCGGTATAGAGTGCGTTGGCGGACATATTTGCCTGCAGCATAAGCTGAAAAATTAGGGTGGCGCATCATATACCGAAATTGGAAAATCGCAATCAAATATCGTTCAATATAGGCGCTTTAATTCTTGGTCGCTGTACTTTCATTATCTGTTGGCTGGCTTCAATTCGTCAGGTTAACCGGCTTATTTGACGCATGTTTGAAATACCTCTGGATCACGAAAGAGAGTAAAGATCTGGGATTAAGAAAGAGCTTCCTGGCAAACCACATCATCATTGATAGAGACCTGGTTTTTCCCACTTGTCTTTGAACGATAAAGTGCATCATCAGTCACCCGAATTAGCGTGTTAATGTTGTTGGGTGAGTGACATATACATCGGTTGGTGATGCCAATACTGACGCTCGATGTAAATTGACGGCGATTGAATCCAACAAAAGTATGCCTATTAAAAGCACGGCAGATACGTTCGCCTATGACTTGGGTATGCTCAGGTTTCGCGTTGGGAATGAACACAATAAACTCTTCTCCGCCCCAACGTCCAACTACGCCATTGAGTAATTCAACGTGAGTTTTAATGGAGTCGGCTAGGTGTTTAATGACAGCATCACCAACACTGTGACCAAACTGATCGTTTATTAATTTAAAGTCATCAATATCAATCAGCATACAAGACATTTCTATTTGCTGATTCACTGGCTTCTTTATCCAATCATAAATGGCGCGACGATTGAGTACCTGCGTTAAGTCATCATGCATAGCGCGGTGCAGCAACTCTTTTTCTAACAAGACCTTGTCTGTGACTTCTTCGAGAATCACTTGAATGGCGTCTTCACCTTCCCAGTTAATCACGTTGTCATAAATATTGAAGTATTTATAGCTGCCATCAAAGCAATGGTTGGATACTACAGAGCTGAAGTTGGGTGTATTGCCATTGAGAATGCTCTCGCACCGCCGGATGGCATTTGAATGCTGTTCTTCAGGAATGATTGAAATGATTGAGTCCATCGCAAGTACTTGCTCGATAGATTCGGCACCTTGTTGCTCAACCCAAGCTTGATTAACCATCAAAGATTTGAAGTTTCGGTGGATCAAAATACCTTGTTTCGATGTACTGAGTAATTTTCGATACATGAGATCTGTTTCGTGGCGTTTACGCTGCGCCTCTAACATTGATGTGATGTCAATGACGTGTACTTCAAGTGCAGGTTTGTTATTCAGTTCAATGACATGTGATAAACAAAATATGGAGATATTGCGACCATTAGCTGGAATGTCCGTGTACAATTTTCCTTTGTTAAACTTGCCTTTTATTGCCTCTAGGTAGCGTTTTTTGGCTAGATTTTGGTAATTGTCAGGAACTAAGGCATACACAAATTCAACATTGTGTAATAACTCCTCGCGGTTTCGATAACCAAAGATTTGAGCGATTTCGTTGTCGACATCAATAATTCGATGGTTTTGAAGTGTCATTCGCCCTTGTGCCGAGTCGAAGTTTTGGCAGGGCATAGTGGTGGTTAGATCTAGTTGAATACTCATATCGGCCTGACTACTTATTCGTTAACTGAAACAGGTGTTGCTCCCTCGCTGCTGCGACCTACGGGCTTTGTGGCACGCTTTTATGACGAGACTAGATAGGAAAAATATGGTATCTAGGTAAACCCAGTGTGACATTTATAATTTTATGATTAATCGGTAATTTTACTGATTCAAACCGAGTTCTTGAAAAGGAAACAATTCACGAAAGTAGGGCTGTTGATTAAAGCCAAATCATTCAAGCTAAATAAGCGAACTAAACAAGGAGAGTTGAGACAATGACATCAGCAATAAATGCACAGGATCCAATGGAAAATGGAACAGCGTTGGAAAGCAGTACTTCAATAGAAATTAAGCTGGATGACTTATCGGGTGGGGAAGTCATTGAATTGCTCGAAGAGCATCTTGCCGATATGTACGCAACTTCGCCAGCTGAAAGCGTCCATGCACTGGATCTAGATGGGCTCAAGTCACCAGAAATTACCTTTTTCAGTGCTTGGAAAGACAGCCAACTGCTTGGGTGTGTCGCCATTAAAGAGCTGAATACCCAACACGCTGAACTCAAATCAATGAGAACCTCGCAGTTTGCTCGAAAGTCAGGTGTTGCGAGCCAGCTTTTACAACACGTATTGGATACCGCAGCCATTCGCCAGTATCAAACAATCAGCTTAGAGACAGGTTCAGAAGACTACTTTAAGGCCGCACGTAACCTGTATGAAAAGTTTGGCTTCGGATACTGTGAACCCTTTGCTGATTATGTGTTGGACCCGCACAGCCAGTTTATGAGTATTGAGTTGCGTTAAGAGGCTAGCTTTAGATGTCGACTTACTTCGCAGGTTTCTCCCTTGGCCTTTCGTTGATTCTTGCGATTGGTTCTCAAAATGCGTTTGTTTTAAAGCAAGGGCTTAAGAACCAACACGTATTGGCAGTTTGCGCTGTATGTGCCATTTCTGATGCCTTACTGATTAGCTTTGGCGTGACGGGCTTTGGCGCAATTGTTAAGCAGTTCCCACAAATTGAACAGTTCGCCCGTTATGGCGGTGCTATCTTTTTGGGTGTCTATTCATTCTTAAGCTTCCGTTCAGCATTTACTGAAAACCACGCCTTAGAAGCCACTGCAGAAACCAAAGACTCGCTAACTAAAGCGATTGCGATGTGTTTGGCGTTTACTTGGCTTAATCCGCATGTGTATTTGGATACTGTGGTATTGCTGGGTTCTATCTCAACTCAATATCAACCTAACCAAATGTTGTTTGGCGCTGGTGCCGTATCGGCGTCGTTTGTGTTCTTCTTCTCACTTGGATATGGCGCTCGCTTCTTGGCTCCAATGTTTAAGAACCCGAGATCGTGGAAGGTGTTGGAATTTGTCGTTGGCGTGATCATGGCATCTATTGCAATATCTTTGATCGTCTAGCTGCGCGTAATTAGGCATTCAAGCGCACTGTCGAAAGTGACTGCTTAAAGTTCCTATCTAAAGTGATTGCCTTTAATTATCTCCGCATTTAATTATTTCCAAAAAAGCAGAATTATTTTTCGTCTTTCGGTTTTGGCGTTCGTCTTAGGGGTACAAATATAAATCAATGACCTAATTCGGAGTCACCATGATTAAACTTGTTAGCTTTAAAAACTGCCCATTCGTTCAACGTGTAATGGGTGCTTTGGTAATGAAAAATGTCCCATTTGAAATTGAATACATTGAACTAAATAATAAACCTCAATGGTTCCTAGATATTTCGCCAAACGGACAAGTGCCAGTCTTGATTACAGAAAATGAAACGGTTCTTTTTGAGTCAGATGCAATTGTTGAATACCTAGATGATAAATATGCGCCGATAGAAGAGGTGTCTGCCGAGCAAAAAGCACTAGATCGCGCTTGGTCTTATCAGGCAAGCAAACATTACATGCCGCAATGTGGAACGATGGGCAGTCAAGATAAAGAAACCTTTGAGGCGCGTTTAGCGAACCTTAAAAAATCCTTCCAAAAGGCCGAAAATAAATTGGGTGACAGCGACTTCTTTAAAGGCGATTACATATCTAACGTCGACATCGCTTGGCTACCACTGTTGCACCGAGCGTCAGTAATCAAAGAGGGCTCAGGCTTTGATATGCTTGAAGGCTTCCCGAAAGTACAGAAGTGGCAAGCGGCGCTGATTGAATCTGGCTTGACCGATAAAACCGTCCCTGCGGACTTTATTGAGAAGTTCAGCGGTTTCTATTTAACGAATAACTACTTGGCTAGTCTTGCTGACGCTCGTTAATAACATGAATTAAATTGAAATATATTTTAATGGCAGACCGTTCTAAATAAGCACTCTCCAAAAATAAAACTCATTCTTCTCTTTATATCTGTTATTGGATAAAGAGAGAAACCGGGTGAGTTTTTATATTTAGGCATGAAGATTCAGGTTGTTTTTGAGATCGGATGAAAATTCAATTGGCTCGATAACAATCTGATTATAATAAGTTTAATGTTGATGATGCTCCTGTTTACTATCAGGTTTATTAGTATTTTAGTATTCGTTACGCCTCAGGAAATACAACCGTCTCATAAATAAGACTTGACTAAATATCTATGATTGTTCGTTTGATGACCTAAAAATCTTGTGATACTTTCTCATTCACTCCACAAATGAACAGTGTTTTATTATTCATTTGGAGTTGCTTATTTAATTTATTTTAAACAGTAACGCAACAGGTGAAATAGTGTCGGATACTATTGGCTGTTGGTCAACGTTGCTGTAGGACAGACAAAAAAAGGGTATTTTCATGCTTAAATCATCATTTCTATTGGGCCTAGTTGGCTTAGTTTCACTTCCTACATTTGCTGCTGGTATTGAGGGTGGTCCATACATTGGCGCAGGCCTTGGTGTTTATCAAGACTCAGACACTGACGGCGCAGGTAGTCTAGATGCTGAAAGCATGGGGTACAGCCTTTATGGTGGCTATCAGTTTAACCGCATTGTAGGTATCGAACTTGGTTATACGGATTATGCTGACTATGAATCATTTGGTACTAAGGTGTTTTCACCAACATCGCTTTCTGTTGCAGCAAACCTCGGCTACACCTTCGATAACTCGATTCGTCCCTTTGTAACCGCAGGCCTTAGCTACGTTGATCTAAACTCTAAGGGCTCTAGTTACATTGATGATGATTCTGGTGCAGGCTTCCATTTTGGTATCGGTGTTGAATACACGCCAGTAGAAAACCTAACCTTACGTTTGATCTCACAAGCAGATGCAGTAAATATCGAATTCTTCGGCCCGAATGGTAATAGATTGGCAAGCCGTGATGTAGCGTTTAGCACAGTAACTCTGGGCGCTTCGTACAATTTTTAATGACCTCTGTGAAATAGCTTAAAGCTAAAGTTATGGACACCTAAAACCGCTCTAACGTTGAGCGGTTTTTTTATGTCAAAAATAACGATTGCTCACGCTATGGGCGGAGTTGGTCCAAAGCCTGAAATTAGTTGGTTTTCACAAGCTTATAAAAGGGAATTATCTCGACTATTTTGGTAGATTAAAGGTATTACAGACTTCCAGTGAGCAGCAATGAAGATTCTTCACACGTCCGATTGGCACCTTGGCCAAAACTTCTACAATAAAAGCCGTAAGAATGAACATGAACGGTTTTTACAATGGTTACTTGAGCAAGTTACAGAGCACGACATCGACGCGATCATTGTTGCTGGCGACATTTTCGATACCAGTACACCGCCGAGTTACGCTCGTGAGATGTATAACAAGTTTGTGGTCGATTCGAATAAGATCGGCTGTCAATTGGTGTTATTAGGTGGAAATCACGATTCAGTCTCTGTGCTTAAAGAGACACAACAGTTGCTCAAATACATGGGTGCAGACGTGATTCCGAACACCAATGAAGATCATGCGACTCAGGTTGTTGAACTAAAAGGCAAGAGCGGCGATGTAGAAGCGCTGGTTTGTGCCATTCCTTTTATTCGTCCTCGCGATGTGTTGACCAGTCAGGCGGGTGTCACCGGCGTTGAGCGCCAAAAACAACTCGGCGATGCAATCAAACAGCATTATCAAAGTGTTTATGATGCGGCGGTTGCTAAGCGCGCGACGTTTGCAAACAGCGAGCACATGCCGATCATTGCCACTGGTCACTTAACGGCGATGGGTGTTCAACAATCCGATTCGGTACGCGACATTTATGTCGGCAACCTTGATGGTTTTGCCGCTGATGGCTTCCCAGACGCAGATTATATTGCACTTGGTCATATCCACCGCCCACAAGTGGTGGCAAAGCGTGAATACATTCGTTATTCAGGCTCTCCAATCCCACTAAGCTTTGATGAACTTAAGTCTCAGAAACAAGTGTGTGTTGTTGAGTTTGTTGAAGGTGAGCGCACCATTTCTCAATTGCCTGTTCCTACATTCCAACCTCTAGCTGAAATCAAAGGCGACTTGAGCGAGATCGAATCTCAGCTGAACCAATACATAGGTTTAGATAGCGACCAAAGCGTGTGGTTATCGATAGAAGTGCAAGCGCAAGATTACTTATCGGATCTTCAAGAACGCATGCGCGCACTGACCGAAGGTTTGAATGTGGAAGTACTTCAACTGCGCCGTGCAAGAGAGCGTCGCAATCAAGCATTAGAGCAAGAGTCGGCAGAAACCTTATCTGAACTGAGCCCGATGGACGTGTTTAGCAAGCGTATTGCCTTAGAAGAGTTTGAAACCGATTCTGAAAAAGCGCGTTTAGAGCGAATGACGGTGAAGTTTAAACAAGTGATGGTTGAAGTGTCCGAGAGCGCTCAAACACCAAACAAAGTAGAAGAGTAACCAGTATGAAGATTTTAAGCCTAGAATTTGAAAACCTGAACTCTTTGAAAGGACGTTGGAAGCTCGATTTTACCCAATCACCGTTTGCGGAAAATGGTCTGTTCGCGATTACTGGCCCAACAGGGGCGGGTAAAACCACCATTCTTGATGCGATTTGTTTGGCATTGTTCCACCGCACGCCGCGCTTAAAGAGCATTGCTAAAGGCAACAACGAATTAATGACGCGTGGCACGGGTGAGTGTTTTGCTGAACTGGAATTTGAAGTGCAGGGCAAAACGTACCGTTCTAACTTCCATCAAAAGCGAGCGCGTGGAAAACACGATGGCGCATTACAAACACCAACGTGCGAATTTTCGGATGCGGACACCGACAAAGTCTTAGAGACCATGCTGACCAAGAAAACCAAGTTGGTGGAGCAGGTAACAGGTCTCGATTTTTCACGCTTCACTAAATCCATCATGTTGTCTCAGGGTGAGTTTGCGGCGTTCTTAAATGCCAATGCTAACGATCGAGCAGAGCTACTTGAAGAGCTGACGGGAACCGAAGTTTATAGCCTGATTTCAGAGCGCATCTACGATCATTTTAAGTCGAGTGAAGAGTCGCTTAATCACCTTAAAGCGAAAGCTGAAGGGGTGAGCTTACTGTCTGAAGAGCAAATCCAAGACCTGACCGCAGAGCGTGAAACGCTAGAAGCCGAGCAGAAGCGTTTAGCCGAGCAATTAAAAGAGTGGCAAGCGCATCTAAGCTGGTGGAAAGACGTGACCAAAGCTGAGCAAACTATAGCGAGCAGTGAGCTCGATCTTAAAACAGCTCAAGATGAACTAGACCGTAATCAACCTTCATTAGAGCGCTTGGCAAACAGTGAGCCGGCTGAAAAGCTGCGCCCAATGCACAAAGATTTAAAGCGTTGCGAACAAGAGGTGAACACTACTCAAGCTCACCTAGATAACAGCACCAAGTTACTTGCCGTTCGTGATGCAGAGAAGCAAGACGCGCAAACTAAACTGACTCAAAGCAGTGCGATTGTCGAACAGGTAAAAAGTGAGCAACAAGATCAAGAGAAGATCATCGATCTTGTCCGTCCGCTCGATAACCAAATTGCCGTACTCAAAGATAAGCAAACTGCGGCCGTTAATGCAGCGAATACGCTAAACGAGCAACATACGCAGCAGCGCAATCAACAGATTGTTTTAGTCCAAAAAACAGATGCACTGAAGCAACAAGATCAACTCAGCACTGAGTACCTAAATACGCATCAAACTGACCAACATCTGGAAAAATACCTAGGTCAATGGCAAGCAAAGGTCGAGCAAGTTCGTACTCTAGAGCGTCAGCATTCAGAACAGTTGAACTCAGCGAAGCAAGCTTTGTCTGCGGTTGATGCTCAGCAAACGATCATCAAATCTGCGCAAGAAGCTAAAGCAACGCAAGATAAAACTTTAGCTGAGTTGGTTTTGGTAGAGAGTAGTGCAAAGCAACAGTGGGAAGCATTGCAAGGCAACACCAGCGAGCAAGTATTGAATGCGCAAAAAGATCTGTTGGAGTTTTGGAATCGCAATACGCACTCATTACTCGAGATCAATCGTGGTTTCCTAAATGCCCAGCAACAGCTGCACGCAAAAACTCAAACGCATCAAACCAACACTCAGTTGGTCGAGAAGCTTTCGAAAGAGCGTGAAGTGCTGGTTGAGAGATATAAAGAGAAAGAGACTTCACTTGAGCGATTAACGCGTTTGATTGATCAAGAAGGCGAATTGGCGAAATACCGTGTAGCTATAGAATCTGGATCTGAATGCCCACTGTGTGGTTCAACAGACCATGCGATTGAACAGTCGCAAGATATTGCAAATTTGGTTGCTCAAAAAGATAGGGAAAACCTAGAGCTAACGGCTATCAAAAAAGAAGGCCAAGAGCATCGTCAGCAATTAGATTCTCTTGCCCCTATGATTGCAGCGCTTAACGATGACATTCAACGTGCGCAAGCGGATATTCAACAAGCTCAACTGAATTGGCAAGGTGTTGTCGGCAAGCTTCAACAGAACTTATCCGATTTCGTTGGCACTGCTCCTGAATTGGCGCTGCTAACGATTAACGATTTAGGCAATGAAGCCACAGTCGCGACCTTTGCTCAGCAGTGTGAACTTCAACTAAGTCAGAGCGCGCAGCAACTCAAAGCGTTGGCTGATGCTAAAGCGCATTACGCTGAAGCTGAGAAACAACGCCTGTCTATAAGTGTTATGGCTGACAAGGCGCAATCTAATCTCGAGTTGGCCGAGCAACGTTTAGCGGATCTTAATAAGCAAAACCAAGTCGCAAACGAACAAGTGGCTCAGATAGCCCAATCGAAAGAGCAGCAATGGACCTCTTTGAAAGAGAGCATTGTTCAAACTTCTATCGAAGCGCCTGAACTTGAACATATCGATGATTGGTTTACGGCGAAATCGCAAGCATCAAGCACATGGCAGCAAACCAAACAGCAACAGGCCGATATTGAGAAGCAACTGATTACTCAAAATGCCGAATTGAAAACCTTAGACGACAAGCTAAGCAGCGTTGAGAAAGAGATCGCGACACTGACGCAACAGAGTGAGTCTTTAGTGTCAGAACTCACTCGTGTAACGGCTGAAAGAACAGAGTTGTTTGGTGACAAAGATATTCAAGCCACCAGCAATGCGATGAAGCAAAAGGTCACTGACGCGGTAAATGCATTTGATGCCGCGCAGTTGGTGCTTAACCGTTGTGAACTTGAACATCGAACTGAGCAAACCAAACACACTGGTTTCTCGGACGAGTTAGTCAGTAAGCAATCCAGCTACACACAAGCGTCGAATGCTTGGTTAGAAGCACTGAAAGCTAGCCCATTCGAAGATGAGGCTAATTTTGAAGCGGCGTTGTTGGATGAAGAGGTTAGAACTCAACTTCAAAGCCTGAAGAAGTCTTTAGACGAAGCGATTGTCAGTGCGAAAGCAAGGTTGAACACCGCCAAAACGACACAGGTGGAGCTACAAAACCACGAAAATGCGAAAGCATGGCAAGAGCAAAACCAGCAGCAAGTTGAAGAAGCGACGACTGAGTGTCAAAACGCACAACAAAGCCATGCAACCAAGATCGGCGCGATTTCTGCCAATCTTGAAACGGATAGCCAGAACCGCAGTAATCAGCAAGATCTGTTCAAACAGATCGACGAGCAACAAGTCGAGTTTGATGATATCTCACGTCTGAACTCACTTATCGGTTCTAAGAACGGCGATAAATTCCGTAAGTTTGCCCAAGGTTTAACGTTGGAAAACTTGGTGTACCTTGCGAACAAGCAGCTACAGCGTTTGCATGGTCGTTACGAGCTAAAACGTAAAGCCGATGATGGTTTAGAACTGCAAGTGCTCGACACATGGCAGGGCGATGTGATGCGTGATACTAAGACTTTGTCCGGCGGCGAAAGCTTCTTAGTGAGCTTGGCGTTGGCATTAGCGCTTTCTGATCTTGTGAGCTACAAAACCAGTATTGATTCTCTGTTCTTAGATGAAGGTTTCGGTACGCTGGATAGTGACAGATTGGACATTGCTCTAAACGCGCTGGATAACTTGAATGCATCAGGCAAGATGATTGGTGTGATTAGCCACGTTGAAGCACTGAAAGAGCGAGTACCCGTTCAGCTTAAAGTGACAAAACACTCTGGTTTAGGTGTGAGTGAGATGGAGAAGCAGTACAAGGTTGTCGCTTAGGTTCTAGCTATATTCCACCAGTGCAGAAATAGAAACAGAGCTAGATGAAGCAGATCCCCGACTCAGTCGTTCCTCCTTCTCGAGGATGACGGGGTCGGGAGTTGTCATCAGTCACTACGCCGTCACTCCTTAAAGTCAGGAACGAGCGTAATAGGGAATCTCTAGTAAACGAACGAAGTGGACTCATCAAGAAGGAAACGGCCATGCACAAAAAGATTCATTTACCGACCAAGACATGTCCTGTTTGCCAAAAGCCTTTCGCATGGCGTAAAAAGTGGCAGCGCTGTTGGGCTGACGTGATCTACTGTTCTGAACGTTGTCGTCGTAATAAATCTGAGTCTTCATACTCTTGAACAGATCAGCACATTCCTCATGATCTAAAGCCCTTAACTCCAATATTTCCTTCCTTTGCCATCATTTTGATGATCCTTTAATCGTTTCGTCATTCATTTCTCAAGTTAATATTTCTATCTGTAAGATAAGTGATGTATAAAGGCGGCATGAAGATACCTAAAAGAATACAGCCTTTAGTTGACGATGGTTTAGTCGACGAGGTGACAAGCCAACTCATGAGTGGCAAAGAAGCATCGGTGTACATTGTGCGCTGCGGCGATACCATCCGTTGTGCCAAGGTATATAAGGAAATAAGCCAACGCAGCTTCAAGAAAGCGACCGCGTATCGTGAAGGCCGAAAAGTCCGAAATAGCCGCCGTGCTCGAGCGATGGAAAAAGGCTCTGGCTTTGGTCGAGAGCAACAAGAAAAGGTTTGGCAGAGTGCTGAAGTGGATGCCTTATATAAACTGGCAGAAGCGGGTGTTCGTGTGCCTGTCCCTTACGGTTGCTTTGATGGCGTGCTGCTTATGGAATTGGTCACTGACGATGATGGTTACGTTGCACCACGTTTGAACGATGTGGTGATGTCAGCAGAGCAAGCGATCGAAGACCACGCTGTGATGATGACCTACGTAGTTAAAATGCTGTGTGTTGGTTTGATCCATGGTGACTTGTCTGAGTTCAATGTATTGGTGGATGAGTACGGCCCAGTAATTATCGATCTACCTCAAGCGGTTGATGCTTCGGCGAACAACAACGCTGAGTGGATGCTGGCTCGTGATATCAATAACATCCGTGATTATTACGCTCAGTTTGCTCCTGAATTGGCAAAAACCGAGTATGCCAAGGAAATGTGGGCGCTGTACGAGAAAGGCGACTTGAAGCCAGACAGCAAGCTAACGGGTGAGTTTACGGAAACGGACGACTTGGCTGATATCGAAGCCATCATGCAAGAGATAGACGCTGCGCGAATTGAAGAACAACACCGACGCGAGCGAGCTAAAGAAGAGAAAGAAGGTGTCGACGATAGTAAGTTCAATTGGGCTGAGTAATCGTGATGATCAGTTTTGATCTTTAGCTAGATATCAACCAAACGCCTTATAAAACAGAGGCGCTCTTTCAAAAAATAACCCAATAGAGCCTTAACTCTGTTGGGTTTTCTTTTTTAGCACTAATGAAAGATGGCCACTGGTATTAACTACCAATTTAACTGCTCGCCATCGTAAGCGTAGAAGTGCCCACTTTTGTCTGGTGTCGCAGTCCGAATGATATCGACTAATTGATGGGCGACATAGCTAGATTCGAACAACTTGCCTTGAGGGACATTGGTCTGAAAAGGTTTCGATAGAGCCGTGTCTGTTGTGCCCGGATGCAGTGCTAACACAGTGCCTTTCTTAATGGTGCGTTGCCATTCGATCGACATGGTTTTGATGAACATGTTGAGGGCTGCTTTCGATGAGCGATAGCTATACCAACCGCCTAATCTGTTGTCTGAAATGCTACCTACCTTTGCGGATACCACAGCAAATTTTGGATTGTCACTCGTTCTAAGAATCGGCGTGAAGTGCTTTGCCAATAACAAGCTGGGTAGGGTATTCACAGAGATGTTTTTCAGAAAAAACTCAGGGTCGATAGACGACAAGTTCTTTTCCGGCCCAAGGTCTGGAGTGTGGAGCATACCCACGCAGTTGATCAACCAATCAAGTTGGTCAAACTCAGAGCTCAAACGTTTGATATCAGCTTCGTTGGTCGCGTCGACTTTGTGCCAAGTCAAGCGATTGTTTTCTAGTTCCGGCTGTTGAGAGTGGTAAGTCGCGTCTACATGCACATCAAGAAAATCAAACCGAGAGAGCTCAGATAATAGGTGTTTAACCACAGCGAAACCAATACCGCCGCTCCCACCGACCACCAATATGTGTAATCTGAGTTGCTCCACCATTATAAGTTCTCCAAGTTTGTGATTCGTTGTTCAGCGGTATCGAGAATCGCTTGTTGTGATTGCTCGTCCATATTGTCCCAAGAGCGATATAACATGCCCATGCGTGGGTTACGGTTTAATGCATCGCGGTGCAGGTTCATAAAGCGCCAATACAAGCTATTGAAAGGGCAAGATTGCTCGCCGCTGCGTTCTTTTATCTTGTAGTGACAGCCTTTGCAGTAGTCACTCATGCGGTTGATATAAGAACCGCTGGCAGAGTATGGTTTGGTTCCGACGATCCCGCCATCCGCAAACAGTGCCATACCTCGCGTATTTGGCATTTCAACCCACTCAATCGCGTCGACGTAAATACCGAGGTACCAACTGTCGACTTGGTCAGGGTCTATGCCTGTGATTAAACAGAAGTTGCCAGTGATCATTAACCTTTGGATATGGTGCGCGTAAGCAAACTCAAGAGACTGGTCAATCGCATGCTTCATGCAGTTCATCTTGGTCTGTCCGTCCCAAAAGTAATGGGGCAGGTTGTTGTTTGCTGAGTAATGATTTTTGTTGGCGTAAGCAGGCATATTCGCCCAATAGACAGCGCGTATGTACTCACGCCACCCCAGTATTTGGCGTACAAACCCTTCGACCTGTGCAATGTCGATGCTTGGTTTATTTGAAGAACTGTCTCGATGACTGGATGCTTGGTAGGCCGACAGTGCTGCATCAATCACTTCTTTAGGACTCAGCAGTTTACTGTTCAAAGAAAACGAAATACGGCTATGATACAAGCTCCATTTAGAGTCGTGCTCTGTAGTCATCGCATCTTGAAACTGTCCAAATAACGGTAAGCAGACTTGGCAGAAATGAGCGAGCAGAGACAAGCTTTGTGCGCGGTTTACAGGCCATAATAATTGGCTACCTACTTGACCAATGGTTTGGACTTGGTGGCGCTCGATACGCTGTAAAATGCCTGTTATGTCATTGGTAAACATCAGCGGCTGAGGCAGGTTTTCGATGTCTTGTTTCTTGAGTTTCTTTCGATTGTTCGCGTCGTAATTCCATTTTCCGCCAACGGGCTTTCCGTCTTCTAGCAAAATGTCGAAACGCTTTCTCATTCGGCGATAGAAGTGTTCCATCATGATGTGTTTGTCTTTCGGAAACTGTTGTTCGATCTCTTTGAATGGAAAGAGGAAGTGTTCCGTATCACAACAACCTTTGGTCGCATTGGTCAGCTTGAGCTTGTTCATCTGCTCTAAAAGGCGATATTCATCTGGCCTTTGATATTCGAATTTCACTGCGCCGAATTCATGTACATAGTGCTTTAGAAGTGTATCTAGGTTTTCAAATTGCGTTGTGTCGTCAAGAGTTAGGTGGAGTACTTGATGGCCTTGTTCTTTGAGTTCGTCAGCGAAGTAACCCATCGCACAGAAAAACGCGGCCACTTTTTGAACGTGAGAGGCAACATAATCCGTTTCTTGTTTGAGCTCAGCAATGATGTAAATAACGTCATCGTTAACTTGTTGAAACCATGAATGCTCAATGTTTAATTGGTCTCCTAATACAAGTCGTACCGTTTGAAAATTCATAATGCGTCCTGGTTGATGAGGTTTGTTGAGACTGCGTTACCGCCAGCCCATTGATTGATGAAGGCATGGTCTGGGTCGTACATTTCAGTCTGCTTGGCCAAATCAAAATGGCGTGATTTAGGTTGTGATTGGTTTTTAGTTTGCTCGTTGTGGGCGGGTTTATTGAGAGCCCCAGCGATATACGCCCAATTTCCCCAGTTAGATGCCACGTCATAGTCGACAAGCTGGCTTTCAAAATAGGCTGCGCCGTGTCGCCAGTCGACGCCCAACTCGTAAATCAAACAGCTTGCGGCTAACTGCCTTCCGCGATTGGACATGTAGCCAGTCGCATTAAGTTGGCGCATGCATGCATCGACAATCTGGTAGTTGGTGTTACCGCTCTTCCATTTGGCAAAATTAAGGCTTGCCGATTGTTTGCTATTTTCTGCTGTAACGGGATTTGTAGATGAGCCCGTAAATAGAAATGCCTTCAACGACATGCTCTTCCAATAAAAATACTCTCGCCACAACAGCTCGAAATAAATCCAGTAAGTTGAATCATTGGAACCATGATGCGACTCAAATCGCGTGAGGTGTCTGCAGATTGTTTTTGGTGAGACACAACCTAATGCGAGCCACGGTGAAAATTTGGTCGAGTTCTCGATGCCATCCAAAGCATTTCTTGTCTGTTTATAGCGGCTCGCGTAATCGTGTAAGAAGTAGTGGTCAAGATGTACTAATCCCGATGTTTCACCGCCTTTGAAGCTTTGCTCGCTCGCCAAATCACTCGTCCCAAAAAGGGATGCTTTTGAGTGACAGTGTGACGTTTCTGTTAGGTCTGGTGCTGGTGGTAACGTCGTTATGTTCAAACTTTGTGTATCGACAGACAAGTGTTCGATGAGTTTTCTGAACTTGGTAAACGAGCGGGGTAACTTGTCTAACGTAAAAGGGAAGTCATTGAGCTCAAACAGAGTCGAGTTATGAGTTTGAATCGCAGTTAAGTTTGCGCAGTCAGTCAACGTTGATTGCACTAGCTGTTGCTCGTCATAGCCACAATGAGCATTTGCAAACAAGTGAGTGACGTTTAGAGCAGAGATAATCTCGTTGAGCGAGTCTTTAACGTTATCTCTTTTGTCTTGGTCTTGTGTAAGGACGATGAGTGATTGTTTTAGGTTGCTCAGGTTAGCCTTAAGATCGCTAATCGACTGTGAAATGAAAGCTATGCGGTGAGCGCCATATTGTTGTTCTTGGGCGAACAGTGCTGAGTAGTGAGACAGAATCGGTTCAACGACGACACAAACGAGCTCATCGACGATTTGGCTTGCTTGGTAAAGTAGCGCATTGTCGTTGATTCTTAAGTCGTTTGTAAAAAGATACAGGCCAATCTTTTTCATTACTTCCACTCGGCGATTTGTTAATTATTAGACGCTTACGAGTTGATAAGCTGACAAGATCACAAATGACTACTCTAAGTGGGTAATAGCAGATTTCGGTCAGGATGAGGGTGTTGAAGAGGGTATCAAGCCAACCAATAATACCGGTAGAGGTTGGCAATGCAGGCTAGTTTTGAGTGTCGAACTGCAGCTTCTATTCCATAGGAACAACGAGAATATCGATAGGGGAAGTATCGATGATCTGTTTAGAATGGGAGATGAGCTTATGCCAAAAATCATGGTGATGGCCACACAGCAATAGGTCAACGCCATTTGCTTCGATGGCATTTTTGAGCTTGTCGTTCAAGTCACCGGTTCCCACGAAAATGTGCTTGATTGGGTGCTTGGCGTACGCCTCAAACTCTCTTAAATGCTTAACGGCATCTTCATTGATGGGTAAATCACCGTCATTTCCTTGAATATCAACGAGTTCTGGGTAAATTTCTCCATGCGTACCATCGATATAAACAAATGAAATGTCAGCCTCCAGTTTATCAGCGAAGAAGGTCGCTCTATCAATGAGAATCTTGGTGTCGTCAGACAGTTCAAGTGCGACCAGAATATGTCGGTAGTCCATAATTAAAGCCTCTTGTTGTGAGTTATGTAACAAGCATAGTTTCTGTTTGCGCAAATGATATCGAAGAGGTCTCATATTGCGTAAAATCATCATTCAATGTTCTTCTAAGCACTATCGTATTTATATCGCTTTGATTGATAAGAAATTTACAAAAGGTTGATATAGTGGTTGAAGCGCTAGCTTATGCTGTTAGATAGGCTTGATAGATCAATGCGCCAATAACGAAGAGGCATCAATGACAGCACTACTAACCATTCCCACTCGAACATTAGGTTTCGACTACGATATTGAGATCCGAGACTGGTCTCAAAAGCTTGTCGGCTTTCATGTGTTTGAAGATGGTAGACGACCGCTTGATGGGGGCATTGGGCTGAGCCTCAACCTTGTTGAACAGTTTGACGTGAATGGTCGTTGGTTAGACTCATTGCCTGCGCGTTATCGGGAAATCACCGACGACTTTCCAGAGTACCAATACCAGATGCTGTGGCTTGCTGCGAATACCTATGAAGCCGCACAATTGCTTGAATTAAGGCCTGTTATTTTGGCTCTCATCTGCATGAAATACAGTGTCGATAATCAGAAAGCATTGGCACTGAGTCGCTTAGGGCAGAAGAAGATCCTTGCTAAGTTGGGTTTAGACAGCAGCAAGGCGACACTCAAATTCATCGACAAGCTAGAGCTTCATTACAATGTTGGTGATGAACTCGACCACATTGTTCGTATTCTCGAACCGCTGCAAAGACGAGTTCTTAAATTCAAGCATTACTCAAAAGTTGGATACACAGCCCTGCGTTTGGACCAAGTTCATCCATTTCTAACTGGTAGCCGATTAGGGATTGCAATGGTGGAAGAGGGCAGACTTAATGCACCGTCGAAAATGGCGATGTTCCAAGATACGATATTGCTAGGCCAAGATTTGGAGATGGATGATCCACTGCGCGCGATTACCAGTCAGAACTCTTTTGCGATGTTTGAACAACTTCATGACCGCTGGACGGAGCAACGCCAATTACGACGCTTGGAGGGTAATCGCCCAATGGATAAAGACATCCCTTATCCCGTTCCTTTGCTCGGCAATGACAACATTCATCCGCTCACTGATTATTACGATCTTGAACACGAAGGCATAGAGCAGAAGCACTGTATTGGTGTGTATCACAACCGAATCATGAGCGATCGTTATGTGGTGTTCCGCATGCACAAACCTCAGCGTTTAACCATAGGTTTACGTCGCGTTCCGAGCAAAGCCTTTCCGTTTGAAATCGACCAAATCTGCGGAAAACGAAATGCACCGCCGTCGGAATCCGCTCGCCAAGTGATTCACGACTGGTTAGAAGCGAGTAAGCAAAAGTATCCTAAGCAATAGCCATGAAGTAGAAGGAATACAGGATGTTTCAACAAGGCGATCTATGCCCGCATTGTGGTTTGATTATTGTTATGCCTACAGATCTACAAGGTGAATGTCTAGGATGCGGCGAAGAAATTAATCAAGACCCAGCAGACGATTACGACGAAGAAGAGTAGCTTTACCTACACTTAGATTAAACAAGGCTAGGATAGCCGAATTACACCCTTTCAAAGGACGGAAAAAATGCAGAAAGTAATCTTTAGAAATTGCGATGAAAGCTCGCCTTATTGGCATGAGTTAGAGGGCTTATTTCAAAGCGAATGGTCTGATTTCAAGTTTAAAGATACCTATAAAGAATACGTACAACTCCCTCCAGTAATAACCGTACTTCGCGATAATGTGGTCATTGGTGGCTTGGCGTATTCCTATTTTCAAGAACCTCACCAAGTGCGTGATGTGGTGTGGATCAACGCCGTGTTTGTCGCCCCTCAATGGCGCGGTCAAGGCATTGCCAGTGAATTGATTAATCGTGGTGTCAGACAGGTTTCTTCTGCAGTGCAAACTCAACTCTACGCATACACCAATATCATGGGACTCTACCAAGGTCTAGGTTGGTCAGTTGTCGATATCGAATCAGAACCGAACCATAAAGTGATGAGTATTGAGCTTAATCGATAAGCTCGGAATAAAAGCCTGATATTAGGTTATCTGCCGTTCGAGTAATGAAGCTCTCCCTTTATCTACAACGCATAACTCTGTTAAATTATCGTTGGAACTCATGTCGATATCGCCTTTAAATCAAACAACTAGCTGTTGATTAAAACGATCAAGACGATTTATTGCAGCAGTTGTTGAGCACAAAGCCTATATTGTCTAGAATGACGCACTTTTTTTATTTACGTACATACAGGTAATGAACATGAGCGATACTAATTCAAGACCAGCTTTACCAGATCATCTTGCAGGTAACCCACGCAGCCCACACCACGTTGCTGAGTGTTTCGAATACCCAATCGGCATTCGTCTAAATGGTAAAGAGCGTACTGATGTTGAAGAATACTGCATCAGCGAAGGTTGGGTTAAGATCCCTTCTCCAAAAGCGCTAGATCGTTTTGGTCAGCCAATGCTTATTACTCTAAAAGGCACTGTAGAAGCTTTTTACATCGACGCATAATCACGTTGTGTGGCTAGCTAATACTTCGAGTAATTAGCTAAGGTTTGCCTAATTAGCCAACATAAAGCCACCAAGCGTTATTACCTAAAAGGGTCTAGAGAAATCTAGACCCTTTTTGTTTTTCAAATCTACTGGGCTATTACCTTTACCAAGCGATACCTGCTCCAATTGAGAACTCCAAGTCTTCACCTTCTGCTTTATCGAAACCTGCGGTCACAACAAAGCCACTGTCCATGATGTAGGTTGCATCTAAGCCACCAACTTGTTTGGTTGAGCTGTCAGAGAACTCACGGCTATCTAAAGTGACGTCCGTGTGGGTACGCTTAATCCCGTAACCTGGGGTGATGTACAAGTTTTCGGTGATACCAATAGGGGCGTGAAACTGATATTCGTTGTCGCGTTGTTTGTATTCGTACGAGTCTTCATCTTCGTTATAAGCTGACCGGGTAAACTCAATACCATAACCTATGCTTCCCGGGCCGCGATATTTGATGTAAGAAGCAGACCAATCTCTCCACCCACGTTCAGCCGATAGACCAAATGTAATCGCAGTTTCTTCTTGGTTTTGTTCATAGGCTTGTGCGTTAGACATAGTGAACAGCAAGACAGCGGCTAATGTCAGAAGGGGAAGCTTTTTGATGGTCATTGGATCTCTCGCTTATGTATACAAAATATCGGCCAATTAAAAGTATTGAATGCCAGTAAATTAGTAACCTAGTCCGGATCTTCCTTGAGCTTTTTAGTTATGTATTCTTGGTGGTGCTTGAGCGGCATCCTCTTGGATTTGAGGATGCCTTTTTGATATGGGATTGGTGATAAGTATTACTTCAACGTACGTAGCTTATTAACCTGCATTTTTGCTCGCACTTTGGTGGCTTGTGCTTGCGACGGCAAATTGTCTTTAACTTTGTTTTTAATGTCAGCGACAGGGATGAAGTTCCACTGACCGTCGTGATACTTAACAACGAATGTTTGACGCTCAATCTCTTCACGGAACACCCAAACACCATCGTCGAGGCGCTTAAAGTCACCAACTACATTGTCGTTAGTGTCTCTAACTGTCCAAAAGGTATGTTCAGTATCAAGATAAGACTTCTGCTCACCTGAGATCATCTTGTCACCAGAGCTAATCTCCACATAGTCTTCACGAACAATAATTTCACCGACAGTCTTGTCATCTACGTAGATGCTGTATAGCGTTTCGTGATCATCAGAACGTTGTTTTACGGCGCTTATATGAGCTTCACCTGTGTCTTTATTAAAAAATGGTACATCACCGAGATCTGGAATATAAACAAAGCCTAAATCTGCTTGAGCGACTTTGTCTTTAAGAGTCGGAGCATCATTGCCATAGTTCGGATCTGGATTCTCATAACCGCCATCGTTATCTGAATCGTCTAGTCCAAAACCTGGGTCAATATTTTCGAAACCGTAATCACCATCAAATTGAGGTTGTGCCGGTTCAGAACCACCGCCAGATGAACAACCTGCTAAAACAGCAGTAAGAACGAGTGCGATAAGTGATTTGTTCATGATATTTCCTAACGTTTGTTGAATTCGTAAGATGCTCACTGACTAACCTCACTACTAGGTGACGGGTATACGCCTCGTGTATAGACATTGCTGCATCGCTTGAGATGTACAATAAACAACCTTGGTAATTCGATAAATAAACGGAAAGAAATACAAAACATCACCATTGGCTATGTATTGCTAGTTATACGCATTGCTTGTGGCGATGTGCGACTTATCTATTCACATTAATTGGGCGCAAAGAGGTTGGTTCTGTTTACAATTGTTTAACTTAATTGCATATCCTTGTTTTAAAAGTTCGATATTTGCTCACTCGAAAGGTGGTTTTCTATACAAGCGCACTCTGCATTGAAGAAAAACACAAACAAAAACATGAAGCGTAGTCTAATTAAATGAAACTAATATGCTGTATTTAAAGTTATTTTTTGTTAATGACTACCTCTATCACAGAAATTAATCCTGAAGCACATACAATTCCCTTAATTTCGAATGAGCGCTAAATTTTTTCGTTCGAGCATTTTAATTCTTCCTTCGCCCAATAATTATGAGGTTCCTATGTTTGGAATATTCAAACCTATGGCGCATATCGATCGCTTGTCATCAGATAAGATCGATAGCACCTACACACGACTACGATGGCAGCTGTTTCTCGGCATCTTCGTTGGCTATGCGGGTTACTACCTAGTCCGTAAAAACTTTAGTTTGGCGATGCCTTATCTCATTGAACAAGGTTTTAGCCGCGGAGAACTGGGGGTTGCATTAGCGGCGGTATCTATCGCTTACGGCTTATCTAAGTTCTTAATGGGCAGTGTTTCTGACCGTTCTAATCCTCGATACTTCCTCAGCGGTGGCTTGTTAATGTCGTCACTGGTGATGTTCTGCTTTGGCTTTATGCCTTGGGCAACTGGCAGCATTACTGCGATGTTTATTCTGCTGTTCTTGAATGGTTGGTTCCAAGGTATGGGTTGGCCAGCTTGTGGACGAACCATGGTTCACTGGTGGTCACGCAAAGAACGCGGCGAGATCGTATCGGTATGGAACGTTGCTCACAACGTGGGTGGCGGTTTGATTGGCCCAATGTTCTTGTTGGGGCTGTGGGCTTTTAACGACGATTGGCGAACCGCTTTTTATGTTCCTGCATTTTTTGCCACTCTCGTTGCTGTCTTTGTTTGGTTTACTGTAAGAGATACACCTCAATCTTGCGGCTTACCACCGATTGAAGAACACAAAGATGATTACCCAGACGACTACGATACGTCTCATGAGAAAGAAATGACGGCGAAAGAGATCTTCTTTAAGTACGTTTTCTCTAACAAGCTGTTGTGGTCAATCGCGATTGCCAATGCGTTTGTTTACCTTATCCGTTATGGCGTACTCGATTGGGCTCCGGTTTACTTAAAAGAAGCAAAAGACTTCTCTGTAGATAAATCATCATGGGCTTACTTCCTGTATGAGTGGGCTGGTATTCCTGGCACCTTATTGTGTGGTTGGATTTCAGATAAGTTATTCAAAGGCCGACGCGCACCTGCAGGTATCTTGTTCATGGTTCTAGTGACAGTCGCTGTGTTGGTATATTGGCTGAACCCAGCAGGTAACCCAACGGTTGATATGTTGGCACTGGTTGCGATTGGTTTCCTTATCTATGGCCCTGTAATGCTGATCGGTTTGTATGCTCTGGAACTTGCACCTAAGAAAGCAGCGGGTACAGCTGCCGGTCTAACGGGTTTGTTTGGTTACTTAGGTGGCGCGGTTGCTGCGAACGCAATTCTCGGCTTTATGGTTGACCATTACGGTTGGGATGGCGGCTTCATTATTTTGGTCGGCGCTTGTGTAGCTTCAATCATCTGTCTGCTTTACGCCTTCTTAGGTGAACGTGCGCACCACAAACAAAAAGATCTCGAACGAGAGAGAGAAGCGCTAGCTCAGTAGTGTATTTACTGAATCACATCTATAAATAACAACAGAGGCAGGTATATCCTGCTTCTGTTTTATCAAGGGGAAACAATAATGAAAACAACGTCACTGTCTCTGACCTTATTAGCACTAAGTTTATCTGCAAATGCGTTCGCCGATCCTTTGGTGATTGCGCATCGCGGCGCTTCTGGTTATTTACCTGAACACACATTACCCGCTAAAGCGCTCGCTTATGCGATGAAACCCGACTACATCGAACAAGATGTCGTGATGACCAAAGACGACCAATTGGTGGTTTTGCATGATCATTATCTAGACCGAGTCACCGATGTCGCGGATCGCTTTCCAACACGCGCTCGCGCAGATGGCCGCTACTTCGCGATTGATTTTACGCTCGCTGAGATCAAATCATTAAAGGTGACCGAAGGCTTTAGGTTTGATGAACAAGGCAACAGAGTGGCAGGGTATCCAACGCGCTTCCCAATGTGGCAGTCTGATTTCCGTGTCGCTACCTTTGCAGAAGAGATCGAGCTGATCCAAGGCCTAAATAAGACCTTAGGTTATGACGTGGGCATCTATCCTGAAATTAAAGCGCCTTGGTTCCATCGTCACGAAGGCAAAGATATCTCAAAAGCTGTGCTTGCGACCTTGCATCAATATGGTTACCTATCGAAAGACGACAAAGTGTATTTGCAGTGTTTTGACGCCAATGAACTTCAACGCATTAACGATGAGCTCATGCCAGCGATGGAAATGGATCTTAAGCTCGTTCAGTTGATGGCCTATACAGATTGGAATGAAACCATGACTTACAAGGGCGACAAAGCAACGCCGTACAGTTACGACTGGATGTTTGAAGCTGGTGGCATGGAAAAAGTCGCGACTTACGCGGAAGGAATAGGCCCTTGGAAGCCAATGTTGGTGGACGATGCATCGACCAAAGAAAACATCATTATTAAGCCGTTAATGAAATCAGCAAAAGACGCAGGCTTAGATGTTCACCCGTACACGTTCCGTGCTGACCCGGGAAGAATCCCAGCTTATGCTGATAACTTTGATGGCATGTTGGATGTCTTCTACAACCAAGTCAAAGTCGATGGTGTGTTTACTGACTTCCCAGACAAAGCGGTCGACTTCTTAAACCGTTAATATCCTGTTGGTTACGAGCTATATAGTAACGAGATACTAAGAGCCAAAAGCACACACTAAAGGTGCTTTTGGCTCTCCTTGTACTGGCCTCGAAATCTTACCTATATTCTTCTTTCTCAGCCCACATTTTGATATTCACTCGGTTTACAGCAATAACCTGACTTGATAGGTTACTCCCAATGCAGCCAGATGCTTAATCTATAAGTATTTATCGGCTCAATCTAATATTGAATTTGGAAAGATCATGGAAGAAAGAAGCAAAGCTTATCTTGATAGCTACCTCAACACATTGCCAGCAGACGCTGCCTCGCAATACACCTCCTTTAGTGCTGATTATTACTGCGCCGACGAGTACAACGCCAACCTCTGCGCTCAGTTAATTATCAAGGGTGAAAAACAAGCATCTTGCGGCCTTGAACATTGGTATACCCATGAAGGAGAGACGAGACCAGTAGTTGGTCACTTGCAAGTCGTTACCGACTGGGATGGCAAGCCAGTTTGCATTGTAGAGATTACCTCGGTGTCGTCGTGCAAATACAACGAAGTGACGGCGGAGTTTGCTGCTGCAGAAGGCGAGGGTGACAAAACACTAGAATGGTGGCGAGAAGCTCATTGGAACTTCTTCTCTCGTGAATGTGAAGAGCTCAAGATCTCGCCAAGTGAAGACATGTTACTTATGTTGGAGCGTTTCAAAGTGGTTTATCAATAGTCAAGTCCCTGCGAGTGCAATGTTGATTCTCGAGGTATGGCACTTTAGTCTTCATTTGAACAATACAAGATAACTAACAATCACAAGGAGAGTGATGTGAAAATAGCGATATTGGATGACTACCAGAACGTCGTTAAAGACCTCGATTGCTTCAACAAACTCGAACAACACGATGTCACGGTATTTACCGAGACTTACTCAGAGCAAGAGCTCGTCGCTAAGTTGGTCTCGTTTGAAGCCATTGTGCTCATTCGTGAAAGAACCGAGATCACCGAATCTTTGTTATCACAGCTCCCAAACCTCAAGCTTATTAGCCAGACGGGCAAAGTGAGTAACCATATCGACCCGCAAATGTGCGAACGATTTGGTGTTACTGTGTTAGAAGGCCGAGGCTCGCCAGTTGCACCTTCTGAATTATGCTGGGCGTTGATTATGGCTGCATCGCGCCACATTCCGACTTACGCTTCAAACCTTAAACAAAACCAATGGCAAGATTCTGGCTCGCTAGGGTTAGGTCGAACTTTGAAGGGCTTGAAGCTTGGTATTTGGGGCTACGGCAAAATCGGCAAATGCATTGCACAATATGCGCAAGTATTTGGGATGTCTGTCGTAGTGTGGGGTAGTCAAGCTTCACGCGATCAAGCGCAAGCAGATGGATTTGAAGCAGCAACAACCAAACAAGATTTCTTTCGAGAAGTAGATGTGCTTTCTTTGCATTTGCGTTTGAATGATGTGACCAGAGGATGTGTTACGGCACACGACCTCAGCTTGATGAAGCCGGACTCACTGTTTGTCAACATCAGCCGCGCGGAGTTAGTCGAACCGATGGCTCTGTATCATGAACTACGCGAGGTACCGACCAAAACTGCCGCTATTGATGTGTTCGATTGTGAGCCAGTAACAACAGACACCGAACCGCTATTGTCCTTACAAAACGTCACTGCGACTCCACATTTGGGCTATGTTGAACAAAATAGCTACGAACTCTACTTCGATATCGCCTTCGACAACATTCTGTCCTATCAAAGGGATGGCATATAGCGATAGAATCTGCCCAAAGCAATAAAAAGGCAGAGAAGTATGAGCTTAACAATCAGAGAAGTCGCGGAAGAAGATGCACAAGGCATTATTGATGTATTAAATCCAATCATTATCGAAGCGCGTTATACGATCTTGGATCAGACTTTTACTGTTGATGAAGAAAAGGGATTCATTGAGTCGTTCCCAGAACGTGGTGTATTTAGCGTTGCAGTCAACGAAACGACCAACCAGTTACTTGGCTTTCAGAATGTAGAACCATTCGCGACTTACACCAAGGCCTTTGACCACGTTGGTATTATTGGCACTTATGTTGATGCAAATAGCCGTGGGCAAGGCGTTGCAAAACAGTTGTTCGATTACACATTTAAGGCAGCCAAAGCTAAAGGTTATGAAAAGCTTTTTGCCTATGTAAGAGCAGACAACGAGCGTGCGTTAGCGGTATACCTTAAGCAAGGTTTTGAAATCGTCGGAACAGCTAAGAAACACGGTAAGATTGGCGACCAGTACTTTGACGAGATCCTGATCGAGAAGTTTTTATAGGTTCGCTTAAACATTAGATAATTCATCGTATGCAGGAGGCAAGATGACAAAGCTAATCGAATTAACAGAAATAGTCTTATTCGACTGGGGCAATACGCTGATGGTCGATTTCCCAGACGCACAAGGGAAGATGTGTGACTGGGAAACCGTACAAGAAGTGAGTGGTGCTCGTGCATTATTGGCAGAGTTGTCGAAAACTCATCAAGTTTATGTTGCCACCAATGCTGGTGATTCCAGTAAAGACGACATCATTCGAGCCTTTGAGCGTGTTGGCCTTTCTCAATATATATTGGGTTACTTTTGTAAGGCGAGCATTGGCTTTTCTAAGTTCGATTCGGGCTTTTATCCTGCCATCATTTCCAAACTCGGTGTTGCACCACAAGATATCACCATGGTTGGCGACACCTTAGAGAAAGACATTTACCCAGCACTTGAGGCGGGTTTGAATACGGTGTGGTTGAACACGGAAGGAGTTGAGGTTAAGTCAGAGCATCCGCGTATCGTGCAAGTTAAAAGCCTAAGCGAAATGTTGGAGAAACGCCATGGGTGACCATTCAGAGATCTGGCGTCAGTATTACCAAAAAGCACTAAGCAAACCTCATTTAAAGAGAACTGAATTCGCAATCAAACTGAATGAGTCAGGCTTAAATGTTGCGATTGATTGTGGTTGTGGAACAGGTAGTGACATCGCCTTTTTAGAACAACAAGCGTATCAAGTGTATGGCTTCGACGTTAATCTTGATTCGATTGCTATATGTCGGGATCGTTTTGGTCGCAAATCTTTGGTCGAAATATCTGAAAGTGGATTTGAACACTATGATTACCCGAAATCTGGCGTAGTGATTGCCAATTCGAGTCTGTTTTTTGCTGACCCAACGTGTTTTGACGAAGTTTGGCACAATATTGAAAACTGCCTTGAAGTGGGGGGCGTATTTGCGGGTGACTTCATGGGCGTCGATGACAGTTGGGCACATGGCTATCGAACCCCAACAACGCCGTTAACGAAAGCCAAAGTACTCAGCTTATTCAACGACTTTGAGGTAGTACGATTCCATGAGCGAGACGAACAAGCACTCACGTCACTGGGTAGGGTGAAGCACTGGCACACATACTCGGTCGTTGCGATTAAACGCCGTTAAAATGTCAGTAACTAAAAGTCGTTCGGATGCTTGTCTGTTTTGACGCCAACCTCTCATCTCTTTGCTGTGTAATCCTCTAAGCTAACTCTAGTTTCCACTATGAGGGCTAGGTTATGAGTATCGAACGTCACGGAATATCGGTTGGAATTGAACGTGTTAGCGGTGAAACCATCGTTGTGTTTAAAGCGAAAGGCAAACTAACACACGATGACTATCAAGCAATGATGCCAATTCTAAATACCACGCTAGAAGAACTCGATTCATCTGAACTCAAGATGCTGGTCGACATCTCCACCTTAACGGGTTGGGAGTTACGTGCTGCTTGGGACGATTTTAAACTGGGATTAGAGCTCAATTCGAAGATAGACAAAATCGCGATTTATGGTGATAAAAGCTGGCAAGAATTCGCTTCAAAAGTAGGGAGCTGGTTTGTGTCCGGTGAGATAAAGTCATTCGAAGACCACGACTCTGCGCTTGAGTGGCTAGTTGATTAGCGGTTTGATTATTACGAGTGATTAACGTGATGGTTGAGATGTTGTGGTTAACCGTCACGGCTCTATAGGTTTTGATTGGCTATTTTAGTCGTAACGATACAAATATATTGTTTCAAAGCAACAGTTTACGTTTGTACTATGCGTTCTTTTTTGAATAAATTAATATGAAAAAAGTTGTTGTAGCTCTTATTGCTTTAGTTGCGTTGAATGCTTGTGTAACGCGAAAAATTCCTGTTATGAAAGAAGCCATGTCTGTCGGTCAGATATCTGAAATTGCTGTACATAACTTAAATTGTACAATGATCGATACTTATACACTTGAAGATTCCCATCCAAATAACGTGATTCCGGCTCTCAAAAACCAAGCATATATGTCCGGCGGAAATCGTTATCGAATAGCGGATGTGCTTGATACTCGCCGTGGACGACCAAGCAGTGTAGTTGCAGAATTTTATATTTGTCCGACGACTTCATATCAAGTGAAGCCATCGGGAGTAGTTCAATTATTGCCAGGCGCTCATGAAGTTAAGCCTATTGCTTTTGCAGAGATTGAAAACACAGCTTGTAACGTTATTGGCAGCCACGTAGTGCAAGAAACTAATCCTAAGTCAGTGTACACAGAGCTAGCCAATGAAGTATTTATGCGAGGTGGAAATCGCTACCATATTACGAATATTATAGCGACAGATGGGTCAAATCCGACTTCAATTTCCGCTGATGTTTACCGATGTAAGCATCGTTCGGTTGCATTTAACTAAGTTAGCGTTAAGCGACTAGTTGTGCCGTTTGGAATTCCACTTATAGCGACTTCAATCGGCATTTTTGTTTTCTTTGCTACTTGTTCACATTCGTTATTGTTTAACGGTTTAAAGTTCGTTAGTGTTCGGAAATAACAAATTGCTTAAATAACAAGGACTAAGAACATGCATAAGATAATTGATAAGCTGGCTTGGATATTCATCAAAGACGGCAAGCTGTTGATGGTGAGATCAAAAGGCAAAGAACTGTTCTATCTACCGGGTGGTAAGCGTGAAGCGGGCGAAAGTGATGAACAAGCACTGCTTCGCGAAATCAAAGAAGAGATCTCAGTCGATTTAGTGCCTGATTCCATCAAATACGTTGAGACGTTTACAGGCCAAGCTGATGGCAAAGCGGAAGGCGTATCAGTGCAATTAACTTGTTATCTTGCTGATTATACAGGCGAACTGTCTCCAGATGCCGAAATCGAAGAGCTTAAGTTTGTTGATGGCAATGACAGAGCAGTATGTTCATTGGCAGCACTGGTTGCGCTTGATTGGTTAGAAGCGAACCAGTATTTGGCTTAAGGTTTTAACGGCTATTAGCTAATGCTGAAAATTGATCTTCAAAAGATCATCGCTTACGAATAGCTTGAAGGGCGGCTGTCTTTCATCAACAGGTCGAGTTTCCTTTGAGCTTTCTTCGTGTCTTGTAAATCCACCACCTCAATCATTTCACAATCATCTCGTACCATCTCATTAATCAGGCTTGGGTAGTGTCGGCAATCTTCTGGTCGGTCTAAGTAAATGCTACATGTGTACTTGGCTTGAGCCTTGGTGTCTTTCGTCGGAACCAGCTCCAGAAAAGGGCAGCGAGTTAAACGTTCGCCAGATTCAGGGTCAAACCAAATCTCGCTTCCTCGAACATATTCAAAGATGTCTGGGTTGAACAGCTCCCACAAATCGCTCTCTTCTTGAGTCGCGGCAAGGTCGCCATCTCCGTATTTGATACAGCATTTTCCGCATTGATTACAATCTTTCATTATCGACTTCATTGGTTGGTGAGCTTTTATCATTTTACCACTGATAGGTGTGGCACGTTGACTTTGTTGTTCATGGTTAAGCCGTTACGGGGAGGGAACATGGAATAGCGGCACTTAAAATCAACTTATCTATGCACCACCACTCCAATCAAAGCTGTAAACAGTGATACAATTTGCGCCTCTCACGTTATTCAAACAAAGGCATCAAAATGAGAACCGTATACACCACCGAAGGCAACATCAACGCAAAGAAACAAAAAGAGGCTTACCCAAAGCTCGCTTTATGTGACAAGTGCGTTGGTGACTATGTGGTTATCGAGCAAGGTGAACGAACTTACAAGCCCTGTGCTAAATGTGGTGCCGACGATTAATGCGCCTTGATAAATACCTATGTAAAAGCACTGACCTAACCAAGCCTGAAGCGATTGAACGCATCCATAATGGCGAGGTGAACGTAAACAGTGAGGCTGTGACCGATGAATCGACTCAGGTTCATGAAAGCAACACCATCTTGTTTAATGGCACGCCGCTTAAGTTGCGTGAATTTCGATACCTTTTAATGCACAAGCCTGCGGGTACTATTTGCTCCAATATCGACGAAGTTTATCCTTCATTGTTCAACTACATCGAGATAGACAAAGCATCAGAACTGCACATCGCAGGGCGCTTAGATGCCGACACCACGGGTTTAGTCTTAATTACCGATGATGGGCGCTGGTCATTCAACATCACGTTGCCAACCAAGTCATGTAAGAAAGTCTATCGCGTGACATTGTCACGGAATATCAAAGACGATGTCGCTGATAAGTTCAAAGCCGGCATTCAATTACAGGGCGAACAAAAACCGACGCGTCCGGCAGAGCTAGAAGTGATTACCAGTAAAGAAGTGCTGTTGACCATTACAGAAGGTAAGTTTCATCAAGTGAAACGAATGTTTGCTGCAGTAGGGAATCGAGTTGTTGGCCTACACCGTGAACAGATTGGTGATGTTCGTTTAGATGTTGAAGCAGGTCAGTGGCGTTATCTAACTAAAGCCGAAGTCGACTCATTTCAGCAGGGCTCTGAATAGGCGCTGTAACCACTTAAAGCGTTAAGCGTGTCAGCACAAGAATATCAACACTATAAGGATGTAGGATGGAAAACCTCAAAGTCTCAGAAATTAAGTCTTTCGTACCCGCGAAAGACTTCGATTTATCCAAGCGTTTTTACCAGTCAATCGGCTTCGAAGTGATGTCTGAATTTCACGATATCACCTATCTACGACACGGCGGTTGTGCCTTCCTTCTGCAAAACTTTTATGAACCTGCGCACTGTCACAATTACATGATGCACTTGCTGGTTGAAGACGTAAAAAGTTGGTATCAACACATCCAAAACTCTAATGTAGTGTCGGAATTTGAAGTTACCGTTTCCGAGGTTGTTGAGCAGCCTTGGGGAATGCTTGAGTTTTGTATCACTGACCCAAGTGGTGTGCTGTGGCGTGTGGCTGAAAACATCAGGCCGCGTTAATTCATCCAACTTGCATTAAGGCCAGTGAAAACTTCAAATTATCCATCTGTTTCTTTATTTATGCCGATATAAGGCAATGATCAAATAGGTTCAAACATGGATATAAAGGCTAAAATGCACAGCCAAGACGTTTACTACTGTGATGACGTTGATTTGGTTGCTGAGCAAACTCAATGCTTAGAAGTGCTATACGATTTCAACCACACCCGCCCGAGCGAAGGTGATAAACGACAGCAGATCATGAAGCAGTTGTTCGCCGAAGTCGGTGAGGGCTGCTACATTGAACCACCATTACATGCGAACTGGGGGCGTCACACGCACCTAGGCAACAACGTATACGTGAACTTCAATTTAACTCTGGTCGACGACACAGACGTATTCATCGGCGACAACGTGATGATTGCGCCTAACGTGACCATTGCCACTGGCACACATCCCATCAGCCCAGAACTCAGGCTAAAAGCAGCGCAGTTCAATGTTCCCGTTCGTATTGGTAACAACGTATGGCTTGGCGCGCACACAGTCGTACTTCCTGGTGTCACCATTGGTGAAAACTCAGTAATAGGGGCAGGCAGCATCGTCACCAAAGACATCCCAGCTAACGTCGTCGCAGTCGGCAACCCATGCCGTGTGGTACGCGAAATCAACGAACGCGACCGAGAGTATTACCACAAAGATCGCCGAATTCCCGATGAATTGAAATAATCGATTTTTCACATGCCTAAAAATAGCTGTGACATAAGCCATTGTTATGCAATGGCTTAGTTGCATATTGGCTTGTGCATCTTAGAAACTAGACAGAATTTTTCTGTCTAATAGGTGTTAGGTGCTCTGGAGGAGCAATGAATAGAGTCGAACAAATAATCCGTTCAACTGACGTGAAAGTTCGTAGAGATATAGCTCTAGAGTCGACTTTGTTATATGGCGATTATGCGGATATGGTTGAGGAGGCACTGTCTTTTTATTGCCCTACATGTAACGTTAGTGACCTTTTAAAACTACAAATATCGCAGTTGTATCACCAAGGGTATGTTGTTATTGAAAACATTGCAGTCGCAGTTTCCGTCACTTCGGTGTTGTCGGTTTTAGAGCGTATCAGTGATATCGGTAACGGTCGGGGTAAATTGAGAAACATATCAGACCAAGTGGGCTTTGAAATCCTGCATACTCATTTTGGACAATCTTCATTTATTGTTGAAAACTGGGCTAATCACGCGAAGCGCACCAAGTTACAAGATCACGAATTGGATATCGAAACAATGTATCAGTCGCTAATTGAGTCAGTCTCGAACGACTACAAAACTGGTGAGTGGGTTGTATACAGCAAGCATAACGGTTCGATTACAGTTTGGTGTTTGTGGCTACATGAAGCTGGTGATGAGGCTTTGGTTCGTAAACTTAAAGCGCGCACATAACAAACGACTATGGCGTCAATGATTAATTTTTGGCAGTGTTTTCATCCCACATGGCGCCATCTCTCAGCATAGAGTTAAGAGCTACAACCATCTTTCGAACACACGCGATTATTGCGACTTTCTTAGGCTTTCCGGCAGCTAAAAGTCGAGCATAAGTCGCTTTGAATACGGGGTTACATTGCATGGCCGACATCATTGCCATATATAACACTGTGCGTACTTGCGCTCGACCGCCTTGGATCACGCGCTTGCCTTTGTAGCGCCCACTTTCGCGTGTTATTGGAGCGACACCAATCAGTGATGCTGCTTGTTTATTCGTGATGTAACCAAGTTCAGGTACGTTGCTAATTATTGATGCAGCGGCAATGTTTCCTATTCCTGGGACGCTTTGCAATATTGTGTTTTTAGCTTGGTATTCAGGGCTATCTTCAATGAGTTTAACGAGCTTTTCTTCTAACTTGGTGATTTGATTTTTTATCGTGGTTAGCATTGGTTTGATAGTCGGATGGAGAGAGGCGGGAAGTATCTGGATTCGGTTCTTTTCCATGGTTTGCATGGATAACAACTGGTTTCGGCGAATGACTAAGTCACTCATTAAGCGTATGTTTTTTGGCTTTATGACAGTAAGAGCTGGTTTGATTGCTTCTCCATAGTGAGCGATCAATTCTGCATCTAAACGATCATTTTTGGCTCTGCGGCCAATAGCACCAGCGAATCGTTTTATGTGGACAGGGTTTGCTCTGACAATAGGTAATTGAGCCTCTGCACATGCAAGAACAAAAGGCATTTCTAATCGGCCTGTAGCTTCAATAACGATTCGTTCAGGACTGTGACTCTTAATCGTTTTGAGTGCTTTTTTGATGCCTTTATCATTGTTCTCTACTGAGAAAAATAGGTCTAGTGGCCTGATGTGGATGTCTAATTGTGTTTTGCCGGTATCAACTCCAACGTTGATGCTTTGATTGATTTTGGTATTCATAATAAGCTAACTCATGCTTGCGTAATGCGGGTTCGAGACCCAGTCGACTATTCGAGGTTTATGCTTGAAGTCCTATGTAGCGTTCATGTTTGTTATCGGTCTCTCGATAGAGGAGCCAGCGTTTAAACGAACTGCTACATAGAAAGCTTTAGTTGCAGCTAAAGCCTGGGTCTCACATTACCCGATTGGAGCGCTTATTATCCATACAAGCATTTAAGAGTGATTTTCAACGCTTGGCATTTTTCATTCCATCGTTGAGTTCAGTGTTTACGGTGTTAAGGTTGAGTTTCGTGGTAGCGTTGCTCACACCTTAGCAGGGCGTTATACACTTATAAGGAAGTAATAGAATGAGTCAGATTTCATCAATAGAACAGCTACTAAGCATATACCCTAAGCCGAATGACAAAGCTGAAAATAAGGTATTAAGTAAGTTAGATCGTCATTCGATAACTATGATCGAAAATTGCCATTTTTGTATCCTTTCAAGTACAGACGTTTATGGCTTTACAGATATATCACCAAAAGGTGGTGTTCCTGGATTTGTTAAAGTTTTGGATCAGTCAACAATCTTGATACCAGATAGTAGTGGTAACAACCGAATTGATAGCCTTAAGAATATTGTGACTAACCCTAAAGTGGGGATGATGTTCTTGGTTAACGGGATCGATGAAGTCGTGCGTTTAAAGGGTCATGCAACTATCCATACTGAACCTAACTTATTTGCTCTTTGTCCCGACGGTAACAAAGAACCTAAGGTCGTTGTGAAAGTTGTAGTTGAAAGCGCATACTTCCATTGCGCTAAAGCTATTATGCGTGGGAAGTTGTGGTCTAGTGATTTTCAAGTTGATCGTTCAATATTGCCATCATTAGCAGAAATCCTAAAAGAACAGCAGAAGTTAGATGGAGACTACGTCAGCCAAGAACAAATGCTGACTTACTACGAATCTAGCCTTTAGCACGTGTATAACAAACTGTGTAAGATTGATTCGCAACGCGTGGCATTTTTACTAATCGTTGGTTTTGGTGTTTAAGATGGTACGAGGCGGCATCGGTATTGCGTTGCTCACAGATTAATGCGCTACAAGGAAAAGTATATGAACGAAACAGTGGAAGTTTACCCCAAACAATATGAAGCAATATTGAAAGCAACACATGTAATTGGTTTTCCTCAATTATCAGAACTTCCGATAGGTTCATTTTTTGCTGCTTTAGCTGCAAGTAAGCAATCGGGGAACTTGTTAGAATTAGGGACTGGTACTGGTCTTTGCACGTCATGGATATTGTATGGAATGTCGGAGGGTTCGAAGTTAACAACGGTAGATAATTCGGTAGAAAATATTGATGTAGCTCGCCGTTATCTGGGAGAAGACCCACGAATTGATATTGTTTTATCTAATGCTGAGGATGTTATCGATCGAACCCTTCCATTGTCGGTTGACTTGATATTTGCTGATACTTGGCCAGGTAAATACCACTATCTAGATGAAGCTTTAGCTTGTCTAAAAATTGGTGGTTTTTACATCATAGATGATATGCAAATTCGTGAGGATTGGTCAGAAGAGCATAATGAAAAGGTACGTGAGTTGATTGAGCAATTAACACAGCGGGATGATCTTGTTGTTGCAAAGCTTTGTTGGTCAACAGGCATAGTTATGTGCGTAAAAGTAGCCTAACAAAGCCTTGAAATCTGATTCTGTAGTTGACCCGATCTAGTGGACACCTTCAATAGTAATTGGAGGTGTTTATGCCAGCTTATAAATCAGGTAAAAAAACTCAACAATATCTTACGGAATTTAAGGTAACTGCTGTCCGACTTTCGCTTCGAGAAGGAGCTACAGTTAAAAGCGTGGCGCTATCATTAGATATCCACCCTTATATGCTTTCTAAATGGCGAAAGGACTATAGAGAAGGGGTTATTATGGAAGATAAACGTAAGAAAAGGACTCAGATCCCGAGCCAGAAAACTGAGTCTAGTCGGATTGCAGAGCTCGAACGTCAGAATGAACAACTTAAGCTCGAGAATGACTTGCTAAAAAAGTGGCAACGATTCGTTGCCCAAGAAAATCGACAAAATTCCGATTCATAGCCCATTACAAAACGCGTTATTCCATTGTATTGATGTGCCGTTTTCTATCTGTTTCTAAGTCGGGTTACTACGCATGGCTTGATAGAGAACCAAGCCGCTACGATCAAGAAGAGCAGGCTTTGAAGAAGCGTATAATTAAAGTGTTTACCCAGAGTCGAGAGACTTACGGCAGCCCACGAGTTCATGCAGAACTGAGGCGCCAAGGCGTTTTGGTTAGCCGCAAGCGTGTGGCTCGGATCATGAGAGAGCAAGGGCTAAGAGCACGAAGTTATCGCATTTACATGAAAATGGCCAAGCTACATCGGTTCTATCAATCGATTAAGAATATTAAAAAAGACACACCAAAACCAACGGCAGTTAATCAACAATGGTCTGGAGATCTAACGTATATAAAGCAAGGTAAACGTTGGATGTATCTAGCCGTCGTTATCGACCTTTACTCACGTAAAATCGTCGGTTGGTCGCTTGGTAGTAAGAAGAGTACACAGCTAACGATGAGTTCGTTGAGAATGGCCATTAGAAATCGAAAGCCACAAGAGCGCTTATTGTTTCATACCGACAGAGGCTCTGAATATCGAGCCCATGAAGTTCAAGCTTTATTATCAAAAAATGGAATTGTCCCAAGTATGAATCGTCCAGGTCATTGCACCGATAATGCGGAGGTGGAGTCATTCTTCCATACGCTCAAAGGCGACATAATTAGGAAAAATAGTTTTAAAAGTGAGAAGCAGCTTAGAGATAAACTTGCCGGTTATATCCAGCATTTTTATAACCGTTATAGACTGCACTCAAGTCTCGGATATCGAACCCCACATGAGTATGAAGTCGTGACGGGTTAAAGAGAATAGGGTGTCCATTTTATCGGGTGAAGATCATTCGTAAACGCGTGCCGAACTCGCTCCGATCAAACATGGCACACGTTCACTCAAAGCTTAAGGCGACGTTATAGCACTCGATAAAATTGAATATGGATGGTCATGGATAATATCGAAAGAGAGCTTTATCAAGCAGCAGTAGAACTAGTAAAGGTTCGGTATCCATCTGGTTGGGGTGGCGCAGCGGCTGTTCGAACAGATTCAGGAAAAATATTAACAAGCATTGCTCCTGATACAAAAAATGATGCTCTTTCACTATGTATGGAAGTGGGGGCGTATTTAGAGGCTCACAAACTCAATGAGCGAGTGACCCACTCGTTATGCCTGTGTCGTGAAAGCGAGAACGATGAGTTTTTAATCTTGTCACCATGCGGAGTTTGCCAAGAGCGCCTTGTTCACTGGGGTGGGGATGTAAAAGCAGCAATTACGACTCCAGATAATTCATTGGTTTTTAAAGCTATACGTGAACTAATGCCTCACCATTGGTCACTGGTAAACGGTAAAGCACTATAACAATCTGTTTAAGATTGATTCGCAACACGTGGCATTTTTACTACGCGTTGATCTAAGTGTTGAAGGTGGTATCACGTTCAACACTTAAGCGGGCATCATACCCCTACAATTCTTCCTGAATGAAAGTAACAACCCATATCGAGTCTTAATAGTTTGTTTAGGTTCACGGTGCTTTTCTTAACCATTTGTTAGAGTGACATTTCAATGAGCATGGAGGTTTTATAATGGGAACTGTAATCGGTTTGGTGATTCTAGTTGCGATAGATTGGTACCTTGTCCGTAAAACAGGGCTTCATATTCATAAATGGATCTCTAAAAAGTATGCCGCGTATCTGTCGGAGAAGGGAAACAAAAATTAGCCTTTCTGATTAAGTCATCGGTACACAAAGCGTTATCGGTTATTCATTTTACACACATGGCAAAGATTGGAGGATTCATGAAAGGTAAAGGAAAGTGCCTATGTGGCTCGGTTGAGTTGGAAGTAGAGTACGCCAGTAATGAATTGGGGGCTTGTCATTGTAGTATGTGTAGAAATTGGTCTGGCGGTCCGATGTTAGTCATTGATTGCGCTGATTCCGTCAAAATATCAGGTGAATCAAATGTAGTCAGATATAAGTCATCAGGTTGGGCTGAGAGAGGGTTCTGCGGTAAATGTGGTACTCACTTGTTTTACTTTTTGGTGCCAAATAATCAGTACCACCTTCCTGTCGGTTTATTGATGTCTGGGGATGACTACAAATTAACTCATCAGATATTCATCGACGAAAAGCCCAAATACTACGAATTTAAAAATGAAACGCACAATATGACTGGTGCTGAAGTATTTGCCCACTTTGAAAGTGGAGAGTAAATATGAAGTCAGATTTTTCTAAATTAGCGACAACCGAGTATGGAAACATACTGAGTAATGACCACTTTATTAACTTTAGTATTGGTCCTCTTTGGCAGGGAATGCCGCGAATTTGCGGAGAAGCGTTTACTGTCCAGTTAACGTCTGGTGATAATTTAATGCTTCATTCAGCCATATACGAAGCACCAGAAGATTCCATCATTGTAGTGGATGGAGTTGATTGCGAATATGCCGTAGCCGGCGGTAATGTATGCGCAGTCGCGAAGCGTCGAGGTATCAAAGGCTTTATTATTGATGGTGTCATTCGAGATTTGACTGAAATTTCAGATATGAAGTTTCCAGTTTTTGCGAAAGGTGTTCATCCAGTACCGGGAAAGAAAGAGGTCTATTATGAATTGGGCGCTCCAATCACTTGCGGGGGAGCAAAGGTCTCTACTGGAGATATCATTGTTGCTGATGTAGAGGGTATTGTCGTTATTCCTAAATCAAAGAAAGACGAAGTGTTTTTAATGGCTTCAAAGAAAGCAAGTAAAGAGGCGTCATTAACACTCTCTGAGTGGGAAATAAACCATAGGGCCAAAATAGCCCAAGCAATAACGTCCGCGAAACAAAAAACTTAAGTAGTGCTGCAAGTTGATTTGTAACGCGTCGCATTTTGATCTAAGGCTAGCTCTGCATTTGAAGTTTACGGGTTTATCTTTAGCGCTTTGTCGTTTCTCACTGCTTAACGCTACGTCATGTACCCATGAGGTTGATTTGAACTATGAGTGATTTTATTCGTGAGGCAAGTGAACACTGGAGCCAAATCGATCCAGATATGAGTTTAGAGCTGCAATCATTAGGCGCAACGAATCATGTCTTTCGAGTTCAATCCTCGCAGACTTTTTACCTCAGAAAATATCGTGCTCGCGACGTTGTGCAAATCCAACGTGAGCATGAACTCTTACAAAACCTTTCGAAAGATTTAAACATTATAATTGCTCCAGTTTTGACTAGAGATGACAGTACCTTTTGTAAAATTGGTGAGGATTTTTATGCTTTATTCCCTGAAGCCAAGGGTACGCTAATTGAAAAAGACGAATTGTCTGAATTGCATGCTTATGAGTTAGGAAAAGCTCTCGCAAATTTGCATATTCAACTCGCTCGCATTGCTGGGAATGATTTCCCAACAATTGCTCTATCTTGGGATAAAAATGCTTGGGTGGGTAGGTTAGAAAAAATAATTGCGGTTATAGAAGCCAATAGTGAATTCAATACGAATGATTCGGTTCTACGAAGAGTAAAGCAACAGCGTGATTATCTCGCCAGTTCAAAAGCTATACACTCGTATACCCCGTTAACAAGCATGCAATTGATTCACGGCGACTTTCATCAATTCAACGTCTTTTTTGCTTCTAATTGTGCCGTAAGCAATGTGATCGATTGGGATCTTATACAAAACATGCCAGCTGGTTATGATGTTGCGAGAGCTTGTATGTACATGTTTAACATGGAACTTACTAGGTCATTAGTTTTGTTAAAAGGTTATCTGTCTGTTAAGCCTCTATCACGATTCGAGCTAAATGATGGGGCAAAGGCGTGGGCTGTTTATGCTGACCATCATGTATGGGCTTTAGAAGAGGTGTTCTTAAAGAACAATACCGCAGCCCAAAAATTTATACCTCAAAGTGACTTTGTCCCTTTTATGGAGCAATGGTCAAAAATTGAAATTGCCTTGTTTGAGTCGGTACGTAGAAAGGTTTGATAATGAATCTTAACGTGCGGCATTTTTAGTTGGAGCTAGTTCGGTTTGTCGATAAATGCTGGAAGTGCGGTTACGTAGTTTACAACTTAACGCATCAGCATGCTTTGGGGAGGATGAATGCAAGTCTTATTGTATAGCGCACAAGGATCGAACAGTTCCGAAAGGGTCGAGTGGGTGCTTAATTTCAAGCGGATACCTTACGATAGAATCGAGGTTAGCTCTGATGAACTAACGACCACATACCTAGATATAAATCCTTTTGGTTATGTTCCATCACTCTCGGTCGATGGTTCAGTGTTTTCTGAATCAATTGCGATTATTGAGTATCTTGAAGAGCGATTCCCTAACCCCAACTTATTTGGACAAGATCTTGTTGAAAAAACGCACATTCGTAGAGTTTGCGAATACGTAAACTCTAGTATTCATTCCCCTCAAAACAGAATAGTATTAAGGTTCATGCGTCCAGAGCTAGATGAGCGTTCAAAGCGTGAGCTTCGTGGGGAATGGATTATGTGCTGTCTAGAAAAGTTAAGTACGTCAATCTGTCGTGAATCAGAGTTTGCAGTAGGCAGTGACTTTAGCGTTGCTGATATATTTGTGGCTTCAATCTATAAAAAGGCGTTACAACATGGTTGTGCGAGAAATAATTTCTACGACAACCACTTGATGTATATAAGGTTGAATGAAAGTGTTGAAGTTTCAGAACCACAAACAATTTAGATGTGAATCGTGGCATGTGGTATTTCCAAAAATGTGTACGCTTAATGTTTAAGTTAGTCGGGTTTCGGCATTGCATGTGACCGACAGGCCTTAACAGCACTTGCCGTAAATGAATCAAAAGAGAACTATGAAGATAACGACGCTGGTTGATAACTCTCGACTGGATAACGGAACTAACTTAACCTTTGAGCGCGATGTTCTGGCTTAGAAGTAAAGCTAGGGCTTCATTTATGCAAAGTTCAGGGAAAGAATGAAAGTATTGATTGCAGGGGCTAGTGGGTACATTGGCCGTCACGTTACATCGCTATTCGCAAAAAGTGACTTTGAAGTTTTTACATACGGTAGAGACAAAATCGTCACACCTCTTACTGTCGGGTTGATAGAAAATAGGTCCGATTTTGAAGGCTACTTTGATGTGGTTGTGAATTGCGCGCGTCCACATTGGTCACAATTCTCAGCAGATGAAATTGCAGATGTGGAGCAAAGGTTGCTATCTGAGTTAGACCTACTTGCCGCTAGAGATGCAACAAAGATACATACATCGGGTGTTTGGCTCTTTGGTAACGCCTCTAGCGCTGATTTGAGTCAGTTTAGGCTCAAACCCTTGGAAGCCGTTAGATTAGATGTAGAAACAATACAGAGCGCTATTAGAAACAGGTGGCACGTCGTTTACTGTCCTAGTTTGGTTTATGGCGGTGAGAACTGTCAGTTAAAGCGAATTGTAGAATCTTTCGCTAGCCAAACGATCCAAGTAGGTATGCCGTCTATAGGATTTAACCAATATGTTCATGTATATGACATTGCACGGTTCTATTTACTTTTGGCGCAAGGCCGAACCTTAGAAAAGCAGCATTTTATTGCAGAGACTCAAGGTTATAGTCCTGCAGAATTCGCTCAACTCTTATTGGCCGCCAAAGCGGTAACAAAAGTGAGAAAGATCAGTTGGGAAGAGTTTGAGTCAGAAAATGGCTCTATGGCCGTTGGTATTGAACAACTGAATCTAAAACTACCAATTAGTTCTTCGTTCGAGCCTGTCGAGTTAGTTGAAGACTACATAAAACGAAGTATCCAAATGTGATTCTCAATATTTGGTACTTCACTCGGCTTGGCGTCAGTGGTAAGTTTGAACGCAATCTCAGCATTGTTAGTCACTTAGCTGTTCGTTTGTCTTTTGGTAAGAATTAAGGAGTTTTAAGTGAGTCAGGAAGTAAGAGTAGGTGTCGCTGCGGTTATTCTACGTGAAGGGCGAGTGTTACTTGGAGAACGAATTGGTTCTCACGGGGCTCATACGTGGGCAACGCCGGGCGGACACCTTGAATGGGGTGAGAGCATTGAAGAGTGTGCCAAACGCGAAACACTTGAAGAGACTGGCCTTGTTGTTAGTGGATTTGAGAAGCTTTCTTTTACCAATGATATTTTTGAGAAAGAGAACAAGCACTATATAACGCTGTTTGTTGTTGCTTCTGACGTTAGCGGCGAACCACAGGTGACAGAGCCTGATAAATGTAAGCAATGGAAATGGTTTAAGCTAGATGAGTTACCTAAGCCATTGTTTCTTCCTCTGACCAATCTGTTGAGCGATCCGGTCATCCTTGGGAAGTTAGCTCCGTAAACGTGAACGATTGGAGGGCACATCAATGAGAGCACCTTTTCAGGTTTTGGTCTTTCCCTATCAAATAGTCGACACTAAACCTCGGTTTTTAATCGCACGCAGAAGGGACAATGGTGTATGGCAGGCAATATCCGGTGGTGGCGAAGACAATGAATCATTACTTGAAGCAGCAAAACGAGAGCTCTCTGAAGAGAGTCAGTTAGTCGGTGATAACTGGCAGTTGCTCGATTCAATGTGCATGCTTCCAAAAGTCTTTTATGCTGGGAATCACAATTGGACTGAGCATCCATTCGTCATTCCTGAGCATTCCTTCTCAGTTAAAGTCACAGAAGATCCTGAACTATCAAGTGAACACACTGATTACCTTTGGTGTGATTACCGAGAAGCCAGTGAACTTCTAACATATGACTCAAACAGAAACGCGCTTTGGGAGATCAACGAAAGACTTCGCTGATAGCGCCCTTGTATTAAAAAGAAGATTCTTAACCTTTGGTACTTTGGAGCTAAGTCTGAGTTTATGCATCAAGATTTATGGTTTTAGGTTGGTGTCTTGTTTCCCATGACATAATACGGCGTAAGTTTTTATAGTAGGGGGCTTTATGAGTGATTCGATTTTTAGAAAAGACGGCACTGCCCAAGGTGTGGCAAAACAGCGTTATATCGAAACCTTGGCTAAACCTAATCAGCGCGTGATTAACGACCCTTATGCAAAACGGTTTGTTTTAGGCGCAAGTCTAATCAAACTCATGGGGCATAAGCTTAGCGTTTGGATAACTCAAAAGTTCGCACCTGGTTTTCATGAGCACTTAATCTCTCGCACTCGATTCATTGATGATCTTGTCGAAAAAAATGCGGCGAGTGGTTCAGAGCAATACATCATATTAGGGGCAGGGTATGACTTGAGAGCTCATCGCCTTGAACTGCCTTCTTCGTTGAAGGTTTTTGAAGTGGACCAGCCCGAAGTTCAAGTTAGAAAGCGCTCTAAGCTGCCTAAATATTTGCCTAACGCGAGCAATGTTACCTATGTCGGCGTCGATTTTAATCGCCAGTCACTCACCGAACAGCTCTTGGCCGCGGGGTTCGATCAATCGAAGCGCACGATCATTACCCTAGAAGGTGTTTCGCAATACATAAGCAAAGACACGACAGCCTCGACCATTAAAGAGCTGTCTGAGCTTACGAAACATTCTGGTTCTACTTTCTTTATATCGTATGTCGATGAGTCGCTACAGAATGACCCGGAAGCTTGTTTTGGTAAAGGGTACCCCAAGGCGACGAAGCGAGCGGAAACCATTAAAAACTTATCCGCAAAGGTAGGTGAACCTTGGGTATCGTTCTTCAACGCTGAAGAGATCGAAACATTGTTGTCTGAAAATGGTTTTGCATTAACACAAAACAAGACATTGGCTGATCTGAATGATGAGTACTTTACCCCTGTCGGTAGAAGAATTCCTGAGCATCACATCTTCAAGCTAGAACACTTTGTCGTGGCAGAATCCAATACAACAGCGACCTAAATTGGAGAGTCGATTGAAGCCTGACAACGGTTGGTTACTTTCTTTGTGCTACACGTTGAGCCTATGGCTTTACGTTTTAGTGGGTTGATATGTTTGGTTTTGCTTCAAAGAATAAGGGCGTTGAGATAATCTTTCTGCTCATCGAATCTTAAGGTAAGAATATGATTGACCACGTGACCGTCTCCGTAAGTGACTTAGAAAAAAGCCGCACATTCTATGAAGAGGCGTTTCGCCCACTGGGGTATAAAGTCGCCTTTGGAGAAAAGGGAAAGTTCTGGGCTTTTGATTTAGGAAAAGGCTTTTTATTTGAGATATGCAGTTCGAACGTAGAGGGGCCTTTAACGAGTTTCCACATTGCCTTTCGGGTCGCCAACCAACAACAAGTCCATGAGTTTTATGATGCTGCGCTGTTGGCCGGAGCTAAAGACAATGGTGCTCCAGGGCCCCGTCCACATTACACCGAAAATTATTACGCATGTTTTATTCATGACCCAGACGGACATAATATTGAAGCTGTTTTTGATAAGTGGGTATCCTGAACAGTTTTCCATATTTCTAAGTGCACCTGCAAAGGGTAAATCATGACGTTACGAATAGTTCCGGAGCTTTATTGTTTCGATATTAATGTGAGCAAATCCTTCTTTGTCGATGTGTTAGGGTTTGAAGTGAAATACGATCGCCCAGATGAGGAGTTTGCTTATCTAACGCTTGATGGTGTTGATGTGATGCTTGAAGGGATTGCGGGCAAAAGTCGAAAATGGCTTTCAGGTGATCTGGCGTTACCTTTAGGGCGTGGCGTAAACTTTCAATGGGATGTTATCGATATCGAACTTCTATATCAGAGAGTTAACGAAAGTGCCGCTGAATCTATTTACTTAGCGTTAGAGTCAAAGTCTTATCAATGTGGTGATTCGATTGCGACTCAGAAGCAGTTCATCGTTCAAACTCCAGACGGTTATCTGTTTAGGTTCTGCCAAGATATGAGTTAAATCATGCCCTTGTGGTTTGATACCAAATACTGGTCTTTCCTCGCCATTATTGGATGGACTAAACGTATTAACTGAGTACTAAGGTTGCATTGCTCACGCCCCAGTAATGCGTTATACAAATAGTGCGATGAAGAATGAATGAGGATATGTAGTGAGCAATTTACCAGACGAAAGCCAAAAACGATTCATAGCGATTTTAAGCAAAAAGATGGATTTAGGAAGAACATTGAACGTGCTAGGGCACTTGAGCGTTGGCCTATCTAACCGATTAGAAAGTGATGAGGCTTACTACGTTGATTATCAAGATTTTGATGGCAATGTTCACCCTAATCTATCTCACTATCCTTTCATCGTGCTGAAAGCAGACAACTCAAATAAGCTTAGAAAAGTAAGTGAAGAAGCCTTCATCCGAGGGATCAAATTTACAGATTTTACGAGCTCAATGATCGAAGGTGGTTCTGTTGAGCAGCAGAAACGAACCAAAGAAACCAAAGAAGAAGACCTTGAGTATCTTGGTGTATGCCTGTTTGGTGACACGGAAATTCTACGCGAATTTACAAAGAAGTTTAGCTTGTATAAGTAACTCACTTTAGTGGTTTAGCTATCTGCTAGTAAGTGAATCGAACATGTTACATAAGCCGTTAATCCAGAGATAGGAAGTCAATGGAATACCAATTAGATATCGAGCCCTCCGATGACGACATTAATGAAGTCCGAGGCGGGTTAATCAAACACAACACACCGTTTCTGGAAGGGATCCCCAAGTCTCAAGTTGCGTACTACGCGATGGAGGAAGGCAACAAAGTCGGTGGCATTATCGCTGACCTTTGGGGAAACTGGTTACTGATTAAGTTCCTCTGGGTCGACGATTCGATGAGAGGAAAGCAAGTCGGCAGTGAGCTACTTGAGCGTATTGAAGAGTATGCGAAGTCTCAAGGTTGTACGTCGTCATTGGTCGATACATTAAGTTTCCAAGCCAAACCTTTCTATGAGAAACGAGGGTATGAATGCCAGATGGTGTTAAAAAATTACCCTGCAGATTCCTCGCTATCGTTTCTCACAAAGTCGCTCGTCAAAAAGTAGCGTATTAAGCGCCCGTATATACAAGGAGAGTAGAGTGGTCAACATTCGGGAAATGGCAATTTCAGACTACGACTCAGTGATCGCGTTGTGGTGCCAAACAGAAGGTATGAGTATTCGCGATGCCGATTCGAAAGAAAGTATTGGGAGCTATTTAGATCGTAACCCCGGTCTGAGTTTTGTGGCTGAAACTAACAACGAGATCATTGGCGCTGTGTTGGTCGGAACGGATGGACGTCGTGGGTATTTACAGCACTTAGCTGTCTCGGCCAACTTTAGAGGGCAAAAGTTAGGTTGTAAGCTTGTCGCAGAGGCGGTCAACGCACTTGCAGGGTTAGGTATTCCGAAGACCCACTTGTTTGTCTATAACGACAACATCAACGCTCAACAGTTTTACGAAAAATTGGGCTGGTTTCCTCGAGATGAAGTTCGAATGTACTCGTTTAATAGCTCGGATAATAGTAACGTTTAGCCTTAAAGATTCGTGCGAGCTGAGCTTTAATTTGTAACAGATTCGCGCGCATACGCCCAATATCAAAACAATCCTTGGAGTATTTAGAAATGTTGTTTTCTAGTCTGTCTAAACCATTGGTTCATGGCTCCGAGTTATGTTCTGAACTGCTCAATTTCTTAACCGAGCATAAGAGTGATTTCGAAGAAAAGTTAATCCCTGATTTGTCATACATCGATGATATGGCACATGTGGTGAACGGCATTAAAATCAAAGACGTTCTACACATCAATGCGAATCAATACCGACTTCAATATTCGTTTGATTGGGAGCTGTTTCTAGGTTGTTCAGATAGGAACGAAACCGGTGTTGAGAATGGAAGTGTTCTATTCACTCTTGAGGACGATAACGTTCTTAACATCAACTTCCCAAACTACGGTTCTCGAGACACTAGCGATGAGCTCTAGTCGGTTTTTCGTGCGTGTTATACAGAAGGAACAACAATGATAACTATCGAAAGGCTTGAAGAATCCCATGTGGCGTCAGTTCAGGCTATCCAACTCGCCGATGAACAGGTTAAGTTCGCTGGTACAGCTGCAGAGTTTTTATTAGACGGCAGTGAAACGACGCACTTGCACGTGATTAAGTCTGATAACGAAGTTGTTGGTTTCTTTAAGCTGGATATCGCTTACGCAGAGCACTACGAATTCTGCCCTGAAGGAAGCATTGGGCTAAGAGCTTTTGTGCTTGATAAAAACCAGCAAGGTAAAGGTTTAGGAACTGGCACGGTCAAAGCTTTGTTCCCATATTTAAAAGCGAATTACTCAGCGTATCAGTCGATTTACTTAACTGTGAATTGCAAAAATCCGGCAGCATTCAACTGTTATAAGAAAGGCGGCTTCGAAGATACCGGTGAGCAGTATTTAGGTGGCGCAGCAGGCCCGCAATTTATCATGCGTGGTCAAATTGCTTAGTAATATGAAACCGACTAATTGTTGATGAGAAACACCTGCGCAGCTGTATGCAGATTGAGAGTTTTAAAGAACACGAGAAGGAAATTTGATGAAGGTTCAATATCTTGAAGTGGTTACCCCAGAAGTCGATGTTGTTTGTGCTACATACGCTCAGCTCTACAACGTGAAGTTCAGTGGTGCAGATGTGAACCTTGGTGGAGCGCGCACTGCAAAGCTATCTAATGGTGGGGTAATAGGCATTCGAGCACCGTTTCGTGAAACTGAAGAACCAACTGTTCGACATTACACGCTGGTTGATGATATCCAGTCTGCAGTAACTACAGCCGAGAAACTAGGCGCCGAAGTTGCGGTGCCGCCAATGGAGTTACCACGTCACGGCATGTGTGCCATTGTTATTCAAGGTGGCGTCGAACTCGGATTCTGGGAGTTATAGGTGATAGGCAGCTTTTAGAATACGGAAAATAACGATAGTAATTTAACGTTTGAACGACAAACGATCTAGGGAGGGATTATGTCAATTACATCAGGAATAGCTCTATTTGTTGCGATGTTACTATCTGCAGCCATACCGGGAGCCAGCGTTCTCGCAGTTCTGTCGAGGTCTCTAAGCTATGGTTGGAAACAAGGCTTGTTAGTGGTGCTTGGCGTACTAATCGCGGATTACATTTTTATATTCTTAGCTTTGTCTGGTTTATCGGCTTTAGCTAGCGCAATGGGTGAATTTGCTACGGTAATTAAATATGTAGGCGTTGCCTATTTGTTTTGGTTGGCTTACACAACATGGACGTCAGATGTTAGTGAATCATCGAGTACATCTTCGGAGCAACGAACGAAAGCTTCAAGCGTGATTATCGGGTTATTGATGACAGTTTCAAACCCAAAGGCGATTTTGTTTTACATGGGTTTCTTTCCCGCATTCATAGACCTAAAAACATTTACCACAACAGATGTGATGATGATTTTGGTGATTTCAACTGTAGCTGTAGGTGGAGTATTGAGTCTCTATGCTTGCACTGCCTCTAAAGCTCGTTTTGTATTTCAAGGGCGCTCAGCAAAGACGCTATTGAACAGATTATCTGGTGGCTTTTTGGCGACTTGCGGTGCTTTGTTAGCAACTAAAACATGAATGCTCTTTGGACTGATTTAGCCATAACACCAAACTAAGCGTAACACCTAGTGTCTTTCCCAGCTTCATGGCATCATTCCACGCAGCTAAAACCCCAACAAGGTATGTTATGAAACAGAATATTGTCCACATTGCACTCGTGGTAAAAGACTACGATGAAGCGCTTGATTTCTATGTAAATAAGCTTAAGTTTGATCTCATCGAAGACACGTATCTACCAGAAGAAGATAAGCGCTGGGTTGTTGTTGCTCCACCAAATTCAACCGGTGTGAGCTTGTTACTTGCTAGAGCTTCCAAGCCAGAGCAACTTGATTTCATCGGTAACCAAGCTGGTGGACGCGTATTCCTATTTTTAAACACCGATGATTTCTGGCGTGATTACGAACGTATGACGTCTTTGGGCATTAACTTTGTCCGAGAGCCTAAAGAGCAAGGCTACGGCACCGTTGCTGTGTTTGAAGATCTTTACGGTAACTTGTGGGATCTGCTTCAGTTAAACCCTGAACACCCTATGGCTAACAGGTAGAAAAGCTTAGCCCACAACCTTAATTCTAGTCATACGGATTGGCAGGAGCGACATGGAAGTCACAAGGTATCAACCTAAGTATTTAACCGCTTTACAGGCGCTCTATCTAGAATCAAGACAGGACACCTTTCATTGGGCTGATGCCGGCGCTTTTAAGTTATCCGATTTCGAATTAGATACAGAAGGTGAAGAAATATGGGTCGCCGTTTCTGGCAATAAGGTTTTAGGTTTTGCCTCTATTTGGAAACCTGAAAGCTTCATCCATCACCTCTATGTTTGCCCGCGAACGCTACGTTCTGGGGCAGGCTCTGCTTTACTCAATACCTGCAAACAACATTACTCTGATCTGACTTTGAAGTGTTTGACTGCCAATGAAAATGCTATTGGCTTTTATCAGTCGCAAGGCTTTGTTATCTCATCCACAAAAGGAGAGGGATTAGAGCGTTATCACTTAATGACTTACCAAGTTTAGTAATAATAAGCTTAGTAATAACAATCATGGCAATCACAAGCGCTGCAATTACAACAAGGGTCATCAAGTCGGGAGTTTAAACCGAGAATATGGAAATAAAACAGCTTTCAGCGACGGAGGTACTTCCGGTTAGGCATCAAGTGCTTTGGCCTGATAAACCGATGTCGTTTTGTATGGTGCCAGATGACGAACAAGCAACGCATTACGGCGCGTTTATTGGTGAGCAGTTGGTTTGTGTCGCGTCTATCTATATCCAAGGCAATGAAGCGAGGCTTAGAAAGTTTGCCACGCTGCCTGAATTCCAAGGGCAGGGAATCGGTTCAAACGTGATTGATCATGCAATCTCTAACCTCAAAGAATTAAACATCCAATATTTTTGGTGCGATGCGCGTACAACGGCTTTAGGTTTTTATCAAAAGTTTGGGATGGCTGTAGAAGGCTCTGAATTTGAAAAATCGGGTGTTGCGTATTACAAAATGTCGGTTCATTGGAAGTAACGACCCTTTGTCGCTCTTTTAACCCTCAGCTCCAATAAATCATCAACTTAAGTTAAGGAAGCTCATCGTGGAAGAAATCAAAGGAATTCTGCAATTCATGGTCGAAATTGAACAATTAAAGGATGTTCATCGACAAACAAAACCAGTTGGATTGGACCGATATGAAAACTCGGCAGAGCACAGTTGGCACGTCTGTTTGAGCGCACTCATGTTAAAAGATTATGCCAATGAAGAAATCGATATTACCTGAGTAATGAAGATGTTGCTGATTCATGACCTTGGGGAGATCGATGCCGGAGACACCATCATTTATGCCAGTGAAACCGAAGAAAACAAGCTCAAAGAGAGAAACTGTGTCGAGCGCTTGCTGAAATCATTGCCGAGCCATTTAAGAAGCGAGTATTTGGATTTATGGCTTGAGTTCGAAGCGGGTGAGTCACCAGAAGCTCGATTTGGTAAGGCGATCGATAGAGTGCCGCCTTTGCTTCATAACATTCATGGCGATGGTCACAGCTGGAAGAAGCACAACATATCCAAAGACAAAGTACTGACCTTCAATGGCGAGCGTATTTCTAAAGGCAGTCGTGCTCTCTGGAAAGAACTAGAAGTGCAACTTGAAGGTGCTGCGGACAAAGGGCTATTAAAGTAAAAGTTAACCATCTTGCCAAGGAATGGCAAACAAGTTTCAACCTAACAACGTTTAAATTAAACACGGGAATTCATAGTGTTACTTCAGAGTAGCAAGCCCATTGTTGAAGGAATAAGAACCACATGAAAACCACTGCTTTAGCTGTATTGTTACTTGGCGTTTCCGGTTGTGTATTTGCAACCGATAACAATATTGAAGCTATCGATTACCAAGTGTCGGTCACTGTCGAGGATTCTGAATCAAAACTCAACTTTCCAACCTTTAAGTTCCACTCTTTCGGTCAGGAAGTCTCATCTCAAACTGAAGAATGCATTTATTCGGGTGTTCTTTCTAAGCATGAAGCTAACGCTATTCTATTAGAGGCCAAAATGTCATGCGATTATGAATATGGTGAGTCTAGCGGTGATATGCCGGTTTTTACTCTTGATAAAGAGGGGGGAGAAGCAAGTATCGAGTTTGAAGAAGATGGCGTAAACCTGTGGAAATACACGGTTCTAATTAAAGCGCTTAACTAAACTTTTTCTGCTATCGAACACCCGCAATGCCAACTAAAGTAGATTCAAGATGCACGGCACTTATCTTGTGTCTCATTTCTTTCTAATAAAACTCTAGTGGACAACAATAAGTTAGAGAACCGAGTGATAAGTTGTTAGTATGCATCAACTTTATAAATGTTAGTTGGCTTATGTAAATGCTTGATAATGCGTATATTAGACACCCTTATCACTGTGAGCAGTGCAACGCACTTACCCCGCACCTTGCTGTTAACGCTTCCGATACTGAATCTAAAGCGGACGCTGAATCTGAAAAGAAACAATGGAAGTTAGGCGTGTTGATGGAGTACCTGATGACATTATTGTTTAGAGGTGACCATAATGTTCCCGGTTTTTATGTCGACAGTGATTACGAGTACCAATGTGAGAAATGTGGGATTAAATCGTGGCATTAATTGGGTATGAAAATTTGATGTAAATCTAACCTTTTGAAGCGGAGTTTTCGATTTAACCTGTTGCTAATCAGATTCTTACAGTACAGTGGAGATAGTGTTTAAAGGCTCAGGCCTTAGAGGTTCAAATGGAATACTTAGAAGTCGATTTTAGCGAAATCCCAATGGCGTTGTTACTTGAAGCTGATCCGTCAGAAGCAAGCATTGCGTCGTACCTAAGCGAATCTTGGTGTTACGCGGCTAAACAAAATAGTGAGCAAGGTCGCGAGATTGTCGGTGTCTGCGTTGTTAAACCAATCAGTGGAAATATTGTTGAGATCTTTAACGTCGCGGTATGCCCTAAGCATCAGCAACAAGGCATTGGTTCTGGAGTGTTGGAATTCGCATTGAATCAGCTAGCTCATAAGCAGGTTAAACGCGTTGAACTAGGGACGGGCACATTCGGCTATCAGCTGACATATTACCAGCGAGCAGGCTTTCGCGTCGATTCTGTCATCAAGAATCATTTCATCGATCATTATCCTGACCCTATCTTCGAAAACGGCATTCAACATCAAGATATGTTGAGGTTATACATCGAGATCTAATCCCGAAATCAACTCGCTTAAAGAATTAGTGAGTTTCAGTCAGGCGTATTATTCCAATTTTGTTATGGAGGACAAACGAGTGATATACCCAAAAGCTTTAAATATCGGTGACAAAATCGGATTTTTCTCACCGTCATCGCCCGCAACTGTCTTTGCACCTAATCGATTTGCTCGTGCTAAACGTTATTTGGAAAAGCAGGGCTTCATTCTGGTTGAAGGTTCGTTAACTGGAGAATCAGAAGGGTATCGTTCTGGTTCCATTCAAGCGCGAGCCGAAGAACTCAATCAGCTCATTCGAGACCCAGACGTGCGCTGTATTATGTCGACCATTGGTGGTAACAACAGCAACTCATTGTTGCCATACATCGATTATGATGCCCTTAGAAACGACCCTAAGATCATCGTCGGCTATTCAGATGCCACAGCATTACTGTTAGGCATCTACGCCAAAACTGGATTGGTGACTTTCTATGGCCCGGCACTCGTCGCGTCATTTGGTGAGTTCCCGCCATTAGTTGACGAAACCTTCCAATCATTTACTGACATCTTATGTTCGGATTCAAATCAACATCAGTACACGATGCCTGAAAGTTGGACGGACATTAAACACGATTGGGAAACTCAAGATTCGGCAAAGCCAGTTTACGATAACGAATGGAACTTCATGGGAAGAGGTCAAATCAGCGGTCGCGTGATTGGTGGCAATCTGAGTACGATGGCCGGGATTTGGGGCAGCGAATACATGCCAGAAATTCAGTCTGGTGACATATTGCTTATCGAAGATTCACTAAAAGGTATTGAAGCGGTCGAGCGTTCATTCGCACACTTATTGGCTTGCGGAGTATTCGATAAAGTAGGCGCTATTGTACTCGGCAAACATGAGCTGTTTGATGACAAAGGGACAGGGCGAACACCACTCGATGTACTTCTTGAAGTGCTGAACGGTAAAAATGTCCCGATCCTGTATGGCTTCGACAGTTGCCACACCCATCCCATGTTAGTCACGCCACTAGGTGTGCAAGGTACTATTGATTTTGATGACCAAACATTCAAGCTTCAAAGCCAATGGTTAGCGTCGAGTTAACCTAAAGCGATGATAATAAGACGCATTAGAAAAGTGATCCTCTCTGCAAACTGAGAATGGAAACGCGTCTATACTGACATGGGTTACGTCGCTGATTTTAGAAGTGGCGCTATGAATGTAAGTTTGATTAGGTTAAATCTCTGAGGTGACGATGAAAAAATTACTACCACTATGCGCCATTTTACTCTCGGCATCATTTTCAGCTGCGGCTTCTGATGGTTTGATTAAATACCAAAGTAATTACTCAGTGAAAGAGACCGCTGACCGCTTTGAAGAAATCGCCAAGAGTAAAGGTTTGACCTTGTTTGCGAGAATCGACCATCAGAAAAACGCGAGTAAGGTCGATCTTGAATTGAGGCCAACGGAAGTCATCATCTTTGGTAACCCGAAAGTAGGGACACCATTAATGCAATGTGCTCAAGAAGTCGCGATAGATTTACCGCAGAAGGTGTTAGTCACTGAAGACTCTAACAAGAAAGTATGGTTGTCTTACAACGATCCTAATTACTTGGTAGAGCGTCACGCGATCAATGGCTGTGACGAGGTCGTTAAGAAAGTATCGGGTGTACTAAGCAAGCTATCAGAAGCGACAGTGGCGAAAAAGAAAGCAAAATAACCAAGATCAATAAGCACTCATTAAGACTATTAATGGGTGCGATATGACGATGATATCGCTTATTAGTCATTGTGTTGACAACTAAGCAACAATATATAAAAGTAGTTTTATGAAACTGAATTTAGCGCCATCTAACCAACGAATTATCATCATTCCATAGGAATGGTGGGATTGTTGATGCGCTTTGTTTATCGAACCCACCCGTAAGGTGGGTTTTTTGTCGCTGTCTTATGGGTTTTATCTGAATAGAGGAAGTCATATGAAAAAGATTGCGGTTTTTGGTAAGCCTGGGAGTGGAAAGTCCACAGTCAGCAAGGCGTTAGCACTAGCTACAGGGATAGAGCTTCACCAGTTGGACTCTATTGTTTATAAGGCCAACGGAGAGTTTGTTGAACGTGAAGTATTTGAGGAGGCTCATGAGAGGATACTTAAGTCAGAAAGCTGGATCATCGATGGCTTTGGCCCTCTAGGCTCGTTCAACACACGTTTAGATGCAGCTGATACCTTGGTTTATATCGACCTTCCTTATTCAATTAGCTACTGGTTTGTAACCAAGAGAATGCTCAAAGGTCTATTCGTTAAACCTGAAGGCTGGCCTGATGGAAGTTCAGTTATAAAAGGGACGATACAAAGTTATAAGACACTAAAACTGTGTCCTAAATTTTGGAATGACGACTTTAGAGCGCAGTTAGAATTGCGGGCTAAAGAGAAAGAGGTTTACATCATCAGAAGCGTGACTGAATTGAATAACTTTGTTCACCAACACTTCACTTAACAGTCGAGAGTTTACTTTTCTTTAAAACGCTCTTACTTACTCATAACGTCATGAAAATATTTAGATTTAACTCTACGTGTGGCATATTTGTCATATGTTTAGTTTGTGCTTTGAGTTAAGGCGATAGATATTATGTATGGAAGTGAGAAGACGAGAGCGTTCTGCAGTAACTGTAAGGAACTGACGCTGCACAAGTACACTATGTTCAGTAACCAAGCCGAAAAAGCGCCACAACATGAAAAGAAGCCAGGGTTGCTTGGAATGATTTTATCGTCGTTAGCTTCGAGTGGTGGAACTGGTGACTATAAATGTACAAAGTGTGGAACCAATTTACGTACACCAGACAACCTTGATTAGCCTTTAATCTACTTAATACTTCAACATTCTTCTGTTTCCATTATCCGTTTTTATTTGATAATAATTCAAATTGTACCGTGTTTTTCATTGAATGAACTTCCAGTAGCCTATGCGAATAGTTAATTATTGGGCATTCAAATGACACAGTATCAGTTCCAACAAGGGCCTATTCGTCCACCTTCAGAAGCGGATAGCTTATTGATTCGCACCACCCAAGGTTGTCCTTGGAACAAATGTAAATTCTGTACGCTGTTTGAGGGGATGGAGTTTGCAATTCGTCCCGTTGAAGAGATTAAGAAAGACATTTGGGCTGCGAAAGCGTTCTATAAGAACCGTAAGTTTGAGACCTGTTTTCTGCAAGACGGTGATTCATTCACTATGGATACCGAAGACTTGTTGGATGTGTTGAATACACTCAAGCAAGCCTTCCCAGAGTTAAAGCAGATCAGCTCTTATGGACGAGCGCAAAGCATGACTAAGAAGTCGCCTGAAGAGATGAAAGCCATCTGTGATGCAGGACTCAACATGCTTTATTGCGGTATGGAGTCGGGGTCTATTGATGTTCTGAAACTGATGAAAAAAGGCATTACGCCGAAGTCTATTTTGAAATCGACCGAGTTCGCGAAGCAAGCTGGTATGAAGATGATGACCTTCATTATCCTTGGCTTGGGTGGAAAAGAATATTCGGCGCAGCATGTTGAAGAAACGGCGGCCTTACTTAACCAAATCAACCCAGATGAAATACGCATTCTGTCGCTTGCTGTGAAGCCTGGAACCGAATTGGATGAACTGGTGCAGAATGGAGAGTTCACGCCACTTAGCGAACGTGAAATGCTTGAAGAACAATATCAACTGATCAGTAAACTAAACAGCGTGACGGGTAACTATGGTAACTATCACGGTATTAATTTGTTGATGGAACTGAACGGGCAGTTGCCACAGGATAAAGCGAAGTTCTTAGCGACAATAGATCGTTTCAATATGATGAGTGAGAATGACCAGAATAACTTTATCTTGGGACGTCGCATTCATTACTACGCGGCATTGAAAGACATGGATAACCAACTTATGTACGATTCTGTACAAAGAGAGCTTAATCGCATTCAAAAGCAAAACGCCGATGAACTCGACAATGTGTTTTATCAACTCCGTCAACGCATGATCTAGCAGCAAGGACTAATAACATGAATAACCTCGTTAACTGGCAAATCAGAAATGAAAATCCGGAACATTGGTCTTTGGAAAACGGCGTGCTGACGATGCAAGTGCAAGAGGGCAATATCTTTGGTGCGGGTTCAGCTGATGTTGATAATATCTTCGTTCATCCAGTATCTAGCTCGGATTACAGCACAGAAGTGACGGTTCAATTAGATCCAAACCGTTCATTTGAACAAGCCGGCTTAGGTATTTACTGGGATAACGACAACTACATTAAAGTGAGCAAAGAGATGTTCATGGGCGAGCGTTCATTGGTGTTCGTTGTAGAACAAAATGGTCAGCCACAGATCAAGGAACGTCTGTTGTTTAGTGAATCTAGTGTGTCGGTTAAGCTCGTCAAGCAAGGCGGAAAAGTCAGCGCTCATTTCCGTCCGTTAGAAAAACAACAATGGCAGGAAGTGATCACGTTTGATTCGTTAGTAGGCAGTGAACAGGGTGTGATGCTTTATACGTTCAGTGGCACTAAGGCGACGCCTAATTTCGCCAAGTTTAGTGGCTTTAGTTTGTCTTACGCTTAATTGTTTGTCTTACGCTGAATAAGCTTCCTTAGCGTATAAAAAAACGGACCGATATTGCTACCGGTCCGTTTTTTAATTCTTCAAGTCAAAGCGCTTATGCGCAACACTTCTTGTATTTCTTACCGCTACCGCAAGAACATGGGTCGTTACGGTTAGGGGTCTTTTCAAACGTCATCGTTTTTGGCTTGTTCAGTAGAGTATCAAGCTCGATGGTGTTCTCTTCTTTGTCTGCGTTGACTGTAACAGTAACGAAGATAGTATTTTCAGCAGCTAGTGCTTCAACTTCTGCTTTGCGCGCTTCAGTTTGAACCATTACAGCGATTGGAGATTCTTCAGTACCCGCTTTTACATCGCGGTTTACGTTGTAGCCAGCAAGAACGTGGTTCTGTCTTGTTTCGATACGGCCTTTGAAAAATAGTTTCGACATTGGGTACTCATTAAAAATGTTGAATGGCGCTATTTTTAACGGCGATAGCGCAATGGAGCGGGGATTATACGCATATATTGCAATTGATAAAGCAGTGATGTGAGCAAACGTAGTTTGGTTTTTGTTTGCTAGTAACGGTTTGTTCTCTAGCTTTGCTCATATTCGACAAATTTCGAAATTCAAGACAATAAGATTTCCCTCAATAGGCTTATGAATGATAAATTCAAATTATTAATCGAAACAAAGAGATAGTGTATGAAGTTAGATGCCATCCTATGGGATTACGATGGAACTTTAGTCAACTCCGTTCCAAAGAATATCGCAATCACAAAAGACATTATCTCTTTAGTCGCGCCACACTTGTCAGGCGACAACTTACCTAAATATTTACTTAGCGAAGCGCTTTATCATGAAGCCAACCACGGTGCTAAAAACTGGCAAGCCTTATATGTCGACTATTACGGTTTATCACACGATGAAATGTTGATCGCTGGTGGAATGTGGGCAGAGCATCAAGAGAAAAACCAAACAGCCGTTACTTTGTTTGAAGGAATGGAAACCGTGGTTAATCAGTTTGCTCATCTTCCACATGGGATCTGCTCTCAAAACTCTCAATTGAATATTCGTGGCGTGCTCGACAGTTATGGCATCGGCGATTTGTTTAAATCGGTAGTGGGCTATGACGATGTCTCGAACGGCAACCAAAAACCCCATCCATTTGGTGGTGTGAAATGTGTCGAGAACATATTTGGCGTTGATCAGACTAACGAGCTTTGTTTGATGTACATCGGTGACCATGAAGCGGACACACAGTTTGCTCGCAATATTGAAGCCGCGCTGGGTAACAATGCAAAAGTGATTGCCGTGGCCGCAGGTTATAGCCGATCGGAGCCTGAAAATTGGCAAACTAAGCCGGACTACATTGCTAACAGTGTCGATGATCTTTTAACGATCATTAGCAAGTATGCATAGAAAGCTAAGTACGCATAACGAAGCAGACGTTTAAAAACCACCACACCTGAATGACTTTAAGGAAGAATAATGACACCAAAACAAGTGGTATTAGGATTTTGGGATGCAATGCGCAGTAATGATTTTGCAAAGGCGAGTGAATGGCTAGCCGAAGATTTTGAAGGCTATTGGCCGCAGTCGTCTGAATTGACGGTAGGGCGCGACAACTTCACGGCAATCAACTCTGAATATCCAGCCAATGGTGTTTGGGAGTTCACGCTCAATTCGATTGTCTGTGAAGGTGATACGGTAGTAACGGACGTTTCGGTTACAGACAGTGTATTGAAAGACCGAGTGATCACCTTTCACACGGTCGTTGATAGTTTAATTCAAAATCAAACTGAGTTTTGGCCAGACCCATTCGAAGCGCCGGCGTGGCGATCGCAATGGGTTCAGGTTGTGTCGAACAATTAGTTTGTGTCGATACGATCAGTTTGTATCGAACAATCAGGTTGCACAGAATAAGTAAACATTAGGAGGTTTCATTGAACAAGGTAGTGATTGTAACCGGCGGAAGCCGAGGCATTGGCGCAGCGACATCTAAATTGTTGGCCAGTAAAGGCTATGCTGTATGCGTTAACTTCATACACAATGAGTCGCGAGCTGAAGAGTTGGTTAATGATATTCGTGAACAAGGCGGAACCGCGATTAGCGTGCGTGCGGATGTGTCTGTTGAATCGGACGTGAAATCCTTATTTGAGATTGCTCGTAACAAGCTGGGCCCAGTGACGCACTTGGTCAATAATGCCGGGATCTTGTTTACCCAGTCACCATTGGTTGATATTGAATTGGATCGCTTTGAAAAGGTGATGAAATCCAACGTATCAAGCTGCTTTCTGTGCAGTAAAGCCTTTATCAAACAAGCCGATGGCGCGGGTTCGATTGTGAATGTATCGTCTGCCGCTTCTCGCACAGGCGCACCGTTTGAATATGTGGATTACGCAGCATCAAAAGGTGCGATGGACTCACTCACCAAAGGCTTATCGCTTGAATTGGCTTCACGTAATATCCGAGTGAATGGCGTAAGGCCAGGTTGTATTTATACTGAGATGCACGCAGACGGCGGAGAGCCTGATCGCGTAGACAGACTAGCTTCGCAGTTACCGTTACAACGAGGTGGTACACCAGAAGAAGTCGCTAACTCTATCGCTTGGTTATTATCAGACGAAGCTTCGTATGTCACCGGCTCGTTTATTGATATTGCAGGCGGTCGATAGGGCACGTTTGCCTTTACACTAAGATAAACAAGTTATAACCAGCAACACGAAACACAAGTACCTAACTAAAAGAACGAAACTAAGAGTACAAACATGAAAAACTATTTTGAAAGCCCGTTTGTGGGAAAGTCACTTAAAGAACAAGTGACCAACCCAAACATCATCGTGGGCGAGCACAGCTATTACTCGGGTTACTACCATAACCACAGTTTTGATGACTGTGCGCGCTACCTATTACCGGATAGAACCGACATCGATAAGCTGATCATTGGCAGCTACTGCTCGATTGGTTCCGGCGCTGTGTTTATGATGGCGGGCAACCAAGGCCACCAAAATCAGTGGGTGAGTACCTTCCCGTTCTTCTATCAAGACGATGAGAAGTTTGAAGGCGCGATAGACGGCTTTGAACGCTCTGGTGATACCATGATTGGTAACGATGTCTGGATTGGCACAGAAGCCATGATCATGAGTGGTGTTAAGGTCGGTGACGGAGCCATTATCGCAAGTCGAGCGGTTGTGACTAAAGACGTCGCACCATACTCGATTGTTGGTTCAAACCCTGCGCGTCACATCCGTTTTCGTTTCAATGAAATTGAAATCGCTCAGTTGTTAGAAATGAAATGGTGGGAATGGAGCGAAGAACAGATCAAAGGCGCAATGTCGTTGATGTGTTCTTCAGATATCGATGGGCTTTACCAATACTGGAAAGCGCTCAAGTAATTACTGTTCCCTGAGCGCTTTGTCTCATCGTTGCCGCTTTAGTTTATCGGGTAAGCACAGCGTAATGAATTAGATACCCGCACCGACTTGGAAGTAGAGGGCGGTATCTTCTTCACTGAACGCAATATCAATCCCCGAAATCAGACCATAGCGTCTTGCGATAAGGTAACGGAAACCGACCCCGTAAGCCGCGTGCGAGCTTTGATCAAACATGTCTTTATCGCTGTCGCCCGCATAGCCAATCCCCGTAAACACGGCAGTTGACCAACGTGGTGTCCACTGTTTGCTTACTTGAACTTCTGCCGCGACCGTGTGTTCACCTTGATAGCGATTACGGGCGATACCTCTCAGTTCAATGTCTGGGTAATATTGAGGAGAAAGCACTCGTTCATTGGTCGATAATGATTTGTATTGTCCTCGCAATGCTAAGTTCCACTCCTTGTTTAACTCCCAATAGTTCAACCCTTCTAAATTGAATGTTTGATAGGTGTAATCACTGCCAATCGCATCACCGAACCATAGGTATTCCGCGACATAGTTGTAGCCTTGCGTCGGATTCAAGAAACTGTTCTTGCTGTCGTATTCGGCGATCAAACCTAAACCGGAAGAGGTCGGTGACGTGTTGCCGATATTGTTTAAGATCTCTTGCGCTTTAGGGTGATTATTGAGTGAAAGAGTGGGAGCGAAGAATTGTTGAGAAAACCCAAGTAACCATTGGGTGTCGGGCACTCTAAATTGGAGTTTCTGTATCCCGCCCATGCCTTTGAGCCCTAGCTCAACACCTTCGTTTGGTTCGAGTGGAGACAAGGCGTTAGGAGAGCTTTGTCGATAGAAGGTCATGTTGATATCTCCATAACCCAAGCCACCAAGGTAGCGTATTGAATCTTCCTTCCAGCTGCGCTTGTGACCAACAAACGCCATCCAAGTGCCATTCTCTGTCGCAAAGCCGCCAACCGCAGTGATTGCAGGAGTAAGAAGTTGCGCTCCGCCATCGATGGATTTTTCGGCGAGTTGTTTACGCGTATTTTTTTGCTCTTCAGATTCGTGCATGAAGATGCCGGTGAAGCCGCCACCGTATCCTACCGCAGGCTCTGTAATGAGAATTGGAACAGGAAGAAAACCGTAGGCATTTTCTGCGAGGTATTCTCCCATATCGAGTTGGCCATCAATTTCATCGATAAAGCTGACGGCGTGTGTCGTCGTAGAAACAAGTATCAGGCTACTTAGTGCTAGGGGTTTAAAGGTCATAACATTCCGTATTATTCACTATCCATTAAATTGAGTGTAATCAATCAAATAGATAGCGCAATAGAACGGGGAGTATTAACCGAGATATCTGTTCAAAAGGCGGTTGGAACAACGTTTACTATTGGATTAGCTCTACGTACGTCAGAATATCCAGAGCATCTTGCTTTGTGATCACACCTTGCCACGCAGGCATGCCTTGCTCTACATCGCCTTCTAAAATGTCATCTGCTAAAGAACTTGGACTGGCAAAAAAGCCGCTCAGTTTATTTGCGATGTTAGCGGGCTTGTGTGGTAATGAAGCGGCAGTAGGCCCGTCTCCGTGACCTTTGTCGCCATGACACACCTGACAAAGCTGTCGATACTTGGTTTTGCCATTGGCGAAGTGACTCGCATCGACTTCTGAGGCTGCACTCGCATTAAACGCCATCATTGAAGCGACTAAACCTAAGAAAGCTAACACGTGTAAATGGTTGATGTTTTTCATTGTTTTGTTCTCGATTATTATTTAACAATGAAAGAATAATCAGGTGTGAGTCGAAGAAACGTGAATGAGAAAGCTTGATTAAACCGAATTCGAACGTAGGTTTAGTTACGGACGACCATCAATGTGATTTAGGTAAACGATTGATTATATGCATATTGCATAGTATGGCGTGTCGCATTAGCGTGGTGGATGAATTGGAGGGGTATTATGATTAGTTGCAACGATTACGATTATATTGAGATTGTGTGTATGCACCGATACCCAATCAAGTTAACGCTGAAGTCTGGCGAGCAGATTGAATGTGTTGGGTTAGATACCCAGCGCAATGACAGCCGTGAAGAGTGTATTAAAGTCAGTATTCAAGGCGAGCAACAACTTGTCGTTTTAACTCAAATAGCGACACTAGATGTCTGTGTCGACAACCCTCACTTTCAGCATGTTTCATTCAAAACGTCATAGGTTGTCAAATGAATAACACCATAGAACAATGCTATTGCACCGCGTGCAGAGAAGACACACAGCATGTCGTTATATTGGTTCGCAAGAAGAGTGCGTTTGCAGATAAGCCCAATCAAAAGCGAAGTGAGTTTTGGGCAGGCGTGATAAAAGGTTGGTTCCTTGGTCCGTTTATCGCGTCAATGGATGAGTTTTCTCGTCACCTTGTCTGTGAAAAGTGTGGTCATAAAGAGATACAAGATTAGTTAAGATTATTTAAAAATTTAGTAGATTTACGCGTCGATTGGCTTAGGAATAAAACGAATGAAAGTAGAAATGATTGAAGCCGTGAAGGCGTATGGTTTTTCAGTAAGAACCACCAATACCGATGAGCTGGACCCAGCAACAGCCAAGATAGGGCAATTGTGGCAGGTCTTTTTTGACCAAGCATTTCCGAAATTAACACCGGATTCAAAAGTGTATGGCGTTTACACTAACTACGAGTCTGACTTTACGGGTGAATTTGATGTCATCGCTTGTACTAGCGCACTTACCGATAACAATGTAGATGCGCTTGTAGAAACCGAAATAGAGGCAGGTAAGTACTTAACGTTTTCTGCTGAAGGTGAATTACCACAAGCTGTGATCGACCTATGGGGTGAGGTGTGGGCGTATTTCAACGCTGCAGACTGCCCACATGTGAGAACTTACACGACAGATTTTGAACTCTACAAAGGTGAAACTGAAGTCGAGATTTCGATTGCGATTCAGTGATCAGTTTGAAATGAACAAAAGGCTTAACTTAGACTCTGTCTTCCAGTTAAGAGACAGTAGTTACCGGTAAAAAGACAACGGAAACCCAGTTAAGCCTTTGAATATCTGATCATTAGAAAGAAGATACAGTGTCACGTACTTACCTTGATTACTACGCTTTCTCTATCCTTGAATTACCATTATCCACCAAAAAGACATTCTTGCTTGGTTTCATTCCACAAAGGGTATTGCTTCATAACTTGGGTGTAGAGCTTACTTTCGAGATGCGCTCTTAACCAACGTCCTACGTTTTGATATTCCGATTTCACAAACCACTTCTTTTCGACTCGCACAAACTGGCTGACAAAAGGCATCACCGCAAAATCGGCCAAGCTTGGGGTTTCTCCAAAAAAGTAGGGCTGATCGGTGAGTCGCCCTTCCAGCTGACGAATGAAGGTTTCGCAGGCTTGTCGGCGTTGTTCAACATCGATGTTTCGGTAACGAACCGATGCACGATACTTTTCTAAGTGACCAATAAATTCTTCGTCGTTGGTTTTAATGAGCAGCTGAACTTGTTCGCTAAGCGCCGGATTGCTTGAACGTAGAAGATCTTGAGGATCGTTTTGTTGAAGTGCCCAGTTCATCACATCTAAGCTCTGTTCAATGACTTGTCCATTGGGTAACACCAATACAGGCACTGTTCCTTTTGGCGAACTGGCCAATAGTTCGCTAGGCTTGTCTTTGGTAACGATTTCTCGAAGTAACACTTTTTGTAGTGATAGTGCGATGCCCATTCGTCCGCGCATTGCATAAGGGCAACGGCGCAAAGAATAAAGGATAGGTAGATCGGATTCGTTCGGCATTATTGAGGTCATTTAGTTTGAAAAGTGTTGTACGGTGGTAAAGAGATCGTGATGTGGGTAGAATACGCGGCTTAAAAATTATAAGTAAGTGAGCGACTTCAAAAATGAGCAGAAAAATTGAGTTATTAGCCCCAGGTGGCGATGTAGAAGCGATAAAAGCCGCCATCGTAGCGGGTGCTAATGCAGTTTATTGTGGTTTAGACACATTCAACGCTCGTAACAGGGCCTCTAACCTATCGTTAGACGAATTGAATGGTGTGATTCGCCTTGCTCATGAATACGGCTGTGAAGTGTTCCTGACTCTTAACGTTGTGCTACTGGAGCATGAGACTAAGAGCATCACCAAGCTGCTGAACCAGCTTGTGAACACCAAAGTGGATGGCATCATTGTTCAAGACTTGGGTTTATTCAACCTGGTTAAGAAGCATTTCCCATCATTAGACGTTCACGCGTCGACTCAGTTAACAACGCACAACGAAGGCCAGATCAAGTTCTTGTCTAAGATTGGCGCGACACGTGTTAACTTGTCTCGTGAATTGAACCTGCCTGAAATCAAGATGCTAACGGAAGTAGCACACGATCACGATGTCTTAACCGAAGTGTTCGTACATGGCGCTCTGTGTATCGCATTCTCTGGTCAATGTTACTCAAGCTCAGTAAGTGTGGGTAACTCTGGTAACCGTGGTCGTTGTAGCCAAGCGTGTCGTGATGAATACGAAATCACCAACGCGGGCAACAAGTTCCCACTCAACCTGAAAGATAACTCAGCTTACTACGACCTACCTGAATTGGTTGACGCGAAAGTCGACTCATTGAAAGTAGAAGGCCGTATTAAAGGCGCGCACTACGTTTACACTGTGGTAGACACATGGCGTAAACAGATTGATAGCTTTGTAGAAAGTGGTTTGTTGATCGAAGACGATTCGAACCTGCACAAAGTATTCAACCGTGATTTCACCAACTCTTTCCTTAAGGGCAACCTAACGAAAGACATGTTCATCGATAACCCGCGCGACAACAGCATGAACTACGCTGTTGAAAAAGCGACGGAGCAGAACAACGAAATCTCAGTGGTACAGATTCAAGAAGTGACCAACGAACTTCACCAAGCGAAAGACGTTCTTGGTAACGAAATGCGTGACAAGATCGAGTTCCTTGATATTCGCAAGACACCAGTAGCCCTGTCGTTCAGCGCAAAAGTGGGTCAACCATTTACGGTGACAGTGAACACGCCTAAAGAGAACTTTACCCTTCAATCTAAATCGCTATTGAAAGCGGTTGAAGAGAAGGCGATCACTCAAGAGCTACTTGAGAAGCGATTCAAAAACGTGAAGAGTGCGGTTCACACGCTAGAAAGCCACGACTTCAGTGAAGTGGATGCAGGCTTGCTGATTCCTCTTAAAGAAGTTTCAGACCTGAAAGACGAGATCGACTTCATTCTGAACGGCTCTGTGGAAGTGATTAAGCACGTTGAAGTGCCAGCGCTGCCTCAGCACCCTAAAGTGAACGAGAAGCCGACTATGTCGATGCTTATCGCGGATGTGGAAGACTTACACCTGTGTGACGTGACTGACGCGGATGTTTACTTCAAACTTCCAGAAAGCTTCAAGAAGCGTTGTAACAAGTACATCGACATCTTGGCAGCAAACCCACGTTTGATTCCTTGGTTCCCAGCGGTATTGATCGGTAAAGATTACGACGAAGCGGTTCGTATTCTTGAGGAGATCAAGCCAGCTCGCATCGTAACCAACAACACGGGTATTGCTTACAAAGCTTACGAGATGGGTATTGAGTGGGTTGCAGGCCCGTTCATGAACACAACCAACTCTCACGCACTGGTTACTCTGAAAGAAGAGCTTAACTGTGCAGGCGCATTCATTTCGAACGAGATCAACAAAGGTCAGATTCGTCATATTCGTCGCCCAGAGAACTTCAAGCTGTTCTACAGCATTTACCACCCAATCTTGATGATGACCAGCCGCCAGTGTTTCTTCCAAAGAACCGTGGGTTGTAACAAGCCAAGCATTGAAGCGGGTTGTATGTTGAAGTGTGAGAAAGCGACCACGATCACCAACGTGAAAGGCATCTCTTTTGCGGTTGATAAACAGAAGGGTGGCTACCCAAGCATTTACAACCACGAGCAGTTCTTAAACCATGATGCAGTAACCGACTTCTCAGGTCTGTTCGACGAGTTCTTCATTGACCTAACCAACATCGGTGCGGGCTCTAAAGAAGTGAAAGATAAAGTCGAGCTTATCAAGCATTTCGAAGCGCTACTGAACGGCGTTGAAGGTTCACAACAGAACCTAGAGCAGATGGTTGAAGTTCGTACTAATGCTCAGTACGTACAAGGTTTATAGCTTCCAAGGTCGAGAGCGTTCAAGGTTTATAACGGTTAACCGCTTATAAGCACTTAGCACCAATATACAAAAGGCCACTCAATCGAGTGGCCTTTTTAATGTCTGAGACTTTCTGAGTCTTTCTCAATCAGCGAATACGTTATTCCGTCACGGCTTCTTGTTTGAAGCATGGGCTTTTCAACGTGTTCATCTTTTCGATTTCATTGGTTAAGCGCAGTGAGAGCAGGGCTTTTTGGTTCGAAGCAAAATCAAACATCACGATAGTCGCGGTGCCAACGGTCGTCACTTTCTGCTGAGCCTTACTGACAATGGCGTATTCCATAGTGAACCGATCATCTTGAATGTCGGTAACACGTGAGCCAACCATCAAGGTATCCGGATACGTGACTGGGCGGAAATACTTACAGTAAGTGTCACCAAGAACAGGGCCAACTTTGGTAATCGCCATCTCTTCCATCAACTCAACGTGCTTGAAAAAATCTAAGCGAGCGGTTTCGAAATAGCGAAAATATACGGCGTTGTTAACGTGATTGAGTGCGTCCATTTCTCCCCAAGCGACAGGGATTTCTGTTACTACCGGGTAGTCAGATAATAGTGCTTCCATGCGAACTCTCTTATTCTTATCTGTGTAATTAACGTTATCGACTTATCCTTCGTAGGGATAAGTTGTTATTGGAATAAAAACCCTACCGCTAAATTAACAAAACTGCAACACGTGTGATTTAAGTTTTTGAAGCTTGAAACCACACAATGTCAGTGACTTAGTTGCACATCCACTCAATGATTACGCACTAAGGTGTTTGAATTGCAGCTCAACCAAGCGTTGGTACAATTCGCAGCTGTTGATGAGAGACTGGTGGTCGCCGATGTCTACTAGCTGTCCGTTATCGAGCACTGCAATCTGGTCGGCGTGTTTAATTGTTGATAATCGATGGGCGATAATGATCGTCGTTCTGCCACGCATTAACTCTTCTAACGCTTGTTGTACGTGATGCTCACTTTCGCTGTCTAGTGCGCTGGTTGCTTCATCCAACAATAGAATATTTGGATCTTTCAAGATGGCACGTGCAATCGCAATACGTTGTCTCTGTCCACCAGAAAGCCTTACACCACGCTCACCAAGAAAGCTGTTGTAGCCATCAGGTAGGTTTTGAATAAACTCATGCGCGTGTGCTTTCTTCGCCGCTTCGATAACTTGTTCGTCTGTTGCCTGCGGGTTGCCGTAACGAATGTTATGGAACACATCGTTGCTGAACAGAGCAGGTTGCTGCGGCACCAATGCCATCTGCTTTCTCAGCTCGTTAGGATCAAACTGATTTAGTTCAACGCCGCCTAACGTCACTTTACCCACTTGTGGGTCGTAGAAACGTTGCAGCAGTTCGAACAGGGTGGTTTTACCTGCGCCAGACGGGCCAACCAATGCCAATACTTTACCTTCATGGGCAGTGAGCGTGAGGTTGCTTGTTGCGGGCTGATCCGGTCTTGATGGGTAACAGAAGGTCACATCATCAAATGCGACTTCTGGCGTTACGTTAGCAAGCGAAGTTGGATTCGCAACTGGCGCAACAATATGGCTTTCAACTTGTAGGATCTCGATTAATCGCTCGGTCGCGCCTGCCGCGCGTTGCAGTTCGCCCATCACTTCTGAAATCGTACCTAATGATGAAGCAACCATGATTGCGTAGAACACAAACGCGGCTAAATCGCCCGCCGACATGGTGCCGTTGATAACATCACTGCCGCCAACCCAAAGCATGCCTGCGATAGCACTGAACACAATCACGATAACGCCAGAGATAAGAATCGCGCGCTGTTTTACGCGCTGACGACCAATCTCATAAGCCTTTTCAACTTCTACCGCGAATGACGCTTTCTCTTGTTCTTCTCGACTGTAGCTTTGCACGGTTTTAATGTGTTCAATCGCTTCACCTGCGTAAGAACCCACATCAGACATCGAATCTTGGCTTTGACGAGATAGGGCTCTTACACGACGCCCGTACACAAGAATCGGAATCAAGATAAACGGCACCGAGGCCAATACAATCAACGTCAGCTTAATATTGGTCGCAAACAGCATGATGATCGCACCAATACACATCAACGCGCTGCGCATCGCCATAGAGAACGATGAACCAATGATGCTTTGAAGCAGAGTAGTATCCGTTGTAATGCGCGACATGATGTCGCCACTGCCATTGGTTTCGAAGTAACTCGGGTGCAGTGTGACGACATGATTGAAAACCGATAAGCGAATGTCCGCACTCACACGTTCCCCAACAGAAGAAACCAAATAGAAGCGGAAGAAAGTACCAATCGAGATCAACACGACCACGACCATGATGAACTGAATTGCGCTGCCCAAATCTGAGAGTGATTGTTGGCTAAAACCTTGGTCGATAAGAAGGCGAATACCGTGTCCGACTGAGAGGGTTAAGCTCGCTGTGAAGATCAACGCGATCAACGCGGCAATAACACGACCTTTATAAGGCTGAATGAATTTACTCAGCTCAAACAAAATACTGAGGCTTTTTTTCTCAGGTTTGGCATCGGGATTCTTTTGAGTCTGTCGCTGGTTTGAGTCGAGCGTAGAAGAGACATCGTTTTGCATATGACTGCCTTAATGTGTTGTCGCTTTAAAAATAGATGGCTTGTTGCTTATGGCTAATTGCTTATGGTTTATGACTTATTGCCTGTACTGCGCGTTGTTCGCTGGGAAGTCATTGTTGTTGAGAATAGAACCCATTAAAGCATTTATTGCGCTGTGACGCTCCCCAGGAAACTCAATTTCCAATATTTCATCACCACTTAGTGAATAATTCGAAACGACCTTAAAGGAAAAATAAGCATTCCTATCGAGTCAGTTTAATAGGAAAGTGGGGGATTTAACCCTAATTTTTATGCAAGTAAATTAGCGTTAATAGGAGAGTGCGCTCATAAGTTAGTAATCGAGCGATGATTTATAAATTGATAGCAAAACGTTTGCTATTTATCTCGATATTAGCTTTATCAATGACTTGCGATTTCTGGTTGTAAGACCAGTTATAGCGACTGTTTTTTGCGCAATATTTGTTACAAAAATTCAACAAAGTAGTTTTTTATACATTTTTCTTGCATAAAACCTCGGATTGAATAGAATAACTAACAAATGACAATTAATGCAGTATTGTGGCATGAGTATTCAAGTAAAGAGCATCAACAAATCATACGGTGATACCCAAGTTCTTCACGACATCAGTTTCGACTGTGAGAGTGGCGAAACCTTGGTATTGCTTGGCCCAAGTGGCGCGGGCAAGAGTTCATTACTGCGTGTATTGAACCTGCTTGAAATCGCGGACAACGGCGAATTAGACATTGCGAACGAGCAATTCGATTTTTCAAGCCAAATCCAAGAGAAGCAGGGGCTTAAACTTCGTCGTAAAGTCGGCATGGTGTTCCAGCAATACAACTTATGGCCACACATGACGGTGATGGAAAACTTGATTGAAGCACCAACCAAAGTTGCGGGTTTGGATAAGCAAGAAGCGATTAAGCAAGCTCAAGAAGTACTAAAGACACTTCAACTTGCCGACAAAGCAGACGCTTGGCCACTTCAACTGTCTGGCGGTCAACAACAGCGTGTTGCGATTGCACGTGCGCTGATGATGAAACCGGATGTGTTGTTGTTTGATGAACCAACAGCGGCGCTTGATCCTGAAATCACCAACCAAGTCGTGAGCATCATTAAAGGATTGAGCGGAACGGGCATTACCCAAGTGGTCGTGACGCACGAAGTCGATTTCGCGAAGAAGATTGCTAGCCACGTTCTGTACCTAGAGAAAGGGTACATCGTTGAACACGGCACCAGCGATTCATTCGTTAATCCGCAGACACCTGAGTTTGCCGAGTATTTGACTCATTAAGTAAGTCACGTATTTAAAGAAAGTTGACTCACTAGATTTAGCTAAACACAACATCAATTAAAACAATCAAATTATAAGAATGGCCACAGGCCGCTATTACACAGTATTCGGAGTAACAAAATGAAAAAGATTCTACTAGCTTCACTTATCGGCCTTGCTTCTTTCAACGCAGCGGCTCAAGAAGAAATCAAATTCGCAATGGAAGCAACTTACGCACCATTCGAATACATGGATGAGAACAACCAAATCCAAGGTTTTGACGTAGACCTAGCAAACGCACTTTGTGAAGAGATGAAAGCGACATGTACTTTCCACAACCAAGCATTTGATAGCTTGATCCCTGCGCTTAAATTCAAACGTTACGATGCCGCTATCTCAGCAATGGACATCACTGAAGCGCGTCTTCAACAAGTGAACTTCTCTAACGCTTACTACGATAACTCTGCAGCATTCATCTCTTTTGAAGGCAAAGTAGCAGACCAAGCAGCATTAGAAGGTAAGCGTGTTGGTGTTCAAAACGGTTCTACTCACCAGAGCTTCCTACTTGAGCAAATGACTGGCGTAACAGCGGTACCTTACTCAAGCTACCAAGATGCATTCATCGACATGAAAAACGGTCGTATCGATTCTGTATTCGGTGACACAGCCGTTGTAGCAGAATGGTTCAAGAAAGAAGACAACCTAACGTACGTTGGCGACCAAGTAACAAACCAAGAGTACTTCGGTAACGGCTTTGGTATCGCAGTAAACAAGAGCAATCAAGAACTTGTAGACCAGCTTAACGTTGCACTTGCAGCAGTAAAAGCGAACGGCGAATACGACAAGATCTTCAACAAGTACTTCGGTAAGTAATTTATGGAATTAACGGGTTACTCTTTAGGGCTCGTCGAAGCAAGCTGGATGACTGTTCAGCTTGCGTTCGTAAGCCTATTGGTTGGATTGGTTCTAGCAGTTTTGTTTGCAAGTGGTGAGATGTCTCGTCGTATTGCAATCAAATGGCCAACGACTGCATTTGTGACGATTGTTCGTGGTTTACCAGAAATTCTGGTCGTGCTGTTTATCTACTTTGGTTCGACACAAGTTCTGTTCATGATCACTGGCGACTTCATAGAAGTGAGCCCGTTCTTATCTGGTGTTGTTGCACTGTCACTTATCTTTGCTTCTTACGCTTCGCAAACCTTGCGTGGTGCATTAAAAGCAGTAAGCAAAGGGCAGAGAGAAGCAGCAAGCGCGCTTGGTATTTCTCAGTCTCGTGCATTCTTTCGTATCGTGTTACCTCAAGCGGTAAGACACGCGCTACCAGGGTTAACCAACCAATGGTTAGTGTTACTAAAAGACACTGCATTAGTATCGCTAATTGGCGTAACAGATTTGCTGAAACAAGCACAACTAACATCCGCTGCAACGCACGAAGCATTTACTTGGTACGCGACAGCAGCAGCTATCTACTTGGTCATCACTTTAATCACACAAAGATTGGTAAAAGTGATTGATGGCAAGTTCTCTATTCAAGGTTTGGGTAACAAAGGGGCAATGGCATGAATCAACAATACCTCTCTCAAATGCTTGAAGGCTTAGTGACCAGTCTGCAACTCACAGGCGCTTCATTACTTGTTGGTTGTATCTTGTCACTGCTGATGACGGTAACGCTAATCCTAAGAATACCGGCGATTCACTGGTTCACTCGTGGCATCATCACGCTGTTCACCGGCACACCATTGTTGGTGCAGATCTTCTTGGTGTATTACGGGCCGGGTCAGTTCGATTGGATTCGTGAAAGCTTCATGTGGGCTTGGTTAAGCCAACCTTGGTTCTGTGCAATGTTAGCATTAGCTTTGAACACTGCCGCATACAGCACGCTACTGTTCAGAGGCGCATTCAACGCAATTCCAGCAGGGCAGTGGGAAGCATGTCGTGCACTTGGCATGGACAAAGTAGCAACGCTTAAAGTGTTACTGCCATACGCTCTACGCCGCGCTGTTCCAGCTTACTCGAACGAAGTGATTCTAGTCTTCAAAGGCACGTCACTGGCAAGCACCATCACCATCATGGATTTGATGGGCTACGCTCAGCGTATCAACGGCCAAACCTACGACACGCTAACCGTGTTCGGCATTGCTGGCGCATTCTACTTAGCAGTAAACGGCATACTAACGCTGATCTTCCGCCAAGTAGAGAAGAAGGCCCTCGCATTCGAAGCCGCGTAAGCTAGCTACCCACAAGCTTAATTAACGTATAAAGCCTACCATTTATGTTCCCATAGATGGCAGGCTTTTTTGTGTTTGGGGGACGTGTATGGGTACTGTGTTTATATCCAGCAAGGCGGGGTTTTGGAGATTTATACTATATGGAAATATTCTGCACTTTGTCATTCAATGAGTCTATCTATGTTTTAAGTCACTGAAATGCTGTGACTAATCGTGGTAAATTGCTGTGCATATGAAACTAGATAGAAAAGTTCTATATTTAAATGCAGAATTTTTCGGTCTAAGAGCTGTTATGCGTATTTCAGAGAGGTAAAAATGACAGCAAGTGAATGGCTAGATAGAAGCCTAAACCACGAAGATCCTATGGATTCTTTTTCTAGTTGTTGGATAGGGTTTAACAATTTATACAACAATTACCCGTCTAATAGTGAGCGTAACTCTATCAGTAATTTTGTTGACGCCAATGTTACTGAGGGCGATGCTGAGGAGATAATAAACCTGCATGACACTGAGATTGCGTATTTTATGTCTCAAGCTGTTATAAATCTGAGGAATAGTGAAAGAGATACTCAGGTTGATATTAATGCATACAATGAGTCCGATAGCTTTATAGGAAAATTGAAATCAATACTCATGATTGCATACCAAGTTCGTTGCAATCTCGTTCACGGAGGTAAATCTCCAAGTAGAGATCGAGATGTTGAACTTTGCCGTTACTCTTGGCCTTTTGTGGCGGAGCTTGTCGATAGATACGCATAACAAACGACTATGGCGTCAATGATTAGTTTTTGGCTGTACTTTCATTCCACATGGCGCCATCTCTCAGCATAGAGTTTAGGGTCACAACCATCTTTCGAACACACGCGATTATTGCGACTTTCTTAGGCTTTCCGGCAGCTAAAAGTCGAGCATAAGTCGCTTTGAATACGGGGTTACATTGCATGGCTGACATCATTGCCATATATAGCACAATGCGTACTTGCGCGTGTTATTGGAGCGACACCAATGACTGCATATTTTCTATTGTAGTCAGTAGCGTCGAGTGGGTTACTGACTTATGAAGTATTACCTTAACATTTTGGTCTACGGCATGAAGACTGAAGTGTTTTTTTAACTAAGCCGATACCACAGAAATAAGAATAATCACACATGGTACCTCCGATGCATTTAAGTACTACATAAGTGTGGCAGATCCTCGGTAGGGGGAATCCATGTCATTCGTTATATGCTCTAGGCTTTCAAACCCTTAATCTCGCTCACAGATATATTTCAAAGGTAACGTATTCTAGTTGATTCATATAGTCTGCGAGAGTCCCAGTATGCGTAAATTAAAAATCGATACTTATTCTTGTGATTCAGGTGAGTTGCAAGACAGCTTGTATATTCCCCTTGGTTTGGCCAAAGTCGTAGCGAATATAATACCTCACAACATATCGTCTAAATTCGACGAAAATGGTGAACAACTAGAAGCCTTAGTAAATGCGTTAAAGGGTGCTAAGACGGAAGGAACTTTACTGGAAGTGGAAGATACAGCGGACAACGAGCGCGTTGTAATTTCAGTGGTCTAAATGAGTACGCATATAACAATAAATTTAATAGTGATTCATAACGCTTGGCGCTCTCACTTCAAGTAAGTTTAGTGATTATGGCACAATGGTTTAGGTCAGGTGTTAGCGTTGTTCACACCTTAATTTGGCGTTATATGAAAGATACACAATGAGATAGTAAAGCATGATTCAAGATCTAATTAATTCAACGAAAGTAACTCTCTATGAAAGAACAGCTAGTCCTTTGTTCGGTGCTTTTCTTATTTCATGGTGTCTGTGGAACTGGGAGATCATTTTAGTCGTTCTTTCTAATATCCCAGTAATGAACAAGTTGAGCTTTATGCGCTCTCATTTGAGTAGTTTCCTATCGGCTAGTTGGGTATTGTTCATTGGTCCCACTATCACATCCTTAGCGTATCTTTTTCTTTACCCTATACCTGCTAAGTACGTTTATGGTTACTCTCAGCGACAGCAAAGAGCACTAAAGTCTATACGCATCAGTGTCGAGGATGAAACTCCACTTTCACTCGAAGAATCGCGCCGTCTAAGAGGAAAGCTAACAGAGCTTGAGGATAGTTATTATGCTCAACTGTCTTCAAAGGATGCCGAGATAGACAAATTGAGGGTTCAATTGCAGGCTTTAACTGTTGAATCAGAGCCAGATTCGCTATCCGCTCCAAAACCCGATGCAACGCATATTAAGCATTCAAACACGTCACCAAAACAATCGACAGTATCTGACGCTCTCATGTTGGATGAAAATAAGGAACAAGGAATTACAACCCCTATCATCATTAACTTTAGCGTTGCCGACCAGACGTATAATCTGGGAGTTGACTATCACAATTCAGAACCAGGACAAGTTAATGTTGTCAAATTAAAGGACTCATTTTCGTTTCGTGACAAGTTACTTGTGAAGTTCACTTTAGACAAACCGTTGCAAGAAGGGCAGTTCATCAGTGTTTTTGATGGACACACTGGAAGAGTTGTAGATTCAGATAGTTTTGAGATTGAAAAAATTGACTACGAAAACAAGAATGCTTTCATTGTTGTAGAGCAAAACAACCCACTTAGAGATAACACCAAAATGGTTGTTAGCAATAAAGTGCAATTCGCATACTAATTTCATAAAACAAGCGTTTAAGGTGATTCCCACGCATGTCATTTTCCATAGCATGGTTGAGTTCGGTATTTACGGTGGTATGGTTTAGCTTTGTCGTCGCATTGCTCGTGCTTAAATGCGGCTTTAGCAGTCAGAAGTAAAAAGGATTTATAGATGGAATTAAAGTATCGTTCAGCTGAATTTGAAGATTTGGAAAGTCTTGTTGCTTTGCTTTCAAATGACCCACTTGGTAGTAAAAGAGAAGATGCGTCTATTCCGTTGAATCGTGGCTACATTGAAGCGTTCGAAGCGATTGCACGCGACCCAAACAACGAATTATTGGTTGTTGAACTGGAGGGAGCTCTAGTCGGGATGCTTCAACTAACCTTTATTCCGTATCTTACACATATTGGTAGTTGGCGTTGTCTTATCGAAGGTGTTCGAATCCATAGTGACTATCGTGGACAAGGTTTCGGTGAGCAAATGTTTGGACACGCTATCGAACTGGCAAAAAACAAAGGCTGTACAATGGTTCAGTTAACAAGTGACAAACAGCGGCCTGATGCCATCAGGTTCTATGAGAAACTTGGATTCAAAGCAACGCATGAAGGGTTCAAACTAGCGTTGTAGGCTGTCTGCTAACAAACGACTATGGCGTCAATGATTAGTTTTTGGCTGTATTTCCATCCCACATGGCGCCACCTCTCAGCATAGAGTTAAGAGTCACAAGCATCTTTCGAAGACACGCGATTATTGCGACTTTCTTAGGCTTTCCGGCAGTTACAAGTCGAGCATAAGTTGCTTTGAATACGGGGGTTACATTGCATGGCTGACATCATTGCCATATATAACAATGTGCGTACTTGCGCTCGACCGCCTTGGATTACGCGCTTACCTTTGTAGCGCCCACTTTCCGTGTTATTGGAGCGACACCAATGAGTGCGTATTTGCTACCGTTCAAACATTGCACACATTCATCCCCCTTTTAAGCTGGCGTTAGCTCTCTTTGTGTAAATAAATAGAAGTTAGAAAATGAAATATTCATCAAAATTTATACTCCCAATGCTTTTAGTCGCATTTAGTGCTTTAGGTCGCCAAAGTGTAGATCCAACATCAATGACTTTGACCTATGGTGATTCGTCTGTCTCGGCGGAAATTCGGAAAGATAGAAAGTTTGATATTACGAGAAGTAATGACGATGAAAATGTAGAATTTTCTGGCTCAGTTACTAAGGAAGACACAGATTACATAGTAGATGTGCTAGTACTCTTAGAAAATAAGTCAAATAAATCAAGTCGTGAGATAAATACAACGATTTTGGTGCATAACGATCAACTCGAAACTCTTATATTTATTGGTGGTGTAAACAATGAGAGGTTCAGCATTACCTTAAAATGAGTGCAAGAGCTAATAAATTGCTTAAGAATCATTCAGTATGCATCGAATTATACTGTGTTTGAATTTTTCTGTTCAAGGAGGAGAAATGGAAGTTCTTAATCAACTTTATCCATCAAATAGCCAGATGGAAAGATTAAAATCTTCGCCTGATTCTGGTGAAATACATTTGTTAAACTTGTTTAAGTTTCGAGAAAAAGCGGAATATGCAGATGGTCGAGAGACAACTTTAACGGGCAGGGAAGCATACGATTTGTATGGTCATCCAATGGCGGAAATTCTTGAGAAATACGGTGCAAAAGTGGTGTTCTATTCGGAAATTACGGGTCTAATTCTAGGTCAGGTTGAAGACCTTTGGGATTCGTTTGTAATAGTCAGGTATCCATCAAGACAAGCTCTTATTGAAATGACATCGTCGGAAGAGTTCAAGGCTTTAAGCATTCATCGTGAAGCCGGTTTGGCAGGACAGTTAAACATCGAAACGAAAGCCCCTTAAGTTACAATATGCAAAGCGTTCTAGTAGATCCAATGCTTGGCGTATTCAGTTTAAGCGTATATTTCACAATGATTTAAGATCTGGTCATAACGTCACTCACACCCATACATAGTGTTGCTTTCTACGAGGGAATGAATATGAATCAAGGAATTTTCAAGAATTTGAAGCTGGCATTAGGGGTTGGCTTTGGTGTCGCCATTCATCAGTACTTTTTTATGACGGATGGTACGTTTGATTTCTATCGGCCAATGGTGGCGTTTGCTTTTACGTTTGTAGTGAGCAGTATTGGTACACTTCTAAAAGAAAGAATCATGCGTAACAAGCAGACTAATGGGGCATCATGACTAAAATCTATTTCGTATCTGGCTTTATTGGATCGGGTAAAACAACTTACTCGAAAGCGCTTGCAGAAAAGCATGGCGCCTTTCGTTTCTCGATCGATGAGTGGATGATTCCTTTGTATGGCGAGCATATGGAGCGCGAAGTTTTTAATCGCCGGCTGGCTACGTTACAAGGTTTATTCAAAGAGTCTGCAATGCAGCTGTTTTCCTTGGGAGTTCCGGTAATTTTTGACTTTGGTTTTTGGCGTAAGTCTGACCGAGATTCTTTTATAAGTTGGGCATCAAACCTAGGCGTGGACAGCGAAGTTCACTACCTTGATGTCCCGTTTGAGACTTGTAAGGAGAGGGCATTTAACCGTAACTCGGATCTCAAATGTAAGTCTTATGAAATGACACCTGAAATGTTAGATCTGTTTTGGTCTTGGTTTGAGATTCCCACTTCAAATGAAAATGTTATTTGGGTTCAACAGGGCGCTCAATAAGGTATGTAGTCAGGTGCGAAGGTGAGTGGCCTTTTTGTTATCTAGCTTGTGTTCTAAGTCTCACGTTACATTGGGTTTGTGTAAGTCTGAGTCGTCCATCGAATAGTCGTTTAACAAGGGCATTTCTCATGCCGTATTTTTGGTAATTAGTTCTTCCTGTCGATTATCAAATTTGTCCTAAACCCACTATAAGGCAGGGAACCCCAATGAATAGAACGCTATGGTTCGCACTCATTTCGCTTTTGTTTTCAATGACAATGGTATTTTGTACATACAGTTATGGCATAGAGAGCCACGTTGAAGTAATCACACTCACTTTAGTACTGTCGGGCCCTCTGATTTTGACCTTTGCGCTTGTTGTCATTTTTTGTGGCGCACCAGTCATTAGCGAGTACAAGTTACTTGGAACCGTCGCAATTTGTGTGCATGGATTTACAGCCTCACTACATGTGCTGTGGAACGGATTTATGTTCGTCGATGTGATTAATAAACAAGGCTTAGGCCCGGGACAAGGTTATTCTGGTTTGATACTTTGGGTTGGTAGTATCAAGGCGATGCTACTTGGTTTGGTTGTGGGAGTATGCCTGCATTACTTGCTACGATTATTTAGAAAGGCTGCAGTAAGATAACTGTTGGCTAGTTAGTGGGTTGTTCGTTGTCTATAGGAGTTGTCGCCGTGTTTTATAGTAAGGAATTCAACAAGGGATTGCTGCTCATCCTTTTTGCGATAAGTGCTTTCATTGTCGTTACCTCGGATAATAACCCCGGGACATTAATCGCTCACGCCATCAATGGTTTAATTGCTTTGCTCTTTTTCTCCATGACCATTGAGGTCAAAGACAATGTACTAAGCTGGTATTTCGGCTTTGGTGTTTGGCGTAAGAATGTAGAAGTGTCAGACATTACCGAGACATCGTTCTATCAAAGCAAGTGGTATCAAGGTATTGGTATCCGAATGCTGAGCGATGGATGGTTGTATAATGCATCGATAGGTTCCGCGTTGAAGTTAAGCCTAAGCAATCGAAAGCATGTTTACATTGGTTGTAAGGATACAGACAGTTTAAAGCTGGCCTTGAAAACCGCTAACGAACAGATAACCGAAAAGTGATTTATTAGGCTTGGCACTTTTTGTTTTAAGTTGGGCTATTGTTTAAGGTTCTATGCTTTAAGTGAGCTGCACTTTAATATCACAACAAATGAATCGGAGGTTGAATGGACAGAGCAATCAAAACACATTTCGACGAGTATCCCGATGATGTTCGAAGCCGACTTGAAGAGTTGCGTTCGTTAATATTTGAGCTTTCATCTGATTTGGAATTAGGTGAAGTCGAAGAGTCTCTGAGATGGGGCGAACCAAGTTACAGCGTTAAGACGGGCAGCCCAATTCGAATCGACTGGAAATTGAAATCACCAAACAACTATTACTTGTTCTTTAACTGTCAAACAAAGCTAATCGACACATTCAGAGAATTGCACGATGGCACACTGGCATTTCAAGGTAATCGGGCAATCGTCTTGAACCTAACTGAACCACTTCCCAAGGCACCAATCAAGCAGTGTTTAGAGTTAGCCTTAACTTATCAACAACGAAAACACCTGCCGCTTCTTGGCGCGTAATTCTTACGCGCTGTCATTATATTTCTTAAACAGGTTTTCTGTGTTCTAGCTATCACTCTTTAAAGTGCTAAGACTGTACCATCTTGATTAGTATCAAGAGGCTAGGGAAACTCGATAACCAACGCTGATTGTATTGCTTACCGTTTAAAAGGTGTTCTAGTCACCTTGTATTTCAGACTTAAAAGGAAGTTGCATGAATTTAGATAAAGCCAAGAAACGTATCGCAAAGCAGGTTAAAAAGGGCGACCACGGATACCCAAAAATCACGTTAGCGTATTATGGGACGACCAAAGATCTCGCAACGGAAGTCGCAGTTCAATTTATGTTGGGTGAGGGCGATGGTGTTCAAGAAGAGCGTTTTTCTTGTGAAACCGAAATCCGAGATAATGAGCTAATCCAAACGACGTTACTCAAGATAATCGAGCGCGCTAATGTGAACTCTGTGATTGAAGTTGAAGGCGTGGCTGTTCTTTAGTTTGCTTTGGTTTGGAAACGAAGCCAATACGAGAACTCAGGTGTATAATCCACATTTTTATCGAACTAGGCAGGACACATGGCGATCTCGTTTGAAACTCAAAGACTAAAAGTAGAAGAAGTTGCAGGTGAACTTACTGTTCCTGAACTTTCGGCTCTGCTTGAGCGAGTACCTGGTATTCTAACCCCGTCAGTAGTTGAAAACCTTCCACCATACTTTCACGGTATTGTGTCAGGTGAACTGGCTGAAATTTGGCTCGACCGAATGTTGTCGGAGAGCCGCTTACTTCAAGTGAAATCCAACGATAATCAACTGATTGGTTTTCTGTTCGCTTATGTGGAAGAGGAAAGTGATGCTCATATTGGCTACTTGCTTGCAGAAGAGTTCTGGGGCAAAGGTTTAGCGAGTGAGTTATTGAAGGGTTTCATCACGGAAGTCGCTAAAACGGAGTCATGGTCAACACTGATTGGCGGTGTCGATCGTTCAAACATCGCCTCTGCACACTTACTTAAGAAGCTAAGTTTTGTTGAGCAAGCCTCTGATGAAAGTCCCGTGGTTTTCTATGAATATAAGCTTTCTCGTCTTAACTCTTAATTATTAACTCTGAGCTCTCAGTTCTTAATTTTTGCTCCTTAACTCAAGCTATATCTGCGTTTGCATTCATTCCCAATGCTTAATATCACCAGTTTGATTCAACTTTAGTGTTTACGGCACCATATTTTAGGTACAGTAGTCGCGTTGCTTACTATTGAGCGAAGCGTTATTCGCGAGAAGAAGGTTATATGGAAAATATTAGAAAAGCCCAAGCATCTGATTTAGCGTCAATCCAAGAGCTAGCGAGAGACACAATCAATGCGTGCTACCGTTCATTTTTGGGCGACGAAGGCGTGGATTGGTTCATCAACAGTGGTGAGTCTGATAAAGAAGTTGAGAAACAACTCTCAAATTGTGTCGTGCTTGAATCAAATAATCAGATTCAAGGTTATTGTGCGTTTGAAAATGACTTCGTACATATCTTAATGGTTTCCCCGAACATTCAACGTTCAGGCTTTGGTGCGACTCTTCTCAAGCATGTTGAGAACGAGATGAGCACATTGGGTCATGAACATTATCGTCTTGAAACATTCAAAGGTAATGAGCAAGCGATTCATTTTTATCTGAAAAATGGTTGGTCGATTGATAGGGAAGAAACCGACGAAGAGTTTGGATTTGTTAGGGTTTACTTGAGTAAGAACGCCTAACAAAACGTCGCTTATTACTCATAATTTATCAAGGAAGAAACGTTATGAAATTAGCTCAGTTGAATATCGCTCTGGCAAAATACCCGTTAGATGCGCCAGAAATCAAAGAGTTTGTCGATAACTTAGAGTTGGTTAATGGAATTGCAGAAAGCAGTGAAGGGTTCGTTTGGCGTTTGAAAGATGAATCTGGTGACGCCACCAACATCCAAGCTTTCGATGATCCTAATATGATCGTGAACATGTCGGTGTGGGACTCTGTGGATTCGTTAAAGAACTTCATGTTCCGCACACATCACCGTGATTTCATGCGCCGAAAGGGGGATTGGTTTCATCGTTTACCTGAAGATACTTATGTTCTTTGGTGGATCGAGGAAGACCATATTCCCACACTCGAAGAAGCGATAGAGCGACTTGAACACCTCAGAGAAATCGGTGATACGCCGTATGCCTTCACTTTTAAAACCAATTTTACAGAGTCAGAAGCGCCAAAGTAGCATTTGTCTAACCAGTGTTATGTTCCATTGAAACTAAAACAGGGGCATCTGTGGTGTGTGGGCGCTATTAACGTTGGATGGATCATCGACAGCTTGATAGTACTCAACCCATACCTTATTGCTTCTTGGAAACTCTCGTTTCAAAACTTTCTTAACGTGTTTTCGAGTGCTTGCTACATCACTTGTATATGCATGGTTGTAGTAACCCGTTTCAATGATCTGAAACTGTCCGTTATCGAGGCAATAAAGCAGAAAACCACGGTCTCTTTTGTACGTTTTAAAGTGCACGGCTTCTTTAGGTTGTAAGCACTTAAGCTGCTTTTCGACTAACGTTAGTACTTGGGATATATGAATCATTTTTCGCTCACTCTTGTAGTGAATGAGGCCAGTTTATCAAACAGATAAGCTCTGGAAATATCAATTAATACTGAACATGCGTTTAGTGAAGGCTTGGTTTTACTGGGCTAACAAAGCGTAAGTATTAACAGTGTACTCTGCATTTAAACAGATAAAGGTAAGTTGTGATTGAATTTAAAACGGTCGGTCTTTTTGTACTTACGGCGGTGGCCGAGATTGTAGGGTGTTATCTACCTTATCTTTGGTTGAGAGAAGACAAGAGCATTTGGTTATTGATTCCTGCTGCGATAAGCCTGGCATTGTTTGCGTGGTTATTGACGCTTCATCCTACCGCGACAGGGCGTGTTTATGCGGCCTATGGCGGTGTGTATATTTCTGTTGCCCTGATATGGCTGTGGCTTGTTGATGGCGAAAAGCCGACAACGTGGGATCTGGTCGGTGGCTCAGTTGCACTACTCGGTATGGCGATTATTATGTTTGGCCCTCGAAACGCATAACGTGCTCACATAAAAATACCGCCGTAATCAACGGCGGTATTTTTTATTACGCTTATTGCATCATTCAGTAGATAACGAAGAGCAGTGAGCCTAGTTTACGCGGGCTAATTCGACACTCTGCGTTTCATTAGCGACTTTCCAATCGCCACCTAAGGCTTTATACACGGCAATCGTGGTATTGGCGGTTTGAAGCTTGGCGGCTACTTGACGATCTTGCATCGCTTTTTGTTGTCTTTGTGCGTCTAACACCGATAAGTAATCGACTAGGCCCGCTTTATAGAGAGACTTTGCCTTACTCACTGCATTATCGACGGCAATGGTGGCTTCATCGATGCGCTTTTGGTTTTCTTGGCTACGGCCATAGGCAAACAAGCTTGAATCGACTTCTGCAAAGGCGCTGTCTACCGAGTGTTGGTAGTTGAGCGCAGCAGAACGGAACCTTGCTTCGTTCATTTTCACCATGGCTTCGCCTCGGCCGCCATCGAACACATTCCAACTGATGCCTGCAGATGCCGCCCAGCCGAATGAGTCGCTACTGAATAGGTCATCAAAACTTCCCGCCGTCACACCTGGTGAGCCCGTTAGGAAGAACTTTGGATAGCGATTGGCAATGCTTGCGCCGAGTTCTTCGTTAATGGCTGCCATTTCACGCTCTGCAATTCGGATGTCTGGGCGTTGTTCTAACAAGTCAGAAGGTAAGCCTGTCGGAATAACATCGTTCATTCTCGGCAAGGTAAATTCACCCGCTAAACGTTGGTTCACTTTCGTAAGCGACTCGCCTAATAAGACTGCCATGCGTTGTTTATGGACTTGCTCTGCTATTTCAAGTTGAGGAACAATGGATTCAGTCGCTGCAAGCATGGCTTCGGCTTGAGCAAGATCTAACTCAGAGCCGTAGCCGCTGCGAACAACTTTGGTGACCAGTTCTAAAGTCTGCTTTTGGTCGGCAATGTTCTCTAGTGCGATCGCTTTTCGCTCTTGAGCGCCACGATATTGCAGGTAGTTGTGAATAACATCGGCGGTGATCAAGGTATTCAAACCCGATTGGAATATCTCGGCTTGTTCAACTCGAATTGTCGCCGCGTTGGATTGCTTATCGATACGTCCAAACAAGTCCATTTCCCACGCGATGCTCGCACCTAAGAACCCACCATCGTGTTGCGCTTCCAATAACGACATGCCGGTCGCTGACTCAACCGCATCAGAAGCGCCAAATACGGGGCCAAGTAGGGAGTCATTCTCACTCAGTTGGTAGTTGTAATAACCGCCACCGACATTGATGGTCGGAACTTTGAATGATTCCACAACGCTCTTATATGAGTTCGCCATGTTGATTCGCTCGGCGGCCAGTTTAAGTGGGATGTTCTGGTTTTGAACATCGGCCACTAACTGATTCAGCGTAGGGTCATTGAACTGTGTCCACCAATGATTGTGCTGCTCGTTTTGGCTCACGACGTCTTGGTTCACATCACCTTGGCTATATAAGAAGGTCTCAGCCATGGTGGTTTGAGGTTCTTCGTAATCGGAGCCAACCGCACAACCTGTCAGCAACAAGGCAAGAGCAATAGGAGCCACTTTAAACTTCGTTAATGGATACATGTTTATTGCTCCTTGTTGAATGAGGTTGGAGTGCCGCTGTTTGTAGACTGAGATGTTGCATCAAGCACGATCACTGCGTCTTTGATGGCTTCTTCTACCGTTTTCTTTTGTTCGGTTCGATAGAAAAGCTTGTACAGCGCAGGCATTACAAATAGAGACAACACGGTTGCTGCAGCCAAACCACCGATAATGGTTGCCGCCATCTGGTCAAATAGCAGGTCACTAAGCAGCGGGATCATGCCAAGTGCTGTGGTGAGCGCACCCATTGAGATCGCCATTGTGCGGTTCACGGTTGCTTCTTTGATTGCATCAGACAGTGAGCGACCGTTTTTACGTTCAAGCTCGATTTGGTCCATCAATACAATGCCGTTCTTGATGATCATACCGGTCAAGGTTACCGCGCCAATCAATGCCATGAATCCGAATGGTTTATCCAACAGCAATAAGCTGAATGTTGCACCCGTCGCCGCAAGCGGTAGGGTGGTGAAGATGATGACTGGCTGTTTGAAGCCGTTAAACATCGCCACTAAGATAATCACCATCAACAGCATTGCTTTAGGCAGCTGCTTAAGAATATCGCTGACGGCTTTGTGCTCGTCGTAATATTCGCCGCCCCATTCCAAGTGGTAACCATGGGGAAGGTGGATGGATTCAATTTGTTCTTTAACCGAGTTTCTTACCGCTGCAGGAGTGGTGTAACGACCAACGCCAGCTTGTGCAGTGATGGTTTTTACGCGGTCACGACGCCAAATCATGGTCTCTTCACTGGTCAGCTCAAAGCCATCAATGAGTTGACCCAGTGGAACGCTGTGAATGCCTAACAGAGAGCGAACCGGCAGAGTTTCTAGCGACTGAATTGAGCTTTCTGTGCCACGCAGTTGAATCGTCACCAGTTCGTCGTTTAAGTTCATACGACCCAGTGGCATACCTTCTGACGCGCGTTTCATCGCGAATGCAATGTCGGCACGGTTAATACCCGCAAAGCGCATCTTGTCTTGGTTGATGACAGGTTCTAGAACCTTGCTCTTTTGTCGCCAGTCGTCACGCACGTATTTTGTGTCTGGATGACGAGCAAAGATCGCTTTAGCTTGCTCTGATAAGCCGTGAAGCACCTCGACATCTGGGCCGGAGAAACGCGCTTCAACACTGAATTTATCGGCAGTCGCCAGTTTTAAGCTTCTAAAACGAGGATCGGCGTTTGGAAACTCTTCCATTAACCATTTGTCACCACGCGCAATCAGCGGGCTGACTGATGGGAAATCGGTCGCGTTAATCAAGATCTGACCATAAGCAGGATCAAACGGCTCTGGCTCAATGGTTACTGAGAAACGAGGAGCACCCGCGCCAACGTATGTTGAGATACTCTCGACTTCCGGCTGTTCTAACAACCACTGTTCGATGCGCTTCATGTCTTCTGAGGTTTGTTCAACCTTGGCACCATTCGGTAGCCAGTAATCTAGAAACAGGATGGGCCTGTCGGCTTGTGGAATGAAGTTAACCGCGATGCTCGGCACAGCCAATGCCGTCACTAATATCAACGGAATAAGCCCCGTCAGTGCTTTGAGTGGGTTATCTACCGTCCAGTTTACACTCTTACGGTATAAGCTCACTTTGGTGTTGTCAGCTTGTTTGCTTGGCTTGATAAAGAACCAACACATCAAGGCCGTGAAGGTCATCGCGACGAGCCAAGACAATAACAGTGAAGAGGCGATGATAAGGAATACCGAGCTTGCGAACTCAGCCGCATCGGTTTTTGAAAAAATAACAGGGCTTGCACCCATGATAGCGATAACTGTCGCGCCAAAGAGCGGTGTTGCTGTCTCTTTAACAGAATCAATTGCGGCTTTGGTACGGTCGACGCCTTTGTTGATTTTAACGATCATCATATCGGTGATGACAATCGCGTTATCCACCAACATGCCGAGCGCAAGAATGAACGTACCTAACGAAACTCGGTGTAAGTCAATTGACGCGATGTTCATGTAGATAAGCGTCAGCAAGATAGTCAGCAGTAAGCTTGAGCCGACGATGGTCGCGCTTTTTAGTCCCATGAAAATCGATAGGACGATGAACACAATCGCGACACTTTCAAGTAAGTTTTGTACGAAGTTATCGATCGATTTCTGAACTTCTTCAGGCTGGTTTGCTACCGTCGAGATATCAACGCCTAACGGCAGAGTTGCTTGGAAATCGCTGACGATCTGATTGATTTCATCGCCAAGCGATACCACATTAACGCCGGTCACTGGGCTCATCGCTAGCGTGACCGCAGGTACGCCGTTGTAGCGGTTTCCCGTCATCATTGGCTCTTGGTAGCCCATGGTGATGTCTGCGATATCGCCCAAACGGATTAAGCTGGTTCCGAATTCACTCACGCCGCCTTTAATCATCAGGTTTTTGATGCCGTCTAATGAACCAAACTCGCTCGACTGTTGAACACGAATACGTTCAGTGCCCGCGGAAAATTTGCCCGCATCGAAGGCCATGTTTTGCGTATTCAGCTGCGACCAAACTTGTGTGATAGATAAGCCGTATTGCGCCAACCTTTCATCTGGGATGTCGATATGAACAACGCGTGGCTGAACACCGTGTAACTCAATCTTCTTAATGCCATCGACGGTTTTAATTCTACGTTGGAGTTCTTCGGCGTAACGTCTTAGCTCAGCAGGTGAAGCATCCTTACTGTGGATAGAGAAAAGCATGCCGTAGACTTCAGAAAACTCATCCTGCACGACACTGATCTGCGCCGTCGAAGGCAGTAACAGCTTCATGTCTGACACTTTACGACGCAGCAAGTCCCACTCTTGTGGTAGTGCTTTTGAATTAAGAGACTCTTTTAGGTCAACAAACACCATCGACATGCCCGGACGAGACAGTGAACGCAGTCGGTTCAATGACCCCATCTCTTGCAGTTTAGTTTCAACGGTATCCGTAACTTGTTGCTCCACTTCTTCTGCAGAAGCGCCGGGGTAGAGTGTCACTACCACGGCCGTTTTAATGGTGAAACTTGGATCTTCGAGCTTGCCAAGATCAAAGTAAGAAAACAGGCCCGCGATAACACTCAATGCAGTGAAAAACAGGATGAAGGTGCGTTGTTTGATCGCAAAATCAGCTAGATTCATCATGATTTACCTACAGGCTCTTAACTTGAATATCAGAGAAGTGTTGGCCTTCCATGACGTACTGAGCACCACTTACCACAACGAAGTCGCCATCGCTAAGCGTAGATTCAACACACACGGTATTTTGAGACATCGAAACCACGTCCACAGTCACGCCGTGCGCTTGCTCGTTTTGAACGGTGAATACTTGCTCGATACCCGATTGGTTGACGATCGCTGAATACGGTAAGCAGAAATTATCTGTTGGTTCGCCAAGTTGAGTCGTCAGTGTGACGGCTTTCCCTGGCAACACAGTTTTGTCCGCTGACTCTACATGGTAAGTCACTGCGTAGGTTTGCTTAATAGGGTGAGGAGACGTGGCAATTTCAGCGGCGTAACCAATCAGTTTTTCCTCTGAGCCATACCAGTTGATACCAGCGGTTTGATTCGGTTGGAATTCATGAATCAAGTTTTCTGGGACTTGGATTTTAACTTCAAGCTGATCTGGGTTGTGGATGGTGAAAACTGAAATACCCGGCAGGACTTGTTCAAACTGATCGAAGTTAGATGCCGCGACCACGCCGTCGAATGGCGCAAGCAGTTGGGTATAACGAATCGAATCTTTTGCGCGGCGTATGTTTTGCTCAACCACTTTAACCGCGGCTTCACTTCTTTCATAACCACTGATTGCACGGTCCAGATTAACATCAGCAATCGCGTTGTCAGCAATGGCTTGTTTCACTCGAGCAAGTTCAGCCTTAGCTAGCTTGTGTGCGGATTTTGCTTCAAGAGAACGAGCTTGCAACTCTTCCAACGCCACTTGGTAATCGTGCGGGTCGAGTTGTGCCAATGGTTGGCCTTTCTTAACTGTATCGCCAACAGAGACCACCATGTTTTGAATAGTGCCGGGTACACGAAACGCGACGCCAGCCGTTTCTGATGACTGCAATTTGCCCGTGAACGATTTTTCAACTTGATGAGAGAGAGGCTCAAGTTGGATAACTTGAATCGGACGCGTTTGTTTTTGAGCTGTCGTTGCCTCAGAGTCATTACAGCCAAACAGCGTAGTTAGGCTTAGTGCAATGACTGTGTATTTGAAGATAGGTGTCTGTTGAAAGATAGACGAACGCTGCAAAACAGATGAATGTTGAGATATAGGCTTCATGGATTACTCCTGTCAATTTATGGAGCAATTCTATCTTTCTGTTTTGTTTAGATAATCTAGTCTATTCGCGAAACACTGTCATGATATTCGTTACAATAACTAAAGATTTGGAAGTTCTTGTAATAAAAAATCAATCAAAAGTTGAGCAGAATGACTCAGCGCTTTGCGTTGCGGGTAGAGTAGCCATGCTTCTTCTTGTTGAAGGTTCTCGTCTGGAAACAGGTTGATCAAAGTTCCGTCTTTGAGTTGTTGTCGTACCAAGAGTTCAGGCAGTAATGCGATGCCTCTGTGACGTGCCGCGCCACCGATTACGAAGCCGATACTGTCACTCACCACCGAAGGTTCGACCTTGATGATGTGGTCTTTGATGTCCCATTGCTTGTCGATGTCACCACTTGGCCATCGAAAGCACACAAAGGGGTAGTTGGTGATTTCTCTTAAGCTTGAAGGCGTGCCTTCTTTCTCTAGAAACTCAGGGCTGGCGACAAAAACACGCTGTAAAGTCATAACTTTGCGCGCCACTACATTAGCATCACTCAACGTACCACCGTGCATCGCCAGATCTAACCCTTGGCGGTACATATCGACAAAACCATTGCTGATCGTTCGAATATCAAGCTCGATCTTTGGGTACATATCTTGGAACTTGAACAGCGTCGATTGCATGATGTCGCTGGTTTCCGGCAACAGGCCAATCTTAACTTGTCCGTGTGCAACTTCTGATAGGTTGGAGGCGATATGGTTCGCTTTGTCGAGCGCACTTAACGCATTGAGTAGCTCTTTATAATAAAGCTCGCCAGATTTCGTTAAGGAAAGGCTGCGCGTGGTTCTAAAGAACAGTTGAATGCCAAGAGATTTCTCAAGGTCGTTAATTCTGCGGCTAACATTAGCGCGGGGAAGGTCAAGTGCATTTGCAGCGGCAGTAAAACTACCCAGTTCGACAACGGTGGTAAACAGCTTAAGATCTTCGATTTTCATAACAACGGCATTTAATCGTTTTTAGAACAGTATGTTGGCATCGTATACCAATTGGATTTTAAAATCGAAGCGTTCTTTAAGTTGGCTTGTTTGAGGCAACAAAAAGCCAGCCGATAAATCATTATCAAAGCTGGCTTTGTATTCACATCGGACAAGACTGCTCTATTTACCACCTTGGACTAAACAGCTTGTTCTTTCACCTTAGACCATACTGGTTTAGCGACCTCGACCATCTACCATTACGATGATGGTTTTAGAAATGATGCTTAGATCAGCGGCAATCCAAGACTTAACAGAACATAGGCTTAGTGCGTAACTGTGGTCAAAACCCACTTTACGACGTACATCATCAATGCAGGTGTCGTAACCTTGATTCACTTGTGCAAGTCCCGTAATACCAGGCATTACACCGTATGTACGGTCAGCAAAGTAAGGGATTTCGTTCTCTAGTTTGGTGTAAAAAGTAGGGCGTTCAGGGCGTGGGCCAATTAGAGACATTTCACCTTTCAATACATTGATCAGTTGTGGCAGCTCATCAAGACGTGTCTTTCTCAAAAAGCGGCCAACAGGCGTGATTCGTGGGTCATTTGCGGTAGCCCAAACGGCACCAGAGCGAGTTTCTGCATCTTCGTACATGCTACGGAACTTCATGATCTCAAAGATTTCCATTTTCTCCGGTGTCGATTTACCAACACGCAGTTGACGGTAGAAAATAGGGCCACGAGAAGTGAGTGCAATCGCCATCGCAATCAACGGAAATACGGGCGCTAGCAAAATCAAAGCAATCAGTGAGCTTACGAAATCGAAAGTACGTTTAGCACGTGAGATTTTGTATTGGTATAGGTTTTGGGTAGATAGCTGTTCAATGTTCATCATAATAAGTCCTTAATGATTCGCTCGTGTCCAAGGTGAGTTTTCTAGTCCGATTAGGTAACGAATACCACCAATGAAGTTGGCATAATGTCCAACTATCAAATAAGAGATTAATGAAATAGGTTTGTTTATTAGACGCTTTGGCAGGATGCAACCAAGTACGCCAATGGTATAAACGGCAACTTGAGCCCATAACAGCGCTGCAAATACCAAGTAGTTGCTAAGTAAGATTGAGCACACTAAGCACACAATCATTAAATAGGGAGTGAGTAGGCGAAGTCCTTTTCCTGAAAAGAACGCAAACGCGATGCCTTTGAACTTTGGGCTGAACAAGCCAAATAATCGAATCGCTTGTTGCATGTTGCCCGCTGAAATACGAAGTCTTCTTTTGAAGTCTGTTTCTAGGTTTGATTCCTCTAGCTCTAATGCCACCATTTGGGTTTCGTATTCTGCGATGTAACCTTGTTTAACGATTTGCATCGGTAAGATGAAATCATCATTAATAGTGTTGAGTGGAAGCAGTTCAAACAGGTGTGTTCTAAACAAGTAGAAAGCGCCATGAGAACCCAAGCTAGAACCTAATGAAGCCTCTGACTCTTTAACCGCGGTTTGGTACTGCCAATACGTGTTTTCGCCTTCATTGCCTGTTGGACAAAGTTGATAGGTTGCGTTTACCACTCCAACCTTGTCACTTTCAAAATGAGCGGCGGCTATAAGCAACGCATCCAATGAAATAAGGGCAGAAACATCACTCATCGCTGTAATATCACTGGTTATTCGCGTCACTTCTTCATTAACAATCGCGACTTTACCTCGGTTTACTTGATGGTCATGTATCTCAAAATAAACATCACTGCACATCGCTTCTTGAATGGTCATTTGTGCAATTGCCACTGTATTATCAGTGCAACCGTCACAAGCAATAATCACTTTTAGCTTCTTTTTTGGGTAATCGAGTGAAGCAAGGTTACGAATTTTGTCTGCGATCCACTGTTCTTCGTTAAATGCAGGAACAAGAACGGTGATGGTCGGTAAGGTGCAATCTCGCTGTTCCTCTTTGTAACAACGATGACTCTCTTCAACTTGACGTGCAGGGTGGCTTTTAGCATACCAACGCAGTAACAAAGGGTAGGCTGCGTGATGATAGACAATCAACGCACCTGAAAACAAACAAAGTCCCGCAAGTAACCAATCGATCATGCGTAAGCTCCTTCCGAGATATCGTTGTAAGACGAAACCATTTTGATGATGTCGAAGTTCTCAAGAACGTAACGTCGAGGTGATAAAAAGCGTTCATTTTGAGTCTCTAACAAGGCATTGGCTAACCCTGTAATGCTGCCTTTTTTAACGAGCGTTCCGCTGATTGGGCACAAGGTTTCATCGACAGCGCCAACGTCCATTGCGACGGTTGGGATATTGCATGCTTGAGCTTCGAGTGTAGAAAGCGGCAGACCTTCATGGCGTGAAGGTAGGCAGAAGGTATCCAACGCTCCGTAAAACGTGGTCATGTCTTCAACTAGGCCAAGAAAGATCACTCGGTCATTCAGATTCAAGCGGCTAGTCAGTTGCTCTAGTTGATTGCGTTTAGTACCGCCGCCAGCCAATACGACAACCATGTTTTCAGGTAAAAGAGTCAGTGCTTTAATAAGTTGGTCTTGGCCTTTGACATGTTCTAGTCGACCTGCACAACCGATGATGTGTTTGTCTGTCGGCAGGTTTAGGCTTGCTCTCGCTTGGTCTTTCGACATTGGCTTAAACTTCTCACAATCGACGCCGTTTTTGATGGTAATGATGTTTTCATAAGAAAAAGCGGTGCGTAGTTGGTTATAAACACGTGTTGCGTCGGCAACTAATGTTGGTTGAGCGGCCTTTAAAGCAAGCGCTTGTAATCGACGACGTTTGTTGTTGTTCAGATGCCAAGCGTCATGTTCGGTATGGATTCGAGTTGGAACCCCTGTTACGCGAGCGGCATAACCAGCGTATAACAGTGGGCCTATATGATGAGTATGAACAACATCAGGGCGAATCGCATTGAAGGCTTTAATTAGCTTAATAATGATATTGAATTGTACGCCTGGTGCTTTATCCAAAAAGACGATTTGCTCTTTGTATGGCTCTAGCTTCGGCCAGTTGTTTATAGACTCTTGTTTTGTACCTTCTAAACTGACAATCAATACTTGGTCTGTTGGTTTAGCAAGGCGCAGCAAATCCAGAGTTAGGGTTTCTAATCCACCCGGTGCAAGGTGCTGAACAACGTGTATGATCTTTTTGCCATGCTTCGTTAAATGCGTATTCATAGTTTGGACCCTGCCTTTATAATTCTTGTTTCGCCTTTCTGACGTTTCTCTTGAAGTAACTTCTTTAAAACGTTTATCTACACAAGGAGGTTGCAGGAGTTGTGCCAATTAAATAATCTTTATTTTTCAGTTGTTTAAGTCGTTTTGTTCTAGGGCGGTTTTCATTTCTCAAAATGGGAATCAAAACAAAATACGATTGAATGGCAGTTTGAATCATAGGGCTTGGGTAAATCGAAAGTGGGATTAATAATTGGGGCCTTAAACAAACACAACGCCAAGCGAGTGTTGGCGTTTTGCTCTAGGAAGCTAGGAAGCTAGGAAGCTAGGAAGCTAGGAAGCTAGGAAATTAGAAAGCTAAGAAGCTAGCAAGTCAAATTATGGCTTTGAGGCTGACTAGCTCATTTTAGGGATCACCGTAATCACTGGGACGCCTAAGATCTCTTCGATTTCGTCTTTACGTTTGATTGAAGAGTCAAACAGTTCAAACAACACAGCTAAGCCAACACCCAATCCGATACCTGCAACGAATCCAGCCAGAATAAAGACAAAAGTCGGCATGTTAGATTTGATACTCGGTGTGAAAGGCAAATCAATAATCTTCACACGTTTGTTTTGCTCGAATACACCAAGCGAACCCGTTAGCTGAGCCATTTCATAACGCTCTGTCAGTTCATCATATAGTTGACGTTTGATTTCAACTTGACGTTTAAGGCGGTACATCTCTTTTGCATTTTCGCCGAAATTATTCGCCTTGTGTTCTAATTCGAAAATCATAGTACGAAGGCTTTTGGTCTCTTCGGTTAATGACTCAAAGCGAGCACGAACCAGCTGTAGGCTGTGTAATTGAGTGACCAGAAGAGGTTGGGTATCAGAAAGTTTGTTCAGTGTCGTGCTACTTGCGATGTCCCAAAGCTGGTCGCTGTTCATCGTTGGCTGGGTTACCTCGAGCAAACTCTTACGTTCATTCTCTAGTCTGTCTAACTCACGCACTTTAGCTTGCACAGCACTGTGTTTGTCCGTGTATTTTGCTTGTAACAAGGTTAGGTCGCTTCGAATGTCGATGATCTGGTCTTCCAATTTACCGATCACAGGGTTGGTTCGTGAAAGTTGTTGGTCGATTGACCCTAAACTTTTTTCGACACCCGATAACTCTGCCTCTTTTTCCGCCAGTGTTTGTTTGAGTGACGCTAAGCGATTCAAACTTTGGCTTTGTACCTCAGGTGTCGACTGGACGTTTTCGTTCATGTACAAGGCCAAAGCTTCTTCCGCTTCTTCAAGTTCCACACTCCGTTTGTCGATATGAATTTTTAAGAAGTTACTTGAGTCTTCAATCGATGAACGTTCCGGCGCGAGCAACTGTTCAATGAAATGTTCACTCACCGAGCGCAGCGTCTCTTCCATTCCTGTTGGTGTGTTGGAGGTTAAGCTTATCTTTAGAAAGTCTTTCCCAAGCTGAGTCACCGATAAACGCTGAGACAGGTCAGTAATGATCTCTTGTTTCTCAATTTCAGGCATATCTGGCGTGGTTAATTGCAGTTCATCAGCGACCGAGTAAAGCACATGTCGACTGTGAAGCAGTGTTCTCAATGCATTAAGTCGGTCTTTGAGCATGGTAGAAACGGCGATGTCTTCCAAGAATGGATTCATCTTGGCCGTTTCTTGAATCAACATACTGGTATGCGCGTCATATTTAGTTGGAGCTAACTTGCTCACACCAAAGCCCACAAATGGCAAAATAAGCATTGGCAGAACGATAACATAGCGTTGGCGCCACATCGCATTGATGATAACTAATAACCGCAATTTCAGATTATTCATAGTAGCTCCAACATCCAATGTACGAAGTTACCACGGTTCTGCCAGCTCTCTTGTTCGACGACAGATATAGGTGAATTGCTCAGTTGGCGTGCATGATCAAGCGCCCAAATCATTTGGTTGGCACTACCAACCGTGGTCACGTGCTCTTGATATGGAACCAAAGCAGGGAACGGTGTTGTGATAATGGGTGTGCCAGCCGCAAGGTATTCCATTAGTTTGAGTGGGCTACAAGCTCGGATCTGCTCGTTATCAACAAACGGCAACAAGCTCACATCCCAGTGTTGAGAATAGCTTGGTAGCGTGTGGTGTGGACGAGGACCAAGGTAATGAACGTTACTCAACTTAGGCAGCATGAGCGTATCAAGCTCGTTTGGACCAATGAAAACAAAGTCCCATTCCGGCATCGCATTCGCAACATGATCAATCATTTCATAATCAAGCCATTTAGAAAGGCTGCCATAAAAACCAGCAATAGGGCGGTGGTTGCTTGGTAAATCTTTTGCTCTTGGTACGGGTGTTGAAAACAGGTTTACGTCGACACCATGTGCTAACAAGTGCGCTTTATGCTTTGGAAATTTATCCATCAATTTTTTGCTAGACGCGAATATAAGCGTCGATTTATCGATCAGTTCCGATTCGTGCTGTGCAACGGTTTCATGATCAACACCAGCCAGCGCGCTAAAATCATCACCGCAGTAATAAACCACAGATGACTCGCCTAAGTGTCCGCACAAATCAACAGCGGTCGGAAGAGAAGTCCATAGGATAGGCGCGTTAAGATTAAGCTCTGCAATCACTGGTTTTAGTTGGTGCAACATCATTTGCTGAGCCAACTTTCTAGAAAATTTAGAAGCAGGCGCAGGGATTGTCTTTAAGTTAACGATAGTAATGTTGTCGTGTCCCTCAGAGTCGAGCATGTTTTGAGTAACGGCCTTGGTTTTACCAAACAACTTGTTGAACGCTCGGCTTACATCTTTGGCGGACAGCTTCGGTTGTCTTAGGCCAATAGAGTTGACCCATAAGACTTTGTGTTGCTTAGCAAGGTGACGAACTAAATGTTGAGTCGATGAAGGTAGGCCACCAAAGTCTTCACCAAATACGATTAAATCACGCATGGTCACCTCCATGAGTCTCTAACGAATCGAACATATCGGATTCTGTCACTTCAATGGGTTTAATGTGACCGACAACTCGAGCTGGGTTACCGCCTGCGATTGCGAAGGCCGGGATATTCTTTGTTACTACGCTGCCTGCGGCTATAACGGCACCTTCGCCGATGGTTACGCCACCTTTAACGGTAACATTCGTGCCCAGCCATACATCGGGCTCAAGAATGATGTCGCCGATTTGCTGAGGGTCATCGCCTTCACCTAACGCTCGGCGCTTTGCATCAAGCGGGTGTCCAGAGTATCCAAATAGAAAAGCGCCGCCTGCGATTCGTACGTTGTCAGAGATAACCACTTTACCTCCAACAGCGATAGTCGACTGCCAACCGATGTCGACGTTGTTGCCAATCGACAATAGTGGGTGTTCCAAGCCTTCAAGTGGCTGAGTACAACCAGAGAATGTCGTGTGGCCAGAGATACGGCAGTTGTCTCCAATCGAAATTTGCACCGGACCACTGACGAAAGGCAGTCCACCATACAAATACAGGCGCTTACCACATTGAGCCACACGACCTTTGAAAGCGGGTGTCCAGTAGAAGAATCGAGTAAAGCCAGAAACCAAACTCACCACTAACTTGTGCGCTTGATACAGGCAACGATTGAGTATTTGAGGGGTAGGTAGCTCTGCGCTTCTGATGTCTTTCAAAATGAAAAACACATTTCTAATTCGAGAATTAGGATGAAACTTAAGCCAATGTTTGAATTGATGTATAGATACTGACGTCATAATGAAAATCCTCTATTTTGTTATATAGAAGTACTTTCATATACTGTGCCACTTAATAAATGCAATAATTTCAAGGAGTTAAAATGTTGCCTTTAGGTTTTCTCATTTTGACAGGCAGTTTGAGATACGTTTGAGACGCAAACTGTGAGTGCTGCGAGGATATAGATCGGCCAGTTGAAGCCTTGAGTCAAAAATGTCCCCGACACGATTGTGCCAATCAGACCTGCATAGATCGCATAGGCGACCGCGTTAAGTTCAGGTGCGATTTCTGTGGTCGAGTTTTTTAATCTCGCGAGCGTAGAGCGAGAGGTTTTGATCAAAGAAACGATAAGACAAACAAAAATGATCAGACCAATAAAACCTGTTTCTGCCAACACACCAAACCAAGTACTGTGAACGGCGTGATTCAGCCCGTCCCAGTGCGAGCTGTAAAAGAAGTAGTTCGAGAAGAAGTTGTTCAACCCTACGCCAGTCAGTGGATTCTCAACTGCCATTTTTACTGCTGCTTCCCATGCATAGATTCGCCCCATTGCAGATTCATCGATACCTTGTTCAGCGGCACCACCAGAAGACCTGTCTGAGATCCCAGCAACCAAGTAGAGCACCACGGCTGCGACAGTTCCTACCGAGATTAAGAGGACTTTAGAGCGCACTAGTTTCCACGCAAAAATACCAATCACCGCAATACAACCCAGTAATCCGCCACGGCTTTGAGTGGCAATAATGGCGGCGAGCAGTAACAGACAGACTAAGGCACTGATTAAACGTTTGGATCGTGAGATGCCAGTCGTGGTGGCTTGGCTTATCGTAAAGGCGAGTGGGAACATCAGTACCAGTGCTAGGTCGTTCGGGTCACCTAACATAGAGCCAAAATCGCGGCCAATAGTCACGCGTGAGCCCTCGACAAGCCCAATACCATTTACTGAGTTGTACACGGCAATAGAGCTGACTAAAGCGCCAGCGTAGATAATCGTCATCGCGGTTTTTGCGAGATTTTCAGTGGTATTTACTAGCCAAGTAATCGCAAGCGTCATCACGATGATTTTCCAATAAACGCCTTTGAATTCTGCCAGTGCTATGGGCCTGTTGGACGCGAAGATAATACCAATGAAAACCAATACCCAAAATATGGCGAGCCAATTTAAACAAGGGTGCCAGAAGATTTTAAGCTCTTTACTGATTAATGCATGCCAGAGCAGAGCTGACAGAGCACCTAATGAGAGCATCAGAGGAATTTTTAACGAATAGAGCTGGGGTATGGCTTCGTGAATTCGGAAAAATGAAAAGACAACGAACAATAGAACTAACCAGAATGTCTTGTTTAACACGAATAACCCGGCCAATGGCACAAGAGCGAGGGCCACAATGACAGCGGGATGAGGCACAAAGTACCAAACAACACCAAGCCCAACACACAAGGTGCTGATCGTGATGATGACTGGCAATCTATTGGCTTCAGGGTTGACCATTGTGACCTCTATTGGCAAATAAACTTTTCATGACTCGGCTCGTAATCTTTTAAGACGTAGTTACGCCTGATGTTAAAGATTGCAAAGTGAGTGCCAGTTATGCATTTTGTTTAACTAACTGATTTACTGTTGGATTATTAAGTGAGGGCTTAGCCTTGAGGTGAGTGTTGTCATTTTGAGAATCAGTATAAAACTGACTAAAGCACTTAAATCATCAAGCCCAAATAACCAGTTAACTACTAAGACGAGTATTAACGGTCGAGTTGATAGATTTCCAACAACTGCGGGACAACAGCTTGTGGAGAGTATTGGTTTTTGACGGTTTTTATCGCGTTACTCTTGAGAGAGTCACGTTGCTCGTTCGTCAATGACATCCACAAAGATAAAAACTGTTGTAGCTCGGCCTCTGAATTGGCGAGGTAGCCATTAACTTGATGATCGATGAGTTGAGGCAAGTTACCAACCGAGGTGGCAAGGACGGGAATGCCGCGAATCATGGATTCTAATGCCGCCATAGGTAAGCCTTCAAAGCGAGAAGGGATGATTAACAGATCGATTTGGCTCCAGACGTCATCCATATTGGTTTGATGCCCATGAAAGGTAACATTATCAGGCTGCGATTTAACTAAGACGTCCATTTCTGGTCCGTCACCAAAAAGCTCAAACCGAACATCAGGAAACTGTTTGGCTAATGCGACAAATCGATCCGGCGCTTTTTCATGACTCAATCGCCCCACAAAACCAACATGGAATGGGCTTGATGAACGGGAGTTTGTTAACCCAGTTGGGACTTTAACAAAGTTGTTCAATTGATAGGTCTTGCTCGGTACCTTCGCTTTAATCTTCTCACTGACCACGAGCGACTGATCAGAAAGAAAGCTGCTGTAACGGTCGAGCCAGTCATAAAGCCATACTTTGCCGGTTGGGGTTTCACCAGCGTGATAAGTGGAGATTTGCTTTGTGTTGTTGAAGCGAGGTGGGAGCTTGATTAACTTACTGACCAAACTGGCTTTGTAACCATGAGCATGGATAAGCCTTGGTTGATAATGTTGAACTGCACGTTTCAGCTGTGTCGCGCTATTGCCATTTGAATCTGCAGAACATGAGGCTAAATCGGAGAGGTAACTAAAAGGGATGTTCAGCGCATTCAACTTTTCAACGATGATCGCTTCAGGATTAAACTTAGTCAAAAGAACGACTCTAACAGCCTCTGAATACTGAACGCTTTCAGATATCAGGCCTTGTGCTAATTCTAAAACATGCGTTTCTATACCTCCAAAAGTTTGGCTGTCGATCAACAACCAAATCTCATGAAGGTTTACGTTGAGTACCCCTTGGCTAGGCTTGATTGTACTCATCTTCCGATTCCCAAGCCTGTTTCTTACGATAAACAGTAGAAGGGCTCAGTTCTAACAGCACAGCAGCGTTTAACACATTCCCATCGCAATGATTGATGGCATGTTGAATAGCTTCACGTTCTATTTGCCACATTGGACGAATAGCACCTTCGCTTGTGGTAAATGCAGGCGTCATCGGCTCGTTGTGAGTTTGAGCAACTGACGATTGTTCTAACTCTTCCGGAGTAATCGGTGGCAACTTAGCTTCTGGTGCTTCAACAACAGCAGGTTGGGGCGCAGTTACTCGAATTGGTGTCACTGATTTCGATGATGGAGCTGTATCTACTTTATTAATCGGAGGCGGTAACATGTCTTTGGTCACGCTCGTTTCATTGTTCAACACCACGATGTTACGGATGATGTTTTGCAACTGGCGCACGTTGCCTGGCCACGCATAACGTTTAAGTAGATTCTGCGTTTCTTTGTCTATTGATTTGAACTTCTTCTTGTCTTGCTTAGCGTACAGCTTCAAGAAGTGATTAGATAGGGTGACAATGTCACTTCCTCGTTCACGAAGCGGTGGCATCTCGATAGGCACAACGTGAACACGGTAGTAAAGGTCTTCTCTAAAACGTCCTTCTTCTACCTCGACCAGTGGGTCGCGGTTGGTCGCACAGATAATTCTGACATCCACTTTAATCTCGCGATTACCACCGAGTGGAGTAAACGTACCAGTTTGCAAAAATCTGAGGAGCTTCTTCTGCATCTCCAGTTCCATTTCACAAAGCTCATCGAGAAATAGGGTACCGCCATGCGCTTGCATTGCTGCACCTTTACGGTCGGTTGTCGCACCGGTAAACGCACCTTTAACGTGACCGAAGATTTCACTCTCCATTAGGTCTCGCGGGATAGCGCCACAGTTAATAGCCACGAAGGGTTTGTCATTACGTTGGCTCTCTTGGTGAATAGCTTCCGCACACACTTCTTTACCGGTACCACTTTCGCCGTTAATAAACACGCTGGCAGTGGTTGGTGCTACCGAATCAATGATCTTGTAAACCGCCTGCATAGGTAGGCAAGAGCCAATGAAATTATGAAAACGATCACGATCGAACTTGCTTTGCATGTTATCGACAAGGTTTTCGAGTTTCGCTCTTTTTAGATGTAAGCGAACAGAGGTTTTGAGTCGATCGGCTTGAATGGGTTTCTCTAAGAAGTCTTCTGCACCGCGTTGGATAAGGTCTACCGCAATGTTTACTGAACCATGCGCTGTCGCGATGATGACTGCAGTCGGTATTTCGTTGGCAGTAATCCAATCTAAGACTTCTTCGCCTGGCATGTCAGGCAGTTTAAGGTCGAGAATAACAAGCTGTGGAGAGTGCCTTTCAATGAAGGTCTTAGCTTCCGCGCCGGTTTCGACGTGGAAAATATCATAGGGCTCGTCTTTTACGTACTGCTTGTAGAGTACGGCGAGCGAGGTGGAGTCTTCAACTAACAATACCTTAGGGCGCATTGTGTATTCCTTTTGAAACTTTATCCTAACCAATCAATAACATAGTGATATGCAACCATCAATACGAGTCTTGTGTATTTGTTATCTACCGCATGCAATCTTTTAAGATGTGGCCTGTATAAATTCTCGCATTGCTGTTCATGATGGAGCACATCTTATGGCGACTATATTAATAACGACTGTTTTGAGTTTTTAACCTGCTACCGATAATGAGTATGCAAAGCTAGCTGAAGCCTGCCTCTTTCCTTTCAAGCAAGGCTTTTATTGAACGCTCTGCGAGCTCTAGTAACTCATCAACTTGTCGAAATGCAGCATCATGACTCTGTTCTAAGCATTTTTTTTCTAAAGCGCGAGCTAATTCACCCAAAGGGCGATTACCTAATGAAAGCGCCGTGCTGCCAAGAGTGTGGACCTCGAACTCAAGCATTTGAGCGTCTTTCTGAGTGACAGCCTCTTTTATGGCTACCAAGCGAGTTTGTGATTCTTCGACATAATGGTCGATCAAGATAGGGATAATGTCCGCACTTGTATCGCGAATCATTTGCTCCAGAACGCTTTCATCGACAAGCTCGCTCACTTGTTGTGAGTTTAGATTTGTAGCTGCGTCTGACGCTAAAGTAGAATTCATCAAACTAAGTCCTTTTGTTGAGCTTAATATCCGTGAGTGCAAGGGGCTGTTGACCTTTCGTGGTTAAGTTTTGTTCGAGATAAAATCGTTTTAGGCGCGGCGAAGAGTATGTAGCCTAGTCATTCTAAGCAAATATTCTTCAACAAAGCATAAAACGATTTTAGCTGAACCCTTCGGGCAGCCCTTGTGGTTCATTTCTACTGCGTTAGAGACTTTTCATGTAGGCCAGCTACATGTCAAAGCCTCTTCCTTGTATTAATTTCCCACAAGATGCTGCAAAACCCAGCTCGAAAGGTCAACAGCCCCTATTAAGTTTTAGTCATTTTCTAGAATAATTTCAACTGGTTGCCGTACAAATAGAGCATTTAATTGGCATCTCACTCATCTTGCTATTGGGTTTCTGACAAACCTAACGGACTGATTTTATTTTGTTTTCTCTTATGAAATATAAACTTAGGTGCCTATAAAGCCTAAGGTGCGGGTAGATCTCAGAAGAAAACGAGCCCGATACAAATAAAAAAGACCACTGCAGTGAATTAACAACAGTGGTCTTAGAGCGGGATAAGCAGTTTGGGCTAATCTAAATAGCTATATAACCCAAATAGCGATAACCCAAATACCTATAACGCAAATAGCGGTAATTTAAAAAGCCGTACTTTAAATCACGAAAAGTAGAACTACGAAGCTTTAGCTATCTTTGGCTTTGGGTCGGCTTCTACTTCTTCCTCGCTACTTTCTGAGAAGATATCAGCAACAGCGCTTCTCTCTAGTTCACCTTTTAGATTACCGTCTTCATCAACAACCGGAAGAGAGTAGTCACAAGACATTGTGTCGGGTAGCACTTCTTCAATCACCGCATCAGGTAAGATGGCAGGGACTTCTTCGTATATCTCATCACTAAAGTCATGTACCGATGAATCTTCAACGGCGTCTTGTAGGCTCTCCTGTGTGACTAAGCCTTGATAGCCGTCATCCGTTACGTGATAAGCGTAATCGTTTTTAAGCATCTTCATTTGTGCCAGAGCACCTTCAATCGTTTCTGATGTGATTCGATAGAGAGGAGGCTGCATAACGGTTTCAACGGTCAATGCACGAGCGCGGTTTACGTCTTTCACGAACGCTTCCACGTAATCATCGGCTGGATTTAGCAGAATCTCATGTGGTGTGCCTTGTTGTACTAACTCGCCGTCTTTCAAAATTGCGATTCTATCGCCTAGGCGGAGTGCTTCGTCCAGATCATGAGTGATGAAAACAATCGTCTTATGAAGCTTCTCTTGAAGTTCGATAAGCTGATCTTGCATTTCGCTTCGGATCAAAGGGTCGAGTGCCGAAAAGGCTTCATCCATTAACAAGATTTCAGCGTTAGTACACAGAGCGCGAGAAAGGCCAACACGTTGTTGCTGACCACCTGAAAGTTGCGCAGGGTATTGCTTGCCGTAACCTTTCAGGCCCACCGTTTCTAACCATTCGTTGGCTTTCGCTAAACGGTCTTCTTTTTTGATGCCTTGTACTTCCAACCCGTACGCAACGTTTTCAACCACAGTGCGATGAGGCATTAAGCCAAAGCGTTGGAATACCATCGACATTTTATGACGACGGAACTCTTCTAGCTGTTTAGTGTTGAGGCTCATCACATCAATGCCTTCAACCATGATTTTACCTTGAGTAGGGTCAATCAAACGGTTGAAGTGGCGAATCAGCGTCGATTTACCCGAGCCAGAAAGCCCCATGATTACGAAGATTTCGCCACGGTTAATCTCAAGGTTAATCTCTTTTAAACCAACGGTATGACCCGTATCCGCAAGAATCTGATCTTTGTGTTCGCCGTTTTGAACTCGGTTCATAACAGACATTGGTTTCGGTCCAAACACCTTGTATAGACCACTAATTTCAATCAATGGTTTAGTCATGCTTGAATCCTCCTAAATGCGCATTAGTTCTTCTTGCGTACGCCTGAGAAGCGCGGTCAAAAAGGATTGCGAGGGCAACAATGGCGAAGCCATTCATCAAACCTAATGTGAAGTATTGGTTGGTGATCGATTTAAGAACCGGTTGTCCTAGGCCTTTCACACCAATCATGGATGCGATAACAACCATAGACAGTGCCATCATGATGGTTTGGTTGATACCCGCCATAATGGTTGGCATTGCTAGAGGAAGTTGAACACCCCACAAGCGCTGCTTTTTGCTCGCACCAAAAGCGGTAGCGGCTTCAAGGACTTCTTTATCGACTAGGCGTATGCCTAGATTGGTCAAACGAATCACAGGTGGAATCGCGTAGATAACAACGGCGATTAGCCCTGGAATCTTACCGATGCCGAGTAGCATCACAACAGGAATCAGGTAAACGAATGCAGGCATGGTTTGCATGATATCGAGCATCGGCGTAACGATAGATTGCGCTCGATTTGAACGAGCCATCGCAATGCCAATCGGAATGCCCAAGAATATTGAAACCAAGGTACACACGGTAATGATACTGAGCGTCCGCATGGTGTCTTCCCACATTCCAAAGTAACCAATGAGAAGTAGAGAAACAACACAACCTAAAGCCAGTTTCCAAGAACGGCTTGCTGCGTAGACAAGACTGGTACACACGGCAAGGACAATAATCCAAGGTGTTGAGATAAGGAGTTTTTCAAACCAAACAAGGAATGAAAGAAGAGGGTCAAAGAGAGATTCAATCATTTCGCCGTATTCACGGGAAAATTCACGGTATGCGCCATCTAGCGTCTTTTTTATGGTTCGTAAATCACCGCGTTCCATCTCTGGAAAGCTTGATAACCAATTGCTGTCAGCCATTTTATATCCTTATAGTTCGGAGCCACTCGTTCACGCGATAAGAAAATCGCTAATGAAAAGGGCTCCGAATCATGAATAACATCAAGTATAGCGACGTTATTTCTGTTTTATTGTTGAAGCGTAATTACTTGTTATTAAATCAAGCTCTTACAGCTCTGCTTCAACTTTCTTAGCCACTTCTTCAGAAACCCATGGGTGCCATACTTCTGGGAATTCACTTAAGAAATGCAGACTCGCTTCTTCGCCATCAGCTTGGTTGTCTTCCATCCAAGCAAGTAGCGAGTTCATTTTGTCGTTTGTGAAACCACGTTTAGTAAAGTAGTCGTATGCTTCAGGAGCTCGTGACGCAAAACTTTCAGTGGTAATCGTGTGGACAGGTGAAGGCGGGTACATGGTTGCTTTTGGCGATTCACAATCTTCTTTGGTGGTACAGTTAAGGAACTCTTCCTCATTAACGCCACTGCCAAAGTCGACTTTAACCATGTCGTATTTACCTAGCACAGCGGTTGGTGCCCAGTAGTAACCAAACCAAGCTTCTTCACGTTCATAAGCTTTTGCGATAGAGCCAGATAAGCCGGCACTCGAGCCTGGATCAACAATCGTGAAACCACTGTTTTCTAGCTCAAGAGCGTTAAACAAGTTTCCGGCGCTGATCTGACAGTTCCAGCCTGCAGGGCAGCTGTAGAATGCAGATGTATCTGGGTCTTCAGGGTGTTTGAATAAGCTAGCGTTCTTGCGTACGCCTTCGATGGTTGCCATTTCAGGGTATTGTTTAACTAGGTAAGCCGGAACCCAAAAGCCTTCTTCACCGCCGTTCACAAGTGCTTTACCTGCGTAGCGAAGACGTTTTTCTTCAACACCTTTATCTAATGCGTCTTTTAAGCTGTTGCTCCAAAGTTCAGGTGCAACATCAGGCTGGCCTTTTTCGATCATCGACGTGCCTGTTGGCATAGTGTCGCCAGGGATAAGTTCAGCATCACACCCATAACCATGTTCAAGAATGAATTGGTCGATATTGGCGATCAGTGTTGCAGAGTTCCAGTTCATATCTGCGATTGTTACGCTGCCACATTCTCCAGCGTTAGCATTACCGCTGGCTGCTGCTACTAACAAAAATACGGAGCTTAACTTGTATTTCATATTGAGTTTCCTTTCTCTTTAATAATACAACTAAGGTAACCAAGGTAAATTGATTATCTAAATTGCTCGATGGTGATCCTTTCCGTGTATTTGAACCATTTGAGCAGAAGGAGGGATGGGTGAAGTTTGAATAGATAAACGTGCAAAGTCTGTGAAGTGTGATTTGCCAATTCATCCACTGTGTTTCAACAGCCATCGGATAACTTTGTCAAACTATTACAAATTCGTCAAAAACCACCTCTATTTATAATCTTAGGGAATAATCGTACGAATTCCATCTTTGATGCGATTTACATGGCACTTTAACCGTCTGTGTCACATTACCGCTAAAGTTAGGCGTGGGGCTGTTGATTTTTGAAGGGATTTAAAGGTGGTAAGACCATGGTTGATGTGTGTGAAATGCGTTGAATGGTTTTTAAAATCTTATTTTTAATAATAATTTCGCCAAAAACACCCAATTTGGTTTTGATTTATTCAGAGCTGTCGGGGGCTTGAAGTCTAATAGGATAGGTGGCTGTCATGGTTTTAATGACAGCCAGAAAGTAGCAAAAGAAAGCTACATTGGAAGGTTCAAAAATTCATTTTGATACAGCTTGTTTGCCAAGCTATCGCGAAGCTTAACGGGGATGAATTTCATTCGATTGATTTGTCTGACCAACTCTTGTGCAAAGCTAGGCGTTTGTTTCATGTTCATCACGCAGCCCATTAGGTTGATGCTTTGGGCATCAAGCAGCTTTTTCGCTTGTTCTAGGTGGTGAGTCGACGTTTTACCATAGGCGACAACTATCAGTGTACTGTCACAAGCGCTCGCCACAGACTGTGCCGGAATATTGCCTTTGTTTATGTTGAGAAGCGGTGAGGTATCAATGATGACTCTGTCGTATTTCTCTAACCATTTGTTGACCACTTTTTGTAACGTTGTCGGATCTTTATAAGCCAATTGCGTTGAAGCAACTTGTGGAGCAGGTACACCGATAAACGTACGCTGAGATTCAACATGTTCAATCAATTGACCTTGCTGATTATCTTCTAGCATATTCAAATCTTTGAAAGCAGGGTTGAACAAGTTGAGATCGACATAAAGCGTTGAATGACCCGCAAGAAGAAAACGCTCGGCTAATGCGGTTGCAATAGATGTTACGCCGTCACCTGAATGGCAGGCGGTGACGCATATTGATTTTTGGCCGTTAAGTTCAGAAGCTAAATACAGTTGCTCGACTTCGGCATGGGTCGCTGAAATAGTCATTATAAAGCTCCTATTAATACGATGGTGGTCGTAATACGCAGTATGTCATCAAGTCCGACACGTGCTTTTTCAATAAAGCTTTCGCGACGATCTGGAATGTAAATCGTGTCACCAGCGCGCAGCACCGGCAGGTTGTAAATGTTCGCCGTTTTGCTGAATTCAACAAGGTCGAAGGTACGAGCCTGACCTTGGCAGCAAGACATATTCACAATGGTAATTTTCTCGACGTAAGCATTGTCGGTAGGGCCTGCAGCTTCTGCCAGAATATCTAGAATGGTCATGTTGTCGTTGAATACATAACGCCCTGGGTTGTTAATCGCACCAAGCACACGAACGGTTTCTTCTTTCGGTGTATCTAACCAGTTTTTGCCTTTCTCTGGGATGTAAATCGTGTCGCCAGTGGTTACGTTTGGCAGTAACGATTCGTCACCGGTTTCGAAGTACAGTGATAAGTTAAGTTTGCTTACTTGCGAATAGGTTTTGTCACGATGCGTTACTCGAACGTTGTGGATGTCGGCATCCTTTGTTGGACCGTCAGCCGCAGACAAGATATCAAGGAAGTGCATGTCTTTGGTGAAGCGGTAACGACCAGGCGCATTCACTTGTCCAAAGATGTAGATCGAAGCATCAGAGCTTTGACGAACCCATTGTGATTTATTGTCTGAAGGATCTTGTGGCAAGTCGTGAACACGCACGATAGAGCCCGCTCGAATTTGTGGCATTTGGTCACGTGGCGCACCATTTCGAATAAAATCATCAAGGTTAAACACAACTAGCTTTCTACCAGTAACAACCTCGATTTTCGATGTGTCAGCGCGTAGCGTAGGGCCACCGACGTGTGCCAATAATCCCATGAAGTTCATTTCATCTGACCATTCAATACGACCAGGTCGATTCACCTCACCAATCACGTTAACTGCTCTGTCTGGCGTGATTTTCAACCAAGACTTCTCGTTCATGTCGGTTTTCTCAGGAACGAAAATCGCGTCACCAGCTTTGATGCTAGGAGGGTTAGAGTTAGGTAAGCCTTCAGTGTAAGCCGCTAAATCGAATTTAAGCACTCTGCCATCGGCTTTGATGACACGGATTTGTCGTGACTCTGCAAATCGAGTTGGGCCGCCCGCATTCGCCAAGATATCCATAAAGGTCGCGTCTCTTTTGCCTTCAAAAGCACCAGGTGCTGCGACTTCACCCATCACGTAAACCATGTTTGCGCCAGATTTGATCTCTTCTTCTTGCTTGGGAACGAAAATGGTCGCACCCGGGCGTAAAATTGGAAGCAGACTTTCGTCACCAGAATCTAAGTAACGTTTTAGGTTGAATAGCGTGGGAGTGTTGTTTGAGATTACTCGGATTTGCTCAACACTGGCATAACGAGTGACACCGCCCGAACGCATAAGTACGTCGACAAGGTCGGTGTTCTCTTTGTAAGTGAACGAACCCGGTGCGTTTACCTCACCAAACACTTTAATTGAATTTCGAGAGTCAGCACTGTCGCCTGAGTTAGCAAGCTTTGCTGCATCGAACTCTTGCTCGATGTTACCGACTAATGGAGAAGCTGGAACGAACAATGAATCCAGTGATTGCAGAGTAGGTAATGTTGACTCGTCTCCTGAATCAAGGAATCGTTTGTAGTTAAACTCTTTCTTATCTGCGCCTCGTTTTAGAATAAGCTTATCCAGTTGCGCGCCCGGGCGTAAACCACCCGCAGCGTAAAGTGCCATTTGGATGCTAGAACCTAATGCGAGCGTGTATTCGCCAGGTTGTTCTACATACCCTTGCACGTAGATGATGATTTGCTGCTCTTTTACATACACTGAAGCGTTCGAAAGATCCTTATAAGCGGTTGCCAGCGACTCTAGAACCACTTTGTTAAGCTGCTCACTGTCGTAACCTGCAACAAACACAGCGCCTACTTCAGGAAGGGTAATACGGCCACGCTTATCTACTTGGAACCCCTTGTTTAACGTACTTTCACCGGGTACGTTAACTTGGATAAGGTCACCGACTTGGACCGCGTCTGAAAACTCGTCGTTAGCATTGACGACATTCGCAAAGCATAACGATAGGGTGATGATAAAAGCGATCAAGGATTTCATAGTCCACCTCCCATTTTCTCGGCATTCTTAGGCGAGATAACTTCGATACTTACTCGGCGGTTAGTTAAACGTGTGCCGTCAGATTCACCTTCAAAAAGAGGGACGGTTTCGCCAACAGATACGGCTTTGATTCGTTGAGCGCCTAAGCCAAAAATAGTCAGGTAGCGTTCGACTTGTTTCGCTCGTCCAAGTGCTAACTTATCGTTGTATTCTTCGGTACCTGTCGCATCAGCATGGCCGGTAACAACAAGGTCTAGAGATTTGTGTTCTTTCAGTAGGCTGGTTGCTTCCGCAAGTCTTCCCATGTACTTCGGGTTTACTTCAATCGAATCTTCCGCGAATTGGTTATCAACATTAAGCAGGTTATACAACTGTTCGATAACCGACAGTTGCATTCTAAATTGGGTTTCATTTTTAGGTGGCTCACAGCGGGCTTGAGAGGTTACGTAATCCAGTTGGACTTCAAGTTCATTTAGACGTTTTCTTTGGATCACTAAGTCGTTGGCTGCGTCCAGTAGTAGACCACCTTGAAGTTCACGAGCAATACGATTTTGCTTTTCGATTGCTTGAACAACAGCGGCGGGGAAGCACCAACGAGCGCCTTCTTGGATCAAGGCATCAAGGTGCAATTTAGCAAGCTGCCAATCAAAGCGTAATCCATGTTCTGGGCCAAGTGGCTCGTCTGGCATGACAGGAGAGAAGTCTGAGTTTTGATAGTTGATAGAATCATAACTTTCCGCCAAACCCCCTGTGCCTTGTTCGGGGTAGCTAGTACAGCCACCCAGAACGAGAGCATACAGAGAAAGGGCTATGTAGTTTTTCAGTATTTTCATGCCAACGTCCTATGTTTCTAATTTTTATTATTATTTTTTGTTACTTCTAGCTTAGTGGATCTTCATGAATTTGTAGGATTTTTTGAATTTACTGGGATAGCGTGACCAATACGTAGTAGGTTCATAATTTCAAGAGGCTGACCAGTTACATTTTCAAGTCGCATGTTGCGTTCGCGCTCAGTCAGACGTTTGAACATATAAACAATCGCGCCAACACCAGATGAATCTAAAAACTCAACTTGGCTAAAATCAACTTCGATTTCAGGGTGGCCATCGTTAGAAATCACATCATCGATGTCGGTTTGTGCATCACGACTGCCAGCTGCATCCAGATCACCGAAAATAGAAAGTGTCAGTGTCGTTGTATTTAAATCAATCTTACGTAGTTCCATAGCGATATCTCCTTTAAGTATGTATTGACAAGTGCACTGAATGTGCCAACTTTTATGTTGTTATTTTTCAATGACTTATATTTGTCGTAAATTCCCATCTCATATTGAGAAAAGACGTTTCTCAATATGAGAACTAAAAACGACGGAACATATGAGAGCTACAAGTCATTAATTTAATGAATAAATGCAAAGGTTAGATAAGGTTGGTGAGTGGATCGCATCTTCTGGCAAAGATTGTCTAACTGCGTGTTAGAGCGCTTAGGATTAAAAACATTTGTTGACCACTACAGATATTCATACGGAGCAGATGATGAGATTAACCAAACTGGCTTTAGCCACTCTATGGGCGTGTTCGCTTTCATCTCATTCATCCTATTTGCCTCCTGACCATTTGGTGCTTGCAAACTCCTACCAGCAAGGCATAGATGTTTCTGAATACTGGAAGAGTGAAAAACTTGATGGGATTCGGGCTCTATGGGATGGACAACACCTTTATACACGCAATGGTAATCGCATTTACTCACCCAAGTGGTTTACGGAAAACTTGCCTAAGGTCCATCTCGAAGGGGAGTTGTGGGCAGGAAGGGGCAAGTTCCATCTCGTTCAATCTACCGTTCTCGACCATACGCCGAGTGACACTGCATGGCGCCAAATCGATTTCATGCTGTTTGATATGCCCGGCGCCGCAGGAGATTATCAAAAGCGCTATTACAACATTTTGCATTGGGTAAGCGTGATTGGAGAATCTCATGTCGGCTACATAGAACATGTACCAATTCACAGTGAAGAGGCTTTATTTCATCAACTTGATAATGTCGATAAGCGTAATGGCGAAGGTTTGATGCTTAGAAAGATCACCAGTCGTTATCAAGCAGGCCGAAGTAATGATTTGTTAAAGCTTAAAAGGCATCATGATGCCGAAGCCACGGTTATTGGCTACAAGGGAGGTACAGGGAAGTATAAAGGGATGATGGGTTCAATTTTGGTTCACACAGAAGAGGGTGTGGAATTTTATATCGGCAGCGGGTTCAGTGACCAAATGAGACTCGCACCGCCAGAGATCGGCAGCCGTATTACATTTCGCTACAATGGTTTTACTCAAAACGGAAAACCCAAGTTTGCGCGCTTTGTTCGAGAGAAGAGTGAATATTAAGGCAGATACGATCTTCCTGACCATTAAACGAAAAGAGCCCTGAAAATCAGAGCTCTTTTTTGTATTCGAAATCAGATAGACCGACTTAGTGAGTGCGAATCTAGCGCGAACTAAACTCTAGCTGTACGTCGTCGTCTTGTTTATGCATCCAGTGTAGTCGCATACCCAGCATAATCGCTGCTGATGTTAGACCGACAATGAAACCAATCCAGAAACCGTGCGCGCCCATAGGTTCAACAATCCAATCTTTCATTCCTAAGATGTAGCCGATAGGAAGGCCAAGCAACCAGTAAGCCACAAAGGTGATGTTGAAGATTGAACGCATGTCTTTGTAGCCACGTAGAGCACCTGCTGCGATAACTTGGATGGCGTCAGTACATTGATAAACCGCCGCGAACAACAGCAACTGCATTGCAACGGTAATTACTGCCGTGTTCTCTGTGTAAAGTAACGCAACCTGCTCTCTGAACAGGACAGTTAACGCCGCTGTCATTAAGGCTGTCACTAAACCAACAATGATACCCACGTGTGTCGCGATCTTAGCGCCTTCGGTGTTGTTTTCGCCCAACTTATGCCCAACACGAATACTCACGGCTGCACCGATACTCATTGGAATCATGAAGACCAGTGAAGAGAAGTTGATCGCGACTTGGTGCGCCGCAACAATCAATGAACCTAATGGTGCAACTAACAGAGAAACCACCGCAAACAGAGTCACCTCGAAGAAGATAGCGGCCGCTACTGGGAAACCAAGTCTAAACAGACGGATTTGAGCTTTAAGTTGCGGTTTATGGAACGTACCGAAGATGTTGATTTTTGCCAAACGCTTTGATGTTAAAACGTAAGCGAACAGCAGAGCAAACATCACCCAATATACGATAGCCGTTGCCACGCCACAGCCAACACCACCCAGAGCAGGAGCACCAAGTTTTCCGTATACGAACATCCAGTTCAGCGGGATGTTTAATAGTAAGCCAATAAAACCAATTACCATCGCAGGCTTAGTTAAAGACATACCATCGGTAAAGCTTCGCAATGTTTGGAACAACAAAAACGCAGGTACAGCAAACATCACCGCATTCATATAGCCGATGGTCTTTTCCGCCATGAGTTGTTCAATGTCCATCCACTCCAATATCAATTGTGTCTGAAACAGTACACCAATGATTGGAAGGGCGATGACGAGCGCTAAAAACGCACCTTGTTGAATCTCAAACGGAATTTTGACTTGTCGACCAGAACCATTCAGTTGTGCAACGACAGGAACCAACGCCATCAATAGACCGACACCAAATAAAATTGATGGTAGCCAGATACTTGCTGCAATCGAAACCGCCGCCATATCGATAGCACTTACGCCACCGGCCATTACGGTATCAACAAAACCCATTCCAGTTTGTGCAACAGATGCGATCAATACTGGGGTCGCAAGTTTGATTAGATTCGAGGATTCTTCTTTGTAACGATGCACAAACAACTCCAAATAAGAGGGAAAATTAGAATAATAGTGTAGGAAAGGACATTCTGAAGGAATCAGAGACAATGATCTTAAGCTTCCACTGGACGAATCATAAAGAAATGTCACAATAACTGCTATGAAAAACTGTTATTAGGGCGTGTTGATCTTTCGAGCTGATTTTTGCAGCGAGTTGCTGGGTATTTTTACAAGGCAGAGGCTTTGATGTGTAGCTAGCCTACATGAGAAGCCGATAACGTAGTAAAAATGACCAGCAAACGCTGCCCGAAGGGTTCGGTTAAAAGCGTTTTACTCTTTGTTGAGGGAGATTTGCTTAGGATGCTAGGCTACTTCCCCCTCGCCGCGATTAAAACGCTTTTATCTCGAACAAAATTTAACCGCGAAAGGTCAACATGCCCTAGAATGCTAAATAGGAATCTTATGTTTACAGGTATCGTTCAAGGTATGGCAACACTGGTTGCTATAAACAAAAAAGAGTTGTTTCAAACTCATACCATTGAGTTAAGTGACGAAATGGTTGAGGGATTAGCAATTGGTGCTTCAGTAGCTCATAACGGTTGTTGCTTAACGGTAACGGAAATTTCAGGTAACCTGATTGCTTTCGATTTAATGCAAGCGACACTGCGATTGACGAACTTAGGCCAGCTGAATGTTGGTGACAAAGTGAATGTTGAGCGTGCAGCAAAGTTTGGTGACGAAATTGGCGGGCATAGCATGTCTGGCCACATTACTCTGATGGCTAACCTCGTTGATGTGATTAAGACAGAAAACAACCGCACGCTTTGGTTTGAGCTGCCTCAGGAATCAATGAAGTATGTATTGAGCAAGGGCTACATCGGCGTTGATGGTTGTTCATTGACGATTGGTGAAGTGGAAGAGAACCGTTTCTCTGTTCACCTGATCCCAGAAACGCTGAATCGTACTCTGTTTGGCAGCCGTGAAGTAGGCGACCAAGTAAACATTGAGTTTGATCCTCAAACACAAGCAATTGTTGATACTGTTGAACGCGTACTAGCAAACCAAAAATAGTAGTAGCGGTTTATCAACAGCATTTGCCTAAAAAGCGCTGACTAAGCAAACGTCGCAGATATCAAAAAAGAGCACATTAAGTGCTCTTTTTCTATTTTGTGTATTTGCGTTTTTCTAGGCTAGCCTCAAAATCGAGGGTAGCTTTAAATCGAGGTGTAGATCCAACTCGACAAGAGAGTAGGTGTTAGAAGACTTGTTCGTCGTCTGCATCAATCGAGAGATTAATCCTGTCTCTTACTTCATCTACCTGCATGTCGAGGTGAATGGCATTGCAACACGCTGGGCAATCGTCATAAAAATCTTGGCTCCCATTAGAAGCATCAAGCGTTATGCTGATGGCATGCCCACAGTGGGGGCAGGAGACATGTTTCTCTGTGTATTTATGCATCGCGAATTCTCCTCACTGTAACTTGTTCCAATCGTATTAGCTTGTATAGCTCGTAGTAGCTTCATAGAACGACTTAGCTCGCTGTGATTGGTATTAAACGGCCTGTATCTTCTGAATGCATGCTTCAGTTTGTGCTAAATATTCGCCGCCAAATTGATTGCAGTGGTTAAGAAGATGGTACAAGTTGTAAATGTCTTTCCGATCAGTATAGCCAACGTCGAGTGGATTGACGCTCTGGTAACCGTCATAAAACTCTTTTGGAAATCCTTCAAACAATTCCGTTAATGCCAAATCGCATTCATGATCACCCCAGTAACAAGCCGGGTCGTAACAGATTGGCCCAAAGGCTGAATTTGCTACATTGCCATTCCAAAGATCCCCATGAAGCAAAGAGGGGCGAGGGTTGTGGCCAGCAAGACGCATATTCACCACATCAACGATGTCATCAATATCACCGAACTCGATGCCTTTCTCTTTGAGCAGTTGCAGTTGGAAACCAATGCGTTGCTCGGAGAAAAAGCGACCCCATTTCTTATGCCAAGGGTTGGGTTGAAGTGTGCTGCCGATATAGTTGTCTTGGTCGCAACCAAACTCTTTTTGCTCGCCCCATTGATGAAGCTGCGCAAGCTGAACGCCGAAATCGAAGCTATTGTTGCCCGTCTCGAGCGGTTTGGTCGGCAAGTAATTGAGAATAATGAACGAGCACTCTTTGGTTTTGCCAATAAGCACCAACTCAGGAACGTAAACGGTGGAGGTTTCTCTTAACAAGCGTAAGTTCTCAGCTTCAATTTCAAACTTAGGTAAAAATTCTCGCTGATTCACTTTCACAAAGTAACGTTCATTACCATCGCTTATCATATAGCAATCGTTAATGTCGCCACCAGAAACCTTGGTACGTTCAGTAATCTGAAAGTTAAATAGAAGAGTATCTGAAAGTTGTTGAGAAATGGCCTGCCACATAGGAAATCCTCAAAGACTGAAAGTTAAAAAGATTGAAGGTTAGAAATACTGTTTGTTTAATAGCAATAGTTTAGGATAAATCTGAACAATTTATAGACGCACTCGTCAATGTTCTTAGCTCTTCTTCATCTTACGCAGAATCAATTGGCCGAATTGTGAACTCGAACTGATTCAAGCTCTTTGAAATACAAACATAAATAGAAAACCTGACGTGATGAAATAGTTTGGAACTGGTCTCACAATCGAAACGGTTTTGAACGCCACAAGCTGGAAAAGTGGTTTGAGCTTGTTATTGTCTACCAACCAATTTAAATGAGCTTTTAGAGTAAGTTGAAAAGGCTATTGTTAACTGGCGCAATACTTTGCTTCAAAGTTTGTCTTACACTTTGTTATGCGCGAATTTACTTATGGCTCAAGTATGCAGGTATACCACTTAACCCTATATCGATTTAAATTTAGGCTGAAATACTAACTAGGATCATTTTAATGCGGTTTTGGGCAATAAAGTGATGACAAATAGCTTCATTTACATAGTATTAGGCAAGTACGTATTAATCTGCTCTAGAGCTTAAAACGGAGAATTATTGTGGTTGTAGAAACCGATGGCTATTTGGCTTTAATCGAGCACCTATCATTCAACCTTGATGTGTTTACCAATAGTAATGGTGATACTGGAAACGAAAGTGTCGAAGACATTGTTACCGACATGATTTCAACGAACATCATGGCTATTTTCGAGCAAAACCCAGAGTTGCATTCGAGCGTTCGTTTTCAGCTTTTGAAAGAAGCCGATGCCGTAGTAGCGGATCTTGGTGAAGTATTAGCGGGTGTGTGGGCTAAGAAAGCAACTAACGAACAAATTGTATTCCTTGATGAGTACATCGCGTTAGTGAAGAACCTGTTTGATACTGCTGTTGCTAAATACGACTAACGGTTTGTTTGTCCACTTATTGTCGTAATTGGTCAGCATAAATAACAACGGGCGTTTAAGTCGTATCTTTCTAGAGTTACCTCGCTCAGCGGTTTTTCTTTCGAACCGCTATAAACGCCTAAAGTGCCAAAACTTGGATGCCCAGTAGGGGTTGTCTAACCTAGAAATAATGACACCTTTTGATGTCGAGGCATGTAGGAATTGGTTGTTTCCTAAGTAAACGCCTACATGTCGCACCGTCATCGAAGTCTTGAAAAACACTAAGTCACCACTTGTTGCTTCCCCATATGCAATTTCTTTTCCCTTTTTACTTTGGTCTTTTGTGGTTCTTGGTAGGGCTTGTTGAGTCGCATTTTGCACTGCGATTTGAACAAAAGCGGAGCAATCTACGCCTCGAAATGATGTCCCACCGAAATGGTATGGCACACCTTTCCACTGTTCATAGACGCTCATATAGGCATTTGTAGTCAATTGTTCTGACTTTGATAAAGGTTTCTGTGCGGTTTGACTAAGCTGAGAAGGCGATGGTGACGAGCTACAAGCAGCCAATGTTGCTAAAGTTATTGTAACTACAGCCATTTTTCTGATCTTCATATGTAACTCTTCTGACAAAAAACTGAAATAAAAACGTCATCAAGGACTTCTAGTATACGACCTAACTTAAGGATATCTCTTTTCGTAGTCAAACTGGATTTCACATGCCCGACACAAATTTATCAATAAAACCCTCACGTTATACATTCTCGCTCATTCAAACCGTCACTGCTGTATTTATTTCCATTCTTTTACTCGTTAGTTTTTTATCAATGGTTAGCATTCGGGGCGTTGAACGGGTCGGGGGACATTTTGATGCACTCTCGGAACAAGCATTACCCCTTGCTCTACATAACGCCGAATTAACGCAAAGCGTATTAGAACAAGTAAAACTTCTCACTTACAGTACCCAATCAACCGACTTAGATACACTGAATGCCACAAGAGCCTCAATTGACCAACTCGCGACAGAGAGTAATACCACGCTAGAGGAACTTCTTTTTATCTCCCAATCTTTTCCTGATGCGATCTCTTTAGAGCAACAACAAATCCTTGTCGATGACATGGCGCAACTGCAAGCTATGACCAACACGGTACTGCTGGCGCAGATCGAAATTCAAAGTAAGCAAAATCTGATCGACAGTAAAATGGGCGAGTTCCGTTATGGCGTTGGGTCTATCGGACCAGAAATGAATAGAATCAGCTCATTCTTGGTTGAAGACAACCCAGAAGCGAGCGATGCAGCGAACCGATTTACATCCAGCGCGTCTGCTATGGCGAACACCTTCTTGATGCTGATGATGCAATCTGACATTGATAAAGCACAAGACGAATACCGTCAATTGAGAAACCGAATCGCAGGTCTGAACTTGGCTTACAGCGATTTTGCCGATTGGCACCCAGACATCGCTGAGTTCGCGAGCTTAACGGCGCCTTACGAGATGGTGAAAGAAGGCTTTACCGAAGAAGGCGTGATCAAACAAATCCTCTTGAAACTCGAACTGGTTCAGCAGCAAGGGCAGAACTTAACGCAAGTCATTACCTTAGCGAATACCGTCATCAGCACATTGAATCAGTTGTCTTCTACCGCTTCCCATCTGATTGATGAAAGTGAACTGGTTGTAAATCAAACCATCACCAACATTGATCGTGTGTTGTTTATCAGCGGGCTAGTGATTGCCGTAATCATTGTGATTTCATGGTTCGTGTTACGCCGTTGGATGAATAAAGGGCTTAAAAACATAACTCAACAGTTGAGTTCATTGGCAGATCATGACTTCTCTAAACAGAGCGAATTGCTTGGGCCGCTAGAGCTGCAAGTTATTACTTCAAAACTCAATACGGTCGTTGATTCAACCGCAGATTCGGTTCGTTTAGTAACGCGTAACTGTGAGACGCTTTATCAAACGGCTGAAGTAAGCCACGACGCTGCAGAGCAAACCAATTCGAGCTTGAACGAGCAGAACGAATCACTTCAGAATATGATCACCACCATTACTGAACTAGAAGCATCGATTGGTGAGATAGCTCGTATCTCTAACGCGTCGAACGACGATGCACAAATAGCAGAAGATGAGTCAGTGAATGGCAGCCAAGTGGTTGGCCTTAACCAACAACGATTACAAGCGCTTGAGCAATCTCTTAGCATGAGTGAAGAGTCGATGGCTGACTTGGATGGTCGAGTGAAACAGATTCGTGAAATGGTCGACATGATCAGTGGTATCGCTGAAAACACCAACTTGTTGGCACTGAACGCTGCGATAGAAGCGGCGCGAGCAGGTGAACAAGGTCGAGGTTTTGCGGTAGTTGCAGACGAAGTGCGTAAATTGGCGAGCGGCACATCCCAGCAAACCACCAATATTCGTAGCATGATGAACGAACTAGTAGCGGCAGCAGATCGCTCACGTGCTTCTGTAACGGAATCGAGAAGTGAGATGGCCAATGCATTGCAAACCAGTGGCGATGTAAGACAAGCCTTCGAGAAAATCGAATTCGCGGTTAGCCAGATCAAAGGGCGTGTTGAACAAATCATGGTGGCTACCGAAGAACAAGCTCGTGCAACTGTCGATGTAACCCATTCAATCACTCGCGTATCTGAGCAGGGCGAGAATACTAAGCTGCAACTTGAATCTATGATCGAGAGTTCAGAGCAAGTCGGAGAGATAGCAGGGCACCAACAGGCGATGCTTCATAAGTACGTTTTAAAGTAAACAAGCGTGCTGAAATAAGCGAGCGTGCTGAGTTAAGCCTGACAGCACAAGACTTGAAGCACTAGCTGCGCTTATATTCCTATAGATACACAAACGCCCTTAAATTCTCACATGAATCTAAGGGCGTTTGTGGTTCTAAGATAACTTTGGTATTAAGCTAAGGTTGGTCTCAATATAAACTTGAGACTCAACTGAATTCGAACCTAGTTTTTCGTTGTCGGGAATCGTGCAAATGGCTGACGCAACATTAAATCTAGCCGTTGCTCTTTACCATCTTGAATCTCGGGAACACCAATATGCACCTTGTCATGACCAAGCTTGGGTTGAGCGCGGTAAGTCTTAAACCAGATGTCCCACACTGATAAAAAGAAGCCAAAGTTTGAGTGCGTTTCCTTAACAATGACCGAGTGATGAACGCGGTGCATGTCTGGTGTCACAATCACTTTTCTCAAGCGTTTATCGAACCATAGCGGAAGACGTGCATTGCTATGGTTAAACATCGCGCTGGCATTAAGAACAATTTCAAAGATCACGACCGCAATGACAGGCACACCAAGTGCGATCACCAAACTCACCTTGATGAGCATTGAAAGAATCATCTCAATAGGGTGAAAGCGCGTTCCGGTTGTGACATCAATATCGAGGTCCGCATGGTGAACTCGATGTAGCTTCCACAACCAAGGAACACGGTGAAACACCAAGTGTTGTAGGTAAATGGCACAATCCAAGAGCAATACACAGATCAGAATGGTCAGTTCTTTCGGAAGTGACAGGGTATTGAACAAACCCCATTGGTTGTCTTGTGCGATAACCGCCGCTTGGAAGGCTGCAATAGGAATTAGAGTGGCCAATAGAAAGCTGTTCAAAGCAACCAGCGCAAAGTTGTTTCCCCAGCGAAACCATTTGTTTTGAGTCAGTGCTTTACGTGGAAAACGGTATTCCCAAAGCGCACACAGTCCAAAAACGACAATAAAACAAACAAGGCGAAGCAGTGATGGGTCTTGCATGGGAATTCCTTCTATCATTCTAGGGACACTGTAAGTACAATCGTGCCACTTTTCTAGATTTATCGTTATTGTCCATGAGAATCCACGCTTTTCACCGTTTATATCAACACCGTTTGTCTCTTTCTACCAAGCCGTTTAACGCGCGCGGGTGTAAAGTGGTTCGATGTGAGTTCTGTAAAATCAAACAAGACAGCTGTATCTGTGAACATCAACCAGACGTAAATACGAACGTCGCGACCATGTTGATCTTATCGGACAATGAAATACTTAAGCCAAGTAATACCGGCCGTTTAATTCTTGATACCGTTAAAGACAGCTATGCCTACCTTTGGCACCGCACTGAACCGAATCAAGAGATGCTTGATGTGCTGAAAGACGATAAATATCAGCCAGTCGTGGTCTTTCCTGAAGATTATACCGATGACAAATCGCGCGTGGTTACTGACCTTGGTGAGATGCGAGATTCGAACAAGACGTTGCTGCTGATCTTCATTGATGGCAGTTGGCGTGAAGCGCGACGTATCTTCCGTCGTTCTGAGTATCTGCAAGACTTACCGGTGTTGTCGATTGAACCAGAATCGGTTTCGCAATATATGATGCGTAAGTCAGACAACGAACAACATCTCTCGACTGCAGAAGTAGCGAGCTTGGTTTTGAAACAGGCTGGTGAAGAGCAGGGCGCTCAGACTTTACAGCTGTGGTTTGAGACATTTCGCGAAAGCTACATGCTAAGTAAGACGCGTTATAAGTCCGACCCAACCAAACCAAGCCTGAACGCTTTCATAGAGCACACTAAAAATGAGACGTCACTCTAACCTTTAACCGCTTTGTGCTGACTTGTTGTTCAAACAGATTCGAACACGAGATAAGTTTGTTATCTATCACGGTTTGTAGGGGGAGTGTTATGGATAATGCTTCCTAGATGTTTAATTTGAAAAATTTATTTGCCCGAATTTAGGGAAAAATTGGAGAGATTTCATGTATTACGGCTTCGATGTTGGCGGCACAAAAATTGAATTTGGTGCGTTCAATGAAAAACTTGAGCGAGTAGCAACAGAACGCGTACCAACGCCTACTGAAGATTATCAACTGCTACTTGATACGATTGCCGGTTTGGTGAAGAAGTACGACAGTGAATTTTCTTGCGAAGGTAAAATTGGTCTTGGTCTTCCTGGTATGGAAGATGCTGACGACGGCACGATGCTGGTTGTTAACGTGCCAGCTTCAACGGGGAAACCACTACGTAAAGACCTAGAAGCGCTTATTGGTCGTAGTGTAAAAATTGAAAATGATGCGAACTGTTTTGCGCTTTCAGAAGCGTGGGATGACGAACTTAAAGACGAACCATCAGTAGCAGGCCTAATTCTAGGTACTGGCTTCGGTGGCGGTTTAGTTTACGAAGGTAAAGTGTTCTCTGGTCGTAACCACGTTGCAGGTGAGCTAGGCCACATGCGTCTTCCTATTGATGCTTGGTTCCACCTTGGCGATAACGCACCGCTACTAGGTTGTGGTTGTGGCAAGAAAGGTTGTCTAGACAGCTACCTATCAGGTCGTGGCTTTGAGCTGATTTATGAACACTACTTCGGTGAGAAAAAGAAAGCGATTGAGATCATTCAAGCGTACAACGAAGGTGAAGCAAAAGCGGCTGAGCACGTTGATCGTTTCATGGAGCTATTGGCTATCTGTTTCGCGAACCTGTTTACCGGTCTTGACCCTCACGTAGTTGCATTGGGCGGCGGTCTTTCAAACTTCGAACTTATCTACGAAGAGATGCCAAAGCGTATCCCTAAATACCTACTGTCTGTAGCGAAATGTCCAAAGATCATCAAAGCGAAGCACGGTGATTCAGGCGGCGTTCGTGGTGCTGCATTCCTTAACATTAAGTAATCGTGACTTAAGTTAAGCTAGCTAAGGTTAGATAGTTAAAAAGTACAAATAAAAATGCCGCAATCTCGAAAGAGGTTGCGGCATTTTTTATTGTTCGGTGTTTTCGTTTCTTTAGCTGTTAGCTACAAACGAAAAGCTAGAAACGGCATATTAAGAAAAGAGCCAAGAGGGCTTACTTCTTCTTTTTACCAACACCAAGGTTGTCTTTTTGCTTCAACGTAAGCTTAGTAAAGCCAAGCTTGCGGAAGTAGTTGTCTTGGTAGTTGCGAACCGCTTTAGTATCAGAAATCAACTCAAGCTGTTGCTCAGTTTTTAGATACTCAGAGATGTCGATGCCTTCAGCTGCAGCAACGGCTTCTTGGATCGTGCGGTGTTCTTGTTTTGAAAACAGTAACTCTTTGTCTTCGTCTTTGTAAGTGTACAGAATGGTACGAGCCATGGTGCTCTCCAATAGAATTATTACTTTGCGCGCACTCTACATAAAAACCGTACGTGGCTCAAGGTAATGGTAAGAAATCTTAAGAATATCGTTCTAAACGTTTAGCGTAATTTAAGCTATTTGTCTCTTAGGAAACGAACAGGTTGTTTTTCTCGAAGCGAAAAGAACAAAAAGCCCCTAACATCAAAAAATCTGTATAGGGGCTTCGTTTATGTTTTGGCGAAGATCTTCCAAATCAATTAAAAAGCTTCTAAGTCAATTTAGGTGTTTGTTTTGAGTTAAACGCGACCTTGCAGAGGAATGATCGTCACTGTCTCGCCAACTTTCACGGTATCAACCGCAGGTGAGATCTCGATTAAGCAGTTCGCTTCGCTCATTGAGCGCAGAATACCTGAACCTTGCTTACCCGTTGTTTTCACTTCGAGCACGCCGGATTCATTCATCGAGAACACACCACGGCTGAACTCAGTACGGCCTTGGCGTGAGCGCAGTTGTTCCGTCGCTACAGCATTTGCTTTCACTGGCGTCCAGTTCGTTTGACCTTGAAGCTTGCGGATCGCAGGCTCAACAAAGTTAATGAACGACACCATCACAGCAACAGGGTTACCCGGCAAACCAAAGAACGGTTTGTTTTCAATTTTACCGTAAGCCAGTGGGCGACCTGGACGCATGTTGATACGCCAGAAGTTGATTTCGCCCAGTTTATCTAACGCAAGCTTGATGTAATCCGCATCACCAACAGACACACCACCAGAAGTCAAAACCATATCGGTTTCAAGCGACGCAGAGTGCAGTACATCCATCATCTTTTGTTCGTCATCTTCAATGATGCCGTAATCGACGATGTCACAGCCAAGCTTTTGAAGCATGCCGATAATAGTAAAACGGTTCGAGTCGTAGATAGAGTTTGGTTTTTGTTCGCTACCCGGCGCTTGAACTTCATCACCCGTAGAGAACACACCCACTTTCACTTTACGCAGAACAGGGCAGGTACCAAAACCTAACGACGCCATCATGCCCATTTCTGGCGCTTCGATGCGTGTGCCACGTGTAAAGACAGGTTGGCCGATTTCTAAATCTTCACCTGCCATGCGGACATTTTGTCCAACCGAGATTTTAGCATCAGGGAAGCTCACTTTATCGCCATCTTGGACGGCTTGTTCACGCATCACGACAACATCAACGCCTTCTGGCATTGGTGCGCCGGTCATGATCTTAACCGCTTCACCTTGTTGAACAATTTGCTCGTAGCTGTGACCCGCCATGACTTCAGCAACGATGTTGTAGCTGTCCAATTCTAGATCTTCACTACGTATCGCATAACCGTCCATTGCAGAGTTGGTATTCTGAGGAACGTTGATTGGCGAAATCACATCTTCAGCCAGCACGCGGCCGTAGCCTTGCAGTAATTCAACACTCTCTGTGAGATCAAGCGCGTCAATGCTATCAACAATCTTTTGTTGGCCTTGAGTAACGGTTAAACCTGCAGGAGAGAACGAGTCACAACATACTGCGGGCGCTGCGTCTTTTGAAGGTGAGCATGACACGACTTTGCCTGTTGTAGAGGCAAGGTCAAAGGACTGCGCGTAATCGATGATGAAATCACGAATCGCTTCTAAATCGCTGATCGCCATTTGTGGCAGTTCTGATTCAACTTGGCTGTCTGCCGCGATAGCAATAATGTTGTTATCGTTCGGGTACAACCAAGGTTTGCCCACTTCATCTCGGTGCAGTTCAATTTTAGGGAAGGCGATGTTCTTACAGCCTTCAACCAAAATCAGATCAAGCGTGTTGGTATCAAATCGAGTCAGCAGGTAATCAAAATCTGCTTCGGCTTCTGGTGTTTCTGTCATCATCACGTGACGATTACGAGAAGCGATCAACATTTGGTTTGCGCCCGCTTTACGTAGACGGTAACTGTCTTTGCCCGGCTTATCGACATCAAAATCGTGGTGAGCATGTTTTAACACGCCAACTTTTAAACCCGCATCAGTCAACAGAGGAAGCAGGGCTTCAAGTACGGTCGTTTTGCCTGTACCGCTATAAGCAGCAAAGCCCAATAAAGGAAGGTTAGGGCGTTGTTTAGAATCTTTCATTATTGAAGCGTTCCGAATTGGGTGAGTTCTTCTGGCGTGTTGAGATTAACAAAGCAGTTAGGAGAATCGCTGAAATCAACGTATTCGGTAACACACTCTTTGTATAGCAAGATGATTTTACGATCACCACGTTCCAAAAACGCTTCTAACTTTGGTAGAACACGTTTGTGGAATAGGGTGAATACAGGTTGCTTAAATTCGCCATCATGCGCGACAAGAATGTCGCTGTCTTCTTTAACTGCAGAACAAAAACGCTCTACAAGGTCGTCACTGATTTGCGGGCTGTCGCAAGGGACGAAGCCAACCCAGTCGGTGTTCGAGTTTTTAAGGCCAGCATGAATGCCACCCAATGGACCTGGGTAGTCAGGGAAAGAATCGGAAACAACCGGAGCAAATGCTTTATAACTGTCTAAGTTACGATTGGCATTGATAGTGATGCTGACATCTTGTTGTGACAGCTTGTTTATAACGTATTGAATAAGCGGAGAACCGTTGAGCTCAACGAGTCCTTTATCTTTTCCGCCCATACGGCTGGCCTGTCCGCCAGCCAGAATAACCCAACTAGTTTGCGTTGGAAGCAGCATAAATATTCTCTTGTGCTTTATCTTTCTGAATAACTTGCAGAAGCGGGGATTCGGTCAAAGTATTGTCTTTGATCCACCACTGCTTCTTACATAAATCGGTTAACGCGTTAGTTTGGTGACTGGTGATGACTAAACTCGCGCCTCTCTGAAGAAGATCTTCGGCCATAATCACCAATCTTTCAATAGATTCTTTGTCTAAAGAAGCACTTGGTTCATCCATAAGCAAGATTGAAGGCTTAAGAATCCAAGCTCGAGCCATTGCTACGCGTTGACGCTCACCGCCAGACAACACAGAAATGTGCTCATCTGCCAAGGTTTCTAAACCTACCATTCTCAATGCATTAATTATTTGAGCTCGCTTATCTTTTTGGCTCTCTTTGTTAAAGCGAATGCCATAAGCGACATTTTGGTACACCGAGCCATCAAAAAGATAGGGGGTTTGATGCAGGTAGATGATGTCTTTGAACTTGAGCCGTGGGAATAACTTCTGCTGCCAGCTCTGTGTTGGAGACTGAATACGGCCAGAGCTCGGCTGAATTAATCCAGACAATATTTTAAGTAGGGTCGTTTTACCAACACCATTGTCTCCCTTGAGATAAATGGCATCGTTGGGGCCGATCGACAATTCGGGAATGTGGAACAAAACACGCTCTTTGTAGCGCATTGAAATTTGCTGCGTTGTTATTTTTATACTCATGACAGCGTTCCTAAGTTCTTAAATAGCCTTTTCCTCTCACACTGGAAAGGAAAAAGTTAAGGGCTAATGCCAATGCTAATAACACCATACCGAGGGCGACACCTTGAGCAAATGCGCCTTTGTGGCTTTCCATGGCGATAGCTGTTGGGATGTTTCTCGTCATCCCCATAATGTTGCCACCGACCATCATTGAACAACCGACCTCTGTCACGATACGAGAGAAGGCAGCAATGGTTGCAGCCAACAGAGGAAAACGTGTTTCCCAAATTAAGGTACACGCCACGCGTGTTGTTGATACACCAAGTGTGCGCGCTGTTTCTACGGCTCGGCGGTCACTGGCCTGCAGAGCGCCATGCATCATCGCAACTAGGATAGGGAAACAGATCACCATCTGACCTAGAATCATCGCCTTTTGGGTGAACAGCAATTGCCAGTCACCTAACGGGCCAGAGCGAGAAAGCATCATGTACATCAACAAACCGATCACCACAGTAGGGATCGCTTGCAGGGTGTTGATCACTGAAAGCAAAGCCCATTTCCCGGGGAACTCGGTATAAGCCAATAAGAAAGCCATAAGGATTGCAGGAACAATCACCAATGAGATGGCGGACAAAGATACGCTGAAGGATACCGCGACGATTTTCCACAATTCGTGGTCAAAACTCACAAGTAGATTCATTGCATCAATCGTTGTTTGCCATAGGGTCATGAAGTATCTCGTGTAAATCGATAATAGGTTTTATCGGTAATAACTGATGTTAATCATAGCTGACCCAAACTATTTGAGTGTGTATTGGTCAGCTATTGCTCTTAAGCATGATTGTGTTTCTAAGCATGAATGTGTTGTTAAGCGTGAACGTTATTAAAGCGAGACAGCTTTATAGTGATCTGTTGTTAAACCAAGACAGTTTTTAAAACGACATTGCTTAGGTGCTTCGTTAACTGTTTAGTTAAGCGTAGCGCTAATTGATTCGGGTTGAACCCTTAGCGCTACTTTTACTTACAGAAAACGACAGTTCACTTACAACAAACTATTCTGCGCTTGCAACAAACAGTTGTTTTCCATGCAGTTTAAAGTCGTTAATCAGTTTCTGACCTTTAGGGTTAACTAACCAATCACTGAATACTTTCGCTGCTTGGTAGTTAATGCTTGGGTAGCGCTCAGGATTAACCAGAATCACTTGGTAAGGGTTGAAGAGGTTCTTGTCACCTTGGAAAAGGATTTTTAGATCCAGTTTGTTTTGGTAAGCCAACCAAGTACCACGGTCTGTCATGGTGTAACCTTGCATCTCTGACGCCATGTTCAGAGTAGGGCCCATGCCTTGACCAACACTGCGGTAACCACCAAAGTTTGGTTCGATTTTAGTTTGCGCCCAAATACCCATCTCTTTCTTATGAGTACCAGAGTCGTCGCCACGAGACACAAACGTCACGTTATTAGTCGCGATCGCTTTGAACACATCTGCCACTGCTTTTTGAGATTCAATTTTTGCAGGGTCGCTTTGTGGGCCAACGATGACAAAGTCGTTATACATAAGCTTACGAGGTAAAACGCCGTAACCTTGTTCTACGAAATTCGCTTCAGCCTTTGGTGCGTGAGTCATCACCAAATCAACGTCACCATTTTCACCCATGCGAAGTGATTTACCTGTACCAGCGGCAAGAACATCAACCTTGATACCAGAATCCTTTTCGAACTCAGGCAATAAGTAGTCCAGTAGACCAGAGTGATAAGTACTTGTGGTTGTCGCCAACTTAATATGAGTGGTGTCTTCCGCGCTGCTAGCCGTGTAACTGACGATAGATAGAGCTGCAATAGTTAGGGGAATTGCTTTCATTATTATTATGTCCATTCTGTTATAAATGAATGACATGCCTTCAGTTTTAAAGGGCTCAAAGAAGGGCATGTGCATAAGACGCTAATTGTTGTAATTAGAAATCTACACCTTACTAGCAATCTTAATGCCAACAAATCATGCATCAGATTTCATTAAATTGCTGTTATTTCGGACAAAATTGCGTCATTTACCCCGTTAAAATGAATCAAAACATGAGCTAGGACAAAATGTCGCACATTGTCCCTGTTGGACAAAAGGTTAATTGGTACACTCTGTCCCAACTTTCCTCACCGGCTAATCATTATGTCTTTACCTAGTTCATCTGCATCCAATCTCAACCCGAACACATTGACTCAGTATCAGGCGTTTTCCGTTTTGGTGGTCGATGATGAATTGGGTATGCAGGCTATCTTAAAGAAAGCACTGGGTAAGTTCTTTGGCAAGGTATCGAGCGCAGGGTCGGTTGAAGAGGCTGAAACACTGCGTTCGAGCGAACATTTTGATCTAATTGTCCTTGATATCAACCTACCAGGCCGCTCGGGCATTGAGTGGGAAGAGGCGTTTAACGACACCGACAAACGCGCCGATGTGATTTTTATGACGGGTTATGCCGATCTAGAGATGACCATATCTGCGCTTAAGCTTGGTGCTTCAGATTTTATTCTTAAGCCGTTCAACCTCGAACAGATGATACAAGCGGTGCTGCGTTGTATGGATAAGCGACTCGACCAAAGAATGCAGTACGCGTTGAAGCGTGATGTTAGTCGTCATATCAAGACCGAACTGATTGGCAATTCAGACAAGACCAAACAACTTAAATTGCTGATCAGTCAATTTGCGCCGTCTCGAGCTTCCGTTTTGATAGAAGGTGAGTCGGGTACAGGTAAAGAGCTGGTTGCTCGTGGTGTACATGAAGCCAGTAAACGCACAGGTCCATTTGTGCCAATCAACTGTGGCGCGATTGCTCCAGAACTTCTAGAAAGTGAACTGTTTGGACATACATCAGGCGCATTTACTGGTGCGAAGAAAAACCGTGAAGGTCTTTTCCGAGTCGCAAGTGGCGGCACTTTGTTCCTTGATGAGATCGGTGAAATGCCACTGCCAATGCAAGCTGCGTTATTACGCGTGTTAGAGCAAAGAACCATTCGCCCTGTCGGTAGCGAGAAGGAAATTTCCGTCGACGTACGAGTGGTGGCGGCGACCAACCGAAACCTTCAAGAAGAGGTCGATAAAGGGCACTTCCGCCGTGATCTGTTCTACCGACTCAATGTACTTAAGATTGATGTAGTGCCATTGAGAGAGCGCCCGTCAGACCTGATTGAACTTGTTCCATACTTTACTCGTCTTTTATCGAGCGAGCTTGGCATGCCTGTTCCAAATTGGGCACATGAAGATATCTTGGCGATGAACGAATACGAATGGCCAGGGAACATTCGTGAGCTTAAAAACTTAGTCGAACGATGCATTCTTTTAGACAAGCCACCAGCACACTATTGGCGAGAGATTAATGGTGATCCTGTTCCTGCTAGTATTTCAGTGACGGTGTCACATGGTGCAGAAATGCCAAACTTGAATAACGCAGACGCTGCCGAGGGTTATCCAAACACTTGGACACTCAAAGAAGTAGAAAAATCTCATATAGAACAGCTTGTTAGTTTCCATGATGGCAACAAATCGGCAGCTGCAAGAGATCTTGGCGTGGCACGTAAAACGCTCGAGCGTAAGTACAAAGATTGGAACACAGAAGGCTCTGAATATGCCGATTAGACGTCGTTGGTGGTCAAAGTGGGCGTTCCGATTCAAAACCATGGTTCGCTACCGCCTATTATTCCTAACATCAGCTCCGATAATTTTGACCTTGTGCGCGCTTGTGGCTATCACACTGTATTGGTCAATACATTACACGTGGCAGGGCGCTCTGATTGATGTCGATGAGCGTTTGGATGTTGCCGATAACAGTATTCACCTGATCCAAAATCAGCAAGCATACAACGTTCGTGCGTTTGCCGAGTCTTATAACTTTCGAACCAAACTTGCGAGTGATCTTTCACACGAAGAGCTAACTCGCTGGGTGTCTGAGAACAAATCTCGCTATGAGCTCGATTTTCTGCGTTGGCGCAGTGTCGAGAGTATGGAGAAGAAACTCGAATATCTAAACTTAACTCACAAGTCTTCGTTTTTCAGTGTCTTAAGCCGTAATGAACTCGATTATCTCGATCGTGACCTCGCTAAAAAAGCGGAAGTTCCGATGCTCAATGGGCAAGAAGTTGAGACCCGCGGATTGGTAAGCCGAACCGTTGTATCCATCAAAGATGAACATGATCATGTGATTGGTTTTCTGGATGGTGGGATCTTACTGAACAACAGCACTCAACTTGTCGACCAAATCAGTAACCTTATCTACCCACAACGAGAAGGTTTTAATCGTCATATAGGGACGGTCACAGTCTTCCTTGATGATCTTCGTGTCAGCACCAACGTGCCTTTGAGCAGTGAAGACAGTGTAGGGCGCGCCATTGGTACGCGTGTTTCTCATGAGGTTCACTCAAAAGTCTTGAATGAAGGTAAAGAGTGGCTAGATCGAGCGTATGTTTACGATGCTTGGTACATCACAGCTTACCAACCAATCCATGACCAGTTTAATAATGTGATTGGCATGCTTTACACCGGTTATTTGATTTGGCCGCTGATAGAAACTTACTTGACCAACCTTGGCGAAATCAGCATTACCATTGTGTTGCTGTTGTTGGCATCAGGTTTGATCGTTCACCGTGGCGCACGTGATCTTTTCAACCCAATTGAACGCATTCATAAAGTCGTCAAGCTAGTCCAGATGGGGCAAGACAAACGAATTGGTACGCTAGGTTTGGATGATCAACACGAACTAACGTTACTCGCTAAACAGTTCGACAAGATGTTGGATCTACTGCACGAGCGTAATCAAGAGATTCAACAAGCGGCGTCTGAACTAGAGTGCAAAGTGCATTCTCGTACCGCGAGTTTGAAAGAGAAAACCGAAGAACTCGAACTGCACATCAAGCTTCTCAATCAAGCCAGAGATAAGCTGGTGGTCAATGAAAAACTCGCCGCATTAGGTGAATTAACGGCGGGTATTGCTCATGAGATCAATAACCCAACCGCCGTGATTCTTGGCAACGTTGAATTGATGAAGTTTGAACTGGGCGATGAAGTGAGCCGCGTAGACGAAGAAGTCCACGCGATCATGGAGCAGATTGATCGAATTCGAAACATTACACGAAGCCTGCTCCAGTACAGCCGTCACGGTGGCGTACAAGACGAAATTACGTGGCAACATATCAACCCAATTGTCGATGAAAGTATTACGCTCGTAAAAACAGGCGCGAAGAAGAAAGGCATTGTGTACGTATCACAACTGAATGCTAAAACATCAGTCGAAGTGAACCGAAATCAATTGCTACAGATTCTGGTTAACCTACAAATGAACGCGATTCATGCAATGGATGGTCAGGGCACGTTAACCATTTCGAGTGAAGACTGGGTTGAAAATGGTGTGTCTCATGGCGCTATCGTTCATGTTCAAGATGAAGGCTGCGGTATTAAGGAAGAACAATTGAAACGCATTTTCTCGCCTTTTTATACCACCAAACGTGATGGTACGGGCTTAGGCTTATCCGTTTCTCAAAGTATCTTGAGCCAAACTGGCGGCGAGATCCGAGTTGAATCGGAGGTAGGTAAGGGAAGTTGCTTTAGTATCTATCTTCAACAGAAAGCGACACCTCAATTGCTAGTATCAAACTTATAAGTTCTAAGAACTAATTCACCGACATTATCATCTGATAATACTTCTAACGCGCTTGGGCTATTACACGAACGTTTTAGCCCAAGCACGAAAATCCCGCACTAATAATCTATCGCAAACCAAATCTCAACCTCTGTCGGTTTGACGAGTACCTCTATTTGGCTATGTAACACAGTGTATATCTTTCGATCTTGATGCATATCATCTGAACTGTACGAAATTTTGATACCTTGGCCGAAAATACATAATCAAAACAAATAATAAAGTCAGCCAGCTATGAAATTAAGTAACTTATCTATCAAATCAAAACTCGTCTCCATCGTCATTTTATCGGTTGTTCTATTGGTAATGGCGTCCACTTTTAACCTAATGCAGCAACGTGCTAGTTCCATGCAAGAGCGTCAAGATAAGCTCAGTGCTCAAGTCGAAACTGCAGTCAGCTTAGCGAGCTACTATTACAACCAACGTAATGTGCTCGGTGAAGAGGTCGCAAAGAAACAAGCACTTCAAGCCATCGAAACTCTTCGTTATGACACCACCAATTACTTCTGGATCTTAAACCAACAACTCAACGTTGTTATCCATCCATTAAAACCTGAACTCAATGGAAAGAACGCGGGTAATTTTAAAGATGGTGCGGGTAAACACCACTGGCGTGAGATGGTCACCATTTCTCGTACTCCAGAAGAGAAAGGCTTTCTTGATTACCAATGGATGAGCCCGCAAGGTGAACTCAAAGACAAGATCTCCTACGTACAACTGTTCCCAGAGTGGAATTGGATTGTTGGCTCGGGAATCCTAGTTGCGGACATCCAAGAGGCGTTCTATGCATTGGCGCTCAAAGAGGGATTGGTTGCGGTCGTATTGTCAGGCTTGTTGTTTGCGATGGGTTACGCAATTTCAAATAACATCCTAGTGCCGCTTAACAAGCTTATCGACAACACCCACAAAATCGCCGATGGCGATCTTCGTGTACGCATGAACATGACACGAAAAGATGAACTGGGCGATATGAGTCAGCAAATTGATACCATGCTCGACAAACTGCAAAGCACGCTTCGTACAGCCAATGAATCGGCGGATTTGTCCAGCAACATGGCGAGCCACATTGCTCAAGCCAGTGAAGAAGCAGCAACCAGTGTTAACTCACAACATGCACAGCTTGAATTACTATCTACCGCAATGACAGAAATGAGCGCAACCATTTCTGATGTCGCTGTGAATGCCGAAAATACCGCGGCTAGCACCAATAAGGTTGTCGACCACGCAAACCAGAACGACCAAAACATGCAGGTAACGTCTGAGACTATATCTCAGGTTTCAGAGAACATTTCGACCGCGAACAACTTAGTCAGAGATCTGCAATCAGGCGTGACTGAAATAAGCCAAGTCGTTGGTGTGATTCGTGATGTATCAGAACAAACGAACTTGTTAGCGCTCAACGCAGCAATCGAAGCGGCTCGAGCAGGAGAGCAAGGCAGAGGATTCGCAGTGGTTGCTGATGAAGTCCGCAACCTTGCTAGCCGCACTCAGAATTCAACTAACGAAGTGCAATCCACGATTGAGAAACTGACTCAACAAGCAGAACGCACCTTTAAGGCAATGCAAAGCAGTAACGAGAAGGTTGATCACAGCGTTATCGCGTCTAACGAGACTCGCCAGCAACTCGATGTGATTGTGAATGAACTGCATAACGCCAACGACATGGTCGCGCAGATCGCCGCAGCCTCAGAGCAGCAAAGCACGGTAGCCACTGAAATGAGTGAAAGTGTCACTGGGATTCATCTCGCTGCAAATGAGGTACTGCAGGCCTCACAATCACTCGCAGAAGACAGTCAGAAAATGGCGAACACTACAGAACACCTTACTGAGCAATTGAAATACTTTAAGGTATAGCATCAATACGAACATTAGCTTGAAGATAAAAAGCTAATAAAAAAACACCTCCGCACTCGAGATAAGTTCGGAGGTGTTTCTATTTATGGCAAGTCATTTGCTATCAGAAATAAACGTCTAAAGCACAAACCTAATGCGCCGCCACTGAAATCTTCGGTGGGTTGATGTTGTGCTTCTTAAACTCTTTCATCACACGCAAAGTAATGTCGGTTTCAAACAGCTTCTCATACGCAGTATCCACAACATAAGCCTTACAAGTTAGCTGTATCGCTAGGTAGTTATCGGTAATCGTCTGTTTAACCAAAACCGTTACAGGTTTCGGTAAGTGGATATAACGACTTGAAGACGCCGCTTCTTGAATCAGGTCACGGGCTAGGGTGATGTCTTCATCCATACCAACGTAAAACGGAATCACCACCTGCATGTCCAACGCACCGTAGTTACCACTGGTGGTCACTTCATTTAAGAACTTGTTGTTCGGAATGGTAATGATGTCGTCATTCAGGGTTCTCATTCGCACTGAACGCAAACCAATGGTAATGATATCGCCGTAGTTTCCTTCGAACGTGACGCGGTCACCAACTTGAAAGGGTCTATCAATCATCACAGTGATACCCGCGATGAATGAAGCTGCCAAATCTTTAAGCGCAAAGCCGACTGACACGGCGAGGGTACCACCAATCAAAGCCAGTATTTGGTCGTTGATTCTAAAGCTCATCATGAACACGATAAGACCGGTGCTCACGTAGATAAAGAACTGAGTAAACGACTGCAGTTTCTGTAGCAGCATTCGATATTGCACGAATTGGCTACCAAAACTGGTCACCATTGAGTTGATGAACTTAAGCAGCAACCACATCGCAGCAATAACGATCATGGAGAAGAACACGCCGCTCCATCGCACTAGGCTCGCTATCTTTGAGATGTTTTCTACATTGGCTAACTCTTCCGTCGCAAAGGTCGGGAAACTGACAGCACTTGCCAAGCCAACAAATAGTAGGATAAATAACTTCTTCATTTTACTTCACCAGTAGATGTTGACGGTCGAGAACGTTAGTAATATGGCGGAACCAGTGCTCGGAAATTCGAGCCTTTTCTTCATGCCAACCAATATAACCACGGCTTTCAAAGTAACGCAGAATGCCGGTTATCTCTGCGGTGCTTAGCTGCGTACAATCAGACAAGACTTCCGGAGACGCGATTTCCAACTGCACGATAGAACGAAGCACAGCCAGCATAGGTTTTGGCATGTTTTCTAGTTCCTGTGCTTCTGGAACATGGAACAAGCGCACCACGGCTTGATCGGTATCTTTGTTTCGATTCAATGAGAGTCGGAAGAAGCGCAGAGCAACGGTAGGGTTACCATCAGAGTAGTGCCACAAGATTCGGTAGAAGCCTTGGCGTGCGCGATCTTCTTCGCTCATGTCATCTTGGTCCCACTGTTTAGGCACCACTAAACCATCAAACGACAGCGGCTTCTCAAGCTCTGTATTGATACGGCTATTCAGAAGCTCACCGACTTGTTTCTCTGTCCAACGTGGCAGAAAACACACCAAATCAAACAGCAGACGTTCACCACGCGCTCGATCGACAAATCGCCAGCTCGATTTAGCAATCGAAATGACGATACGGTGGTTCTTTTTAGAACGGCGCAGTAGGTTGGTTAAACGAATCAAATCAGACAGGCCGCCAACCATTGGCTTAACTAGACGTTGTGCATTATCGATCGCAATCAAGTACGTGGTCTTGCTTTTGCGAAGATGCGCCAAGATCTGAATCTCAGTTGCTTTATCTTCCAAGCCGATGCTCACCGCTAGATGCGCTAACAGCTCTTGATAACCTGCGTAAGGGCAACTTACGTAGACAGGTTCAGCGTTAGAGACTTTGTGCAGCAGGGTATAAAGCAGCGTTGTTGCGCCCACACCACGCTCGCCTGAAACAATACAGATAGCAGGGCTGTCCGACATCAAGTAGCGAGACAGTTGCTTAACCTCATCACCGGCGTAATCAATCAGCGTGCTGTCGATATTACCCGGTAGGATGTACTCATAGGTTTGATCGCCTTTAATTCGAACCAAGTTTTGTTGGTTTTTATCAAGGTCAGACTGCTTAGCCACTTCGATTCGAAATAGATAAGCCAAAGCTTGGCTAAACAGCGTGTAATTAGATAGCAAGGCCATGATGCGGTGTTGGAAGCTGTACACGCTCAACCATACGATGCCAATTGCCGTTGCTAATATATTAAGTAGGAAAGTTTCCTTACGGTTTACCGCCCAATTCACCCATACCGGACGATCGGAGATGTGTTGCAACGTATCGAAGACTTTCGCGCGCCATAATCTAAGCACTGAAATGGTAACCAGTACAAACCAGAAAAATAGGGCGCTGTAGATCCAGCTATAGATAGTCCCTTTTCCTAGCGTGATGCTCGATATCTGAAGGGTCACACCCGCAACAATGAAGCTCCATACATAACGGCGAATAGTCGATAGGCGCAGCGCAATCACTTCTTGATTGGATGTGCGACCCAAACGATACGCAAATTCCAAAATAAAGCTGATGGCAATCGAACCACCTAGAATCCACCAGGTGAAGATCTCAAGGAAAATCAGGTGTTGTAGGCTAGGGATGCTGGAGAGCACTCTTAGAGAAAGCGTAATCGCGATTAACCAAGCAATCGCACGATCAGCGCGGCTGATATACCAGATCACACGTACTAAGAAAGGAGGGTTCGTTTTCGCTTCAAGAAAATTAATTCTGAACAACTCAATCAAGCGAGTGCTGTTGGCAAGCCACCACGCTAAACCAAAATAGATAAACAACACTTTTAACGATGCGCCAATCACAGGCACTGGCGAAATAAAGATGTCTTTAACGAGCGCTTTAAAGCTACGAATCTGGAAGTAAACAAGATACTCAATGTTGAGCTTGGTTAATTCCCACTCTTGTTTAAATTGAGTTACGCCGTAAGGGCCAAAACCGGTTAGACGCTCTTTATTAGCGGAGTTCGTCTGCTCTAACAGGTGTTGCTTGCTTACATTCAAGCTATTCAAAGTGACGTAGCTGGTTTGAACGGCAAACCATTGTTCGGCGTCGTTGTTCGCTCTGTAGGCTTTTAACTGTTGCTCGAAGGTTTTGATTTCCTGCTTTTGAACTTGTAGCACTTCAGTGAGCAATATATTGACTTGGCGTCTGTCCGACGGCTCCATAAAGAGGGGATCGGGTAACGAATCAATTCGATCATCGAGGTCAATAGCAGAATCAGATACCTGCGGTTGAGATTGTAAGTCATATTCCAGGTTGGCATGACTGGGCCAAGAGAGAATGGCCAAAGTGAGGATTAAGAAGCGCGATAGTGAACGCATAAAAGTCTCTTAGAATTATGAGGTTAGGATTACTATAGTTAGATAATCTGACTTTGTGAAATCCAACCCCGTGTCGGGGGCGAGTACTTTATTCCCGTTTCGGCTGATTTTGTCATAAAATTGTCAGGGATTAGGCTAGTCTTGCCTATGTATGTTGTTGCTTTGATCGGGTTAGTTTTACTGTGACCAATCAGCATACGATATATTCAATGGTTGGCATGATTTGGGACGTTATATACCGCCCATTATAGGGCGCTGTTCGATATTTTGTTTTTCCTTAAAATCGACGACTTTTCGGCGATAAATAGAAAATCAAAAAGGTGAGTCAGCTCAAACTATGATTTGGCTAGGTTATCACTCACTTAATGGCCAGTAATTGCAATCAATACTTGCAGTTAAAGCCCTGAACAAGTAACGTTGCGGCGTTTTTCACATTAAAAAGGTAATGGCATTGATCTCCACAGCAAATATCACCCAACAATTCGGCGCTAAGCCACTTTTCGAAAATATTTCAGTTAAGTTCGGCGAAGGCAACCGCTACGGTTTAATCGGCGCGAATGGCTGTGGTAAATCGACGTTCATGAAGATCCTATCTGGTGAACTTGAGCCTAGTGCTGGTAACGTAAGCTACGATCCAAACGAGCGCGTTGCTAAGCTAAACCAAGACCAATTTGCTTACGAAGAATTCACGGTAATCGACACGGTTATCATGGGTCACAAAGAGCTTTGGGCTATTAAGCAAGAGCGTGACCGCATTTACTCTTTGCCAGAAATGAGCGAAGAAGACGGCATGAAAGTGGCTGACCTTGAAGTTCAGTTCGCTGAAATGGACGGCTACATGGCAGAAGCGAAAGCTGGTGAGCTTCTTCTAGCGGTAGGTATTGAAGAATCAATGCACTTCGGTCTGATGAGCGAAGTAGCACCGGGTTGGAAACTTCGTGTTCTATTGTCTCAAGTACTGTTTGCAGACCCGCATATCATGCTTCTTGACGAACCAACGAACAACCTGGACATGGACACCATCAAGTGGTTGGAAGATACGCTAAACCAACGTAACTGCACAATGATCATCATTTCGCACGACCGTCACTTCCTGAACTCTGTTTGTACACACATGGCTGACCTTGATTACGGCGAACTTCGTCTATTCCCAGGTAACTACGATGAGTACATGACGGCTGCGACTCAAGCTCGTGAGCGTCTATTGTCTGACAACGCTAAGAAGAAAGCACAAATTGCTGAACTTCAAACGTTCGTATCTCGTTTCTCTGCTAACGCATCTAAAGCGAAGCAAGCAACGTCTCGTGCTAAGCAGATCGATAAGATCCAACTAGACGAAGTTAAAGCGTCTAGCCGTCAAAACCCATTCATCCGTTTCGAACAGTCTAAAGAGCTATTCCGTAACGCACTTGTGGTTGAAAACCTATCTCAAGGTTTTGAAGAAGACCTATACAACAAGTTCGACGGTATTTTCGAAGTAGGTGAGCGTGTTGCTATCATCGGTGAGAACGGTGTGGGTAAAACAACACTACTTAACACACTAGCGGGCGCTCTTGAGCCTCGCACTGGTGAGTACAAGTGGTCTGAAAACTCAAACATCGGTTACTATGCTCAAGATCACGCACACGATTTCGAGACAGACATGAACCTGTTTGATTGGATGAGCCAATGGCGCCAAGAAGGCGAAGACGAGCAAGTTGTTCGTGGCTTCCTAGGTCGTATGCTATTTGGTCAAGACGACATTAAGAAATCTGTAAAGGTTATCTCTGGTGGTGAGCAAGGTCGTATGCTTCTTGGTAAGATCATGATGCATAAACCAAACATCCTGCTAATGGATGAGCCAACAAACCACATGGATATGGAATCTATCGAAGCGCTTAACTTGGCTCTTGAGAACTACAAAGGCACCTTGTTCTTCGTATCTCACGACCGTGTATTCGTAGACTCGCTTGCAACTCGTATCCTTGAAATCAAAGATGGCAAGATCAACGATTTCCGCAGTACTTACGCTGAGTTCTTGAAAGCTCGCGGCTAATACCGTGTAGCAAGAGCTAATACGTAATAACACGTTAGTACGTATTCAAAATTAGAAAGGCCTCTATCTTAGCAATCAGATAGAGGCCTTTTGTTTTTCTATACCACATAAATCAACTAGCTTGCGTCAATCGTCAATCGTCAATCGTTAATCACTAGTACTTAAACTGCGCGACAATCTTCTCTAGCTTCACACTCACGCTCGAGACTTGTTCACTGCAACGTACTGATCCAGAAACCACGGTATAGGTATCACTGGCAAGGTGAGCGATATCCGTAATGTTTCGGTCAATCTCAACCGAAACCATCGATTGCTCTTCGGACGCTGTTGAGATCTGACTGTTTAAGTCGAACATCTCGCCAACTTGGAAGTGTATTCCTTCTATCGCATTCACCACGTCTTTGGTTTGGCTTTTCACCAGCTCAGTTTGTTCTAAGCTCGCTGTCATCTTAGCAACGGTCTTGTCTATCCCAGTGGTTAAACCATGAATCGTTGATTCTATTTGATGGGTTGAGTCGTTAGTCATTAACGAAAGCTGTCGTACTTCCGAGGCAACCACAGCGAAACCTCGTCCATGATCGCCAGCACGCGCTGCTTCAATCGCAGCATTAAGTGCCAATAGGTTAGTTTGCTCAGCAATACCTTGAATGGTCGTCACCACCTGATTGATTTCACGGCTCTGTTCTTCAAGCTGAACGATGAGATCCTGAGACTCTGCGATGTTTTCTACCAAAACATTAATACTGTCGTTGGTTGATTGTGTTTTTTGTAGCGCTTGATGGGCATTTTCTTTGATCTTCTCGGCATTGGTTGCGGCATTTTCGATGTTCGCCGTCACCTCATTACTGGTCATCACTAACTCGTTAACTGCCGTCGCTACCGATTCAGATTGCTGCTTTTGTTTCTCTGCATTGCTCATGCTTTTGACTGCCGCTTCTTCAGAGCTGCATGAACTGTCTGTCAGCACCGTCATCACGCCGGATAGCTCTTTGATGTTACCGTGCAGTTTATCGATGAAGGTATCGAACGAGTGGGCAAGTTGAGCGAGCTCGTCGTTACCTTTGGCGTTCATTCTGACGGTTAAGTCTCCATCTCCATTTGCAATAGACTCCATCATCACGTTTATCGCTTTGATACGACCCAGGATGTTGCGACCGATGAATACCAATAACAGAGAAAGCAGAGCGACGATAGCTGCACCAAACAGATGTAACATGTTTTGTGTGTTTCTAACTGCCGCTGTAATCGCTTGGCTTATCTCATTCTGCACTTCTTCAATGGCTTGTTCCGTTTGATGAACATTGCTACGTAAGGCGCCTCTAAGCCCCAACTCTGAAGACAAACCTAGATTGCTGTTAGCAACCAACAGAGTTTCAATCGCAGCCTTATATTCGGAATAGGCTTGTTCAGTCGCAATCGAAGTTTGGGAGTAGGGTTCAAACTCAACAAGAGCATTAGTTAACGCCGCATTCGTTTGGCCATTAATATGTGCGAGGTAATGGAAGTCTTTTTCAATCAGCTCTAACAACGCAAGTTCCAGTGCCAAACTTGATTCTGATTCGATTGCTGATTTTAGCGCTGTTCTTTTTCCATCGAGAACTGCGACAAAGCCCAAAGGTGGGGTGGTGCGTTCGATGTCATTCACTTGATTAACGATCTGGTGGAACTGTTTCTGATATTGATGAAGGGTATCGGAGATCTTGGTCATTTGATCGGTCAGGTGAAGCTCGTGCGAGGTTAGGGTTTGGTTCAACGTCACCAATCTTTGATTCAATGTGTCAGCGGTTTTATCGAAACGCTCTGCGTATTTTTGATCGTGGCGAGACAAGAAGTCTTTCTCATGTCGCCTAAGCGTTAATAAATCGACTGAGCTTCTGAGGTTTTCGGTTGCAGCGATCTCCAATGATTCCAATTTGTCTAAGCTGAACTGCTCGTAGATGGCATAGATAAAAACAGAAATAAACAGGGTGAGGTTGATTAAAATAAACTTACTGCGAATAGAAAGAGACAGCAAACGATGCTGAGGTTCTGATGGATTGTTCATGGTTAACTCCCTTTAGCCGATGACGTTTCATGTCCATCTATGCTTAATAGTTATTAGATACATTTAAATGATGGATATGTAACTAATAGCCTATAGGATTGTTAAAGCAAGGTCGGTTGGTGGGGAAAGCAACTTAATCGATGATATGAACCAACTTAACGATTAACTTAGTAATTTGAAGAGTCTAGTTAGCTGGGTAAGATGAGGTTAAGCACATGAGATTAGATGCGAAAAGAAAAAGTCCTCATTAACACTCATGTCGGCGATCTTTGAAATCGCAGGCATCGCATTAAGTGAGGACTTTCAGTTATTTTAAGTAGTTAGCTTACTATCGAGTTAACAGTTGTTAGTAACTTTACCGATCAATTTTGTTCGTTTTGTTCATCGAGAAAGTCGGTGTGCTCTAACCACAGCGCATTAATGATTCCAAACGCGCAGGCGAGTAATACGCCCAGTACCCAACATAAATACCACATAGGTTATCCTCCTATTTCATCTTTAATTAATACAGTGACGAGCTGTTATCGTGAATGTATTGGCTGTCTAGTCGACCGAACATTTTGTAGTAACACCAGATTGTGTAACCCAAAATAATTGGCACCACGATAACTGCCACAACCGAGATAATGCTCAGTGTTAACTCACTCGATGTTCCGTCCCACAGCGTTAAGCTGTGCGATGGCATCAAGCTAGATGGCATGATCATTGGGAATAGGGCAACGCCCGCTGTCGTTATGATGCTTGCTATCGATAAGCTCGACGAAGCGAAGGCCAAACCAGCGCGGTTAAGTCGAGTCATCACTGCACAACTCAGCATTCCGATGATGCCTAGAGCAGGGATTCCCCAAAGTACTGGATAGTTTTCGTAGTTATGTAACAGTAAGTCATCAAACTTCATGACATGTTTTAGCAACGGGTTTGAAACACCATCAGTCACAACTGGGCTAGTAATCAGGTAACCCGGAAGTGTATACGCGTATATCCCACCAACAATAAACAGTCCGACAGTGACAAGCGCCATGCATACGATCACTTTCTGCGCGCGTTGTTTTAAATCACCCGTCGTTTTCATCTGTAGGAATGCCGCGCCTTGCGTGACAACCATCGCCAAGCTCACCAAGCCACATAGCAGTGGGAAAGGCGTGAGTAGATCCCAGAAACCACCTTGGTATGACATCATTAGCAATTCGTTAAATTCAAACGGAACACCAATCATCAAGTTACCGAAACCAACACCAAAGATAACCGGAGGAATGAAGCCACTGACGATAAGTGCAATATCACACGCTTTCTTCCATTGTGGGTTGTCGATTTTAGCGCGGTAATCCATACCGAGCGGTCTTAACCACAAGGTCGCCAACACGATAATCATGGCTAAATAGAACCCGGAGAACGCAGCCGCGTAGATTGCAGGCCATATCGCAAAGATAGCGCCACCCGCGGTAACCAACCATACTTGGTTGCCATCCCAGTGAGGGGCAATCGAGTTAATCATGATTCGTCGGTCAACTTCTGACTTCCCTAGAACAGGGAGCAACGCCGCAACGCCCATGTCGAAACCATCGGTAATGATAAAACCGATCAACAACACGCCAATAACTGCCCATGTAAACAGGCGAAGATTTTCGTAATCAAACATCTGAATTCCTTAATGAAGGTCGATAGTTTTATCTAGCTGACGCGGTGCGCTTTGCTCACCTGTAATGGCTAGATCTTGGTTTGATTGCTCATGGTGATAGCGACCCGTTTTCAGTGCGCTCGGGCCCATTTTTGCAAACTTAACCATCAGGAACATTTCTACAATCAGGAATGCGGTGTAGAACAAGTAAACCAATCCGATAGAGATCCATAAACTTGAAGCGGGTAGATTAGAAGCCGCCATGTTTACTGGCAGAATTTCACCAATAGCCCAAGGCTGACGACCGTATTCCGCAACAAACCAACCGGCTTCACAGGCAATCCAAGGTAGTGGAATCGCGCATATTGTTGCTTTCAGTAACCAACGGTTGGTACCAATCTTACGACGACAAATTTGTACGAATGAAAGACCAATGATGGCAAACATCAAGACGCCACACACCACCATGATGCGGAAGCTCCAGAACAGAGGGGCAACCGTGGGGATTGTGTCTTTGGCTGCTTGTTTGATCTGTTGCTCTGTTGCATCCACTACGTTATCGCTGTATTTCTTAACCAGTAATCCATAACCTAAATCATGTTTAACCGATTCAAAATCATCGATATTTTGTTGTGATTTATCACCAGAACGCAGTTTTTCTAATAGCCCATAAGCTAAGATACCGCTGCGAACACGTTCTTCATTCTTTGCCAATAGATCACGAATGCCGACAACTGGCGTATCCAAAGATCGCGTTGCGATAATACCCATCACATAAGGGATCTTAATCGCGTAGTCCGTTTCCATGGTTTCTTGATTCGGGAAGCCGAACAGTGTGAATGAGGCAGGGGCTTCTTCTGTGTACCATTCAGCTTCAATAGCCGCTAGCTTCACCTGTTGAACATCACCCAATTCATAACCAGATTCATCGCCTAGCATCACTGTCGACACAATCGCAGCCATACCAAAAGCACTTGCTACTGCAAATGAACGACGAGCGAACGGTAAATCACGCCCTTTAAGCATGTAGTAAGCACTGATACCCATGATAAATAGCGCGCCGGTTGTGTAACCTGCCGCAACGGTATGTACGAACTTCACTTGAGTCACTGGGTTGAAGATCACTTCGACGAAGTCTGTCATCTCCATACGCATGGTTTCGAAGTTAAACTCTGCGCCCACTGGGTTTTGCATCCAGCCATTGGCCATCAGAATCCACAGACCAGAGAAGTTCGAACCCAACGCCGTCAACCACGTTACCGATAAGTGCTGACGCTTAGAAAGCTTGTCCCAACCGAAGAAGAACATACCGACTAAGGTTGATTCCAAGAAAAACGCAATCAAGGCTTCAATGGCCAGCGGAGCGCCAAAGATATCGCCTACGTAATGCGAGTAATAAGCCCAGTTAGTACCGAACTGGAATTCCATGGTTAAGCCGGTAGCAACACCGACAGCAAAGTTAATACCAAACAACTTACCCCAGAACTTGGTCATGTCCTTGTAGATGGTTTTGTTGGTCATGACATACAGCGATTCCATCACTGCGAGTAAGAAGGAGAGGCCTATAGTTAGGGGGACGAATATAAAGTGATAAAGAGCGGTACTTGCGAATTGAAACCGCGACAGATCAACGACATCTGTAAGCATAAAAACTCCTTCCCGCCACGAGTGTGACGGGTAAGATAATGGAAAATAAGATGATAATTAGAGAGAACTAATTAAGGGTTTTACATGTAGCTGTGTGAAAAGAATCTATTACCAACGAAGTGCTTTGTTTTGTTTTTTAGAGAACTGTTTACGCAGCCAGTAATCTGCACTCACGTAACGGCCACCACCGTAAACAAGCAGTACTAACAACATCACGAAGTAGGTTCCTGCGAACTCCATACCGTTGTTCAGCATTACCGGGTCGCCAAGTTCTGTGATGTAGTTGTAACGACCTGGGAAGTTAACCGCGAGCCATTCGATGAAGCCGTTAAGACGAACGGTTGCTTCCATACCACCAGTCGCAATCGCATCCCAACCGTGTTTCCAGTGAACCATTGCACTTGCTACGCTCATCATGAAAATCATTGGAATCGAGATAAAGCGAGTAAACAGACCTAACGCGATACAGATACAACCTAATACTTCGGTCGCTGCCGCTAGAAATGCCAGTAGCTCAGGGAAGGGAAGGTTAAGACCACCGTCGGCTGCTGAAGCACCAAACCATGCCACTGTTCCCGAGAAGCCCAGCACTTTAGAGCGTGCACCGACATAAATCACCGGAATCAAATAAAGACGTACTGAAAGTAGTACTAAGTAATCGTATTGTTTGCATTTTTCGACAATAGCGTCGTACCAGCTGAGGGCTGACTTAATCATAATTTTTCTCCTAAAGAGTGAACGCCAATCAGTTCAACTTCACTGAAATGTTCGACCCAATTAATAAACTCGAATCTCGCCAATTGTTGAGCAATTATTTGTTTTATATCGGCTAAAGAACGATTTGGTTGTTGTTGAATTATTTGAATAATCGCAACATCAATTTCTCTTAGTTTTATCGTGTTGACGCGTTGGTCACGGTCGCGATAAATCGCGTAATAAATGGGGTGTCGCCTTTGTGTTAGAAACGTCAGTGACTCACCATGAACAAGGAAAGGTACCTGTACGAGCTTCATCGTACTGTTGACTAACAAACCCAATTGAAGCTGTTGTTCATCAACACGAAGGTCACCCGTCCATGACATCGGCAATACTTGCTTTGAAGCGTCAATCTCAACGCAAAAGGCACACCATTCATACTCCAACACCGCTAGCTGGTCGGCTGTAAGATCATGACTCGCACTCAAAGTAGACAAATCACTCAGATTAGACATACCCATTGGTTGAGTGCGACGCTGGATAAAGCTGACAAACTCAGTGGCTATATGATGAAACTCTGGCTCTGAGGCGTAATGCACGACAACAAACTCATCAACCAATATCAGTAGTTGGTCTTGGTCGACTTGCTGGCAAAACAGCGGGAATGTGTTGTTCAATACACCAAATACGTTGTCTCTAATGAACTCGCTGTATCGACACACTGCGTTGTCTTCAAGTGGCGAACGTATCAGTGCGGTTAGTGCGTGTGTTTGAGTAATCATCATGCTAGGAGGGTTATGCATAAACCAACTCCTGATTCATTGGGCGATGAGCAACACCAGCATCTAGAACCTGACTGTGCATCGTTCGTAATTCCTCAGTCAGCACGACCAAAGGCGGTACGTTGTTGTCTCTTTCGAGCAATAACGGTTTACTGCCATGAATAGAGAAGGTGTAACGCGCCAAGTCAATAACCGCTTGCTGTACCGGCATACCGTGGGTATCAATCAGCGATTTGTTACTTCCACCTGAGCCATCACTTTCAACTAAATGCCCAGCAATGTGGTAGTAGCGAATAGCATCGCTTGGTAAAGCCTTAAGCATTTCAGCGGCATCAAAGTGGTGGTTCTGACTGTTCACGTAGAGATTGTTGATGTCGACCAACAACTCACAGCCACTGCGCTTTGCTATTTCAGCGACAAACTCACCCTCAGGCATCTCATCTCCGTAGTTGTGGTAATAAGAGATGTTCTCCATTACCAAAGGACGTTGAATGATGTCTTGGACTTGCTTGATTCTGTCCGCTAAATAGCCGATGTTTTCTGCGTGACGTGGCACGGGTAACAGTTCATACAGATACCCTTGGCTGTCTCGAGAGAAGCTCAAATGCTCGCTGTATACCTGAATATTCAGTTCATCGAGAAATTGACCAACCTGACGTACAAACTTCGTGTTAAGCGGCTGACAATCTCCAATGGATAAGCTTAAACCGTGTGCGATCAAAGGGTATTGCTTCGCTATATCCTGTAGTTGTTCGCGCTTAAGACCACCTAAGCTCATCCAGTTCTCGGGAGCCAATTCCAGAAAATCAATATCAGGGTGCTTTGGGGAACGAGCGAGCAGTTCAATATGCTCACTGCGTAGCCCAATGCCTTTGTCTGTATTCTGAATGGTTCGCACTTTATGGTTTAACTCGCTGCTTTTAGGGGCTTGGTCATTTGATGCTAAAGCCTTAGTTTTTAAAGCTTTAGTTTTATGCGTTTCTACTGGCCACATACTCCACCTGTCACCTTGCTATTCGCCGTTAGGATGCGCTCTTTGCTTGGCGAGATACCTTCAGCCGTTAAGCCACATTTCCCGTCACGAGCGCGCACTAAACGGTCTTGAGGGTTGCTTGTCAGTTCCGCTTTTTCGAAGCGTTTTTCTGTACCACATTTACCCGCAGCACATTTACCACCGTGTCCTGAAGATTGTTTAGCTTCAACAGGGGCTTCGGCAGGTGCATCAGCAAATGCCATTGCAGAGTTAAGGCTAATCACAGACGTGATCGCGATTGATAGGGCGATTTTGTTGTTCATATTATTTCTCCTTTACAGCAGACATAGGGAAGCTCGCTAAATCACGACCAGACATGATTGGTCCGTCGTAGTATTCGCGTACAATTTTGATTGATTCAGATTTGCGCTTAAGGCCTAGACCCATCCAGTGGTTAAGTACCAACATTTTTGGATTGATCTCTTTCGCAATTTCACCAATGACAGAAGGCTTAGCGTGCATGAATGTAGAGACACCATCAGCTTGTTCATGAATCGCCATTGGCATCATCATGATGTCGGCACCACGAGCGAAATCTAAGAACGCCGGGTTGCTACCGTTTTGGTCAGCTGAAATCACCATCACGCCTTCTTCACTTTCTATTCGGTAAGCGAGACAAGGCACATCACCATGAGGAATACCCAGAGCAGTGATTTTCAAACCATCTTTTTCGTAAACGACGGTTGGCACTGTGGATTGATAGTCAACATCGGTAAGATTGACTGGGAATAGACCATCGGTTCCATCGTATAAGCCAGCAAGGTAAGCGTATGCGCCATGGTCTGGGTCAAAGTTCGCTGCAAAGTAACCGTTGAGGCTTGGGAAGGCAGAACCTGCGGCTGGACCTGAAATCTCCAACGCCTTTTCACGTTCAAAGAAGTAGCCGCCTTTAAGAAGAGCGGGCATGTCATTGACGTGATCGGTATGGAAGTGAGTGATACCCATGAAATCTAGGTCTTCAAGTTTTGCACCCGCTTGACCGAAACGCAGGTAAACACCGCCACCGGCATCAATCATGATTCGTGATTTGCCTTTCCACCATACGATTTCACCTGATGATGCACGTAGGTCATCCGAGATAGGACCACCCGAACCCAGTATTTGTAATGTAAAGTCGGTATCGACCGGCTTAAGTTCAATTGCGTGACAGTTGGCGCCCAAGGTCAATCCAAGAGCTATTGCTAAAGCTTTTAAAGGCTGTTTCATATTGTTATCCAATTCTTTTTTCTTATGTGTTTTCTTCGAAGTGAGCATTCAAAGAAGTGAAACTTTCGCCAAGCAGCACGATAAGTGCGTGCTTCGTTCTGTTCACGGAGCATAAGATAAAGAATTGTTAATGTTTGGTATATCTAGTAATTTTGAAATCAACGTTAAGTAAAACTAAACGGCAATATTAAGCGCGTTCTGTTGCTGAAATAATGTGCAGAAAGGGTGGTAACAGCGAACTGGCTGTTAAAATTATGCGAATAGAATGATGGAGCAAGCAGAGGGAACAGTAAGGAGAGTAAATCGAATAGAGGACACAAAAGAAAAAGGTGCAAGCCTTCGCCTACACCTTATATAAGTTCACCAGAAAACTAGCTTTAGATAGCATTTGCCTTTAGAGAAGTGTGCCTTTAAAGAACTTACGCTGATTGTTCGCCTTTAACATCAAAGTCGATCTTGTCTGCACCCGTGAACACTTGGAAGCGTAAACCTTTAGCGCGAGCAATGGTTGTGATGCCGAACTTCTGAGCCAAGTCTAAACCCATTTGCGTTACGCCAGAACGTGATAGCAAAACAGGGATACCCATCTGAGCAACCTTAATCACCATCTCAGACGTTAAACGGCCTGTGGTATAGAAGATCTTGTCTTCACCGGTCTCTTTGTTAAGCCACATCTCACCAGCCAACGTATCAACGGCATTGTGTCGACCAACATCTTCAACAAACGATAGAACCTTGTCGTCTTTGCAAACCGCACAACCGTGCACTGCGCCTGCTTTCTTGTAGGTATCGTTGTAATGAGTCAACGCTTCAAGCGCTGTATAGATTTCAGATTGTTTAATCTTGTTTTGAGGCACTTGGTAATCTTCCAACTGCTTCATTACGTTGCCATACATGGTGCCCTGACCGCAGCCAGAGGTTACTGTCTTCTTCTTAAGCGCTTGCTCAAGTTGGCTCGTGTCTTCTTTGGTGATAACCGCAGCAGAGCTGGTTTCCCAATCGATGATAATGGATTCAACCGCTTCGGGATCGGAAAGGAAGCTTTGGTTCTTCAAATAGCCTAATACTAATGACTCAGGACGAGAGCCCAATGTCATTAAGGTTACGATCTCTTTCCAGTTCAACATCACGGTAAGAGGGCGCTCACACGCGATCTGTTTTGTTAGCTTTTCGCCATATTCATCAAACACTTCAACCTCGATTGTCTGAAGTGGGTTCTCACTGGTTTTTATTATGTTTGGTTTTACCACAGTCATTTCCTACTTAATGAGATAGCGATTTTATGAGATAAGAAGTCAACAAGAGCAATAAGGCTCTCATTCATCAATGCGCTAGTTTGTTAGTTCGCTATAGCCTAGGTTTCGATTATCGTTTCGAACATGCCATAGCTCTGTGAATAACATTAGCGAATTAGCTAAAGCAAATCTTATTCCAAAATAACGGGGATTGATGGAAACATGAAGCATTAGATTAAAATAGCGCAAAATATGAGAGTTCACCGGGTGGAGTTGTCTGAAATAACCAGTATCGACTAACGTTATAGTGACAACTTGATAACGAACGCTATAGATACGCTCTCGCAGTTAATCCGTATTGGCGTGTTTATTGCTTTATGGGGTGTATATGAATGCACACAGTACAAAATGTCCTAAGTGCATTCAGACCAAAGAAAATCAATTGGGTGAAGTATGTCTGAGATAAAAGAATTCAAAGAACAATATGAAAAAACAGAAGCAGCTTGGCCAATCGGTGTCCAAAGAATAGAGAAAGAGATCAAAACAGGTATCTGGGTAACGACGCAATGGGAATTGACGGGGTTTGAACTGTCGCCAGAAGATAATGCCCAAGACGTTTGTTTGCTCCAACTACATAAAGACGAGCGTACAGACTATCGTTTCAACCTCAGCTCGCAGCAACCTAAGCTTTTCTTAGTAATGGATAATGTTGATTCTGGCGTTAAGCCCGTCATTCAGTTACTTACAGCATCACAAACCGTTGCAGGGCAATACATGGACGGTGACAACCAAGTCCTTTCATACGACATTCCATTGCCTGTACAAGCTTGGATGGAAGCATTCATCGGTCGTCATGGCGAGTTATTAGAAGCAAGACGTAAGAAACGTAAAGGCGCGGGTCGATCAAATGGCAACTAACTTTTTTAGCCGTTGGTCTCAACGAAAGCTTGATGAATCGACCGACCAACCATTAGAAGCGCAACAAACTCTTGAGGAAACTGAGCTTACTTCCGCAAAGACTTCGTCTGCTGCTTCATCTATAGACGCAGAAACATCGGAGTCATTAGAGCGTGAGACTTTAGAAAATGGTGCTCTAGAAAATGAGTCTCCAGAACAGAATGAAGACGCTCATGCTGTCGATTCTCAAGCTATTGAATCTCAGGAGATAGCATCAGAAACGACTGAAGACTTGTCTGTTGCTCAATTATTGGTGTCAGAAGCCTCAGAGAGCGTAAAAAAAGCGGCATTGCGTAAATTATTCCTCTCAGAAGAGTTCAACATTCGTGATGGTTTAGATGATTACGACGACGATTACAGTAATTTGAAGTCTCTTTCTGAAGGGGTTGCGGAAACCTTGCGTGATTGGGTTAAAGACAAAACGGAAGAAGAAACTGCGCCAGAAGAAGAGCAAGTCATTGATAATAAAGACGAAGATGAGGTTTTAGAAAATTCTGAAAGCGATCTTGAGGTATCTGATCATGAATTTGAAACGTCAGAAAGTGCCGAAATAACCGAACAAGAAAATGAACTGTATAAAAACACAGTATCAGATAATAACGCTACAGTGTCAGACGAAGCTGACCTGAAAGAGATGGGACAAAATATACCACACAAAGAATAGGTACATTTTGACTAAACACTCAATGAACCGCTTGCGACAAAATGTCCCAAGCGGTTTTTTTATACGCACAATAAACGCTATAAAGGATTAAATTACTGATATATAAGGCATATTAAATTGGCATGGCATTTGCTAAATAACGTTCATTATCAACTTTTTTGTAGATAGACGAGTTCACGGTCTGACCAACGACACACTGGCTAAAGGGTTAGTTGTTAACGGATTACTCAGCAAGTTCTCTATCGCTTACTACAATGAAGGTTGAACAGATTATCCATGTCCAAAGATGGAACTGAGCAATGCTTAAACAATTATTAGAACAAGCAACTTCAAATAACGCTAAAGCAAGACTGTATGCATTTGAAAATACAGTTGAGTTAACAAATCTGATTCCACCTACTGTTAGCTACGAAAGCGGCGGTAATACTCTTGTCATTGGTCCAACTGCGATCATTGAAAGTGCTGCGGCTCAATTACCTCAATTGACGAGCCTAACCTTATTGTCAACAGACGGTGAAAAGGGCACAAACCCAGAACTGTACTTCGCGAATTCGGTTCAAGTATCCGGTTTCCTTGGCACGTTTGAAGTTGTAATCGAAAGTAAAGGCACATCAAGCAACCTAGCGAAGATCGCGATTAATCACGATTGTTTCGATGTTGTTCTAGACCTATGTCTGAATAGCTGCATGACAGAAGAAGTGCCAGTACCGGGTTATTACCCAGTAGGCCGTGGCTATCCAAAACTGGCTGAAGCACTGGAAGAGATTCCAACGCTTATGGGCACATTTGATAAGCCTAAGTTCTTCCGTCTAGACACTGACCTTTGCGCGCACAGTTCTCGTGGCGTAAAAGGCTGTGAGCGTTGTGTAGATGCTTGTCCTGCTGGCGCACTATCAAGTGAAGGCTCTGATAAGACGGGTCACAAGATCGAGATTAACCCTTACCTATGTCAAGGCGTTGGTACTTGTGCAACAAGCTGTCCTACAGAAGCTATTACCTATGCGCTTCCAAACCCTGACGATACTCAAAAGTTTATTGAGCGTACGCTAGCGAACTATGAGCAAGCGGGCGGTCTGGATCCAATCGTACTTATCTGTAGCTCTCGTCATGAGACTTACAATGTGATGGCGCTAAAAGCACTGCCAGATAACGTGATTCCAATCGTTGTTGAAGAACTGCCTTCTATTGGTATCGATACTTGGTTTGCAGCGTTAGTGAATGGCGCAACTCAAGTCCTGTTTGCTGCTTCTCGTTTTATGCCAGAAACCATCATTCGTGTTCTGAATAACGAAGTAGGGATCGCTCAAGAGTTACTAGACCAAATCGGTGTTCCAAAAGAAACCATCGATATCCTATATTTAGAATCTCTACGTGAAGGTCCTCCAACTCTGTGTGTAGATTCATTCGATCTTGCACTTGGTGATCTTCAAGGCAATAAGCGTCAACGCCTGTTCACAGCACTTGATGCAATGTCTTCATCTCGAATTCCAGTTGAGAACATTGTTGAGCTTCCTTCGAATGCGCCATATGGCACGGTTTCGTGTGAAAGCAAAGATTGTACTTTGTGTATGAGCTGTGTGGCGGTTTGTCCTACGCGTGCTCTTCACACCGACGGCGCATCTCCATCACTTAAGTTTGTAGAACAAGACTGTATTCAATGTGGTCTGTGTGAAAAGGCGTGTCCTGAAAATGTTCTGACTCTAACGCCTCGTATGAACTGGGTGAAAGAAGAACGTCAGAAGGCCGTTGTGATTCATGAAGAGAAAGCAGCGGAATGCATTCGTTGTCATAAGCCATTCGCACCGCAGTCTATGATTGACATGTTACAAAATAAGTTACGCGGTCACTCTCATTTTTCAGACGAATCAGCAATCAATCGTATTGCGATGTGTGAAGACTGCCGTGTGATAGATATGTTTGATTCGATGGCTCAAGACCCATTGAAACAACTGAAATACTAGGAGTTGGCATTGGATACTCATTTAGATCAAGCACAAACACCTGAGCTCGCAAAAGAATTAAAGCAAGAACAGACACTAAGAACTGAAATCTATTTGGTTCTTTCTGCATTGTTTCGTAGCGCGCCTTCTGAAGAGGTGATTGATTTCCTAAAGACGCTAGACATTGAAGCGTCTGAGAGCGCAATGCAAAAAGCTTGGATTGCGATTCAACAAGCGGCAACGGAATCAAATCGCGAAGCATTAGAAGACGAATATCAAGACCTGTTCATTGGCATTGGCCGTGGAGAGATTGTTCCATTTGGTTCTTGGCATAGAACTGGCGCCATGATGGAAAAACCATTGGCAGAGATACGTCATGATTTAGAGCTTTTAGGCATTGAGCGTGATGATCAGGTGAAAGAGCCAGAAGATCATATTGCTGCATTGTGTGAAGTAATGGCCATGCTAACCGGTGAAGAAGAAGCGCTTCAACAAGCCGTTTTCAATAAGCATCTTGGCCCTTGGTTCAACTCTTTTACGCGTCAGCTTGAAAGTGCAGAAAGTGCGAATTTCTACCAAACAGCGGCTCAGCTGTGTGAAGCATTCCTAACGTTAGAGCAAGTGCGTTTTAGCGTTAATACCAAAAGCAGTAAGCATAAATTAAAGATTGATGTGAAAAACGTCACTGATTACGAGTAATCGAGCAGTACGCGATTATATCGATAGAGGGGCATTAAGCCTCCAAAAAGATCTACCGTAAGGTAAGGAAGCAATGATGAAAGATAATAAAGAAATAAACACAAGCCGTAGGGACTTACTCAAAGGCTTAACGACTGCAGCCGTTGCTGGTGCCGTTGTCGCTGGTACAACGAAAGTGGCAACTGCTTCAGAAACGGTTGAAATGCCGAAAGAAGACATGAAGAAGACGGGCTATCGTGAAACGCAACACATTCGCGATTACTACGACACACTTTAGGAGATAACGGATGAAACTTGTCAAACGCTCCGATAGTGTGAGCAAAGAAACCAATCAACTGGGTGTGTCTCGACGTGCCTTCATGAAAAACACTTCACTAGCCGCTGGTGGCGCGGTAGTAGGCGCAAGTCTATTCGCTCCGGGTATGATGAAAAAGGCGCAAGCTAAATCAGTCGATCCAGAAGCGAAAACAGAAGTGAAACGTACTATCTGTTCTCACTGTTCTGTGGGCTGTGGTATTTACGCTGAAGTTCAAAACGGTGTTTGGACAGGTCAAGAGCCTGCGTTCGATCACCCATTCAACGCTGGTGGACACTGTGCGAAAGGTGCAGCTCTGCGTGAACACGGCCACGGTGAACGTCGTCTTAAGTACCCAATGAAATTGGAAGGCGGTAAGTGGAAGAAGCTTTCTTGGGAACAAGCGATTGAAGAGATCGGCAACAAAGCGCTAGAACTTCGTAAAGAGTCAGGCCCTGATTCCGTTTACTTCCTAGGTAGTGCAAAACACAGTAATGAGCAAGCTTACGCATTCCGTAAGATGGCGTCGCTTTGGGGTACCAACAACGTTGACCACCAAGCGCGTATTTGTCACTCAACCACAGTAGCCGGTGTTGCAAACACTTGGGGTTACGGTGCGATGACAAACTCGTTCAATGACATGCACAATTGTAAGTCGATGCTGTTCATTGGTTCGAACCCTGCAGAAGCTCACCCAGTTGCGATGCAACATATCTTAATCGCGAAAGAGAAGAACAACTGTAAGATCGTTGTTGCGGATCCTCGTCGTACGCGTACTGCTGCGAAATCTGATCACTATGTTTCTCTTCGCCCAGGTTCAGACGTTGCGTTTATCTGGGGTGTGTTATGGCATGTCTTTGCTAACAAGTGGGAAGACCAAGAATTCATCCGCCAACGTGTATTCGGCATGGACGAGATCCGTGAAGAAGTTGCGAAGTGGAACCCAGCAGAAGTTGAGCGTGTAACAGGCGTTAGCGAAGAAGACGTTTACCACACAGCAAAACTGCTTTCAGAGAACCGTCCGGGTTGTATCGTTTGGTGTATGGGTGGTACTCAACATACTACGGGTAACAACAACACACGTGCTTACTGTGTACTTGAGCTTGCGCTCGGTAACATCGGTAAATCAGGTGGCGGTGCAAACATTTTCCGTGGTCACGATAACGTACAAGGCGCAACTGACCTTGGCGTACTATCAGACACACTACCGGGTTACTACGGCTTGTCTGAAGGTTCTTGGCGCCATTGGTCTAAAGTTTGGGATATCGACTTTGACTGGGTTAAAGGGCGATTTGACGACAACGCATACGGTGGTCAAAAACCAATGAACAGTGCAGGTATTCCTGTCTCTCGTTGGGTTGATGGCGTGCTTGAAGACAAAGACAAGATTCGTCAGCGCGAAAACATCCGTGCCATGTTCTACTGGGGTCACGCGGTGAACTCTCAGACTCGTGGTCCAGAGATGAAGAAGGCGATGCAGAAGCTGGATATGATGGTTATTGTTGACCCATACCCAACAGTTGCAGCGGTAATGAACGATCGTACCGACGGCGTTTACTTGCTTCCTGCAACCACTCAATTTGAAACCTACGGCAGTGTAACGGCATCAAACCGTTCTCTACAGTGGCGTGACAAGGTTGTTGATCCTCTGTTCGAATCTAAGCCTGACCACGAAATCATGTACCTTCTTTCTAAGAAGCTTGGTTTCTCTGATCAGCTGTTCAAAAACATCCGTGTTGAGAACAACCAACCATTGATTGAAGACATCACACGTGAATTCAACAAAGGTATGTGGACGATCGGTTACACAGGTCAAAGCCCAGAGCGTTTGAAAGAGCACCAACAAAACTGGCACACGTTCCACAAAACCACGCTTGCTGCAGAAGGCGGCCCAGCGAATGGCGAGACTTACGGTCTGCCTTGGCCATGTTGGGGCAACCCAGAGATGAAACACCCAGGTACGCATATCCTTTACGATACGTCTAAGACTGTCGCTGAAGGTGGTGGTAACTTCCGTACTCGTTTCGGTGTCGAATTTGAAGGTCAAAGCCTATTGGCGGAAGACAGCTACTCAAAAGGCAGCGAAATCAAAGATGGTTACCCAGAGTTCAGTGACAAACTACTGAAGCAACTGGGTTGGTGGGATGACCTAACAGCAGAAGAGAAAGCCTCTGCTGAAGGTAAAAACTGGAAGACTGACGTTTCTGGCGGCATTCAACGTGTGGCTATCAAGCATGGTTGTATTCCTTTTGGTAACGCGAAAGCGCGTGCGATTGTTTGGACATTCCCAGACCGCGTACCACTGCACCGTGAACCACTTTACACACCGCGTCGTGACCTAGTTACTGACTACCCAACATGGGATGACAAGGAAGCAATCTTCCGTGTTCCTACGTTGTACAAGTCAATCCAAGAGCAAGACAAGTCTGGTGAATACCCGATTATTCTTACTTCTGGTCGTCTGGTTGAATACGAAGGTGGTGGTGAAGAAACTCGTTCTAACCCTTGGCTAGCAGAACTGCAACAAGAGATGTTTGTTGAAGTGAACCCGAAAGATGCAAACGACATTGGCTTTAAAGATGGCGATGACGTTTGGGTTGAGGGTGCTGAGAAGGGCCGAATTAAGGTTAAAGCGATGGTAACTCGTCGTGTGAAACCGGGTCTGGCGTTCATCCCATTCCACTTCGGTGGTAAGTTCGAAGGCGAAGATTTGCGTTCTAAGTATCCAGAAGGCACTGATCCTTACGTTATTGGTGAAGCTGCTAACACAGCAACCACATACGGTTACGACCCTGTCACGTTGATGCAGGAAACGAAAGTAACCCTTTGTAATATTCGTAAAGCGTAAGGAGTCTTAAAATGGCTAGAATGAAATTTCTTTGTGACACCAAGCGTTGTATCGAATGTAACGGTTGTGTCACTGCATGTAAGAATGAAAATGATGATGCTCTGGAATGGGGTATTCAGCGTCGCCGCGTTGTAACACTAAACGACGGTGAACCGGGTGAAAACTCTATCTCAGTAGCGTGTATGCACTGTACTGATGCACCATGTATGGCAGTTTGTCCTGCGGACTGTTTTGAACATACAGAAGACGGCATCGTACTTCACAATAAAGATCTGTGTATCGGTTGTGGTTACTGCTTGTTTGCTTGTCCGTTTGGCGCACCGCAATTCCCTAAACAGGAAGCATTTGGTGAGCGCGGTAAGATGGACAAATGTACGTTCTGTGCAGGTGGCCCTGAAACAGAGCCAGGTTCTGTTGAAGAGCGTCAGAAGTACGGTGCGAACCGTATCGCTGAAGGCAAACTACCAATGTGTGCTTCTTTATGTTCAACCAAAGCACTGCTAGCGGGTGATGCAGAGAAAGTCTCTGATGTATTCCGTCAGCGTGTTGTTGAACGTGGTGCGAAAGGTGCAGGTTGGACAGACGGCAACGACCTTTCTTACGATGCGACTAAGAGCTAAGTAGGAGAGACATATGCTTACAATGTTTAAGCGTCTCTTCCTTGTTGTGCTGCCGATGTTGGCAGCACTAACAATGCTTTCTCCTATGAGTCATGCATCTGAGACGAACTCATCACAAACTCAATCGAGCTCTGCTCAACGAGAAATCACACAACTTGCTGGCGCTGATTTTTGGCGACAAGTAAGAAATGGTGAGGAAGGTTACACCACATCTCAATCAGCTGAGCATGGTGTGTTGATCAGTACTCCGGGTCAAACGTGGTACATATTGAAAGAGAAGTGGATGTCACCAGCCGGTGCCGTCGCTATCTTTGGCAGTATTGCTTTCGTGACTTTGATGTACGTTGTGATTGGCCCGCTAATGCTAAGTGCACCAAGAACCGGCCGTAAGATCAAACGTTGGTCTCGACTAGACCGTGCCTTGCACTGGAGTATGGCGTTTACCTTCTTAACACTGGCGTTCAGTGGTTTGATGTTGGTTTACGGTAAGCACTTCTTGAAGCCGTATATACCAACGGACCTTTGGGGCTTCATCGTTCTATTGGCGAAGCAATACCACAACTACATCGGCCCGATTTTCTATGTGCTGTTGATGGCTGTTCTCATCAAGTGGTGGCGCAAGTCTATCTTCAAGATGGTCGATGTCCAGTGGTTCATGAAACTGGGCGGTATGGTTGGGAAACATAAAGGTTCTCATCCATCTGCAGAGTTTTCGAACGCGGGTGAAAAAGCGCTGTTCTGGCTCTTGATTGTAATGGGTAGTGTCGCTGCGATCAGTGGCTTGGTTTTAGACTTCCCAATCTTCGGTCAAACGCGTCGTGATATGGAGCTTTCAAACCTAGTCCACATGTTGGCTGCTTTGATCCTTATCTGTGGCTTTGTGTTCCACATCTACATCGGCTTGTTCGGTATGGAAGGTGCACTAGAAGGCATGGTAACAGGCGAAGTTGATGAAACTTGGGCAAAAGAGCACCATGACCTTTGGTACAAAGAAGTGATGGAACAAGAGAAAAACGGCGTTGAACAAAGCGCTAACGCAGCAACAGAGAAAACGGAAGGGGTGAATAAGAATGAACAAACCTCATAAAGGTATTTGGGTTGCTTACATCCTAAGCTGCTTTACACCATTTACTTGTCTTCTCTCTGGTGTGATTGCCATTATCTACGCAGGCTATCGTTTAGATAAAGGTGAAGACGGCGAAGTAGTGGATACCCATTACTACGGCTTGATTCGCTCGTTCTTCTTGAACCTGACGTTCTTTGTTGTGCTTATCGTCACGGTAGCGACCTCAAACGGCGTGTTAATTGGTGTGAACGATTACTGGTATCAAAACCACATTATCGATGACATCGCTTACTACATCCCGTATGTAGGCATGTTGTTTGGTGGTGTTGCGATTGTAGTTTGGTTTATTCGTATGTATCAAGGTATGCAGCGTTTAAGTCAAAACCTACCGCAAAACCCGACAACAGGTCCAAACTTGTAGTCGAGTATTGGCTCATTAGATAGCGAATTATCCAGCACAATAATCCTTTTGAAAGCCCAATGATTTCGGTCATTGGGCTTTTTGTTTCTAATCAGCAACGAAACTTAATGAAGCATGGTATTGACCGCTTCAATATGGTGCAACTCCCTTAATTGGTGCAATTCTTGTTTCCATTTTCACGCTTATTAAGAACCAAGAAAGTGCACTGATAAATTTATGCACTATTAATCAGTAAGTTAAAAGCAAAAACTGTTGCACGAAAATTACACCACACACTTGGAACGCATCTTGCGTTCACTGTTGAGTCTTTAATTAATTACAACATTGAATCGCACGATATCAGTGCAAATCAGATAAAGCGAAGGAGAATGCTTTAATGAGTGAAACGGTGACTCAAGTTCATAGTGCAGTACAAACCCTTACCCAAAGTTCAGATACTTTATTCCTATTACTCGGTGCCATCATGGTTTTCTTGATGCACGCTGGCTTTGCATTTCTAGAAGTCGGTACCGTTCGAAAGAAGAACCAAGTAAACGCGCTCGTTAAGATCCTGTCGGATTTTGGTGTCTCCGCCATTGCTTACTTCTTTATCGGTTACTGGGTTGCTTACGGTGCACACTTTTTTGCAGACGCAGAAACACTGTCGCAAGGCAACGGGTATGAGCTGGTGAAGTTCTTCTTCCTTATGACATTCGCTGCGGCAATCCCAGCGATCGTTTCAGGCGGTATCGCAGAGCGTGCACGTTTCTACCCAATTTTGATTGCGACACTGTTTACGGTTGGTTTCATCTATCCATTTTTTGAAGGCATCATTTGGAACGGCAACTTTGGATTCCAAGATTGGCTAGAAGGCCAGTTTGGTTATGGGTTCCATGACTTCGCAGGCTCTGTAGTGGTTCACGGAGTAGGTGGTTGGATTGCTTTGGTTGCGGTTTACTTCCTAGGGATGCGTAAAGGTCGAATCCGTGCGGGTAAACACACTAACTTTGCACCATCGAACATTCCTTTCCTAGCACTAGGTTCTTGGATCTTATGTGTGGGTTGGTTTGGCTTTAACGTGATGTCTGCACAAGCAATCAACGGCATCAGCGGCCTAGTGGCGATGAACTCACTCATGGCTATGGTTGGCGGTATTCTTGCGGCTCTAGTTGCAGGTAAAAATGACCCAGGTTTCATCCACAATGGTCCTTTGGCTGGTCTCGTCGCTATTTGTGCGGGCTCAGATTTAATGCACCCATTGGGCGCTTTGGTGACGGGCGGCGTGGCAGGCGCGCTGTTTGTTTACCTATTTACTTACATGCAAAACAAAACACAGATCGATGATGTACTGGGTGTATGGCCTCTGCACGGCGTATGTGGTGCTTGGGGTGGCGTTGCAGCAGGTATCTTCGGTTCGCAAACATTCTGGGGGCTAGGGGGCGTGAGCTTTGCTTCTCAAGTTGTCGGTACACTAGCGGGTATTGCTGTGGCATTGATTGGCGCAATGATTGTTTATGGTGTGTTGAGCAAACTAACAGGCCTGCGTTTAAGTGAAGAAGACGAATTCAACGGCGCGGATCTTTCAATCCATAAGATCTCGTCTATCAACGAAGACTAACGTCGTTCACTTTGATGGGTTTAAGCTCATCAAGTAGGCATCAGTTAAACAGAACTAAGCGGCTTCGGTCGCTTTTTTTGGTTCTGTGAAAAGCTAAACCAAGAGTTTGAGTAACAACGGCAGTATCCATCAAGCGAGTTATGTCACAAATATCCAATGAATTCAGTTGCCTAAGACTATGGTCTAATCCCTAAAACTATTGTTGGAATTTGAACAGTGCTAAGCTGTTACAAAGTGACATATTGAAAAGGACGTTGTATGCATTTCCCATATCGAAATATCGTAATTCTTACTGGCGCTGGCATCTCTGCGGAGTCGGGGATACAAACATTCCGAGCACAAGACGGGCTATGGGAAAACCATAAAATCGAGGATGTCGCGACCCCAGAAGGGTTTGCTAAAGATCCCGACTTGGTTCAAGCATTCTATAATAAACGTCGCCATGGCTTACAAGGTGAGAGCATTCAACCAAACTCCGCCCATAAGGCGCTAGGTGAGCTCGAAGACAAACTTGATGGCAAAGTAACAATCATCACTCAGAACATCGACAACCTACACGAGAGAGGCGGTAGCAACAACATTATTCACATGCACGGTGAACTTTTAAAAGCACGTTGCAGTGAATCGAATCAAGTTATCGAGCATAAAGGTGACATCGAAACCGGTGAACTTTGTCACTGCTGTCAAATTCCAGCGCAGATGCGCCCTCATATTGTGTGGTTTGGCGAGATGCCGTTAAGAATGGGTGACATCTATTCAGCACTGGAAGAAGCAGATCTGTTTATCTCTATCGGAACGTCAGGTGTCGTTTATCCAGCGGCAGGCTTTGTTCATGATGCGAAAATGCATGGTGCGCATACCATCGAGATAAACCTCGAACCTAGTGCGGTTGAAAGTGAATTTGAAGAGAAGCGTTACGGCAAGGCGAGTATCGAGGTGCCTAAACTGGTTGGCGAGCTGTTATGTTCAGAGAAGGGCTCTCTAACGGCTTAAAACTTCCTAATCCGTTATCAATGGCAAATGTACATCGGCTTTAAGAACACTAGAGTCACATGTATGTTTGCTTTTTTGTTTCTACTTACGCTTTCGCAAATGTCGTAAGGCGAAACGGGCGTTAATGCAAGGTTCAATTATGTTCGTTGAGCTTTCTTCATCTCGTACATTGCCTTATCTGACTCAATAAGCGCCTGTTTAAAGTTATCTTGATTGGTCACTTCAATGCCGTAAGAGAAACTGATGTTTTCTCCATGCAGTAGGTTAGTAAGTTGAGTAACAAACTCGCCTCCACGGCCCAACTGCGCTGTCGCAACAAACTCATCGCCTCCAACCCTAAAGACCATTTCATCTTCAAGTGCAGCTTGACTGAGCGCTTGAGAAAAACGAACGATCATCAGATCGCCAACTTGATGCCCTTTGCGGTCATTGATTTTCTTTAATCCATCCAAATCAAAGTAGATTAACTCGAATTCCTTAAGCTGAATCGCGTCGAATTTCTTACGATTGTATAAACCTGTTAGCTCATCTTGCTTGCCCTGATCTTTCAATTTGGTTGTCAGTTCAGTAATACCGTAAGCGATAAGTAGGAAGGCGATCTGCAATAAACCATCTTCAAGAAATGTATCGAGTAATTCGTTTCTATCTGCCCACTCATCAAGATATTTGAGCTCTGTCGTTACATCATAAAAGAGGTTGAAAATAAGCAGTAGAGCGCCGCAGCGAAGGATTTTATGAGGGCGAATGGCATGTCGAGCAACGTAATAGATATACATGGTAATCACGAGCGTGTTTGTTTCGAAAAACAAGTCGTAATTTGAATCGATATGGATAAACGAACTGAGAGCAAGCATCAAGAATGACGCGAGAAGCATCAGTGTCACGACCAATAAAATAGGGTTTGCTGGCATATTAAATCGCACTTCGTATTGTTTAATACAATCCTATATAAAGTGTAGATAAAAATAAAGCGGCTTACGCCGCTTTAATTAACTTATTAGCAAGAACCTAGTTGTTTACTTTAAGTTTTTGGAAGTACTCGTCATAAATGACACTCGCTTCACCAACTTCGTCTTGCCAAACACCGTTATCCATCACTGATTGCGGTGGGAAAACGTTCTTGTCTTCAGCAAATTCTTTAGGAAGAAGAGGGTAAGCGGTTTTAACTGGTGTCGGGTAACCGATCTCCAGAGCAATTTTCGCAGCGTTCTCAGGGCGAAGAAGGAAGTCGATCATCTTATGAGCCGCTTCAGTGTTCTTAGCACCTGCTGGAATTGCTAGGCTGTCCATCCAGAAGATAGCGCCTTTTTCTGGCCAGATAATGTCAATCGTTGCGCCTTCTTGGCGTGCCATGTAAGCAGAGCCATTCCAAAGCATACCAAGCGACACTTCACCCGCTAGGTAAGGGTTCGCTGGGAAATCTGAGTTAAATACCAATACGTTTGGCATTAGCTTACGAAGTTCTTCGTAGGCTTCTTTGATTTCTTCAGGGTTAGTCGTGTTTGGAGAGTAGCCCAGTTTAGATAGAGCGATATGGAAAACCTCACGAGAGTCATCCATCATCATCAGTTGACCTTCCCACTGCGTATCCCACAGATCGCCCCAGTTTTTAACTGAAGACTTGTCTAGCATGTCTGAGTTGATACCAATACCCGTCGCACCCCAGATGTATGGGATTGAGTAGTTATTGTTTGGGTCAAATGGCTTATCTAAGTAATTGGGATCCAAATCTGCAAAGTGGCTTAGCTTGGTTTTATCAAGCTCTTGAAGCATGCCTTCTTTACGCATCTTAGAAACGAAGTAAGTAGAAGGAACCACTAAGTCGTAACCCGCACCTTGAGTTTTTAACTTAGCGTACATGCTTTCGTTAGACTCATAAGTAGAGTAGTAGACTTTGATGCCAGTCTCTTCTGTGAAGTCTTCTAGTACTTCATTTGGAATATATTCAGACCAGTTGTAAAAATACAGTTCTTGGTCAGCTGCGAAAGAGGGTGTAGAAAGTAAAGTAGCAGCACACAATGCGCCGGTATACAGTGTTTTTTTCATTACTGTTCCGTTCATTTGTTTGATTTGGAGCTGGGTAGTGAACCCAAAGTAAAAGGATTTCGAAAAATCGCGCTATATTATAGCAGCGATATAATAAAATAGGCAGCCTAAGCTGCCTATTCATTGATATTCTTATTTTTAACTTATTGATTCTCTACGTCGGGCTGTTAAGTAAACCCGTTACTTAGTCGCTGTGAGATAATAGGCTAAATTACTGACCTGCTTTAAGTTTCATGAAGTAATCTTCATACTTCACTGTCTTATCGCCAACCGCAGCTTGCCATTCAACACGATCAAGGTCTTCTTGCGATGGGAATAGCGCAGGGCTGTCTTTGAACTTCTCGTTAGACGCTTTAACGGCTGTTAGGTAGCCGGTGTCACGAGAAATTTGCTCAGCAATCTCAGGGCGAAGTAGGAAGTCGATCATCTTATGAGCCGCTTCTACGTTTACCGCACCAGAGCTAATCGCGAAGTTATCAACCCAACCGATACCGCCTTCTTTAGGGAAAACCAGTTTGATTGGTAGACCTTCGTTTTGCGCTGCAGCAGCAGAACCGTTCCACAGCATACCAAGACCCACTTCACCAGACATGTAAGGCGCACCTGGGTTGTCTGAGTTAAATACTAGAACGTTCGGCATTAGCTTTTGTAGCTCAGCGTACGCCTCGTCGATCTCTTTTTCGTTGGTTGTGTTACCAGAGTAACCTAACTTACGCAACGCGATGTGGAACACTTCACGAGTGTCGTCCATCATCATCAGTTGACCTTCAAGCTCTGGCTTCCATAGATCAGCCCAGCTTTGGAAATCTTCTGGATCGTACATGTCAGTGTTAACAGCAAGACCTGTGATCGCAACTACGTGTGGAATAGAGTAGTCGTTGCTTGGGTCGTACGGCTTATCTAGGTAGTTAGTATCTAGATTCTTGAAGTTGTTCAGCTTAGTTTTGTCGATCTTTTGTAGCATACCTTCGTCACGCATCTTAGATACGAAGTAAGTCGACGGCACAACTAGGTCATAGCCTTTGTTGTGTGTTTTTAGCTTTGCGTACAGGGTTTCGTTCGACTCGTAAGTCGAGTAGATAACCTTGATACCAGTTTCATCAGTGAACTGTTCTAGAATCTCACTGTTGATGTAAGGTCCCCAGTTCATGAATACCAATTCTTTGTTATCTTTTGCAAATGATGGTGCAGATAACATTGAAAGCGCACATGCACTACCAGCTAATAGAGTAGCCCATTTTTTCATTGACGTTAGCTCCAAACTAAACGTTGCCCGAAGGCAGTAGATAGAAAAACAGAATGGCAATTTACCATTCTGTTTATGATTAACACTTTTTTGAACTTGAAGTCTCTTAACTTCTTAATCAAGCCTGTCTCTGTATAGAGTAGGAGACTTACTTGATTTTTTCTCTCGCTAATAACTGAGAAATGATCACCAGTATTAACGACACCACTAACATCACTGTTGCTAGGGCGTTTACCTCAGGAGAGATACCCACTTTAACCATTGAGTAAATCTTCAGTGGTAAGATTTCATACGTTGGGCCGGTTACGAAAGAGCTGATGATCACATCGTCCAAAGACAGAGTGAAGCTCAATAACCAACCCGCAGCAACCGCTGGCTTAGCAAGAGGTAGAATGATCTGCTTTAGAATCGTCCATTCACTTGCACCTAAGTCTTTTGCGGCTTCTAGCATCTTCACATCAAAACCATTCAAGCGACTGTAAACCGTTACCACAACGAACGGTAGACAGAAGGTAATGTGAGCAGCAAGTAGGGTAAAGAACCCAAGTTGAACACCCATTACCAAGAATAGCGCAAGAAGCGAAATCGCCATTACGATATCTGGAGACATCATTACAATGAACAGCATGCCATTTACGATGCCTTTACCTTTGAATTGGTAACGGAATAGGGCTACTGCTGTAAGGCTCCCGACAATCGTTGCGGCTGTTGCAGAGAACACCGCTACGTTGATCGAGTGCCACGCAGCCTGCATTAGGCTGTCGTTGTTAATAAGCGCGTCATACCATTTAGTGGTGAAGCCACCCCATTTCATACCAAACTTATTGGCATTAAACGAGTTAGCGATCAATACGATAATAGGTAGGTATAAAAAGGCGTATACCAGCGCCATAAAGCTGAACTTAACTGTGCGACCCATTAGTCTAGCTCCACTTTCTTGTTCAATAGCTTACCTGCTCGGTAGTAGGCATACAGCATCACAGCCATTGCCATGGTCAGTGCGATACTCGTCGCTGCACCAAACGGCCAGTCTCGAGCGTTGAGCACCTGGCTCTTAATCACGTTACCAATCAATAGGTTCTTAGCTCCGCCTAATAGGTCAGAGATGTAGAACATACCTAACGCTGGCAGTAGTACTAATAAACAGCCGCCAATAATGCCCGGCATTGTTAGTGGCAGTACCACTTTCAATAACGTTTGCAGTTTGTTCGCACCTAAATCTTTAGCCGCTTCTAAGTACGTATCGTCCAGTTTTTCAATCGCTGAATACAGCGGCAGAATCATAAACGGAAGTAGGATGTACACTAAACCGATCATTACTGCGGTTTCTGAGTACATGATACGTAGCGGTTTATCAATGATATCGAGCGCTAACAAGCTTTTGTTCAAGACACCTTGCGTACCCAGTACAATTTTCAATCCGTATGTACGAATCAAAGAGTTAGTCCAGAATGGCACTATCACTAGGAACAACATGATTGGACGCCACTTCGCTGGCATTTTTGCCACGATGTAAGCGAACGGGTAACCAATGATTAAACAAAGTAGGGTTGCGACAATTGCCATATAGAAAGAGTGCATCAACACTTTAAAATACAGCGGGTCAGCCAAACGCACGTAGTTATCGAGAGTGAAGGTCATCTCGATCAAGTTCGCTTCATCACGAGTTAAGAAGCTAGTACCAATGATCATGATGTTTGGAATCATCACGAACAGCACTAACCAACCTGTGATTAAAGCAACAATTGCGTTTTGTAAATTAAACTTCTTGCTCATCTTCTAATACCACTTCCCAGCTCTCAACCCAAGTTACTGCAACTTTTTGGCCCAGTGAGTGATCAACATCAGGGTCATCTTCGTTGAAGAATTCGCTAACCATGACACGCATACCAGATTCAAGTTCTACGACTGAATCTAATGTCATGCCTTTATAGGTTCGCTCGACAATGTGGCCAACAATACCGCGTTGCTCAGACTCTTTAATTTCTTCGATACGAAGATCTTCAGGGCGAAGCAATACTTGCAGTTTTTGACCCGGTGTTACGTCTTTATCGTGATAGATAATGGACTCTTCACCTTCGATTGTCGCAACAATGCGTTTTTCATCTTGACGAGATTTCGCTGTCGCTTCGAATACGTTAATTTCACCAATGAAACGCGCTACAAATAGGTTCTTAGGCTCTTCGTAGATCTCTCTTGGCGTTCCGTCTTGTTCAATCACGCCATCACGCATAACAATAATACGGTCAGACATAGACAGCGCTTCTTCTTGGTCATGCGTTACAAAAATGAACGTAATACCAAGTTGGCGTTGTAATTGTTTCAGCTCAATTTGCATCTGTTTACGTAGTTTGTAATCCAGAGCAGATAGAGATTCATCCAACAAAAGAACTTTAGGCTTATTAACGACAGCACGAGCGATTGCGATACGTTGCTGTTGGCCACCAGATAGCTGGTGTGGCTTTCGTTGTGCCATTTGTTCTAGACGCACCATTTTCAAAGCATCCATTACACGAGGTTCAATCTCGCTGTTTGGAACTTTCTGCATGCGTAAGCCAAATGCCACATTGTCGAAAACGGTCATATGGGGGAATAGGGCATAGCTTTGGAATACAGTGTTTACATGCCTTTGTTCAGCAGGAACTTGGGTTACGTTTTGTTCAGCTAATAATATTTGACCACTATCTGCCGTTTCAAAACCCGCAATCATTCTTAGCACGGTTGTTTTACCACAACCTGATGGGCCTAAAATCGTGAGAAACTCACCATGATTTACGTTTAAATCCAGATTGCCGATGACTTCCTTACCATCGAAACTTTTACTGATGCCAGTTAGCTGTACTACTGGCTTTCCTACTGATTTTTTAGCGTTCAACGTCTGTTTTTCTCCACCTTGGTTCTATTTGAGACCTGTTGCTATACACCTTTAAGGCGCGCATCATAATCACCAAAAACGTGAATTCAAAGCATTTTTTACCTTTCGAAGATAAAAAATTTCGCAGGTAAAAGTAAACATCCTTTACCATACTGTTATTTACTGGGTTTACACCCTAACAAGTGTCTAATTATTAACCATTAAGACGCAAAAGCAAGCCTTGTTACAGATTCATATTTTAGTTTGTATCCGACATATGAGTATAATGAAGGTAATTTTTTATCAATAAGTTAGGTGGCTTCGCTTAATCGGCACACCTAGGTATCAATATGAACAACGACATCGAAAAAGATTTTAATTTGGGCGGTAGTATCAACCGTGCACTTTCTGGCGATTATGAGCTCAAAGCAACGGCTGTATTCCAAGAAGCTTGGAAACATACGATAAGTCACTTTCTTTCGTTTTCCCCAGCGATTATTGCTTTGATGTTTGTGCAGCTCGCTATCTTTTATATCGCACTAAAACTACAGCTTGGTGATCCTGCGGTTATCTTGGATGCAGTTATCGACCCAGAGTCGTTCACGCCACAAATCGTTGAATCGATTTTTATTGCGAACTTTAGCTATGAAGTGATCAGTGCGCCTATCTATGCTGGTATCTGTTTAATGGCAATGAGCCACGCCGCTGGCCTACAAACCAAAGTGCGCCACATCGGTAAAGGTTTGCAGTTTACGGTTCCGGTTATTCTAGTGACTTTGTTTAGCCTAATGCTTCAAGGCATCGCAGGTATGATTCTGCCGTTCTTGTCTATCTACTTCTCACTTGCGTTCAGCCATTCGATTCTGCTTATATGTGATAAGAAAGTGCCGCCAATGCAATCGCTGCTGCTTTCATTAAGAGCGGTAAACAAGAAGATCTTCGTAGTCGCGTCTATTTACCTAATGGTTATGTTGATGTTCATCGTGGCTGCGATGATGTACGGCATTGGCTTAATCTTCGTTCTTCCGTTCTTCTTCCACGTGAAAGGTATCCTTTACCGTGAGATGTTTGGCATCAAGTTGAAACTGATTGCTTCAGATCGTCCAAAGAGCGATGACGATAACAACGACAGCAATAACGACGACAATAACAAAAATCCACAGGTGTTCGATGCATAAAGACACACAGGCAAGCACAAGTAAATCACTTGCGCTTAAAGTGACGGCACTGGCTCTTGTTGGCTCTATTTCACTGATTGGTCCTTATATTTACCAAGAAGAAGAGCGTCGACGTACGACAGAACAGACCTCCAATTCAGCTGACCAGTTTGGTGACTTGACGGTTTCTTCGAGCACACCAAACTTTGCAGCCATCGAAGATGTGAATGAGAAAAAGGACACGTTCTTTTCGTTCCTTCGTCCAAGCATCAATATTGAAAACAAGCGTATCACCAAAGAGCGCGCGTTTTTAACTAAGCTCTCTGAATCTGGTTTAAGCAGTATTGATTCTGAAGACGCGTCTTATGCGAAAAGGTTAGGGAAGTTATACAGCTTGCCAGTGCCTAGTGAAGGTTTGGATCAGGCATGGCTGACAGAGATGCTTAACCGCGTCAATGTGCTGCCAGAAGCGCTTGTACTGACACAGGCAGCAAATGAGTCAGCTTGGGGAACATCGCGTTTCGCCACCAAAGCGAACAACTATTTTGGACATTGGTGTTACACCAAAGGTTGTGGCCTTGTTCCGCTACAACGTAACGAAGGTAGCTCGCATGAAGTCGCCACTTTCTCTTCAAGCCAAGAATCCGTACATCGTTACTTCATGAACCTTAATCGTAATCGTGCTTACGCCGATCTAAGAGCGATTCGTGCAAAACTTGCTGCGCAAGGTGATGACCTTTTAACAACCGCAACGGCGACAGAGCTCACCAATGGCTTGTTAAAATATTCTGAGCGAGGTTCCGACTATGTGACTGATTTACAAGCTATGATCCGTCACAACGAGGTATACTGGAAAAAGTAACTCATTTTGATACCAACTTGGTTGCCTTCGATAGTCGGCTTATACCAAGTAATGTCACAAAAAGAGCAGCTCATTGGCTGCTCTTTCTATTTATAAACGCTCAACTTCGACAAGATTATAATAATGAAAAAGACAGCACTCGCTTTATTAGCCTCATTAAGCCTTGGGGTTTCTCTTCCTGCTTCAGCGCAAGAATACATGTTCACGTATTCTAAGCTTTATACTCAGCTGAAAAACAACACCAAAGAAGGGCATGATGATGTCAAAGTTGCGGTCTTCTTTGTTGATCAACAAGCTCAGCAAACCTGTCACATCAGCAAAGCTTGGATGGAAAAAGAAGAGCACTACGAAGAGCTAAAAGTCTCTCCAGCCAATGAACTGCTTCTACCGGTAGATCAAAACCTACGCTCAGCAAACCCTCTTATCTTTGTACAAACTCAAGAACAAGAGTGTGCGTACTCTTTAGTTGTGATGACTCAAGAGCCTTTAGCTGGCACAGTAGAAGTTGCACAGATAGAAAACCTATTACCACAGATGCAGGCGATGCTTGAAGACGTCAGCGGCATGTTCTCTGGTTGGTTCACGCCAGATATCCAAGGGCTAACGCTAGAGTTCGCTAATAAGCTGGAAGGTAACATCGAGCTTTCAAATGGTAAGCAACTACCAATCAAAGAAGGGCGAGCGAAATTCACCTTAGAAGAACTGAATGGAAGTGACAGCATCACGTTACCAGAACCAACAGTTCGCGTATTACCCTACATTCCCGCGCAATAATTTTTAATGGAATCATTGTTAGTGAAGTAAAAGCTTAGCGGAATCATTCCCCTAAGCTTTTATGACATATCTTAAAGCAGCCTCATCGAATAAGAGCAGGCTGCTTTTCTTTATCTGCAATACAAACCGAAAGCTTGTGAAGCCACGTTTCTCTACCGTTTAGGGCGCTTATCGAACAATAAAAGCAGAATCTTTCTATTACTCAGCTTGTTTATCCTGCCGTTACTATTTCAACATCAAATAAAAATCCGTATAATCCACGCCCTAAAACAGTCCCACTAGCAATCTACAGTCGGTAATACGACGGTGTGAGAGTCGCAATGAACCAAAACGATAATAGAAAAGAAACACTTGAATTCAACAAACTTCAGAAACGTCTGAGAAGAAATGTTGGAAATGCCATCATCGACTACAACATGATCGAAGAGAATGACGTAGTAATGGCATGTATTAGTGGCGGTAAAGATTCATTTGCGATGCTAGACATTTTGCTACGTTTACGTGAAGCAGCACCGATCAAATTTGATGTTGTGGCAGTAAACCTAGATCAAAAACAACCTGGGTTCCCTGAACACATTCTTCCTGAGTACTTTGAAACACTGAACATTCCTTACTACATCGTAGATAAAGACACGTATTCAGTGGTTAAAGAGAAAGTGCCAGAAGGCAAAACAACGTGTGGCCTATGTTCTCGTCTTCGTCGTGGTACTTTGTACTCATTCGCAGAGAAGATTGGTGCAACTAAGATCGCACTAGGTCACCACTTAGACGACATCGTTGAGACCATGTTCCTAAACATGTTCCACGGTGCGCGCTTAAAGGCTATGCCACCAAAGCTTCGTTCAGATGATGGTCGTAACGTTGTTATTCGTCCACTGACTTACTGTCGTGAAACGGACCTAATCAAATACGCTGAGCACAAAGAGTTCCCAATCATTCCTTGTAACCTATGTGGCTCTCAAGAGAACCTACAGCGTCAGAACATTAAAGCGATGCTAATTGATTGGGATAAGAAGACGCCAGGTCGTGTTGAGAAGATCTTCAAGTCAATCCAGAACGTAAGTCCAAGCCAACTGGCTGACCGCGAGCTGTTTGACTTCGTGAACCTTCCACTAGACCGTAGTGAAGACCGCAAAGCGTACGAATTCGAAGAAGCTGAAATCTCATCTTCTAACATTGATGAGTCAATGTTCATCGACGTAACGAACGTTTAGCCAATTGACTGGATAAAGATGATATTAGCGATTCTGTATTTGGAATGGCGTTGCTCTAGATAAACAAAAACGCCTCAAGCAATGCTTGAGGCGTTTTTTTATAAGTTAAACTTTTCTCTGACTTAACCTTTCGAAAGGTTAGGATCTAGTGGGCTCACGTAACCAGACGGTTTAAGAGCCAACACATCACAGTTAATCTTATCGATAACATGTTCCGCTGTATTACCAATAAATACGGCAGACAAGCCAGTACGACCGGTTGTGCCTAGGATCACCATAGCAGCGTTATTTTCAGAAGCGACACGAGGAATAACATCTTCAGGCAAGCCTTGCTCGACCACAGTTTGCTCTTCACACATACCGTGCTTCTGGCGCAATGCTTTCATTGCTGTTAAGTGATGACCACGAACTGCGTCGGTATAAGACGTTGGATCAAACTCTGGCAGTTCAATGGTAATATTCGCAGGTGTCACCGGGTAGGCATTCACCAAGAAAGGTTCTGCATCCAAACGACCGGTGATCTCTAGCAATCTGTCGACCATCGTATCGTTAAGCTCTAAATGAGCTTCTGTTTCAGAACCTACATGAACTGAAGCAAAAATCTTCGCGTGATCTGGCCAGAAATCGTTTTTAACCAATAGCACTGGGCTAGGGCACTTTCTCAATAAGTGCCAATCGGTTGGAGTGAAGATGACAGATTCCAAGGTATCGTGCTTTCGCGTGCCTTTGATTAAGATATCGTGCTCGCCACTATATACCTCGGCAATGATCGCTTCATACGGGCGGTTATGCCAAACCACTTGTACATTAAATTCAATAGAATCATCTAGGTAAGGTTCTGCGACTTTATTCATCCAAATTTCGCGTTGATGAATGACGCCTTTGCGCATTGCGTCTCTTTCATCGATAGAGAGCATAGATGTCATTTCATACGAGAAGTCGTATATCGACAAAAAGAAAGTGATGTGGCTTGTTGAGGTGCTTTTCTTAGCAAGTTGGATAGCACGAACTAGAGCAGGTTGCTCATCGTGATTAATGTCTGCGACAACTAAAATTTTGTTATAGATACTCATAACTAAGCCTACTTTTCAGACCGAACATATAAATAATGTAGCGTAGTTATGGAGAGATTAAGAGAAATATAAGAGGTTTTAAGAGAGAAACATGATGTAGCTCATTATTGAACTACATCATTGATATCTAGACTATTCTTTTGAAACGCCAGCAAGTTCCATCAACGCATCGTGATCTTCGATAGTGATATATTTGCCTTTAACGCTCAAGATGTCTGCTTTTTGGAAACGGCCTAGAAGACGGCTGATTGTTTCAACAGTCAAACCAAGGTAGTTACCAATATCGCCACGAGTCATCGTTAGGCGGAACTCACGCGGGCTGAAGCCACGTTGAGAGAAGCGAGTAGAAAGGTTGTAAAGGAATGCAGCAAGGCGCTCTTCCGCGTTCTTCTTAGAAAGAAGCAGAATCATTTCTTGGTCACCTTTAATCTCGTTACTCATCAGGCGCATAATTTGCTGACGCAATTTAGGCATTTTTCCTGATAGGTCATCAAGAATCTCATATGGGATTTCACATACCATAGAAGTTTCTAGCGCTTGTGCGAAGCTAGGGTGTTGGTCACCAGTAATCGCATCGAAGCCAACAAGATCGCCCGCTAGGTGGAATGCAGTAATCTGCTCATCACCTTGCTCGGTAATCGTGTAGCTCTTGATCGTTCCAGAGCGAATAGCATATAGAGATTTAAGCTCGTCACCGGCTTTAAATAACTCTTGGCCTTTTTGAATAGGCTTTTTTCTCTCAATGATCTGATCAAGTTGATCGAGTTCAGATTCATTCAAAGTAAACGGAATACAGAGCTGGCTAATACTACAATCCTGGCAATGGATCGCACAGCCACCAGACTGAACACGTTTCGTCACAGGCTTTTCAGAAATCATAACAATCTTTCACTATTTGATATACGTCAATATTTTAGCATTCCTTTATCCAGTTGGGTAGTAAAAAAACCGGATTTAAAGATTGCCTATACGGTATAAATAATGAGCTGCAATGCCATATATCCGGTATAGAAACCGTAAAGGAGGATTAAAATTGCGCCTAATTGGCGAAATAAGTCAGCTTGTTGCAGTTTTTTGAGGAAATTAGCGCCCATACCAACGGTGAGCATTGCCGGAAGCGTACCTAAACCGAAAGCAAGCATGATACCGGCTCCGTTGTACCAACTTCCTGATACGGCTGCCCACGTAAGCATAGAGTAAACCAAGCCGCATGGCAGCCAACCCCAAATAAAGCCAAACGGTAAAGCGTGACTAGGGTGCTTCAATGGTAGAAATGATTTACCTAAAGGAGAAATATAGCGCCATAGCTTCTGTCCGACTTTTTCAAAGAACAACAAGCCGAACCACCATTTACCGATATACAAACCTAAGACGATCATGAAGCCAGCAGCAAATAATCGCAGCCAACCCAGCAGAGCGTTAAAATCGCTTAGCTGACCTATCGAAGAGATTGCACCGCCAATCACACCACCAATCACGGCATAGCTTAGCAAGCGTCCTAGGTTATAAAGCAGGGGAATAACAGGGGAAGGTTTACTGTTGCCAATCGAAAGAAGCGACGCAATACCACCACACATTCCCATGCAGTGGCCTGCGCCGATCAATCCAACAACAAAGGCTCCGATCCAATCAGGCGTCATCGTTCTTTTTGTCTACGTTAGTTTGGCTTTCGCTGTTAGCTTTCTCATTCTTGACAGGTTTGCTATCAGAATGGTTGTGAGCCTTTTCGTCTTCATCAAACAGAATGTTGTGACCTTGACGTTCTAGGTCTTCAAACTGTTCGCTCTTCACCGCCCATAGAAAAATACCAACAGCAATGCACACCAGTACAATCGCAATGGGGATCAGGATGTATAAACTTTCCATTATTTACCTTGCTCTTTTAAAAGCCTTAACGAGTTTGACACAACAATAATAGAGCTGGCAGACATGCCCACAACGGCAATGTATGGAGCAACCAAACCCGCTACGGCCAATGGAAGGATCAGTAGGTTATATCCTAATGACCAAGCTAGGTTTTCACGGATTATCTTACGCGTTTTTAATGCCAAAGTACGCGACTTAAGTAATCTATCGAGCTTATCACCCAATAACACCATATCTGCAGAGGCTTTCGCCACATCGGTACCGCCGCCCATAGCAACGGAAAGGTGAGCACCCGCAAGAATAGGGGCATCGTTAATACCATCGCCAACCATCATGGTAATATCACTTGCATCTCGAGAGTTCAGGTAAGCAAGTTTATCTTCAGGTTTCGCGTTAGCAACAATATCAGTAATCCCGATCTCTTCAGCAACAGGCTTCGCATTGATCAAAGAGTCGCCAGTCAGCAGAGTCGTTTTGATTCCCGCTTCTTTAAATTGCTTAATAAACTCAATGCTTTCTTTACGAATGGGATCTTCATAAGTAAATGTCGCGATATGACGACCCGCCATCGACAAGTAAATGCCGTTGCTTTCCGATGGTTGAGCTTCACCTAGAATGAATTCGCTACTACCAATCGCAACTTCTTGGCCGTTCCACTCACCAGTGATGCCTGAACCAATTACGTTATTGACAGACTCTACTTCGATATCATCTGAAATATGAGTCTTGAACGCTTTAGCGATAGGGTGGTTAGCGTGTTGTTCCAGGCTCGCCGCTACTTTGAGACAAGTGTCTTTATCAAGTTCAGCGAAGGTTTCAACTTGGCTGATACGAATATCACCCTCAGTCAATGTGCCTGTTTTATCGATGATCAAGTGATTCACTTTGCACAAGGTTTCGAATACGTGGCCTTTGCGCAGCAAAATACCGAAGTTACCCATGCGAGAAGTGGAACAGGTAATCGCCGTCGGTGTTGCCAGTGACAGAGCACAAGGACACGTTGCGACCAATACCGAAAGCATGATCCAGAAAGCGTCTTCTGGTCGTGTTTGGTGCCAGTAAACCCAAGTCCCGAATGAGATGATTAAGATCACCGCAACAAAGTATCGCGCCACAACATCAGCAATTTCTGCGATGCGAGGTTTAGACAATTGCGCTTCGTCTTGCAGGCGAACGATATTGGAAATAACCGAATCCGCTTTTGACGTCATCACTTCCAATTCAAACGATTCATCACCATTCAATGTACCGGCGAAGACGGTGTCGCCTTCGTTTTTGACCACATGGATAGATTCGCCAGTCAGCATCGATTCATCTATATGGACTCTGCCAGATAATACTTTGCCATCGGCAGGAATGTGTTCACCCGGAAGAACGCGAATTTGGTCGCCAACTTTTAAGGTTTTTACCGGAACTTGTTCGCCATCTAACGTTGTTGCCATAGCAGGAACGAGCTTAAGCAGGTTACCACTAGCGGCTGCTGCTTTACGACGAGCTCGCATTTCAAGGAAACGACCAAGCAGTAAGAAGAAGGTAAACATCGAGATGGATTCGAAGAATACTTCACCTTTCTCTGTCACCGTTGCGACCAAACTTGCAACGTAGGCAAACAACAGAGCAATCGATACAGGTACATCCATACCCAATGTTCGACCTTTGAGGCTACGCCACGCATTGATATAGAAAGGCAATGCAGAGTAGAGCAGAACCGGTGTTGCGAAGATTAAGCTCACCCAACGGAAGTAACTTTTGAATTCGGGCTCAAGGTTACCAAAGACTTCAAGATAAAGCGCCACAGCCAGCATCATGACCTGCATGGTTGCTAAACCAGCAATACCAAGACGATAGAGATAATTCTTCATCGAACGATGATAGGCGGCTTCTTGTTGATCAGCTTCGAATGGTGCGGCTTTGTAGCCTAAGGTATGGATTGCAGACAACAGCTCGCTCAGTTTTGTCTGAGTGTTGTCCCAACTGAGCAGGGCGCGGTTAGTCGTGGTATTAACACGAATACTCACAACCCCTAACTTTGAAGAGACTTGCTTCTCAATAAGCCACGCACAAGCAGCGCAAGAGACACCTTCTAGTGACAATGTCACTTCAGAGGTGTTTTCAGAGTTACGGACGAACTCCAATTGAACATCTTCGTTGTCGTAATGACTGAGTGCCAGAAGTTGCTCTGGCACTAGATCTGCTTTTTCAGCTGGAGCGGTACGATATTGGTAGTAAGAGACCAAACCGCTATCAACGATTGTCTGGGCTACGGTTTCGCAACCCGGACAACACATAAGTCGCACCGATCCTAAGATTTCTACTTTAAAATCCGTTTCCGCTGGTACATCTTCACCGCAGTGATAACAGGATTCACACATAAGCTTTAGTTCGTTAGTTGAGTAGGAGTATCAATAGGGAAGTTCATGCGACCTTGCACTAACCATTCAGAATTATGCGGAGAAAGCTCGATAAACCATGGACCTTGCATTTCATGGTCCAGAGTCAACGTGTAGTTGCCTCTCGCATCAGCGGTCAGTAGCTGAGTAAAGTCACGGTCAGGCAGCGTTCGGTGCACGAACATTGCGCTAATAGCAGGGAAGTGGTCTAGCTTGCCTTTGTCTAGGGTAATGATAACTGAGTTACCTTTCTCGCTAACTGAAGCTGATAGGCCAAGCTCTTTAGCAACATTTACTTTCGAAATGTCGACATTAATACCTTTACCTTTTTTATAGTAATCTTCAGTGACAACGTTAACTGAATGGTTGGTAAGTATCGCGACTCGAACCAATGTTAGCATAGAAACGCCAACGGTTAGGAAGATCAAAAACCACGGCCAAAACTGCTTATACCAAGGTTGTTCCATATTATTATTCTCAATATATACAATGAAATAAAACTAATTTTTACAAACACTTAAGGTTATAACTGTAAAAGAAAGACAGCCCCTTAAGAAGGGGCTGTTATTATTATGTTACTCTTTATCTGAGTTGCTGAGGCTCCAGACGTAGGCAGAGACGAGCTGAACCTTATCCTCACCGAGGATGTCCTTCCAAGCCGGCATTACACCAGAACGTCCGTACATGACTGTTTCCGTCACATCAGCGCGAGAATCGCCGAATAGCCAGTCACGGTCAGTCAAGTCAGGTGCGCCAACAGCAGGGTTACCCTTACCATCAGTACCGTGACACGCTGCACACACTACAAAGCGAGCTTTACCAGCTTCTGCTTCACGAGCGTTTACGCTACGACCTGAAAGGCTAAGCGTGTAGCTAACTACTTCTTTTACGCCTTCTTCGCCAAGAGCGTCTTTCCAACCTGGCATTTGACCGACACGACCATGCATGATGGTAGTAACGATAGCTTGTGGTTCACCACCATATAGCCATGCGTCATCAGTTAGGTTCGGGAAACCTTTCTGACCACGTGCATCAGAGCCGTGACACTGAGAACAGTTTTGTAGGAACAAACGTTGGCCCACTTTGATTGCATCAGCATCTGATGCAATGTCAGGGACAGAACGTAGACCATTTTCGTCGTGAGCTAGCTTTCTGAATGCTTCACCAAAGTAGGTGTCTGCATCATCAAGCTCTTTCGCGTATGCGTCTAACTGTTTGTTTGCTTGCGCAGCAGCGATTGCAGAGCGAGACTCTTCTACGCTACGAACTGTTTGGTTTGAACTCGTCCAACCTAGTAGACCTTTAAAGTTGCCAAGGCCTGGGTATAGAGCTAGATAAACAGCTGCAAACACAATTGTGCTAACGAAAAGGTATGTCCACCATTTAGGTAGCGGGTTATTAAGCTCACGAATACCATCGTATTCATGGCCCATATCCTGACCTTCTTCTACACCTGTTTTATCGTTGGAACACCAACGAAGTAAGGCTGCACAGCCAATCAATGTACCGATTGTGATTACTGTTACCCAAATACTCCAGAATGTACTCATTACTTCGTCACTCCTTGATTTTTATCTTTCGCAGGTGCTTCATCAGCGAACACTAGGTTTGCATCTTCGTCGAAGCGCGACTTACGATTTTTACCGAAAGCCCACCAAACGATGCCGATGAAACAAGCAAAAACAGTAACAGTCCAAACACTTTGAAATGTAATAATGTCCATAATTATTCCTTATTTCATTGCGTGGCCAAGCGATTGAAGGTAAGCGATGATTGCATCCATCTCTGTTTTTCCTTCAACATCTTGTTTAGCGTTAGCAATTTGTTCGTCTGTGTAAGGAACACCAAATTGATTACGGAAGATTTCAAGCTTCTGTTTAGTCAATTTGCCATCAAGTACATTCTCAGCAAGCCATGGGAAACCAGGCATGTTTGATTCAGGAACAAGTTCACGAGGGTCGATAAGGTGAACACGGTGCCACTCATCAGAGTAACGATCACCAACACGCGCTAGGTCAGGACCAGTACGCTTAGAACCCCATAGGAATGGGTGTTCCCAAACACTTTCGCCAGCTACAGAGTAGTGACCGTAACGTTCAGTTTCAGAGCGGAAAGGACGAATCATTTGGCTGTGACATACGTTACAACCTTCGCGAATGTAGATATCACGACCTTCCATTTCCAGAGCAGAGTAAACACGTAGATTTTCTACAGGTTCAGTAGTCTGCTTTTGGAAAATAAGTGGGGTAATTTCTACTAAAGCACCAAAACTGATAGCAATAACGATCAGAATCGCTAGTAGGCCAACGTTCTTCTCTACCAACTCATGGCGATTATTTGAATTTGAGCTCATTCTAAATCTCCTTAAGCCGGTTGAGGGATAGCTTTAAGGCTATCTTTAGGTGCAGAAACAGTTTTGTACGTGTTGTATGCCATTAAGAACATACCAGATAGGAAGATGAAACCACCTAAGAAACGTACAAAGTAGAACGGGTAAGACGCTTCTACAGATTCAACGAAGCTGTAAGTTAATGTACCGTCAGAGTTAACTGCACGCCACATCAGACCTTGCATCACGCCAGAGATCCACATTGCAACAATGTAGAAAACCGTACCAATCGTTGCCAACCAGAAGTGAACATTGATTAGAGACACAGAGTACATACGCTCTTGACCAAATAGTTTAGGAACTAAGTGGTAAACCGAACCGATAGAAACCATTGCAACCCAACCTAACGCACCAGAGTGAACGTGACCGATAGTCCAGTCCGTGTAGTGAGATAGTGCGTTAACCGTTTTGATTGCCATCATTGGGCCTTCGAAAGTCGACATGCCGTAGAATGATAGAGAAACGATTAGGAAACGTAGGATTGGGTCGTAGCGAAGCTTATGCCACGCACCAGATAGAGTCATAATACCGTTGATCATGCCACCCCAAGATGGAGCAAACAGAACCAAAGACATAACCATACCTAGAGATTGAGTCCAGTCAGGAAGTGCAGTGTAGTGTAGGTGGTGAGGACCAGCCCAGATATACAGAGACACGAGAGCCCAGAAGTGAACAATCGACAAACGGTAAGAGTAAACAGGGCGACCAGCTTGTTTAGGAACGAAGTAGTACATCATACCTAGGAAACCAGCTGTCAATAGGAAGCCTACCGCATTGTGTCCGTACCACCATTGCACCATTGCATCGATCGCTCCGGAATAAATCGAGTACGATTTAAACGCAGATACAGGAACAGCAAGGCTGTTAACGATGTGCAACACGGCAACCGTGATGATGAAGGCTCCGAAGAACCAGTTTGCTACGTAAATGTGCGATGTCTTACGTTTAATCATGGTTCCGAAGAACACGACCGCATAAGCTACCCACACAAGAGTAATAGCAATATCGATTGGCCATTCAAGTTCTGCGTATTCTTTACCCGAGGTTAAACCTAACGGTAAAGTAATTGCAGCGGACAGGATAATCGCTTGCCAACCCCAAAAGGTAAAGGCTACGAGAGGGCCACCAAAGAGACGCGTCTGACAGGTACGTTGTACAACATAATATGATGTTGCAAACAGCGCACTTGTACCGAACGCAAAAATAACCGCATTAGTATGCAGGGGACGTAAACGACTGTACGTCAACCACGGCGTATCAAAGTTTAGCTGTGGCCAAACTAATTGAGCGGCAATCAAAACACCAACGCCCATACCGACAATACCCCACAAAATTGTAACTAGGGTAAATTGACGGACGACCGTATAGTTGTAGTTTTGTTCAAGCTGCTTTTCTTGGCTCATTTGCATGCTTCCAATTTCTTATTTACTACACTTTACTTCCAACACGACTCACGTCGTAATGCCACCCAAATTAGAAAAGGAAATTCAGCCTATTCAGGGCTTTATTTCCACTTGCTGATTTTAAAAAAAAGTGGCATTTTCAACGCGACACTATACTTGAATTAACAAATCAATGACAGAGTAGTAACCTTACGCTTGGTCTGGAATTGGATTTTTATTTAAAAACTTTGAACTTTGTAACAAGGAGTAAAGATTATAATGGCGGCACAAAAGCTAACAAAAGGCAGGCTTGTTCAAATTATCGTCATGTTGGTTATTTTAATAGCTGCATTTACTTGGAGAACAGTAACATACGATAATAACGAAACAGTAAACTGTATAGTTTCAAAACCTTGTGAATTTGGTATTGATAATCATAATGTTTTAATTTCGGGCGATAACCTAGGGTATTCGATCGAAACATCTAAAACTGGCAAATTTATCATTAGCTATAATGAAAGCGGAATTCTGGAAGAAAAAGGGCCATCAAATTGGCTGTTACAAACTAATGATAAGACCTCCTCAATAACGGTTACATTTCCACAACAGGTGAGCACGTTTTCTGTAAACTTGTCCAAAGAGTAACAGAGATAAAACTGGGGCACGCCTCGGGTCTTTTGATAGAAATATATACCAAATCAGTGAAACACAATGCATTAAAGTGTTATAAAGAGAGCATTAATAAAGTTACCCAGAATCTATGAAATTTCTATCAAAAGTCTCTTACTCCCTAGATGATAAAATCGCAGTAGATGAGTTGCTCAGTGGGGTGGAAAACCCTGACGATATTGCTTGTCTTATTTGCTACTGCACAGAAGAGTATTCGACACTCGCTGTGCAGAGATATTTCGTAGATGCTCTCCCGAACACTCCCATACATGGCTGTACCACTTGTCACGGCATTATGACCGAAACTGGTTTTCATTCTGGCCCAGTCATTGGCGTTCTCATTATTTATGACTCGGGGATCAACGCCTATGGTACGGGAATCGAACATTTCAGTGACTCCATAGACCGCAGTACCTTCAGCGCGATAGACAAAGCACTCAAGAACGCCAACCGAGAAGGTGAAATCCCTGATCTTATCTTGTTGCATTCCACACCGGGTAACGAAGAAAAGGTGATGGCGGCTATCGATAAGAAATTTGGTACTGAAGTGCCAATTATTGGTGGCAGTGCTGCAGACAATCAGGTTTCAGGAAACTGGAGTATCTTCACCGAAGAGTCGCTGTCTATAAATGGTGTGTCTTTAACGGTGGTGTTTGCGTCTCAGTCCATCTATTCCTCTTTCAGCGCCGGTCATACACCTACGCGCTATTCAGGCACCGTGACCAAAGTCAGAAACCGAATATTATTGGAGATAGACCATAGGCCAGCCGTCACCGTTTACAACGAATGGACTAATTTCCACTTAGGTGGCAGTGATGATGGCTATATATTCGAAAAATCTTCTGTCTATCCACTAGGCAGGAAAGTCGGCTCTTCATACGATTACCCATATTTCAAATTGTCTCATTCAATCAGAGAGACTGAGTGTAATGGAATTGAGCTATTCACAGACATCAGTGAAGGTGACACCATCTACTTGATGCAAGGTTCTAAGCAGCAGTTGATTAGCCGCGCCGCGAATATCATTCACTCCTCATACTACAACGACATGGATCTTGAAGAGAAACTCGGGGCGATCAATATCTTTTGTGCCGGTCCAATGCTCAATCTTAAACAAGATATGGATGAGGTTTGTGACCAAATAAATCAAGCACTTAATGGGCTTCCGTACATATGTCCATTTACGTTTGGTGAACAAGGAAGACTCTCTGGTGGTGAGAATGCACACGGGAATTTAATGGTATCGTCTGCAACGTTTTATAGGTTGAAAAAGTAATGGGTTCTGAAGGTCAAGAAGCGCTGCAAGAAGCACGTATTGAACTGCAAAAACTAAAAGCCCGTGAGCGAAAACTGGCTGAAGAGAACAGGGTGATCTTATCAACCATCTCTGCGATCAGTAAGGCAAGTAACATATCTGAGATATTCTCCAGCCTTGAGTTCGTGCTCAAAAAATACATTAAGTTTGACGACTTTATCGTGGTATCAAGGGTAGGGAATGAAGGCAGTTTCAAAACCCTGCTAAGCAATAACAAAGTCTTCGAACAGATGAATTGGAGCGATTGTGGCAAGCTATCGCGAGTCATCAATGGTGAATGCGCCATCCTTTTCGAACCCAAGTCTCTTGGGGAATTCAACTCTCTGCATCCCATTGTTCTCGACCAAATCAACTCCGTTCTTATTACGGGTATAGATAGCGGACTAACACAATCCGTCATCATATTTATCCACTCAAATACCAAGCACTTTAGTATTGAAACCAAGGCCACACTAAACCGTTTCCGACCGTTGATAGAGCGTGCTGTTTTCGATATTGAGAACAAAGAAAAGCTTGAAGCAACCGTTCGAGAACGTACAGCAGAGCTTGTCACAGCAAGAAAAGACGCAGAAAGAGCCAACAAGGCCAAGTCTGAATTCCTGGCGATGATGAGTCATGAATTAAGAACTCCGCTAAATGCCATCATTGGCCTAATAGACACCCTAAAATCCACATCATTGAACGAAGAGCAACAGTCTATACTGCTTAATATGAGCACATCATCTGAGCTTTTGTTGGCAATTATCAGTGACGTATTGGATTTTTCTAAGATTGAATCTGGATGTTTCTCGTTGGCTCCTCAATGGAGCAACGTAAGAGACACTGTAACTTTTGTATTATCTGAACAAAAGAAGACAGCAGACGATAAAGGTTTGGCGCTAACATTAACCAGCGATATCCCTGAGGGTGAACTGCATTACATCGACCCAAGCCGGTTAGCACAGATCCTATTTAATCTGATTGGTAATGCTATTAAGTTTACTGAGCATGGGCATGTCCATGTTTCTATCAAGTACCAGCAGAGCTCTTTCTATATAACGGTGGAAGACACAGGGATTGGCATTAGCTCGCAACAACTTTCGTCGCTGTTCAGTCCATTTGTGCAAGCTGATAGCACAATCACACGTAGATTTGGTGGCACAGGTTTAGGCTTGGCTATCACTAAAAGACTGGTTGAGCTGATGCGCGGGCGCATATCGGTTGAAAGTGAACCAGGAAAAGGCTCCAAATTCGAAGTACAGCTGCCAGTGCTTACTAGAGTGACGAATAATCAGGCCAACAACGAAGATGAATCTTCACGAGAGTTAAGAAGCCGTTATTCAGTGTTAGTTGTCGAAGACAATCCAACCAATCAAATGGTGATCAAATTAATCCTAACGCGACAAGGCCACGAAGTTTTCATCGCAAGCAACGGTGAGGAAGCTATTGGTTTTGTGGAAAGAGCCAATGACTCGATAGACATTATCTTAATGGATGTGTCGATGCCGGTCATGGATGGATTAACCACAACCAAATACATGAGAGACGCAAACATCAAAACACCAATCGTTGCGCTAACAGCACACACATCAGTAGAAGACAAATGTTCGTGCTTAGATGTCGGCATGAATGATTTCGTGACCAAGCCAGTAAGAACTAAAGAGATCACAGAAGCAATTGATCGATTAATGCTTGAAGTCTAATAAACGTATTCTTAATCGAAGATTAGGAAATATGTTTATTAGATATTTTATGGTAAATAGCCTTACTGTTAAATAGAACGTCGATTTGGTAGATAAACAAGAGGCAGGGCATCACACAAAGATACCTGTCTTATAAACACCAAGTTTAATTTAACATAATATACATAATACGCACTTAGGATGTTAGAGCAATTTAGTAATGTCCGGTTTGAGCCATTTTAAAATGTCCTCCTAAGCTTACCTATATTGGTCTGCTTAGGAGTTATCCGGATGCTTATTACTATGAGTGAAAAAGATATTCATCGATTCAAGGTGCTTACTGACGTACGTGAAAAACGACTACGCCAAGTTGACGCCGCTATAATTTTGAATCTGTCTGCGCGCCATATCCGACGTTTGGTGAACAAACTGGTCTCTCTTGGTGCTCAAAGTCTTACACACGCAGCGCGTGGACGCCCAAGTAATCGACGCTACTCAGAACATTTCAGAATTGAAATACTGAAACTTATCCGTGAGCATTACTCTGACTTCTCACCAACGTTCGCTCTGGAAAAACTGACTGAACGACACAATCTATCCGTCTCTAAAGAAACACTCCGTCAATGGATGATCGCCGACGGACTGTGGCTTCCACATTCACAACGCAAACCTCGAGTCTATCAGCCTCGTTACCGTCGTGATTGCTTGGGTGAACTTATCCAAATTGACGGCTCCCATCATGACTGGTTTGAAGGCCGCAGCGACAAATGCTGCCTATTGGTGTTCATTGATGATGCGACTGGCCGTTTGATGAACCTAAGATTCAGCGAGACAGAATCCGCATTTGACTACATGTTGACCACGCGTGAATACCTCAATGAGCACGGTAAACCCATCGCATTTTACAGTGACAAGCACTCAATTTTTCGAGTGAATCAGGAGAAACACAAACAAGTTGGCCAAACTCAATACGGGCGCGTGCTGAAAGAACTGGCCATAGAACTCATCTGTGCCAACAGCTCCCAAGCCAAAGGCCGCGTTGAGCGAGCCAACCTCACGCTGCAAGACCGACTGGTTAAAGAGATGCGCTTACAAGGTATCGACACCATCGAACAAGCCAACGCCTGGCTTCCCTACTTCATCGCCGATTTTAACCATCGCTTTGCTAAGCCCGCTCAATACCCAAAAGACATGCATCGCCCGGTTCGAGAGTCCAAGCAAGAACTCGACGATATTTTCAGTTGGCAAGAAACCCGCAAGCTCTCAAAGTCGCTGACATTTCAATACGATAAAGTGATTTATCTCATTGAACCTACTGAAGAAAACAGCCGACTAGCGCACGAACATGTCAAGATACTCGACTACCCAAACGGTGAAATCGCCATCCAATACGGGCATCGAAAACTCGAATTCAAAACCTTCGACAAACTCGAGCACGTTCAACAAACCCAAATCGTCGACAACAAACGCCTCGGCCAAGTTTTAAAATTTGCTCAGCAACAACAAGAAGAATTCGAACAACAACAGCAACGAACCCGCAGTAAGAAAGCCCCCAAGCGCCGTGCACAACAAAGAGCCCTTCAAACAGCGCCTCGAGCCATCAACCCTGTCCTCACCGAACCATTCAAAGCTTCCAGTCGAAAGACCTAACAAGGGGACATTTCTATTTGGGACAAATGAGGACATTTTAAAGTGGGATTGACATAGGATTCCTTAATGAAAAAGAACAATGCACCTAAAAAAGCAAAAGAAACACAGATACCATAGTAATAATCAATCACTAAAAACTCCTTATAAATACGTTAGATAAACCCAAGCTGTAGAAAAACCAAAAACAAACCAAACCGTTCTGCTAAGTGGCTTGGCCTGATTAGATTTTCTAAACGGCTTAGGGTCGTAAACATAATCCTTACGATGTTGGTTTAAGTTGCGAATTTTGGATTTCATTACATAGCTTCAATTGTAGAACTTGCTACCGAAGATAAACTAAAGTCATCTAATACACTTCCGTCCGTTTCGGGTTTTGCGCTTGGTGGCGCAATCTTACAAGTAATCTTGATTGTTACATTGTCATAAGTAGTTAACCAAGCAACACATGGAGCAGCTGGCGTAACAGTTAAACCATAATGGAATACATCAAATGAACGATGTGACTTGTCGTGAATTGCATAATCATAATTTATAACACCATCTTTACGGCTCATGACGTAACCGGAAATATAAACACCATCGAGATAATCTGGAATAACTGGCGCAACAAGTTGAGAATTAGAAGCCGTTGTTTGTGCAACATGCTCAGGAACGGAGCTGAGAGGTTTTGATTTAGTGTCAGAAACAGTCATTGAATATGCAAATGCAGAAAGACCACCAAACAAAAAACAAAGCGACAGACTACCCCAAGGAAACTTAGATTTTTTCTTTTTAGGTTCAGAAACAGATTCTTTTGAATACCATGATTTAAGTGTCTTACCTGATATATAAGAAAATGGAGCGCGCATATCAATTACACGACCATCAATATAATCACTATCAACTTCAAAAATTTGGTTAGTATCATAAGTTCCAAAATAATCCTTTGGTTTATAAGTCTCCTTAAAATATGAAGGATTGCCCTGCTTAGATTTACCCCTGCGCCATTGAGCGCGGTTAACATGAGGTAATATATTCTTTCTCTGTTCCCTACCCTTAGTTTTGACTAACTGATAAAAATCAACCAAATCAGAAATAATGGGAATACGGAAATGATCCAAACGGGAGCAACAAATAAAGTTTTCGCCTAATGCACCAAGAGCTTGCTTGTCTGTTGATTCAGGGTCTTGTACTGCGATAAAAATATCCCAACCCAACTTTCGAATCATTATAAGTTTATCGATTAATTGCTTTCGACCTTTAGCATTCCAATCACGAGAGTTTAACCACATTGCACCTTCATCAAGGAACAAGCCACCAAGTTGGGTTTTTTCTTCCTCTGGACATCCACGGCCTAGTTGCTCCAAATCTTCCAAACGAAAAATGGACGGCACCCGAGAAATAGAAGCCTCAGTATTAGGACTAAGATTCTCAGGGAATAGGTCTACGTTCGTAGCAACACGAGAACCACGAGCTAAATATTCTTTCATCTTACGCGCTAGGAATATGCCCTTACCCGCACCAAGAGTTCCATAAACAAAGTAACAAGACATTAAGCCGCCTTAGAAGATAGTTTAACAATCTTCATTTTCATCATGAAAACATGAGCCACAACATGACCCGCAGCAACGGCTGACATACATTGACCGATGTTACCTGGTAGCAACGCAAGACCCGCAGCAACATTCCCCCCTGGTTGAATTGGTGAGAACGAAAAAACCGCAGCAACCGAAGCCATGAAAGCAACGTATAAAGCTAAAAACATTGCAATCAAGATGCCTAAAAAGACATAGCGATTTGTGGCATTGAAGACCTGAAAACCAATCAGGCCAGTGAGCCAAGAACCAATTTTTGCAAATAAAGCACCCATTACAAGCTCCTAACTGTTCGAGTAAACATCATGTAGAGATAAAGTCCGGTTGATAGGTAAAGTGACCATTCGAGCGTTGGCCTAACATAGTCCTCAAACGGTGGACAATGAGAATCAAAGGTAACGTTTTTAGTCTTACCACCAATCGAAAGGTTAAAGCTGAATGCAATGCAGCTACCGCCACCATAAGAGAAATAACCGAACGGATTGAACCCAAACTCAGGGACATCAACATCAACGCTATCAGCAATAAAATCATTCATTGCCTTGGTAATTTCGTCCTCATGCTTTTGAAAATTCGGGTCAGGCAAGTTAGTCGTAGCCTCACTAAAGTTTTTAGCTTGAACCTGTTCAAACTCAGTTCGAGTTAATGGACCGATAACCGGAAGCGGATTAGGCAACGGGGACGGGTCGACAGGAATATCAGGGTCAGTTGGTTTGTCAGGGTCAGTCGATGGGTCAGATAATGGAGTTGAACCCGGCAAAGGCCATTCAAGAGGGAAATCACCCGGTGAAACAGGAACACTACCCGGCTCCGGCCAATCACTAGGCCAAGAGCCCGGCAAATCGAAAGGAAAATCACCATAATCAGGTTTAGGGTCAGAAGTCGGACGTTTATCAGGATGTGAATCAGGCAGCGTTTGAGGGTAACTAGGCGAAGGCGTATAAGGCGTTGTTACAGGGTCAGAATTAGGAAACCAATTAGGGTCTGGATGAACTGGACTAGGTGTTTCAGGCGTTGACTCTGGAAGCCAAGTTTCAGCGGGTACGTCAGGCGAAGTTTTCCAAAAATCTTCGAAAAATAAATCATCAGTTACTGGCTCAACTTTATTACTATCATGGTAAGTAATTCGAGCCGCATCTTTAACACCTTGAGGTAAATTAGTTTCTTTATTATATGCCTGAACTTTATAGTAAAGATGTTTGTAATCTCGACCGTTATCCCCCTCTGTAGGCGTTGCAATAGGTTTGTGATAATAGTTTGTATTAACTGAATCAAGTTCAGATACTTTCTGTGCAACAAGAGCTTGAGCCTTAGAATAACATTCATCAAAAGAGGGATAAGAACCAACATTAGTAGACGAACGATAAACAGAACAATTGTTCATTTCAATTTTTGAAATATTGCCAGAACTGTTAAGGCCATAACCAATCGCAGCAAAAAGAGCTAACCAAGGCATCGACTTTTTAGCCTTTGAAGTCCAACTAGATTTTGGAGTCTTGGCATTACAAGCAAAAACGGGATCATTAGCACCCCAAGGTTTTTTACCACAAATAGCCTTAGTGATTATGGTGTCGGCAGCAACGGCCAAAGCAGAACCCGCCACAACATCAAGAACGACAGCAGCTAACGGCAATGCAGCTTGAACTTGACGATACGGCAAATAACAAACAAAGAAGCAAAGCCAATAAACAGAGAGGCGTTTAAAAAAAAGCTTCATAAAATGTCATCCTTGAATTTTGATCAAAAAAAAGGCGAACCGAAGCCCGCCTAATGAGTTGCGATTGGGGATTAACTTGCACCCGCAGAGATGAAGTTTTTGACCAAACCGAAACCAACACGACCACCAAGAACGACCGCAAGAATTGCAAAACCTGCCGCGATAGCGATACCCGCATCCGAGGTAACACCCGATACAATGGAATCAACAACAGCTTGATCCAATGCAGCGTTAGCAGAAGTTGAAACAGTAGCAACCGCACCAGTTACAGCAACAGTTACCATTTTACGATTATTAGAAATCGCAGCTTTTACTTTATCAAACATATACTTTCTCCGTGTTTAGTTTGAACTTGCAGAAATAACAATATTTCTTAAATAACGAACGGAAATACCCGCCCCTAGACCTGTTAGCCAACAAAGAAACCCCCCGCTGACTATGTGTAAAATAATTTCAATGCTATACATTCGAGCTAAAACCCTGAGCAAATAAAATGACATAAGCTAAAGCTACATAGATAGTCTCAGGTGGTAATAAAGTTTCCATGTTAATAAGACCACCAATAAAGTAGAGCCCCAACAAATAAGGCAGCAAGCAAAGTGCCTAAGAAATAGTTATAAATAAATTCTAAATCCATAGTTGGGGCTCAAATTTTAAGAAACTGGAATAAGAGTAATCTTACGGTCAAATTCTAAACGACCATAATTACCCACTTTGAAAGAAGATGAATGAACGTAATATTTACCAACAGAATGTGCAGGTTGTCCCTCTTCTAAAGATAAAGACATTTCAACAGGGAATTTACCGCCTAAATGTGCATAAGCAATTTGACTATAGAGAGTCATTGCCCCACGGTCGCCCTTTGCAGGGATTACGCGAGAATCAACTAATTCATTTTCTTTAAAAATTTCAATTATCAAACCGTTTGTATTATTCATTTCTTATTCCTAAGCTACTAAGTTAATTACGTTATTTTCGAGACCATACATTTTAGTAATGTTGCCAATTGGCTCTACCCAGTCAGATGGTCGTTGCTGACTAAAATCTATTTCTATAACTTGAAGTAATGGAACTACGTTATCTAAGTTATTACCCTGCATTTGTTGAAGTTGAGCCTTAGAGAAACCAATGACTAGAAGATCGTTTAAATGTCTAGAGAACGTAGCTCTAGAAGTAAACGTTGACTTAACAGAGGCTTTGTTGCGTAATTCAATGGAACTAAATCAAGAACCTACGATCTGATCAGCTACCTCCACTCTATCTCGTAGTCCTATGCCTAAGCCTCGTTATAAAACAACCAACTGGAAGCAATACAACCGATCACTCATTAACCGTGGTTCTCTGACTTTTTGGATTGATGAAGAAGCAATAAGCGGATGGGCGCAAAGCAAACAGAATAAGCGCGGTAGGCCGCGTCGGTTCAGTGATTTAGCTATCACGACAGCACTCATGGTCAAACGAGTTTTTTCTATGCCATTGAGAGCGCTGCAAGGATTTATCGACTCGATATTTAGGTTAGCCCATGTACCGTTAAGTTGTCCGCATTACACCTGCATCAGTCGTAGAGCCAAGCAAGTTGAGGTTTCATTTAAGACTAAAACGAGAGGAGCGATACAGCACCTAGCCATTGATGCTACTGGCCTTAAGGTTTATGGCGAAGGTGAATGGAAAGTCAAAAAACATGGGACGGATGGCAAGCGTAGAGTCTGGCGAAAGCTGCATATTGCAGTCGATACCAACACTCATGAGATCATTGCCGCCGAGCTAAGTTTATCGACGGTTACAGATGGAGAAGTACTCCCGAACTTACTGAAACAAACACGCCGAAGTATCCTTGAGGTGTCTGGTGATGGCGCTTACGACACGAGAGCGTGTCACGCTGCTATTAAGATTAAGGGAGCTATTGCGCTTATTCCCCCAAGAGAAGGGGCTGCCTTCTGGGAGCGTGGTCACCCTCGAAATTTCGCCGTGGGTTGCCAGAAATTATACGACTCAAATAAGTATTGGAAAGAGCGGTATGGATACCACAAACGTTCACTCTCAGAAACAGCGATGTATCGAGTTAAACAGTTGCTAGGAGGGAAACTGAGCTTAAGAAATTACAATGCCCAGGTGGGTGAAACTTACGCGATGATAAAAGCGTTGAACAAGCTTACTGGGTTAGGTATGCCTGAAACTTGTCGTATTGACTAAGAAACAAGCGAAACGGGTTGGCTCTATCTCTAAATTTAATTACGCAACAAAGCCCTTAACAGAATCAAAACCATCAGAAACGATAGAACGATAAAATCGAAATAGCCTATCTGCCTTAGAGTAAGAAATGTTACCTTTTGGCGTTGTTGTGAAAAATTCAGCTTTAAGTTTTAAATAAATTTCTTCGTCATTAAATATATTCATCTTTTGCCCCTCTAGAGCCTCCAGTAATGGGGAGAATGCCCGTTTCCATATGTCAGCGATTAAACTATTTCCATCTTTCTCGTATTCAGCCTGATAGCGGCATGCTTCGAATAAGTTTTTCGGCACGTTGAATTCGTCTAGGTATCTTCTTTTTGCACCCGCTTCGAATCGAATTAAATTTCGTGCGTAATTGATTAATTTTGGGTCACTCATAACGTCAATAACACGGTCATGAGCTTTGTCCCCTTTTTCTTGAAGTGCGCGTAAACCATTGAGTTGACGATTAAATTCAGCACCTTTCAAATACACTTTTCTGTCTACATGTCTCGAACCACGGCTAAAGTAACAAGTCGTTTCATGTTCGTTGCGAACACTCGCACGCATTTGTTTATTCGAGACTGTTTTTAATTGATTGATAACCTGTTTTGCCTGAAGCTCAGTTCTAGCTTTTGCAGAATATGTGCAATCAATTGCATCAAGTAAGGTCTTGTTGATGTCTAGCATTTCGTAGAACTCAGGGTATGAGTTGTAAAGAGCCATCATCATTTCCATTGCACCAGACATGATATTTGTTGAGCCATAAACGTTATGGCCTTGAATAATTTTTGCAGGTGAAGCTTTAAGCTCTACACAAGCATCGCGAAGCTTAGTTCCTTGAAATATTTTGAAAGCTAAACCAGTAAAAGACGTAGGCAAAGATTGGTAAGGATGGCGAAGATCGGCAACCTCTAAAGTGTCTTTAACCTTACTACCAGTAAAGTGAACAACCTTTGCTTCTAAACCAATACCACGTCTAGAGCATTCTTTAATGTCTACATAACACACGCAGTTAGACGATGAGTCCTGTTGGGTTTCCAACAAGAATTCACGCTTAAACGGTATAGAAATTTTGAGCAAATCAATCATATGTATACATTAAACAAATTACATTTGCAGTGAGTGTATACATGTAGCATGTTAATCGTCAACAAGTGACTTATATTCTTTGTTACATGTATATAAGATATATGAACACGGTCGAACTAAAATGAAATTGATGAAAAAGTTAATACAAAATGTGCGAGTGAAGCCTGACCATGCACAACGACTTAAAGACAAGGCATTTACCCTTTCGATGAAGAAAGGCGACTTCTTACGAGAGTCAGAAATCATCCATTTTCTAATAGACGAATACTTAGAAGAGATAGATTTTGTGGACGGGAAGTTAGTTGGGAAAGTTTCAAAATGAAACAAGAGTACACTATTAAAGATAGTGTACTCTCGACACATCCCCACCCCCGAATCCCGAGCTCGCGGAGCGGCTCGAACTTCGGGCTCGGGGCTGACGGATGGTAGAAGAGAAACACAAAAAAGGTGTTTAAAATTTATCGATTGAACCGATGATTGGCAGTGCCCTGTACCAAAAAGACATTCTGGCAAGATGAAGGGGTGTTTTGTGGTTTCAATTGGGGAAGTACGCTTCGCTGCTTTTCGGGGATTTAGATGAGCCATACCCAAGAACTGAGTCGAGTCCCCTTATCCCTGCGGGGCGAGTATGTCATTTTTTGACATACTGGTATGTCAAATCAACTTAAGTACGCATTGTGCAAATTATGTTACGGGTTAACTTCTAACAACGATTTTCCTAACGAGCATCAAAAAGGCCGGACAAGCCGACCTCCTCATTGAGCATGTTAATCAACCACGTTCTTATTCAGTTAAGCACAGCAAACCACTCAACATAATTCAGACCCATAATACGCAGTTAATTTGTTAGAGCAATTTAGTAATGTCCGGTTTGAGCCATTTTAAAATGTCCTCCTAAGCTTACCTATATTGGTCTGCTTAGGAGTTATCCGGATGCTTATTACTATGAGTGAAAAAGATATTCATCGATTCAAGGTGCTTACTGACGTACGTGAAAAACGACTACGCCAAGTTGACGCCGCTATAATTTTGAATCTGTCTGCGCGCCATATCCGACGTTTGGTGAACAAACTGGTCTCTCTTGGTGCTCAAAGTCTTACACACGCAGCGCGTGGACGCCCAAGTAATCGACGCTACTCAGAACATTTCAGAATTGAAATACTGAAACTTATCCGTGAGCATTACTCTGACTTCTCACCAACGTTCGCTCTGGAAAAACTGACTGAACGACACAATCTATCCGTCTCTAAAGAAACACTCCGTCAATGGATGATCGCCGACGGACTGTGGCTTCCACATTCACAACGCAAACCTCGAGTCTATCAGCCTCGTTACCGTCGTGATTGCTTGGGTGAACTTATCCAAATTGACGGCTCCCATCATGACTGGTTTGAAGGCCGCAGCGACAAATGCTGCCTATTGGTGTTCATTGATGATGCGACTGGCCGTTTGATGAACCTAAGATTCAGCGAGACAGAATCCGCATTTGACTACATGTTGACCACGCGTGAATACCTCAATGAGCACGGTAAACCCATCGCATTTTACAGTGACAAGCACTCAATTTTTCGAGTGAATCAGGAGAAACACAAACAAGTTGGCCAAACTCAATACGGGCGCGTGCTGAAAGAACTGGCCATAGAACTCATCTGTGCCAACAGCTCCCAAGCCAAAGGCCGCGTTGAGCGAGCCAACCTCACGCTGCAAGACCGACTGGTTAAAGAGATGCGCTTACAAGGTATCGACACCATCGAACAAGCCAACGCCTGGCTTCCCTACTTCATCGCCGATTTTAACCATCGCTTTGCTAAGCCCGCTCAATACCCAAAAGACATGCATCGCCCGGTTCGAGAGTCCAAGCAAGAACTCGACGATATTTTCAGTTGGCAAGAAACCCGCAAGCTCTCAAAGTCGCTGACATTTCAATACGATAAAGTGATTTATCTCATTGAACCTACTGAAGAAAACAGCCGACTAGCGCACGAACATGTCAAGATACTCGACTACCCAAACGGTGAAATCGCCATCCAATACGGGCATCGAAAACTCGAATTCAAAACCTTCGACAAACTCGAGCACGTTCAACAAACCCAAATCGTCGACAACAAACGCCTCGGCCAAGTTTTAAAATTTGCTCAGCAACAACAAGAAGAATTCGAACAACAACAGCAACGAACCCGCAGTAAGAAAGCCCCCAAGCGCCGTGCACAACAAAGAGCCCTTCAAACAGCGCCTCGAGCCATCAACCCTGTCCTCACCGAACCATTCAAAGCTTCCAGTCGAAAGACCTAACAAGGGGACATTTCTATTTGGGACAAATGAGGACATTTTAAAGTGGGATTGACAGGATGGAGATTGAAATCTGAGAGGTTTCATAGCCAATTACTAACGGATTTTACGTACAGTGCTGCATGAATCTATCTATTTAATTACTTTCTGGCTTTGACTCCGCGTTAATTGAATTAAATCGTGATGGCTTTATCACATGTCGGCTCAAACTTAATTAAGACTTCTGATTACGAATGCCTCTCCAAAGTTAGTCCAGAGTCTCTGCTGGTTGAGTATTAAAAACTATTACGCTGATTTTGTTTCCCGAAAGAACCTAGATTATTAACACTTCCACTAACTCTCGGTCTATTGTCCGTACTACCAATAGACTGAAAAGACTTGGTTACTCTTGTTCGCTAGATTTAACGGTCCCAAAAGACCAAGCGAACTCTCGAATCATCTAGTCTTGTTTATCTATGTTGGCTTGTTCTTCACCAAATTGAATTAACTATCAACGCCATCAGTAACATCCGTACTCGTTTTTTCAAACCACTAACTTTGGATTTTCTCATGCCCAACGGTCAGTGTTACCAAACTGCGTTGCCATCCAAAACGAACTTCTCTAAACGACGTGGCTGATAGTAAGTTACAGTGCAACATAAATTCTATTAACCTCTGTCTGGACTGTCTTACCTTGTCTCATAACTGCGATAATGACACTTCTATTACCAACAAGTCTTAAAAATCAGATGTTTAGGCTAGTTCTCAATTAGTTAGAGTATCTTTTGTTTGTTAACATATTCTGGAACTGAATAACTTATTATCTTAGAAGGCTTTAAATGAAAATCAGTACAATCGCCCTATCGCTATTCACCGCTTTTTTTGGCATCAGCTCGCAGGCGCTTGCTAGTGAAAACGAAAACTCACCTAGAGAGCATGGTCATTTTTATGCTGGTGTTGATATCGGCTTTTATAATGAAACTGAATTAGAATATCGTGGCAGCGCCATTGAAGATTCATCTGATCTATCAGACTTTAGCTATAACTTGGTTGGGGGCTACGAATTCAATACACACGATGTCGTCAAACTGGGACTAGAGGCCGAGTACCGAAAAATCGGAAAAGTTAACTATAACGACTTAATGGATATTGAAGGCCAAGCTTTCTTCGTAAACATTAAACCAAAGTTTATTGTTAAAGGTGACGTCTTAGATCTGTATGTATCTCTATTAGCCGGTGTTGGCTCTATGGATATGGAAGCGAAAGCTTTTGGAGTATCAGACTCTAAGTCTGAAGCGGCCTACCAAGTCGGTGCTGAGCTTGGTGCGATAGTGACAGACAATATCGACATTCATATTGGTTACCGCTTTGCAAACGTTGAAATTGAATCCATCGATGTCTCACCTCAAACCGCTTACCTAGGTGCAAGGTACCACTTCTAAACTTGCTTCACTCGTAGGCTCAATACTACTAAAGCCGTCCTTTTAAAGCTCGGCTTTAATTTTGATCACCTATTTCCCTACTCGACCTCTCTACTTTGACCAGACAATTCAGCCATAAATAAAGTTACGTTGTATCTTTCTTTAAAACTGCAACCTGAAAGCTTAGCCTTAATGCAAAATAAACCACTTTAACAGGCTACTATTTCGTGTTTAAATTTTGATCTATCAAACAGTTATATGAATAAATTTGGTGATTAAGCAATCAAATGCTATGCATTCAATCTTTAAAACTAAATTAAAGTGTTAACATCAGGCAATTTTGTAAACTAGGTGTTTGATATGTTGCCTAAACTTTATAAGTTCAGATCGCTCCACGACAGAAACATACAATCTATTTCCGAGTGTTCGTTGTGGTTTGATTACGCTAAAACTTTTAATAACCCTTTTGAATCTAACCAAGTATTCAACAAAGAACTTCAAGAAAACTTTAAGATCATGTGCTTCTCTCAGTCGAGCGACCACCCAATACTATGGTCGCAGTATGGTGACAACTTTAAAGGCATGTGTATCGAGTATGATCTCAACTGCTATAACGGCGAGGCCAATCTCAACTGTTTTGAAGTCCAGTATGAAGACGAACCTAGTATGTTCCACCCGGCATCGCTAAGTGGTTTACAAACAGCAAGACTGGGAGCTGAGATATTCAAAATTAAGCATTCTAATTGGCGCTATGAAAAGGAATACCGCTGGGTATTACCTGATGACGAGATGATCGGAAATAAACTCTACCTTAATAGAGAGTGCCTAAGTTCGGTGATTCTGTCAGAGCACGCTCCTGCCGACAGGAAGTTAAAAGTTCTGATGACTTGCCAGCGCCTTGGTATCCCTGTTAAACACGCAATAGCAAAGCAAGAATCGTTTACCTTCGAAGTGGTCAGTTAAGTAGAGCTTAATCCTACTGTTTAGCGCCAAAACCAGATATTCACATAAAGTTACAGCGCAACAAAAAAGAGAGCCACATTAATGCGACTCTCTCTTTTTATTACATGTTCACCGTAAGCTTTCCCAATCCTTTATCTCGCATCTGCTCAATAGTCGCGATAGACATTTGAACAGTTGAAAACCAATAAGGTCGGTGCTTAACGTTAAATAGTTCACTATTATCTAACGCCTCGAAAACAGAATATTTTCTACCTTGAGCCAAAGCTGCACCATAAACCGTTCGCTCAAGTACTGGAATGTCATTCACTTCCTCTAGAAGTGCCCTCTTGATGAACTGGTTTCCCGGGCTCCAATCGATAAATTCAACGAGATTTTTTAGTAGTTTAAGCTCTAGCTGCTCGACCATTGCTTCGAGAAACTGTGTGTTTGGCATCACCTCAGTACAAGCATAATATTCGTCATGTTTGTCACTTGCTTCACGATAACCAAGCATCGTTTTTACCAATGCGTCTTCAAACGTTGAAGAAAAGTGGTTACAAATTAAAAACAAAGGCAGAACTCTCAACACGCCAAGTAAAATTCCTACGTTAGGATCTTTAACCGACGTTTCTTGAAGTCGAATCCGAGTCGCATTTGACGTCACGACCAAGTGTTGCCAAACCTTAGGTGTGATGTGTTTAATGTTGCCATCATTCCATTTAATCAGCTGCTGACTCATTAACAATGGGAACAATAAACGACAATTTTCGATTCCTATCTGTCGTGCTGCAACTTTAGGATCAAGAACTACCTTAGATTTCTTTCCATATTTATCTGCAAACTCTTGATTGGAAACAAACTCGATTAAGCTAGAGCTCAATGGCCTGCTTTTCGCAGATATTTCGTGAAGTTTTGAAAAGTTTAAAGATGGCGAATACGCAACACTAGCGAACTGGTTGTAATCGGGTAAGTCTGAAAATAGCGAACTTATTAATGTGCCTTGAAGCTTCTCAAGCATTAGAGCCGAAGCTGCATTGCTAACATCATCGATCACGTATCGTAAGGTTTGTTGCTTCGCGTTGACCTTCTCACGATGAGCATTAACTCTATCTTGTTCACAGCGTAGTAGAATACGTTGGTTGTGAGATATGCGGTCAGATTCATCAAATATGACGCTATCACAATACCTATTTTCTAAACTTAGTAACGTGTCTACTGTAGATTGTGCAAGCTTATATTCAGGTGAGATTAACCATCGATTAAAGCGAGCTTCAACGTTGATTGAGACCTTCCTAGAGATCTCAACCACTTCAGGGGGGTAACTTTTATTTGTTAACAACAACCGTGACTTTCCTTTGCCGTAAATGCTCTTGTATCGGCATATCCTGCCTTTATAACAAAACTAATATTAATAGAAATAAGAGATTGGTTCACGAAATTGTTTCAACAAAATTAAGACCATTTAGTTATAGTGCATTGTAAGCGGTTAATACATGACATGTAACCGGATATACTTTTCTGGAAAGCTGTATTTGAACCTTTTCTTCTTCGGCAAGTACTTTTTCGCCTGTTTGCAAACGTTGCTATCACCAGACGTTCTCACCTTTTTGATTCTTGCGTAACCTTTAGAGTGCTTCATCTCAATCATAAGATCGCAATAACCATCGAAATCAACATTGCTCTTGTTGAGCCCTTTCATGACGGTGACTTTGATTTTTTTAGCTACGGGATTAACCAATGCATCGTCGGCAAAAGTAACTGGGGATAAAAAACACAATAGGAATACTAGATATCTCATACTGCTCTCTCTTTGTTGAAGATGAGAACAGTATGCGGAGATTTAAGGAAAGTGAAGGATTAACTTAGTATGAAGATTGACCAGCTAACACGTAACTCTCAACGATTACGCTTTCTTTGAGCCTTTAGACTTAAACCCATTATGCGGAAACACGTTACGAATACGTTGTTGTACGTTTTTAGGCACATCTTTAGTGAACTTGAGATTGTAGCCAGAGCGTTTAGCATACACTTTTAACTCACCTTTAAAGGCGTTGTTGTGACCAATTTCTTGAAGGTTGTGCTTAAAGCTCGGTGGCAGGTGACCTTTAACTTGTTCGATCGCCCCATCGTTAAATTTGATTTTTAATACCGGTCGATCAACAGCAACTAACCAAAAGACCAACGCCGCACCGATTAAGATCACGTACATCATAACGTCACCACTACTGTTGATGATTATTTATCGTCAGAAAGAAGCTTGCTTAAGTCTTCTTTGAGACTGGTTACTGTTTTGCTCGCCTGTTCACTACGGGACGCTTCGCTAACCAAATACTCGATAGCATCTGAGAGCGTACAGCCTAGCTCGTTCGCGCGTTGAGATAGCTTTTCCCATACGCGGTAATCAAGGTCGATTGATTTTTTCTTTGTATGAACTTGTTCAGCATTGAAGTGGCGTTTTCGCTTAGCTCTGATCGCTTGTTTAAGCTTGTTATCGAGCTCAGGAGACATGTTCTTAGATATCCATTCAAGGACACCTGTAGGTTGGTGTTCAAGCTTCAATAAGGCTTTAACAGCAACGTCAGCTTCACTTGAATCAATGTGGCAGGTGATCGACTCGCCTTCTTTCCATTTTTTGACCAGATAGTTCCATTTCCAACCACATTCCAAGTTTTCAAGTTGCTGATATTTCATGTCTAATCTCGAGAGTTAATCCTAGTGACAGCGTAACCCAAAATAGGCTATTTAACAATTATTGTCTTGAAAGAATAGACCAAGATCATACTTATATTAGCTTAGTGATTAGTAACTACAACATAGAGCTACAAGCGAGATCAGTTTTTCTATATACTCCCTACCTCATTATCATAATCAGAAACTTAAATGACTCAAGTAGATTGGCGACATGTTACGCCTCAGTACGACGAATATAGCGCTCAATTAGAGCAATTCCCTGACATCTCGCCTTTCCCGTTTTCAGATATTCAACATAGATTCAAAGATGCGCTAACCCGCTTTGTCCGTTTGTCTAACCTTTCGCGTGTTTTGCTTGTAAACGCTCCAGACAATTCGATCTATCGTCAAATGATTGTTGAATCTCTAGTCACTGCTTTAGATGATCACACTCTACCGGTTATAAAAACTGAGTCTTTAAATGCTGTCTCTCTGTTTGACCAAGTTCAGTCAAAAGACGGTAAGGTTGTAGCGACAAAGCCCGGCCTACTGGCTAGAGCAAACAACGGCTATCTGATCGTTTCAGCAAACTTGATCTTGGCCAACCCAGGAAGCTGGTTACTGCTTAAATCAGCATTGCTTGGTGAAGCCGTAGAGCCAATCAGCAGCAACCCAGAGCACTTGAACCAATCTCCAACTTTGCCTCTGACATACAACATTAAGTTGATTGTGGTTGGAGATAGAGCTCAACTAGGTGACCTTGATTACCTGGACAGAGATATTCAAACCGGTTTTTGCCTATTTAGCGAAATTGAACAAGATATCAAGCTATCTGAAGATACTTTGACTCAATATCTTGGTTACCTTAAGTGGCTTCAACAACGCTATGAATTGCCAACCATCACGCAACAAGCGTTAACGGGCATTCTTACTGCCGGAGCAAGAGAGACTGAAGATCAGAGCTATATTCCATTATGTCCTATTTGGCACAATGCGTTATTGAACGAAGCTTTGATTGAATCCGACAATGGCGAGATTGATATTCACCATATCCAACAAGCTCAACAGCACAAATACAACCGTGAATCGTACCTACCAGAACGCGCTCTTGATGATATTCGAGATGGCCAAGTCATTATCGAAACTGAGGGCGAACAAGTTGGTCAAGTTAATGGTCTGACGGTTATCGATGTTCCAGGACACCCGATCTCTTATGGTGAACCTGCACGAATTTCCTGCGTTATTCACTTTGGTGATGGTGACATTGCCGACGTTGAGCGCAAAGCCGAACTGGGTGGTAATCTTCATGCTAAAGGTATGATGATCATGCAAGCATTTGTGAGCAGCGCACTAAACCTTGAAGATCCGTTGCCATACGCTGCTTCTGTTGTGTTTGAGCAATCGTATTGCGAAGTCGATGGCGATAGTGCTTCTCTAGCGGAACTGTGCTCTCTGGTGAGTGCTTTGTCTGAATACCCTATCAATCAACAAATTGCGGTTACAGGTGCAGTTGACCAATTTGGTCGTGTACAAGCGGTTGGCGGGCTAAACGAGAAAATCGAAGGCTTCTACCATGTGTGTAAGCACAACGGCTTAACAGGCGAACAAGGTGTGATCCTTCCAAGATCGAACTTAAGACATCTTGCACTAAAGCCTGACCTTATTGAAAGCATTAAGAATGAAGAATTCCATATTTGGTCTGTGTCTAATGTAGACGAAGCAATTCCACTCATTATGAACAAACCATTTAGAGACGATGAACAAGAAAGCGTTCTGAGCAAAATCGCGGAACGTATTGAAAACTTTGAAAGACATGAGCACCCTATTGGAATCGTTGGACGCATTAAAAACTGGTTTGTCTAGTACTGATCGGACTTGTTTAGCGTACACCTGTTCACTAATATGCACCTATCAAAAATCGGAGTAATTGATAATGCAAAACAAACGTGATTCTTACACTCGCGAAGAGCTTCTAGCATCAAGCCAAGGCGAACTATGGCCACAAGGCCCTCAACTACCAGCACCGAACATGCTAATGATGGATCGCATCACTAAGATGTCTGAAACTGAAGGTGATTATGGTAAAGGTTTAGTTCTTGCTGAGCTGGATATTACTCCTGACCTATGGTTCTTCGATTGTCACTTCCCGGGTGACCCAGTAATGCCTGGTTGTCTAGGCCTTGACGCAATGTGGCAGCTAGTTGGCTTCTACCTTGGTTGGGTTGGCGGCGAAGGTAAAGGTCGTGCTCTAGGTGTTGGCGAAGTGAAATTCACTGGTCAAATTCTACCTACTGCGAAAAAAGTAACTTACGAGATCCACATGAAGCGTGTTGTTAACCGTCGCCTAGTTATGGGCCTTGCGGATGGTCGCGTACTTGTTGATGGTAAAGAGATCTATGTTGCTAAAGATCTGAAAGTTGGCCTTTTCCAAGATACGTCAGCATTCTAATCTGTTAGTTAGATTTTTAGTAAAGCAGCCCATGGCTGCTTTATTTTCGCTCCAATAAATTTAGTTATAGTGCATTAAAATATCCCGTATTAAGCTTGAAACAGGATAAATCCACCAGCGATACGCTTATGATAGCGAAACTAGAATGCTACATAGCTCTGGGAGTCTTTGTGTTGTTCTGAAACTAACAAGGCTCCAGCCGTTGTAATCAACAGACAATGGAGCCCTGACCTTGAATTCTTTACGCCCTATCTACTTATAGAGACCTGATTGCTTATCATCTTTGGCATCACGCCAACCACCTAACCAATAAGACCGAGAATCCATTTGGCTATATGGGCAAGCTTCTTGCGACCGTCCATTTAAACCAGCCTTGTAACCTTGAGATTGTGCTCGTTCTAGTCGATCACGCTTTTGTCTCTTCATAGTGCAGTCCTCATACGGGTGTTCCATTTACTAACATACAATGATTACAACTTTGCGGAGTTTTTGTTACTCCAACTTTAAGAATCGATCAGATTTTCACTTTTCTCAAGGCGAAAAAAAGCCCGAGTTCAGAATTGTGAACTCGGGCTCAAGAGATAAAATTATTTAAATTTTCTGCGGAACCCTAACAGACCAAGCACAGTCAAAGTTAACCAACCTAGGCTACCACCTTGGCGATCTACTTTCTCGGTATCTGCGCTACGAGTTTGAATATCATCTTTAGTTGCACCAGCAATTGGAACCAGTTTAACGGCTACAACCTCTTCTACCGCGTTAGACGAAGCGCCACCACAGTAAGAGTTGTGTGATGTTGTATCATACGCTTGTGCCTTGCCACCCACGGTACATTTTATAGCAGTACCAGAGATAACACCTGCATCATTAATATCTGTTGCATCAATAATTCGGAAATAGTTATTAGCATCAGAGTAGTCTTGACCATCAGCATTTGCACCATTGGTCAGATCATCTAGCCACCAAGCCTGATTGTTAAATACTGCGTCAACTCTCACATTATTTGGAGCCTCAACAGCATAAGGGTAAATAAAACCACGGTGTCTACGCTCGCTGCCATCTACTTCACGAGTCGTCTCAGCGTCAATCTGGCCAACAAACTCATTGAAATTGTTTACCGCTTTAGCTTCACCACTTGAACCACCAAAGAAGATACCACCAGACAAGTACGTTGCTGTTGGGTTTTTGGCATCGGTTACAACGAAAGGCTTATTACCTGCACTACCGCTCTCTGGTACATAACCATTACGCTTAGAATAACCAACCGCGAACAAATTATCGTTGATGTCAGTCGCTACAGAGTTACTGTATCTAGCATCATCGTTGGACGAGCCAGACTTAACCTCTGCACCGCTAATAATTTTAGTTGTCCAAGTAGCTCCTGAAATATCTAATGAGTTACTCACAAAGACACTTGCGTTCATGTCTTGTAGGTCATTGTTACCATTAGCGGTATCAAACCCTACACCATATAATTTACCATCGTTCTCAACAAGACCACGCATACTGCCCTGGGCAAAGTAATCTCCTTCCTGAGCATTCCCCCCACGAGTCCAGTCAAACTCGTGTACTTCACCATCTTTCCAGATAGCAGCTTTAGAGCTGAATGTCGTATCGGAAGTATCCGTTTTAGGTCCTTTAACAGAAATACTACCAAAATTGTAAACGATGTCTGCAGTACCATCATTAACGGTTAGAGCGCCCCAAGCACGTGATTCAGATGAGGCTGTAAGAGGCACTGTTGTAACCGCATTGTAACGAATGTCGTTACCGTTTGACTCAATACCAAGTGGTGCACCTGATTCATCCAGAGCGGTAATTGCTACATTGTAAGGACTTATAGAGCTACCGTTATCAATAAAAGCTTTCGCGTTTACATAACTAAGGTCGCTTTCTTTACTCCAAGTAGCCCAACGATTGTCTGCCCAACTTTCACAAGTAGAATATCTAAGCTCACGGTAGCAGTAGTTTTCAAAGTCATCACGTTCTTGAATGTATTGGAACGGTGCATCCATAGCAAACGGAACTTCTTCGCGATAACCGATTCCATCAACTGCATTGCGAGTTTCACCAGCTAATTTGAAGCTGTCACATGCCACCCCACCGACAGTACCAGTAGTAAAACAACTCTCTGTCCCAGAAACAGTCGCTGGCTGAATAGCTACACCAAATATCTCAGATATTTCAGGTTCATCAGCAAAAGAAGGCGTTACTTCCACTACCTTATAAAGCGCAGCGTTCGCGTTAGTTGCAGCAAAAACTAATGCTGCAACTGTAGTTAATTTAAATTTAGTACAAGTCATTATTACTTCTTAACTTTCCTGTTGTAGTGCCTCGAGCTCTTCCCAGCGCTCAAAAGCAACTTCAAGCTCCTGCTCTGCTGCAGATAGCTTATCTAATACTGGTTGTGTCTGCTCTACAGATTTTGAAAAGAAGCTTGGATCGTTGACTTCTTCCTGAAGAGTTTCAATTTGAGTTTCCAATTCTTCTAAACGCATTGGTAGCGCTTCTAGTTCTCGTTGTAGCTTATACGATAACTTCTTAGGTTTAGCCTTAACTGGCGCAGTTTTGGGAGTTTCCTCAACTACTTTCTCAGGCTTTGATGGCTTTTCAACCTGTCGGTACTCTAATGCTTGCTTTCTTTGCTGCTGAGCATCGTGATAACCACCAACAAATTCTTCAATCACACCGTTACCTTCGAAGATCCAACTTGTCATAACGGTGTTATCAACAAACTGACGATCGTGGCTCACTAAAAGAAGCGTACCCTGATAGTTGGCAAGCAAATCTTCTAAAAGTTCCAAAGTTTCGATATCTAGATCGTTGGTTGGCTCATCGAGAATCAATAAGTTGTTCGACTTAAGGAAGATACGAGCTAATAACAGACGGTTTTTCTCACCACCAGATAGCGCTTTAACAGGAGTACGAGCACGTTTAGGAGAGAATAAGAAATCTTGTAAGTAGCTTAGTGCATGACGCTCACGGCCGCCTACTGTCACTTCTTGCTTACCATCCGCTAGGTTATCAATTACAGACTTCTCAGGGTCTAGGATTTCGCGGTATTGGTCGAAATAAGCCACTTCAAGTTTAGTACCACAATGCAGACGACCTGAATCAGGCTTAAGCTGGTCAAGAAGTAGTTTAAGTACTGTACTCTTACCACACCCGTTAGGACCAATCAGAGCGATACGATCGCCACGCATAATGTTAAAGCTAAAGTCCTTAACAATTTCTTTGCCTTCAAAGCCAAAGTTAAGATTCTCAGCTTCAAATACAATCTTGCCTGAACGCTGGCCATCGTCGATTTGGATAATCGCTTTGCCCTGTACTTCACGACGGTTCAAACGTTCTTCACGTAGCTTCTTAAGCGCACGTACGCGGCCTTCATTACGAGTTCGACGAGCTTTAATGCCTTGACGAATCCATACTTCTTCTTGAGCAAGCTTCTTATCAAATTCAGCGTTTTGCATCTCTTCGACACGTAACGCTTCTTCTTTATCTAACAGGTAGTTTTCGTAATCGCCAGGGAACGAGCTCAACTTACCACGATCAAGATCAACAATGCGTGTTGCCATCGATTTGATGAAAGCACGGTCATGCGAGATAAAGATGATTGAACCACGGAAGTCTTTCAGGAAGCCTTCTAACCATTCGATTGTCGCAACATCCAAGTGGTTAGTCGGTTCGTCAAGTAGAAGCACGTCTGGGTCACATACAAGCGCACGAGCAAGCGCCGCTTTACGCTGCCAACCACCAGATAAATCAGTCAGTTTTGTTTCAGCAGTGAGTTTAAGCGCAGCCATTACGTTACTTACGCGATCTTCAAAGCGCCATGCGTTCGCATGATCCAGTTGCTCTTGAACGCGAGTAAGGCGGTTTAGGTTCTTTTCGCTAGGGTCAGTACCGATGAGATCCAGAAGATCATGATAGATCTTCAACTGTTCGCCGATTTCCGCTAGGCCACCTGCAACGTAATCATAAACGGTGCCTTCTTCATTACGCGGTGGATCTTGCTCAAGGCGAGATACAACCACATCTTGTGTGATTTGCATCTTGCCGTCGTCCATGATGATGTTCCCAGACAGGATTTTCATCAATGTAGACTTACCAGCGCCATTGCGCCCTACTAAACACACACGTTCGTTTTCTTGCAGTGCAAAATCCGCACGATCTAATAACGGGTGATCGCCAAACGCTAATTGCCCGTTATGAATTGTAAGTAATGCCATTCTTCTTTAACCAATCATTAAGTTCTAACAAGCCAAATGGCCAGTTAAGCTCTGAGCTTTGAGAAAGATCAGAGCTTTCAAATTTGAGCACCGGAATAGTGACCCCGTAACGGGAAAAGAGCTCATCATCAAATGCAATGTCGACAACGTTGACGTGATGGCTAATGTTTAACTGTTCCGTGAGTTTGAATGCCATCTCACATAGATGGCACCCTTCTGTACTGTAGAGAGTCAGCACTATATATCCTTATACAATCTCTTAATTACTTATGTGTAATCAACCAGCAGTTATGAATGTGCTTATTGCGAGAGAAGTCCAATGGAAGCGTCTTAGCTGAGATATTCTGAGCTTTAAGACCTAACGCTTCTAGACCTTCTAGATCCATTTTGAAGTGACGTTTGTTGTTAGAGAACACAATCGTGCCTTCTTCACGAAGAAGACGCTTAAGGTTTTCCATCAACTGAATGTGATCACGTTGAACATCGAAAGATTGATCCATACGCTTAGAGTTTGAGAACGTAGGTGGATCAATAAAGATCAGGTCGTAAGAACCCTGCTCTTTAACCAACCACTGTAAGCAGTCAGCTTGAACAAACTGGTGTTGACGACCAACACGACCGTTAAGCTCCATGTTCTGTTTTGCCCACTCAAGGTAGGTATTCGACATATCAACCGTTGTTGTAGAGCGTGCGCCACCCACTGCAGCATGAACAGATGCACTGCCCGTGTAAGCAAACAGGTTTAGGAAGTCTTTGCCAGCAGCCATCTCACCAATACGACGACGAGTGATCTTATGATCTAAGAACAAGCCTGTATCTAGGTAATCATGAAGATTAACAATCAGCTTAACGCCGTATTCGTTCACTTCTAGGTTAGATGAGTCTTGAGCCATCTTTTGGTATTGAGAACGGCCTTTCTGCTTCTGACGAACCTTAAGAACCACGTTGTTTGCTTCAACGCCCGTTACTTGAATAGAAGCACGGATAATATCGGTTAGGCGACGTTTTGCTTTGTCTTCCGGTACATCTTTAGGCGCTGCGTATTCTTGAATCACAAGGTGACCTGGGTATACGTCAATCGCTACATTGTATTCTGGTAAGTCCGCATCGTAGATACGGTAACAATCTAATTGCTCTTTCTTAGCCCACTTGCCAATTTTACCGATGTTCTTTTTAAGACGGTTTGCAAAGTCAGGAGCAATCAGCTGTTCTTGCTCGCCTGTTGGACGCTCTGACATCGGACGATCTGAAATTGAGTAGTTCTTTTGGTGACACGGTAACGCACCGTTGTTCAATTTGAACTGTTTGTCTGCACGCATGCGTAAACAACTCAGTAGTTCGTCTGAACTAGAGAAGATAGACGCGTTACAACCGCCAAATTCAGCTTTAAGCTGCGCGCCGAACGCCGTGTAAAGTGCAATAAGACCCGGCTCTGTACCAAGACGCTCACCATAAGGTGGGTTAGAAACAATCACACCATCAGTAAACTCGGTAGGACGCTTAAGTTTTGCAGCATCACCTACTTCGAATTCAATCAACTCTTCAACACCAGCACGACGAGCATTGTCACGCGCTGTTTTGATCATGCGTTCGTCATTGTCATAGCCATAGAACTTACATTCTACTTTCTTAACGCCACGACGGCCTTGAACGTTCGCTTCCGCTTTCACTTCAGCCCAAAGCTCTGGTTCGAAATCTTCTAGTGATTCAAAACACCACTTCTGGCGTTTAACACCTGGAGCCATATTTGCAGCCATCATAGCCGCTTCAATCACTAACGTACCTGAACCACACATAGGATCTAGGAAAGGCTTAGTCGCATCCCAACCACTACGAAGAAGAATAGCTGCAGCAAGTGTTTCACGCAGAGGTGCACGACCTGATTCTGGACGGTAACCACGTTGGTGAAGACCGCTGCCCACCATGTCAACACCAAGAATCGCTTTATCACGGTGTAGACGAACGTGAATGCGAATGTCTGGGTTCTCTTTGCTGATAGAGGGACGAGGTAGAGACTTCTTCTCGAAGCAATCAACAACGGCATCTTTTACTTTCATCGCACCGTATTGGCTATTGCGGATTTCGTTGTTCGTACCATTGAAGTCAACAACAAAACGCTTAGAGCTATGGAATTGATTTACCCAGTTAACCGCAGTGGTTGATAGGTACAAATCCATGTCGTCCATACAAGTGAATTCAGAAAGGACACGTACAAATCGAGAAGCCAAACGGCTCCACAAACAACAACGATAAATTTGCTCATTGGTGGCTTTGAATTTAACACCTGCTTGAACAGGTTTTGCGTTTGTAATCCCTAGTTGGGTTAGTTCTTCAACTAATAAATTCTCAAGGCCATTTGAGGTAACCGCTAGATATTGATTCATAGTGTTCTTTTATTGATAAAAATGAGCTCGATTATACCTGAATTTGTTACTAGAGCATCACACTAAACTCGTCTTTTCATTGAATCTTTCTTCTAACTGGCTAGCAAACGCACAGTGTTGAAGCGATCGCTTACCCACATCCCCTTAGAACATAAGACTTATCAAACCAACACGATTCATGAGCAAATCCCTGCCAAAGCGACAATGTGAATTTATATTCACCCCTAAATTGGTATATACCAAACGAAATTTAAGGGTGAAAGTTAGCTACAAAAGGACAAAAACAGGGAATAAAGATGGGCAAATTATACTTCTGAAGATAAAAACAGGCAGAAATTAAGGTGAAAAAATAGTCGTAAGTTCACTATTTAAATGGATAAGCAGTGATGTATTTATCAGGTTGAGGTTTTTTAGGCACAAAAAAATCGGCTAATGAGCCGATTTTGGGGAAGATTTGACAGGTTGATGCGTTGCGATGTGTGTGAGAAATGATGGACTAGATTGAAGGTTAACCGACCATCGCAATGTGCGTTTGATGAAGAATAGCGTTCGCGTCTATCATTCTATCGTGCATGACCTTAATTGAGTCGCCAAAGCGTAACCCTTTTGAAGGTGTAAGCAGAAACTCTTCTAGGTCGACAAATGCACATAGGCTCGCACACTCTCCCACTTCTAATACAATGAAATACCCTAAGCTATGCTCGTTATTCATTTGTACGATATCCCCTTCTTGAGGGTATTCGTGGCCAGCGCCCTGTGAGTCGAAGAACCAACTCTTAGGCTGTACAGGCTTGTGGAAGCGTTTTGCTGCCACGCAATAAAGCGCGAGTTCAGCTTGGCGAGGCTCTGACAGTTCTAAGCCAGAAATTTGTTCTTTGAAGGTTTGGTATGAAGATGCGTCATCAACGGTGAATTCATTATCTCTAAACGCGCAGTCCACCAGCTTATTGCGGACCAGATTCGTTTTGAAAATCATATCCTCTCCGAGGTTTAGCATTAATGAACATTGTTGCTCATCGTAATACCAACTCCATGTATCGCTAGGTTTAAGCATCATTTCGTCTCACACTGTTGAACCATTCCATTAGGTAAAACGCAAAATTACCTTCAATTACAGTAATTTTACTGAGCAATAGGCAAAAAAAAAGAGGAAATGAATTCCTCTTTCTTATCGCTTTTCTCTACAACTCAGTGAGTTACAGTGTCTCTTTTAGTAAGACGATGCCAGATTGTCGCTTTTCAAAAATAAAAGCAATTTCAGCTTATAGATTTTTAACGATGTCGCCAACTAGGCCTGGGCCTTTGTAGATGAAACCAGAGTAAACCTGTACAAGCTTAGCGCCCGCCATCATTTTCTCTTTTGCAGCAACATACGAGTCAACACCACCTACTCCAATGATCGGCAGTTTGTCACCCAGCTCTTCGTGAAGTTTACGAACTACTTCAGTGCTACGAGATTGAACTGGACGTCCACTTAGGCCACCCGCTTCATCGCAATGTTTCATGCCTTCAACGATTGAACGATCCAATGTTGTGTTTGTTGCGATCACACCATCGATCTTATTTTTGATCAATGATTCACAAATTTGGCGAATTTCGTCGTCGCTTAGATCCGGAGCAATCTTAAGAGCAAGAGGAACATATTTACCATGCTTCTCTTCCAGTTCAGATTGTTTCGTTTTAAGTTCAGACAATAGATCGTCTAGAGCTTCGCCGTATTGTAGAGAACGAAGTCCTGGAGTGTTTGGTGAAGAGATGTTCACAGCAATGTAACCAGCGTATTGATATACCTTCTCCATACAGATCAAGTAATCTTCGGCGCCCTTTTCAATTGGTGTGTCTTTATTCTTACCGATGTTAATGCCTAAGATGCCATCGTAGTTCGACTTCTTAACATTCTCAACAAGGTTATCGACACCTAGGTTGTTAAAACCCATGCGGTTGATGATACCTTCAGCTTCAACAAGACGGAATAAACGAGGTTTGTCGTTACCCGCTTGTGGACGTGGAGTCACTGTTCCTACTTCTACGAAACCAAAACCCATTGCGCCAAATGCATCGATACATTCGCCGTTTTTATCTAGGCCGGCAGCTAAGCCAACTGGGTTTTTAAAAGTAAGACCCATGCACTCTACAGGTCGGTGAGGTAATTGTTGGCGATACAAAAGATCAATAGGTGTGCCTGTGAAGCGCTTGAAATTTTGAATTGCAAGATCATGTGCCTTTTCGGCATCAAGTTGGAAAAAGCCAGTTCTGGCTAGACGGTAAAGCATTGTGCCTCCGATAGAAAAAAGCCCCGTGTAAACGGGGCGATATTATTTACTTATTTACCCAACTATTCAATCTATTACTGTCTGTAAGGGTAAGATAATCGAGTTTGCTAACGAATGAGGTTCATTATTAAGCAAACGTTATCGTTTTCTTCAGGTTATTAGCCCATTTCTAATCACAACCTTAGTACAGCCACCAGCTCACTTAACAACAAACAACGTGTGCGTCGAAATTGGTTCTTCAAAAATCGTTAGGCCTATTGTTTCCACTTTACCGAAACGAAAAAGGCAGACCTTGTGGCCTGCCCTTATAGTTTTTCGTCTTAATCTAGTGACTAATCTTTCGACATACAGTTTAGATTCAACAGCATCAATTCACGCAGTGCTACTGAGAACTTAGCAAACTCATGAACAGAACCCACTTTGAATTCGTTAAGGATGCTTTCCCAACGATGTAGAGAAACAGAGTTACTTTCCATCCAGTCATCAAGCGCTTTAATCACATCGATATCTGAAGCACAACCACAGTTAAGTACTTGGCCAGTTAACTGACGTTGCTGCCAATCCAGATCTTCTCTGAATGCTGCACGCGCCAGTGCTTGCCAGTTGTTGTCTACAGCTTGGCCATTGATTTGCTTCAAGAACCAGTGCAGTGACAAACGGTCGCCTAGGTTGAAGTAAAGCTTAGACGCTTGCTGTACTGTTTTACCTGTTTCACGAGCCACTGTGGATATATCCAGTGCAGAGTACAGGCTAGACAAACGAGCCACTGAATTAGCCAGCTCAGCGTTTACACCTTGGTCAATCCATAGTTGAGCCATTGCTTGATGCTCTTCTACTTCTGATGCTACTAGGTTTTCATCAAGCTTCTCAGTAATCGCAACGACATCACCTTGGTAAAGCTCAATCAATGCATTCACTGACTGTTTACCGGTACGGTTTCTTAGCAACCAGCGTGCTAGACGGCGAAGTGTACGACGTACATGGTAAAGCAATTCGTATTGAGCTTCAGAACTTGAGATGTTGTCCAGTTCACGAATGCTCTTCAATACCTTACCCAGACCGTAGATTTCACGTGATGCCGCGTAAGCATTCGCAATATCAACAATGTTAGCGCCCGTCTCTTCTTGCAAGCGAGTCACGAAGTTGCAGCCCATCTCGTTAACCATTTGGTTAGCAAGCGCAGTCGCAATGATCTCTGCACGAAGTGGATGGCTATCCATGTGCTGAGAGTAGTTACGGCGTAACTCTGTTGGGAAGTATTGCATCAGTTGTTGAGCATGGAACTCATCATTCGCAATATCATCACTCACAAGATCTTCTTTTAGAACCATTTTACCGTAAGCGATCAATACTGATAGTTCAGGTCTTGTTAGTGCTTGGCCCTGCTTCTCACGTTCTAGCAGCGTTTCGTCATCTGGGATGTATTCCAAACCGCGGTCTAAGTACCCTGCTTTTTCCATTGTGTGGATAAAGCGGATTTGCTCTTTCACTAAGCCAACACCTTGATGCTCAGTAACAGAGATAGACTCAGCTTGGCAGTAAGCGTCGTCTAGTACGATTTCGCCTACTTCGTCTTCCATAGATTCAAGAACTTGGTTACGTTGTTTAACTGTTAGATCACCATTAGACACCAAGCCATTCAAGAAGATCTTAATGTTAACTTCGTTATCCGAGCAATCTACACCACCAACGTTATCTACAAAGTCAGTATTAACTCTACCGCCCGTTAGAGCGTATTCAATACGACCCAATTGAGTCATACCCAAGTTACCGCCCTCACCAACAACCTTAGCTTTCAGATCACGGCCGTCGATACGTAGCACGTCATTTGCACGGTCACCCACATCGGTATGAGTCTCACTAGAAGACTTAACGTAAGTACCAATACCGCCGTTCCAAAGTAGATCAACCTTCATAGACAAGATCGCTTTGATCAAGTCATTTGGTGCCATTGATGCTTTCTTGGTGCCGAGTATTTTCTGAATTTCAGGTGTTAGAGAGATAGACTTCGCTCGACGAGAGAAGATGCCACCACCCTGAGAAATCAGGTCTTTATTGTAATCTTCCCAGCTTGAACGAGGCAGATTAAACAGACGGTCACGCTCTACCCAGCTTGATGCCGACTCTGGATTCGGGTCAATGAAGATGTGCATGTGGTTAAACGCAGCTTGTAAGCGAATGTGCTTAGATAGCAGCATACCGTTACCAAATACGTCACCCGCCATATCACCCACACCAATGGCAGTGAAGTCTGTGCTTTGACAGTTGATACCCATTTCGCGGAAGTGACGTTTAACCGATTCCCAGCCACCTTTTGCCGTGATACCCATGGCTTTGTGGTCGTAACCGTTAGATCCACCTGATGCAAACGCATCACCTAGCCAGAAGTTGTACTCTTCCGCTACTGAGTTCGCTAGATCTGAGAATGTCGCGGTGCCTTTATCGGCTGCAACAACCAAGTATGGGTCATCTTCATCGTGACGAACAACGCTGTTAGGTGGGATAACCTCACCTTCAATGATGTTGTCTGAAACGTCTAGCAATGCACGGATGAAGCGCTTGTAACAACGTTGGCCTTCAGAAAAGATCTCGTCTCGGCCAGACATCATGTGTTGACGCTTACAAACGAAACCACCTTTAGCACCAACAGGAACAATCACAGTGTTCTTCACTTGTTGTGCTTTAACTAGGCCTAGAATCTCAGTACGGAAATCCTCTTGACGGTCTGACCAACGTAAACCACCACGTGCTACTTTACCGCCACGTAGATGCACACCTTCAATGTCTGGTGCGTAAACGAAGATCTCAAACGCAGGAACCGGCGCTGGGATATCTGGAATCTCGCTTGGTCTCATTTTCAGAGCTAGCCAAGGTTTAGACTGCTTGTTCTCGTCTACTTGGTAGTAGTTAGTACGAAGCGTTGCAGTGATCATTTCCATGTAGCGACGAATGATACGATCGTCATCCAAGCTTTCTACATGATCCAACTGTTCAGTGATCTTCTTAATAAGATCTTGTTGGCCTTTTGCGCTGCCCTTCAGTTTCGGGTCAAAACGCTTGCCGAATAAGCTCACTAACCCTTTTGCTAAATCTGGGTAATGAGACAATGTGTCTTCAATGTATTGTTGGCTGAATGGGAAACCCACTTGACGCATGTAACGAGCATAAGCACGTAAGATTGAGATTTCACGGCCAGAAAGACCAGCGCCCAATACCAAACGGTTGAAACCATCGCTGTCTAACTCACCCGCCCAAATTGCCGCAAAAGCTTGTTGGAAAAGATCACGAGCTTCACGAAGATCAATTGTCTTGTCGCTCTTGTGCAGCATAGAGAAATCAAGGATCCAATATGTCACACCATTGGTTTTGCGCACTTCATATGGAGATTCACCGATAACGCGCAGGCCAAAGTTTTCAAGCATTGGCATTACATCAGAAAGGTGAATTGGCTCATCACTGTGGTAGAACAACTTCAAACGAACTGCTTTAGAGTCTGCCGCTTCTTCTTGCGGACGGTAGAAAAGCATACCCAGTTTGTTGTCTTCGCTTAGTGCTTCTAAACGCTCGATGTCCGCTACGGCTGAACCTGGCATCATGTCTTCTTTGTACGAACGTGGGAATGCACGCATGTACTCTTTCGACAATGGAAGCCCTTTGCTCTCACCGAAGTTTGCAATGATTGATTCAGACAAGCGGTCATCCCAAGTAGACGATACTTCCATTAAATTTTGCTCAATTGTTTTCACGTCCACATCCATGTTGTTGTTATCAACACGAACAATATAGTGCGTTCTCGCCAGTGGGCTTTCAGAGAAGTAAGTTGTGAATTCGACTTCTTCTTCACAACCAAAGTACTGCTTCAAGATGCGTTGTGTTTGGCGGCGAAGTTCAGTGTTGTAACGATCTTTTGTTACGTAAACCATACAGCTGAAGAAACGGCCAAACGGGTCTTTGCGAACGAACAGACGCAGAAGATCACGATCTTGCATTTGAACTACGCCTGTACCCACTTCAAGTAACTCTTCTTCTCGAGCTTGAAGCAGTTCATCACGTGGGTAGTTTTCAAGAATATTGTGCAGAGCTTTGTAAGAGTATGAACCCTCACGGTAACCACTCGCGTCTAAGATACGTTCTACTTTCTCGCGAACTAGAGGAATCGTTTCAACGGTTTGGTTATAAACAGCAGAAGTATAAAGACCAGTGAAGCGATGCTCACCAATTACCTTACCGTTCTTATCGAATTTCTTAATACCGATGTAGTCGTTGTAAGCTGGGCGGTGAATGCGTGAAGCCGTGTTGCCCTTCGTTACGATAAGTACATACGGTTTCTTCGCTTCTAAACGTGCCGAGTCCGAAAACTCAGACAGCTTAACGTTGCGTACACGATCTGAATTCGCGAACAAACCAAGGCCTTGCTCCTTAGTCGGTTGCAGTTCAGTATCACCATTTACAGACACAAGGTCGTATTCCTTGTAACCCATAAACGTAAAGTTGTGCTCGCCTAACCAACGAAGGAAAGCCAGAGTTTCATCGAAGCGTTGGCCGTCTACTGGAATGGTCTCTTTTTGCTGTTCAACTTGATTGGTCACTTCTTTAAGTTTTTCAACCATATTCAACCAATCGTTCACGACTAAGCTCGTGTCGGTAAAAATATCCAGCAGTTCCGTTTTAAGCGCTGTCATTTCAGCTTTGCTGCTAAGACGGTCAACTTCGATATGGAAAAGAGATTGGAATGCACCTTCGTTATTGCTAACACCGACAACACTGCCCTTATCTGAGCGAGAGATTTGTGTTGGGTTATGAAGCATAAGGTGAGAAGAAAGGTCGAGGCGAGTCAATGCCATTTTTACAGAATCAACGAGGAATGGGCTATCTGGTACCACTATCTCAACGATAGTGTGAGTAGACTGCCAACCTTGACGACTTACTGTCGGGTTAAAAACACGAACAGAGATTTCGTCGGCTTTCTTTTCATTGATGTGATGCCATAAGCTAACTACAGCACCATATAAATCGGATTCGTTTCTCTGAGTCAGATCGTCGTGAGAAACGTTACTAAACAAGTGTTGAGCAAGTTGAGTTACGAGAGGTCGATGAGCAAGGTCAAGTTTGTCTTGAATCAGCTTGTAAACTTTTTCAAGTAAAACTGGAACCACAGTTTCACGTGCGGTCATAGTCACACTCCACAATTAGAATTATATTTTATTATTAGGGGGATCACTTAATCTGGTGTTTGAAACGTGCCGTAGAGCGCTTTTCTACTAACGAGTTAAGCAAAGGTAATGCATTCATTTATTGTAAAAGCATTATTGAAAAATAGTTAATTGTTTTAGAGGTGGTAAGAGGTGAAATGTTTGATTATGTGATTAAGATTCCTTTTAACTCACTAGGCACGCCAAGGTTTACAGAGCTTCTAACTTAATAAACTTATTTTTTTGGTCAGTTGTCAGCCTAAACTGCCCTCTAACCCCTATTTGTGTAAGAAATGGTCTGAACCGAGTTGCAGGTAACTGTAAGCGCAAACCTGTTGTTGTTATCACTTGAACTTTACTTGCCGCACCAGAATAGCTGGCCAAAAACTGCTGATATGAGATGTTTAGTTGGAAAATATAGCGATTCATACGATACCTGCATAAATATACAGTGCCGGTATTTTTTGGCACTTAACGATGTCTGACGGTGAAACTGAGCTTAAAAACTTCTCTAGCTTATCGAAAATTCGATGAACCAGAAACAAAAAATCAGTGGCAGATATTCTCTACCACTGATGACCTTTCGTTGTAGCAAACAGCTTATCTTATTGAGCGTTTAACTTAAGCTTCTAGTGCTTTCGTTACTTTCTCAAACAAGTCTTTTGCTAGGTTGTCCATGTTCTTCAATGTCTCAAGTTCCTGTTTAATAAGAGCTTGGCGTTCATCATCGTACTTACGGAATTTAAGTAGTGGGTCAATCAAACGTGAAGCCACTTGCGGGTTGCTGCTGTTCAGTTCACGTAAGATCTCGCCAGCAAATGCATAGCCTTGACCAGACTTGTCGTGGAATTGAACCGGGTTCATGTTTAAGAATGAACCGACCAAGTTACGGGTACGGTTCGGGTTCTTCAAACTGAACGCTTGGTGCGACATCGACGCTTTGATCACTTCAAGTGCGTTTGAACTTGGGTTTGTACCTTGCAATGCAAACCACTTATCCATAACAAGACCATCGTGTTTCCACTTGTCACTGTAATCCGCCATCAAGGTTTCACGACATGGTAGTTGTGCACTATTTGCCGCGCCCATTGCTGCCATGGTGTCTGTCATGTTGTTTGCTTGCTGGTACATCGCAACAACCAAGTCATTACCCTGCTCAGTATGAGCTAAGTAACTTAGGCAAACTTTACGTAGAGTACGCTTACCAATCGAATCGTGATCGATCGTGTATTCCGTTAGCGCGTGGCTGTGATAAACCGCTGCTAACTCGTCTTCAAGTTCTGCAGCTAGTGTTACTTTCATTGAGTTAAGAACCGATGCGACCGCATCAATATCAACACGCTCGTACCAACCCGATACTTCATTGTGGCTTGGTAGAGAAAGCATTTCTGCAATAAACGCAGGCTCTAGTGAATCACTCAGCAGTACACCACGGAATGCATCAACAACAGAATCAGAAAGCTCAAACGCTTGACCCTGTTGAACTTTCTCAACGTTACTGCGGATGTACTTCGCTAATAGCATTTGACCCGCGTCCCAACGAGAGAATTCATTGCGAGCATTCACCATCAAGAAGATCAGTTCTTCATCTGAATAGTCGTATTCCAATTTCACTGGCGCAGAAAATTCACGAAGTAATGATGGGATCGGTTGCTCAGAAACGTTTTCAAACACGAACGTTTGCTCTGCTTCTTTCACATCTAATACATTATGAACTGGCTTACCGTTACATTGTAACTCAACAACTTCACCCGCAGCCGTGTATAACTCGATATCAAGAGGAATATGCAGAGCCTGCTTTTCCGTTTGCTCATGAGTTGGCGCTGTTACTTGGCGAGTTGTTAATGTGTATTGTTTCTTCTCTGCGTCGTACTTACTTTCAACAGACAGCGTCGGCGTGCCAGATTGGCTATACCATAAGCGGAACTGAGATAGGTCGACGCCCGATGCATCTTCCATTGCCGCGACGAAGTCTTCACATGTTGCAGCCGTGCCATCGTGACGTTCAAAGTAAAGCTTCATTCCTTTTTGGAAACCGTCTTCACCCAACAATGTGTGGATCATTCGGATCACTTCACTGCCCTTTTCGTACACAGTCAATGTGTAGAAGTTATTCATTTCTATCACTTTTTCTGGACGAATTGGGTGAGACATTGGACTTGCATCTTCAGCGAATTGTGGCCCGCGAATAATACGAACGTTGTTGATGCGGTTTACTGCGCGAGAGCCAAGATCAGATGAGAACTCTTGGTCGCGGAATACGGTTAAACCTTCTTTCAAGCTCAGCTGAAACCAATCGCGACATGTCACTCGGTTACCGGTCCAGTTATGGAAATATTCGTGACCGATTACCGCTTCGATGCCTAGGTAATCGGTATCCGTAGCAGTTTGGTCGTTCGCGAGAACAAACTTAGAGTTGAATACGTTCAGGCCTTTGTTTTCCATCGCACCCATGTTGAAGAAATCAACGGCTACGATCATGTAGATATCTAAGTCGTACTCTAAGTTGAAACGTTCTTCATCCCACTTCATTGAGTTAATCAAAGAAACCATCGCGTGGTTAGCTCTGTCTAGGTTACCTTTGTCGACAAAGATTTCTAGGTCAACTTTGCGACCCGATTGCGTGGTGTAAGCATCACGAAGTACGTCAAAGTCACCCGCAACCAAAGCAAATAGGTATGCTGGTTTTGGGTGTGGGTCTTGCCACTTCACCCAATGACGACCATTTTCAGCTTCACCTTCATCAACACGGTTACCATTACTTAATAAGAATGGATTTTCTGCTTTGTCCGCGATAACCGTTGTGGTGAATTTTGCCAAGACGTCTGGGCGATCCATGTAGTAAGTGATACGACGGAAACCTTCCGCTTCACATTGCGTACAGAAAGCGCCACCTGATTTGTACAGGCCTTCAAGTGCACTGTTCCCTTCAGGATCGACTTCAGTCACGATCGTTAATGTGAATTCTTGTGGTAAATTATTCAGTGTCAGTTGAGTTTCAGACTGTTCATATTGAGTCCACTCTTTACCTTCTACCAAAACAGAAACCAGCTTCAAGCCTTCACCATCAAGTACTAAGGTCGAGCTATCTTTCTCTTGCTTAACACTAGACACCGCCGTAATGATGGATGCTGAATCGTACAAATCGAAGGTAAGATCGATTTCAGAAATAGTGTGAGATGGTGATTGATAATCTTTACGATACTTGGCTTGAGGTGTATGTGCCATGACGGGTTCCTTTTGATCGTTATACGTAATTATTTGTTAACTGTATATATCTAAAGGTTGAGCGCCAAGAACACAAGGGGAATATTAAAAAAAGGAGGCATTGTAGGAAAATGCCTCCATGTTTTGCTATTTTATCAATCAAATCAGAAAGGAACGGCTAAGAAATGAACTGTGTGCCATATTTTCAACGAGCCGATTCTATGGCTAAACTCGTAGTTAACGTATGCGATTAAGCACCGCGAACATGTCTCCCTCTTCACCTTGAAGCGTCAAAACATCACTGTTCAATGTGTAACGAGTACCGTGTTCGCCGTTCTCATAAAGTAGTACTAATTGGTCGCCCTCGGTGTAATACACACCACGACGAATGACTTCCCCCCCTTCTTCATCGGACACTCGGAACATGAAGATAAAATCAGGTTGAAGCACCAAATCCATTTTTTGAATGTTACTCGCACGCAAATCGCTTCCAGACAATTCAGCGCTTGACCAAATTCCAGCTAGGGCGTTGGGCAAGGCTTTGGTGAACATAACACCGTTAAGATTCAGCATATTATGGTTACTGCTGTACGCGTAAACCTGAGGCTCAGAAGTATTCAAACCTAAAATAATGGTGTCTTCATTGGCGTTATACAAACCTTCCCAGTGATCCACACTGTAGTCTTTCTTTTGGATATCGATAGTGAATGAGTAATTTGAATCGAGAGTAAGCTTGATTGCTCTAAAGTTTTCAGTACCTTGCTCAGGATCTGGATTCATCAAATACCAATCACCAAGCAACAGAGGAAGGTCAAAATGAGATAGATTACTATCACTTTTTGATTGTTGGCTGCTCGAAGCGACCTCGCTCCCAAAAGCAACAAAACTTAAACAAGATAAAATTAGTAGAATCCATTTCATACGCGCCCCCTCATTTTCTTTAAGCTTAGGCACGTAATGATTAGAAAGCGAAAAAATATGATCCAAGTCACTAAATTTTAAGTGCGAAGTAACTTAAGTGTCATTATCCAACGCAAAATGGAACTAAATCACCCTGAATATTGAGTGTTCTTTGCGACAACCTCAATGGTTACAATCAGATATTCCTGTCAAATCATAGACACAAAAAAAGCGAGCCTAGGCTCGCTTTTGAATTGTGTATCTTTAAACAATCACCTTTTAACAGGCGTTTGCTCTATTTCTTGATCATATCCAGCATGATAGCAACAGACTCATCAAGATAAGCATCCGGGGCTTCATAGTCTTTAGGAATATCATCCAACGTCTTAAATGCCTCTAACTTAGCGGCTTTTTGACGTTGATTGATACGATCTAGACGAAGCGCATCCGCATCATCGCTCTCTTGCTGACGTACCTTTTCATTCAAAGAAAGGTCGTTATCGTCTTTATCTGCCTTATATTTTTCAATATCTTGCGCGATAAAGCCAAATTCCATATCTGTCGCAATACGAGCTTGGTGTTGAGCTGTTAAAGCAGCAATTTGCTCATCGTTACGCTGTAACACTGAGTAATTTGCTTTATCAATACTGTCCCAAGGTAGAGCATTGTCTTCAACACTTTCACCAGTATCTGCTGGGTCAATTGGCGTTGGGTAAGCAATATCAGGCACTACACCTTTGTTTTGCGTACTACCACCATTGATTCGGTAGAATTTCTGGATTGTGTATTGAACGTAGCCCAACTCTTTGTCGAACAAATCATAAATATGATTCAAAGAACGATGTTGTTGTACCGTACCTTTACCGAAAGAGTTTTCACCTAGGATGATTGCACGACCATAATCCTGCATCGCTGCTGCAAAGATCTCAGATGCCGAAGCACTGTAGCGATTCACCAATACCGTTAACGGACCTTGGTAACTGATTTCACCATCAGTATCGCTGTTCACTTTGACACGACCGTAGCTATCACGAACCTGAACAACAGGCCCCTCTTTGATAAACAAACCAGAGAGTTCGGTTGCTTCCGTTAGTGCACCACCACCGTTGTTTCGCAAATCAACAATAATACCTTCAACACCTTGCTCTTTAAGCTCAGTGATCAGTTTATCGGTATCTTTAGAAAGACCAACATAGAAACTAGGTACTTCTAGTACACCAATCTTCTTGCCATCTTTTTCAATAACTTCTGATTTAACAGCGCGGTCTTCTAAACGAATCTTATCGCGTACAATTGTGACAACGTGACTTTTTGCATCTTTACCGTCTGGCAAGATCTGTAGCTTAACTTTAGTCCCTTTCGGTCCTTTAATTAATTGCACTACATCGTCTAAACGCCAGCCGATAACATCAACAATCTCTTCGCCATCTTGACCAACGCCAACAATACGGTCGCCATCGCTCAATTGTTTGCTATTTGACGCAGGGCCACCAGCAACTAAAGATCGAATAACGGTGTAGTCGTCTGTCATCTGAAGTACAGCACCAATACCTTCTAGAGATAGATTCATCTCAGATTGGAATTGCTCTGCATTTCTTGGAGAAAGGTAACTGGTGTGAGGATCAACTTCACGCGCAAATGCGTTCATGTAGATTTGGAAAGCATCTTCGTTGTGCGATTGCGTAATACGCTTCATCGCATTGTTGTAACGCTTTTCCAAAACTTCTTGAATCTCTGGCCACTCTTTGCCAGTAAGTTTTAGATTCAACGCATCGTATTTAACGCGTTTTCTCCAAAGCTCATTCACTTCAGCGATATCTTTTGGCCATTCCGCTTCACTACGATTGAGCTCAATACTTTCATCGGTATCAAACTTAATCTCTGTATCTAGCAAAGACAAAGCATATTGAAAACGTTCAAAACGCTTCTGCATAGACAAATTATAAACATCGAATGCAATCTGGTTATTGCCTGCTTTCAGTTGATCATCAATTTGTGTAGATGACGCAGCGAAAGAGTCAATATCAGCTTGAGTGAAGATATTACGATTATAATCCAGCATCTCTAAGTAACGATTAAAGATAGCTTGAGAGAAATCATCGTTGAGATTGAAGTGTTTATAGTGAGAACGAGTAAATCGAGAAGTAACACGTTTACTAGCAGTTTCGTGTTGGACCTCAGGAGCGAGTAGAGGTAAATCGTCCTGATCTAATTTGGCTTCAAGAGCCTGAGCTGAAGCTGCTAGCCAAAAGCTAGCAGCAATCAGTGTCAATTTTGAACGGCATTTCATGCGTAGGAGTATCTCCTTTAAGCGCGCAAGTGCTCCGCTTTAACAACCATTTGTAGGCCGTTTGCTAACTGAACACGCACATCTTCCTTATTGATTTCAACAATGGTCGCAGCCATGTTTCCTTTACCCATGTTCACATTTACTTCTTTGCCAGCGATGAATTCGTCAGCGTTCAAAGCGCGTGTTTCTACAGGCTTTTCTACTTTTGGTGCTTTAGGCGCTTGACGACGAGGCTGTTGAGCTTTCTTCGCCTTAGGTTTCGCTTTGCCTTCTTCACGAGCTTTTTGTGCTTGTTCTTTACGACGAGCCTGAACTTTCGCTTTGCTTTCTGCAAGTGTAGCTTTAGCGTGTTCAACGTGCTCTTCTTCTAGTGTGCCACACGCGTTGCCGTCTAGGTCAACACGTTCTGCGCCAGCTTTTACGCCGTGCAGGTAACGCCATGATGATGTGTACTGTCTTAACGCTGCACGAAGCTGAGTCTTACTTACTTTTTCGTCTTCATTTAGACGTTCAGCAAGATCTTGAAAAATACCAATTTTAAGTGGCTTCGCTTCACCTTCTAGAGTAAAGCATTTAGGGAAACATTCAGCAATATATGCGATAACTTCTTTGCTGTTTTTTAACTTTTCAGTGTTTTCCATGTGGGTTCCTGGTTTTTGCGGTTTTCCGCGAGCATTAAGAAAATATTTTTACGTATTATAGAGAGATGCTTGGGAAAAACCACAGTAAGAGAATAATTTATGCCTTGTTCGCGTGCGAATTAAGCAGCTTTTCCACTTCTGCCATGAAAAATGTTAATCCGTCCTCGTCAATTTGAGAAAAACGACCAACATTTGGGCTATCGATATCAAGAACGCCCGCTATTTTTCCACCAATCGAGAACGGAATAACGATTTCTGAGTTACTTGCAGCGTCACAAGCGATGTGACCTTCGAACTCATGAACATCATGAATGCGCTGAACTGTATTCGTCGCAACCGCAGTTCCACACACACCACGCCCTACTGGAATTCGCACACAAGCAGGTTGACCTTGGAAAGGACCCAGTACAAGTTCGTCTTTTTCCTTAGCTTGGTCCTGCTTCATTAAATAGAAACCCGCCCAATTCAAGTCATCCAATTCCATGAATAATAATGAACTGATATTAGCAAGATTAGCAGTTAGATCGGTTTCTGATTCAATTAATGCAACGGCTTGTTTGGTTAAGCGTTGGTAATGTTCTATTTTCATATTAACTTCCAATTAAATTGAGACTTCCATTATCAAGAGAACGCAGTAGAATGCGGCCATCAAACTAAATAGGACTTATTCTCATTACAATGAACAATTCAGAAGACACTATTAGCCGTTCTTGGTTAATAACTCAAGTAAAAAAACACAAGTCCAAATTACTGTTTGCTAACATTATTGCCATATTTGCAACTCTCATTAGTGTCCCTATCCCGTTGCTCATGCCATTAATGGTTGATGAAGTATTACTTGATAAGCCCGCTTCAGGCTTAGAGATGATGAACCACCTACTTCCATCTTCATTACAGACACCGACTGGCTATATAGCACTAACTTTGTTGTTAGTGATTATCATGCGCTCCGTTAGCCAAGCACTGAACATTCTGCAAGGGCGTCAGTTTACGCTTGTATCCAAAACAATTACCTATCAGATGCGCAGCAAGATGATAGATAAGCTTGGCCGCATCAGTATTCGACAATACGAAACCAAAGGCAGCGGCGGTATTAACGCCCACCTAATAACAGACATAGAGACAATAGATAAGTTCATTGGCTCAACTCTTTCTAAATTTATCATCAGCTTCCTGACCGTGTTCGGGACAGCGATCGTGCTGTTGTGGCTAGAGTGGCGTTTAGGGTTGTTCATTTTACTGGTCAATCCTGTTGTGATTTATTTCTCCCGTAGACTAGGTAGCAGGGTCAAACACCTTAAGAAGTACGAAAACCAATCTTTCGAGCGCTTTCAAAACCGTTTGGTGGAAACCTTAGACGGCATTTACCAACTGCGTGCGGCGAATAAAGAACGCATTTTTCTCGACGAACTTAAGGTTCAAGCTAACCAAGTAAGAATCGATGCCGACAAATACGCTTGGCAATCTGAAGCTGCTGGCCGTGTTTCGTTTCTACTCTTCTTATTAGGTTTCGAGCTTTTCCGTGCCGTCGCTATGCTAATGGTGCTATTCAGTGACTTAACCATTGGTCAGATTTTCGCAGTATTTGGCTACTTGTGGTTCATGTTAGGCCCAGTTCAAGAGCTACTAGGGATTCAATTCTCTTGGTATAGCGCGAAAGCGGCACTGCAACGCATCAACGATCTTCTTCAGTTAGAAGAAGAGAAGCGCCCTATTAGTAAAGTGAACCCATTTACTGAAGATCAAGAAGTGACTGTCGACATCGAAGACGTTACATTCTCTTACACATTGGAAAACACTGTTTTAAATAGGCTATCGCTGCACATCCCTGCAGGTAAGAAAGTCGCTTTGGTCGGCGCAAGTGGCGGGGGTAAATCTACCTTAATCCAGTTGCTGATTGGGGTTTACCAAGCAGACTCGGGGTGCATTCGCTATAACGGTGAAACAACCGATGACATCAGCTTTGATGTAATACGCAATCAAATTGCCGTGGTTTTACAACAACCTATACTCTTTAACGATACATTAAGGCATAATCTGACCCTTGGTGCTGAATACGATGAAATGTCGTTGTGGCGTGCGCTTGAAGTCGCTCAAATGCAAGATGTCATCAAGCAACTGAGCAATGGCTTAGATACACAAATTGGTAGGAATGGCGTTCGACTGTCTGGTGGTCAACGACAACGCTTAGCAATAGCTCGTATGGTGCTGAGCAATCCTAAGTTTGTTATTCTTGATGAAGCGACATCTGCACTCGATACAGCAACAGAGTCAGCCCTGCATAAAGCGTTGAGCGAGTTTTTGAAAGATCGCACAACTTTGATAGTGGCTCATCGATTATCAGCGGTGAAACAAGCCGATCTAATCTATGTTTTAGAAGATGGACAAGTCACACAGACGGGAACACATGGTGAATTGGTTGAACAACAAGGACTCTATCAAACACTCTACGGCAGTGTGCAATCGCACGCCTGATGTTTGTGGCTCTGAGTCTTTAAATCGGGTTGCTAACCTAACTTACGTTTCAACTTGGGAGGTCGCGTGACCTCCCCATCCGTAACCAACCCTTTATCAACAAAACACCAATGCGACAGCAGCTCAGTGCGTCTTTGCCAGGGCTGCGAACTTCCCGTAGATAAAATGGACATCCCTTTAGGGAAATCTGCTTACTGCCCAAGATGCGGAACTCAGCTTTATAGAGGCGGGACTCCTAGCCTCTCTGGAAACCTAGCAATTGCAATTACCTGCTTATTGCTGTTTATCCCATCGCACTTTTTTGAATTCATCAGTATTCGCCTGATTGGTGTCATGATTCCCGCGACGTTACCATCCGGCGTCTTTACCTTAATGGGCGAAGGCTTTCCTCTACTTGGTTTGCTGATCCTGTTCTGCAGTTCGATCGCTCCGTTGCTCGTGTGTACGTCGGTACTCATCACTCATGCCTCATTGCGTTTTAAGATCTTCACACCCTTTCGTTATGCATTAGCCATTATCCAGACTCTCAAACATTGGATGATGTTGGATGTGTTTCTGGTAAGTTTGGCGGTCTCATGTTTCAAACTGCAAGATTACTCAGACATTTTCGTCGGCCCTGGTTTGATTGGCCTGATTCTTCTGCAGCTTTTCAGCGTATTACTAGTAAGCCGTATCAGTGTGCGTCGCTACTGGGAAGCTTGGGCAAAAGAATCTGAATACTCTTTTGCTGAAACTAAGAACGTACACTGTCACAACTGTCACCTATCTCAGCCTGACGGTCATACTTGTGTGCGTTGTCACCATGACTTATATCACCGTAAGCCCTACTCTATTCAGAAGACTTGGGCTCTGCTGTTTGCCGCATCGGTGGCCATTGTTCCCGCTAACGTTATTCCTATTTCTATCCTTATTACCAACGGTCAAAGGCTGGAAGACACCATCATTTCCGGTGTCGCTTCGCTAATTAATAGCGATATGTATGGCATCGCTGCGATCATTTTCATTGCCAGTATCGTCGTGCCCGTTGCGAAAATACTGGGCCTCGCGTACATCTTAATCTGTATCAAGATGAAGCGCGCCGTTTACCACAGGCAACGTATGACCATCTATTTCATCGTAAAATGGGTAGGAAAATGGTCGGTAATGGATCTGTTCGTTATTTCGATCATGATGACCTTGGTCGACCGAGGGCAAATTTTAAACTTTACACCAGGTTATGGTGCAGTCGCTTTTGGCGTCGTAGTTGTTCTCACGATGCTAGCAGCGGAAAGCTTAGATCCTAGGCTAATTTGGGATAACCACACCTCTAAAGATGAGTCAGTGAATGAACAACGATAACCAATCACAAACGTCATATTCACCAGAAGTAAGGAAAAACAAAGGCATCTCACCTTTGTGGATTCTGCCGATATTAACCGTCGCCTTAGCCGGTTGGTTGGTCATGAAATCGATACACGATGCTGGGCAACGTGTGCAGATATACTTCTCAGATGCCGCAGGTTTAGTCGCAGGTCGAACAACGATTCGTTACCAAGGCTTAGAGGTGGGTATGGTGCGTGACATCACTTTATCCAAAGATCTATCGAGTATCTATGTCGATGCTGACATCTACCCAGAAGCGAAGAAGCTACTCTCAAAAGGCACTCGTTTCTGGCTTGTAAAGCCGACAGCAAGTTTGTCGGGTATCTCAGGATTAGACGCACTTGTTTCAGGTAACTATATTGCTATCCACCCGAGCGAAACCAAACAAGACCCAGAAACCGTTTTCCAAGCCTTAGAATCATCCCCTTCTGACTTACTGGCTTCTGAAGGTTTGAATATTTCACTGACGACCAAAGATCTGGGCGGCGTGTCTGTTGGTTCTCAAATCGTTTACCGTAAAATCCCAATTGGTGAGGTTTACAACTACCAGTTAAACGACAACGCGAAATCCGTTACGATTCAAGCGTCAATTAAAGATGAGTACAGCCATATAATCACAGACCAAAGCCGTTTTTGGAATGTCAGCGGTTTAGGTGCAAGTATTGGTTTTTCCGGTGTTGATGTTCGCTTAGAGAGCCTAAGTGCATTGCTTGGCGGTTCAATTGCGGTCGACTCTCCGGGAGAAGGCCAACCGGTTGAGATGAATACTAAGTTCAAACTCTACCCAGATCTGAAAACAGCGGGTCGAGGTATCTCTATCAAGATCGCCGTACCAGATGACAACAAGATCAGTGCAACGGGTGCTCCGATCATGTATCGCGGCATCGAAATCGGTCAAATCACTGATTTATCGCTAAGTGAAGGGCGTGAAAACGTCGTCGCATCTGCCGCTATTCAACCGGCATTCAGTGACTTTTTAAATAGTGGCAGTAAATTCGTTCTAGAAGAAGCTGAACTGTCGCTTACTGGCATGAAAAACATTGCCAATTTAGTGACAGGTAACTTTTTAACCTTGGTACCGGGCGAAGGTGAAAAAGCACGTCGATTTACTGCGATCCGCAAAAATGAATTCAGTCAGGAACAAGAGAAATCCGTTGCGATTCGCTTAACGTCGAACAATTCGTTCGGTTTAGATGTCGGTACACAACTTCTCTACAAAGGCATTGCCGTTGGCTCTATCATCCATGTGGGATTAGTTGATGGTGTTGGTACGGGCTCTGATAAACACGAAGTCTTCATGGATGCACTTATCGACAACGAGTATGCGCACCTTATCAAAAGCCACAACCGTTTCTTTGTGACAGGCAGTGCGACTGCAGAGCTAACCGAATCAGGCTTGAGTGTTACGGTCCCACCAGCAAAACAGCTTCTTACAGGCTCGATTAGCTTTGTGAGTGAAGGCAAGTCTGAAGCTCGAACGGACTACCAACTTTTCCAAAGTAAGTCGTTAGCAGAAATTGCTAAGTTTAATCAGTCGGGTTCAAAGACACTTTCTTTGTTTGCGAGTGAGTTACCTTCAATTTCTAAAGGCAGCCCACTCCTCTACCGTAACCTACAAGTGGGTAGTATTTCTGATTTTCAGCTAGCAGACGGTGGCGTAAGAATCAAAGTCACAATCGAAAATCGTTACACGCACTTACTCAATAAGCACACTGTTTTCTGGAACCGTTCAGGCGTTGAAGTTGATGCATCGCTATCGGGTATCAGCATTAAAGCGGCACCCGTTAAAACCCTTATCCAAGGCGGTATTGCTTTTGACTCTATGCCGGGAATCGACAACAAACTCGGCGATGTATGGAAGCTATATAAAGATTCGAAATCCGCTCGAAAATTTGGCCGCGCGATTACCATCACCTCTTCTGGCGATCAAGAAGTCAGCAAAGGCATGGCGATCAAATATCAAGGTGTCACTGTTGGTGAGGTTACTTTGGTGATTCCGAACTTCAACAAGGGCGGTATTGAAATTACTGCGCGAATTTTACCTGAATACGTCGACAAAATTGCTGTGGCAAACAGCCACTTCTGGTTGGCAGAGCCTGAGATTGGACTTAACGGCATCAAAAACGTCTCTGCGCTGCTCTCTAAGCACATCAACGTAGATCCGGGCAAAGGTGAAAGAAACACGAAATTTGAGCTTAGTAAGGGACCTGTGCAGCCTGAAGGCAAGATATTCCAGCTACAAAGCGAAACGCGAGGCTCGGTATCTGAAGGCACGCCTATCCTATTCCGGGAGCTAGAAATCGGCAGTGTTATCGATGTTCAGCTGGGCGAGTTTGCTGACCGCATCATCTCTACGATTCAAATAGAACCTGATTACGCGTATCTAATCCGCGCAAACACCGTGTTCTGGAACGTGTCGGGCGTCGATGTCTCTATCGGCCTGTCTGGCGCAAACATCAAAGCCGGAACGGTAGACAGCTTGTTGAGAGGTGGTATTACATTCTCAACGCCACCGACAAATGAACTTCAGCCAGTGGCAAACGAAGATCAGTCTTTCTATCTCTACCCTAAAGCCGAAGATGAGTGGAAATCATGGAGAACCGCAATTCCTCGTCCATAGCGTGAACCCACTGACGTTTCCGGAAGATTAATTCTTCATCAAAATGCAGCCATTCGGCTGCATTTTTGTTGTTTGCTATAAATATGGTTTAGGACGGCCTCATTTTGCTTTAAACTCCCCGCATTAATGCAATAAATCGAGACACTCTTTTGCACGCTAACGTATATATTCCTGAAGAATTCCTAACGCACATCGAAGCAATCATGCCTAGTCATCTAGATATGGCTTCTTTTGTTGCGTCATGCCAAAAACCACTTCGTAAAAGCATTCGAGTCAATACATTGAAAATCAGTGTTGCAGACTTCCTAGTACGAGCAAAAGAGAAAGGCTGGGAACTGGAACCTGTACCTTGGTGTGAAACGGGCTTTTGGATTACAGCTGATGAAAGTGAAGCGCCACTAGGTAATACGGCAGAACACATGTCTGGTCTTTTCTACATCCAAGAAGCCAGCTCGATGATGCCACCTTCGGCACTTTTCCAAGGCGAAGCTGATTACCAAGCGGTGTTAGACACTGCGGCTGCACCCGGCTCTAAAACAACGCAAATCGCTGCGCTAATGAATAATCGCGGTGTATTGGTTGCCAATGAGTACGCTGCAAGCCGTGTGAAAGTCCTTCACGCTAACATCGAACGTTGTGGCGTTCGTAATGCCGCTCTAAGTAACTTTGACGGTCGAGTTTTCGGTGGTTGGTTACCAGAACAGTTTGATGCTGTGTTGTTAGACGCGCCCTGCTCTGGCGAAGGTACCATTCGTAAAGACGCCGATGCGATGAAGAACTGGACGTATCAATCTGTGGTCGACATTGCCGATACGCAAAAAGATCTGATTGAAAGTGCATTCCATGCTCTTAAACCTAATGGTGTGTTGGTTTACTCAACGTGTACGCTTAGCACCGAAGAGAACCAACAAGTGTGTCATCACTTAAAAGAGACCTTTGGTGATGCGGTTGAGTTTGAATCTCTTGAATCACTATTCGACAACGCAAAAGCAACCACGACAGAAGAAGGCTTTCTACACATCTTCCCTCAAGTTTATGACTCAGAAGGTTTCTTTGTTGCGCGTATCCGTAAACTAGCGTCTGTGGCTCCACCAGAAGTTAAAAAACGTATGGGTAAATTCCCATTTGAAAAAGCATCAAAGAAAACTCAGCAAGAAGTCGCTGAACAACTGATGAGTACTCTCGATATCGAATTGCCAAGCGATACTCAAGTTTGGATTCGCGACAAAGACGTTTGGCTATTCCCAGAAGCGCTAGAGCCGATGATCGGTGAGTTCCGTTTTTCTCGCATGGGAATCAAGATCGCCGAAACCCATAAAAAAGGTTACCGCTGGCAGCACCAAGTAGCAACAACGCTTGCAACTGGCAATGAAGCTAATGTTGTCGAGCTAAGTATTGAAGATGCTCGTGAATGGTTCATGGGACGTGATGTTCGCCCTGAAGGCTTGTCTGGCAAAGGTGAAGTACTAGTGAAGTACAATGGTGCAATCATCGGCCTTGGTAAGTGGGTTGGCAACCGAGTGAAGAACGGTTTACCACGCGAGCTAGTGCGCGATAAGAACCTATTCTAAAAGCTTTCTCCCTGTATACAGCTAGATAAACAAAAAGCCCAAACAACGTTAATTGTTTGGGCTTTTTCTATTCTATCGGCCATGTAACTCAGTGTGCGAGCGCTTGTAAATCAACAGCTAATTATATAAATATCAATTCAAGTCACTATTTCCAAAAAGAAAAATTGCACTCTAGAGAATCTAAACTAGACTTCAATCTAATAGTCAAAAGATTAAAACGATTAGCGTAGGCTCTTCGGAGCCCTTTCCCCTAAGCCCAAACAGGAAGGTTTGGGCTTTTTTTTTGACCGAGAGAATCGCTTATTTAACTAAGCTGATACCTTCTTTGTCGATAGTGATCTTGCCAGATTTGTACAAACCACCAATTGTCTTCTTGAACGTACCTTTGCTGGTTCTGAATGCAGAGAAAATAGCGTCAGGAGAAGACTTATCATTCAAAGGCAGGTAACCGCCTTTCTTCTCAAGCAGGTCAAGAACCTTAGTGCTTAGGTCATCCATCTTAGCGACACCAACTTTCTGAAGAGACAGATCAATCTTACCGTCTTCTTCACGAACGTTTTTAATGTAGCCTTTTAGTGTTTTACCAATGAACAGCTTACCGATGATGTCAGATGGGAAAATCATACCCCAGTGTTCACCGTTCACGATCGCTTTGTAACCAAGTTGGCTGCGCTCAGCGATAATGAGATCGACTTGCTCATTTTGCTTATAAGTCGCAGGCGTGTTGTCTAACCATTTGTTGAACTTCGTTGTACCAACGATACGGCTCGATGCTTTATCGATATACACATATACTAAGATTGACTGACCTTCGTTTAAACGGCCACGCTGCTCGCTGAAAGGAACAAGAAGGTCTTTACCTTTCACGCCCCAGCTCATGAATGCACCAGTGCTGTTAACACCTTCAACCGTCATCAAACCAAACTGGCCTACTTGAGCGATTGGTTTTTCAGTCGTTGCAGCGATCTGGTTGTCAGAATCAATGTATAAGAAAACATCTAGCTTTTGACCAATTTCAACACCTTCAGGAGTAAATCGTTTCGGCAGCAACACGGTTCCATAGTCGCTCGCGTCAAGGAATACACCGAAGTCTGCTTGTTTTACTACTTCTAAGTTGTTTATTTGACCAATATTAATCATCAAGATTGTCTCTACTTTAAATTTGGCGGAGATTATACGTGATCTCTGATATGCTTTCGCTAGTTTCATTCATATTTTTACATTCTAGGAGACATCGTTGATCACCGTTGATAAACAAGATGCGATAACACTTAAAATTAACCATGCCATGGCTAAGACAAAAAAGCTCGACATGGACGTTTATCTATTCATTCCCGGTGAACTTGGACTGACTCCTGAAGTGCTTTCTGAAAGTGCCTTTTTCTACAGCTCAATCACTCAAAAACGTGCCTACTACAGTGACAAAACACTTTTACCTTTGGTGCACAGTCGCTTAGCTAAGCGTGGACGATTGTCGATTACGCAGTATCGTGTCAGTTTGAGTTTGTTCGCCTATCAATATGTTATCGCGTTAGATAAAGCGGTAAGTAGCCTGAATAAGAATGATAGTGACGACGTAACGGCTGATGAAGTAGATGAAGTCATTGAACTGGCTTTAGATATCCTCAAGAAGCTTCGTCGTAGTATTCCCTATGAAGAAAACCTTAAGCGCTACTACGCCAACATTGATAACTATCTTTCATGGTACACAGAGCAAAAGTTCTTATCGCTGGTATCTCATATGCCACGTGGCAGCGAGTACTCCACAATTAAGGAGCGACTCTTAACGCTTTGTGATAAGGAAACCGCTCACCGCAAGCTCAACCGCTACAACTCAGCTAGGGTACGTGAAGACGTCACCCGTCTGAGTAACAAGATGCGACTGCTGCGACGTTTGATTGAACACCCTATCGTACTTAAAGAAAAGACGACATCAATGGGTAAGAACGTTAAGCGTGCCGTGAAAGGCATTGCGACCGGTTTGGTGATGGTTGTCGTGACTACTACTGTGATCTTGGCTCGTGATTTTCTTGGTGAGATTACCGCCTCCTTCATCGTGGCGATGTCATTCATCTATGCGTTGCGTGAAATCTTTAAAGATGACTTGAGAGACATCCTTTGGCGCTGGCTGCGTAAAGGCAAACCTAAATGGAAGCGTCGTTACTTCGACCCGACGACCAATAAATCTGTCGGTCATAAACTCGAGTGGTTGGACTACGCAAGCTTTTCTAAGCTAGCAGACCGTATTCAATCGATACGTAAGAAGCGTGTAGTCCAACGTGAAGAGCAAATCCTGCACTATCGTTCGCACACTGAGATGTCGACATCGACGTTCATGAGTGGTTATGAAGAGACTCGTGAAACGTTATCCATCAGCTTAAGAGCGCTGACACGATTGATGGATAAGGGTTCAAACAAGGTGTATCGCTTGAATGAAGGGCAAGTTAGCCGTGAATCGGTAGAAAAGCGCCACTTGCTCAACCTGATCATTAAAGAGAACAATCACGATAACGAACCGACTTATTACCGTTGGAAGATTGTAATGAACCGTTCAAAGATCGTCGACATCGAGCAAATCACTCAAGAATCTTAGCTTTGCTATGGTGTGCAGCACGGTATGTGGATAGTCAATTCACATACCGCTCTTACACTTATTCACTTATTCACTTATTCACTTATTCAAGCTTCCATCTACTTCCGAGCTATTTCCTAGACGGGACTTTCTTAATCGAAAGCGTTAGCGTGAACTCGGCCATTGGCTCGTCGCCATGCAAAGATGGGCAAGTCGCGATAATGGTTACAGGTTGGTTCACTCGCTCCCCAGTAGACATAGTTTCTTCCAGCATAGTGTTGATCAACTCTCCATCATTACAGGTGAAATGCACATCGCCTTCTGGACGCTTTAAGAAGTTGCCCGTCACCTCTTTAAATGCCAACGAAATCTTTTCACCTTGCTGCTGAGATTTACTCATCGCAAGAAAGCCACCCGCCACATCAGCACCCACAGCCAAAACGCCAAAATACATGCTATTGAGGTGGTTCTTCGTTCGTCTTTTAAGAGGGATTTTGACCTCAACATGTTGGTTATCCAGTGCGAGCAATTTTGGTCTGCATAACCAAATCAGAGGCACTTTGAAAAAACCAAACATACTCAAGTAGAAATTTGCTTTTTGTAGAGGGGTCAACATTCGGATTACCTAGTCAAATCAGTCATCAGACCAGTTAATCGATTAGCGATAGAGATGTCAAAAAAATGTTACAAAAAAGAGATGTCATCGCATAATGATATCTCTTTCATTCTCAAAGCTTTAGCGCTTCAAATAAACGGATATAGCCAGTTGATTTATTAAGACAACAAGCCGATTTATGCAGTCACGACCGTTTCTACGCCTTCAAGATCAGCTATGTAACCTTGTAGACGTGGGTAATCCACTAAGCCTTGAGTTACTAGCAACACTGGCTTCTTCGCGTTCAGGGTTGCTTTAACAATCATATCCAACAAGGTAATAACCGCTTCGTTTTGTGGATCAAAAGCGTGTTGCTGAGCTTCATTGTGTTTGTCTACGCCTAAAGTGAAAGATGCTAAGCTATCAACGTTTACCACTACACCATCGAAGTAATGCAGCAATCTTTCGCTCAGTAGCACTGCAGACGGCACATCGCATGAGAACAGTACTTTCAAACCGTTAAGGCCACGTGGTAACCCTTGCTCGGCGAGCAGGTCAATAATCTTAGCGGCATCGCTTAATGCTCGTACATACGGCACAACCACTTCGACGTTAATACCCTGCTCTCGCAACGTTTTAATAACCTGACACTCTAAAGCGAAAGCCTTGCTGTATTCTGGTGTCGCGTAACGAGCAACGCCACGAACGCCTAGTGCTGGGTTAATCTCTTCAGCTTCACAGTTCCCGCCAAGTAGCGAACGGAAGCCATAGCTGTCTGCACTACTTAATGCGATACGAACAGAAGTGTGATTTGGCTGAACGGCAGCTTGAATGGCAATCACTAAGGTCGAAACAAAATGCTCATCGACGGTTTTATCGCCAAGGATTGCATCTAAAGACGTTTTTTCAATATCAGTCAAAGTATCTAAGTGACTCTCGATACTTGGATGATAAAAGACACGATCCATCACCAATTCTGATAATGAAACGTATAAGTGGTTGGAATTATTATTATCGTTGTAAGAAGGCAGCACATCACCTAAGACAAGTTCTGGGTGCAAAGTGCTTTGATTTTCTTGAGTCATTGCTGCTCCAGCATTTTTATGTTGTGTTCAAACGAAAATACCGACAGCTGCCTGTTAATACAAGTGAAAATCCCTTATTTGACGCTGGCCTGCTGATAAAAATAAGAATATTAGCAATAACTGAGATAACTTTGACTCAATAGAGTTTATTCCTCTGTTCAATTCCGTTATCTTAACCACTTCGCAATAGAATAAAAAAGCTATCACATGCCATTAAAAACTGATGAGTTGAGAACCCAAGCTCTGGGTCCTATGCCAACTCCTGCCGAACTAGGCAATGCACACCCTATTACTGACGACGTTGCTGAGCGCATTAAAAATTCTCGCCGCCAAATCGAAGATATCCTAACTGGTCGTGATAACCGCCTGTTAGTTATCGTAGGCCCTTGCTCTGTTCACGATACAGATGCGGCACTTGATTATGCTGAGCGCCTAAGCAAAATTCAAGACCAGTACAAAGATGAACTGTTCGTGGTAATGAGAACCTACTTCGAGAAGCCTCGTACTGTTGTAGGTTGGAAGGGTTTGATTACCGATCCTAACCTTGATGGTTCATACGCACTTGAAACAGGCTTGAACAAAGCTCGTAAGCTTCTGCTCGATATCAACAAGCTTGGCCTAGCTACCGCGACTGAATTCCTTGATATGATCACAGGTCAGTACATTGCAGACCTTATCACTTGGGGTGCGATTGGCGCTCGTACAACTGAATCTCAGATTCACCGTGAAATGGCTTCTGCACTGTCTTGCCCAGTTGGCTTCAAGAACGCGACCAACGGCAACATCAAGATTGCTATCGATGCAATTCGTGCAGCACATGCTTCACACTACTTCTACTCTCCAGATAAGAACGGCCGCATGACGGTTTACCGTACTTCTGGCAACCCATACGGTCACGTTATTCTACGTGGTGGTGATAAAGGCCCTAACTTCGACGCTGAATCTGTAGATACTGCATGTAAGCAACTGGCTGAATTCGACCTACCTCAACGTTTGGTTGTAGACTTTAGCCACGCTAACTGTCAGAAACAGCACCGTAAGCAGTTAGAAGTTGCACAAGACATTTGTGAGCAAATTAAATCTAACAAGAACCAAATTGCAGGCATTATGGCAGAGAGCTTCATTATTGAAGGCAACCAGCCAATGACAGATATCAACAACTTAGAATATGGCAAGTCGATTACTGACCCATGCCTAAGCTGGGAAGATACTGCAACAATGCTAGACATGCTTGCAACAGCAATTAAAGATAGAAACTTAGCTTAAGGAAACAACACAATGCCATCATTTGACATTATCTCTGAAGTAGAAGCAGTAGAACTGCGTAACGCAGTAGACAACGCAAACCGTGAACTATCGACTCGTTTCGATTTCCGCGGCGTTGAAGCAAGCTTTGATTACAAAGATGAATCAGTAAAATTGACTGCTCAAGACGATTTTCAACTGAAGCAAATGCGCGATATCCTTCGCAGCAACCTAACGAAGCGTAATGTTGATCCTAACGCGATGGAAGCGAAAGCGGCAGACCAAACAGGTCGCACTTGGCACCAAACGGTTATCTTTAAGCAAGGCATTGAAACTGATGTCGCTAAGAAGATCGTTAAGCTAATCAAAGACAACAAAGTTAAAGTTCAAGCTTCTATCCAAGGTGACAAAGTTCGTGTTACTGGTAAGAAGCGTGATGACCTACAAGCTGTTATGGCCCTAGTTCGCAGCGGTGAACTTGGTCAACCTTTCCAGTTTGACAACTTCCGCGACTAATTATTGAGTTTGAGCGACCGCCTATTTGGGTTGCTCATTCATCTGCACAATGTCGTGTTTGAAATAGCAAAAAGCCACTTCTTTAAGGGAAGTGGCTTTTTATTTATCTGGTCCAGCTTTAGTTTTATTCCGAGCCTCTAGCCGATTTCAAACAACCAGAAAGCTCTCATTTCAACTAGAAGCAACTACCTCAACCGAGTACTTGGGCTGCTGACAATTTTAGATCTTTGCCGACCAACAGATTAAACTCTACGCTCGCTGGTGGAATAAACACACACACTCGTAATTTCTCTGCTCTTGCTTGCTCAAGCTTTGTTGATAGCTCTCCGCTGTTGGCGTAGCTCTCTCTTTCTGCATCTCGGCGGCACAGGTCGATAAATTCAAATGGACAATCGCTCGGTGAAAGTACGAGCTCTGCCTCCTGCATCAAACGTAAAGCCTTCATAGACAACAACTCGACATCTTGCTCGAATTCAATCCAAGTAACCTGCCCTTCGCTATCAATGCCTTCGGTTAGCGCTTGCTGGTAGTAAGACTCTAACTGCTCTCTGTCATTCACCTGCTCGATAAAGCTGGATGACAAGAATCGCTCCCAAAACTTACGACGCTCGTCGACGGTTGGGAATGACTCTTTGATTGAATTGCGTTTTGATGCACCGAAGTCTGCTATCAAACCTATGTTTTGTGGCAATACGGTTTCGAGTTTTTCTCTGATATTTCTCACTAAAACAGGTGATGCACCGCCACTAGAGATGGCAATTTGGATTCTGCCGCGATTTATCATCGAAGGTGTGATGAAGTCGCAGTAAGGAAGATCGTCAACCACATTGACTAAAATGCCCAGTTTTTTCGCATCATTATACACTTGGTGATTCAAACTTGGGTTGTCTGTTGTGGCCCAAACCTGTAAGTAATTTTTCGATATGATCTGTGACGAATAAAAGTTTTGAACCCAGTGAAGTTTGTTCTCGTCCACAAGCTGCTTTAAGTAAGGCGCTACCTTGGGAGACACCAAAGTCACATCCGCCCCAGCTCGTAGTAAGCTATCGACTTTACGGCAAGCAACCTCACCCCCACCAACCACTAAGATTGGCTTATTTTCTACATCCAAAAACATTGGGAAATAACGCATGTTCTTCCTTGAGACTACTTCAATAACTATTCAGCCATGCTACCAAATTTGGAGCATATTCATAACTATCGAAGTGTAATAAAAATATTTATTGACCAAATTTCAACATTTCTTAAGTTTAATATTTCACCATTGTGATGTTGATTCAGAATATTTATCTAGTCGATTATCAATATAAAAACCTAAATCTTGTTGCACCAACAGTGTGAACTGTTGCACTATTTACATTCACTTAACATTTGGTCATTCTAATTGTGTTCGGATTTGTGATTTCATTCAAAATTCTTTTTAAATTATACATTTGTGAAACTACGGATCCTTTCCTAACCTTATAAACAGTTGTTTAAATCGCACACAGTTTCATTTGCAAAATGCAACTCGTTTAATTTGAACAACAAGGTCATAGAAAACGCAACACATAGAGAAACTCAAACGAGCACGAGTATCAGGTGTCACCTGGTTAACAAGGAAGGATACAAATGACAAATAAACTAACACTTCTTGCTTCAGTAGTAGCTGCATCAACTGCGATGATGGCAACATCGGCATCAGCGGCAGAAAGCACTCTGGACAAAGTCACATCTCAAGGTTTTCTAACTTGTGGTGTAAGTACCGGTCTTCCAGGGTTCTCTAACCCTAACTCAAAAGGTGAATGGGAAGGAATTGATGTTGAGTATTGTCAAGCTCTTGCAGCGGCTGTACTCGGTGACAAGACTAAAGTTAAGTATGTACCTCTAACAGCAAAAGAGCGTTTTACTGCGCTTCAATCTGGCGAAATCGACGTACTATCTCGTAACACAACATGGACATTACATCGTGACACTGCTCTAGGTCTGAACTTCGTAGGCGTTAACTACTACGATGGTCAAGGCTTCATGGTTAAGAAAGAACTTGGCCTAACAAGTGCTCAAGAGCTTGATGGCGCTTCTGTATGTGTTCAATCAGGTACAACAACTGAACTTAACCTAGCCGATTACTTCCGTAACAGTGGCATGTCTTACAAGCCAGTGGTATTCGATACGGCAGCACAAACATCTAAAGGTTTCGACGCAGGTCGTTGTGACGTGCTAACGACTGACCAATCTGGTCTATACGCACTTCGTCTAAACCTAGCTGATCCTAAATCTGCAGAAGTACTTCCTGAAATCATCTCTAAAGAGCCTCTAGGCCCTGTTGTTCGTCAAGATGATGATAAATGGTTTAACGTTGCTAAGTGGACACTTTCAGCAATGATTAACGCGGAAGAATACGGCATCTCTTCTAAAAATGCAGACGAAATGCTTAAGTCAAAAGATCCAAACATCAAACGTATTCTTGGTGTAGACGGTCCTAAAGGTAAAGGCCTTGGCATTCGCGACGACTGGGGTTACCAAGTAATTAAGCAAGTTGGTAACTACGGTGAGAGTTTTGAGCGTACTGTTGGTACAGGTTCTCCACTTCAGATCTCTCGTGGTGTAAATGCATTATGGAATGCGGGCGGCTTTATGTACGCTCCACCAATCCGTTAATAAATTTTCAAGCATCAACTAGGGCGGAGTTTTCCGCCCTATTTATTAAATGGATTTGAGGTTATAGTAGTATGAAACCTAATGAAACTATTTCTCCAGCTCAGGCAAAGCCACAGCCCAAAAGTGCCAACTTATTTTACAACCCCACTTTTCGCTCCATCATTTTCCAAATTATCGCCGTCGGGGCGCTTTGTGCTTTCTTTTACACGATTGTAAATAATGCACTCACAAACTTAGATTCCCGTGGTATCACCACTGGTTTTGATTTTCTCTCCCAAGAAGCTGGTTTTGGTATCGGCTTAACACTGATTGAATACGACGAGACCTTCTCATACGGTCGTACATTCTTTATCGGTCTTCTCAATACCGCTTTAGTTTCAGTACTCGGCATTATGCTAGCTACAGTGCTGGGCTTTAGTATGGGTATCGCTAGACTCTCTTCAAACTGGCTAGTTAGCCGATTTGCAGCTGTCTACATTGAGATATTCCGAAATATCCCTCTTCTATTACAAATCTTTTTCTGGTATTTCGCCGTTCTACAAGCCTTGCCTTCTGCTCGTCAAAGTATGAGTCTAGGTGAAGCAATTTTCTTGAACGTACGTGGATTGTACTTCCCTGCTCCAGTCTTTGAGCAAGGCAGTAGCATTGTCATCGCATCATTGATTGTCGGTATTATCGCTACGTTTATTATCAACATCTGGGCGAAGAACAGACAGAAACTGACCGGCCAACAAACACCAATGTTGCGAATTGCCGCTGCGTTGATTTTAGGCTTACCGTTGGTAACTTACTTTGTTATGGGCATGCCTATCTCTGCAGATTACCCTGTGTTGAAAGGGTTTAACTTCAAGGGTGGTGTTACCATAATCCCTGAGCTTGCTGCATTGATGCTCGCTTTAAGTATCTACACAGCAGCGTTCATTGCTGAGATTGTTCGTTCAGGTATTAACGCGGTAAACCATGGGCAAACTGAGGCTGCGATGTCTCTAGGCATCCCACGTTCTAGAACTCTAAAGCTTGTCATTATTCCACAAGCATTAAGAATCATTATCCCACCACTAACCAGTCAGTATCTAAACCTGACCAAAAACTCATCACTTGCGATGGCCATTGGTTATCCTGATCTTGTCTCTGTATTTGCAGGAACAACACTGAACCAAACTGGACAAGCTATCGAAGTAATCGCGATGACAATGGGCGTCTACCTAACCTTGAGCCTATTAACGTCCGCTCTAATGAACATATACAACCGCAAAGTAGCGTTGGTGGAGAGATAAGATGAGTACACATCAATTTCAACCTGATCTTCCGCCTCCAGCGAATACCGTTGGGCCAGTCGGTTGGTTAAGAAAAAATCTATTTAATGGACCTGTTAACAGCGTCGTCACTGTGATTCTTGCTTACTTTGCTTTCACCCTATTATGGGCAATAGCGGATTGGGCATTCATCAGTGCCGACTGGATAGGAACCACACGCGATGCCTGTACTAGCGAAGGCGCTTGTTGGGTTTTTATCAGCGTTCGTTGGGACCAATTCATGTATGGCTTCTACCCAGAAGCTGAACTTTGGCGACCTCGCCTCTTCTACGCAACGTTGGCCATTTTTGTAGCCTTACTGGCTTATGAAAAAACACCTAAACGCACGTGGATTTGGTTGTTCTTCGTCAACATCTACCCATTTATCATTGCCGGCTTGCTATACGGTGGCGTCTTTGGGTTAGAAGTTGTTGATACCCATAAATGGGGCGGCCTATTGGTTACACTGGTCATCGCACTTGTTGGTATTGTAGTGTCACTCCCTATTGGTGTTGCACTTGCTCTTGGGCGTCGCTCAGAGATGCCGATCATTCGCAGTATGTGTACCGTATACATCGAAATTTGGCGTGGCGTACCGCTCATTACAGTTCTATTCATGGCTTCAGTAATGCTGCCACTCTTTTTATCAGAAGGGACAGAAACCGATAAGCTGATTCGAGCACTTGTTGGGGTAGTACTATTCAGTGCAGCCTACATGGCCGAAGTAATTCGTGGTGGTTTACAAGCAATACCAAAAGGCCAATACGAAGCAGCTGATGCTCTGGGGTTAAGCTACTGGAAAAAGACTGGGCTTATCATTCTACCTCAAGCTCTTAAAATCACGATTCCTTCAATTGTGAACACCTTCATTGGTTTGTTTAAAGATACCAGTCTTGTTTTGATCATTGGTATGTTTGATGTACTAGGGATTGGCCAAGCCGCGAATACCGACCCTGAATGGCTTGGGTATTCAACAGAAAGTTATGTATTTGTCGCGTTAGTGTTCTGGGTGTTTTGTTTTGGCATGTCGAGATATTCGATATGGCTAGAAAACAGACTTCACACCGGTCACAAACGATAATTAACAAGATCAAGGACGTATTATGACGCAGCAGACAGAAAACAACTCTCAAGGTCTTATGATCGAGTTGAAAGACATGAACAAGTGGTACGGTGAATTCCACGTACTTAAGAACATCAATCTAGAAGTGAAAAAAGGCGAGAAAATCGTTATCTGTGGCCCTTCAGGCTCTGGTAAATCAACGATGATCCGCTGCATAAACCGATTAGAAGAGCACCAAAAAGGTCATATCTTCGTTTCAGGTAATGAATTAACGGAAGATCTAAAGAACATTGAAGCCGTTCGCCGAGATGTCGGCATGTGTTTCCAGCACTTCAATCTGTTTCCACATCTGACGGTATTAGAGAACTGTACTCTGGCCCCTATTTGGGTCAAAAAGATGCCAAAAGAAGAAGCCGAAGCGATTGCAATGAAGTACCTAGAGCGAGTTAAAATCCCAGAGCAAGCGGACAAGTTCCCAGGTCAGCTTTCAGGTGGTCAACAGCAGCGTGTAGCTATCGCTCGCTCTTTGTGTATGAACCCTCAAGTGATGCTGTTTGATGAGCCAACGTCGGCGCTCGATCCAGAAATGGTTCGTGAGGTGTTAGACGTAATGGTTGAGCTTGCAGAAGAAGGCATGACGATGCTTTGTGTAACGCACGAGATGGGCTTTGCTAAAGAGGTCGCGGATCGCGTTATCTTCATGGATGCCGGTGAAATCATAGAAGAGAACAACCCTGTCGATTTCTTTGAAAACCCACAATCAGACAGAACGCAGAACTTCTTAAGCCAAATCTTACACCACTAATGTGTTATGATGCATAAACTACAGAGGCGGCTTAGGTCGCCTCTTTGTTTTCAGTGTTATAATTAGTTTTTCAAGATTATAAACAGCGATTCAGTGCGATTAAAATTGAACAACGAACCTTAACTGCACTTTAAGAAATACTTTGTTACACCTTCAGAAACACTTAACCGACTATTTTGATTATTATTTTACGTATACAAGAGGAATGAGAGACTTGATTTTTCGAACTTTCACCCCCATAAATGTACTAATAACTATTGAAGTCACCTTACGAGGAAGATTATGAACAGCCCTATGTTTTCACGCACAGCATCTCAAGAAAGTGCTCTGCAAACCAATAAAGTGTTGCGTAACACCTACGCATTACTGTCTATGACACTACTTTGGTCTGCTGTTGTAGCAGGCGTATCCATGGCGATGAACCTTCCTCGCCCGGGTCTTATTATCATGCTAGTTGGCTTCTACGGCCTACTTTTCCTAACAGAAAAGAACCGTGACAACAGCATGGGTCTAGTCTTCACATTCCTATTTACAGGTTTCTTAGGCTACACCATCGGTCCAATCTTAAACATGTACGTTGGCGCAGGCATGGGTGATGTCATCCTAACTGCACTTGGCGGTACAGCACTGGCGTTTATGGGCGCATCAGCTTACGCACTAACAACTAAGCGTGACCTGTCGTTCCTTAATGGCATGCTATTAGCTGGTTTCGTAGTACTACTTGTAGGTATGGTTGCAAACATCTTCCTACAAATGCCTCTACTATCATTGGCAATGAGCGGTATGTTCATCCTGTTCTCGACTGGTGTTATCTTGCTTACAACGCAAAACATCATTCGTGGCGGTGAAACAAACTACATCTCTGCAACGATCAGCTTGTACGTATCGATCTACAACATCTTCATCAGCCTACTAAGCATCCTAGGCATCATGGGCAGCGACGACTAATCGTTCCCATCATTGAAGAATATCTTGCCCAAGAGCTTATCTCTTGGGCTTTTTTTATCTATAAGTGCGATATTTCTTTAGATAGCTACAATTTCAGTTGAGAAAGACAAACTTGGTCATGTACCCTATCCGCATAGTTAATTGGATTCTGGATTAAACATGTTTGAATATAACGGCAAGCAAATCGAAACCGACGCTCAAGGCTACCTATTGGATTACACGCAATGGGAAGAAGGTATGATTGAAATTCTTGCTCAAGACGAGGCGATTGAACTTACAGATGCACACTTAGAAGTCGTACATTTTGTAAGGAGCTTTTACGAAGAGTTCAACACCTCACCAGCGGTTCGCATGCTCGTTAAAGCAATGGAAAAAGCCCACGGCCCAGAAAAAGGCAACAGTAAGTACCTTTTCAAGTTATTCAAAAAAGGCCCTGCAAAACAAGCGACCAAGCTCGCCGGTTTACCTAAACCAGCAAAGTGCTTGTAGAACCTAATCCGCTTTAGGCTATTAAGTTACGTTCGATATAAATACTGTAGTGCCATAACTACAGTATTTTAAACGCCCCTATGCGTACGTCCTGGCGCTCGCTATCTTTCACTTGATGCATCACTACGTTGTCTACTGTTGCGCTCGAAGGGCCAATATTGAGCCAAGCATGTAACTTCTCTATTTGTTGATTCTCTCCGACAGCTAACACTTCAACTCGACCATCATTTAAGTTCTTTGCATAACCTGAGAGCCCCATAGCTTGCGCCTGCCTACTGGTGTGGTAACGGAACCCAACACATTGAACTACGCCTGACACGACAAAAATATATTGTGAACTTTCCATAACGTTGCCTCATAAATTATATGAATGATATAGTCGAGCTTCTATTCATTCACCGCTTATTGGTGGACTTACTTCGAGTATAACGATTATGAAAGAAATCCCATTTCGTTGGATTGACAAATATCTCATTCACCTAAAAATCCAAGAAAAGTTCTATCTACTCTTCTTATTGCCTCTTCTCGCCCTGGTTATATTAACTCTCGTTTTAGATAGTGCCGCGGACTCTTTACTTGCTCATCTTTATCAAGAAGAAATGCTCTTGATGAAAGGGCTTATCGAAGCAGGTCAACTCAATAAAGATCAAGTTGCTCAGCTTGTCAGCAGTTCTGAAACCATCTCTTTGGGCTACGGTGCTGGTTCTGTTTCAGTAATGAATGGTGCATTCAGCCTAGTTGCTAACCATGACCAAAACCTTTGGTCTGCTCTCTCGACGACTCAGGTTTCTATCATCGCTGTAACCCTAACGCTTATCGCACTAGGTGTTTACTACATCATGACCTTTATTGGCGGCGCGATGTTCTCTATGAACAAAGCTCTGAACACGCTTGCGAATGGCGACTTAACTTGCCGCATGAACTACTTCTTAGTTCGTGACGAGTTCAGTGAAATCGCGATTACAATCGATAAAGTCGCGGAGCGTGAACAAAACATGGTTCTATCAATCCAAGAGTCTGTCGCTCTCATGCAGCAGATCAGCTCGGACTTGAACCAGTCAACACAACAAAGTTCAGACATCTCAGGTAACCAACAAGAACACCTGAATAGCTTGGCAAGTGCAACGGAACAAATGGCGGCTACGATTCGCGAAGTCGCTACCCTTGCTCATGAGTCTAGTTCACAAACGATGGACGCTCGCGGCGTTGCTCAGAGCGGTCAAGTCAAGGTTTCAAATACACTGGAGTCTATCTCTAGCCTATCTCAAGAGATCCAGTCCGCTTCACAAGCAGTAGAAGAACTGGATGCCAACGCGGCGCAGATCGATGAAGTAGTCACAACCATCAACGGTATTTCTGAACAGACTAACCTGTTAGCGTTGAACGCCGCTATCGAAGCCGCACGTGCTGGCGAGCAAGGTCGTGGATTTGCTGTTGTTGCCGATGAAGTTCGTGCCCTTGCCGGTCGTACTCAGCAAGCAACGGTTGAAATCCAAAGCATGATTGAATCATTACAACGTAACAGTCAATCACTGACCAAGCTGATGGAAGTCACGGTGAACAATGCTAACGAAGGCCAAACACTGATGTCAGAAGTGAACGTCGAGATCGGTTCATTAGCGGAAAAAAACCAGTCTATTTCAGATAGCAGCACTCAAATTGCTACCGCGGCTGAAGAACAAGGCGTAGTCGCTGACAACATTGCACAGAGTGTTGAAGAGATTCGTCATCAGTCAGACAGTATCTGCGAGATGATCAGTAAGAGTAATTCCAATGTTGACCAACTTCGTAAACAAAGCGATACGATGGAAGGTTTGCTGACCGGTCTTAAAGCTTAATACAGCTCTCCAACCACAATGTGTTGATTAATCATTACTAGGGCTGCTTTGGCAGCCCTTTCTTATTTGCTTTTCACCTGTACTTCCCCGACAATACCCCTCCTTCAAATTCAACAAACAGAGTAAATTATGACTCCTTCAATTCATCTAGCTAAAGGCCGAGATAAATCACTACGCCGCAAACACCCTTGGGTATTTTCACGCGGTATCGATAAGGTCGAAGGCGAACCAAAACAAGGTGAAACTGTAGACGTATATGCTCAAAATGGTCAGTGGCTTGCAAAAGCGGCTTACTCACCAGAATCTCAAATTCGAGCTCGTGTTTGGACATTTGAAAAAGAAGAGATCAACAAGGCGTTCTTCGTAAAACGAATTCAAGACGCACAGTCTTTACGTGAAGATATCATTGAGCGTGATGGCCTAACGGGCTACCGCCTAACGGCCGCAGAGTCTGATGGCTTGCCTGGTATCACAATCGACAAATATCAAGACTTCCTTGTTTGCCAACTGCTAAGTGCTGGCGCTGAATTTAACAAAAGCGTATTGGTAGAAGCGTTAATCGAGTGCTTCCCTGACTGCAACATCTACGAGCGTTCAGACGTGGCAGTTCGTAAAAAAGAGGGCCTAGAACAAGTTGTCGGCGTTCTTTATGGTGAAGAACCACCGAAGTCTATCGTGATTGAAGAAAACGGCGTTAAGATCAGCGTGAACATTATGGAAGGCCACAAAACGGGCTTCTACATGGACCAACGTGATAGCCGCAAAGAATCTATGAAGTACGTCAAAGGAAAAGATGTCCTTAACTGCTTCTCATACACAGGTGGTTTTGGCCTGTACGCGCTTAAAGGCGACGCGAAGCGTGTTATCAACGCTGACGTATCTCAACTAGCTCTTGATACAGCTAAATTCAACGCTGAACTTAACGAGTTTGATATCTCGAAAAAGCGCGCTGTATTCCTAAACGCTGACGTTTTCAAACTGCTTCGTGAATACCGTGACCAAGGCACTAAGTTTGACGTAGTGATCATGGATCCACCAAAGTTTGTTTCAAGCAAGAATAACCTAACTTCAGGCGCTAACGGCTACAAAGACGTTAACATGCTTGCGATGCAAATCCTGAAACCAGGTGGCACTCTACTCACCTACTCTTGCTCTGGCTTAATGGGTACTGATTTGTTCCAAAAAATCATTGCTGATGCAGCATTAGATGCAGGCCGCACTGTTAAGTTCGTAGAACGCTTCGAGCAAGCAGCCGACCACCTAACAGACACAGCCTACCCAGAAGGTTTCTACCTGAAAGGTTTTGCTTGTAAGGTTCTTTAAGCCTTGAGCTTTAGACTCTATTTTATATGACCCGTCCTGATATGGGTTGACACTTGATTGACTAAAACGCTCGATGTACTTCATCGGGCGTTTTGTATTTTAGAGCTGTGTGAGGCCTATATTCATTATAGATTTTTACTGATTCGGCGACCATTTTCTTTGCTTCATCTAAATCATTAGGCTTATTCAACAGATACTCCATCTTCAGTATTCCGTTGATCCTCTCTGCCAACGCATTCTGATAACAGTCATAGCCATCAGTCATTGAGCAAGATACATCATACTGTCGATGCAACTCTTGGTATTCAACAGAGCAGTACTGAACACCTCGATCTGAGTGATGTACAAGCTCACCTGTATTCTTCCGTTCTTTCAACGCGTTTAAAAAGGCCTGCTTGACCCTGCGAGCTTTCATATCATCACCTATGTGATAGCCCACGATTTTTCTTGAGTAAGCGTCCGTCACTAAACTGAGATAAGTACAACCACGCCGCGTTGTTAGATAAGTAATATCGGCAACCCATAATTGCTCTGGTCTTTCAGGTATTAAGCCTTCTTTGACACGATTCGGATGGCAGTAAAAGCGATGATTACTATTTGTGGTTCGATGATAAGCCCTTCGATTCTGCACTAATAATCGATTCATTCTCAGCAGAGAGAATAAGCGGTCTCGCCCGATTTTAATATCGTTCTGAGCAAGTAAATACTTGATCTTACGAGTCCCTATACGAGGGTGCATCATCCTTTGCTCTTTCACAAAACCGAGTACTGATTCATCTTTCTTTGTCTGATGAATTTCTGCAACACAGCGCTTGTAGAAAGCTTGTCGTGTAATACCTATGAAGTGACAAGCTTTAGTGACGGTCAACTTTCTGACCGTTTTTTCCTTAATAACTCGGCCTTGCGCTTCTTTGAGATTCGGACACCGAAATCTCGATCCATGACTTTTACAACCGCTTCAAAGAACTCTGCTTTGATCTGAGTCTCTTCTAATTGCTGCTCGAGTTCTTTGATTCGTTGCTCTGGGGTTTGAGTTGAGGAAGAGTTTGACATAGTCGCTCCTAACGCTCTCGATTGTTCTATTCCTTTAGACCAATCTAGTTGACCATGTTTGCGAAGCCAAACTAAAACGGTAGAGCGACCTTGGATCCCATAACGTTCTTGAGCTTGCTTATAAGTCATTTCGCCTTTTTCAACTTGGCTTACGACTGCCAATTTAAAGGCAAGAGAATAATCTCGTTGAGTACGTCTACTTGTTGTTTTCATGACACTCTCCAATTTCATGTTGGAAATGTGTCAACCATATTTAGGACGGTACAATATAACAAAACAGACACATTAAAAAGGGCCTTTTGGCCCTTTTTTTAGTCTGGTAAGTTGACGAATAACTGATTCACCAAATTACTCAGGTCACTACTTATTACACGACCATCACCTTGAGCGTTCACTGAATCAAACTGGTTCCCCGTGTTATCAAGAATGATAGTTTGTGTTTGACCGCTATTAGTTGCGTCTTCAGAGATAGTGATAACCAAATCTTTATCACCACCGCCGTTATCGACCTTCTCAATAGTGATATGTTCAAGAAGATCAGACATTGAGTTTTCCATTGGCAATAATTGAGAGATATCAAGATGGTCTTCACCTAGATCAAAGTCTGTAATTGTATCAACATCGTCTTGGAACGGTTGGTCAACCCATTGGAACAGGTCGGCACCATCATCTCCAACAAGGATATCGTTACCATGACCACCAATTATCGTGTCATTGCCAGAGCCGCCACGGACAGCGTCGTTACCAGTGCCACCATGTAGAACGTCATTGCCGGTTCCACCGAAGATAATGTCTTGACCTTCTTCACCATAGATCCTGTCGTTACCTCCACCACCATTTGCTACATCAAGGCCTGGAGGTGTGTCCTCAAAACCCTTCATTCCATTGTTTTCGTCACCATAGGTGAACTCTGAAACTTCTAACTTAGAAAACTGTTCTATTCTAGAATCGAAGTCATTTGGTAGCACATTAAGGTCTTGAGTTGGCGAAATACTATCTCCCATAAAGATAGTATCTGACCCCGAACCAAGGTTGACAAAATCAGCCCCAATCCCTACATCAATTTGTGCTCCACCGACGTCGTCATACTCTGATTGATGATAAGTAATGAGTGAATTTATTACTGCAGCTGAGCTTGGCCAGTTTAATGTATTGCCACCTTGGACTGTAACACTATCAATACCGCTCGTTGGGGAGTGGATTGTATTTTTAGCCTCAATGGTAACGGTACCAGGTTCTAAACTTAGCTGATTATCAGAATCTTTTGCAGAGTACGTAAACTCATCTTGTAGATCAGTAACGCCGACGACATCAACGTCAACTTCAGCAACGTTGAAACCCGCTCCTTTGCCTTTGTTCGAAGTATTAACGCCAACTAAACGAATCTCATCAAATACGGTATTGTTAGAGTTAATGACAGAGTAACCGTCATGTTTACTCGAAATGACAATCTGAATCGGTTCAATTACATCTACCTGCTTACCATCCCGGAAAAGGTAAGCGACAATTTGAGCATGTCCATTATTGAACAAGCCATCAAGACTAGCAAAAGACACTTTAGCTGAAGAAATATCCCCTTCGTTTGAGGCGATAGAAACATACTCACCAATCTGAGTTTCTTTACCAGTGCCGCTGTCATGAGTAGTACTAACAAATAGACCTTTCTGGTTATTGTTGTGATCGTACTTAATCGTTGCTCCGTCACCCGCAAATTGACCATTTTCAAATGTGCCGCCGGAGAGGGTTACACCATCAAGCTCTAGCTTATCTACACCATCATCTTTATTTTCGAGATTAAGACCATGCTCTTCAGCAAAGTTGCCAACCGTAAAGTCGCTGTTGAACGTCGTAGTGTTGGTACCGTCAGCAACATAGACAACTTTACCACTATCAAGAACTTCACTTCCAACTTCAAGCGGGCCTTCAACAATCTTTCCGTCATCATCAATTAGATAAAGCTTGCCATACTCTGGCAACTCTTCAATTCGTACTGACGTATTCTTATTGTCTCTATCATCTTCTTTATCAATCGCGTTAGGCGCAAAGTTAACATTCGCAACATTCGTATCCGAAGAAATAGTAAAGTCATTAGCAATTGGACGTTCATTAGTGTCGACAGGGCGTTCAAGGACTGTAATATTAATTGTTGCTTCAGACGCATTAGCCAGTTTACCACCAAGATCACCGTGCTCTCCGTGAACATCATCATCCTTGTTGGTGTCCGCCTCTGTCGCAGTTGCGATGACCTTAATGTCAAAGGTACTAGGGTCTAATACCTTGATCTGAAGTTCTGCTAGATCCCAACCAGTTACATCAATTTTAGCGTTTTTATTCGCTTCAGTGACAATATGCATATTCGCATCCTGCCCTGTACCGTCAATCAACACTGAACCAACAGGAAGACCATCCAACTCTACAGTTAAGGTCTCAGAACCATCTGTCGCATCTACCAGCGAAGCGCTAATCTCACTGAGCTTGATAAATGAATCTTCGTATCCATAGTTGTCGACCGCAGTAAATTGAATATTATCAATTATTGCGCCTGTAGAGTCGGCTTCGTCTGCTTCAAGAACAAGGCGATATTTACCTGAAAGCTCAACGGGCAACGTGAACGTTCCCTCTTGCCAACCACTACCTTGTCGCTCAGCAATAAAGTCATAAAGTGTTACCTTACTGCTCTCAATTGGATTGCCAGCATCATCTAGCTTAAAGAGCGATACCTCCATGTCGGAGTCCGAAGGATCAACATCGTCTCTCGCGGCAATATCGAATTTAAAATTGTAGAAGCGGCCAGCGACAAGATCCATATCGGTATAGAGGACTTTGTCGTCAACTTCACCTTCAATTTCCATAACTTGGTTCATTGACGAGCCTGACAGGTATGTGCCTTCAGTACCCACTTCAACATGTTGACCGGGATTAGAAGTACTCCACTCGCCAATAGTCGATACACCCTCGACGTTATTTATTTCAATATCACTATCCCAAGAGCCTGATGTTATCTGTACATCTTCAAAATCAATCGCAGCAACTTTCTCAAAGTCGCCGATGATTAGTGTAGGCCTGTCCGCATCAGGATGAACATCAACGTAAATACTGCCAGATTCTACAGTCTCTTCATCAGAATCTTTAGCTGTTACTGAAATATCAAAGTTAACATCACTATGCTCTGGTGCTTTCACTTTAACCGAATCAATATCATCGATATCAACCACGACAGTGCCACTGTTATCAACTGCAGATTCAACACCACCGACTAATACAGTTGCACCTTGTGGAATACCTGACAGCTCTATCGTGCTTACCGATGTTGCTGCGTCAACAACACTAATGTTTAGGTCAATAAACTGGTCTTCTAAACCTGCCACATTAATGAGGGATAATTCATCAGTGCCAGTCACAGAGATTGATGTTGTAGCCGTTTCAGACTGATTAACGCCGTCAGACACAGTGACTTCAACTAAGCGCGTTTCTTCATCAGGCGTGTCGCTACTGTTTACAAATCGAATAGATTTCAGGAACGTTTCAAACTCATCGGCAGAAACACTGCCTGATGGATGGGTAATTATCAGTGCGATTGCAGTGCCAACCACTGTTTTAGAGACACTGAATCCACTATTTTCAGCCCAGGTTAAGTTATCGCCATCTTTAGCATTGGTTAGAGTAACGCTCATCGATTTGATTGTATCTTTATCGTCAAAGATATCTGCGTCTATATCGGCGATAGCCGCTTCTCCTTCCTCAACGTATGCTGAGTTAAAGTCAATACCACCTGTATCAATCTTACTGACCTTAACAACAAAATCGTTGAAGTCATTATCATCGTTGCCTTGGCCTTTTTGGTCATCAAAGCTCAATACTAGATTTCCGTCACTATCAACCGTGGTTGAGATCTGATGGTCTTCGTCAGTCGATGTATAAACAGGAATACCAGCTTTAACAACACCATCGACAACTAATTGACCTTGATCATTCACTTTAAGGTCATAGAGTTTATCGCTATCAATCTTATTGAAGCCATTTGGAATTAAGAAAAACTCAAGGTTATCGATCGAAGACAACGGTGAATCTAACAAGGTACTCGGTGATAGACTTGGATCATTGCTATTAGAAACCAAAACGTGAAGCTGCTTCTCGCCTGATTCGTCGTTGATATAGTAACCAAAGACATTGCTGTAGCCAGCACCTTCACTTACAAACTCAATGTCGTATAGAGCACCATTTAGATCCACCATTGGCGCTTCGTTGTCGACAATTGTAGCAACACCAGTAACTGCGTCTTGCTGATAAGGAGCATTGCCAGAAATAGAGAACTTCTCACTATTATCTGCATGCGTATCTTGGTTAGTTACGACTTCAACTGTAAACGATTCATGCCCGTCAGGAACACTAACTACAAACTTGCCATTGATAACTTCAACGGTTTGAATCTGCTTATCAACACCTTGACCAAAAGTAACTACTACGCTAGATCCATTAAAGTCGCCCTCAATTGGTTGTCCATCTACACTCACGGCAGAGCCGTCATTTAGAGACATTTCAATTGTGGTTGTGGATTCGCTGCGATTTGAAAGCTCAACAACAAACGTTCCTGACTGGCCTTCTTCAATTTCAATGTCAGTGATGCTGTCAACAACAGGACGATCATTGTTACCAACTTGTGGTCCATCTGGGCCGTCTGGATCGGTACCATCATCCATAATAGTGGTTTCATCTGAAGCAGAGCCATTCGACACATAACCGGACTCGTCAGTAACAACTAGGTTAAAGTCTTCACCACCTTCAAATACCGGGTCATCTTTTGTCGCTACTTCAACAAAGATCTCAGTTTCACCATTAGGGATAGTAACGGTAGGTTTGCCATCCTTAATTACTACATCAAGTTCAACACGTTTAGGCTCCCCGGATTGTTGTGGCTCCAAGTAGTACGCAGTGTATAGTTCACCAATATCTTTGAAATCAGCCGTTTCCGCTGAAGTAGCGTCTCTATCAAGAGTAATTGCTAGCGATACGTCGATATTCTCTGAGGACGGATTATTTAAACTTACTGCGAAGACTGCATTCGAGCCTTCAGCTACGTCTGCAAAACTCTCAACCATTAGCTCAATTGTATCAACGTTTTCGATGATGCCAGTAGCAGATACACCATCGACTATTAAGCTGTAGTTTTCGACGAGCTCATGAACACCATCAATAAGAGTAGGGATAAGAACTGCAAAATCTTTAACGCCAATTGGGACAATCAGCTTTCCACTTTGCTGATCATATGTGACGCCATTAGTAAAACGAACCAGACTCAGGTCGAGATCTTTTTCGTCACCTGAATCATTCGCAGCATCCGTGTTCTTACCAAAAGTAACGTCCAACGCAGATTCAACAAGTGCACTTGAATCCAAAGTGACTTTAAAGCCAAGTTCATCACCTTCAACTACTGAGTCTGCTAGCAGGTCTACAGACGCAACACTAGAAGGAGTCTGTAGAGGGTTTACGATAACATTAACTTCAGCACTCGCGATTTGGCCATTATCATCAGTAATCTGATATTTAAACGTTGTTTCACCGACGAAGTCATCGCCAGTTAAATCAAAGTATACGATGCCATCTTTAATATACGCATTACCTTCCGTTTCACCGTATACATAGGTAATACGTAGATTGTCGCCATCTGAGTCTATATCGTTATTTAGAAGCTCAGAACCGATAATGCCAGCAAGCTTCGATGTTGGAATCTCAAGAATGCCGCCTTGATTCACTGCATATGCGCCTTCACTAGAGGCTTTAAAACCAGTTAGGAAGTAATCTGACGCATCATTATCATGCGTTGCTTGGTTGGAATACTCAGTTGCTTCAAACACCACAGTATCAAACGCGATTGGAGTACCATCAGGACCAAGCGGTGTTATTTCGTAAGTACCTCTATTGTTACCGTCTTCAGCAATAAACGTATCACCTGCAACCGCTACGCCATTGAGGTACGCTACCCAACTGCCTTGTTCATGGTTATCAGTGAAATCACCGTCATTACCTTCGTTTTTAAACAAGTTAGATACTGAAAATGTAAACTGAGTCGCAGGGCTATCTAAGTTGATTTCAAACTTCTCAGATTGCTGCTCTGCACGATCATATTCAATCTGTGCGCCCAATCCACCTACTTTGCCGGCAACACCAATCTTAATGCCGCTGTGTGCGAAGTCTTTATCTTGGCCATTGAAGCTAGCATTTAGCTCAGCGCCTTCGGCTGACCATGGAGAGTCGTTGTCTTCACTGAACTCACCCAGTTTAACTTCGAAGCCTTGCGGATCGTTATTCGCATTCAGGTCACCAGACTTATCGATAGTAACTGTCTTAACTTCACTTTCGTTACCATCACTGTCTACTGCTTTATATTCGAATGAATCTGACGCCTTAGCTTCAAGAGAAGTCAGCTCCCAGTTACCTGGTCCTTGTGTACTTGCTTCCACCGAAACAATCTCAGCACCTTCAGGAGCGACAATTGTGACATTTTGATTATTGTGGGTATCATCATAAAGGAAGGTTTGTTCTTCTGTGACACCATTACCATAATCAAAGGTGACTGTAATCTCAGCTCTTGATTGAACACTATCATCAGCATTTGGGGCAAACCAGCCACCCAAACCACTTAGACCAACCGTTACTGAGTCAGCTGGACGAGAAGAGAAATCAATGTTGATTGCCTCGTCTTGGTGAATACCGCGATTAGTCGATGCAATACCGAAACCCATATGGCCTTGCTGACTGTTGTTTTGAACTAAAGGCTTAGCGTCAACGTTATTTCGACCTTCCGAGGTAATGGTGACAACATCACCATTATCAAACTTCAGTTCGCGAGTATACGCATCTACTTCATCACCCCAGTTATAAAACTCTGCAGTGCTATGAGGGCCTTTATCTAATGTGGATGTATCATCAACACCTAAGAAGAAGCCTGTTGATTCTTGGTCATCTTCATAAACGATGTTGTTAGGATCTGCATACGTCTGCCCAACTACCACTTCAACCTTGTTATTACCATCGACATAGTAAAGAGTTCCTGAATCAGGCAGCTCTGTGATGATCACGCCGAGATTTGTACCTGCGTCATTATCGTTATCATCTTCGTCATCAGAAATATGGTCTGTACCATCACCTTCGATAGTTCCCATTCCGGTATCGAAAATAACTTGCGAAGAGCCATCTGCATTGAGAGAAATAGAGAAGTCTTCAGCTTTTGGCGGGTTATCATGGCTGTCGTCAATAGCTACATTTTTATCAGCGCTAGACGTATCTAGCTTCTCAAATACATCGGTACCATCTTGAGTTACGGATACAACACTAACGTTAAACTCTTGTCCGACTTCGTATTCGTTGTCTTGTTCAGTTTGAATCTCAAAGGTCGCTGTATTTGTATTTGCGTCTACGTTTACAGTTATAACTTCAACAATATCTTCATTGCTCGCGTTTGTGTAAGAGTACTGAAGAGTAACCACACTATCTTCAGGCACTTGTTCACTTAGCGTAATCGTAAATGGACTTGTCTTATCACCCTCAATAACTGAATCGGGACCAGTCAGGCCAACTGTAACGGTATCTTTGTCGTTTGTGTCTATCTCATCGACAATCTTAGCTGTATCTGAGTCCTGTTTGTCATTTTCAACAAACTCGCTAGTTGAGCTAGCTTTTAGAGTTACAGTCTCTTCACCCTCAAGCAATTTATCATCAAGAACCTTGACGAATACTTCTAAGCTATCCGAGCCGCTAGCAATAATAAGATCGGCAAGCTCCTGCTCTGAAAGCGCTTTATAATCTTGTCCATCTTGAACGTAGATCTTGTCTTCGTAATCCTGACCTTTTGTCGCAGTATCATCTGCATGTCCCAGAGTCAGGTCTAGAGCCACGTTTTCTGAAACTAGTTCATTTAAGTTGATTTCAAAAGATAGGAATGCTTCTTCTGCTTCTGTCACTGGTTGGCCTGCCGTAACTGTTAGCTCAGCAACAGGTAATACATCAACATTCACTACAACAGTATCTGTACCACCGTTACCGTCCGACACGGTAACAACAAATGAATCATCTCCATCAAACTCGTTGTTCGGAGTGTACTTCCACTCGCCGGTTTCAGGGTCGATCTCAACACTACCGTTTGTAGGTTGGCTCACCGTGTAAGTCAGGTCAGTGTCGTCAATATCTTTGGCTGTAACAGTACCTGTTATCACCTCGTCTTCTTTCGTTACGACGTCAATTGTTTCGTTGTCACCAAGAGGTGTGCCGTCCTTCTCTATGACTGGCGCGTCGTTAACTGGCTTAACGTTGATAGTAACTACTGCGGTATCAGTACCACCTTTACCATCTGAAATAGTGTATTCGAATGTAGTCACACCGTTAAAATTATCAGCAGGGTCAAAAACAACTTTTCCATCAACGATCTCAACCGTGCCGTGGCTAGAATCAGTCATAACAACAGAGGTTATTTCCAACTCATCCCCATCCACATCATAGTCGTTTGCAAGCAACTGACTATGAGGGATCTCTAGTGTTGTATCTTCATCAGTCGTTAGATCAACTAACACTTCTTGAAGCTTAATATTATCTAAATAAGTACCACTGTTGTCGCCAGTACCACCCACTTCAACGAAACTAATAGTGTTGTCACCCGCAGCACCAACTACCTCAAAGGTGTGCGTTTCCATTGTGTTACTGTCAGGAGTTATGGTCGCAATAACCACGCCATTCCATACAACTTGAATTTTAGCTGTGTGGTTGTCACCACGCGCTGCAATGTCTAGCGAGATTTGGTATGGTTTACCTTCATCTACGCCACCAACAGTTTGACTCAGTGTGACATTGTCACCTCGACCACCTTCGCCTTCCATATCAATAAAGCGATCACCGTCAGTTGACACTCCTTTATATCCATCTTCAACTACATCAAGTTTCCCTGAGTTTGCAGTGAACTCCCAGTTGTCCAGGCTACTCGCGCGGTCACCCCAACTTGGGCTAGATGCGCTAGTAAACGACTCAAAGCTACCATTTAGGATTAAGTCATCGCCCAAGCTGTGTTTATCATCCGTTGCAACAGGTGGATCATTCACAGGAGTGACATTGAGCGTCACAGTTGCATCATCGAAACCACCATTACCATCGGTGATTTGGTACTTAAATGTCGCTTCACCGTTGTAATCTTTATCTGGCGTGAATGTGATTATGCCGTTGACATAATCAACATCGAGTTTACCGTTAGTCGGAGATGTAATGGAATCAAGAACAATTGATAGATCGTCGCCATCGATGTCTGTATCGTTTGCTAGCAACTCAGCGAACGTAATTTCAATTGCTACTTCTTCTGGGGTGGTAAGAATAGGATCATTCACACCTGTGACAGTAATATTGTCTAAAAGAGCACCGTAGCTATCAGACTTACCCGCACCCGAAAAAGTCAAATCAGTACTGTCACCTTGAACATCAAATTCAGCAGTAACTTTATACCAACCATTTGAATCAGGGCCATCAATATGAACATTAGAAATATCAGAGCCTGAAACTGTTCCGTCAGCATGGACAGTGATAGTTTCACCACCAAAGGTGAACTTCATATCTGATGAAGAGTTACCATCACGACGTGGGTTGTAATCAAATTCAACCCGAGCACTATCTTGGCCAGACGTATTAATAGAAGTGGTAATAGAAGTGTTTTGATGCGCATCTAATTCAGCAATATATTCGCCATCAGACGCTTTATTCACGACGCTTTCATGCTGAATTTCAAGACCTTTTGTAGCATCCCAATCTTCTAATTGGTCACCATTAATGACTGTCCAGCCATTGGTGTTGGTCATGTTTTCAAATGATTCTGTGAACAGAATTGTTTCACTACCCGCTTTGTAAATGTCATCATTCGCTTTAGGGCCATCGTTGGTGCCGTTAATTGTGATAGTCACAGTTTCTGTGTCTGTACCACCGTTGCCATCGTCTACCGTCACGTCATAGCTGAAGGTGACCGTCTCGCCTTTCGCTAGGAAATCAACGTCACTGTTAGCAACTTCGTAGTCCCAGCCCGACTTGTCCGTCGTGAACTGAGCAATCAACGTGGCTTTTTGTGCGTCGGTTAATGTACCACCACTCCAAACAATGTCGTCGTTGTAACTATTCCTAACTGTGTAATCATCAGTTGCATCTTTATCTTCTACAGACAACTCGCCGCTGGTGCTCAATGTTGCAAGCGTGTCATTCTCAGTTACTGAACCGCTATTAACTGTCAACTCAGGCTTGTCGTTAGTGCCGTTAATTGTGATAGTCACAGTTTCTGTGTCTGTACCACCGTTGCCATCGTCTACCGTCACGTCATAGCTGAAGGTGACCGTCTCGCCTTTCGCTAGGAAATCAACGTCACTGTTAGCAACTTCGTAGTCCCAGCCCGACTTGTCCGTCGTGAACTGAGCAATCAACGTGGCTTTTTGTGCGTCGGTTAATGTACCACCACTCCAAACAATGTCGTCGTTGTAACTATTGCTAACTGTGTAATCATCAGTTGCATCTTTATCTTCTACAGACAACTCGCCGCTGGTGCTCAATGTTGCAAGCGTGTCATTCTCAGTTACTGAACCGCTATTAACTGTCAACTCAGGCTTGTCGTTAGTGCCGTTAATTGTGATAGTCACAGTTTCTGTGTCTGTACCACCGTTGCCATCGTCTACCGTCACGTCATAGCTGAAGGTGACCGTCTCGCCTTTCGCTAGGAAATCAACGTCACTGTTAGCAACTTCGTAGTCCCAGCCCGACTTGTCCGTCGTGAACTGAGCAATCAACGTGGCTTTTTGTGCGTCGGTTAATGTACCACCACTCCAAACAATGTCGTCGTTGTAACTATTGCTAACTGTGTAATCATCAGTTGCATCTTTATCTTCTACAGACAACTCGCCGCTGGTGCTCAATGTTGCAAGCGTGTCATTCTCAGTTACTGAACCGCTATTAACTGTCAACTCAGGCTTGTCGTTAGTGCCGTTAATTGTGATAGTCACAGTTTCTGTGTCTGTACCACCGTTGCCATCGTCTACCGTCACGTCATAGCTGAAGGTGACCGTCTCGCCTTTCGCTAGGAAATCAACGTCACTGTTAGCAACTTCGTAGTCCCAGCCCGACTTGTCCGTCGTGAACTGAGCAATCAACGTGGCTTTTTGTGCGTCGGTTAATGTACCACCACTCCAAACAATGTCGTCGTTGTAACTATTGCTAACTGTGTAATCATCAGTTGCATCTTTATCTTCTACAGACAACTCGCCGCTGGTGCTCAATGTTGCAAGCGTGTCATTCTCAGTTACTGAACCGCTATTAACTGTCAACTCAGGCTTGTCGTTAGTGCCGTTAATTGTGATAGTCACAGTTTCTGTGTCTGTACCACCGTTACCATCGTCTACCGTCACGTCATAGCTGAAGGTGACCGTCTCGCCTTTCGCTAGGAAATCAACGTCACTGTTAGCAACTTCGTAGTCCCAGCCCGACTTGTCCGTCGTGAACTGAGCAATCAACGTGGCTTTTTGTGCGTCGGTTAATGTACCACCACTCCAAACAATGTCGTCGTTGTAACTATTGCTAACTGTGTAATCATCAGTTGCATCTTTATCTTCTACAGACAACTCGCCGCTAGTGCTCAATGTTGCAAGCGTGTCATTCTCAGTTACTGAACCGCTATTAACTGTCAACTCAGGCTTGTCGTTAGTGCCGTTAATTGTGATAGTCACAGTTTCTGTGTCTGTACCGCCTTTGCCATCATCAACTGTCACGTCATAGCTAAAGATGACTGTTTCATTCGCATTTAGGAAGTCAACTTCAGAGTTCGCTACAGAATAATCCCAACTATCACCATCCACTTTAAAATGCTTAGTGATAGCATCAGTTTGATCTGCAGTCAGGGGACCTCCACTCCATTGAATATCGCCCTTGTAATTTGAAGTAATAGTATAGCCGCTGTCTGTTGCATCCTTATCGGTGAACGATAGCGAGCCGCTATCAGTCAGCAAACTCTCGGAGTCTTCTGTAACACTACCCTGAGTATCGACTGTCAACTCAGGCTTGTCGTTGGTGCCGTTAATTGTGATAGTCACAGTTTCTGTGTCTGTACCACCGTTACCATCGTCTACCGTCACGTCATAGCTGAAGGTGACCGTCTCGCCTTTCGCTAGGAAATCAACGTCACTGTTAGCAACTTCGTAGTCCCAGCCCGACTTATCCGTCGTGAACTGAGCAATCAACGTGGCTTTTTGTGCGTCTGTTAACGTACCACCACTCCAAACAATGTCGTCGTTGTAACTATTGCTAACTGTGTAATCATCAGTTGCATCTTTATCTTCTACAGACAACTCGCCGCTGGTGCTCAATGTTGCAAGCGTGTCATTCTCAGTTACTGAACCGCTATTAACTGTCAACTCAGGCTTGTCGTTAGTGCCGTTAATTGTGATAGTCACAGTTTCTGTGTCTGTACCACCGTTGCCATCGTCTACCGTCACGTCATAGCTGAAGGTGACCGTCTCGCCTTTCGCTAGGAAATCAACGTCACTGTTAGCAACTTCGTAGTCCCAGCCCGACTTGTCCGTCGTGAACTGAGCAATCAACGTGGCTTTTTGTGCGTCTGTTAACGTACCACCACTCCAAACAATGTCGTCGTTGTAACTATTGCTAACTGTGTAATCATCAGTTGCATCTTTATCTTCTACAGACAACTCGCCGCTAGTGCTCAATGTTGCAAGCGTGTCATTCTCAGTTACTGAACCGCTATTAACTGTCAACTCAGGCTTGTCGTTAGTGCCGTTAATTGTGATAGTCACAGTTTCTGTGTCTGTACCACCGTTGCCATCGTCTACCGTCACGTCATAGCTGAAGGTGACCGTCTCGCCTTTCGCTAGGAAATCAACGTCACTGTTAGCAACTTCGTAGTCCCAGCCCGACTTGTCCGTCGTGAACTGAGCAATCAACGTGGCTTTTTGTGCGTCTGTTAACGTACCACCACTCCAAACAATGTCGTCGTTGTAACTATTGCTAACTGTGTAATCATCAGTTGCATCTTTATCTTCTACAGACAACTCGCCGCTAGTGCTCAATGTTGCAAGCGTGTCATTCTCAGTTACTGAACCGCTATTAACTGTCAACTCAGGCTTGTCGTTAGTGCCGTTAATTGTGATAGTCACAGTTTCTGTATCTATACCGCCTTTACCGTCATCAACAATCACATCATAGCTAAATATCACTTTATCGCCGTCCGGCAAGAAATCGACATCACTGTTCGCAACAACATAGTCCCAGCTATCGCCATCAACGGTGAAGCCTTTTGTTATTGCGAGTATCTGCTCATCAGTTAATGTTCCACCATCCCACTCGATATCACCTTTGTACGTCGCATCAATATCATGGTCAGTATCTGTGATGTCTTTGTCAGTAAATGACAGTGCACCACTGTCTTTCAGCACTGAGTCGGTATCTTCAGTTACACTGCCTACCGTCACTGTCGTAAGTTCTGGCGCATCATTCTTACCGTTAAGCGAAATGGTCACTTTTTCTGTATCAGTGCCACCGCTCCCATCGTCCACAATGACGTCGTAGCTAAAGGTGACTGTTTCACCTTCTGCAAGGAAATCCACTTCACTGTTCGCTACCTCATAGCCCCAGCCTGATTTGTCAACGGAGAACTGAGCAATCAACGTCGCCTTCTGATCTTCCGTGAGAGTCCCTCCGCTCCAAACAATGTCGTTGTTGTAACTCTTGTCAACGGTGTAGTCATCCGTAGTGTCTACATCTTCAACGGAAAGAGTACCGCTATTGCTTAGCGTGGCACTCGCATCTTCAGTTAAGGAACCCGTAGTATCTACTGTCAGTTCAGGCGCATCATTCGTGCCTTTAATCACAACTTTAATGACTGCATTACCGGTAGTATCAACCGACTCTACTGGGAATTTAAGGACAAGTTTCTCACCCTTAGCCATGGACTGTACACTGTCATTATCAAGTTTGAATGACCAGCTACCATCGGGATTTAGGTTGAACACGCCGTAATCGGTCTTAACGTCAGGTTGTGCGACAACCAGTGCTTCGCCTGCATCAGCATCAGAAATATCAAGCTGACCACTCACTTCTGATTTCTTGTCTTCTGTTACGACACCACGTTGATTGTCAACGGTTGCTAAATCGTTCGTACCTTCAACAATAACGTTAACGGTCGCTTTCCCTGTTCCATCTAATGACTCAACAGCAAATGACAGTGGGACTTCTTCGCCCTCTGGCAGACTTTGTACCGCCGGCTTGGTGTTATCAATCGTGAAGCTCCAAGTACCGTCCGCGTTCACTTTGAACGTGCCGTACTCGTTTTCGATCGTCTGAGGTTTAAGCTCTGATTCACCTTCGTCTGCATCGCTGACCGTCAGTTTGCCTTCGGCTACCGTTGTCGGTGCATCCTCTTTAACACGACCGTCATCAACGTCACCCTGGCCTTCACCAACGGTGGCTGTGTCATTGGTGCCTTTCACAACCACTGTCACCGTACCTGTGCCAGTGCCGTCTACAGACGTTACATCAAATGAGAGCGGGATAGATTCACCATCAGATAATGATTGAATGGCTACACTGGTATTATCTATAGTGAATGACCAGTTTCCATCACGATCTACCGAGAACGTACCGTATTCATTTGTAATAGCGAAAGGTTGAACAAACGCTTCACTTTCATCGACATCGGCAATGGTTAAGGTGCCCGTAGCTACATCAGCAGTATCATCATCCTCTACAACATTACCGCTATCATCGCTCACTGTTGCTGGATCATTCACTGGCGTAACATCAATTGTGACAGTTAACGTGTCTGTCAGACCAGTTTCATCCGTCACGATAACTTGGAAGCTATCTGGGCCGTTATAGTTTGCATCTGGAGTGTATTGCCAAGAGCCATCTTCATTTAGGGTAAGGCTACCGTTAGAAGGGCCTGATTCAACTGAGAAGGTAAGAAGGTCATTATTTGCATCGGTCGCAGTTAACTGTCCGTTTAACAAAGTATCTTCTGGAACAGACGCACTTACTGCATCTTCAAGCGCGCTAAAAGAAAGGTCTACAAAAATTGGCTCTTGTTGTGCGAATCGGAATTGCTCTAGCAGGCTTAAGCTTTGAGTACGAGACATGCCCAGCGCTTCAAATCCCGTTGTTATAAATTCGGTTCCTGGGGTCGTTTCTTCACCGTCTCGTTCTACAGTCCCACTAGTTGCTAAGCTAGAACCATTTTGACCAGCAGCGGTAGCGAACTCATCTCCTAACTCTGTAGGGTCTTGGCCTTCTTCTAATGCGGCAAAGATATTTGCGATATCTTGGTCTAGTTCAACTTCACCATCTTCAGGTGAAAAACGCTTAACTGATACCTGAGGTTCATTAGGTGTATTTTGAGATTCAAGAGTTACATCTCCAGCCTGAAGAGGCTCTCCGTCTTCAAGTACTCTAACCGTGCCATCCACTGAAATAACAATGCGCTGACCCAATGCAAGTGCACCAGTCAAATTCAATGCTGTAATGTCCATATCAACCCCTAAAACCAATTTTCGCTTGCCACGTCAATTTTGTGACATCTTATTTATATAATTCTTTAAAATATAACATTTAACGTCACATCATTCCTAGTTATGAATCTAGTATTTAACAAACCGAGTGCCAAGGTAATGACGCTGATCACATCACACAATAATGAAAGTGCTCACACTATCAATATAAGTTATTGTGTTTGCGAAAAATAACACAGCTTAAAACGTAAAATTGACGCTCTTAAAATCATCATAAAGCGCACAGTAAGCTGTTAACAACTTTACAACCATTTACGGTAGCTTCTCGAGCGAACGTTATATTTTTGGCGGTTCATCTAAATTTCGTATCTAGCACATTAAAAAGCGTAGGTTTAGATGCAGTCCAATTTGGAGAGATGGAAATTGAATTACATTCAAACGACAACATTAGGGTTAGCTATAGCGCTAAGTTTGCCGACAACAGCACAAACCTTAGAGCAAGCCGTTGCGTTTACTTTAGAAAGTAACCCTGAAATCAAAAGTGCTTATAACGAATATATCAGTAAGCGTTATCTTAACGACGCTTCTGGTGGTGCTTATCGACCAAGTATAGACTTAGATGGTGGGATTGGTTATGAACATACTGATCTTGCAACCAACCAAAACACTACCGATCTGACTAGAAAAGAAGCAACGATCACCTTGACCCAGTTAATATGGGATGGCGCTAATACATCCAATGGTATCGACCGTACTGCGGCTGATGCAGAGTCCGTGCGCTATCAACTACTATCTAACGCGCAAGACATCGCTTTAGAAGTCACAAAGGTTTATCTTGATGCAGTGAAAGCCTATGAAGTGCTCTCTCTTTCGGAAAGTAACTTAGCGACGCACAAAGAGATATATAACGATATTCGTAAGCGCGTGGAATCAGGTATTGGTTCAACCGCAGATATGTCACAAGTTGAGGCTCGTATTGCGAAAGCGCACGGGAATTTGCTTGCTGCTCAAAACAACCTGTTTGATACACATACACAGTTTAAAAGAATTGTCGGTCAATCTCCGTTAGGGTTGACCTTCCCTCGCGCAGATGTGGGCGCGATTCCTTATACCGTTGATGGTGCGTTGGCAAAAGCGTTTAACCAGCACCCAGTCATCAAGATTGCACAAGCCGATGTTGACTCGGCGAAGTTCCAGTACAAACAATCCAAAAGCACCAACTACCCGACTGTTTCTTTTGAAGCCGCTCAAACTTGGCGTGATGACGCTGGTGGTACAGAAGGCAGCAGCGATGAGTTTTCTGCGATGGTTCGTTTAAGATACAACCTTTACAATGGTGGTTCGGATCAAGACCGCGCAGAAAGTGCAGCCTACCAACTCAACAAAGCCAAAGACCTTCGCGAAAGCACTTATCGCAATGTTGAGGAGAGTCTGCGTCTTTCATGGAGCGCACTTGATTTAACTGTTCAGCAAAAAGAGTTCCTATCTGACCACGTAGACTCGGCATCAGACACGGTAATCTCGTATGAGAAACAATACCGCATCGGTAAGCGTACCCTTCTCGACTTGCTTAACACCGAGAATGAATTATTCGAAGCTCGTAAAGGCTATTTAGATGCTAAGTATGACGAGCAATACGCAAAATATCGCGTAATGAACGCAACAGGTAACCTACTCATCGGTTTACGAGTTGAGATCCCAGAAGAATGGAATGAAAAGGTGGAATATTAATGAAGCTTACCAACACAGTATTATCGCTTTGCTTCGTGGTTGTATCTGCCAATGCTTTAGCTGAAAACAACGAGGAAGAATTTGAATATCGCGCTCTTCCGCCTGTTACTCAAATTTACGATCTTCAAGATGATGACAATGACGGTGTAATCAACGCGCGAGATTTATGTCCCGATACGCAAATTGGTGCCGAGATCGATAACGACGGTTGTGGTTCATATTTCGAGTCATCGGAAAAGAAAGAGCTGCATATACTCTTCGCTAATAATTCCACGGAAATAAACCCTGTCTTTCTAGGGCAGATACGCCAAATGGCTGCGTTTTTGAAGCGCTACGAAAGTACCAGTATTGAATTACAAGGTTATGCCAGCAAAGTAGGCAACGCGGCACACAACCTAAAGCTTTCGAAGGAACGTGCATCGCATGTAAGACGTGCGCTAATCAGCAACGGTATTCAGCCATCTAGAGTCAACATCGTCGGTCATGGTGATTCTGAATTCAGCAGCGATGACACTCAAATCAATCACGCACTGCATCGAAAAGTTGTTGCTTCCGTTGTTGGATTTAAGGGTAATATCAAAGAAGAATGGCACATCTTCACCAAAATTAAAAAGTAGGCTTACCCTGCTTATACCGTACTGAAACGTTATCTTAAGTTAACGTTTCAGTATGGTGATAATTCCTTGAATAGCATATACCTAAGCCGTCTATAATGTTAATCTTGCCACGTTATCAACATAGAGAATTAATCCATGAGCAAACTAACAGCTGATACTCAAGCAAATCTAGAACTTTTCGTTTCTGAAACACAAGAAACTAAACTGGTATGGGGCCTTCGCAACGAAGAAGGTTGGCTAGCATGTGACTCAAGTGAATTCGAAAACAGCGAAGTGATGCCATTCTGGTCTTCAAAAGAAGATGCTCAAACTCACAACGTTGAAGAGTGGGCTGACTTCGAAGTATTAGAAATTCCACTAGATATCTTTGTAGAAGATTGGTTACTGACTCTTGCTGAAGACGGCGTTCTTGTTGGTACTAACTGGAATGCAACATTAGAAGGCAAAGAACTTGAGCCTTCTGACCTAGCGAAATTATACATCTAATTTCCGATATCGGTCGCGCGAATCGTGCGACCGATATACCTCTGATTAGTATCAATAAATTAGAGACCTACCTCGCATAACCTCGTAGCCGCACCATTCAAAATTTGAAGCAACATCAAACTAATAATAGAATATCGTTCTTTATCTGATTGATCGTCTCTTGTGAATCACTTCGTTTTTGTTACCTTTCTACTATTCATTAGCTTTTGTTCTTATAGCCAAGTATCAACATCAGATCGTGACCACAATTCACCAGTCTATACCTCCAATCTAAGTTCTACTCCAAATGCTGATTGGAACGCGCTTTATCTCTCTACTTTAAACCACTCTCCTGAGCGCGCATTAAACATGCTGCAAACACGCTACATCGGCTCAACGGTTTATGGAGATAAGCTTTACCTTGCGTCTCTTCAGTATCAATACATGAGCCACCGAGATCAGCCGTTTTACGGAATTGCTTCAAACGACAGCGACTACCAAGCGATAGAAACAGCGTTTATTTCTGCTCTGATGAAAGACGGCAAAGGCCAATATGAACAAGCACAACAAGGCTTTCTAACACTTTTGGCGAAAATGCAATCTCGCAGTGATTTAACTGGTAAAGCCTTACTAAAGTACCAGCTATGCCGATCGCTTAACGAACAAGCTAAATATCATCAAGCAAACTATTACTGCTCTGCGCTTCAATCAGATTTACATGACATCGCTGACCCTGTATTGCCAAAATTTGGGACTTATCGAGTCATCGCCAACAATCACCATTTCCGCAGTGACTATCAAGCTTCACTAGACACCTACCTATCACTGATAAACGTATTTCCACAAGGACATGATATTTCAGGGGTTTACAACGATGTGGGTAACTTGCTCAAAGAATTAAAGCAATATGAAAAATCGGCGGAGTATCTAGATGAAGCTCTCATTCTCAGAGCAAACGCTTCAGATTTAATGAAAGCACAAGTGCATCACAGCCTTGCGGATCTCTACCTTAACCAAGAGCAAAGTGACCTAGCAATTCACCACTTTCAGACAGCAAGAACACTGTTGAGCGCAACGTCGCATAGCTACGGTATCGCACTAACAAATCTTGGCTTAGGAAAAGCATACACTCAAACGAAAGACTATGATGTGGCGAGAGCCTACCTAATCGAGTCTCTTTCAGCTTCGAGCGAACTGAGCAATGATGTCATTCGCATCAATGCTTACTTGGCGATCAGCGATATGTTCGAAGAACAGAAACTGCCAACTGAAGCGCTCAACTATGCTCAACAAGCGCTAGAAATAGCAGAACGAGTCAAAAGGCATAAATACATCGCGCAGTCACTTCTGCAGCTTTCAGATATTCATCAATCACTCGGCGATTACCAACAAGCTTTCTATTTCTACCAGCGATACTCATCAATACAAATGGAAGCTAGAGACATAGATAATAGACTCGCACTCGAAGCACTCGGCTTAACGCAAGCCAAATATGAGCAGGAACTGGAAAGCTCTTTCCTGACACATCAGGCGAAAATCGACCGCGTTCAAATTGAAAAAATGGAACATCAAAGATGGATGTACAACATCGTTGTTATTTTGTTGCTTTGTGCTGCAAGCTTTACGGTATTGGTAAACAAAACGGTTCGCGCAAAAGCAGCAATTGATGGCTTAACGAAAGCATATAGCCGAACTGAGATAATTCGAAGAATCAAAAGAGTGAAACGCTGTAAAGGGACGGACAAACAGCATGTGCTCGTACTGCTCGATCTCGATAAGTTTAAGAAGATTAACGATGAGCATGGGCACCCTACTGGTGACCGAGCCCTGGTCCATATTAGTGAGAAAATTAGAAAACACTTAGTGAATGGTGAATTGTTTGGTCGCTTAGGGGGAGAAGAATTTGTCATCATGTTAACCGATACCAAACCAGCAGAGGTACGAGAACGCGTTGAAGAGTTGCACTACGCCATTTCAAGTACTGTCTTCTTATCAGAAAGCAAAAAGTCACTTAATGTGACCGCGAGTTTTGCTTATCTAGCAACCTCAAACGCATTAAGTGACTTTGATGACTTGTATTCAGTGCTTGACCAAGCGCTCTATCAAGCCAAAAGCAACGGTCGAAACTGTATTATTGATGCATATAACGAACCGATTGATTTACCTGAGATTATTTATTCTCAGCCTGTTTGCGAACCAACTCAGCCATAATGCTTTCGCGACCACCGAGGTAATCGTTAAGGCCAACTTTACGTAGTTCACATGCCGGACAATCGCCACAGCCATCACCAACAATGCCGTTGTAACAAGTCAGTGTTTTGTTTCTAACAAGCTCAAGTGCTGAGTACTGGTCTGCTAACGCCCATGTCTCAGCCTTGTTTAACCACATTAGCGGTGTTTTGATATCAAGCTGCTTATCCATACCTTGTACAAGTGCAGAGTTCATCGCCTTCACAAAGTCATTACGGCAATCAGGGTAACCAGAAAAGTCTGTTTCACACACACCTGTAATCACGGTTTCAGCACCGATTTGGTAAGCGTAAATACCCGCTAGAGTTAGAAATAGAATATTACGACCAGGAACGAATGAGTTCGGCAGCCCATTCTCTTGCAGCTCATGAGACACAGGAATATCTTCACGAGTCAAAGAGCTGATAGCCAGTTCATTCAACAGAGTCACATCCATCACTTTATGCGCTTTCACACCAAGTTCTTTCGACAATGACTCCGCAACTTCAATCTCGAGTCTATGGCGCTGACCATAATCAAACGTAATCGCATGAACTTCATCATACTCTTTTAATGCCTGAACAAGACACGTTGTTGAGTCTTGACCACCACTGAATACTACCACTGCTTTTTTCATCTTAAATCCTTACGAGAACCTTCTACTAGCGACTTATCTTGCCCAGTAAAAATACAACCTATGCGATGCTCAAATATTTGTGAGTTTGTATTGATAAGCGCCAATTGCGCTCAATGCAGGTATCAATACAAAGCTGAGTAGCGCGGTCTTTTTGGCTGATTGGTTGCAGAGCGATAACAGTGTCGTTAGGAACAGCTGCTCGCTCCAATAAACCGTCAAGCTGTTCGATGTCTTTGCTTGTGCCTACTGGATGCTTAATTTCGTTAGCACGTTGTAAAGCGCTATCTAAAATTTCCAGTTTCGCTTTCATCGCCACCTTCGGTGACACCGTAACCCAAGTGCCCGATGTGGCTTTAACTTCTGATGTTCCGCTAGTCTCAATCTGACAGCGACAACCGTGCTGCTCAAATGCTTCAGTAAGAGGAACAAGATCATAAATGCATGGCTCACCACCAGTAATCACAATGTGCTTAGCAGTGTAACCTTGCTTGATATATTCATTCACGATTCCTTGAGCATCGATTGCTGACCAAGTAGGTGAATCTTCTGTCTTAACCATAATATCGCCAAGGCTGGTTTCATCTTCTGGCAACGCTTCCCAGGTCTGCTTGGTATCACACCAAGAACAGCCCACTGGGCAAATTTGCAGGCGAACAAAAACAGCGGGAACGCCAGTAAACACGCCCTCACCCTGAATGGTTTCAAACATTTCATTAATCTTGTACAACTTTCCCTCAGCTCAATCATTTGATGAAATTAATCAACCGCAGACCTTAAAGCACTTCCCCCTTTTGGTCAAACAAATGAGTACTGATAAATGAGTTGATCAAAGCCCTAGCCTGAACTTTCAAGTTCCCTTATCCTTTCGCCCATAGATTTCGTTAGCTTTTAATTTTTTAGTAAGGAACAACATGTACAAACTGATTGCTCTTGATATGGATGGCACACTACTCAACAGTGAAAAAGTGATTTCTCAAGAGAACAAAGACGCAATCGCCAAAGCACGAGCTGCAGGTGTGAAAGTGGTTCTCGCTTCTGGTCGCCCTTTAGAAGGTATGCAAAGCAAATTAGATGAGCTTTCGATTGACGGCGAAGATGACTTTGTACTCTTCTACAACGGCTCTATGGTTCAGAACGTATCGACAAAAGAGATCATTCACAGTGAGATCAGCAACGGTAAAGCCGCAAAAGAGATTGCTGCCCTCGCTGAACAGCTTGGTGGTTATGTCCATGCTTTCAGCAAGATCCACGGCTTAATCACACCTGAGAACAATGAGTACACTGGTATTGAAGCGCGTATTAATGGCTTAGATATTACCGAGTTCGACTTTTCTCAACTAGAAGACGACCACGAAATCATCAAAACTATGATTGTCGCTGAACCAAGCAAGCTGACTGAAATCATCGGCAAGTTGCCACAAGAGCTTAAGACTCAGTTTACTATCGTACAAAGTGCACCATTCTTCTTAGAGTTCCTAAACCCAAATTCAAATAAGGGTGTCGGTATTGAGGCGATAACTAAGCATTTGGGTATTAAAGCGGAAGAAGTCATCTGCATGGGTGATGCTGAAAACGATCACCATATGCTTGAATACGCAGGCCTTGGCATTGCAATGGAAAACGCAATGGAAGAAACCAAGAAACTGGCGGATCACATCACAGCGAGCAACGACGACCATGGTGTAGCGGTCGCGATTGAGAAGTTTATCTTCAACTCATAAACGCTCAACAGGTTCTAATAAGAATTACTTTTTGCTTGTTTCAGAAATGACAAAGGCTGTGCACTGCACAGCCTTTTTGATTTTGTGTTAGTCGAGTCGATTACTCTCTTTTCCATGGCAGACGAAATGCCACCACACCAAACAGAATCAATATTGGGAAACGTAACGTTTCAACAATAAATGAAGCAATACCACTGAAAGAGACGAAACTTCCAGCCCAGCTAATCAGCAGATTTCCCGCTAACAACATAGCCATCACTCCAAGAACGATCTTGAATGAGAACTGACCGACCAAAGGTTTCGAGTCTGTTAACGTCACTAGGCATGCAATCGTCATCAAAATCGCCACCCAGAATGAGAATGTTGGCAGTGGCCATATCACCGTGAGAACTATCGAAAGTAAGCACAATGCCCACCAAACACCTTTAGAACTCAATAAAGCACTAATATCAACATCCGGTTTCGCGTCTAATCTCACGATATGCCACGTCGTTAAAGCGCCTAATACGCCACCCATTAATACATCGCTAAAAAACGCACTGCCTGAATAAGACTTAAATAGCATGATCCACAGCAAGCCAGCGAGCACTATCAGAATAGCTTTTTGCTCTAAGAGGCGCTTTAGTTTCCAAAAAACTAACAAGGTTAAACTGACCCATAAGGCAGCCAGTAGACTTGGGAAGCTATACCCACTGCTCATCACCAGTTTCAATGTTGGCAAGTAAGCGTGTGGACGTGGAAAACCAAAACCTTGGTGCGCGATTAAAGTAAGTAGTGTCACCGAGATCAAAGTGAAGCCAAACTTCAACGCGAAGTTACGGCCAAAGTACCAAGCAATTAGCGGCAAGATCACAATGAAAACCCATGGCTTCGCCAACAAGTCAGTCAAAAGCACAGTATTCGCAAACATGCTTGGCATCTTATCGAACGTGTTTTGAAGTGACACAATCCAATTTAATTCAACTTGATGAACCTTAGGTGCCGCGCCCACCAGCTCAGTCACATACGTCACCGGTTGATCTGTCGCAGATAAAAACAGCTCGTTAATCTCAGACCACTGTTCTGGGTAGCGGTATTGGTGATCTTGTAATTCAGTAGGAGGAAGTAACATCGCTCGGCTGACTTCCACGCCATAATGAGGAGCAAACCAGATCGGCAGCTCAAAGCCACCTAACTCATTCCGAGCCTTGTAGCTGATCACTTCAGAGTCAGAAATACAATCAAACACGACGGCGCTGTCGGTATAACCCAGTACATCACCGACCGTTACCGACAAACCCGCCTCTTCCCACGTTTCACGTTGCGCCGCGACGGCTGGCGGCTCACCTGAAACAACAGTGCCTCCCGGTAGAGACAATTGACCTGTGATCAACTCATCAACCAACACGATTTGGTTATCAGCACGTACTACACACAAGGCGCCCGCGATATGATCGGGCAAAGTGTCGTTTGCCCAAGCGGAAGTAGTACTCAAAAGAGACAGTATGAAAACTAATAAATATCGAATAACCAACGAGTTTACCTAAAAAATAATAGAAGAATATTGAAGACTGCTGTTGCAGTTGAACTATTGTAATCAAAGCCACACAAAATCGCTGTCTACGTTTTGTGCAAAGCCTTCCTCATCCATTGAATGTGAGGTGTGAACCCCATTTTTTGATAGAAGTCCTTGGCAGGTGAGTTAAAGTCCCAAACTTCTACAAAGACTTGTTCAACCCCATAATCATCAAAAGTACTTTCAACTTTGTTAAACAACTTTTCAGCAATTGATTCTTTTCGATAATCAGGCAACACAAACAGTTCATCGACACTCCCCATCGGCACTGGTTTACTTACCGTTGAGATAAGCTCACAAAAATGCCCAGAGATAAAGCCAACAATGAGCTCACCTTTTAATGCCACATAAACCAAACATTCAGGATCATCCAAGTATCGTGCAATGCTTTTTTCCTGCTCAATCTCTTCTGCCGTTTTAAAGTGCTCTGGGCTAGCAAGGTGGTGATGATGGTGGAGATCGAACATTAACTCGTTAAGTTGTTCCAAATCCGCGTGCTTTGCGGCCCTTAAGGTGACATTCATGACTATTGCGCTTCTCAAACCAAATTAATATCTAAACTGAGTCTAGTTTACTTGGCGTGAGTATCTATACAAGTTATTGAATTAATTCATTGTTTGAAGTGTGTATTTTAGATACAAAAACGGCCACATTACGTGGCCATTCTGTTTGAATGATTTTGAATTAAACGAATATCGAAGCTGTGGCTTTTGCCGTGGCTGTGGCTTTTGCTGTAGTTTCAGCTTTATGCACCGTTATCTTCTTTCTCTTCTTTGAGATCAGCAAGCTGTTGCTCTAGTTCAATAAGCTTAATTTCAGCCTCAACTTCAGCAACTCGTTTTTCTGCATCGGTGCGATTGTCTTGCGCTAGACCATCAGCAGTAACTTGGGTTCGTTGTGCGTTTCTTGCATCATCTGTATCTTTCATTGAACCCGCAACGCCACCGGTCACGCCACCTAATGCAGCACCCTTTACGGCTAAACTCGCATCTCCAGTTAGAGCGCCTGCTGTCGCTCCTAATAAAGCACCACCTACAGCACCACGATTACGTGCGGCATTCTCATTTTCGTTATCCATTGCTGGTGATGCGCAACCAGAAAGAGTCACAATCAGTGTCGCTAAAAGAAAAGGTTTAGTGAATTTCATAGGAGTCTCGCTTAGTTCTTCGTTTGGAGTAGAGCCATCTTAAGCAGAACCGTTAATGAGATAAATAAAGCCACGTTTAGACGATACATCATGTTCAGCTATGTATTATTCAGCCATCGCATAACTGATTAATGATATATAGCTTTGAGCTCGCTTTATCCTCACCAACAAAAAAGGCGACCAATAAGGTCGCCTCAATCGTGCTTTCTCAATAATTCTTGTCTTTCACATATCTCTCTTAGCCTTTAGACCAAAAGTTTTGCATGTTTGCTACGCTAGGTGGTGGCCTAACACCGCAATCTCGATAATGATTTTTATCGCCGATCCCCAGTATCTTGCCATTTTCGTCATCAATCATCGCAGCAACTTTAACACCGTCTCCCACATGACGAGTTAACACGACAATTTCACCGGCTCTTTCAGATCTTACCGCGCCTAGGATTTGATATTCGTAGCGGCCTTTCCTTGAATTAACGATCATCTTCGAGTTAATAGGGTCGGCTTCATATCCCACACCAATATCAAAAACCGCTTGATAGAGATCGACGCCAGTCTTGGACACACATTTAAATACCTTGGGATGACTCAAAGGTTCTAACAACGCTCTACTCGCTTCATCCTTTGAAATACTGGCACTAGCAGCACCACTGACCAATAAAGCAATCAACAAAAAGTAAGCTCGCATAAAAAGACCTCAATATGTGGGATTCATAATGAGGTCATAGTAAACGCAATGGATAAGCGGATGAATAAAGTAGAGTTTAGGTAAACCATCACGCTAGCTTATGTATAAAGCAACAAGCTGAAGGTGAGATTACCTAAACTGCGACGTCTATTTGCCGAGCTTTTCAGCAATTTCAGTTAAGCTGGTAGGGTCGTCAATCGTCGAAGGCACCACATATTGTTCGCCTTCTGCGATCTGTCGGATAGTTCTGCGTAAGATCTTACCTGAACGTGTCTTGGGTAGTCTCTCAACAACCAAGGCTTGCTTAAAACAAGCGACCGCGCCGATCTCATTGCGAACCTTGCCAACCAACTCCGCTTGCAACTCAATGCCATCGACTTTTACGCCATCTTTTAACACAACTAGACCTAAAGGAAGTTGTCCTTTCAAGTCATCGTGAATACCGACTACCGCACATTCTGCAATGGCTGGGTGACCACCCACGATCTCTTCCATTTCTCCTGTCGACAGACGATGCCCCGCTACGTTTATCACGTCATCAATACGCCCCATGATAAACAGATACCCATCTTCATCGAGATAGCCGCCATCACCCGAAACGTAATAACCCGGGAATTGGCTCAGATAGCCAGATTCAAATCGATCATGATTACGCCAAACCGTTGGTAGACAGCCGGGTGGCAACGGGCGTTTAAGAGCCACAAACCCTTGTTGATTAGGTTGAGCGACTTCACCGAGTTCATTGAGAATCTCCACTTGGTAACCCGGAACAGGTTTAGTGGAAGAGCCCGCTTTCACTGGTAAAGATTCTAACCCTGTTGGATTGGCGGAAATGGCCCAACCTGTTTCTGTTTGCCACCAATGATCGATAACTGGTTTATTGGTATGAGACTCAACCCAATCCAATGTTGGAGGGTCCAAACGCTCTCCCGCCATAAAAATCGACTTGAGCGATGATAAGTCATACTTGGTGAGCAACTCGCCTTCAGGATCTTCTTTCTTAATGGCTCTAAATGCCGTTGGAGCAGAAAACAATACATCGACCTTGTACTCTTCACACACACGCCAGAAGGCGCCCGGATCTGGCGTTCGTACTGGCTTACCTTCAAACAAAATGGTTGTGCAACCATGAATCAATGGCGCATACACAATGTAGGAATGCCCCACTACCCAGCCGACATCAGAAGCCGCCCAAAACACACCATCTTGCGGCATATCGTAGATAGTGCTCATCGAGTATTTCATCGCGACCGCATGACCGCCATTGTCACGTACCACACCTTTTGGCTTACCCGTCGTCCCTGATGTATACAATATATATAGTGGGTCAACCGCTAGAACAGGCACACATACGTGAGGCAAAGCATCGTTAACCGCTTGTTGCCAAAGTACATCGCGTTCATTGTTCAATTCGGCTAGAGACTGCTCTCTTTGGAATACCACCACTTTCTCGGGCTTCCAACGACTGTCCATGATCGCTCGATCAACCATCGGCTTATATGGCAGGACTTTATTTATCTCCACACCGCAGGAGGCAGTAATCAACACCTTGGGCTCAGCATCTTCAATTCGAACGGCAAGCTCATGAGGGGCAAAACCACCAAACACCACCGAATGCACCGCGCCTAGTCGAGCACAAGCCAGCATGGCCATTGCCGCTTCAGGAATCATTGGCATATAGATAACCACACGATCGCCTTTGGTCACACCTTGCGTCGCTAACATACCTGCGACTTTAGCCACTTGGTTACGCAATTGATTGTAAGTGTACGAGGATTGAGTTCCAGTAACTGGAGAGTCGTAAATCAGCGCAGTATTATCACCTCGCCCATTTTCACAATGATAATCCAGCGCCAACCAGCAGGTGTTCATCACCCCATCAGGAAACCAACGCTCAATGCCATTATCGTCAGTTTGTAATATCGTTTTAGGTGACTCAAACCAATCAATTGCTTGTGATTGTGTTTCCCAAAACGAATTTGGGTCTTCCCTCGCCCATTGATACTCGGTGATGTAATCTGTTTTTCTAGTCATTCGATTCGTAGCAGACATAGTGCCTCCTCCATGATTTATCCATTTGTCCAAGCAACTAGCTTTTAGCAGTGTCACTTGGGTGCACTCTTTTCTCAGCGTAGTGTTCGTGAACATTTAACCGTTCACGACAATCGCTTTACTTGGGAAAAGGCACACGAATGGCACCTTCCATGATCACTCGGGCACTACGACTCATAATCGCCCTCTCAATTCTCCACCCACTTTCGCCTTGTATCGCTTTAGCACCCACTTTTAAGGTTCCTGACGGGTGGCCAAAGGTCACGAAATCTCGAGCCCCCTCACCAGCTGCCAAGTTAACTAAAGTCCCCGGGACGCTTGCTGCTGAAGCAATAGCAACCGCAGCCGTACCCATCATAGCGTGATGAAGTTGCCCCATAGACAAAGCACGCACAAGAAGGTCAGTATCTTCAACAGCAACCGATTTACCACTTGAGGCTCGGTACGCTTGAGGCTTAGCAACAAACGCAACTTTAGGTGTATGTTGGCGTGATTCTGCTTGCTCTAGGGAATCGATAAGCCCCATCGCGACTGCACCATGTGCTCGAATGGATTCAAACAGAGCCAAGGCTTTGGTATCACTGTTAATATCCGATTGAAGCTCTGTGCCTTGATAGCCCACAGCTTCAGCATCAACAAAAATGGTGGGTATCCCTGCATTAATGTAAGTTGCTTTGATGCAACCCAGATCTGGAACATCTAAAAAATCGACAACATTCCCTGTTGGGAACATAGAGCCACGAGCATCGGCTGGGTCTAGAAAATCGACTTGGATCTCCGCGGCAGGGAAAGTAACACCATCGAGCTCAAAGTCACCTAACTCTTGGACTTCTCCATCAGCGATAGGTACATGAACAATGATAGTTTTCTCTATGTTTACTTGCCATACTCGCACCTCGACCACACCGTTTTCTGGAATACGATTCGAATCGACGAGGCCACTATGAATAGCAAATGGGCCTACTGCAGCAGACAAATTGCCGCAGTTACCACTCCAATCAACGAACGGCTTGTCTATTGCTACTTGACCGAATAGGTAATCAACATCGTGATCGGCTTTACTGCTTTTCGAAACAATAACGGTTTTACTGGTACTGGATGTTGCGCCACCCATGCCGTCGGTTTGTTTGCCATAAGGATCTGGACTACCAATCACGCGCAGAAGTAATGCGTCTCGAGCTTCTCCGGCAAATTGCGCAGCTTCAGGTAAGTCACTTAAGTTGAAGAAAACGCCTTTGCTTGTTCCGCCCCGCATGTAGGTAGCCGGTACTTTTATCTGTTTAGTGTTCATCACAAGCTCCTACTGGGCGAGAAAGTCTTTGGCGAAACGTTGCAACACGCCACCAGCGCTGTACACATTCACTTCGTCTGCAGTGTCTAGTCGACAGGTTACTGGCACATCCAGCTTTTCACCGTTTTTACGTGTGATGACTAGAGCCAAATCAGAACCTGCTTCAATGTCGCCGTACACGTCGTAAAGCTCAGTGCCATCCAGCTCTAAGGTGTTGCGATTGGTCCCCGCTTTGAATTGCAGAGGCAGCACACCCATGCCAACCAAGTTGGTTCTGTGAATTCGTTCAAACCCTTCTGCCACAATCACTTCAACACCCGCTAATCGCACCCCTTTGGCTGCCCAGTCACGTGATGAACCTTGTCCGTAATCCGCGCCAGCAACGACAATCAAGGGTTGCTTGCGAGTCATGTAGGTTTCTATCGCTTCCCACATTCGCGTAACTTGCCCCTCGGGTTCAACTCTTGCTAATGAACCTTGCACGACTTTTCCAGCGTCCTTCACCATTTCGTTAAACAGCTTAGGGTTGGCGAATGTTGCTCGTTGCGCGGTTAAGTGATCACCTCGATGGGTCGCGTAAGAATTAAAGTCCTCTTCCGGCACTTCCATTTTTGTGAGGTATTCCCCCGCCGCACTCGAAGCGAGAATCGCATTTGATGGAGACAAGTGATCCGTAGTGATGTTGTCCCCCAGAATAGCCAAAGGCCTCATACCAGATAGGCTTCGTTTTCCCGCAAGAGCTCCTTCCCAATAAGGTGGTCTACGAATATAGGTACTTTGAGGTCGCCAGTCATAAAGCGGTTCTGTCGTTACCTGATCCTCGTCTGGCTGGAACATTTTCACGTAGATTTGTTGGAATTGCTGAGGCTTAACATGCTCACCGACAACAGCATCGATCTCCGCATCACTCGGCCATAAATCACTTAAGTAGATTGGTTTGCCGTTGCTGTCAGTGCCTAAGCTATCTTTCTCGATATCAAAGCGAATCGTGCCAGCCAACGCGTAAGCAACTACCAATGGCGGTGAGGCTAAAAACGCTTGTTTTGCATAAGGATGGATTCGACCATCAAAGTTTCGATTCCCCGATAACACAGCGGTTGAATACAGGTCGCGGTCGATGATCTCTTGTTGGATTTTAGGATCCAATGCCCCACTCATTCCGTTACAGGTAGTACATGCATAGCCGACGATACCGAAACCTAATTGTTCCAGCTCAGGAAGCAAACCTGCCGACTCGAGATAGAGCTTGGCAACTTTAGAACCCGGAGCAAATGACGTTTTCACCCACGGCTTACGAACTAATCCAAGCTGATTGGCTTTCTTTGCCACCAATGCTGCGGCTACTACGTTTCTTGGATTGCTGGTGTTGGTACAAGAAGTAATTGCCGCAATGATTACGGCACCATCGGGCATCTGCTCGTCGCTGTACTGCTTAGCATGCTGCTCTTTCCAAGATGTTTGACTAATACCTTGTTCAGCCAGCTCTCTGGTTGGCAAACGACGATGTGGGTTAGACGGCCCTGCAAGATTGCGCTCAACCTTCGATAAATCAAACTCTAATACAAGCTCATATTGAGCGGAGTCTAGCTCGTCAGCCCATAACCCGGTTTGCTTGGCGTAGCGTTCGACTAATTCAACCTGCTCAGGCTCACGGCCCGTAAGCTTCAAGTATTGAATGGTCTGTTCATCGATGTAGAACATGCCTGCCGTCGCACCGTACTCTGGCGTCATGTTGGAGATGGTTGCGCGGTCACCAGTTGTCAGTGCACGAGCCCCTTCACCAAAGAATTCCAAGTAACTCGAGACCACTCTCTGATTACGAAGAAACTCAGTAATCGCAAGCACAATATCCGTTGCGGTTATCCCTTCTTGTCGTTGACCCGTCAGTTTAACGCCTACAATATCAGGCAAACGCATCATTGACGGACGACCGAGCATCACTGTCTCAGCTTCCAAGCCGCCCACACCAATCGCAATAACGCCCAGAGCATCAACGTGCGGTGTATGGCTATCGGTACCAACACAGGTATCAGGGAAAGCGATACCTTCTTTAGATTGAATAACCGGAGACATTTTCTCCAAGTTAATCTGGTGCATGATCCCATTACCCGCAGGAATCACACTCACGTTTTTAAACGCGGTTTTACACCATTCGATAAAGTGAAAACGGTCTTCGTTTCTGCGCTCTTCAATCGCTCGGTTTTTATCAAGCGCTTGGCTATCAAAACCTGCGTGTTCCACTGCCAAAGAGTGATCAACAATCAACTGAGTTTCGACAACGGGATTCACCTTGGCAGGATCTCCGCCTTGGTCGGCAATCGCGTCTCTTAATCCAGCCAAATCAACCAGGGCTGTTTGACCAAGAATGTCATGACACACAACGCGCGCAGGATACCAAGGGAAATCTAGGTCGCTCTTACGGTCAATGATCTGTTTTAAGCTGTCTTCAAGGGTTTTAGGATCACAGCGTCTTACTAATTGCTCTGCCAATACTCTCGACGTATAGGGCAAGGTTTTATAACTGCCCGGAGATATCGCTTCTACCGCTTCGCAAGCGTCGAAATATTCTAAGCCCGTTCCCGGTAGAACCTTTCTGTACTTTCTATTTTCAAGGCTTGCATTTTCATCAAGGCTCTGGTTTTTCTCAACTTTCACATCAGACATACATCCACCATTATCTGTTAAATTCTATTCTTTGGTTCTCGAGGCCTTATCACATGAAGAGAAAAGTCACCTCGAGATATAAGTCGGTTCGATATAGAGGACTAACGTAAATGGATTGGTAGCCAGTCTTGATGCTCTGGCCCGGTGTAGTCTGCGCTTGGACGAATAATGCGATTGTTTTCTCTTTGTTCGAACACATGTGCTGTCCAACCCGTAAGGCGGCTCATCACGAAAATCGGAGTAAACAGTTTGGTTGGGATATCCATGAAGTGGTAAGCCGATGCATGGAAGAAGTCCGCATTACAGAACAGCCCTTTCTCGCGCTTCATTACAGCTTCAACACGCTCAGAAACGGCATAAAGCTGTTTATCTCCCACCTCTTGAGCAAGCTCTTTTGACCAACGCTTGATTAGAGCATTTCGAGGGTCGCTTTCACGATAAATGGCATGACCGAAGCCCATGATCTTGTCTTTGTTAGCAAGCATATTCATGATGTTCGTTTCCGCTTCATCAGCGGTTTGCCAATCTTGGATCATTTCCATCGCGGCTTCATTCGCACCGCCATGTAAAGGACCTCTCAATGTACCAATCGCTGCGGTGACACAAGAGTGGATATCTGACAGTGTTGATGCACACACACGAGCGGCAAAAGTAGAAGCATTAAACTCATGTTCCGCATACAAAGTTAGCGAGCAGTGCATGACCTCCTTGTGAAGTTCACTCGGTGCTTTATCCGTTAACATCTTCAAGAAGTAGCCCCCCAGACACGCTTCACTTTGATCTTCAGTGTCAATGCGCACGCCATCATGGCTAAAGCGATACCAGTAACAAATAATCGCAGGGAAAAGTGCGAGCATTCGTTCGGTCGCGGACAGTTGCTCAGAAAAATCAGACTCTTGCTCTAGATTACCTAACATTGAACAACCCGTTCTCATCACATCCATTGGATGAGCGTCTGCAGGGATAAGCTCTAGTGCTGCTTTCAAAGGTTGAGGCAAGCCACGCAAACCAATCAACAATGTTTTGTAATCGTCTAACTCTTTTTCAGTGGGCAAATGACCTCTTAGTAACAGATGCGCCACTTCTTCGAACTGAGCATGATTAGCAAGGTCGGTAATATCATAACCACGGTAGGTTAAACCAGTTCCTGATTTTCCTACCGTACATAGCGCCGTGGTTCCCGCACTCTGGCCACGTAGACCAGCACCACCGATTGCAGGTGTGCTGGCTGTTTTTTCGCTTTGTTGTTGGTTTTCTGTTGAAGCCTTATCGACAGCTGCTTTATCACTCAAAGATACAGACATGGTGAACTCCTTTTCTGTGTTAGTCGCCTGCACTCTTTGGTGCTGCCTGTTTATGTGTCCGATGATCTTTATCATCGGTACTGGATATGGCGACCAACCATTTCACGTTATTGGATTAAGTTGATTTTTGATTAATTGAAACCGGTTTACTCTTCGCTTGAAAACAACTGATCAAGCTTGTTCTCGTAGTCGTGGTAATTCAGGTGTTCGTAAAGCTCTTTACGAGTTTGCATTGAATCCAACAGAGCTTCTTGATTGCCTTCAACTAGCAAGTGCTTGTAAACATTCTCCGCCGCTTTATTCATCGCGCGGAATGCACTCAATGGGTAAAGCACCATGTCGACACTTGATTGGGCTAACTCGTTACAGTTGTAGAGTGGTGTTTGGCCAAATTCAGTGATGTTCGCAAGAATAGGCACGTGCTTACCCGTTGCTGATTTCAGCGCTGCCGAGAACTTCACGTATTGATCGAGTTGATTCATCGCCTCAGGGAAGATCATGTCTGCGCCCGCTTCAACACACGCAATCGCTCGCTCAATCGCGCTATCAATGCCTTCAACCGCCAATGCATCTGTACGCGCCATAATCACAAAGCTGTCATCGGTTCTAGCATCGGTTGCCGCTTTGACTCTATCGACCATCTCTTGTTGGCTCACAATCGCTTTATTTGGTCGATGACCACAGCGTTTTTGCGCGACTTGGTCTTCCATGTGTATCGCAGCTGCACCCGCTTTTTCCATCGCTCGAATGGTACGTGCAATATTGAATGCGCCACCAAATCCCGTATCGATATCCACCAGCAATGGCAGATCACATGCGTTAGTAATACGTTCAACATCGACCAACACATCGTTCAATGTGGTGATGCCTAAATCTGGCAAACCATAAGACGCATTGGCGATGCCTCCACCAGACAAATAGATCGCCTGATGCCCCAAGTTCTTTGCCATCATCGCGCAATACGGATTCACCGTACCGACAATCTGTAATGGGTCGTTGTCTTGCACAGCTTGACGGAATTTAGCTCCTGCTGATAACTTCATAATGACGCTCCCTGTTAATTGTTTATTTCTATCTAACTTTTATAACTACTGATGTTTAGCTCTCGCCAGCGAAGAACCGCTGGCAAATACCAGTCGCCAGTTAATCAAGATCTTTGGATTGAATTTGTTGTTCTATAAGTAATCTACTTCCCGAGATGTGTCTTCGCATTAGCATTTCTGCTAGCTCTTCATCACGGTTGCGAATCGCTTGTAGGATGTATTTATGTTCATCAAGCGCCTTTTTTGGACGAGACTGTGCTCTTGGCGATTGGTAGCGATACATGCGTAATAGGTGATAAAGCTCGTCACACAGCAACGAAATGAGTTTGCTGTTACGACTCGCTTTAATAATGCGGTAATGAAAATCGAAATCCCCATGTTGATGAAAGTAAGAAGAACCTTCGACTTCATCGATGTGTTTTGAGTGTGTCGACAATAACCCTTCAAGCCCGACAAGCTCTTCTTGTGTGATATGTCTCGCTGCGAGTCGAGCCGCCATGCCTTCCAATGCCTCTCGCACTGCGTACAACTCGAGTAGTTTGTCTGCCGAAAAGGTAATAACTCGAGCTCCTACATGAGGAATGCGTTCAATCAAGCCAAGCCCTTCAACACGCATTATCGCTTCACGTAGTGGACCTCGGCTTACCTCAAAGCGTTTAGCCAGTTCAGGTTCCGAGATCTTACTGCCCGGTGGTAATTCACCGTTAACAATCGCTTCAACGAGATACTCAGTGAGGTTTTCTGATTTAGTGTTCTCTTTATCGCTCACACGTGTCTTCGTGTTTGCACTTAAGCTGAGATCTTTTATCGCAGTATTCATATTCACGCTGCTCACTTCTGATTGCTGAACCTTAATTGTCAACAATTTCATAACATGAACATAAAATACACGATTAAATTGTCGACAATCAAGCCAATTGTCGACAATTTAGACTAAGGTAGTATTTTTTATAGACGATAAAAATTCACCAAAAAGGCACCAAAAACAACTTAACCAATTGTTATTTATAACGTTAAATAGATTAACAACCACTAGCCCGATAACTACCCTAAAATCATTTGAAATCGATGTGTCGACAACTTATAGCCGAACTTGTCAAACGCAGATCCCTTTGTGTCTATCCTCCTGCTCACCGATAAACAGATATAAAAAAGGCGCACTCATGTGTAATGCTTGTAAGTTAAGCATCGTTTAGCGTCTTCTTGGAGGCCTTGTCGCATAGCGACAAGGCCTCTTTTTTACTGCTCTTGGGTAACTTCGTTCTCGCCTCTCAGGTAAAACAAAGCTTTCTGACATATCCAGTATGTAGTTTATTACTTCTGGGATTCGTCCCGGTGCGACCGCTGGTAATAATTGAAGCTGTCCAACAAGGAATAATGAAGCCTGTTTAAAGCCGATTTGATAAGGCATCACTGACTTCTGATGATAGGCCATTTGACACATCATGAACCGCAGTAGATTGTAAGCAACCAGCATTCCCCAAAGCTCTTGATTCACTAACTCTGGCTTTTTGCTTCTTAACGTAAGTTGGTTCTGAAGCATGTATTGCTTCATCTCACGATACCCCAACTCTATTTCCCAACGATGGCTATATAGTTCGGCGATATCAGCACCAGGATATTTCATCGTGTCTATCATTGACGTTAATAGTCGGACTTCTTTTCCTTTAATCGTCTTTGTGATTAAACGAGCTTGGAGAGTTTTGGGGGCATCAACCCACTTCTTTTGAGCTTGAGGTGATAGCTTGAGCTCAACGAGCTCTTGTCCTCGGCCTACCTTCGATAACACAGTGTATTGAGCCCCTTTTCTTAATGGGAGCAGCCAATGTTTTTCATCGCCACTGGTTTGCCATTTATGCAGTAAGCCCAAGGCGTAAAATCCGCGGTCAAAAATAGTTAAGCTGTTTGAGGGAGATTGTTCAATAAGCGGGATCGTAAGGTCGACTTCACTTTTAGATACTGAGTCGAATGAAGCGCTGTTGAGTAAATGACTGGTCAGCTCCATATGGCAGACCATTCTCACTTGAGGGTAGTCAGATATCGTTGTTTTATTGCCTGTTCTACTAAAATGCTCATCATTACTTTTAGTGTCTGGTGTTCTCCACACAACACCATCTACAGCATGAAGTGTTAACCCATGCCAATCGGGATGAGGAGTCTTGCGGTGCCAAAGTCGTTGAGTGTGATTGAACACGGCTTCCATAACGTCGGAACCAAGTCGGTGACGTGCCTGTATGACAGCGCTAGGTGCGACGAATGGCTTCTTACCCGGTAGGAGAATATCAAGTTGCGAGACTACTTTATCCATCGATAAATGACGGTAAAGGGACATCCCTAAAACACTCCAAACCATCATTTCCATTGGTAACCTGCGCTTTCGAATAGTCGCAACCCCAGATTCTTGGAGGCACTGTTCGACGAGTTCCGGGGACAGCAGGTCTGATAACCCTGAGAGCTGTTCTGGAGAGAAGTTATGGACTTGATTAAGGGCTTGTCTAAGAAACATAAAAAATCCGAGTGTTAAAGAAACACTCGGATTTTGACATCCTTGGAGGATCGTTCAACCAGTCTTTTTTACTTAACTGATCGGCATTACGCACTCATGTGCGCCTTTCATTCATCGAACCCGTTCTAACAAGCCAACCTTTAATCAAGCTATCTGACGAGTAACTTCTAGGTATTTGTTGATATCAACGAAATCAATTTGTTCCGGTTTGAGATACTCTTCTGCATAACGCAGGTGAGTACCGCTGGTTAAGAACAATCTAAACAGTTCGATATCGAGATGCTCGTCCAACGCCATTTTGTACATGATGTCGACAGCAACACTGATTGGCTTCGCCTTCTTATAAGGCCTATCCGCAGCGGTCAACGCCTCAAAAATATCGGAGATCACCAGAATACGTTCTGGGATTGAAAGGTCATCACCAGTCAGTTTCCTTGGGTATCCCGTACCTTTGAGCGTTTCATGGTGCGTCGAAGCATAGCGTGGAACACGGCTTAGCTCTTTCGGGAATGGCAGATTCTCAAGCATCTTAATCGTGCCAAGCATGTGCTCGTTTATCTTGAATCTATCTTCAGCGGTCAACGTGCCGCGTGCAATACTCAGATTGTAGACTTCGCCTAGGTTGTATAAGTGCTCAGGTACATCCATTTTGATTTGATGTTTCGGGTCAAACTCTAACGGTCTATCTCTTTTCACTATATGCTCTGCTTTATCACTTAACAGTGGCTCTGTCGCAGGTAAGCTCGAACTCGGTTCTCGATTTAACGCCTCTACCGGCGATAAACCAAGTTGATCATCAAAGTTACGTGTCCAAGTCGTCTCAGCTATCGAGCGAATGCGAGCGACTTTGTCATCACTCATGAATTCACCACCAACGTTCGATGTCGCGATAAAAGCAAAGTCATCTTGTAGCTGTTGTTTGGTTGTCGCAAGCTCATCGGAAATTTGCTGCGTTGTTAGCGTACCTTCAAGTTGCTTTCTCAAAGCGGTGATTTCCGCATCACGCCAAAGTACTTCAAATCGAGTTCTCACCTCGTGAATTCGGTTGTAGTTCGCTTCTAGCTTCGTACCTTTATCGACGATGTGTTCAGGTGTCGTGATCTTGCCACAATCATGAAGCCAAGCCGCAATTCTGAATTCACGACGTTCATCATCATTTTTAAACTGAAAATCTTTGAAATGATCGGACTGTGATTTCTCAGCCGCGTCAGCCAACATCAAGCCGAGTTCTGGTACACGATTACAGTGCCCTGCCGTATAAGCGGATTTATCATCGATAGCTTGGGCGATAAGCTTGATAAACGACTCCACAAACGCCTCTTGTGTCTGTTCATGTTGTCTAATCTCTGCAGCCATGCCTTTCACTGCCACAGACAGCTCCCACACCTCTTTGATTCGCGTATTAAGCACAGACACATTGTCGTAATCACGCTGCCTAATTTTTTGCGTTTCAGCTTTGAGTTGACGGATCGGTCGAACAATAGGCGCACCAAAGATCCAAGCTACTGGCAAGGTTAGGCTCATAAGAAGCACCGTCACACCAATAGACGTAGCAACTCGTTTGTTTACCGCGCTGTAGATTTCCGCTTCCGGTATCGCAACGGCAAAATATTCAGAGTAGTGCTCGCCCGTTTCAATCTTTTTCAGATACAGACGCTTAGGTTCTCCATTAAGCACAATCTTAACCATTTCGCCTTCGGTAGTAGCCGTCGCAGTACGTTCATAAAGCTCAGTATAAGGAATGGTTGTGCCTGTATTGAGAGCATGATGATGGAACCATTTTTGTGACAACACTGCTTTCTGTTCGTCAGTGAGTGCGCGAATGGCTTGATTTAGGATTGGTAATAGCTGCTGATGTTTGTTTTGCAACACAATGTGGAATTGGTTTGGGTAATTAGCTTTGAGATCCAACAGCACTTCATTAACTTTCAATCTTGCATGGAAAAACTTATCCAATGAGAATTCCAACACAGGCTTAGCGTCGAGTACTGCAAAGCTCTCGCCACGATCAACAGCGTCAAATGCTAATTCCATGCTAGGAAACTCAACAAGCTCAATATTTGGGAAATCTTTTCTGAGTTGAGGAATCACCGACCACCCAGATAAAATCGCCACCTTTTTGCCACTGAGATCTCCATAATTTGAGACCATCTGTGCGTTTTCTCGCGTGACGACAGAGAAAGGCAACTCATAGATAGCATCCGTATATAAGCCTTTTACTCCGTTACTTGCGTAATTCTGAATAGAGTGCAAACCATCGATGCTACCCTCATGAAACTTACCTGTTAGCTCCGCCCATGAAAAACCATTAACAAACTCGAACTTAACGCCACTCATTTCGCTGATCATTTTCAGAAGATCAATCGCATAACCGTGTGGCTGTCCGGATACTGCAAAATCCATTGGCCCCCAATCGCTTTGGTTAGAGAGTAACAAAGGAGGCGTGTTCTCAATGACGGCTTGTTGCTGAGCAGACCAATCGATTTTACTTGTCTGAGGGAGTGCATGTTTCGTTTCAGTGTCTCGATTAGACGCAATGATATTGCCCGATTTAGAGTACAAAAAGGACTCAATTTGACTGTCTTCATCTAAACCTAACGCGCTCGCAGAAAGCTTGCTCGCTAACGAAGACAACACAATATCAATGCCGATTACATGTTGCGTGTCACCAACGGCCTTTGATTCAAAAGCTAAGGAGTAAGTTTGTCCTGTGATCTGAAGATGCTGGAAAAGATAAGGCTGTGTTTTCTCAACCGTCTCTGTATTCGCGGAAACATACCAAGGCCGTGTCGTTGGAAAGTAATTGCTCGGCTCAGTCTTTGAGTCTCTGAGGTTAAACTCAAGGTCGTAATACTTAGTCGTACGAATCCGCCCTTCTTCCCTGTCGCTTATCTCGATCACCACCCAGCGGTCTGAGCGATCGGCACCAATTTTTTCTCTAACAAAAGGAGAAGATTCCAGATTGATAATTTGGAAGAAGCGTTCGTTAGAAGAACCTATATAAATACTGTAAAAAAGAGGGTTATCTTTTATCGCTTCTGAGAGGATCCCACGCGACTCTTCACGAGAGATTTGATGACTAATAGAGCGATGCACTGAAGAGAGTAAACGAGCGGTATTTATCGCATCTGAATCGACGTTGCCGATATAGTCGCTTAAATCCTGAGATACCATGGTCAACTTCGACAAGGTATGTTCGGTTGCCATTTTCTTACTGAAGTAGTATTGAAGTGAAACCGCCACGATCGCCGTCAGCACCGTCGCAAGTAAAAACATCCCTCCAACGGTAAACCGCAACGAGATTTTTGTGTTTGCCATTATTCTATCCTTGAATAACCACTAGCCCAGAAATGTAACATGCTAGCAATATTTATATTATTACTACGGCATACTATCTCTAGCAACACATTATTCTATATATTATTCAACATCTCCCTATATCCCCCTCTACGTCGCAATATCATTGTATTTAAATGACATTTAACAATATAAATCAGCAGCCAATTACCATAATTAATTTAATGGTATTAGTTTTCATAAAATGGAAACACCTCACGCCTTTGTTGTCAGGCTTATTATATTATTTACTTTATGCTATAAATTTAGATATAAAATTTTAACATTAAGTCAGTTCGTTAGTATCGACATAACCTTATGTCAGAACATCTTCGAGCATTATCAGGCGAGCCTATGACGGATAATTTCTCCCCTTCTGCCAGCACTATTGTGGCAAAAGATTCTAAAAGCAACGAGCATGCAGTCAGCGATTTTGCTATTTCTGAGTACTTATCGAAGCCTTTTAAAATCGAACTAACCATCATCTCAAAAAACTTTGTCATCGATGATCAATTGGGGCAAAAGCTCTCTATTACCCGCTTCGTTAATGACACCGATAATTTGACCGCTACGCGAGTATTCAACGGTATTGTTACCCAGGTTCAATTACTGGGTATGGACGGTAACCTGCAGTACTCCAGTTACCGCGTCACTCTAAGGCCTTGGTTCTGGTTATTGAAGCACACCCACTCTTTCCGCGTTTACCAAAACCAATCAACGAAAGACATCGTTTCAGACGTGTTGACCCAAGCAGGCTTCAGTGGCTCATATAAGACGGGCACAATGCCTTCGTCTAAACGCGAATATTGCGTTCAATACGATGAAAGCGACTTTGATTTCGTAACCCGATTGCTCGCAGAAGAAGGCGTTCACTACTTTTTCCAACACAGCGATTCCGACCATTTAATGATGCTGCAAGATGCGCAGAGCCCCTTTCAAAAGTCGGATGCTAGCAAACTCGACATGATTGAGGTCCCATCAGGCAGCAATCCATTAATCAACAAATGGATGCCACAGGGGCAATTTCATGGTGCTAGCATTGAGCTAACCAGCTACGACTACTCACAAACCAAATTGGTGAGCAGCAAAGAGAAGAAATCTAGCCATAAGATCGCCAACAACACCAAGTTGACCAAGCAGTTTTACCCTAACCTCGGTATCACTGGTGGGATGGAAGATCTCGCTAGCAACCTAGTCAAAAGGCGAATCGAACAGCTCGAACAAAGTTATCAAACCGTTGAAGCCGAAGCTCAACACGATTCATTTGAATTAGGCACTTGGTTCTCATTATCTTCCCATTTAGACAAGTCTCAACTCGGCGATTATCTGGTCACAGAACTTCACATTCGATACAACACAGATAATCACTGTGAGACCCAACTTACCCTTCTCGATACATCAATTCCGAATTATCCGTCACCGAGAGACAAAGCCAAAATCCACGGTCTGCAAAGTGCGATTGTCGCAGGCAGTACGGCAGGTGAAATCAATCAAGACGATCAAGGCCGCGTGCGTATTCAATTTCATTGGGATACCGAAGCCTCTGGCGACAAAACAAGTTGCTATGTGCGTGTCGCTCAGATGATGGCAGGCAGCGGTTACGGTGCTCAGTTTATTCCAAGAGTCGGACAAGAGGTATTAGTCAGCTTCATTGATGGCGACCCTGACCAACCGATTATCACAGGAAGTGTTTATAACAGTAAAAATCCGCCACCTTATAAAGAGGCGAACGCCACAAAAACAGGCATTAGCACTAAATTAAGTGGCTTAGCGAATGAGCTCTATTTCGATGACAAGAAAGATAATGAGCTGTTGTACATGCACGCGACCAAAGACTTCACCAAAGAGGTCGAGAACAACCTGACGGAGACGATCAAAGGTGAGCTGATTCAGAAAACCACCAAGCAAGTGACCGTTTCAACAGAAGATAACTACACGCTTAGCTCGGATAAAGCGATCAGTGAAAAAGGCAAATCCATTTCACTTGAAGCCGATGACAAGATAGAGCTGACCGTTGGTTCAAGTAAGATCACCATGTCTTCATCTTCAATCAGTATCGAAGCCAGCAACATTAATATCAAAGCCAGCAGTGCACTCAACCTCGAAGGGATGAACGTGACCAGCAAGGCTACATCTGCAAACAAGATCTCCGGTGTGACGACAGCTTTAGAAGCAACCAGCTCCAACAGCATTAAGGGGCTCAGTGTCGCGATTAAAGCCGACACTACCCTCTCAGCAGAAGGTTCATTAAGTGCCGAGTTCAAATCCGGCCTAAAAGGCACTTTCGATGGTGGCGTGATGGGTGAGTTAAAAGGTGCGATTGTTAAAGTGAATTAGCGAATTTAAATCGCCAACACTTAAACCACGCCGCAGTACAAATTTAGGTAGAACGAAAACATGTATAAAAAGATTCCGTATCAGACAGGCCGACAGTTACTCGACAGGTTCTCAAGCTCTGATGAAGCTCAAGCGCTGATCGATGAAGAACTCAATATTGATGACTCCATTGAAGCGTTGTTGGAAAACGAGCTCTATTTCGATTTGGTTCAGTTTCTGGCTCACGGACTACCGGTTCGAGAAGCCATTTGGTGGGGCGCGCACACGCTCGATGCGAGAAATGATGTCTGGTCTGCCATGCAAAAACAATGTATTTCCACAGCCAAAGCTTGGGTCAAATCGCCATCAGAAGAGCAAAGGCGCAAGAGTGAACTATTCTCTAATAAGCTCAAATTAAATTGCGGGCCTTCTTGGTTAGCCCAAGCCGTATTTTGGAATGGTTCTGGCAGCATTGTGGCACCTGATTTACCCAATGTACTCCCAGACCCTTTTCTATATTCGAAAGCGGTAGCAGGCGCGATAAACCACTCCGCAGCACTGCCCAATTGGGATAAAACCGACGAGTACTATAAGAAATCTATTGGTATTGCTCTTGAGCTTGCCAAAGGCAGTAAGGCATAGGAGTTACTGATGACGTTAGCCGCACGATTAACTGACATGCACGTTTGCCCAATGCAGACACCCGCTGTTCCGCCGATCCCTCACGTAGGTGGGCCAATCAGTGGGCCCGGAGTACCAACAGTTCTCATTGGCAATATGCCAGCCGCGACGCTTGGGGACATGTGCGTATGTGTCGGGCCTCCAGATAGCATCATCAAAGGCAGTGCCACTGTGCTCATAATGAGTAAACCAGCAGCACGCATGGGAGATACAACCAGCCACGGCGGTACGATTGTTCTAGGTATGCCAACTGTGATGATTGGAGGCTAAATACCTTACTTTTCATAGGGTTTCAAAAAACCGTGACATCGGTCCACTTTCTTAGATGAAGTTCAAAGTTTTGAGTAAATATATATTTTGCATGAGACTTTTCACGAAAAAGCTCTAGAATTAATAAATGTTAACAAGTGTTTACGAAACATAAGGATTATGTATCAAACATGACACTTTGGTGCGATCAGGATAACAATAGATTTTTACAGGACGTATATGACAGAAATCGCTCGCCTACTTGTTCCAATCTCAGATGAAGAGCCTTCAGGCTCTTATTTGAAGTTAGATCGAAGTGCCTATCGCAGTTTGAGAAACGTTTACAATAGCGCTCAATCCTCATTTCGACAGTTGGTTGAAACGCCTGATGCATCGTCTGATCCCGCTATCGTCGATGCCAATACAGACAACTGGGCTGAATTAAGAAAGATTTCAGAGGAAACGCTGACTTCACAGTCTAAAGACTTAGAGATATTAGGTTGGTACATCACGAGCCAACTTTTTACTTCTCAACCATTTCATAACCTTGCTAATGCTATCCCGGCTTTAAACCTTTTCATCGACCAATTTTGGGATACGCTAAACCCTATGCTTCCGGAAGCAAAACTCAAAGCTTCTGACGATGCAGGGAAAGCAAAGGAAATCACTGAATTTAAAACTAAACCCCTACTTCAACTCGTTGGTGAGTCTGTTGATTCAAGCTCCGTTTATATTCCTTTTCAAATGCTTAATTTTTGCGCAGGCGTTACTTTTGGTGATTACCTCACTGCAGAGCGTAAAGGCAATATCGCAGAGCTAAAAGAATCAGCATTAGGCTCATTTGATGGAAGTGTTTCAGAAACACTCTATCTACTAGCGAGTATTTTTAATGAATTAGAGATTGCAGAGAAAAACTTAGCTGAAAAATGCCAAGCTGTTGGTGCGACCGTAATCAGCTTCAACTTCATTAAGACAAACGTACGTGACTTAATTAAAGCGATACATTTCCTTGTTGGAGAAAAATTCGCTCCTTGGCCGTTGGATGACAACTTTCACGTTATCCAAAACTCAACAGACGCACCTCAAGAAGGCGATTCGACACACTCGGCACTACAGCAAGCTAGTGCCCCCCAGAATGACTCGAGCCCAGCCATTGAAACAAGCCAAAATTCTGGGGAAACTAATCCGGTAAACCAAGGTAACGGAAGCGTGGCTAGTCACGGGCAAACCCAAGCACTAAACAGCCTTACCTCCCAAAACCAAACTCAAACGATTGTTCAAAACGTCTCGAGCATCAATGGCATTGTTAATCGCGATCATGCGTTTCAAGAAATTAGAAAAATCGCAGAGTACTTTAAAGAAACCGAACCTCATAGCCCAATTGCATTCTTACTCGAACGTTCAATTCGTTGGGGCTATATGAGCTTCCCTGAGTTACTCCAAGAAATGGTTGGCAATGAAAGTGTCATCGCCCAAATCAATCAAATGACAGGAATGGACAACCTAGACAAAACCGATTTGTCAGGAAAATCCGTTCCAGTAATGACTTCCGCTCCGGAGAGAACTCCGGTAGCAACACCGACTATTGAAGAGCCAGCGGCAGTATCGCCAGTTCCTGATAGTTCAAATAGTACGACAGATACAAACCAAACATCTGAACCGACTTCCAACTCATCATCGAGCAGCCTGCAAGATTTTGAGTGGTAAAGCACATTAATGCGTTGAGCAAGGAGAAAGTAATGGCTTCTATTTTTATGAGAATTGATGGTACGACACCAAAAGGTGCAGCAACGGTAGAAAAGATCGGGGGTAAAGATGGATTCTTTGCACTTGATAGCGTTTCTTGGAGTGCAGTACGTGGTGTTGGTATCGATGTAGGTAATGCAAACAATGCGGACCAAGGTATGGTTGCTCTTGGTGAAGTCAACATGACTCGTGGCTGTGATGGTGCAACACCTCATCTAACCACTTTCTTATATGCGCCGGGTCCAGAAGGTCGCACTGTTGAAATCGTTATGACAAAACCAAACCGTGAAGGTTCCGGTGCTGATCCATATCTGATTCTAACGCTTAAGATGGCTCGTATGTCTAGCTATAACATGTCTGGCACAGACGGTTCACTTCCAAGCGAATCTTTCAGCCTAACCTACACAGAAATTTCTAAGGCTTACTACATTGAAGCAGACGGCGGTAAGATCGAGAAAGGCCCTGAGGTTGGCTTCGATGCTACTACAGCTAAAGTTACTTCAACTGCTAAGTAATTAAACAAGGAGAGTTACCGTGGCACTAAATTCCCAACATAAACGCGTAAGTAAGAACCGCGTAAGTATTACCTATGACGTTGAGACTAATGGCGCTGTAGAAACCAAAGAGCTCCCTTTTGTTGTTGGGGTTATTGGTGACTACTCAGGCCATAAGCAAGACAAAGAAGAAGTGGAAGATCGTACCTTCTATAACGTTGATAAAGACAACTTCGACACTGTAATGAAGCGTGTTGGCCCTGAATTATCCCTAAAAGTAGACAATGTACTTGCCGGTGATGACAGCCAGTTTGAAGCGAGCCTTAAATTTGACTCGATGAAAGATTTCGAACCTGAGGCAATTATCGAACAGGTTGAACCGCTGAAAAAACTCGTCGAAACCCGTAATCAACTGAAGGTACTTCTTTCTAAAGCTGATCGTTCCCGCGATCTAGAAAAGCTGCTTAAAGAAGTTCTACAAAGTGCAGATACGATTAATGCTCTTTCTGATGAGCTTGGCATTAAAGAAGAAGGGGCTGAGTAATGAGTACTGAAACTGAGAATCAAGCGCAACCGGAAGCAGCGGAAGGCTCACTGAGTTTCCTAGACCGTGCGATTGAAGCAACCACTCAAACTCCTGCAGACACGACAAAAGAACTGTTTTCTGTACTTACAGAGCAAGCTCTTTCTGGCACCGTGACGTGGGATAAGAACGTTACAAAAACAATTGAAAACGCTATCTCTGAGATAGATAAAAAGCTATCTCAACAGTTATCTGAAGTCATGCAACAAAAAGACTTACAGAAGCTCGAAGGCTCTTGGCGTGGTCTACAAAAACTCGTTAAAGAGAGCGAACTTGGTCGTGATCTAAAGATCAAAATGGTCGATTACACTCAAGAAGAGCTGCTTGATCAATTTGAAGATGCACCAGCGATTGACCGTAGCCCATTATTCAATGCGGTTTATCAAGGTGAGTTCGGTACTGCGGGTGGTGAACCATACGGCACATTCATCGGTGATTACGAGTTCAGTGCGAAAGATGAAGATGTTGCTCTGCTTCGCTACATGGGTGAAGTTGCTGCAGCGTGTCACGCACCATTCGTTGCTGCAGCCAATGCTGAGATGTTCGAGTTTAATGACTTCCAAACATTCTCTGAAGGCAAGCCTGTTGCTGCGGGTTTCGACTCTCCGGCTTACGCTGCGTGGAATTCATTCCGTGAGAGTGATGATGCTCGCTACGTAACCCTAACACTGCCACGAACTCTTGCTCGCCTACCTTATGGTGACAAAGGTTTGAGTACTGATGTCTTCGCTTATGAAGAGCTTGGTACTGATATGGATGGTAATCCTAAGCCAACCAGCAATGATCAGTTAGTTTGGTCTAATGCAGCGTATGATCTGGGTCTTAAAATGACTCAAGCTTATACGGCTTCAGGTTGGTGTACGTCTATTCGTGGTCTGGATAACGGCGGTAAGGTCGAGAACCTTCCAAACCTAACGTACAAGTCTGAAGCGGGCGACCTACTTCAGCAGTGCCCAACAGAAGTTAACCTAACGGATGAGCGTGAGAAAGAGCTATCTGACCTTGGTTTCCTTCCTTTGGTTCACTACAAAAGCTCTAACTACGCTGTGTTCATCGGTGGTCAAACAACTCAGAAGCCTAAAACCTTCACGGACCCAGATGCAACGGCAAACGCGGCAATTTCAGCTCGCCTGCCTTACATCATGGCAAGTAGCCGTATCGCCCACTACCTGAAAGTAATGGGTCGCGACAAGTTAGGCTCGAATCTTGAAGCTCCGGATATCAAACGAGAGCTGCAACTATGGATCGACCAATACACCAATGCAGGTGCCATTGGTAATGAGCAACGTGCAAAAACCCCTCTTTGTGAATCTCGCATTGAAGTGGTCGAGCAACCTGGTAAGCCAGGCGCATACTCAGCTGTCGCTCATCTAAGACCTTGGTTACAACTTGAAGAACTGACGACCTCAGTTCGAATGGTTGCTAAGATTCCAGGCTAATATGGATTTGGCCGGAGCAATCCGGCCAAAAATTTTGTATGAAGTTAAATACAGAATGGCAAAACAAATTCAATCAATTAGATGACACAGATAATACCTTTATGAAAGAGGCTTTATCTCTGTTATCTGAGCTAGACAAACACTCCTTAAGCTCTAAATCCTCACTAATTTCATTGATATCTACACTTATATCAGCAATCGATTCCAAACTCAGTTTACAGCTTGATGAAGTCCTCCATGAACCAGAGTTTCAAAAACTGGAACGTAACTGGTTAAGCCTTCAGCAGCTTGTTTCCTTACCCGTCAGTTACCAAAGAGCGCATGTAAAACTGCTCGATATGAACTGGGCTGAGATCTCTAGCGACGTCAATCAAGCCTATTCCACCAAATCCAGTGACTTGTATAACAAGATCGGCAATAACGAACTGAATACCTTAGGTGGTCACCCTTTTGGTTGCATCACCTTTAGCCACCCTATCTCAATGGATATCGATTTTGATGCCGACTACGACGATCTGTTTACCGTAGAATTGTTAGGCAAATTAGGCGAAGCAACACTCTGCCCTATGTTGTTTTCTCCCGTAGCAACCTTCTTTGGTGAAAGCGGTGCCGATTGGTTATCTGATATCGAACGTATCAATAAGATCCTTTCCGGCCCCGACTTTAAAGCGTGGCAGGATTTACGCAGTAAGCCGAGCTCTCGCTTTATTGGCATGGCGCTACCACAAATCCGCCTGAGAGACGCATACAAGAATCGACGCGCTGGCTTCATTTACAACGAGCAAGGTCAAGGTGCTTGGGGATTAGCCAATATGGTACTGGCTACCACTATCATGCGAGAATTTCACCGCGTGAACTGGTTTGGCTTCCTAAAATCCCGTTGGAACGACAAGCTGCAAGGTGCCGTCGTTAACCTACCAACCAATCACTATTTCGACAGTCACCTGCAAAAACCAGTGACGGATATCAGCTTGTTCGGCCAACTGTCGAACTTCTACGCTCAAAGCGGCTTTATCCCACTCGCAAAAAGCCCTTTGACCGACAAGTTTTACTTCAATGGTAACAACTCAATTTGGCAGTGCGGACAAAACGACAATGACAAAGTACTCACGCAGATTCAAACCACACTGATGTCTTGCAGAATTGCTCATTACCTAAAAGTTCAAGTAAGAGAGATGATCGGCAGCTTCAACAACGCGACCGAGTGTGAACTGTTTTTGACCCATTGGATTGAAAAGTTCTCGAGTAACGTTTCATTTGCCAATGAGGAAACCTTATCCAAATACCCACTCAGCTTCGCCAAAGTGAGCGTGACGGAATCGAGTTCTCAAGCTGGCAGCTTCGCTTGTACTCTGCGTATTGTTCCTCAATACCAATTTGATTACTTCAGTGGTGAAGTTGTGCTGACCACCGACCTAAATGAGGTGGCGTAATGAGTTTTTGGAAGACCTTTATCAGTGATTCAAAGCCCTATCAGGATGCGGAGATTGAAGACATCAAGTTCCATCTCACCAAGCTCCTTGAAGCTGAAGCATCATTGACAGATATCGATAACCGACTGATAGAAGTCAATCGCTCGAACTTAAAGTTTGGTATCGAAGATATTCAATTGCTGAGTGCCACTCTAGAAAAAACACAGCTGACTCTGCGTATTGAAACGTGGATAAAAAGCTTTGAGCCACGACTCCATGACATCTCGGTAGAGCTTGGAGAGCGCAAAGAGGGTGAAAACTCACTATCGTTCAACATCATCGCCAAGGTTAAGACAAGTCATGGCGAACAAGACCTTATCTTTGACTCCAAAATCGCATTAAGTGACCTAACAACCTCATTAGAAGAAGATAACTATGACTGAACCTATTATGCGTTATTTCGAGCAAGAACTGGCTTTTGTGCGCCGTTCGTTAGGTCAGTTCGGTCAGGAATACCCGACGCACGCTGAGAAGCTCAATATTCATCAAGGTAAGATTGAAGACCCTAGCATGGCTCGTCTATTAGATGGTGTCGCACTATTAAATGCTAAAGTAGAAAAGAAACTATCAGAGCAGTTACCTGAGGTCATCGAAGGTATATTAGGAGTGCTCTATCCGTCTTATATACAAACCGTTCCTAGCGTTGCTTATCTTGAGTTAGTTGCTGAAGAAGGCCCTATTGAATCGAGTACTTTGCCAAAAGGTTCGCTGTTTTCGAGCACCAACACAAAAAACGAATGCCTATTTAGAACCGTCGATGAACTCAAAATAGCACCATTTAGCTTAGGCAACATCAAAGCGCTAAGCGCCCCGTTTAGCTTCAACAGACCCAAATCAGCTAATCAAAGCTCAGCGGTCGTTCAGATTTCACTGAACACTGGCGACCCCGAAGTACATTTCAGCCATTTAGAACTGAATGACCTCGACTTCTTCGTCAAAGGGTTTGAAAACAATGCGGACTCTCTAGTCGAGCTTCTTCTCAATAACACCTTAGCGATTTCTATCTCAGATAGCGAATGCGCTCAACATGTCACCATTGATAGCCACCAGCTTAAAAATCGAATCAGCGATCTCGAGTTTAAGTTTTTACCTGAGCATGGTAATCAATTCACGGGCTACCAACTGATTAACGAGTTTTTCTTTTTCAAAGAGAAGCGACAGTTCTTTAGGCTTAAGAACTTTGCGGATTACGCAGGCCAATTTGATGAGTCAGAAATCATCATTAACTTGTTCATGTCGTCATTGCCATCCGAATTTATCCGTCTATTCAATAAAGATGTTTTCAAGTTAAACGTAATGCCAGCAATTAACTTGTTTGAGCAGACAGGTGAACCTATTGCATACGATCACAGAACCCTTTCAGTTCCTGTGAATGCCGACGCGCACAGCGACAACAATATTGAAATCATCGAAATTCAGAAGGTGTACGAAATCACACCTAACGGTGAAATACCGTTAGTTCCTCTTTTTAAAGAGAAATACACCCACAATCAGCAATATGACTACTGGCAAAGTAAACACAATCACTTTGGTGAAATGAGCATCGCAATCTCGCTATCTAAAGCGCCAGAGGCTGAATTTAGTAAGCTGCTTGGCACTCACTTGTTGTGTACAAATGGCAAGCAAGCGTGTGGCGTAAACGGCACTCTGGAATGCCTAGAGAGTATTGATTTACCCGGTGATTTTTCGCCTATTTATCCGCCTTCGGCACCCATAACAAAGGAACTCGACCAAAATATCCATTGGGAATTCATTAGCTTACTGAACACCAACTTTTCATCACTGGTGCAGTCTAGTAATCCGGTTGCTGACCTCAAGCATATGTTGAGTTTGTGCAGCCGAGAACAAGTATCGAGCGCTGAAATTCAAATGATTCACTCGATCACGTTTAACTCTCAAGTGTCTGCGATTCGCGTTCTGGGCAAAAATGTATTCTCTCCAGGAACCGAGATTGAACTCACACTCGATGCAGCCTCGCCCTACTTGGCGTTTGCCGACGTGTTAAATCGCTTCTTCCAACAGTTTTGTAGTTTTGATCGATATATACAACTCAAGATCCGAATCTACGGACGAGATGGTGTCGTTAAAAAGTACCCTAAGATTCACGGTAGTCAATTGTGCTTATAACTCAGCGAATATCGGCAATGATGCGAGCTGAAAATAACCAGAGCTTAGACTGTAAGGGGGACATATGAAGCCTTTCATCGAAGACCTAGCCGCTCAGCCTGAAAAGTACGATTTCTCTCAGGCAATGAGGCTATTGGAGCAACTTCAGTCCCAAAGTAGCGCGCCGATACAGATCCAATTGAAATCGGAGGCGATGCCGACTGGCAACCCTCAAGAGATCCAATACTTCTCGTTAAAGGGGAACAAAGCCAAACTCAGATTGGCAAAACAAGCGCTCTCGGGCGTTAAAGGCGTGATACCTAATTACATATACGAAGAGTTGTTAGCCGCGATCCACAATGAAGATCATTCGTTGCAAGATTTTCTGGACGTATTTAATCAACGGCACTTTGAAATCACCTATCGAACAAATGCTCGACGTTGGCTGCTCGTTGAAAGTGAGCAAAATCCAAAGAAAACAGCATTATTGAATCACTTTGCTGCGCTTGGAAAAGAGCACAAAGAGTATCTCCAATATTCACTACTGCTAAGCCAGCAAAGCCGAAACCTGACGACTCTGAAAAAGATTTTAAATGACTTTTTCCCATATTCCATCGAGGTGGAATGCAAAGCATTTGAACAGCGTCTATTGCCGACCGACTCGTTAACTCGCATTGGTGTTAATCGAGATTTTAACAGTCGCTTAGGGCAAGGTTTTTTGGTCGGCAAAACTTGTTTAGCCCATTTCAACAACTTGAGTATTTTTGTTACCCCAAAGAACAGAAATGAGTTCCTCGAGATTCAAAAAGATGAACAATTTGCAAAAGCCGTGTTGTCTTTGACTCAGCACTATTTAAAAGACAGTACGCCTGTTGCCATTTATCTGAACGTCAAACGTTCATATTTAACCAAACCCCGTTTATCAAGCAAGGTTTCTATAGCCGCTCGTTTAGGTGAAATTGACTACCTTGCACCTGAGCGTAACCCCAATGAAACCGTAAAGATTTTGCTTTTGTAGTTCATAAATACGGAATGTGTAGATTTTAGAGATACAAGGAATTGACTATGACACAAGTAACTCTCACTAACTTAGTAGGAAAGCTATCTCCCGAACTGAAGCAAGCGTTGGAAGCGTCTGCGGGCGCGGCGATGAACCAAGGTGTTGGAGCGATAGAAACAGAACACTGGATCCTTCAGCTTATTTCCCAAAAAGATCCGAAGCTAATGGCGTTGTGCGAATCTCAAAAGCTGTCATTAGACGCCTTAGTGAATGAGCTTTCCAAGAAAATATCTATGCTTCCAAAAGGCAGCGAAGGTCAGCCGACACTAAGCCATGGCTTAACTGAATTAATCAAAGATGCTTGGATGATTGCATCGGTAAACTATGGTCATGGCGAAATCGTCAGCTTGCATCTAATTCAAGCGTTGATGCAACAGAACGTGTTAGGCGTCAGCACCCTGCAGCTAGAAACTCTGAGCAGTGTTTCACTCGAATCTCTACAAGGTCTGATAAAGAAAACCCCTATTGCCCGTAATTCTGCAACGCCCTCAGCCGGTGGCTCTGTCGATACCACACCCGCAGGTAACGACGCACTGAGCAAGTACACGGTTAATCTGACTCAACAAGCGATTGACGGCAATATCGATCCTATTTCTGGCCGTAATGCCGAAGTAAGAAAAGCGATTGATATCTTGTGTCGTAAACGCCAAAACAACCCAATTATGGTCGGTGAACCCGGCGTAGGTAAAACCGCTGTTGTTGAAGGCTTAGCGTTAAGAATTGCAGCCGACGAAGTTCCTAGTGCTCTACAAGGCGTGCAAATCCACTCTTTAGACCTTGGCTTACTGCAAGCTGGTGCGAGCGTTAAAGGTGAGTTTGAAAACCGCTTAAAAGACGTCATCAACGAAGTGAAAAGCTCAGAAGTACCCATCATCGTATTTATCGATGAAGCCCACACCCTTATTGGTGCAGGCGGCGCTGCCGGACAAAACGACGCGGCCAACCTTCTCAAACCAGCCTTGGCGCGTGGTGAGTTCAAAACCATCGCCGCGACAACTTGGGCGGAATACAAAAAGTACTTCGAAAAAGATCCTGCTCTAACACGCCGATTCCAAGTCGTGACCATTGAAGAGCCTAACGCAGAAGATGCGATGCAAATGCTGCGTGGTGTGGCGGCTTCATTACAAGCTCACCATGGCGCTTTTATTGCTGAATCCGCGATTGAAGCCGCGGTCAACTTATCGATCCGTTACCTGCCAAGTCGCCAACTGCCAGACAAAGCGATTAGCCTGCTTGATACTGCCAGTGCACGAATCGCACTGACACAAGGCGCGAAACCAGAAGTATTGGAAACGTTAGAGCAAACTATTCGTTACCAAGAAAACGAAAAGTCGGCGTTAGAAAAAGAAGATGCGTTGTTCTCAAATAGCGCTGAATTGATCAAAGAACTCACACAATCGATTGAAGAAAACCAACAAGCATTGGCAGCATATTACACACGCTGGGAGAAAGAGATTGAGTTAGTTGACCAAATCAAAGCGGTTCAACAAGAGATAACGGAAGAACAAGAGCAAGACGCTGTTGACGCTAACAAGCAAAAACAGCTCGACACCCTGCGTACTGAATTGGCCGATCTGCAAGGTGAAGAACCTCTTGTTTACGCCATGGTTGACGACAACACCATTGCTCAAGTGATTGCGAATTGGACCGGTATTCCTGTTGGCAACATGATGAGTGATGAAATCGCCAAGCTGCTGACCTTAGAAGACGAGCTTAATACTCGAGTTATTGGTCAAGATGTCGCAAAAAACGAGCTCGCAAAAGCGATTCGCATATCACGCGCTGGGTTAACCGATAATCGTAAACCGATTGGTGTGTTCCTGATGTGTGGCCCTAGTGGTGTGGGTAAAACTGAAACCGCCATGGCACTTGCGGAGCAACTGTACGGAGGTAGCAACGACCTTACCGTGATTAACATGACCGAGTTTAAAGAGGAGCATAAGATTTCGATGCTACTCGGCTCACCTGCTGGCTATGTCGGCTTTGGTGAAGGCGGTGTGTTAACGGAAGCTATCCGACGTAACCCATACTCAGTACTACTGTTGGATGAGATGGAGAAAGCACACCCTGGCGTGCATGACCTGTTCTATCAAATCTTCGATAAAGGCCATATCAAAGACAGTGAAGGCCGAACTGTCGATTTCAAAAACACCATCATCATCATGACGTCGAACGCAGCTGACCAAGCTATCTGTGATGTGTGCGCTAAAACCACAGACCGTATCGACAACGACGAGCTACTTGAATCGATTCGTCCGGACTTACAGCAATACTTCAAACCTGCTTTCTTAGGACGAACAACCATTGTCCCTTACTACCCGCTTAACGATGAAGAGTTAGCGAAAATCACTGAGATCTCGTTAAATCGAATCAAGAAGAAACTCGCAGAACAATATCAAGCTTCCTTTACTTGGGACGCAGACTTCATTCAATTCGTGGTTGACCGTAATACCGATCCAACGACAGGTGGCCGTGCAGTCGAGCAAATCATTAACCGCTCATTGATGCCGAGATTAGCTGAAGAGTGTATTGGTCGACTCAGCCGAAGCGAACCTATTACTCAAGTCACCGTTAGCGCGACCAACAATAGTGCTGACTTCGATTTATCGATTAAGTAGGTTTTAACTATGAACAGCAAAGCCAGCCAAACATTGATCAAACCTTCATTAATTAACCTGTCACTTCGGGTTAAGTTGATGCTTGCTATCATGGCGGTTTTGCTGTTTTCCATCACCTTAAATGCAACGCTGAACTATTTTAATTTCGAGAAAAGGCTCACTGAAACCTCCGACTCCATCTATGAAATAGTATTAGAAGAAACACATAACGATATCAACCAAGCGATCAGTTTAGGCTTGCCTCTCTCTGCAATATCAAACATACAAGGCATGCTGGATCGTCGATTGAAAATCGTTGACGGTATTACCGCCTTGGTTGTCGTCTCAAGCTCTGGCGAACGACTGTTTGGTACCGGAGAACAAAGCAACGAGAATAACCGTCAGCTATCGCTCGATATCACCAACTCTTTTGGATTAGTTGAGGGGCAAGTAAAGCTCTACTACTCCACAACTCTGTTAGAACAACAAAAAACCTTCTTACTCAAGCTCCAGTTCCTCTATTCGGCAATTTGGATACTACTCTCTTGCCTATTTGCCTTTGTCGCCTTGAAGTATCTATTGAAAGGTATTGTCGGCCGAGTAAAAGGCGCAACTGCAATATTTGAGTCCGCGACCGATTCGGATGAATTACTGCCAATGATTACCCAAGCTCACAAGGCGCTGCAATCCCCGAATTCATTGTCTAAGTTTGAGAAGTTGAAAAACAAACACTTTCCTGTGTTTATCATCTCTCTTGCTATCCTGTTGACGATCATTGCTAACCTAGGAGTTTCGTATCAATCTTTAGACAAGTTTTCACAGATTTACGAGGTTAAGCTCGAACAGAAGTCCAACCTGATTGGCGACTCTTTAAATCAAATGATTAAAGAGCTACTCGATAAAGGCGTTCCTGCCGATAAGCTACATGGTCTAGAAGACGAATTTGCGTTCTTCGTTGATCATCATAGCGAGATCCTATCGATTAACTTTGAAGGACAATCGGGTACTTCCTATCGTTATCCTGCGGAACAAATCGATCACCCTTCTATCCGCGAATCGACATTCTCACTCAACAACAGCCACACAATTCAACTGAATGTCACCACCGACAACAACTTGATCATTAACCTGCTTAAAGAAAGCGTCATGGACATGATTACCGTGTTGGTTGCCTCTTGCCTTGTGGTTGCAGAAATCATTCTGTTCATGTGTAACTTCATGATTATTTCGCCTTGGAATCAGGTAAAGAAAGTGTTCATGTTGGTCAACCGCGACATCGTGAATCACTTAGCCAAGATCTCTACGCGCGACGAAATTGGCAAGCTGCTCAACCTGACTAATCAAGCCATTACCAAGCTAAACCCTAATCAACCATCACAAGACATTGACAAGCAAGACTTTCGATTCATTCGCTTGCCCCTATTTTTATTGGTGTTCTCAGAAGCATCTTCACTCGCCTTCTTCCCTAGGTTTGTCTCTTCACTGGAAAACACAACCGGTTGGATCCCTGAAAACCTAGTTACGAGCTTACCCATTTCTCTGTTCATGTTGTGCTGGGCTATCTCACTGCCATTTGCAGGTTACTGGTCAGATAAAGTAGGCAGAAGGCATTCATTGATGACAGGTGGACTCATCACTTGTATTGGCTTAGTTGCTACTGCTTTCATTCAATCTCTCGAACTCTTGTTGGTAGCTAGAGCTTTTACCGCTGTAGGCTACGGTATCGTCTTTATTTCAGCACAAGGTTATGTATCAGATACCACTAACGACTCTAATCGCACCAAAGGAATGGCGACTTTCTTGTCATCATTCTTCTCTGGCTCTTTATGTGGCGCCGCTATTGGCGGGATCCTCGCCGAGAAACTTGGATACTCAGAAACATTTATGCTCGCAGGACTGTTGGCAACATTGAGTGTCTTGCTAGTCTATGTGTTCTTTGAAAAGTCGACTACCAGCAACGCGAGTAAACCCGTTCAGCTGAAAGACTTTAAGCTTCTGTTGAGTAATAAGTATTTTGCGCTAATTACGATATTCAGTGCGATACCGGCGAAGATCGTACTGACAGGCTTCCTCTACTACATCTGCCCTGTCTATCTGCAATTCCTAGGCGAAAGCAGCTCTGTTTCTGGACGGGTGATTATGGCGTATGGCCTCGCGATCATATTAATTTCACCATTAAGCGCGATATTAGTTGATAAGCTTAAAAACAAAATGGCCTTCATTTTTATCGGTGGTTTGCTTTCATCCCTTGCCTTGCTCAACTTCTACTTCTTCCAAGGCACATTAGGGCTGCTACTCATCGTGATCATTATTGGTATTGCACACGGCATCTGTGTTTCTCCACAAATACCTTTGGTCATCGACCTCCTGTCTGGTCAGGGCATCGAGAAGGGAAAAATCATCGGTATATTTAGACTTACAGAGCGTATCGGTAATATCGCGGGGCCAATGCTGGCTGGGGTTTGTTTGAGTATCTTCGGTTACGACCAAACCATTCTTATATTTGGCGCGTCGCTTCTCGCGAGTTCCTTTAGTTTAATTGTGTTTTTCTCGATATTCCTGAAATCTGATAAACAGAAGCTAGGGGTTCAATCATGAGATTTATAGTGTTCGTTCTTAGCTTTATTTTAATGTCGCCCCTCTCATTCGCTAAAAGTGATGAAAAACACGTCATTCTTTTATTATGGCGAGGAGTAACGGATGCTGAACAAGGCTTCATGGATTATTTATCCCAACATATTGATGTGAGATTTACCGTTCTTGATGCAAACCGAGATAAAGCTAAGCTCAAACAACATATAAGAGATCTAGAATATAAAGAAGCTGACCTCATTTATTCATTTGGTACAACTATCACATTGAATTTATTAGGAACTTACACAGAACCTAGTGAATTTAGAGTAAATAATACGACGCCGGTCGTATTCAGTATCGTGACCGACCCGGTGGGCTCTAAGTTAATCACTGATTTATCTTCAACAGACAGAAACTTTACTGGTGTATCGCACATCGTACCCCATGAAATACAGTTTAAAGCGATAGAAAAGCTCAATAACATTTCAAGCCTTGGGGTTATATATAACGCTGACGAAAATAATTCGATTATCACCGCAAATAAAATGATGGAGTTATCGGAAATTTATAACAAGCGTGTTATGTTGTACCCATTAAACATTGATAAAACCAAGTCAAATAGCGACTTAATTAACATCACGATAAACAATATGAAACGTGATGGTATCGATATGGCTTATTTACCCCCGGATTCATACATTATCACCCAAGGTGGGGAAGTCGTATCGGGGCTACATTCCGCAGGTATACCTACTTTTTCGGCGACCGAGAGCCCGATAAGAAAACATAAGGCCCTGTTTGGCATTGTTAGCCGTTACTACAATGTTGGTCAATTCGCTGGATACAAAGCGAAGAACATATTGAAAGGAACTCAAAAAGCTTCAGACATCCCAATAGAATCACTAAGCCAATATTCCTATATTGTTAATATCGAGGCTGCACACAAGCTCGACTATTACCCGCCAGTGTCTATTTTGAAGATTTCTGAAGTGATAGGACACTCTAATGACGTTAACTAGAGCCTCTACCATCAGACTATCGTTAGTCACCCTACTCATCTCGACGTTTTGGTCGATGAGTGTCTCTGCTCAAGTAAAAATTGGGCCATCTCGCCTAATGCTGACTACACAAGATTGGCCGCCTTACCAAAGCTACGAAAACGCGACAATGCAAGGAATTGCTTTGGACAAGGTTAAATGTGCCTTAGGTATCATGGGACAGCCTTACCAACTCACAATGACAACTTGGTCGGACGCACAACTGCGCGTGCATAGCGGTAGCCAACACGGCTTTTTCGTCGCCACTAAAACTTCTGAGCGTGATGAATACGCTACGCTCTCAGCACCCATCGCAAAACAGACGTTGAATTGGTATTTTGGCCCAGGAGTGGAGCCGAAGGTTGATGAATTGTCAAAATTAAACCTTAACTTTTCTGCCAAATTTGGCTCAAACAAATGGTTTTGGCTAAAACGTAATGGATTTAACGTCGTTAAGCAGCCACGAGATGCTAAAGTATTACTAAGACTTTTAAAACAAAGGGAAATTGATGTTGTTTTAGAAGATGAGTTGGTCTTTAAAAGAGAATTGAACAAAGCCTCTTTACCACTCGATTACTTCAATTCGACGAATTTGGATACCAAGGATATGGGGGTCTATTTTTCGAATCGATTCCTTAAAACCTATTCGGGTTTCTTAGACAGTTTTAATTCAGCCATATCCAAGTGCAAGGAGTAGCCATTGTCCATCAGTGTCCACATGATTTCTGTACCTGCTGAAGAGGTTGTTTCCTCTAGAGTGACGTATCTGCCCGAAAGTGGCGGAAGCTTAGGTCGTTCTCCGTCATGTGATATTGCGCTACCCGATCAGTCAAAGTGGATCTCTAGAACTCACTGTCAGCTCTACCCGACAGATCGTGGTTACGTGATTAAAGACATCAGTAACAACGGCGTATCGCTAAACGACAAGTCTTTGGCAAAAGAGAAAGAGTACGTCATTACCGACGGCGACATCATCAAACTTGGTGGCTACACACTGCTGGTTAGCTTATTGAGTGATCCAAAAGTCAACGCGGCCAATAACACCACACAGGATGACACTTTTATAGAACCTTTTAACTTAAAGCTTGATGACAGCGATACTGACTTTTTAGATGACTCACCAGAAGTTGCTACCGTTCAGAAGACCTCGAACTTCTCTTCTAAGAATGTTCTGAGTGACGACCCCTTCTCATCTGACCCATTTGAAGATTTGGACGATGACAAAGTCATACCGAATATTGAAGTAGACGAAATCTCTCACGCCGATAACAACATGCTCTCTTCTGCAGAGTTAGAATATCTGCCCGTCAATGTTGAGAACAATACGCGTATAGAAGAGTCGATCGACAAGCTCATCACGCTGACCGAAAAGAACCAACAATACTTAAAGAATCCTCAGCTTCAACAAAAAGCGCTGTTCGACGCCCTAGAACAAACCGTTGATCAGTTCTTAAATGAGTTCGCACCAAAGCAGCTTGAGAGCCAATTTAGTGAATATGTCAGTAGCGGCATTTTTACCAACAAAGATAAAAAGTATTGGAAAATTTACCGAAAGCATTTTCAACATCGTCAAGACAACGGGGATTTCAGACGTCAATTCAAAGCGTTGTTTATGGAGAACATGCAGAAGCAAAGTGAGGAAAGAGAATGAAACGCCTCATACTCTTATCGCTTTGTTTACTGATCACAGCATGTTCTTCATCGGACCCAGCTCCTGTTGTCACTCAATATTCGTTGACCGTTAAAGCTGATGCGACCGTCAACCAATACAACGACGACCAAGCGAACCCAGTTGTGGTTAGGCTTTACCAATTGACGGATCAACAACTGTTTAAGCAATTACCGTTTATTGATTTATACAACAATGACCTACAGTTATTGGCGGCAAACTTAGTTTCAAAACAGGTGTTACCGATAGTACTGCCTAACTCAGAGCAAAAGCTGACGTTAGACATCAACAAAAACACGCAATACATTGCAGCTCTGGTCGAATTCGCGGATTACCAGAATGGCACAACCAAGTCCGTTTTGATTATGCCTTCCGATCCAGAGCAAACCTTAGAGTTAACGATTACAGGGAAGAAAGCAGAGTTAGCCGTGATACAGCCTGACTCGAGCTGGTGGCAAATCTTTTAATAAAAAAGCCAATATATAAAAATAATAGAAAAGGATTTTACGTGGACGCTTTCAAAAAAGTAGTGTGGCAAGAAGGGATGTTTATTGCCCCTCAGCACTTTCAGCAGCAAGACCGCTATGTGCAAAACTACATTCGTCAGAACATTGAAACACTGGCTGGTTTTGCCCCTTTCTTTGGCATCACCGAGCTAGTGCTTAACCACGATCTCTTAAAGATCGGTAAGCTGTCTATACCGAGCTGTTCAGGTGTGTTCCCCGATGGAACCCAATTCAACCTCAAGCAAGAGATTGTTGTCGATATTCCGCAAGGCACCATTGAAACTATCGTCTACCTTGCTCTGCCAATCTCTTTGCAAGGCAATAATGACTACAGCGAAGATGGCCAAGAACAGAGTCGTTACATCACCCGTTCAATCAATGTATTCGATACTTCTACCTCCGAAAACGCCAGTGTCGAAGTCGACGTAGCTCAGCTCAATATCGGACTCAAATTCGCGGGAGAAGACACCTCTGGCTTTACCCTAATTCCAGTAGCTAAGATTTTAGAAATCAGCGACTCAGACGAAGTGATGCTTGATAGAGCCTTCATCCCTGCTTGCTTGCATTACGGCGCTTCAACCCTACTCAGTGAACGAGTCAAAGAGATCCACGCACTGGTAAGCAACCGAGCTCAAAACCTTTTAAAACGCATTGAAGCTGGCCAAGGTCAAAAAAGCCCTCAGTCTATGATGCAAGATTTTCTATGGCTGCAAACTCTCAACACCTGGCTACCGTGGTTTGAGTTGACCATCAGCAATACCAAGTACCCAACCCATGAACTGTATTCAAAACTAAAACAGTTTGAAGCTCAAGTCATGGCGTTAACACCAGCGATTCCAAGTGAATGTCAGCCTCTAAAATATGACAAGCTCTATGACAACTTTAACCCGTTGTTTTCGAGCCTACGAAACCTACTCACACTGGTTCAGCAAGATTCAGTCATCGAATTCAAATGGGATATTTCTCTGTTTGAGAAACGCCGTCTACTTCGCACCTTAATCAAAGACCCAAGCAGCGTTTATAACCGTCGCTTCGTTCTGAGTGTTAAATCCGACATCAGCAGTACAGAGCTTAATGAGCTGTTCCCTATTTCGGCTAAGTTAAGCAGTAACAATAAGATCGTAGATCTAGTAAGAAGCTCGCTTTCTGGTATCTCATTAACACCGCTTCCGATTGCACCAAGCGAGCTTAAGCCGATGCAAGGCGTCGCTTATTTCGAAGTGGATACTAAGGATCGCAATTGGTTAGACATGCTAGACACACGTGACGCGATTGCCCTACACGTTGATGCGCGCATTCCTGCTCTCGAAGTCGTTCTATACGCGTTGAGATAATGGCTATGGATTATTTAGACGAAGAAACACTGGTCATCGATAAAGCATCAAAAGGCTCTGCTAACACAGAGTCTGATCAGGCATTCTCTAAATTGGTTGCTGTACACTCCACCAGCACTCAAGAAGAGTTTCTGCGTCATTTTGATAAGGCAGAGAATCAACTGATCAACATCAGCAGTGATTTACTGACTAAAACACTCAAGATATCCACACTGTCTGAACCCGAAGATCTCACGGTCTTTCGTGAACAATTTATTCAAGGCATCAACGACATAAAAGCTCAAGCAACCGAGCTCACTTACCCTATCGCGGTGATCGATAAACTGTGCTTTTTATACGCTGTAGTCATTGATGAATTCATCATCTACACCGAATGGGGAGAAAAACGCGGTTGGGAAAATAAGACCCTGCTGAGCGAATTGTTTGGCATGCGTAACGGTGGCGAACTGTTCTTCTCCGTTGCAGAAAAAGCCGCAAGACAGCCCCACAAGCTAATAGACCTTTTAGAGATCATCTACCTATTTATCAATATTGGATTCAAAGGCCAATATCGTGAAGGCGGCGCTGAACAGTTAAAAGCGTTTGTTCATCAGTTAGAACAAACCATCAGCCAATATCGCTCGGCTAGCGGTGTGCATTGTCGTACTAAAGTAAAACTCCCAGAAGTAAGGAAACCAACTAGGCGTAAACGTTACTTCATCACCAGCCTGTTTTTCTTCTGCTTAATCGCCACCAGCATTGGCTTAACTGAATTTTGGTACACCAAGACCCACGAGCAAAGAGCGCGTGATTTCACATTCTTGCCAAGCTTTAGCGAACGTTACGTCTTATCGGGCGAAATCAAAGACATCGTATTCATCAGCGATGATAAAGACTTAGTAAATCCACCTCGTCACGCCAGCAAAGCGGACGCAATAGAAGCATCACAAACCAACGACTTTACGCCAAGTACAGCAAATTGGTTGGTTCAACTCGCTACCTTCTCAAGTAAGAAAAACGCCGAAGCTTTCATCAAGAACCTATCACCTTCAGCTTATGAGCCGATTATCTCTCCTTACAAGAAGTACTACCGAGTGATACTAAGAGCAAACACCTCAGAAGAAGCGAGAAGCACAAAGGCGTGGTATGTCGAAAACGACCAAATAAACGCCATTATCGTTCGCACTTCTGCACACGAGTTAAACAAGGAAGAGTCTAACTGATTATGCCGGATGCCAAATCAAACAAATCAGGCAATGTAAAAAAAACAGTAGGCATTTCTGCCCTAGCCTCTGTCGCCTTTTTTACCGTCGCTTCTAGCGTCATTCTGCTAACACCTCTCAACGCCTATTTGGTGTGGGCGCTGACCACTATCGCCATTATATCCACGCTTATCGGCTTCATTTGTTACTGGGTGCTGATCAAACGCAGCGCAAAATCACAAGAAGAGTCATTAGATAAAGAATTGATTCAAAAGCGACAAAAGCAACTAGCCAGTCATTTCAAGCGAATGATCAGTGGGCAAAAACGTAAAACTCGCTTAACCAGCCGTTACGACCAGCCAATCTATCTATTACTAAGTCAGAACCCGAATAAAGACAAAAGCATCATCACCCAAATGGGCTATGAAGCGTACAAGCTCGATGACTTCGGCAATGATATTGAATTCCCAATCCTGTTTTGGGTCAGTGAGCACTCGATTTTGGTTTCTATCAGTATGGGAGAAGACCAACACCCTGAGTACCTGAAAACACTGTGTCAGTCGTTAACTGCGTGGCGACCAAGACAAGCCGCCAATGGCTTATTGCTTACCTCCGATGTTTCCTCGTTATTAGAAAACAATGAGCAAATTACACAGCAAGCTGATGAGCTTAAATCGACCATTAAGACTTTTAATCAAGCATTTGGGGTCAGCTTACCGATTTATAATGTTGTCTCGAATATGGGTAGCATCAGCGACTTTTGTCAGTTCTTCTCAGCGTTTGATGAATCCAAAAGAGACGAAGTGTTTGGTGCCACCGCGCCTTACTCTAAACACGGTGGGATCGATGCAGACTGGTTTAACGATGAGTATGATCACTTAATCAGCGAGCTGATTGCTAATATGAGCAATGCGCTTGCCGGACAACTCAATCAAGATTATCGCAACTCCATAGCCAGTGCCCCTTTCCAGTTTGGATTATTAAAGCAGAATCTTTGGTTGTTCCTCAATCGTTTATACCGAGGAGAACAGCTTAGTGATGCTCTGCAATTCCGCGGTTTTTACTTCACACATGATGGGCAAAGTTCAGCGCAGTCAGACTTATTAGCGAGTGCTGTCTCTTACTCGGTCGGTCACGAGCATTATCAACAAAACGAGCAAATCCCGGTGAACCAAACCTTATTTGCTCAATACCTTATGACCCACGTGATCCTATCGGAACATGAGCTGGTTGGCGTAAACAAACGCAAAGAGAATACTCTGCTCGTTAACCAAGTCGTTTTCACCCTATCTTGGATTGCCTTGCTCGCCGCCGTGTTGCTGGTGATTAAGTTTGATTTTGATTTCCAGAATCAACGAGAAACCAGAGCAGATATCATGCTTGAGCGCTATAAAGAGGCGATATCAGCATCGCCTTATGACATCGAGAATATGGCTGACAATATCCCCAACCTATTCTCACTGCAGCGCATCTATAACCTCTACAAGCAGCCAGAACCTTGGTACAGCCTGCCGTTTATGCCAAATCCGAGCATCAAAGAGGAAGTCGAAGAGGCCTATTTCACTGAGCTACAACAAGTCCTTATTCCTTCAATGGAGAATACGCTAGAGAAAGACCTCTTTGTGTATGTAAACCTTGAGGATCAATCTCAGACGCTATCTCTGTTAAACAACTATCGTCTGTTGTTTAGCAAAGACAGAACCAATGTCCAAGAGCTCAAGAACTACTACATTCATACGCTCCAAGATCAAGGCGAAGCCGATAGCGTCAACATTGCTCAGCTTGATGTGCTACTCAATGACATCTTTGCTCGTAACCTGACGCCAGTAAAATCGAATCATGATTTAGAAAACCTCGCGAAGAAAGTCATCACGCAAACGGGCATTGAAACCCTGCTGTACGAACACATTCAGAGTTCTACGGCCTATGCTAAGCGCGTCGATATTCGCGGTGAGCTCGGCGACAATTTCGGCTCAGTGCTTCAGTTTTCACCGAGTTACGCTGGCTACTTGGTTCCGTATATCTTTACCCCGACGGGGTTTAACCAACTCGATTTATCGGTGAATTCCCCAACACTTAAATCCGCTTTACAGTCTTACGAAGGCGTTGCAGGAGCTTACCCTAGCGCACTAGAGCTGCATCGAATCAGTCGAGAGTTAAAGCAAACTTACCAGAATGATTACATTAACTATTGGCGTGATTTGGTTCGTAATGTCGAAGTCAAAGAAGTGGCTAATCCTACACAACTGAAAAGTGCATTAACGAGCCTGTCGGAAGCAAGCAATAACCCATTAGTCAGCTTGTACTCGACGATCGCTAAATACACCTATGTTGAGCTTGAAATCCCTGTAGAGGATGACAAGAAACAAGATCCGGCGAGTATGCCGATTCAAGACCCTGATAAAAAAGAATCCGCTCGTCAGATATCACTCAGCTTCCAAGCTTACAAAAAACAGGTATCGCCTAACGACCAAGGTAAGAAGCCAATCGACAACCTGCTTACTGCGTTTATCAACGCTAAAAAGTGGGGAGACAAATTTTACGAAACCAAAGAGCCGCAAAAGGTTGCCTTTGATACGCTGTCCGTCACTTTGCAAGCCGGTAACCCTATTGCGTCCCTATCGAGCCTATCCAACAGCCATTTAGCGGTCGCTGAAGAGCTGGTTAACAAGGTGGTACACCAAAGTAATGAAACGGTGATGTCACTGGCTCACGACTACTTAAACACAGCGTGGTCGAACGAAATTTATCAGCCTTATCAACAGCGCTTGGCCTCTTTTTATCCGTTCAATCGAAAGTCTAAAACGGATGTCAGCGTGGCGGATGTCAAAGCCTTCTTCGTTACGAATGGCATCGTCGATAAGTTCTCTCAAACTCGCCTTAATGGATTCGTTAAAGATAGCGACGAAGCGCCTTATTTACCGGGACTACTGCCGGGTACAGGCTTATCGATTACGCCAGAGGTTTGGACAATGATGGACAAAGCTGGCGATATAAAAAGTGCCCTATTCTTAGCTGACCCATCGAACATCCTGATCAATTTCCAATTAAAGGCAGTCGATATGACGCCAAACATCACGGAGTTTTCGATCATTTCTGATAAGCCAATCTTTACCTATCGTCATGGGCCGACGTTATGGAGCCAGCAATCGTGGCAAGGTGATGCGAAGTTTATCGAAAAGCTAGGTATTCAGCTTAGTGCACAGGACTCTACAATTGGCCAGAACACCGTAAAAGGCACATGGAGTTGGTTCCGCTTATTCGAACCAAACGTGAACTTTACATCTGCACAAGACACTCAGGTGGAGTTTGTTTACGGTGACAGCAAGGTGAAATTAACAATCAAGACTCAAGGTCAATCGAACCCGTTTGTTCCTGGCTTCTTCTCTGGATTCTCTCTGCCAAGTGGGATCTAATAACGCTTCCCCAACGAACTCGTCTTGCCTATCAAGGCGAGCTCAACCTTTTGAGGATAATGTCTCTTCAAACAGAGAAGACGTGAAAGGAGATGTGAAAGATGAAAAGCTTCTACAAGCGTTTAAAGCACATGGCTACACTAAGCTCACTCGCTTAAGTCTACGAGTTTTCAGAGCCCAACACCCTAGTTGGGGACTGGTGACCATTAAATATGCTCAAGAGCTAAAGCACCGCCACTTTTTAAAACAAGAGGCTGAGTTTCTGTATTCAAATACTAATTCCGACTCTAATAAAAAAGATACCTGGCCGAACTATTGTGATTACTTTTCTTGTCATCAGACTGACTGCCTAGTTCTTTCTCACTTGAGTGGTAACACACTGCAGGAAATTCAAAGCAACTCAAATATCAATGCCGGTATGCCCTCTCAATGGCTTAACACTTTAGAATCAGCCATCAACCGAATCCATACTCTTGATTATGTTCATGGAGATATTAAGCCATCCAATATCGTGCTCAGCCCACAAGCCCAACTCATCGACTTTGGCTCCGTCACTAAAATAGGGACTGAACGTACTGCGCTTCGCTTTGAAAGCTACACACCTCGATACGCGGTGCTTGATTCAGTGACAAGAAGGCTGGACGATTGGTTCGCGCTTGCAGTCATGCTGGAAGAACAGTTAGATGAAGCGAATCTACCCAGTCGCTATCAGGTTCTACTGAAGCAGCATAGATAAGCCCGACATTCGGCATCGCATGCTTTCCCCTATAACAAGCCCACGATAGATTTGGGAAGTAACTTGAACGACTAAGTAACTCTGAATGATTCAGTGTTAGCAAACGAGAACCTGATCTATTCAACCTTGATCGCACTACGACACAATCCATTTAGTTATTCTTTGTCAAATAACGGTTAACATATAAAATATCTATCAATAAAAGGGCGTACCATTATTTTCTTAGATTCCAGAATCAACAATTAACCCTCCTGAAATCATGCATTTCCGCCAAATTCCACTACGCTTTATTAATATAAAACATAGCAATCTGATTAAATTTTTTAGGGACGAAAAATGAATCAAATTACGACAGATAAACCGATCATTCTGGTTGTTGATGACATCCCGGACAACATTCATACCCTCTCAGGGATCCTGAACGACGACTTTAAAATTAAGGCTGCAACATCCGGAGAAAAAGCGCTAAAAATTGCTTCTACTCACCCAAAGCCTCATCTCATTCTTCTCGATATCATGATGCCTGTGATGGATGGTTATGAAGTATGCCGTCGACTTAAAAGTAACCCTGTCACTTCTGACATCCCAGTTATCTTTGTGACAGCTAAAACGGATGTGGTCGACGAACAGAAAGGCTTTGAACTCGGCGCTGTTGATTACATCACTAAACCAGTCAGCCCTCCTATCGTGAAAGCTCGCGTTGTCACACATATCTCCTTGTATGACCAAAACTTGGCACTGTCTCGCAAGGTAAGACAGAGAACGGAAGCTCTCGCCATGAGTCGATTGGAGATAATCCGCAAGCTCGGCCGCGCCGCTGAATACAAGGATAATGAAACCGGAATGCACGTTGTAAGAATGAGTTACTACTCAAAGATTCTGGCTCAGCAGTTAGACGTCAGTGAAGAGTGGGTGGAGTTGTTATTCCAAGCAGCTCCGATGCACGATATTGGCAAAATCGGTATTCCTGACTGCATATTAGGTAAACCTGGCAAGCTTGATGCGGATGAATGGGCAATCATGCAAACACACGTAACGATTGGCGGGGATATTATCGGAGACAACGACTCTAAATTGCTAAAACTCGCTCAAGAGATCGCTCTTTATCACCATGAGAAATGGGATGGCAGCGGCTACCCTCATAAGCTATCAGGCGAAGACATCCCTCTAAGTGCACGTATTGTTGCAATAGCAGATGTATTCGATGCCCTCACCAGCGAACGCCCATACAAGAAAGCTTGGCCGATTGAAAAAGCGATTGAGTTAATACAAGAGCAAGCTGGCCATCACTTTGATCCTAACTTGGTTCCTATTTTCATTAGTAAGCTCGATGAAATGCTCACTATCAAAGACTCTTTTACTGATGAACAAGAACACTAAGTTCGCTGGTACTTTATCAATACAGGCACTTTATGAATACTGTTTCAAGATTTGCTACTGATTCGAAATTAATCTTAACCTCCTTTCTGGTCGCAGCCATCGTGGTGTTTTCTGTCGCGGTAGGCGCTTGGATCAATCTCAACGATCGCTTCATCGGCGTTGAACAATACGCTTCCAGTACTCGCTTATTGACCTCACTCGATAAGCTTCGCGTTTATGAGTTGTCTTTTAGTAACGACTACAGCGAACAAGTCATCTCTAGCTTTGATCAAGAAGCAGAACAAACCGAGGTTCTAGCAAATGATTACGCCGACCAGTATGCAACGTCCCTTCCTATCAATTTACTCACGGAATATTTGGTTCAATTCAAGCAATATGTCGACATTGTTGAGTTGAACCAATCAACTCGAACGCTTATGGACGAGCGGTCCAATGCCGCAACAGACTTATTACGAGAGATGAGGGATCTACACAATCAAGCGATCAATCAAAACAATCAGAAAATTCGCGGTCTACGACTAAACAGCGAAGAACTGACCAACGTCGCACTAAAAACCAGTCAACTTGCCACTCTCGCCGTTAACATACAAAATCTTGAAAAAGAGTATTTACTCGACGGCGACCTAAAGACTCACTCGTTAGTCAAACTTGAGATGCAAAAGGCTTCACGGCTCATCTCAGAGTTGCAAGAGCAGATTTTGGATGACAAAGGACAACAACTTTTAGAGGTTGTAGATAAGGCAAAAAATCGCTATTACACCAACTTAGTTCAGCTGCAAGGCATACCAGCGTCTTCGAAAAAGTTAAGAGCATCCCTTATCAATCAAGTCACCCTAAGTGGCTCTGAATTCTCACGCTCAGTTAGCTTACTCTATCAAACCAAACAGAGCCAAGTCGCGGAACTGAGTCATCTCGTTTCTCAATCTCAAGCAGAACTCTCTTCCCAATTGCTCATAGGGCAAGACCTATTGGCGATTCGCACGCTACTAAGTCGTTCAAATCGATTCAACCGAGATTTTCTGCTCGCAAATTCAAAGGAGCAGGAGCTTATCGCCGACAAAGTGTCACATGTGATTAATGAGATGCAATCTAAATCTAGCAACGCGCAACGACTTATTACCCTGTATGCACCAAACGTAAAAATTACTGCCTTTGACGAGCATATCAGTGTCTATGAGTCGCAATTTATGGAGTTAGTCAGTTCACAGATGCGAGGCCACCAACTACTCAACGCGATGGATGAGAGCTTCTTAGAATTTCGAGGTTTCGTCTCTCAACGTCACCTTTCAGAAAGCGTCAATGTCAAAGACTCTTCTAGCGTGACGTTCCATTTAGCCATCGGTGGTGTGATTTTCTTCGTCATTATCTTGTTAATGGGCTTGCTCGCGAGTAAAGCACACTCAGCCTTAGAAGCATTCGCGCAAAGTCTAGCTGCAGCAAGAGATGAAGCCGATGCCGCAAACCAAGCAAAATCGGATTTCTTAGCCAACATGAGCCACGAAATTCGTACACCAATGAATGCCATCATCGGCATGAGTTATCTAGCATTAAAAACTGATTTAACCAAGGCGCAGCGTAACTACATCCATAAAGTGAAGCTCTCTTCCGATACCCTACTCGGTCTAATCAATGACATTCTCGATTTCTCGAAAATTGAAGCAGGAAAACTCGACATTGAGAAAGTGGACTTCCAACTTGAGAATGTACTCGACAATATTACTAACTTGGTTGGCTTACGAGCCTCAGAACGCGACCTAGAGCTGCTCATTCAAGTCGACAGAGACGTGCCGACTAACCTGATTGGGGATCCGTTAAGAATTGGGCAAATATTGATTAATCTAAGTAACAATGCTGTCAAGTTCACAGAGAAAGGCGAAGTGAAGATCGCTATCTCGGTTGCAGAAAGACAAGGCGATGACATCAAGTTGAACTTTGCCGTCTCAGACAGTGGGATTGGCATGACGCAAGAGCAAGCCGCCAAGTTATTCAACAAGTTCACTCAGGCTGATAGCTCAACCACACGAAAATACGGTGGTACGGGCTTGGGCCTCGCCATCAGTAAAGAACTGAGCCAACTGATGGGCGGCGATATTCATGTCTCAACGGAGCTTGGCAAAGGCTCGACCTTTTCATTTACGATTGCCACTCGCGTCAGTCATTCTATCCAGCAGCATCGTGTGGTGGTGCCTGCATCAATTAACGACTTGAAAGTGTTGGTTGTCGATGACAACTCCAGCGCACGCTTGATCATGGGTGACATTCTAGAGTCGTTGAAGCTAACACCAACACTAAGCTCATCGGTTGATGACGCTCTTGTTGAGTTACATACCGCCGACGCTCAGAACAAGCCATTTGATTTGGTTATCTCCGACTGGAAGATGCCTAAGCGAGATGGGGTAGACTTACTCGCAGAGCTCAACAGTGGGCAGCAACTAAACACAACGCCTAAGATCATGATGCTGACCGCTTACGACCGAGAAGAGCTTGCTGAAGCGATTGAACAAAGAGGCTTTGAAGTACCGAGTATTCTAGATAAACCAATCACCTCCTCTCACCTTTATGACTCTATTGTCTCACTCTATGGGCTCGACTCAGACCGTGTCTCACGCAGTGAACTTGAGCAACAAACTCAGTTAGCTAACGTCCAGCAACTAGCCGGAGCTAAGTTACTCTTAGTTGAAGACAATGAGATCAACCAAGAACTCGCGACTGAGCTATTAGAAGGACAGCAAATTCAGGTTTCGGTCGCTGAAAATGGCAAGCTCGCGATCGAGCTCTACCAACAAGCCATTGCAGACGGACAGCCGTTCGATGGTATTTTGATGGATTGCCAAATGCCAGTAATGGACGGCTATGAAGCAACAGAGTACATCCGTCAGCAGATCAACGATCAAGACATACCTATCATCGCGATGACAGCTAATGTCATGGAGCGAGACAAAGAAAAGGCGCTCGGTTGTGGCATGAGTGACATTATTGCTAAACCTATCGATGTCGGTTCAATGTTTGCCACTCTTGCGAATTGGGTATCACCTTCCCGTCCTGCTGCGTTTGTTGATCCAATATCACATCAAGCAGAATCAGTGAGCTCTATCTCTGACGAGTCAGAAAACAGCAGTGCCTTTAATACAGCACTCTCCAAAGTTGAAGGTCTAGACATTACGCTTGGTTTAATCAGAGCCAACAATAATCACCAATTGTATAGCAAGCTATTACATCGATTTGTCGAGGCCTATTCTGACAAAGATAAGCTTGAAAGCGAACTAGCAAGCGGCAGCGCACCACGTTATCTCCACACACTGAAAGGGGTGGCTGGCAATTTGGGGGCGAAACAACTGCACACGTTGTGTGAAAACCTAGAAGCACAACCAGACGACAACGATTTGAAAGACAATGTGATCGACACATCGCTTAAACTAAGCAAATCACTTACGAGAGCCTTGTCTCAAATTGAAGTATCGAAAGATTCAGTAGCGACCAATTCTACCAAGTCGGAAGAGAGCTCTGAACAGCAGCAACCATCGACTACTGATCAGCAACTCTACCGCCAATTATTGGAGGCGACGGCCAATGATGACACCGATGCGCTCACCATAATTCTTAACATTGAAGATGGCGCTAGGATTGGGTTATCCCCTTCAGAATTCAAACGACTCGAAGTTTCGTTGGAAGAGTTTGATTTTGACAAGGCAACTGAGATCTTAAAAGGATCGACCTTGTCTTATTAACCATCTGACAAATAAGGGAATTTGTTACAAACATTCGAGATTTTATAGAGAGCCTGACATGGCTCTCTTTTTTCACCTTCGCACAACACGCCACCGTGAACTTTATGAACAATATTAATCCAATGTTCTTTATTCTCAATATCGCCGCATTACAGACATTTCATTAACACACCGTTAACTTTAGCTTCATCTGCTAAGCAATATCCTACTCATCTGTTTAGTAGCTGGAAATAAAACATAAGTTTCTCTCCATTGAAGAGATCCCCTACATAAGGAACGTGAACCATGTTCAAGGCACTGAAACCTACTCTTGCGGCTTCTATCATCGCAGCAACCTTTTCTTTCAACACTTTTGCTGCTGACGTAGAAAAAATCCACTTCCTAATCCCTGGCGGCGCTGGTGGCGGTTGGGATATGACAGCTCGTGGTACGGGTGATGTATTGGTGAAATCAGACATCGTAGAAAATGTCTCTTTCCAAAACCTGTCTGGTGGCGGTGGCGGTAAAGCGATTGCTCACCTAATCGAAACGGCACAACGCCAAGAAGACACGCTAATGGTGAACTCAACGCCTATCGTTGTTCGTTCACTAACAGGTATCTTCCCTCAATCTTTCCGTGACCTAACTCCGGTAGCAGCAACCATTGCCGATTACGGTGCAATCGTCGCGTCTGCGGATTCTAAATACGACACTTGGGAAGACGTCGTTAAAGAGTTCGAAACCAACCCACGTAAAGTTAAGATTGCTGGCGGTTCAGCTCGTGGCAGCATGGACCACCTTGTGGTAGCTGCAGCGTTCAAAGGCGAAGGTTTTGATGCGAAGAAAGTGCGTTACATTGCCTACGATGCTGGTGGTAAAGCGATGGCGGCACTGCTTTCTGGCGAAACACAGCTGCTTTCAACTGGCCTTGGTGAAGTACTAGAGATGTCTAAGTCTGGCCAAGTAAAAGTGCTTGCTGTAACGGCTCCAAAGCGTCTTGACGCTGCGCCTAACATCCCAACACTGACTGAGTACGGCAACGAGACAGTATTTGCTAATTGGCGTGGGTTCTTCGCGGCACCAGGTACAAGCCAAGCAAAAATCGACGAGTGGAACGAAGCTCTTGGCAAAATGTATAAAACCGATGAGTGGCAAGTGGTTCGTGACCGTAACGGTTGGATCGACAACTACAAAGCTGACAAAGATTTTTACGCCTTCCTAGAAGACCAAGAAAAACAGATGGGCGATCTAATGCGTGAGCTTGGTTTCTTGAAGTAACCAACAACCAGAGAGGGTCTTTGTGCCCTCTTACTCTTTCCTGTTTCGCCGTACATGGGTTAACTAAAACTCCTTTGTTTATTCGTAGTGTATTGCTAAAGCTTGCTGATTCGTTGTAGAGGCAAGTGGCTTAACCAAGTCATGTAATTCGCTCACCTTTGGTTAGTGATCCCAGACATTCTTCATTAACTCGCTCATGTACGGCTTTTTTACTTTTTATACCACCCCAAATGGAGTTGGATATGTCGGACTTACCAACCAAATTTCTGAGTAAGGAATCTTTGCTTTCGAAGGATCGCATCGGAGCCATGATCTTTATGCTGGCGTGCTTGTGCTACGGTTACCAAACCACGCTGATTCCTTTGTTTCCCGGTGACGAGTACGAACCCTTCACAGCAAGAACCTTACCTACCCTGTTGACGTTTATCGGCATTGGCCTTTCGTTAATCCTGCTAATAACAGGACAACCGGATAAGAAAGTCACATGTGACACAACACCGCTGAACTGGAAACTGCTGATTGGCTTCTTGGTGTTAATGGCCCTGTATGGCGTTGGGTTGACTTATCTTGGCTTTGTTTTAGCAACCAGCTTCTTCTTACTTGCAGGCTTTTACCTGTTGGGTGAGCGCCGCAAAGCGGTTTTATTTGGCGCGTCGTTTCCTTTCGTTATCGCGTTCTTTCTTTTATTAACTCAAGGCTTAGATATCTACCTAGAGCCTGGTTTAATCTTCACTCTTTGGTAGGGATAACATTATGTTAGACGGAATTTTACAAGGACTTTCTACCGCTGTGATGCCAATGAACATCATGATGGTAATTGTGGGCTGTTTCGTTGGCACCTTCATCGGTATGCTACCGGGGTTAGGTCCAATTTCAGCAATCGCGTTGATGATCCCTATTACATACGGCCTAGACCCTTCTTCTGGCCTAATCTTGATGGCTGGTGTGTATTACGGCGCTGTATTTGGTGGCTCAACGTCATCCATCTTAATCAATGCTCCGGGTTGTTCTTCAACGGTAGTTACTGCGTTTGACGGCTACCCGATGGCTCAAAAAGGTCAAGCAGGTAAAGCACTTGCTCTCGCAGCTTACTCTTCTTTCACCGGCGGTACGCTTTCAGCAATCATGCTTTTGATTGCCGCTCCGGCTCTAGCAAGCGTGTCACTGAGCTTCCAGTCTTCAGACTACTTTGCATTGATGCTATTAGGTTTGTCCGCTGTAGCGGCGTTTGCAGGCCCAGGTCAGGTAATTAAAGCGTGGATGATGACTATTCTTGGTTTGATGCTATCAACCGTAGGTATCGACAAAGGGGTTGGCGTTGAACGTTTCACTTTTGGCCTAACGGATCTGATGGATGGCTTCAGCTTCCTATTATTAGCGATGGCAACATTCGCACTGGGTGAAACCTTGATGGGTATTCTTAAGCCAGAGCAAGATACCAGCGCAGAAGAAAGCCAAAAGATGTCTGATATTGGTAGCATGAAAGTGACCAAAGAAGAGTTCAAAGAAGTGGCGCCAGTTTCGATCCGCTCTTCTATTCTCGGGTTCTTTACCGGTGTTCTACCGGGCGCAGGTGCCACTATTGCAGCATTCCTAAGTTACGGTATGGAGCGTAGCCTAGCGCCAAAAGACAAGCAGAAAGAGTTCGGTAAAGGCAGTATCCGTGGTCTTGTTGCTCCTGAATCAGCAAATAACGCAGCTTCAAGCGGCTCATTCGTTCCGCTACTAACGCTGGGTATTCCGGGCTCTGGTACAACCGCGATTATGCTTGGTGCATTGATTGCCTACGGTATTCAGCCAGGCCCTCGCTTGTTCGTTGAACACCCAGATGTATTTTGGTCAGTCATCATCTCTATGTACTTTGGCAACATCGTACTGGTTATCTTGAACCTGCCTTTAATCCCTTATATTTCTAAACTGCTAGCGGTACCTAGAACGGTTCTACTGCCAATGATTATCTTCTTCTCAATCACTGGCGTGTACTTGGTGTCATTCAACACGATGGACGTATTTGTGATGCTACTGGTAGCGATGGCAGCGATAGCATTAAGGCTAGCCAACTTCCCATTGGCACCATTACTGTTAGGCTTCATATTGGGCGGCTTGATGGAAGAGAACTTAAGACGTGCATTGATGATCAGCGATGGTGAGCTGAACTTCTTATGGGAACGCCCTATTACGATGACCTTCACTATTCTGGCGGTACTGGTGCTGTCTAGCCCGATTCTAGTGAAACTATTTAAGAGTTTTAGAGCGAAGCCAGTAGAAGTATAAAGCTTTACCGAATCCACTAAACCTCAACGAAAGGAGCCATTGGCTCCTTTTTTCATTTAGAGCCTCAATTCAAACCAGCGGTTAAAGATGGTAGCAAACTCACAAACCTATCTTTACAACACACATCGCGCTGATATTCATAACAAATTCAAGTAAGGTAACCAGTTAGTTAACGTATTGGATTCTAAAACTATGGATTGGTTGATTCTGTTCTTATCAGGGGTGATTGGCGGTGTGCTTAACTCCATTGCGGGTGGCGGTAGCTTCATCACCTTCCCTGCTCTATTGTTTGCTGGGGTTCCACCAATAGCAGCCAACGCGACCAATACCTTTGCTTCGTGTGCTGGGTACATTAGCGGAGCCTACGCTCTGCGCCACGAAATTCAATCTGGTACTAAGCAGCTAAAACTGACTATAGTTTTATGTGTCATCGGCGGTGGTATCGGGGCATTTTTACTGCTGCACACACCAGAAGCTCTGTTTACTCAATCCGTTCCTTGGCTGCTGCTGTTTGCAGCTTTGCTATTCACGTTTGGTGGCACGCTCAATAAATGGCTTAAACAAGCGACAGCAAAACATAAGCACGCCACCAGCGCTGGCGCATTCTTTTCCGCTTTATTGCTTTTAATTGTCTGTATCTACGGTGGGTATTTTAATGCAGGTTTGGGCATTGTGACATTGAGCTATTTGGCGCTGGCTGGTTACACCAACATCAACGTGATGAATGGCATCAAACTGCTCGTGTCCGCGTGTGCTTCCCTCGCAGCGATCGTGTTTTTTATCGTCAATGGTTCGATTGATTGGCCGTCTGGCATGGCTGTATTATTGGGTACATTGGTTGGTGGTTATTATTCAGCAAAAATCTCTCGCCGCATCCCTCAACACTATGTTCGTACCACAGTGATCATCGCGAGCTTTTTGATCACCGCTTACTTTTTCTATGCTAGCTAGGTTTTATACTAAGTAGGTTCTATACCAACTAGATTCTATGTTAAGTGAGTTCTGTGCCAACTCGGTTTTAAGCTAACCAGACATTCGGTCAATAAGACTTGCAACTGGAAAGATAAAGCAAAGAAACTACACCCTTATCATATCGATTTCGCTATTTTATTGCTTATAAAATAGCCAAGCCAAAATGTGTGAGACGAGTCCTTCAATTAGCAAATTTGATAACAATTTAGACTGTTTTTTAGCCTTTATTTTGCCAAAGGTGGGATAATTCTCCTGTCGAAAGTGAGACTTCATTAGGAGGCGTTATGAACACTAAACTCGGTCATGTCATGTCATCAAGTCGACTCATTTGCTTTGTCGCTTTTCTTGCTGCCACATTCGCGTGGATTCTAAAAATGCCCGCTCTGTTTTCTGTGTCAGCGCTATTCTTACTGGTCAGTGCGATCGTTTATGTCACCGATATTTGGAAGAATCAAAGAAAGAACCGCGAAGCTTAGCCATTTACGGTTTAAATCGAACGAACTAAAAAAGGAGCTCATAGGCTCCTTTTGTGTTTTTCGCTTATCTAATTAGGCGTACTAATCGTCGACGCTTTCTTATTAACGACGGAAGTTACGACCGTTACCGCCGCGGCGCTCTTTAAATGCAGACGCAGCTTTAGCTTGAGAAGCGTGGATAGACTCAACCGTTAGTTCCATTGGCTCACGAGGCTCTAGCCCATGGCGGAATGTACGTGAACGCGGAGGCATCTGGTATTCAATGTCAGATGCTTTAGGCATGCGCTTGAAACGGTAAAGGTAGAAGTTTTCAACCTTTTCACGAGCCCATTCGGTTTTCTTCAGGTATTTAACTGCGCTTGCCACTGTAGGCTTAGTGTTAAAGCAGTTCATACGCATTGCCGCATCTAAAATTTCCCAACCATAGTGATCCACTAATTCAGTGATCATGGTTTCAAGCTTTAAGCCGTGTAGCGGGTTATTTTGTTGCAGTTCGATTCTTTCTTCTTCAGTCATAACATTACCTTTTTCAAGGCAACTAAAGGCCTTGAATTTACTCTAGAACACAGTCATCACTGACCATTTCTAGCTCAATCACTTGGGCATTACATCCATTGCCCTTATTTATGCCTTTATGATGGCATAAAGCATACTCGTTATCCTATTTATCTTTGAAATTAATTTCGAATTGGTCACTTAACACCCTACCTTAGCTCGCTATACAGTCTAAGCACATTCTGCAAACAAACCTTCACCCCAAAGGTTATGAAACTGGTTCAACTTAACAAAACCTACGGTAACCGTATGCAAAAACCATATATTTAGTGATGACATTAAAGTTTTTCAGTACGCAGTATTACATTTTAATAACACAGTGCTATGGTTTTATTGAATATCGAAACGGTAAAAAACCCGATTAAACAATGACATAATTATAATTAAAGGTTGGCTTGCCACATGTTTGACTACTCCCATTTCAGTAGAGCAGCGGCCCAAGACAAAGACATCGTCGCCATAGTCGATGATCTCTTCCAGCTAGCTCGTGAACACTACCCCATATTATCTCGGCTATCCGTGGTGCTGTGCAGTGAAAATAAAGCATCGAATTATTTTGTATCGGATTCACTGTGCCAAAACGCCAAGCATCACTACATCGAACAAGAGATCAAACCCAACTCTGCGTTGAGTCGTCTGGCTGAATCATTGGAAACAAGAATTGTTGATGACCTCTCTTTGATGAATCCGACTAAGCAAATCTCTCATCTACTCGAGCTTGGTCACCAAAGTAGCTACACCACTCCAATCCACTACCAAGAGAGTAACCTCGGGTTCGTTTTCATCAACGCATCATGCACTGACTTTTTTGCTAAGCAGACAATACAAAGTGACATCGCCTACCTCACTCAAGCGATTTCGAACCTGTTTGTGCAACTCTTCGAACGCCAGAGACATTTTCAGTCCTCATTAGCAATCGCCCTAAACATGGGACACGCTCGCGACCCTGAAACCAAAGAGCATCTGATTCGTATGGGAAAATACAGCGAGCAGCTCGCACGTACGCTTTCGCACAGTAACAATGAGATTACCCACCAATTCGTTCACCGCATTCGCTTGTATGCCCCGTTTCACGACATAGGTAAGTACCGAATTCCAGACAAAGTGCTCTTCAGTACTGAGCGTTTTTCGAAAGAAGAAAGAAACATCATGAACAATCACACGATATATGGCGAAGAGATGATTGATGACGTGGTTGCCCTTTCCCACCACAGCTCAATGTGCGGCGAAGAAGTTCAGTTCATCAAGAATATTGTACGTCACCATCATGAACGGTTTGATGGCTCGGGATTGCCAGATGCGCTCATTGGAGAAGCGATTCCACTGGAGGCAAGAATTGTCACGCTAGCAGATGTATTCGATGCTTTACTGAGTAAACGAGCTTATAAACACGCATGGTCAGCATCTAAGGTAATGGACTACATTGAAGCGCATACTGGGCTGATGTTTGATCCAGAGTGTGTGTCTGCGCTGAAGCAAAACCTTGATTACTTCATGTCGATACGAGAGCAATACAGTGATGTGCAAAGTCCACAAGCTGCGCTCGCTTAACGGGTTGTATTAAATTTTACTTTACGTGACTCTCTTGCAGAACCAACAAAAAAGGATGCCAATCGGCATCCTTTTGTTTCTAGTCTACAGCTGACAAGAACAACAAGGTTCTTAACTGATTCTAACTAACGATTATACGTCGTAAGTTGTAGAAGCAGTGTCGCCGCCTGTACCAGTCCAGTTTGTGTGGAAGAATTCACCACGTGGACGGTCAGTACGCTCGTAAGTGTGAGCTCCGAAGTAGTCACGTTGAGCTTGAAGCAGGTTCGCTGGTAGACGTGCAGTTGTGTAACCGTCTAGGAAAGATAGCGCAGAAATCGTACATGGCATTGGGATACCAGACTCTAGAGATTTCGCTGCTACTTTACGCCATGCCACTAGGCTGCCTTGTAGGATGTTTTTGAAGTACTCGTCAGAACCTAGGAACGCGATGTCTGGGTTTGCTTCGTACGCATCACGGATGTTGCCTAGGAATGCAGAACGGATGATACAACCACCACGCCACATTAGCGCTACGTTACCGTAGTTTAGGTCCCAGCCGTTTTCGTTCGACGCTTCACGCATTAGCATGAAACCTTGAGCGTAAGAGATGATCTTAGAAGCCAGTAGAGCTTGACGTAATGCATCAACCCACTCTTGCTTGTCACCTTCAACTGGAGTGATTGTCTTCTCAAACAAAGCTTCAGCTTCAACACGTTGGTCTTTAAGAGCAGACAGGCAACGAGAGAATACAGACTCAGAGATTAGAGTCAGTGGGATACCTAGGTCTAGTGCGTTGATACCCGTCCACTTACCCGTGCCTTTTTGGCCTGCAGTGTCTAGGATCTTCTCAACTAGCGCTTCACCGTCTTCATCTTTGTAGCCAAGGATGTCAGCAGTGATTTCAACTAGGTAGCTGTCTAGCTCAGTCTTGTTCCAGTCAGCGAATACTGCTTGCATCTCGTCAGCAGACATACCTAGGCCATCTTTCATGAACTGGTATGCTTCAGTGATAAGCTGCATGTCACCGTATTCGATGCCGTTGTGTACCATCTTAACGAAGTGACCAGCACCGTCGTTACCAACCCAGTCACAACAAGGCTCACCAGCGTCAGTTTTTGCAGAGATACCTTGGAAGATTGGCTTAACCGCTTCCCAAGCTTCAGCCGCGCCGCCTGGCATGATTGAAGGACCGAAACGAGCACCTTCTTCACCACCAGATACACCAGTGCCGATGAAGTGGATGCCTTTCTCACGACAATGCGCTACACGACGGTTAGTGTCTGGGTAGTTAGTGTTACCACCATCAATGATGATGTCGCCTTCGTCTAGAAGTGGGATTAGGTTTTCGATGAACGTGTCTACAACGTCACCAGCACGAACCATAAGCATCACTTTACGTGGCGCTTCTAGTTTCTCAACTAGCTCTTCTAGAGAGTAAGCACCAACAATGTTAGTACCTTTAGCTGGGCCTTCTAGGAACTCGTCTACTTTAGCAGCAGTACGGTTGTGAGCCACAACTTTGAAGCCGTGGTCGTTCATGTTTAGGATAAGGTTCTGACCCATTACTGCTAGGCCAATTACACCGATATCACCTTTCATTATTTTATCTCCTTGCGGCTATTCGCACTTATGCGATAGCACTTGCTGCATTTGAATCTAGGAACCACTCTGTTTCGCCAGTTTTAGACTGGATTTTCGCTGCCGGGTAAGGCAGTTCTGAAGCAGGAGTTGTATGAATTTCTTTAACGATCTCAACTTTACCTGCACCCAGTACTAGGTAGCTGATTCGTTTTGCTGCTTCTAAAACTTTCGCTGTTTTAGAAACACGGATTTGACCAGACTCAGGGTGAGAAGCTAATACAGATAGGTTCTCATCTTGGTAGTTGGTTGCACCCGGGAATAGTGAAGCTGTGTGGCCGTCTGCGCCAACACCAAGCAAAATCCAATCGAATACAGGCGTGCCGTTTTCTGTTGGGATTACGTCTGCCATCTCTTTTGCGAAACGCTCTGCTTCTGCTTTTGGTTCATCTTCACCACGGATGCGGTGGATGTTTTCAGCAGGAAGATTTACTTGAGTAAACAACAATGCGTTTGCTTCACCGAAGTTGCTTTCAGCGTCGTCTGGTGCAACGCAACGTTCGTCGCCCCACCAGAAGTGAAGGTTATTCCATTGAATACCTTCTGCGTATGGCGCCTGTGCTAAAAGCTTGAAAAGCATTTTTGGCGTGCTGCCACCAGACAGTGAAATGTGAACAGGTGTGCCCTGCTCGCTGTATGCTTTCATTTCATTTGCTAGGTTTTCAACAACCAGTTCAGGCGTTGCAAAGATCTTGTGATTGATCATAGTTCGCAGTAATCCGTGTCTGTTAAGTTCTTGCATGGGAAACGCCATGCGCGGCCATCACGTTGCAGAAGTTCATCTGCTTCCTGTGGGCCCCAAGTACCACAAGCATAGCCAAACAGTGCTTGAGGGTCTTGCTTGAAGTCTAAGATTGGTTGAACGTACTTCCAACATGCTTCTACCGCATCGGTACGTGCAAACAAAGTCGCATCACCGTTCAGTGCATCAAGAAGAAGACGCTCATAAGCCGTCAGCATCTGAGTTTCAGGCAAGTCAGAGTAAGAGAAGTTCATTTTCACTTCTTTTGCTTTGAAGCCTGCGCCTGGCTCTTTCAAACCAAAGCTCATCTGAATACCTTCATCCGGTTGGATACGGATAATCAGTTTGTTCTCTGGTGCATCTTGACCAAATACTGGGTGTGGCGTGTTCTTAAAGTGAATCACGATTTCAGTCACACGTGTTGGTAAGCGTTTACCTGTACGTACGTAGAAAGGAACACCATTCCAACGCCAGTTATTGATGTGAGCTTTCAAGCCGATATAAGTCTCGGTACGAGAATCATCCGCTACACCATGCTCTTCACGGTAACCTAGTAGGTGCTGACCACGAACATCTGATGCTGTGTACTGACCTAATACTAAGTCTTTACGCAGATCATCTTCTTCTAATGGTTTCAGACACTGAAGCACTTTAACCACTTCATCACGAATAGAATCAGCGTTAATTTGCGCAGGCGGCTCCATACCTACCATCGCTAGCACTTGCAGCAGGTGGTTTTGGAACATGTCGCGAACTGCGCCAGAACCGTCGTAGTATCCGCCACGCTCTTCAACGCCAAGGAACTCAGCACCTGTGATTTCAACGTAATCAATGAAGTTACGGTTCCACAGTGGTTCAAACATCGCGTTTGAGAAACGAAGCACTAGAAGGTTTTGAACCGTCTCTTTACCAAGGTAATGGTCGATACGGTAAATCTGGTGTTCTTGGAAGTGATGATGGATCTCTTCATCCAACGCTTGAGCTGATGCTAGATCGTAACCAAATGGCTTCTCGATAATCAGACGACGCCAGCCGTTCGATTCATCGTTAAGGCCATGCGCAGCAAGGTTTGCTGGGATAACACCGTATAGGCTTGGCGGGGTTGCCAAGTAGAACAGCGTGTTATGGTTTTCGAATTGGTAGTCTTGCTCAAGCTTGTCTAGACGTTGTGCTAAACGAGCGTAGTCGTCTACATCTGAAGTGTTGATCGCTTGGTAATGCAGATGTTCGATAAATGCATTCAGCGTCTCTGGTTCAGTTTTTTCCATTTCCTGAAGAGACTTCTTCAGCTTCTCACGGTAAGACTCATCGCTGTACTCAGTACGGCTCACTCCAAGAATCGCAAAGGATTCTGGTAGTTGATTGCTAGCATACAGGTGGTATAGAGCAGGAATTAACTTGCGGTAAGTTAGATCTCCCGACGCACCAAAAATAACGATGCTGCTGTTTTCAGGTATTACCATCATCTTTCCTATAAAAACAAGGTTTTTAGTATTCGCCAAAGGTATCAGCGACATACGAAAATAGATAATAGGTCTTAACTATTACATCAATAGTAAGCGCCTATTAAATTTGAGAATGCGTTTGGTAAACGAGGGTGAAAGCTATCACCTCTATTCGGGACAGTATTGTCTATGACTATTTGATTTACATCAACCACTGTGAAAGCAATCGATTAAATATTGACTCATTTCGAACAAATTCTAATCGATAGTTCCGTTCATTTGACCCGAGGGAGAAGCAAATCGGCATTCTCAAACAGTGTAGTCAAGAAAGAACGGTATCTGGTCGGTGGAGTAAGCAATAGGAAAGGGAGAGAAAGGTAAAACCAGCTTATTCAACTGGCTTTATATTTATTTTAATGGCGTCGTGTTTATCTTTGCGCTTTGTTGTAGCAGCGCTCCGGGCGACCTACCGTGCCGTAATTTAAGTCCGCGACTAACTCACCAGTGGTAATCAAAAATTCTAAATAGCGTCTGGCAGTGGTTCGGCTAGCACCAATTCGTTCGCCGGCTTCATCGGCGGTAATATTAACGGCATCAGCTTGTTGAAAAATGGCTCTGATCTTATCCAACGTTACGCCATCAATGCCTTTGGGTAAGGTTGATACTTTTCCAGAGTCCGCTTTGGCATTGGCTTGCAGCATCTTATCAACCAAACCTTGATTCAAATCCGACACACTTTCAAACTCTTGCTGTTGAGATTGATACTTTTTCAGGGCCGCTTCCAAACGAGGGAACATTACTGGTTTCAAGAGATAATCGACCACCCCACCACGCATTGCTTGCTGCAGCGTATCCACATCTCGAGCAGCAGTAATCAAGATAACATCGCAGCCTTGATTGCTCCCTCTTACGTGATTAAGAATATCGAGCCCACACCCGTCCGGCAGATACACATCCAATAACACCAAATCAGGTTTTAAGATGTCCAGTTGCATGAGCGCTTCAGACTGTGTGGTGGCAATGCCGACCACGTCAAAGCCACCCATCTGTTCTAAATAACGATGGTGTAGCTCTGCAATCGCAATATCATCTTCAATGACCATGACTCTCGTGATTGCGTTCATTTATGTTCTTCCTTTAACCATGCTTTTTCCGTCACGATGATCTTCACAAGATCGATTCGTGCTTAATAATTATTGTTCTTCTTTTGGCAGATAAACCGTCATTCGCGTGCCAAAATCGTGGTTGTCGACCATTTCAAGCTGCCCTTGATATCGGTCTGCCAGCTGCTTTATCAGATACAAACCCACACCACGATTTTGCTTCGCTTTGCTCGATACGCCTTTTTCGGTAAGTGCTTTGGTTGCCAACTCTTTCGGCAAACCGCACCCTTTGTCTTCTACTTCTACGATAATTTCATTACCAAAATCACTGATTGAAACTTCAATAACCCGACGCGCGGGTGCAATTTGACCCTCTTGCTTAATCGCCGTCATGGTGGCATCAAAGGCGTTATCAATCAGGTTGCCAAGGATTGTGACAACGTCATCCGCATTTAACCAGCTAGGCAATGCTTCAAGCCTTGAGCCTTCTTCTACTTTGAGCTCTAAACCAATTTCTCGCGCGCGCTCCGTTTTCCCAAGGAGCATACCTGCAATGAGTGGGTCTTTAACGGTTTCACGCAAGAACTCGATCAAGCTTTGATAGTGCGCGGTTTCTTGGCCAATCAACTGCTGTACTGAGTCCAACTCGCCCATCTGGATCAAGCCGCTAATGGTGTTGAGCTTGTTTTGATGCTCATGGGTTTGTGAACGCAGTAGATCTGCATACTCTTTGGTTTGTGAGAGCTGATCGGTTAAATCGTTGATTTCATCGCGTAATCGGAAACTCGATACCGCCCCGACCACTTCACCTGCCACTATAATCGGGCTACGGTTGGCAATAATTCGCTTATTGTTCAAATACAACTCTACATCGTGGTCGGTGTCGCCGGTTGATAGCAGCTGTTCTAAATCACTGCCTGGCAATACATCAGAAAGGCGCTGTTGATTGAGTGCTTTATCCCTGTCTATCGATAAAATATCGCAGGCACTCTTATTAATAGAACGCAAAATGCCGTGCTTATCGATGCTCAGAATGCCCTCTTTCACGGTACTCATGGTTACATCTAGCTCAACATACAACCGGCCTATCTCTTCAGGCTCAAAGCCCAAAATAGCGCGTTGAAAACGGCGAGATACATAACTCGAAATCAAAGCGTTGACCGCAACCACCAGCAACGCCATCACAATCAAAAAGGCTAAGTAAGGTTCGATTCGATCTTGTAAAGAATCCAATAAGTAACCAACTGACACCACCCCAATAATGGTCCCTTGGGTGTCTTTTACCGCGGATTTACCACGAACTGAGAAACCAAGCGACCCTTTGGCCGTCGACACATAAGACTCACCCAATACCAATGCTTTTTGGTTATCGCCACCACGCATGGGTTTACCGAGCCTGTCATCATAAGGGTGAATCAGGCGGATACCTTTATCATCTCCCACAACGATAAACGCCGCGCCAATGAGCTGAGTAAGGTTACGAAATTTAACTTGGGTTTCTTCAGACAGAACGTAGGGAACACCATTAGGGTCCAACGTTCCATTTTCTTGAATAATGCTGGTGACTAGTGGCGATTCAGATAGAAATTCAGCAACACCTAACGCTTTCAAACCCATCTCTTGTTCTTGAGATTGTTTGATGTAATAAAAACCAGCCGCTGCAAGAATCAAAAGTTCAACGAGGCCAGTGACCGTCATGATAATCAGTAACCTTTTACGGAAACTGATACTGCTCCATTTCATATTCCACCGTCCCTAGTGTTAGACGAACAATGTTAACACCAAGTTAATCGCATGACCTTTCTAGGGACGTGAATTTGTGACTGCTACTCAACTAAATAATTGAGCAGATTGTTAATTGATAATCCTTTACGTTGTTCATCTCGATTAATCGTTCATTTTTAGAACGGATTAGCTTAAAAACCAAAATAAACGAATAAATATTGAGCTAGATCACTAAGCTTTTAGGTGTTTTTTAGGTTGTTTAAAATAAATACAATTATAATGGTTGCATATGAAGAAGTTTATTGTTGCTAAGCCATAGGTCATGATTTTCAGACCGCACTTTGAATCGAAACTTCGATTAACAAAATAGCAACAACCCTTCGCTCGCTGGACGTATCTATAACTAAAAGTTGCAAGCTCGCCGTTACGAATGATGAACAAACGGATTAAGTATTCTCCCCTATTCATCCATCGCTAATTCACACTCGGCTAGCCAGACAACGAAGAGGTGACTGATAAAAGCATCACCCAATAATAAAACATTGATGAGCAGGAAGTATCGATCAGTGGCAACGTCCAATAGAAACAGGATAACAAACATAACGTATAAACATTGTTGAAAAGGAAACAAGGCAATGAAACGCGATAACTTTGGAATTTGTCTTACTAAGACTATGCTGTTCAAACACTTACAATCGACTTTTACTCACGTAAGAGCCTATGAGAAAGATGGCACCTCCCCACTCGATCTCAAGGTATTGTTAGCATTCCCGCAAATGTCAGGTAGAGATTTATTACAAACAATGCAAGGTTCAAGACAATTGGTATGGCGCGCCGATCACCATTGTCCTAGCTTTAAATAAGCCACTTCATTTTGTAAAAACACTTCTATACTGAACTTAAAGAGCACGCTTCTGCGTGCTTTTTAAGTTTCATTTATCTTCGATATTCACATCACTCAATCTTATTTACACTTGATTAACGAGTTATGAGAATTTCTATTCATATGAGACAATCTATTCAAGACAAATGACTATCGCCCTGTTAACATTAGAGTTAATACTCTAATTGGTATTTAATGCAGATGACCAAACCAAAATTCCGATACCTTGCGATCGCCAGTATGCTTCTCGGCACTATGGCTTCGCCAGGCTATGCAGCTCCGCTCACTTTTTCTGAAGCGTGGCAAATATTGCAAGAAAACAACAACTCACTTGCGGCTCAACAAGCCAATGTTGAACGTTATCAACACCTTCAGAACTCAACAAGCAGCCTCAATCTTCCTTCTATTACCTTAGGGGCTAACTACACGCACCTTGATAGTGATGTGACGATTAATGGTGAACAGTTTTCAGATAGCTTGAGTGGAGTAAACCCTGCTATATCCGCGATTTTGCGCCCTCTAGTTGGTGGCGTTACCTCAACGATTACCGAACAAGACATCTTTAGCTCTTCCATTCGCGCGGTGTGGCCTATCTTTACAGGTGGTCGAATTACCGCTGCGCAAAATGCCGCTGAAGGTAAAAGCGAAGAAGCGCAAAGCCAACTCTTAATGGAGAAGCAAGCTCGCTACGAAGACTTAAGTAAGTATTACTTCTCGGTGATCTTAGCGGAAGACGTCGTGAGAACGCGTCAAGCCGTTGAAGCAGGCTTAACTCAGCATCGTGATTTCGCCATCAAGCTTGAACAGCAAGGACAAATCGCACGAGTAGAACGCCTACAAGCCGATGCTTCTTTAGATAAAGCGATTGTTGAACGAGCGAAAGCTCAGAACGATCTTAAAATTGCGCAATTGGCGCTGACTCAGATCCTTGGTCAAAGTGAAAGTGTAGAACCCTCTGAACAACTGTTTATCAATAAGAACCTGCCTCATATGGACGTGTTCATTGACCAAACACTCATGACCTACCCCGGCCTTAAGATTCTTGATGCAAAAGAGAAACAAGCAAGCAGCTTAATTAAAGCCGAGAAAGGTAAATACTACCCAGAAGTATACCTGTACGGTGATTACAGCCTGTATGAAGATGACTCTTTAGCCAGTGAAATGAAACCCGATTGGTTGGTTGGCATTGGTGTGAATGTACCACTACTTGACACTTCAGGCCGTTCCGACAAAGTCGCCGCCGCTCACAGTGCCGTATCACAGGTTCAATTCCTTAAGTCACAAGCCAAGCAAGACTTAACCGTATTGGTACAAAAGACTTACCTTGAAGCAAACCAAGCAATTGAAGAGGTTCAAGGCCTCAACTCAAGCTTGTCTTTGGCTCAGGAAAACCTATTGCTTCGTAAAAAAGCCTTCACACAAGGGCTCTCTAACTCATTAGAAGTGGTTGATGCCGAGCTCTATCTTGCGAGTATTAAAACCCAGCAATCTGCTGCGCGATTCAAATACCTAATCTCTCTCAACAAGCTGTTAGCGCTAACCAGCGAAATGAATGCTTACTCAAGTTACTTAACCTCTTCTGTTCCGTCTGATTTCGACTCAAATACAGACACTGATAGCCAGTCAAAAGGATAATTCATGAAACCTATTAAGCCCCTTCTTCTATCTTTAGTTGGTATCGGCGTTATTGGCTGGGTCGGATACAGTTTCTACCAAGCTTATCAACCTCAACCTGTTAAGCTTCAAGGTCAAATCGATGCGCAACAATACAGCATCTCATCGAAAGTACCTGGCAGAATTGATGAAATATTCGTGCGTAAAGGCGATTCAGTTGAAAAAGGCGAATTGATCTTTTCTCTTCTTAGCCCTGAGATTGATGCGAAATTAGAACAAGCAAAGGCCGGTCAGAAAGCCGCTGGTGCGTTAGCACAAGAAGCAGAGAATGGCGCGCGTACTCAACAGATCCAAGCCGCTAAAGACCAGTGGTTAAAAGCCAAAGCAGCTGCCGACCTGATGGACAAAACCTACCAACGTGTAAACAACCTTTACAACGATGGTGTGGTTGCCGAACAAAAACGCGATGAAGCCAAAACACAGTGGCAAGCGGCGAAGTACACCGAAAGCGCTGCGTTCCAAATGTATCAATTAGCGCAAGAAGGTGCTCGTGATGAAACCAAAGTGGCCGCCGCTCAAAAAGCGTTAATGGCAGCGGGTGCGGTAGCAGAAGTTGAAGCTTACGCAAAAGACACACAGATCCACAGCTGGTTTAATGGCGAAGTCTCTCAGGTTCTATTAAGCAGTGGTGAACTCGCACCACAAGGCTTCCCTGTTGTGACTGTTATCGACACCAAGGATGCTTGGGCTGTGCTCAATGTTCGTGAAGACATGCTTAAGCATTTCGAGAAAGGCAGCCAGTTTGAGGCGTACCTGCCGGCTCTGGATAAATCATTAACTTTCCAAGTGACTCACATTGCCGTAATGGGTGATTTCGCAACTTGGCGTTCAACAGACGCAGCGCAAGGCTTCGACTTACGTACTTTTGAAGTAGAAGCGCACCCTGTCGATACGAGCGAAACACTGCGTATGGGCATGAGCCTAGTGGTTGAGCTTTAGGTGACGTATGTCTGCTAACTTTCGATCGATAGGTTCACAATCTAAAAGCTCGCAATCTAGAGGCTCGCAATCAACTGAGCATCATAGAGTGAAGAATACCTTGCTTAGGCAGTGGGCGATTGTCCGCAAAGACAAATGGTTGTTGTCTTGCCTAACTTGGATTCCTTTGCTGCTTGCTGCCAGTATCTGGCTGATTTTTTCACAAGGGATCGCTCGTGACTTACCGGTCGCAGTTGTCGACCTTGAGCACAGTCAAATCTCGCAACAGTTCACACGCCTTGTTGATGCGTCACCAACGCTGCAAGTCACTCAGAAATACAGCTCTGCGAGTGATGCGGCGAAAGCGATGATCGAACGCGATATCTATGGTTATGTTGTGATACCAAGGCACTTCGACCGAGACCTACTGCTCGGCTTGAATCCGCAAGTGTCTGTGTTCTATAACAGCCAATTTATCCTAATCGGTAAGCTGGTGAACTCGGCTCTGTTGCAAGCTCAAGGGACTTTTAACGCGCAACTTGAAGTCGTGAAACAGTTGTCACACGGTAATACCACGGTGCAATCCGCATTAGGCCAAGCAGTAACAGTGCAAAGCCAGATCACGCCACTGTTCAACAAGAACACCAGTTATTCTCAGTTTTTGGTGTCTGCGGTTATTCCTGCACTATGGCAGATCATGATTGTGGTGGGCACGATATTGGTTTTGACGGCAAACGTTAGAGCTCGTGGCCTTCACGCTTGGTTATCCAACGCCCCTATGAAGTCACTCGCATCGACATTAACGCCCTACCTTGTCTTGTTTTTGATGTTTGGTATCGCGTTTAGTTTTTGGTTCTATGTGCTCTTAGACTGGCCATTTAACGGCAGCTTTGTGGCATTAACCATTGCCCAACTGCTAACCGTCATCAGTTGTATCATCATGGGTTGTTTGTTTTTCTTCTTAACACTTGATCCTGCAAGGGCGATAAGTTTCGCTGGCGCATTTACGGCACCAAGTTTTGCGTTCATGGGTATTACCTTTCCAGTAACAGACATGAACACGGCAGCTCAAATTTGGAGAAGCTTATTGCCCGTGAGTCATTACATCGAAGTACAAACAGCACAGTCTAGTTATGGTGTGAGCGCAGCACAGTCTTTGATCAGCCTCTCTTCTATGTTGTGGTACGCGGTTCCTGCTTTGGTGGTGATGTTGTTAATTAAGAAACACTTGGCGCAATCAACTCTAACTGCACAAGCAGATCCATCTACAAAAGCAGGTCTATCAGCAAAAGCAGCTTTATCTGCAAAAACAACGCCGTCAACACAGCCAGAAGCATCAGCACAACAAGGAGTAAAACGATGAGCTTTACTCAACTGCTCAAACAAGAACTCTTAGCGGTATTACGCAATCCTGTCGTGCTTCTTACGGTATTTGGTGGTGTGGTCTTCTATTCATTCTTGTATCCATTGCCTTACGCGAACCAAGTTCCTCAACAACTGAAAGCCTCGGTTGTGAACTTGGATAAGAGTCAAAGCAGCTACCAATTAGAACGAATGGTCGATGCCACCTCTCAAATAGAATTGGTCCGTCGAGACTCCACCATCGCCGATGCAAAACAAGCCGTGCTTAACCAAGAGATTGGCGGATTCCTTGTCATTCCAGAAGACTTCTATAAGGACTTGCTGCTCGGTAAGAGCCCGACGCTTTCTTACGCTGGTGATGCTTCTTACTTCTTGGTCTACGGAACCATTGTTGAAGGGCTTGCCAAGGCCGGTGGCACGTTAGCTGCGCAAGTTAAGGTCAGTCATTTGTTAGTCGAAGGCGTGCCTTTAGAATCAGCAGCCAAAGGTTACAGTGCATTCAGCTTGAACCTGAAACCAACGTTTAATAGTCGCATGGGATACATCGATTACGTGGTTCCAGCCGTCTTTGTTTTGATCCTGCAACAAACTTTAGCCATGGCTTCTGGTTTAGTTGGAGCGACCCAAAATGCTCAATCAACGTTTGGCTACTGGAGCAAAACCTCTCCAGCGAAACTGATGCTTGCCCGCTGTTGTACCTTAGTCGGCATTTATTACTTGTTGTCGATGTACTACTTCGGCGCTAGCTTTTCGATGTATGGGATAAACCAGCTCGCCTCAACAACACAGATCTTAACCTTACTTCTGCCCTTCTTACTGGCCAGCTGTTTGATCGGGATTTTTATTGGTGAGTTAGTGCCACGAAGAGAGCTAGTCACGGTTGTAGTGTTAATCAGTTCAATGCCACTGATCTTCTCTTCAGGTTTTATCTGGCCGGTTGAAATGATGCCTGAATGGTTAGTTTTGTTATCACAGCTGTTCCCAAGCACACCGGCGATCCAAGGTTTCTTAGCACTTAATCAGATGGGTGCATCTTGGCAAGAAGTGGCGTCTCAATGGACATTACTATGGGGACAGGTTTTATTGTGGGGTTCGTTATTGGCACTTAAGCTCTACCACAAATCCAGCAAAGGCACGGTTGGCAATAGCAATAGTCATCGAGCCGTTTAGTTTTACGTTCTAGCGGAAAGTATTCATGCTTTCCGCTCATTAAAAAAGCTCTGATAAAGGGCTTTTTTAATATCCTCAGATCCGAATACACCTTCAGCCTTCGAATGTTTAAACACCGCCAAAACATATCGAATACTCGAACTCTCCTACGTTCCCTCTATGTCCCCCCTATGTCCCTAAAGCCCATCACTCTGAATTCTCCTTCACCCGTCCCTAAAACAACTACTGCATATACTTTTCTCAGCCTAAAAAGCACCGACTTATTCCCAAATGATGACAAAACCCGAACAATTGTAAATTTATTGTAAAAATTTCTTTGTTGGCATTATTTTTATGTATAGGATTATCAGTAGGGCTTGGTAGCCCGAATACCATAGTCTTATTGGTGCACATACCAAAAGGATATCCATATAAAGCAAGATCAGTACTTATATTTATTTCGTTTTTCGACCTAGCTACAGCCGTTTATGTTGCAGTCGAATGAAGTAGATAAACCACTGAAATATACAAATCAAATAGAAAACAAACACAACAGCAACAAACATAATTTATTAAAAAGACAGGGAAAACCATGAAAAACATACGTGAATTATTTTTTGGGTTTATATTATTGTTTAGTTCCAGTGCATTTGCAGAAGAAGGATCATTTAACCAAGCTATCAGCAACTTAAGTCAAAGTGTTGATGGATTTTTCAACGAATACACAGGTTGGTTCGTTGGGCTGATATTTAAAAGTGTACCGATTGGTGAAGCTAACTTCCCAGTGATTGTTGGCTGGCTGTTGCTCGCTGCGATCATATTCACTGTTTATTTTGGCTTTGTTCAATTTAAACGTGTCGGCATGGCGATAGACATTATCAAAGGTAAGTATACCGATCCTAACTCTAAAGAGGACGGCGAGGTTTCTCACTTTCAAGCGTTAACAACGGCGCTTTCTGGTACTGTCGGGCTTGGTAACATTGCCGGTGTCGGAGCTGCACTTGCGATTGGTGGCCCTGGCGCGACATTCTGGATGATCTTGTGTGGCCTTCTGGGTATGGCTTCTAAGTTCTGTGAGTGTACCTTAGGTGTTAAATACCGAACTATCCTACCTTCTGGTGTTGTTTCGGGTGGTCCAATGTACTACCTAAGCCAAGGTCTTGGTGAACGAGGTTTAGGCGGACTCGGCAAAGTGCTCGCTATTGGTTTCGCATTAATGTGTATTTTAGGCGCATTAGGCGGCGGTAACATGTTCCAAGCTAACCAAGCACACGCCATGTTAACTTACGCATTTGATGTACCAAGTGAATACGGTGTGATCACTGGCCTTGTACTTGCCTCTTTAGTTTTCTCTGTGATTGTTGGTGGTATGCCTTCTATCGCATCGGTAACGGAAAAAGTTGTTCCTTGGATGGCTGCTCTGTATATCGGTATGGCTCTGATTGTTATCGGTTCTAACCTTGATCAAGTTGGCCCTGCGTTCAGCGCAATCTTTACAGGTGCATTTACTGGTGAAGGTGTTGTTGGTGGATTCATTGGTGCTTTAATTCAAGGCTTGAAGCGTGCAACGTTCTCGAACGAAGCAGGTGTAGGTTCAGCAGCTATCGCTCACTCAGCGGTTAAAACAAAAGAACCAATCACCGAAGGTCTAGTATCACTATTAGAACCGTTCGTTGATACAGTAATCATTTGTACAATGACAGCATTGGTTATCACTATCGCTGGTTTAAACGTAGGTCCATTCGATGGTTCTGGTTTAACGGGTGTAACGCTGACTGCTGCATCGTTTACTGAAACGGCAGAAGTATTCAAATACACACTCGCTCTCGCAGTAATCATGTTTGCGTTTTCTACCATGATCTCTTGGTCGTACTACGGTCTTAAAGCTTGGACTTACCTATTTGGTGAAGGCAAAACAACGGAGCTGATTTTCAAAGTGATGTTCTGTGTGTTTGTTGTTATTGGTGCCACGATTCAATTTGGTGCGGTAATCGACTTCTCTGATGCGGCTATCTTTGCGATGTCTATCTTCAACATTCTTGGTCTGTACTTCTTGATGCCAGTTGTGAAGAAAGAACTGCAATCGTTCGTTGCTCGTGTGAAATCAGGCGAAATCAAAACATATGAGAAATAACGTTTAGTGGAATGAGGTTTTGCTCTAGTAGCTAAACTGGATTCTAAGAAACGACACAGCTCTAATAAACGAAACTGTTCTAAAAATTTTTGTAAGACCCTTTGCTTGAGAAAGCGAGAACAGGACTGCAACTTATCCAAAATCCCTACCAGCTTGGCTTGTGGGGATTTTTTATGTCTGAATGATTAGATTAATTGCTATCTTCAATGCCCAGCTCACCCTTTTCACTCTGTTCATCATCGTGTTCAACGTCGACACGACGAACTAATTCTTCTATTTCGATCATCTCTTTTTGCGCTATTGGCGAGCGACAATCATCGAAACAATAAGCTATGGTGCAGTTCTCACAAAGATTCTCTGGCATCAGTCCATCCCTTGTCGTCAAAGCAGCCAAATGCGAGCTAGCAATCGACTGCGTGTTCATCCTGAACACCACCATTATGCAGCGACTCTGATCTGAAAATATGTATGCAAAGTCATTTAATAGACAACAAGTAACATATCGTTGTGGATATACGTAACTATTCACAAATATCTAAGCAAACAATGAAAACACGCAAATAATCAATAATGAGAAAGCTCCGGATCTATGCTCTCGACAAACGCAAAACGCCCACATCAAGTGTGTGATGTGGGCGTTTCAATATTTAATGCAAAACTAACGTTAGGTTGGTAAAGCCTGCGGCTTATAGACCCATCTCTTCAGTGAGCGTTTTGATCTGCTTGAGGTCCATGGTGTGGACTTCAATCATTTGTCTGATATCACTCAGTCGAGAGTTAGCGTTATCTTGCTTCTCACACGCGTCAGATTTCGCATCCCATGATGTGCCATCTAAGTAAACATCACACGCTTTCTTAAGAGAGCCAAGGTTCTGCTCGAGTTGGTCTCTTTCTTTCTCAAGTTTTTCAAGTTCTTGAGAAATCTGTAATTCTTTTCGGAAAACTTCACGCGAACGCTCAAACAAAGTCGATTGCATGTCAGCTTGACGATTAAGTTTCTGGTTGTCTTGCTGAGTTTGCTCTAACGTTTGCTTCTGTTCATTTAGCTGTTGCTCTAACGAGTAGTTCGCCTTCTCTAAAACCGAAGACTGTTTCGCTAATTCTTGGAGTTCTTTTTGATGCTCCTCCGTTTGTTTCACTAGAGCAGCTTCTACTTTCGCATCGATTTCGGTATCAACTTTTGCCACTTTAGTTTCAACGGATGTCATCAACTGTGCTCTGCTGTCATGCAGTTCTTGATAACGAGTTTCGAGTACCTGATAAGTGGACTCCCACTTTGAAGCCGTAATTGTAGAACCAATTAAGCCACCCAGTGCTAAACCTATAACCGCAGCAATGCCGATATAGAGCTGACTGCGCTTATCGCGTTCTTCAATAACAACCACTTCATCTTGTTCGCTTTGTCCAGATTGCTGGTTCACTAGCGGGTACTCCCAAAAATTTGTTTAACGTTACGCGGTCACTGACACGAATGCCAATACTGATAGTGCAGGCTCAGTTAAACCTATCGCTCAAGCCAGAAGCACTTAAGCTCTGCTAACACATTCATCCCACCTGTTTACAGGCAGGGTTAACGAGTTAACTCCGAAATCATCAAGCTGGCAGTATACAAAAGGAAGCTGCTAACGATAACTATCACTACCCATTTTTGCAGTTTTTCGTTTGTCCGGTAACGAAATAATACAAATGCCAAAGCCAATAAAAAAACAATCGCTATTAGTCGAGTCATAACTCCTCCTTGTTTCTCTATTTTATACCATTTAAATAAGCAAGTTACGTCAGAGACTCGTTGTTTGATCATTTAGTTGAACAACATTTGTGCAAACAGATATTTTGTAGCTGACATCACATTTTATATGATCTAGGATACGCCTACAGATTACCTAATTACTTAGGTAATTGTTCCGATGAAGACTGCAGGAGAGTGGTTTTTAACTAAATATTAACATTTAGTTAGATTGACCCGCCGAAGAAGTAAATCTTTCAGGTGCTTTATGCTGGAGAAATCCAGAAAAGTGAGGACTGTCGTTGGAGGAACCTCTGGAGAGAACCGTTAGATCGGTCGCCGAAGGAGCAAGCTTAGTGCCCGTTACTTATCTATAAGTGATTCGCTAAGTGAAACTCTCAGGCAAAAGGACAGAGGAGTGGAAAGCAACAGCCTTAATTAACAAAAGAATTCTATCTAGAAATCCGTATGTATTAAGTAGTGCTCTCGATCCCTGTGATCTGCACTGCCTTCCCTCTTCTCCTTAAATTTTTAATTTATTAAGGGGAATCTATGAACCACCTACAAGCTACACTACAAACCATCAACCAATTCGTTTGGGGACCACCACTGCTTATTCTGCTAGTGGGTACAGGTATCTACTTTACTTTTCGCTTAGGCTTACTCCAGTTTAGACACCTCCCAACTGCACTGAAAATGGTGTTCAGCAAAGACAAATCCGGTACGGGTGACGTATCGAGTTTCGCCGCTTTGTGTACTGCACTTTCAGCAACCATTGGTACAGGTAACATCGTTGGTGTAGCGACCGCAATCAAGATTGGTGGCCCTGGCGCCCTTTTCTGGATGTGGCTTGCCGCTGTATTTGGTATGGCGACCAAATACGCAGAATGTTTACTTGCCGTTAAATACCGCAGAACCGATAGCAATGGCGAAATGGTTGGCGGCCCAATGTACTACCTGCAATACGGTGTCGGCTCACGAATCTTGGCGGTCATGTTCGCTGTCTTCGCGCTCGGTGTTGCTTGCTTTGGTATCGGTACCTTCCCACAAGTCAACGCTATCTTAGACGCAACTCAAATCTCATTTGGCGCTTCTCGTGAGATGTCTGCTGTCGTTCTTACGATATTGGTGGCGGTGGTAACCCTTGGTGGTATCCAATCTATCGCTAAAGTGGCAGGGAAAGTTGTTCCTACTATGGCGGTTATGTACGTCGTCGCGTGTTTAAGCGTTCTGATTTCAAATGCCGACCAACTACTGAATGCCATTACTCTTGTTGTTACTTCTGCGTTTACCAACACAGCAGCAACCGGTGGTTTCTTTGGCGCGAGCATCATGCTCGCTATCCAATCAGGTATCGCTCGTGGTGTGTTCTCGAACGAATCTGGCCTAGGTAGCGCACCAATGGCTGCAGCAGCGGCTAAAACAGACTCATGTGTGAAACAAGGACTTGTCTCTATGACAGGTACCTTCTTCGATACAATCATCATCTGTACGATGACAGGCTTGGCGCTTATCTTAACGGGTGCGTGGCAGACGGACCTTTCAGGCGCTGCGATGACCACTCATGCGTTCGCTGTTGGTTTGAATGCAGACACCCTTGGCCCTATGTTGGTTTCTGTTGGCTTAATCTTCTTTGCGTTTACAACAATTTTAGGTTGGAACTACTACGGTGAGCGCTGTGTTGTGTTCTTGCTAGGCACCAAAGCAGTATTGCCTTACAAGATCATCTTCATTGCGTTGGTGGCTTCTGGTGCATTCTTGAAGCTCGACATGATCTGGATAATAGCTGATATCGTGAACGGCCTAATGGCAATTCCGAACCTAATCGGGCTTATCTTACTGCGCCACGTTGTTATCGAAGAAACCAAGCTATTCTTCAAACCGTTAACTTCTTCAAAAGATTGTGAAGCAGTTAAAGCGTAACCTGAATTGATTGAATACCAAGCCCGCACTCAACTGCGGGCTTTTTTATTTTCATCACATAGCGAAACGTCTTAAATTATTATGCAGCACATATGCCCTTATAAATAACAAGAATATTAAATCGACTACTATGCGATTTAATAAAGCGAATAGAAGACTACTAAAAAGGACACTAATAAAACCAACACTTAATTAGATATTACTTATATTTAACAGATTGTGCGTTGGTGTCAGGAGCTTTGTCACAAACATATTAAATTTCTTTTTGTTTCAACGACACAAAAAACCAGAAGAATAAAACATGTGACTTTAATTCATATATTAGTCAGTTTATAGTCATCTACATTGTAGAGAGAATTATAATAAAAATAAAACGTTGGCTATATGATCAGATTCGACCCGATTAAAAACCGTATTTATAACGATGAACGTTCTATTAAAGTAGGATACCGTGAAACTCGAGTTCTGGAGTTATTACATAAAAACTCACCCGATATTGTTAACAAACAAGATATTATAGCTTCGCTTGGGGAAACGAGTTCATAGGGGATACGTCACTAGCGAAAAGTATAAGTTTACTGCGCCAAGGGTTCGTTAGATTAGGCATCAAAGAAACCCCAATCGTCACCGTTCCTAAGGTGGGCTATCGCCTTATCGATGAGTGCGTGGTAATCGACTCCCCCATCAATAATGCAGCCACAACTCCCCTTACTGATGCGAGCAACCTAATACCCGTCGGCAATAACGGTATTGCTATCGGTGCAGCCGTTGCAGTCGAACCTCAGCCTAACCCTAAACAAAGTTCGTCGGCTTACTTTCCTACTGCTGAAAACCGAAACAAGTTGTGCTACTTCACCACTGGTTGCTTACTGTTGGCATCAGCGTTATTGGCTTTTGCTAAGGTTAATGAGAGAAACCTCAGCGATATCAATCCCGTTAACCGGCTCAGTGAGCAATGGATAGGTCAAATACAAGTTTTCCAAGCCCCTGAAATGGCGATGACGCCAGATCTAGAAAGCATTCTCTATCAGTATCAATGTGATTGCGTGGCGTACATTAGCGAAGAAGCGGAATATTCAGAGCTCTCTATTCTCAACAAAGCCACACGCCAGTCCGTCAACATCTTTTACACGCCAACCCAACTAGATCAAGCCAGTACCGAACTGGCGTTATTCCTAGAAAGAGGTCAATTATGATGCCAATCGTTGCGCTCATTTCTGCATTCGTTTTATTGGTTGGCATATGGAGTATCCCTTCTCCCCAACCAAAAGAAGAGCATCGCTACCAACATAGCGTGGTGGACCTAATAGTGAATGACAATGTATTACGTACCGACGGATTAACGAAAATAAGTAACAACAAGGTGCTGCACCTGATGTCCGTTCAAGACGACAACATGCCCGACCCACTTGTTCTGCGATTCAGAGGAACAGCCCGCCCTTCTCAATCACTTTTCTTTTCTATTTCTGGCACCATCGACTTAGTCTCTGTGCAAAAAATAAATAAAACAATGAATGACAGCCGATTGTCGCCTTACCTGTTAATCAACAATGACCCATTAACGGTAAAGATTGATATCTTAAGTTCGAATGATTTATTCGCCATCATTAAAACGTGTAATACAGGCCGAACGCAACTTCTGGCCAAACGATAATTAGAGATAGTTTAACCACTAGCAACAAGTGCCCTATTATCAAGTAGCAAGATTTTCCGATATTACACATAAAAAACGGATGGTTATTTTCATTATTTTATCAGTAATACAATTATTACCGTCTTCCTTACTTTAAGTGTTTGCATTTTAAAACCGATAGAAAATCAAAATATTCAAGTTAGATTTTTACTCCTTATCACTCACTACTTGCCCACCTTAAAACTACGAGCATTGTGAATGGTTATATCTGTTCTTCTAATTAACCATTCATACAAGCGCCAAAAATAACGTCAAATAATTTTGACGTCTAAGCCCGAATAATGGGCCTTCATTTTTCTAAAAACGGTTTGAGCCCCATCAAACAATTTACGTTCAGTTGTATACTCTTTCACCGTAAAAACACTAATGACAATACAAGCCATTGAATTAAAGGGGTAATTTAATTCAACCCTTTTCAGTATCTATCTATTTATCAACATGAAAAAGTGAACTTGTCTTGTTAACTGCACGGCACACAAAACATTATCAAAATAGAAAAATTACAAATGAGGGAATTGTTAATGATCACAGTAAACAGAAGTCTCTTAGCAACCGCAGTGTTGTCTGTTCTATCAACCGGTGTAAACGCGAAGATTTACCCAGACCAAATAGTGTTTGACCAACTTGGTGAAGATGTATGTCGCTCTGGTTATCGTCCTATAGACCGTTATGAAGCCGAAGAGCAGAAGAGTGCTTTGGTCGCTCGTATGGGCACTTGGCAGATCACCGGGTTAAAAGGAAACTGGGTAATCATGGGGCCTGGTTATCATGGCGAAATTAAGCAATCAAGCAGTGGGTCAACGTTCTGTTACCCAAACAACGACCAATCTGAAATCCCTAACTATTCCGCCAAGTCGGTTCAGGAAGGCAGCGAAATCGATGTTCAGTATGAATTAGTAAACAACCGTAACGATTTTGTTCGCCCATTAAGCTATTTAGCTCACAACCTAGGTTACGCATGGGTTGGCGGTAATAACAGTCAGTATGTTGGCGAAGACATGACGATAAAGCGCTCTGGCGACAGCTGGGTAATACAAGGAAATAACAATGGTTCTTGTAGTGGCTATCGCTGTGATGAAAAAACCAAAATCACCGTCGACAATTTTGCCTACACCGTTAACGATGACAACTTTTGGCATGGTGATGTTGTCGAGTCGGATCGTGAATTAGTGAAGACGGTTTACGCGACGGCAAGAAACAACAGCAATATCGCGCAACAAGTGGTGGTCGACCTAAAAGTAGACGAATCAACAAACTGGTCGAAAACGAACAGCTATGGATTCTCACAAAGCGTTCAAACAGAAAATACCTTCAAGTGGCCTTTGGTTGGCGAAACTAAGCTCACCGTTAAGTTCGAGGCTAACCAAAGCTTCGCTGAAACAAATGGCAACTCCACTAGCGAACAAGTAACACTTCAAGCGCGACCTATGGTTCCAGCAAACTCAGAGCTACCGATTCGAGTTGAGCTGTATCGTTCAAGCATTTCTTACCCGTACCGATTCAACGCCGATATTAGCTACGATGTTGAATTCAACGGCTTCCTTCGTTGGGGTGGCAACGCGTGGCACTCCCATCCAGATAACCGCCCATACAAGGCTCATACCTTCACCATGGGTCGTGGCAGCAGTGAATCTGCCGACATTCGCTACCAATGGGATCACCGTTACATCCCAGGTGAAACAAAATGGTGGGATTGGGGCTGGGCGATTAAAGAAGCTGGCTTATCAAGCATGCAATACGCGACTGGCGGAAGCTTGCGCCCATTCCACTCTTACGTGTCTGGTGATTTCTACGCTGAATCTCAATTTGCAGGTACTATCGAAATTGGACAAGCAACACCAATTACTAACAATCTACGCAGCAAAAGAAGTACTGATTCCGTCAACGAATCTACTGAGCGCATTGGCGATATCGAAGTTACCACCAACTTTAACGCCGATGAGTTGAGTGACTTAGGTTTCGAAGGTGCTGAGATGAACATTAGCGTCGTTGAATAACTGCGCTGTTGAATAAGATCGGTACAAAGATCTACCAGTAATAAAGCACAAAGCCCACGACACATGAACTGACCCCCAATAGTTGGACACCAATTATTGGGGGTCTTTTTATGTCCAAATATAGCCGAGAGCTAAAATGTATCATTGCTAAGCAATACTTAGATGGCACGTCATCTCTCTACTTAGCAAAACAATATTCAATTTCTTCAAGGCAGATACGGTATTGGGCTCAAGTCTTTGCCATCCATGGTACTGATTCATTTTTACCAACTAATCATGCCGCGACTGCTCAAACAAAACGAAAAGCATTGAATTTAATGTGGACGAATGAATGGTCTCTCACGCACACTAGCGCTGTATTAAACCTCTCATCCCCTGGAATACTCTCTGTCTGGCTTAAACGATTTAATGAGCTCGGTATCAAGGGGCTCGAAATGCGCCAGAAAGGAAGACCCTCAATGAAACAGCAACCTCAACGTACCACTAAGCCTGATAATGAAATGACACTTGAGGAGCTAAAAGAGGAGTTGGTCTACTTACGAACCGAGAATGCCGTTCTAAAAAAGTTGGAAGAGTTGGAGCAGAAAAAAAACCGTCGAACAAAGAAAAAGCGGTCATAGCTCTAACTCTTAAAGGCAAGTACCCATTAAAGCACTTACTGCACACTCTACAGTTGGCAAAAAGTGTCTTTTATTATCAGGCTCAAACGAGCAAGCGCCAAAATAGCTACGAACGTGAGCTGCGGTTGATAAAGTCAATTTATCATGAACATAAGGGGCGATACGGCTACCGCCGTATTCACTTGGAACTAAAGAATCAGGGGTTCGTGCTTAATCACAAAACGGTTCAAAGGCTTATGGCTCAGCTCAACCTTAAATCGACGGTCAGGATTAAAAAGTATCGTTCATACCGAGGAGAGTCAGGAAAAGCTGCTCCCAACGTTCTTGAAAGAGATTTTAGTGCGACTCAACCCGATGAAAAGTGGGTAACTGATGTCACGGAGTTCAAAGTCAAAGAGCAGAAAGTATACTTATCTCCCGTTGTCGACTTGTTTACTCAGGAGGTGGTTGCTTATAGAGTGGCCAAAAATGCCTGCTTGCCGCTTGTCACAGATATGCTGACGGAAGCTATATCAACGCTTAAACCCAACTCAAAGCCAATTATACATAGCGATCAAGGTTGGCAATATCGCCATCGACAGTATCAGAAAAAGGTAGCGGAGAGTGGGTTAACGCAAAGCATGTCGAGAAAAGGTAACTGCTTGGATAATGCTGTTGCTGAAAACTTTTTTGCTTTACTCAAAACCGAGATGTATCACAACCAAAGCTTTGAAGATGCAGATGCTCTGATAGAGCAGATTAAAGAATACATCGAGTACTACAATACCAAACGTATAAAAGTGAAACTAAAAGGCCTGACTCCGATAGAATATCGAACTCAGGCCTTGAAAGCCGCTTAACAGAAATGTCCAACTTTACGGGGTCACTTCACACATCGTGGGCTTTCATATATTCATGTTCAACTGGAAACGGTGAACTACACAGGCTCTTCCATCAGAAGCTTAACACCTAGCCCAACCAGCACCATGCCCGTCACACCTTCCATCCACTTCATAAAACTCGCGTTCTTGAGCAAGTTTTTAGCGGAATTAAGAGCACCAGCCAAACCACACTGCCACACCATCGCAATCATAAAGTGTACCGAAGCCATCAACATAGATTGCAATAAAGGTGAACCTTCAGGGTTTACAAATTGAGGTAAAAAGGCCAAATAGAAAACTGCCGTTTTTGGGTTAAGAACGTTAGACAGAAAGCCTTCACGCAAAGAACGCTTTGCACTGTAAGCTTGTTGAGCTTGTTCTCCGACCTTCAAACCGCCACCGTTTTTCATCAAAGCTCGTAAACTGCTTAAGCCAAGCCAGATGAGGTAAACCGCACCCACCATCTTAACGGCTTGAAAGAGTTCAGCGGATTGGGCGAGGATTGCAGATATGCCCACAGCAGAGAAAAACGCGTGTACATACAAGCCGCTACAAATACCAAAGCTCGTCATACAACCGTCAGCTAAGCCAGAGCGGCTAGTATTGCGAATCACCAAAGCCGTATCTAAGCCCGGCGTTAGCGTTAAAATAGTGATGGCAATTAGAAATGCCTCAAAGTTCAAAATATCCATATCATTGTCATTCTTGTTCAGCGATCTATCATCAATACCGTGTATCTGAACAATTCGCAAGCAACAATTGCCACCAGCTATACAACTCACTGATTTTGTGCACAATAGAACAGTTTAATTTGTTAAGAAATAGTAAATTCAAGGCATCGTACCGCCTCATGCTTTTCTCGCTATATCTTCGACTGCGAAGGTCGGCGTCATTAAAAAGCAGAGCCATAATCAAAGTACACGAGAGATGAACCTTAACGCTGACACAGCCCTAAGGATCATTTAAAGAAACCAAATTAAGAGTAGTCAAATGAGCGCATTCAAAAAACTAGTCGAACACTCTCAAAAATGTTCACGCTTTCAACACCTAGCCTCTATTTGTGGTTGGGACCAAGCTTCAATGATGCCTGCCGGTGGTAACCAAGCTCGTAGTGAAGCGATGGCCGAGCTTTCGGTTCATATTCACGGGTTAATGACGCAACCACAACTTGGCGACTGGATTGCAGACGCTGAAAACGAAGCGCTAAATAACGAACAACAATCGTCACTTCGTGAAATAAAACGCCAATGGCAACAAGCTAACCTACTTCCAGAAAAGCTGGTTGAAGCAAAATCTCTAGCAGGTTCAAAATGTGAACATGCATGGCGCAGCCAACGTGGTAACAACGACTGGGTTGGATTCGAAAAGAACTGGCGTGAAGTGGTTGAGCTATCTCGTGAAGAAGCTCAGATCCGCGCAGATGCCGCTAACTTAACGCCTTATGATGCAATGCTGGATATCTATGAACCGGGCACCAGCTCTGCTTCACTTGATACCCTATTTGCAGACGTTAAAACTTGGCTTCCAGGTTTAATTGATGAAGTGATCGAGAAACAATCGAGCGAGCAATTTAACGCACCATCAGGCATCTATTCGACCGAGAAGCAAAAAGCACTTGGTTTAGAAGTCATGAAGCTGCTTCAGTTCGATTTCGAACATGGCCGATTGGATGAAAGTGTTCACCCATTCTGTGGTGGCGTCCCTTCAGACGTACGTATCACAACCCGATACGACGAAGCGGAATTCGTTCAAAGCTTAATGGGTATTGTGCATGAAACAGGACACGCACGTTACGAGCAAGGCTTACCAAAACACCTAGCAGGCCAACCGGCGGGCGAAGCGCGCTCTATGGGCATCCATGAATCTCAGTCTCTGTTCTTCGAGATGCAAGTCGGCCGCAGTGACCCGTTCATTGGACACTTAGCAAACTTGGCAGGGCAGCAATTTTCAGGTTCAGAGTTTGAGAAAGAGAACTTCCAGAAGATCTACACTCGCGTGAAGAAAGACTTCATCCGTGTCGATGCTGATGAACTCACCTACCCTGCACACGTTATCCTGCGCTACGAGATTGAGCGTGACTTGATCAACGGCAAGATTAAACACACCGACGTTCCAGAGTTATGGAATACCAAGATGCAGTCATACCTTGGCTTAAGCACTCAAGGCAATTTCACTAACGGTTGTATGCAAGATATCCACTGGACAGACGGCGCATTCGGTTACTTCCCATCTTACACATTAGGCGCGATGTACGCGGCTCAGTTCATGGCTTCAATGAAGAAGACGGTCGATGTGAACTCTGTGATTGAAAGCGGTGACCTGTCGCCTATCTTCACTTGGCTAGAATCGAACATTTGGAGTAAAGGCAGCCTGCTTACTACTGATGATTTGGTGAGAGGTGCAACAGGTGAAACCTTGAATGCGCAATACTTCAAAGATCATTTGAGAAGTCGTTATCTGTAGATAAAACGCCCAACCACATTGAAGTGTTCTACTTGCAGAGCTTGCTGTGTAAGTAGAACCAAGCTGAAAAAGCATAGTACAAGTATTACTCCCCTTAGGAACACAACGGCCTGATGCAAAGGTTCAAAATGCCAAAGGCAAACGTAGTTTATTCCTTGATCACACACCGAAAAGCAGCGCTCTCTAACTCAAAGGTGGACAGAAACAAGTCAGCGACTTTACTAAATTAGCAATTGACGAATAACCACAGGTATAGGCACTCGCTTAACTTAGTATCAAAAAACTGGTAGAAAATCAGAATTAAAAGGAGGATGCCTTTCTACTTCATTTTTTGTTTTACATTCCATAAAAAATGACATGGATTTGCAGTAACCTTTGATTTGTAGTCGTTACGCGATTTCATAGTATTCAATCCCGCTAGCCCAGTAAAAAGTAAACTTGCCCCACCAGTTAAAACACTTAGTGCCACACCAGCAACAGCGATACCAGCTTCGGTCAGGTGAGTGTTTCTTATGTGCTTCACTTGCGGTGCGATCTGGCGCATTTGAACTTCTAACAATTCATGTTGTGTATCTTCAATAATATTCTTAACACGTTGTGGGTCTGACTCATGCCTTGCTTCACGTAACCCTTTTTCCAGCTCAGCACGAAATGATTGGAATGCTTCCCCATCATTGTTTCTAATAGACATTAGATCGGCAGAAGACACTTTTTCCAAGAACGGCACATCCATTCGTAGGGCGCAATTCAAAGTATTGGAGTGGATATCTTTAGTGCCAACATTCATGTTAAGAAGATTGCTTTCAAATAGATGTTCAGTACCAAACATACAACAGAGGTCTTCTGATAAAGCGATGCGTTTTTTGAGTTCTATGAAGTGATTGCGTGCTGTTTGATTGACTGACTGGTTTACCCATGCATTAAATTCTGCTTTGCTAGGTGGAACTGAAGACTTTTTGTGTAAAAATGTATAGACATCATCTTTATCCGTGGATTCAACTTCAGTAGGGGTCAACAGGTATCCCATAGCAAAGCCTTTTTCCATACCTTCGAAGTGAACGCTGATATTCCTACATGGGTATAAGTCACGCATCACGAGCATTCGCCCATTGTCGTTTTGAACACTACGTACATCAGCACTTAATTTGTATTGTTCCAAAATACTTGGGGGTAAGCAGTCTTCAAATCCAACATCCGAGTAAACTAGTGGCAGTTCTGTTGGACGCTCTAACTCAAAGCTAACTGGGTACAACTTAACGTAACCACCCGCAACTAAGGGACGTAATTCAACAAGCTTAACCGCTGCTTTAGCTAGCTTTTGACGATCAATCTTTGAGATTGATGCCATGCCCATAAATGAGGTTAGTGCTTCCGTAGCGCTTGATCTGAAGTCCGTTAGCTCAAAGATAGGATCTTCCACAACGGCTTCTTCTAAGTACAGTGCAGCTTGTTTTAGATGCGAAGTACGTGACATCGTATCGGTTGCCATACAGCTCACAGTGCCATTATTAGCCCTAACGGTTTTCCGTATTTCTGGCAGCACTTTCAGGCAATATTCGCGATAATTTCGCAGTTCTTTCTCTAATTCTGAATCTGATACACCACTGTACATCCGTGTAACCAATGTGCTTTCTAAAAGTAGAGAATCATTCAGGTAATCATATGCGTAGCTTCCCATCAGTTCCTATCCAATTGACTAAAGACAAGCGTTATTTTATCTAGTAACAGCTACTAAGCAATTGATTTGGTAGTAGTAGCTACGGAAACCTAACTGTTCTGAGCTTGTGTGTCGTCTCATTAGTTCAGAAAACACAAAATATCTTTGTGTTGAAGAATCTTAAATCTTACCAAAATCACAATGGGGAAAAAATAAGCATAAAAAAGGGATTTAAATCACCGTTCATATTTATTTTCTACAGTTCCCCTCAATGCTCCCCTAGAAGTGACAACCAAGGCGAAATCCATTACAAAACAATAACTTACAAGGGTAGCGAGAATCCATCTTAAATTGCTTTGATACAGGCTTTCTGACCAAGCAATACTATTGTTGTTCAAGCCAAGAACAAAACTTCTGAAGAGTACCAGCGACATCATTGAATATGGCTTCATCTACGTAAACCCTTACCCAGTCAAACCAGTTATTTGTTACCGCAATGCCCGCAGCATCTACAAACGGCTTTGTTGCGTAATTCAATGGAACTAAATCAAGAACCTACGATCTGATCAGCTACCTCCACTCTATCTCGTAGTCCTATGCCTAAGCCTCGTTATAAAACAACCAACTGGAAGCAATACAACCGATCACTCATTAACCGTGGTTCTCTGACTTTTTGGATTGATGAAGAAGCAATAAGCGGATGGGCGCAAAGCAAACAGAATAAGCGCGGTAGGCCGCGTCGGTTCAGTGATTTAGCTATCACGACAGCACTCATGGTCAAACGAGTTTTTTCTATGCCATTGAGAGCGCTGCAAGGATTTATCGACTCGATATTTAGGTTAGCCCATGTACCGTTAAGTTGTCCGCATTACACCTGCATCAGTCGTAGAGCCAAGCAAGTTGAGGTTTCATTTAAGACTAAAACGAGAGGAGCGATACAGCACCTAGCCATTGATGCTACTGGCCTTAAGGTTTATGGCGAAGGTGAATGGAAAGTCAAAAAACATGGGACGGATGGCAAGCGTAGAGTCTGGCGAAAGCTGCATATTGCAGTCGATACCAACACTCATGAGATCATTGCCGCCGAGCTAAGTTTATCGACGGTTACAGATGGAGAAGTACTCCCGAACTTACTGAAACAAACACGCCGAAGTATCCTTGAGGTGTCTGGTGATGGCGCTTACGACACGAGAGCGTGTCACGCTGCTATTAAGATTAAGGGAGCTATTGCGCTTATTCCCCCAAGAGAAGGGGCTGCCTTCTGGGAGCGTGGTCACCCTCGAAATTTCGCCGTGGGTTGCCAGAAATTATACGACTCAAATAAGTATTGGAAAGAGCGGTATGGATACCACAAACGTTCACTCTCAGAAACAGCGATGTATCGAGTTAAACAGTTGCTAGGAGGGAAACTGAGCTTAAGAAATTACAATGCCCAGGTGGGTGAAACTTACGCGATGATAAAAGCGTTGAACAAGCTTACTGGGTTAGGTATGCCTGAAACTTGTCGTATTGACTAAGAAACAAGCGAAACGGGTTGGCTCTATCTCTAAATTTAATTACGCAACAAAGCCCCATAACGCTGCAAAATATCACCAATTGCAACATAAGTGCGTTTTTCGTGTGTTTTGTTCGAAAACCTTTGGATGTGAGCTTCTGATAATGAATCTTCGATTGAGCTTAGATTTACATCTCCCCTAAGTAACTCAAGGTTGTCATTAATCTTAATAGTTTGAACACTTTCAAGTGCAATTTCAGCAATATCACCATCTAACCTTGGCTTTAATAATTGTAATAGGCTTGTACCTTCTAACTCGTACTCTTCACCTGTTACTCGTTCTCTTTCGTCTAAATCCGCAATTACGGGAGCCAACATCAATTCAGTTAAATTTGATTGAGGATCAGCATCAACAGTTAGAACTTTTTTCCCATTCAAGGAAAGTAAGTGCGCAAGATTGAACGTGGTTGTTGTTTTTGACACTCCACCTTTGTGGTTGTAAAAAGTAATAATTTTTGTCATAAAAAACCTTAATTGTTTGTGGAGATATTGAAATATTTACCTAGTCGTATAACGCTTTGCTAAGCGGATAAATTTGGTTGGCTATAATCGCGAAGCGATGGCCAACTGTTTTTATTCCGTTTAAGCAACTTGTTAGCGCTACGTTATGACCAAATACGTTTTTGCTCATTTCCCCAACCGTCTGGGCTGATCAGTCCTTCATAATCATCGATACGTCTAAAGCGGAAAACAATCCTATCTTTTCCATTACGTTCTACAACTCTAAAGCCAGTTATAACGCCGCCACAAAATGATGGCTCTTTTTGACCAGAATGAAGGTAAATGTCTCCTCCCAATATCCGTTCAATGCTTTCATCAGAAACAACCCAATAACCGCTTTCCCATTCATTTGTACCCGCATCTACTAATTGAAAGTTTTCTAATCGTTCGACGAAATGTATTGATGACATATATATTCCTTAGTTGTAGTGCTAACAGTTATTAGACAAAAATTGCTGTATTTAAATGCATAATTTGATGTCTGATTATTATGCAACATATCTTAATCGACTTACTTGATTCATAACAATGACTTATGTTTACTAATTTGCGATTGAACAAGAAAATGTAGAATTTAGTTCTGTCTAACAAAGCCAAATGAATAAAACTTGATAACTGCTCTGGCTGATATTGTTAAAACAAGTTTACTATTGATAATAAAGACAATATTCAACTTCCAAAAACTCGGTTATTTACTCATTTGTAATTAAGATAAAAACAGAAAAATATCGAGATTAACTTAAAGAAATTTATTCTATCAATTCAAACAAAACGGATTTTAATAAATCACGCCCTATCATACGTTTACGATAAATAACAAACTTATATTTTATAAAAACAATTTGAACAATAAGACTTTTTGTAAACTTTGAATTACATACTGGCTTTGTTGCGTAATTAAATTTAGAGATAGAGCCAACCCGTTTCGCTTGTTTCTTAGTCAATACGACAAGTTTCAGGCATACCTAACCCAGTAAGCTTGTTCAACGCTTTTATCATCGCGTAAGTTTCACCCACCTGGGCATTGTAATTTCTTAAGCTCAGTTTCCCTCCTAGCAACTGTTTAACTCGATACATCGCTGTTTCTGAGAGTGAACGTTTGTGGTATCCATACCGCTCTTTCCAATACTTATTTGAGTCGTATAATTTCTGGCAACCCACGGCGAAATTTCGAGGGTGACCACGCTCCCAGAAGGCAGCCCCTTCTCTTGGGGGAATAAGCGCAATAGCTCCCTTAATCTTAATAGCAGCGTGACACGCTCTCGTGTCGTAAGCGCCATCACCAGACACCTCAAGGATACTTCGGCGTGTTTGTTTCAGTAAGTTCGGGAGTACTTCTCCATCTGTAACCGTCGATAAACTTAGCTCGGCGGCAATGATCTCATGAGTGTTGGTATCGACTGCAATATGCAGCTTTCGCCAGACTCTACGCTTGCCATCCGTCCCATGTTTTTTGACTTTCCATTCACCTTCGCCATAAACCTTAAGGCCAGTAGCATCAATGGCTAGGTGCTGTATCGCTCCTCTCGTTTTAGTCTTAAATGAAACCTCAACTTGCTTGGCTCTACGACTGATGCAGGTGTAATGCGGACAACTTAACGGTACATGGGCTAACCTAAATATCGAGTCGATAAATCCTTGCAGCGCTCTCAATGGCATAGAAAAAACTCGTTTGACCATGAGTGCTGTCGTGATAGCTAAATCACTGAACCGACGCGGCCTACCGCGCTTATTCTGTTTGCTTTGCGCCCATCCGCTTATTGCTTCTTCATCAATCCAAAAAGTCAGAGAACCACGGTTAATGAGTGATCGGTTGTATTGCTTCCAGTTGGTTGTTTTATAACGAGGCTTAGGCATAGGACTACGAGATAGAGTGGAGGTAGCTGATCAGATCGTAGGTTCTTGATTTAGTTCCATTGAATTACGCAACAAAGCCTTACATACTCTAAAATTCAATCTCCCTAAAAAACTTGTCATAAGCCGAAATGCTCTTCCAATCTTGATTCGCAACACATGGCATTACCGTGTTGCATATAGACTTCCTATAAAGCCGTTGGGAAGAAGGAGTTTATATTAAAATCAGGAACGAAAAATGAACCAACAACGTCAACTAAGCTGGAAAATAGCAGCTATTCTAGGTACATCTTTTGGCTTTAATGCACACGCTGCAGAAATGGTCAGGGTCGATGATGATGCATTACTCCAACAGAGCCTCATCGCGCAGTCGAAGAGTGTTGCCCCACTAGAATTAGGTTTTTCTGAAGTAAAACGGGTGGTATTGCCCAATGGAAAAACCAAAGTCCGCTATCAACAAACTCACCTAGGTTTACCCGTCTTTGACACTTCGGTTGTCGCTACCCTTTCCAAGAACCAACCCACTCAGGTGTTTGGCTCGATGGCACAAGGGATCAGTGGTGACTTATCCAGCATCGCGCCAAATCTGAATCAAGAACAAGCGATTGAAGCCGCACTCTCCGCTCACCGCACATTTACTGTCGGCAAAAAGTCGATTGAAAACAAAAAAGCAAAACTCATGGTGAGACTGGACGAGAATCAAACCGCGCAAGTGGTGTATCTGGTCGATTTCTTTATCGCTTCGTCTATGCCAGAGCGCCCTTTTTACTTTATTGATGCCATGACTGGTGATGTGCTCCAAAAATGGAATGGGTTAAACCACGCCAAAGCGTCCGGTACTGGCCCCGGTGGTAATATTAAAACCACTCGATATGAATATGGCAGTGACTTCCCTAGCTTTCCCATCGACAAAACAGGCACAACTTGTACGTTAGAAAACGATTCTGTTAAGACAGTCGATTTGAGGAACGGAACGTCTGGCAGCGCAGCCTACAGTTACAACTGTGCCGACGGCACCAACTACACCGATCATAAGTACATTAACGGTGCTTACTCGCCTCTTAACGATGCGCATTATTTTGGTAATGTCGTGTTTGATATGTACAAAGAGTGGATGAACACGTCGCCTTTAACTTTCCAGCTGACGATGCGCGTTCATTACGGTACCGATTATGAAAATGCCTTTTGGAATGGCTCATCCATGACATTTGGGGATGGCAAAAACACCTTTTATCCATTGGTCGATATTAACGTGAGTGCTCACGAAGTCAGCCACGGGTTCACAGAGCAAAACTCCGGCCTTGTGTACCGAAACAGGCTTTGTTGCGTAATTAAATTTAGAGATAGAGCCAACCCGTTTCGCTTGTTTCTTAGTCAATACGACAAGTTTCAGGCATACCTAACCCAGTAAGCTTGTTCAACGCTTTTATCATCGCGTAAGTTTCACCCACCTGGGCATTGTAATTTCTTAAGCTCAGTTTCCCTCCTAGCAACTGTTTAACTCGATACATCGCTGTTTCTGAGAGTGAACGTTTGTGGTATCCATACCGCTCTTTCCAATACTTATTTGAGTCGTATAATTTCTGGCAACCCACGGCGAAATTTCGAGGGTGACCACGCTCCCAGAAGGCAGCCCCTTCTCTTGGGGGAATAAGCGCAATAGCTCCCTTAATCTTAATAGCAGCGTGACACGCTCTCGTGTCGTAAGCGCCATCACCAGACACCTCAAGGATACTTCGGCGTGTTTGTTTCAGTAAGTTCGGGAGTACTTCTCCATCTGTAACCGTCGATAAACTTAGCTCGGCGGCAATGATCTCATGAGTGTTGGTATCGACTGCAATATGCAGCTTTCGCCAGACTCTACGCTTGCCATCCGTCCCATGTTTTTTGACTTTCCATTCACCTTCGCCATAAACCTTAAGGCCAGTAGCATCAATGGCTAGGTGCTGTATCGCTCCTCTCGTTTTAGTCTTAAATGAAACCTCAACTTGCTTGGCTCTACGACTGATGCAGGTGTAATGCGGACAACTTAACGGTACATGGGCTAACCTAAATATCGAGTCGATAAATCCTTGCAGCGCTCTCAATGGCATAGAAAAAACTCGTTTGACCATGAGTGCTGTCGTGATAGCTAAATCACTGAACCGACGCGGCCTACCGCGCTTATTCTGTTTGCTTTGCGCCCATCCGCTTATTGCTTCTTCATCAATCCAAAAAGTCAGAGAACCACGGTTAATGAGTGATCGGTTGTATTGCTTCCAGTTGGTTGTTTTATAACGAGGCTTAGGCATAGGACTACGAGATAGAGTGGAGGTAGCTGATCAGATCGTAGGTTCTTGATTTAGTTCCATTGAATTACGCAACAAAGCCACCGAAACATGTCGGGCGGTATGAATGAAGCTTTCTCCGATATTGCGGGCGAAGCGGCTGAATACTACCTGCGTGGTAACGTCGATTGGATTGTCGGCAGCGATATATTCAAATCTGAAGGTGGCTTGCGTTACTTTGATCAACCTTCAAAAGATGGCCGCTCGATTGATCACGCCTCTCAATACTACGATGGTTTGAACGTTCACTTATCTAGCGGTGTTTATAACCGCGCCTTTTACCTTTTAGCGAACAAATCGGGTTGGAATGTACGTAAAGGCTTTGAAATATTCACAGTCGCGAACCAACTGTATTGGACGGCAAACAGTACCTTTGATGCCGGTGCTTGTGGCGTAGCGAAAGCCGCAGCCGACATGGGCTATGTGGTTGCCGATGTTGAAGATGCTTTTAACACGGTAGGCGTGAATGCAAGTTGTGGTTCAACGCCTCCAACGGGCAATGTGCTGACGAAAGGCACACCAATTACGAACCTAAGCGGGAATCAATCCTCGGAAAGCTTCTACACGTTCACTGTTGATTCTGCATCAAGCGTGACGGTTTCAATGTCTGGTGGTTCCGGCGATGCCGACCTTTACGTGAAATCGGGTAGCAAGCCAACGACATCGAGTTACGACTGTCGCCCTTATCGCGCTGGAAACAATGAGCAATGCAGTGTCAGCGCGCAACCGGGTGTCACCTATCATGTGTTACTGCGCGGATACTCGAACTACTCTGGCCTAACATTGCGTTTAGATTGATTGTGTATAGATTGGGTTCGCACTTAGAACGAAGCGCGAAAGGTAACAATAAATGCAAAAGCCTACTCACATGAGTAGGCTTCATCGCTTATTAAAAGATTGGATTTTTCTAGAAACTTGGACGACCTATTAAGAAGCCAAATTGATCACGCAGACAATTTTAAGATCTCACTGGTAAACAGTTCTCTTAGCCATCGGTTTACGATGTCGTCATTACGGCTGCTGTGCCAATACACACTCAATGATGGCTTGGTGTATTCGAATGGCAGTTCAAACATCTTAATTTTTTCTTCATCGAAGTAGGCTTTCGCCACGCTTTTGGGGAAGGTAGCAACCCAATTACTGTTATAAATCGTGTCCGAAAAGTCAGCGATGGAATTGAGTTTTCTTGCCACTTTCCTCTCTGAAAATATTGGGCTGTGGAACTCGGAGAGCTGGTTCACTCGGTAGTTATCATGTGTAAGCGTTACATGTTTTTCTGAAAGGTATTGTTCTAAGGTGACTTGTTCTTCGATGTTAGCGTGGTTTTGGCTACACACAATACACAGCTCATCACTCCATACCTCTTGGCTTAATAAGGTTGGATGTGCGCTAGTTAAGTCGATAACAAGGTCGATCTTTTTCTCTCGAATGTCCGTCGCCATGTCTTCTTTAATGTTCACGATTTCAATAACGCAGTCTGGTGCTTCTTTCTGAATCCTATCCAAAACTTGCGGTAGCGTCACACTGCTTGAAATACTCATCGCAGCAATTCTGAAGGTATGATTGCACTCTTTGGGGTCGAAATCGTGAGTTTCAGGGAGTGAGTGTGAAACCAGCTTGTGTGCTTGCTTGAAGATTGGATACAGGTCGTTCGCGACCGGCGTAGGCTCGAGTGTGTATGATTTTCTAACGAAGAGCAGATCTCGGTATTCGTCTCTAAGCTGCTTTAGGTGAGCACTGAGACTGGGTTGAGATATATTGAGCCTTTCTGCTGCGTACGTCAGGTTTCCTTCTTCATATATCGCGATAAAGTAATATATGAGGTTGAGGTTAAATCGTTTCATTCGAGCTCTTCAGGCAGTCATGTAATTAAATAAACGATAAAAATAATATCGTTTAAATGACTGTGAATTATCGCTCCCCATTCCCATATTTTAGTTATGGTTATGACAGAACATTGTTAAAACGCCAAAACAAAATAACACGAACTAGTACGGTAGTATTTAAGGAACAAGATCAAAATATCGGTAACAGTCTGGTTTTTATAAAGATATAGGTTTTCCTGATATCTAGTATAGGCATGGCGTTATATTAGAAGACGCTTGAGTTTGACATAATTATCGGTTCCTAAATATACACATATAGAAATAGAGAATGATGAACCGATTTGTAAAACCGATAATAATCTCAATGAGCCTAGTGACTTTATTTGGCTGCGTAGGTAGTAACGCAGTAACAGGTAAACTAATGGAGTTTAACGTTAAAGCCGTTGATAACCGTTACGCTCGTGGTGGCCTAAACATGTTACTTGCCCCTGCTTACGGTATTACCGTTGCTGCCGATTACATCGTGTTTAACTCACTAGAGTTTTGGACGGGCAAGAACCCAATCAACAAGAAGCCTCACATCTTTGATACCAAAGTAGATACCTACATTGATGTTAATGACCAACTGGATGACAGCCTAACAGAAGCGCCTATCGACCCATTGGCAAAGCATGTGATTGACCACAGTGAAATGAAAGTACTTAACCAAGACGAAATCGCAATTGAGCTAACCTACAACGACGGTACTCGCGCGACTCTAACGGGTCAACGTTTCGGCGATGAAGTTCATTACTCTATTGATAACCAAGTGATTGCAAAAACAAGCTTGGAAGAGATGCAGATGTACATGGCATCGGCTGAGCAGTCGTAAGCAACGTAGAATTAACTGATACACCCCCAATCAATTCAGTTAGTCAGTAACTATAAAAAAGAGAGGTTAGCTTAGTCGCTAACCTCTCTTTTTTGTTTGTCGTTTTTATTTTGGTTTATGGCGAATAACCGCCACTAATAAGCAAAATAAGGAGAGAAACGTTTCACGTTTAGCTGACGAGTCATATTACTCAGCTGCGCTTCTCGTATGTCTTGAAACTGATCCAATCGCTGGTAAATAGTGAAATATCGATTGATGTTGGCGACGTATTTTACAGGCTCTTGGCTAATATTTTGTTTTGCGACCACTTCAACATGATTAAACCATTTATTTGGGTTATAACCTTGCTTGGCGGCAAGTACGCGCATTCGTCTGATCTTAGCTGGACCGGCATTATAAGCGGCTAAGCTAAAATGAATCTTGTCGATATCCGATATTTCCGGCAAATCGAAATATCGGTCATAGATAAAACGCAGATACTTGCTACCCGCATGAATATTGCTTTCTAAGTCGTAAACATTATCAATATCGACATACCAATCTTTTGCGGTTTTAGGCATCACTTGCATAATACCAACCGCACCACGATGCGATACTTTTGAGTTATCCAAGCCTGACTCTTGAAAAGCCATCGCTAGCAAAATGAACCAATCGATCTCGAACTTTTCCCCATAAACCATAAACAGCTTTTCTAGCTTATCCCGCTCCTCGTTTTGCATCGGGTTAGAGGCTCTATTCATCCATGACGTGCTTTCGAGATAACGATTGTCGATGACATTACCCAGCAATGTGCCCTGCTTTGAATCTTGCAAATATTGGTCGATTTTGGCTTTCAGTTGCGGGCTGTTTTTGCGAATCGCCCAAGCAATATCGCCATTGTGCCTAAAGGCAAGATTGCGATGAATTCTGATGTCTTGCTCTAAGTTTCCCCACAGTTCAAGCTTGTGGCTATCCACGATGGTTGCGGTAATTTGTCCGCGTTTAATCAAATCGAGCAATTCGAGATCTTGGAGGTTGTCACTTAACAAGTGGATATAGATGGGTGCTAAACCGTTCTTCTCTAGCTGTTTATTCACTGAGTGAACGCTGCTGATATAACTGGAGTTTTGCTTTAACCAGACCTCTTTACCCTGTAACTGGGTGATGTCGTTAATCAAAGGTGTAGAACGGCTTGTCACTAGTAATTCATCAATGTCGCTACGAATGGGAGTGCTGAAATCGACCAATTGCTCACGCTGTTTAGTCACTGTTAGGTTGGCGATGGCAACATCCCCCAGCCCCTGATTCAAAGCATTGAGTAGCTCACTCCGCTCAACCGGAATCACCTTAACGCGCAGTAAAGGGTCACGCAGTTTTAACTCTTGATCAAAGTAATAAATCTGCTCGGCAAGAATCCCTTTCGGCTTACCATTTTCAATATGATAGAACCCCATATCACCAGAGACTAAAACACGCACAACGCCTTTTTCACGCAACGCAGAGAAGTCACCCACATAGGATTCGAGTGCGTTGTCGGGTATTTCAAAACCAAGAGTCGATTTGGAAATAAGAGAAAGAAAAACCAACACCTTCGATAAACGTGAAGCGCCATTAAAATTCGTCATATTCAGTATTCCTAATACGTTTAAGCCAAAACCCTCAATAGTGCTAGGTGTTGCATTTGAGCTATCGGGCTAGAAGCGATTCAACGTAAAGGAACATTTCTTAACGTTGTTCGATTGCAATCTACGTTGATGGACAGAGTACGTTGATGTGTAAAGTGCGTTTGATGTTCAGAGCAATCTGGTGAGCGTTGTGGATCGTTTAAGCGCTGCTTTGATTCGTTACTTTTTATCAAGGGAGGCGAATTATACCGGAAACCATCAAGTCCGAAATAACGCAGTGGCTATAGTAGATATAGGGTGTTCCTATAGCTCTCCCCCTCTAACAGCGCCATCAGAAGTCACTCTTCGCAGTCTCTAATAAATCCCCAAATAGGCCATACATCACTAGGCTAGTTAATAATTTCGTCATTAAGTTATTGATTAGTTTATAAATTCAGATATATCAAGCCAGCACTATTTTAATGTTTTATAAATTGTTTAAATTGAGATCCTGTGCTGCACAACGAAGTAAAAATGGCTGGCTAACTTTTGAACACATTCACGTTACTGATAGGTTAATCCTTATAGAGCAAATACTCTATTAATGATAAAAATTAAAATAAGGATTATTTATGAGACCATCTATTTCTATCAGTATGGTGCTTGCAACGACAGTGGTTGGCTTCCAGTCTTTTGCGCAAAATATTGAGACAACGGATTCATTAGGTATTGCAGAAAGTAGCGCAGCGCAAAAGCAATCTTTGGCGTTGCAAATCAGTGCCCGCTACTCCGATCTTGAGCTTTCTTTAAAAGACCAAATAACAGAAAAGCAACTGTCTACACCGATAGACAAGCTTAACTCAGCCAAGCCCTACTCCGCGTTTTCAAGTCGGATGCAGAAAGCGGATCTTGGTTATCGCAAGATGAAAGGGATCAATAATTTCAGCGACTCTGTGTTAGAGATTCGCATGGCTGATGAAGCGATGATTGAAGCTTGGAAGAATGGTGAAAACCCGCTGTTTGCATTTGAACCATCGGGCGATGACTCGAATTGGCAATACATTGAAGCGTATGACGTGTACGGACAAGTTCATCAATTAGACGTGTACCAAATGCCAGACGTGCCAGTGTTTGTGGTTGATAGCAATGACGCGGAAGAGCTCAAAGCCGGCTTAATGGCAATGCAGGCTGAGATGCAGAAGCTGGGTACTACAACGCAAATCAATGCTGATATCGATACCAATGCCGACGGGATTAAAAGCAACGTCAGTAAGTCTCAAAAACCGTCTTTGATGAGCAAAACACATCGCTCAATGGCCTTGTCGGAACCTGAGCCGTTGAATACCACACAATTAACCAAAATTCGTTTAGCCGTCGACCAAGAGCCTTGGATTTCTGGGAAAGCGGAAATCTACGCTATCGTGACAGGTGTCGATTCAAGTCGTTTAGAGCCACAAATAGACCTCGTTGAGATGCCTTATCTGGATTACGACAAACAGACTTACTACCCAAATCAGACCGTTATCTTCTGGCCTCGCTACCGCTGGGGCGCTGCTGATATGATCTTAATGGAGCACGATGATGGAACAGATTATAAAGCGCTAGCAAAACTCTTGGTTCAAGCCGCAGAAGAGATACTGAAGATGATTCCTGATCCAGAAGTTCAGGGGTACGCGATCATCCCTCAGATCACTGGCAAGATTATCGATGTGATTCCTGATGGCGTATTAGTGAATGATGACGACTTCGTGGATGTGTACTACACCTTAATGCAAAACACGCCTTATGTAGATCGTCCGGGCGCAGGCGGGAATGCTGTCGCATCGTTTGCACCAGTCACTATTTCGCCAACAGAGTAAGTCGTTTCTTATTGAGTTAGGGCTTAATCGCTAGGCCCTAACTCTTCATTATCGAAGGTAAGTAAAACACAAGAGACCTACTCAGAACCTAATTACAAGGAGTAATCAAACACAATGATGTCTTCTAAAAGCGGACGAAACACATCTTTCAGCGCATCATGCTCAGGGTGCGGAAGGTAATTCTGACGGCTTTGTTCATCGGCGAACGTCATTAACACCGAGTGGGTATAACCTTGATTCTTGTTTTCAGGGCTGTCATTTAGCCCCCACTCGACTGAAGTCACCCCTTCAACTTTGCTTGGCATCGCTTCGAACAACATCTTTAGTTTTTGAACCTCTGAAGCCTCAGCGTTTTCTTTAAACTTAATCAGTAAAATATGACGAATCATTCCCGTTTCTTTTTGAGTCATTCCTTGTCCTTTCGAGTCGTTCGCTTACTGGTTTGTAATGCTTAACCAACACCCAATAGCGATCTAAAGTTAGAGAACAACAAAATGCCACACGTTACACAACATGCCAAGGCTAGATCGCTAGAGTTTATAAAATACTCCACAACCCAATAACGAAAAATGCTGCACCCAAGGGCGCAGCATTTCTTATGACAATGGTAAGTACGTTTTAACGTTAATCACGACGACCTGTAAGCTGGATCGTTTGGTCTTGATCGACGCTCTTGTGGAATTTTATTCCGCCATTAACAGCGTCATTTCTTCCTTCAAGCACAGGCTCAGATTCAACACGCTCAGCCTTTACTTGATTTCCTTCGCTTCTCGTCATATCGAGAGTACTCGCATAAGTACCGTCAGCCGCGAAAGCCGTGTTCATAGATAAAGCCATCAATCCAAGTGCGATTAACTTGTTCATACATCACCTCGTTGTATTTCTAATTCTTTGTTCGTTTGATATCTGTGTTTTTGTTGGGGTAACTCTAACAATCGAACATGAACCATTCGAGGAAAAGCAAGATTTACCAAATGGAAAATCAAGGGATTAGCGAAGTTTTGACGCTGTGCTGTCTTATCCGTTTTGCACTGCCACTATGATATTAGAGTCACATAATTTCTGTACGCCAACCGCACAGAGATTGCTGCCTATAAAAGGAATCATTTGGAGAAAATGTGGACATCAATCTAGATATTCAAAATATCCTCGTCATCAAGCGTATGTATGAACTTCGCAATGTTGGACTGGTGGCGGAGTCGCTAGGAAAAACCTCTGGGGCGATCAGCAAGAACCTCTCGAAGTTAAAGTTGCAGCTCGACGATCCACTGTTCATTCAAACCAAAAACGGGTTTGAACCCACGACTTTTGTTGAAACCAACATCGAAAATTTTGAGCAGATCCTAAGCAGTATCGAAGCGATAAAGCATCAAGTATTTTCGCCAGAGACTTACCAAGGCAATATCAAAATCTACGCGAATACTCTGTTCTGGGAACGCTTTGGTTCGAAGCTCTTATTTGCTCTGACTAAAGCGGCACCGCATGCTCGCTATTCATTTCTTAGATGGGGAAGCAACGCGAGGAACAGGCTCATCGACGGTGAGGAGTCCATTGCAGTTCACTACTTTGATGAAACCTTGCCACAGTCGATATCTCAAAAGGAGTTCGGGGAAGGAAAAGTGGTTTTCTTCGTGAGAAACGATCATCCAGCGCAAGACTTTGAATCACTGGCCAACTATCCAATTGCTCTATTTAAAACACCAGGATGGAATGACAATAAATATCCGGTCCTTGAGCGTCTTAGAAATATCGGTTTTCACGTAAACCCACGAGTGGAAGTCGACCACCCTGCGATGATTCACGATGTTATATTCAAATCCGACTATTTTGGTATCACTCTCAGTGGCAGCGTGCCAGAAGGCTGTCGCAGTATGGACTTGCCAGAACAATTGACCATAGATGTGAGCTATGTGATGAGCTGTCGCCGCTCGCAAAAAGACGCACCTTTGAATCAGTGGTTATTCCAAATGTTGAAATCTACCCTGAAAAACAAACAAGCGTAGTTCAACTTTTAGCGGGTTAACTGCTTAACTCCCCTACCATCCCAAAAAAGAAAAGGCTCCCGAGGGAGCCTTTGATTATGTTTCTAGTGACTATTCGCTTATGTTTTTATTTTAAAATGCTTCTTCGAGCGTTTGTTCATTCTTTTTTTCTGTCTGTTTTTCAACGGTTTCAACCTCTTTTAAGCGCGCGGTAAAGTGTCTCAACACCGGCGGTTCGTAGATAAAATCGAGCCCTTTCACTTGTCCTGCATTCTCTTTCACTTTTTCGAATGCTTCGATGATGAAGTCCATGTGTGTTTGTGTGTAGGTAGCGCGAGGAATAGTAAGGCGCAATAACTCTGCAGGGCATGGGTGTTGTTCGCCCGTGGCAGGATCGCGACCTTGCAATAAGGAGCCAATCTCAACAGCTCTAATACCTGCCACTTTATACAACTCGCACGCCAAAGCATGTGCTGGGAACTGACCCGCTGGAATGTGTGGAAGCAATTTACCCGCATCGACAAACGCAGCATGACCACCCGCTTGTTGGCACACGATACCTATCGCTTCTAAACCATCGACTAAGTACTGAACCTGACCAATACGATATTCCAACCAGTCTTGACGCATGCCGTCATACAGGCCAACCGCAAGGCGTTCCATCGCGCCACCTTCTAAGCCACCATAGGTTGGGAAGCCCTCTTGCACGACACACAAGGTTCGACACTCTGTGTACACATCCATGAAAGCATCGTCTTTAAAGCACAACAAGCCACCCATTTGGACCATGGCATCTTTCTTGGCAGACATAGCTAAGCCATCCGCGTATTTGTAAGACTCACGCGTGATCTGTTCGATTGTCCAATCTTGATAACCTGCTTCACGTTGTTGAATGAAGTAGGCATTTTCCGCGTAGCGCGCAGAGTCCATGATCACAGGAATATCGTATTTCTGTGCTATTTCATAAACAGCTTTTAGGTTGGCGATAGACACTGGCTGTCCACCAGCAGAGTTACAAGTAATGGTGCTCACAATGTAAGGAACATTGGCTGCGCCCGCTTCTAAGATCGCTTCTTCCAGCTTCACCACATCGAAGTTGCCTTTGAAATCCGCGTTCACCGAGGTATCGAACGCTTCTTTGGTATAAACGTTCTTCGCCACGCAGCAATTCACTTGGGTGTGACCTTGTGTTGTATCGAAGAAGTAGTTCGACAACGCGACCATTTTGCTTCGGTCGAGCCCTTTCTCCATTTCACGTTTCTTGATAAGAACCGGAATGTAGATCTGCTCTGCGCCGCGTCCTTGGTGTGTTGGAATCGTCAACTCGTAACCGAAGATATCCTTAACCGCATTCGACAATGCGTAGTAACTGCGGCTACCACTGTAAGCTTCATCACCCATTAACATCGCGGCTTGCATGCGCTGAGTAATAGAGCCGGTTCCGCTGTCTGTCAGTAAGTCGATAAACACATCATCACTGTCGAGCAAAAATGGGTTCATCCCCGCTTCGACAATGGCTTGTTCACGATAGGCGCGAGTTGTTCTTTTTACTGGCTCTACAACACGAATACGAAACGGTTCTGGTAGATGTTTGAAGTTTTCCATAATAATACCTTTCAAGGCTTTGTTGCGTAATTCAATGGAACTAAATCAAGAACCTACGATCTGATCAGCTACCTCCACTCTATCTCGTAGTCCTATGCCTAAGCCTCGTTATAAAACAACCAACTGGAAGCAATACAACCGATCACTCATTAACCGTGGTTCTCTGACTTTTTGGATTGATGAAGAAGCAATAAGCGGATGGGCGCAAAGCAAACAGAATAAGCGCGGTAGGCCGCGTCGGTTCAGTGATTTAGCTATCACGACAGCACTCATGGTCAAACGAGTTTTTTCTATGCCATTGAGAGCGCTGCAAGGATTTATCGACTCGATATTTAGGTTAGCCCATGTACCGTTAAGTTGTCCGCATTACACCTGCATCAGTCGTAGAGCCAAGCAAGTTGAGGTTTCATTTAAGACTAAAACGAGAGGAGCGATACAGCACCTAGCCATTGATGCTACTGGCCTTAAGGTTTATGGCGAAGGTGAATGGAAAGTCAAAAAACATGGGACGGATGGCAAGCGTAGAGTCTGGCGAAAGCTGCATATTGCAGTCGATACCAACACTCATGAGATCATTGCCGCCGAGCTAAGTTTATCGACGGTTACAGATGGAGAAGTACTCCCGAACTTACTGAAACAAACACGCCGAAGTATCCTTGAGGTGTCTGGTGATGGCGCTTACGACACGAGAGCGTGTCACGCTGCTATTAAGATTAAGGGAGCTATTGCGCTTATTCCCCCAAGAGAAGGGGCTGCCTTCTGGGAGCGTGGTCACCCTCGAAATTTCGCCGTGGGTTGCCAGAAATTATACGACTCAAATAAGTATTGGAAAGAGCGGTATGGATACCACAAACGTTCACTCTCAGAAACAGCGATGTATCGAGTTAAACAGTTGCTAGGAGGGAAACTGAGCTTAAGAAATTACAATGCCCAGGTGGGTGAAACTTACGCGATGATAAAAGCGTTGAACAAGCTTACTGGGTTAGGTATGCCTGAAACTTGTCGTATTGACTAAGAAACAAGCGAAACGGGTTGGCTCTATCTCTAAATTTAATTACGCAACAAAGCCACCTTTCAATACATTCCGATCAGGTCGAAATGTATTTTCTTTAGATGTCACGAATCCTCACCACTAAATTAATAGTTCCGTATAAAGACACACGGAAAATTAACAGTGAAAATAAACAAATTAAATAATGACTTATTAATCAAACCTAAACAGAGGCTAAGATTATTAGGGAGAACGACAAAACAACGAACACCTTGCACGAAATAATAAGTGCGACATTCATGCGTTCAAAGGTTATCAAAGCTGCTGATAGGTAAACAAAGCACGCTGCTTTGCTGGCGCGTGACGCCTAGAGGGTACTACTCTGAAGAAAGGTGGAACGAGAGCTGGTGATCTAAGGTATACCAAGCTAACAAGGTTAGCCAAGTTGTTGATTGCCATTTCAGATACATGTTCACAATATATCCCTACGTTGAAATCAAGATGATCCGAAATTTAAATATAGTGCAATTGTTTTATAAATAAAGCTTAGAGAAGTATAAATGTGATCAATATTTAGAATGGTAATTAAATACGATAGCGTGTTATATAAACTGTGAATCACAGCTGTTTATATACTATTAAACTAGTTCAGCGAGAACCTTAATAATATCGAATCTCTTTTAAACTCAATACCTCTCTAATAAGGGGCGAAGATGGCTGTTTTCTAAAAAAGCCATCTTCTAGGAATCCATCTTCTAGAGAGCTAAAAAGCCAAGCTCTAAAACTCGCCGACCTAGAAAAGATAAGTTCTGATGAGGCTCAAACCTCACCAGAACCGTATTCGCAGTGAATGACTTACTTCTTCTTAACAGCTTGCTTGAGGGCCATTTCAGCCAGTTTTGGTGTCGCCGCTTTCAATGCGCTGGGTGCCACCTTCTTACCCACTTTGACTGCTTTATTCAGTTGGCCTTTAACCGACGAGCCTCTTTTCATGGCCTCTAAACGTTGGCGGTTTCTCTGAACGTTATTTGCATCAGCGATACGCTCGATCAACGTCTGCCTTAAAGTATCTAAACCAAACTGTACCTTTTCTGGCGCAATCGCCAACGGCAAAGCAATGTCCGGCTGCAACAGTGTTTGATTGTATTCGAGCGCTTGAGCAATGATCTTCGCTTTGGCCGATGTTGGGTTCTCTAAGTCATACGGCGGCTGCCAGTCGTCTACAAGCTTTAATCGGTCTACCTGATTAACAACCAAGACAACTATCGGCTTCTTACGTGAGATGTTCTTAGGATCGTCATAGAAAGCATCAAATCTATCTTTCAACTGCTTATCCAAATCACGCGCAGACTGATTGGCTTTAAGCACCCATAGCACCACATCGGCTTGGGTCATCTCTTTCAGCATTAAGGCTTCGGTTTTAGGATTGCCATCAAGCCCTTGAAGATCGACCACGCGAACATCATTATCGTCGACAAACGCGTTGTACACCGTTGAAGTGTCCGTTGATGGCAGCACATCCACTTCTGCAACCAACTCTTGCTTAAGCGCATTGATAAGTGACGATTTACCAGAGCTGGTTTGCCCCACCAGCACGATTCGCACGGGTTCTAACTCTGGAGCAAAGCGTTGTTCGTCGAGTTCAGAAACATCAGACGCTTTCAGTGCTTCATCTTCAATGCTGAAACGTCCGCTGTAGAGGTCAATCGCCACCGCAGCGACTTCATCTAACAACGCTTGTTTAGCGGCGTATTGCATGTCATCAACCACACCCCTTGTCATCGATGCGGTCGCTTGTTCTCGTCCTAAATCGGAAATCACTTTTAGCGGGTTCAAATAGAGGTTTTTGAGGTGATTCCCCAAAATAGCGGCCTTAACGATCTTCTGCCCTAGCTCACCATATTTGTCATAGGCTTCGTAGCCCGCTTTGATGTAAGAAACCTTGAGATACTCAATGCCGGGTATATGCTCTCGCACTACCAATTTGTATCGTCGGCTTACCTCTTCGAACAGCTTTAGTCCTTCTGGAATCGAAAAATCGAGCGATTTCTTATCAAACTTTTTCGCAACGAATTCAAGTACCTCTAAACCGGTTTGGTCTAGGTTGCCCCACTCTATGTCGACCATTAATTGTTGGCGTACATGGTGTTTTGAATCATTCCAAATCGACAGTTCTTTTTGAGACCAATCAGTCGAAGCCTTAACCAATGCATCGTTGATATCAGCTTTGTTATGTTGTGATTCAGATTCAGAAACATCCTCACCAAGGTCGTTACTCTCTTTGTTTGAGAAGGGCTCCGTACTTGAAGATCGGCGTGAAGAGCGGCTAGAAATAAACAAAGGAATGGTGAACACCAAGGTACTGACTGCAATGGCAATCGACATTTCGAGTAGGTAACCGTATTTGATCGCCAAGAAGACACCAAAAACCATCATGATAATGCTTGGGAAGATCGCCGAAATCAGGGCAATGCCCCAGCGGCCGCTCGATAGCACCGCCAGTAATCGAAATAGGTTTCTAATTTTCTTCATAGCCCGACGCCGCCTTTCCTTTTTTCAGGGATTCTTTGTAGATCTTCTGCATCTCTTGTTCAGACACTTCTTCACCTTTGTTCTTATGATAGAAGTAAAAACACGCAGCGCGACCTAAACCATAAGAGGTGCCGAAACTCATTGCCGCTGCAGCCACCGCGCCTACCGTTTGACCATAAACTGGAATCAGCTTTATCAACTGTCGAGTGCCCAGCTTCATTCCATATTGCAAAGCAAAGCTACTTCCCAGCGTGCCTATCAATTCACTGAAGACTCGCTTGTTCCACTCGACCCCATATTGATTCGCCAAGCTATGAAGCATTTTGGCTTGAATCGCAGGTACCGATACCAAACCAACACCCGGAATCAAATCGCTCGCTGCCGCACTTCCTGCATACCAAAGCACTTCGTTTTCTACTTGATCAAAGTTGGCTTCTTCTTGCGTGGAATGCTCTTTGTCTTGCACCATCATTCCTATCACCGGAAGAATACTGGTCAGCTTTTCTAACAAGATGTCATAGTTGTAAATTGAACCACTGTTATTGCTCGAGTCATCCGTCTCGAAATCGACCGCGACCGATTCAAACTCTTTACCCCACGCCTTCTCTACTTGGTTAGTGTTGAACTGAATTTGCCTTGCTCGATCTGGTTCACTAGAAGACAACACCGCCGTATGAACCAGCAGCAAGTGTTTAATCTTCTTCTGTTTCTTAATCTGTTTTAGAGCCGTAAGCACAGCGGATTGTTCAGGCTCGTCGGCTTTCATCACAACGACTAACGCATTACCTGCCTGACCAATCTCTTCCAGATCCTCTTTCGCATCGTAATTCGCTTCACTTAAACCTCTGGTATCGAGAAAGCGCATCACAGGTTTGTCTTGCGGAAACTCATACGACATCGCCGTCATGGTACAAGGCGCAAACCCATTGCCCACTTCGACAGAAGAGTCGCCAGTCACCGCTTGAATAAACGATGACTTGCCCGCCCCCGTTTTGCCCAACAGCCACAATGTAGGAAGATGCTTGCGCTGATATTCATGGGCCTGAGTCAAGTCTGGGTTCTTGCTCGGATTAATGAAGTCTTTTATTTGATCAAACATGTTTAGAGTAACGCTCACTTGATGTTGAGATTCGAGTGGATGAAAAAGCAATACTGACTTATATAATCACAAATCATATTAAACTTATGTTTGTTCAGTCGCACCGGTTTACAATGCCTAAACGCTTGTTTTTATTTGCGCGCTCATTTTTATAGACGCTTTTTTATACGTGCGGGTATCATCGTATTAATTCAGGTACCTAACGAACATCAACAAACACAGAGAGCTCAAAGAGAAGTATGGAACAAATTTATTTAGCGGGCGGTTGCTTGTGGGGTGTACAAGAATTTATTAAGTACGTTCCTGGCGTTATCAGTACAGAAGCAGGCCGTGCAAATGGAAGCGCCCAGCCAACAGTGAACGCGACAACACAAGGCGACAGCACACAAAGCGATTACAATGGCTACGCAGAGTGCGTACAAATTGAATTTGATCCAAGCATCACATCAGTAACGATTTTGATGGAACACTTGTTTGAGATTATTGACCCTTACAGCGTGAATAAACAAGGTGTCGATGTCGGAGAGAAATACCGCACAGGCGTTTACAGCACTAATGCAGAACACTTAACCGAAGCTAAGCGCTATATCGCTTCACGAGATGATGCCGACCGTATCGCTGTTGAGGTGTTGCCATTGACCAATTATGTTGCCAGCGATGACATCCACCAGCATCACTTAAGTCACTTCCCTGAAGATCACCACTTATGCCATATCCCTTGGGATCTACTGCATAAGTATAAATCACAATAGTTACGACGTAAGATTGAGATGGTCACGACCTAAGATCGATAAAGCCTCAACAGACATTATCCGTTGAGGCTTTTTAAGTGTAAATGGTCAGGACAACTATCGTGAGTTGATTTGATAGCTCAAACCATTAAGCCATTAATCTTTAGCCATTAGCCATTAGCCATTAACTAATAAATTACTTAGTCGTATTCTCAAGTACGTAGTCCGGACCCGCTGTTTCAGCCGTCACGACCGCAAGTTTAGACACGTCTGCGCCTTCACCTTGGTAAGCGTTAATGCCGTTTTCTACAACGACTTTTGGTAATTCTACCGAGTAGCCTTCGATCAGTTCAGAATCCGTTACTTGACCTACGTAAGTTTCGTCTGTGTAGGTTGCGCCAACTAATGGGAAGTCTTGCGTTGCACGTACACTGACAAACTCAGGTGACTGCGAGTTATCAACCACGTTGTGTTTAAACGCCACATCAACACCAGCATAAATGCCTTCCACTTCTGCGTTGTTGAACAGACTTACACGGTGGCTTTGGTTGCCGTAAACAATGCCCCACTCAGTATCAACGAGAGAGTTGTTCTCGATCGTGATGTTTTTCGGTGTCCACTGCTTGTTAAGCTCTTTGCCTTTCACCGATTGATCTAGCTGCTCACCATTCGCTACGTCGATGATGCCCGTGTTAATAACAATGCCGCCACGTAGGTCTGCGTTGCCTTCAATCACACCATCACGACCACGAGTGTTGGCAATGTAGTTATTGCGAATCACATGATCTTCATCGTAGATACGAATGCCGCCCGTTAGACGCTTCTCGTTACCCAGAATCATGTTGTTCTCAACTGTGTTGCCTTTACCGTGGCGCAGTGAAATAAGAGCTGCACTTTGGAAGATCGTGTTGCCTGAGATCGTGTTGTCGCCCGACTTAATCGAGATAAGCTCACGCTCACCATCCATATCGATCATTAGGTTGTTCACGAACTTAGAACTTGAATCCCACTGTGAAGATTTAGAATCACCAATACGGATCGCTTCCCAGCTGTTGCCGTTGTAACGAATCGCTTCTTTGATGTCGAATTCGTTGAACTGGTTAGGCTTTTGATCCATGAAGATGTTATTTGCGATCAGGTGGTTGTCAGCTGTGTCATCTTTTTGTACACCAATCAAAGTGCCGCGTTTTTGCTTACCTTCGAAACGGTTGTTGATGACTTTGCCGTCTTTACCCCATAGAGAAACCCATAGGTACTTTGGATACTCAGAACGACGCTCGTCTGGCTCGTACGTGTAATCGTGGTTGAAGTAGTAGAATGTTGAGTTTTGTAGCGTATTGCCATTACCCATCATACGAACTGCGCCAAAGCGTTCGTTAGGACCGCCCTCAGTAAATACTAAGCCATCAAGCGTGATGTCATCGCCTTTCAGTTCGAACTGGATCAAGCCAGTGATCCACACAGAACCTGCTTGCTCAGCTTTGATGGTGATGTCATTCGCCGTAATAGTCACTTGACCTAAGTTCGCGTATTTACCGGCAGGGATCACCACTTCGTCGCCATCTTTTAGGTTTTCAAATTGTGCTTTAAGCGCAGCCACTTGATCTTCCGAAGCAACGGCTAAAGTGTCGCCATCGACCTCAGTTAAGCGGTCACTGCTCAATAGGTAACTACGGTCGATTTCGCTAACAGCAGGCGTAGCTTGTTCAGCGACACTGACTACGGGTGCTGTTTTTTCTTGTGTTGTACAGCCTGTTGCAAAAGCGAGTGTGAACGCGCTAATAATGCTTACCGATAATAGTTTTTTGTTCATCGTACATCTCACATTAAAGTTTGGATTATAAAAATGACGGCCACCCATTTAGGTGGCCGTGATGTTATTTAGGATGCGTATTAAATTAGCCTTCGGCTGGAGTTACTTCGTCTTGTTGCTCGACTTTGTCATCGACTGCTTTAACAAGTAACAGACCAACAGAGAACACAATCAAGCCACACAGAACGAATACCATGCGTCCCCACATTGGGTTTGGCAGTACGAACATAGTCATTACGCCCACACCCGCTACCGCGATAAGTGAACCCAACATACGACGTTGCTTGTTATCCAGTTTCTTCTGTTCATTACTTTCAGCAACTAGTGGTGTCGCTAGGTTGTTGAAGAACTTGTCTACGTCTTTCTCACGGTGCTCAGCAAGAGGCTTGTAGAACAGTGTTGAAAGAACAAAGAAGCCAGCAGTAAATATGATGTGACCGATAAGGCCGATAGCCACTTTCAGGTCAGCCCACTCACGGCCAGTTAGTTCATTTAGACCGAACCAGTTTTGGATCATGTCAGCAGTGATAACGAAACCAACGAAGTAAGAAACTACACCACCTACAACTAGCGTACCCCAACCTGCCCAATCCGGTGTTTTACGGATGAAGAAGCCACAGAATGCTGGAATTGTCATTGGGAAGCCGATCAATGCGCCCACGTACATCATGGTGTCGAAAAGGCTCAGACCTTTAAGAGAGTTGATGAACAGAGCAACCAAGATGATCGCGATGCCGAAGAAAGTAGACGTTAGCTTAGAAACAACCATTAGCTCTTTCTCTGTCGCTTTAGGGCGAAGAATCGGCTCGTAGAAGTTCTTAACGAAGATACCTGAGTTACGGTTTAGACCTGAATCCATTGAAGACATAGTCGCAGCAAACATAGCGGCAATCAGAAGACCAACCATACCTGCAGGCATGTATTCTTGAACAAAGTAAAGGTAAGCGAAGTCAGCGGCTTTGCTGCCAGCTTCTGGGTAAGCTGCTGCTAAATCAACACCTTGACCAGCCATGAACCAAGAAGGCATGAACCAGATGATTGGACCAAGCGTCATTAGTACACAAGCAAGCAGTGCTGCTTTACGTGCGTTGTTTGAATCTTTCGCAGCAAGGTAACGGTAAGAGTTAAGCATGTTGTTGGTAATGCTGAACTGCTTTAAGAAGATGAACACAGCCCAGATGCTGAAGATGCTCATGTAGTTAAGATTGTCACCCGTAATGAATGAATCTGTTGGGAAGTCGTTAACGATCTGCGTAACGCCGCCACCGTGGTAAATAGCAACCACAGCACACGTAACCGTTACCGCCATGATGATAACCATCTGCATAAAGTCAGATGCGATTACCGCCCAAGAGCCGCCCGTTACTGACATCACCAGTACAACCAGACCCGTTAGGACAATCGTCGTTGTCATATCAAAGCCGAAGATACCTGATGCGATGATCGCAAGGCCGTTCAACCAGATACCAGCAGAGATAACGCTGTTTGGCATGCCAGACCAAGTAAATACTTGCTCATTCACCTTACCAAAACGCATACGAATCGCTTCAATTACCGTCACAACGCGCAGTTGGCGGAACTTCGGAGCGAAGTAAAGGTAGTTCATTAGGTAACCGAATGCGTTCGCGATGAAGATAATCGCGACGGCAAAACCATCGGTAAAGGCTTTACCTGCTGCACCAGTAAATGTCCAAGCACTGAACTGGGTCATAAATGCGGTTGCACCTACCATCCACCACAGCATATTACCTCCCCCACGGAAGTAATCACTTGTCGTACTTGTAAACGTTCGGAACATCCACCCTATCGCAATTAAGAATAGGAAGTAGATGCCAACTATCAGGGTATTGAGTTCCATCGTTAGACCTTTTATTTATGTTTTTTTGTTGAGGTCACTATAGATAGATGGCAAACACATTTGTACTACAATAATCTAAATGCGTGACAGTGATCTTACAGTCTGACAGTCAATTAATCATACAAGTGATCGAGTTCAAAGTTGCACCACCTAGGAGCGCAATTCATCAAGTCAGTGCAGTTATCCGCACCAAATTTCGATCAAACCCCCGAAAAACATGAACCAAGTCTCTAAAAGTCGAAGAGTCAGCGTTAGAAACTATTATTCGTCACGATCAAAGCTCAAAGAAGATCAGCAAAAATATCGTTAGATATAATTTATAAACATGAATCAAACCAACACATTTGTAGTACAAATAGGATTGAAAATTTGCTTTTAAAAGTTCCCTATATTAGGCAGCCAATAATGAAAACTTGAAAACCACTATTAGATACTGACAGGGATACACGGAAGTGAAATGCTTTTAACACACCCGTTACACTTTCCCCGTCCAATAAAAAGGTGTCATTATGAAGAAATACGTTCCAATCTTAATTGCTCTTAGTACGGTATCTTCTATGAGCTATGCAGCAACACCACGTGAAGATGCTGTTGACTACTTACAGATGCGTAAAGGCGTGGCTTACCAAGTAAACCATTCAAAACCCTTCACTGGTCAATTTGAAGAGAAGTTCGATAACGGCCAAGTCGCGACCCAAGCTCAGTTTGCCGATGGCCTAGAACTTGGGTTAGAAACTAACTGGTATCCGAATGGCCAAGTCGCTTCTAAAGTGAATTACGTAAAAGGTGAACTGCAAGGCAAAGCCGAAACCTGGTATCCAAACGGACAGAAAAAAGCAGAACTCAATTATAAAGACAATGAACTATCAGGCACCGCCTCTCGCTGGTATCCCAATGGGGAACAAAGCCTGACAGCTGAATACAGCGACGGACAAAAAGATGGATTGGTAACGGACTACTACCCGAACGGCAATAAGGCCAGCCAAGCGAAGTTTGATGAAGGTGAAGTCGCGAACGGAAAACTTACTCGCTGGAATACTAACGGTGACAAGGTTGAAGAACTGACCTTTAAAGACCACAAAGTCACCTCTAAACAGGTGTGGATGCCTACAGAAAGCTAAGCATCAAAAACAGCTCTCACAGAGCTCTTTGATATAGTTAAACGCCTGCTGCTAAAGTCTGCAGCTACACGTCTTCAACTAAGCGACAAGAAAAAAGAAGAGAAACGAACATTCATGCGACTAAGCGTGATTGTTCGTGGCTTTTTGACTTGCTCTTTTCACGACCACTACCCCATCACTTTCTTCCAACTTTACCTTTCTCCTTTCACTGTTATTTACAGCACCCCATCTAGTGATAAAACAATCATCAATAGTCATTGAAAATAATAAATATTTAACTTGCGCATAACCTATCCATAAAATACTGTAAGCAAACGTTTCCGTTGCGAGTCAGATCTCAGTTATCCGCTCGTAAGCGACTTATCACGCAAATAAGAGAAACGAGATTCCAAAATACGTTGTTGAGTCATATTGTTTTGCTTTGGTGCCCGCCTATGAAAATTAAAACCTCCCTTTTTAGCCTTGCTTGTTTATCCATTGTCTCTTTATTGGTTGTCGTTTCATTTACTGAAATCGCCAATCTAAAGTTGATCAAACTAGAGAAAACCCTGATCAAGGTGAAGTCGCTTGAAGTTTCTATGCTTCAACTGAATCGAACAGAACTAGAGTTTCTGATCAGTCACGACAAAACCCTCAAGCCTGAATTCGCCAAAGAGTATTCACACTTCCAACAGTTGATGAATAGCTTCTCTGTTTTACTTGAAGAGTCAGACATAGCGGTGCCTGAGCTAGATAAGCTCAATCGAGAAGTGAAGCAATACAACAAAGATTTTTCCTTGATGGTCGATGCGATAGACCGCAACCCAGAAAAGGTCAGTGAACTGAAGTCAGAAATGAAAATGCTGTTTGAAGATATCATCTCTATATTCACTGGCGTTGAAGTCCGTTTAGAACAACAGGTCGAATCGATTCAACAAACCATTACCACGTTTATTGTGAGCTCAGTCATTGCCGTCACGGTATTACTGATGGCCTTATCTTTTGGGATCTCATCGCGTGTCGCAAAGAAGATAGCCTCATTAAACGCAACTATGTTGCTCGTCTCCCAACAACGTGACTTTACCGTCACAGCGGAAGACAGCGGCTCAGATGAAATTGCTGAGATTGCCAAGTCGTTTAACACCGTACTAAAAGACATTCGCCAACTTGTTGGTCAAGTGCAGGGGTCGATTCAGGAACTGGGCAACATTTCTAACCAGTTGCAACACGACGGTATCGAAGTGGAAGGCGCGTTGAATAAGCAGCAACAACAAACAGAGAATATTGCGACCGCGATAAACCAGATGGGCAGCAATATCCAAAATGTGGCTACCAATAGTGAAAACGCATCATCAAATGCACAAACCAGTTTCGCCACCGCGAATGATGGCCTGAACGACGTAGCCTTCACCAGAGACACAATCAATACTCTTTCAACCGATCTGGTGAGCGCAAGTGAAGAAGTGAATCGTCTTTCTGTTCATTCCGAGAAGATCAATACCGTGCTAGAGGTGATTAAAGACATTGCTGAACAAACCAACCTACTCGCTTTGAATGCCGCCATTGAAGCAGCGCGCGCTGGAGAACAAGGTCGTGGTTTTGCGGTCGTCGCGGATGAGGTAAGAACCTTGGCAGGCAGAACACAACTTTCAACCGAAGAGATCTCAACCATTATTCAAGGGGTCCAAGACCAAACCCAAATGGTGGTTAACACGATTCAAAATTGTTGTGAGAAAGGGAATACCAGTGTCGACTCTTGTGAGAAGGCACATTCTAGAATCACATCGGTTATCGCAGATATGGAAACCATTCTAAATAACAGTTTAGAGGTTTCCAATGCCATGAAGGAGCAAAGTGAGGTCACATCAGAGATCATCGAAAACGTAGACGCCATCAAACAGCTTACAATGACCAATGTGAAAAGTGCTTCAAAAAACGCAGTTTCTGCAACTTCAGTCGTAGAGCAAACAGACTCACTTGAACGTGCTGTCATCAACCTAAAAGCCTAGCTATTAAGCCGTGGTTTACACGCTTATTAAGCCTCAAACTACTCTCTACTCAAATTTCAGATAAAAAAACGCTCATGTTGCCTGTATCAACATGAGCGCAAGGGCAGATCTTCGACTACCATCTCCTACCTTTCTAAACGAAAGCAGAAGTTATAATTAGAATAGTTGGGAGCAATAATCAAAATGCTTTCGCAAGCACTTCAACGATTTCTTCTTTGTCGCTGATGAGAACAACGGGTAACTATTCGAACCCTGTTCATTCCTATCAAGTTCGTACTCATATAGCAGGCTATGTCACTGCCTTGCCTACTACATTTCAAACCTTCTCTGATTGAGCTTTAAATCACCTCAAGTAAATGCCTCATGTTCTTAAAGCGGTGGATTTAATCCATTTCGCTTCAAGACCACTCTTACTTATTCGGCTTCACACCGTCAGTTAATGCAATCTACACAGCAAAGTTATGTGTTGCTACAGAAAGTTAGTAAATAATAATGTATTACAAATAAAAATGATATCTAAAGGTTCAATTTTTTGCTGTAGCGCACATTTATTGACGAACAAAACCCTTAAAAATCATTATCAAAAGACGAATAAACCACTAAAAATCATAAACTTAACTACGCACATTGACTTTGTAACCCTTTGTAAATAGTGGTTTTATCCCTACAACACGATCCAATTCACAGATCATACGCCTTCAAATCGTTAGCATATTTGTATTATTTAAATGCAAAACAAATTTGAAATAACCAAGAAATAATTTCAAAAACAAAATGCATTGAAGACAAGAACTACTCTATTTGGCTTGTAATTATGGCCAATACTCAACCTATAAATATGGAACTAATACCATGAATAAAACTAAAATCGTGATTGCTGTGGCATCTGTACTCGCTGCTGGCTCTGTATCTGCTGCGTCTTTCGATATGAGACACGAATACAAGAGTCATACAGATCAACACGCTACTCGTGTAAAACTTGGCGATAGCATTGGCAACTTCCTTGTAGATATCGAAGCGAAATTCAAGGGAGAAGACGGTAAATTCATGGAAGATCTGAAGAACAATGGTTGGGAGCTTGGTCTAAATTACCGTCACGTACTTAACGATAACTGGACCATGACTTACGGTATGCCAATTGAAGGTCGTGAATCTGGCGTTACATACAAGCCTCAAGTTCGTGCAACATACAAAGTGGATAGCGTTGATGGCCTAAGCCTAAGTGCTCGTTACCGTTACGATATGAGACAGAACACTAGCACAACTGAGTACGAACTCGACGGTAATGGTGACATTGTCGGTGTTGAGAAAAACATTGAAAACCAACGTCGTCACCGTCTAACGGCAAACGTTAACTACTCAATGGAAAACTGGCGCTTTGGTCTAGAAGGTAACTACTACAAAGCGGATGGATATGACATCTACGACAACGACGATACCAACTACGAGTTGAACGCAAGTATTCGCCATATCATGGGTCAGTGGGCACCATACGTAGAGTTTGGTGATGTGAGCACTTCATCAACTAAAGCGACTCGTGAACTGCGTAGCCGTGTTGGTCTAACTTACAGCTTCTAATCGATAGCTACATGAATAATCTAAGATAATTACTGTCCTAATTTTCTAAGACCTAAACAAAAGCCAGCTTAATGAACTGACCCCCAATAGTTGGACACCAATTATTGGGGGTCTTTTTATGTCCAAATATAGCCGAGAGCTAAAATGTATCATTGCTAAGCAATACTTAGATGGCACGTCATCTCTCTACTTAGCAAAACAATATTCAATTTCTTCAAGGCAGATACGGTATTGGGCTCAAGTCTTTGCCATCCATGGTACTGATTCATTTTTACCAACTAATCATGCCGCGACTGCTCAAACAAAACGAAAAGCATTGAATTTAATGTGGACGAATGAATGGTCTCTCACGCACACTAGCGCTGTATTAAACCTCTCATCCCCTGGAATACTCTCTGTCTGGCTTAAACGATTTAATGAGCTCGGTATCAAGGGGCTCGAAATGCGCCAGAAAGGAAGACCCTCAATGAAACAGCAACCTCAACGTACCACTAAGCCTGATAATGAAATGACACTTGAGGAGCTAAAAGAGGAGTTGGTCTACTTACGAACCGAGAATGCCGTTCTAAAAAAGTTGGAAGAGTTGGAGCAGAAAAAAAACCGTCGAACAAAGAAAAAGCGGTCATAGCTCTAACTCTTAAAGGCAAGTACCCATTAAAGCACTTACTGCACACTCTACAGTTGGCAAAAAGTGTCTTTTATTATCAGGCTCAAACGAGCAAGCGCCAAAATAGCTACGAACGTGAGCTGCGGTTGATAAAGTCAATTTATCATGAACATAAGGGGCGATACGGCTACCGCCGTATTCACTTGGAACTAAAGAATCAGGGGTTCGTGCTTAATCACAAAACGGTTCAAAGGCTTATGGCTCAGCTCAACCTTAAATCGACGGTCAGGATTAAAAAGTATCGTTCATACCGAGGAGAGTCAGGAAAAGCTGCTCCCAACGTTCTTGAAAGAGATTTTAGTGCGACTCAACCCGATGAAAAGTGGGTAACTGATGTCACGGAGTTCAAAGTCAAAGAGCAGAAAGTATACTTATCTCCCGTTGTCGACTTGTTTACTCAGGAGGTGGTTGCTTATAGAGTGGCCAAAAATGCCTGCTTGCCGCTTGTCACAGATATGCTGACGGAAGCTATATCAACGCTTAAACCCAACTCAAAGCCAATTATACATAGCGATCAAGGTTGGCAATATCGCCATCGACAGTATCAGAAAAAGGTAGCGGAGAGTGGGTTAACGCAAAGCATGTCGAGAAAAGGTAACTGCTTGGATAATGCTGTTGCTGAAAACTTTTTTGCTTTACTCAAAACCGAGATGTATCACAACCAAAGCTTTGAAGATGCAGATGCTCTGATAGAGCAGATTAAAGAATACATCGAGTACTACAATACCAAACGTATAAAAGTGAAACTAAAAGGCCTGACTCCGATAGAATATCGAACTCAGGCCTTGAAAGCCGCTTAACAGAAATGTCCAACTTTACGGGGTCACTTCATAACCGCTGGCTTTTTTTCCTTTTAAATCGGTTCAATAAAATTAGAGCCGCGTACTTGCAGCTCTTTTTCCTAGTGACTGATCCGATAGAGAAAGGCAACGGTCACATCATCGTTAGGCACGACTCGCTTCTGCTGAGCCAAAAACAATTCTGCTGTCGAAACGGCGTCGGCTAATGCATTGTGGCTGTTGTACTCAGGAAGCCCGTACCTTGCTCGCGTCCCTGCCAAGGTTAAATCGACTTCTTCATGATTGCTGATCGCTTTTTCCATGCTTTTCTCAATACACAAGGTATCAAGCCAAAGCAGAGGAATCGCTCGTAAACCGTAGCAGCGAAGAAGGTATTGGCTAATGAACTTCTCTTCGACCACACAAGCGTGCGCGACAATGATCTTGCCTTTTGCTGCTTCGAAAAATGTCAGCATCGCATCATGAATAGACGCGCCCTCTTCCAACATTTGCGGCGTAATATGGTTGATAACAGCGGTTTCAGCGTTGATCTGCGAATCGTTATTCAGATAAATATGTTTGGCTGACGCTAAATCGATTCTCCCTTTAACCACATCGACCCACCCCATAGATAAGATAAGGTCTTGCTCGCTGTCTAAGCCCGTGGTTTCGAGATCTAAAATAATGTATTCGCTGTCTTTGGCCAAGTCCGTCATTTCAGGACAAGGCTGCTCTACGAGATCATGTAACGCCTCTGGCAACTTAACCGTTCCCAAATATTGCTTACGTTTACGTTTAATTCGCTCAAGCGGGTGAAAATAGTTTAACAAGGCTTTCATTAACGTGCTCCGAAACGAATTTTCGCCGCTTCTTGAAGGTCAGCAATGATCCTAAAGGCATCTTTCAAGTGTTTACGCTCAAAGCTACCAAAGCTATCTGGGTTGATGTTGTTGTCAGGCACATCCCCGTTCTTCAGCGCTTCAAGTTGATGACCAAAACGGAAAGAGAGAATGAACTGGTAAGCACCCAGAATGTTCTTGAATGCGTCGTCGCTCAGCATACCTTTTTCATTGGCAGCAGCGAAACGTTCGTCAGTCGCCGACAAATCGCACTCCACAGCAAGGCCATAGATACGCGCTAAGTCGATAATCAAGTTGATCGCGTACTTCTTCACGTTCAACGTTTTCTTATTCTCACCTGACTTCTCTAACACTAAGCTATTGAAAATACCAAGTGGTGGATTGGTATTAACCGCGTCTTTCACTAACGTGCTTAAAAACTCACGGTTACCGCGAATATTGCTATGCAGCTCATCGCGAAGAATGCCTTCGAACTCACTGTTGCCGTAGATAGTACGAATTTCTAGGAACACACTGATGTTAAGTAAGCGTTCATACTCTGGGTTAGCCACCCACTTCTTGTAGTAGTGCTTCCAAACACTGAGTGGCTGACACCATTTCGGCGTCGCGGCCATGAATTTACCTGGACATAATGGGTAGTGGCAGCTTGCTAGCCCATTGGTCACCATCATCGCTAGGTGTTTGAAGTAAATACGGTCACTGTCGGTTGCATCGTCAGCTAGAACAATCGCGCTGTCTTGGTCGGATAGCATGTGCACTTCATTACGCGCGTGCGATCCGGCTACGATCCAAGAGAAATCACACGGTGGTGGGCCTAATTTATCAATCGCTATTTGAATCAATCGACGAGTGTAGGCATCCATAATCATGGTCATTACCTTGCCGACGGTTTCAGGCGCCACTTTACCTTCCACCAGCGCTTCAAAAATAGCTTGTCGCTCTGAGGTGAACGAAGACATGGTTTTTACGCTGCCCGCGTATTTGATTTTCTCGATCAAGAATATCGCTTGCACACGGTGGTTTTGAACCAAATGAGACGTAGTGAGAAGACCAACGACCTTATTCTCTTTCACAACGGGCAAGTTACGGATATTGAATTGCATCATGATAGACGCAGCATGCAGTACTAAATCATCCGGTTTTACCGTAAGTGGAGAGTGCGTCATTACCTCTGAGATCAAGCTATCAGTACTCACGCCGTGGGCAATCACTCGCTTAGTCATGTCTCGGTCGGTGATCAAACCAACAATGGTTTCACCTTCATAGATCACCGCACACGGTGAGCGTTGATGAAGCATTTCAACCGCAACCGACTGGATGGTTTGCTCAGACTTAACAATCGCCACCTGCCCGCTTGCTACTTCTTCGACTTTACGAATGAATAGGCCTTTCTCTTTATTTGACCAAACCACATCCAGTGCCGACTTCAAGCGAACCTGCGCCTGTGAAGCAAAGTGTTCTGCGCAACTTGGAAAGGCTTTGAAGAGCGTTTGAAGTGCCGAGTGTGGAATCACATAAAGTAAGGTATTTTCGATTGCGACAGCTCTATAACCTTTTTCATCGTTGACTTCAGAATCTAAGAACGTAAAGCCGAACAAATCTTCACTGCCTAAACGAGCACGAAGCACACCATCCGATTTTCGTTGCTCCATAGAGCCCGTTCGAATGATATAGAGCGATTTTTCCTTCCCCGACTCACACAAATCGACCACATCTCCCTTACCGAGATAGGTAATTTGCACGTTAGAGGCAAGTTCGCGAAGTGCTTCTTTAGGGATCTTATCGAATGGGTCGATTTGACCTATGAATTGAAGAATATTTGGCAGTAGAGACTGGGGCATAATCACACTCACAATAATTTAATTAGTATTATTATATAACTTAAAATACTGGTTACTAGTGCTTTTAACGAAACAGCAAATAATAGATTAAATATTGGACACCAGTCAGGTTTTCATCAAATTTGGATGCAAAAAAAGCACGTATCAAACGTGCTTTTTAGAGGTCACTGCTGAAGTTAGCTTTTGAACAACCGTAATTTTAACTTTGACTATCCTAGTTTTACGAGAATGACCTATCGTCAATCGTGTAAAATTATCAAAGCTAAAATAACAGTAAAAACAATTAGCTAGCGACGGGTAATCTGTGGTTTGTTTCCAATAAGTGACTTGCTGACGCGTGGCGTGCTTTGTCACTATTACCTGCCATGATTGCTTCATAAATCTGGCGGTGTTCGTTAATACAAGTACTTCCCTCTTCAGAAGAGTGAGAAATAAAGTTAACAAACATAGTCGTTAAGATGTTACCAAATGGAAGGTAGAAGTCGTTACCTGTTGCATTGAAGATCAGGCTATGGAATTTCATATCAATATCTAGCCAACGCTCTTGATCAAGCGTTTCTTCGCTAGAAATTTCGACCATTTGTTGGAAAATACTAGACAGCTCAATACGTTGTTCTGCACTCGCGAACTGAGCAGCTAAAGCACACGCTTCTGGTTCAATTGCACGGCGTAAACCCAAAAACTGATGACAGAATTGATCTGTATCGGCCAAACCGTCCATCCATTCGATCAATTGTGGATCTAAGAAGTTCCAGAACGCGCGGTTAACAACGCGAGTACCAATCTTAGGACGAGATTCTAATAGACCTTTTGAAGTCAGAAGCTTAACCGCTTCTCTTAATGCTGTTCTACTGATACCAAATTGCTCACACAGAGCCATTTCACCAGGGATAATAGAACCTTGAGGCAAATTGCCCGACAAAATACCACGAGCGATTTCACGTGCAACTTGCACATGAAGGCTTCGCTTAGAGCCTGAAATAGAATTGAAAGAGCCAGCCATGTGTCTACTTACTTATTAGATATGTATTATTTAACCCGGACTATAGCACTGATTTATATCTTCACCAACACAGCATCAGAATAACGTGAGGTCACTACCAATAAAGGCTGGAGCAATATTTCACAAACCTGCTCATCTTTAGGTTTATAAAACCAATTCAACCCATTAATTCATACAAATAGTTCTCATTTACAATTTCAATGTATGCGTGAACTCACAAAACCACCGGCTTTGTTGCGTAATTAAATTTAGAGATAGAGCCAACCCGTTTCGCTTGTTTCTTAGTCAATACGACAAGTTTCAGGCATACCTAACCCAGTAAGCTTGTTCAACGCTTTTATCATCGCGTAAGTTTCACCCACCTGGGCATTGTAATTTCTTAAGCTCAGTTTCCCTCCTAGCAACTGTTTAACTCGATACATCGCTGTTTCTGAGAGTGAACGTTTGTGGTATCCATACCGCTCTTTCCAATACTTATTTGAGTCGTATAATTTCTGGCAACCCACGGCGAAATTTCGAGGGTGACCACGCTCCCAGAAGGCAGCCCCTTCTCTTGGGGGAATAAGCGCAATAGCTCCCTTAATCTTAATAGCAGCGTGACACGCTCTCGTGTCGTAAGCGCCATCACCAGACACCTCAAGGATACTTCGGCGTGTTTGTTTCAGTAAGTTCGGGAGTACTTCTCCATCTGTAACCGTCGATAAACTTAGCTCGGCGGCAATGATCTCATGAGTGTTGGTATCGACTGCAATATGCAGCTTTCGCCAGACTCTACGCTTGCCATCCGTCCCATGTTTTTTGACTTTCCATTCACCTTCGCCATAAACCTTAAGGCCAGTAGCATCAATGGCTAGGTGCTGTATCGCTCCTCTCGTTTTAGTCTTAAATGAAACCTCAACTTGCTTGGCTCTACGACTGATGCAGGTGTAATGCGGACAACTTAACGGTACATGGGCTAACCTAAATATCGAGTCGATAAATCCTTGCAGCGCTCTCAATGGCATAGAAAAAACTCGTTTGACCATGAGTGCTGTCGTGATAGCTAAATCACTGAACCGACGCGGCCTACCGCGCTTATTCTGTTTGCTTTGCGCCCATCCGCTTATTGCTTCTTCATCAATCCAAAAAGTCAGAGAACCACGGTTAATGAGTGATCGGTTGTATTGCTTCCAGTTGGTTGTTTTATAACGAGGCTTAGGCATAGGACTACGAGATAGAGTGGAGGTAGCTGATCAGATCGTAGGTTCTTGATTTAGTTCCATTGAATTACGCAACAAAGCCAAAACCACCCTTACTCTCACTATTTATGTCGGTAATAACCCGTTTTTAGATGAACACCCTTGAATATAGCAAGTGTTATTGTATGATTTATTGGTGTAAATAATCTACAATATAGGCGGCTCTGATGTTTAACGATTTAAAAGGCAAACGCATTCTAATTACTGGCTCTACTGCTGGTATGGGTTTAGCTACCGCACGTGTCTTTGCAAAATACGGCGCAAAAATCGGCATCAATAGTCGTGCTTTCAGCCCAAAAGTCGATGACGTTCTATCTGAACTTACCGCACTGGGTGGCGATGTTGCTTTTTTCCCTGCAAACCTAATGGACACATTAGAGTGCGAAAGGTTAGTCAAAGAGTTTACTGATCATTTTGGTGGCATGGACGTGTTGATTAACAACGCCGGTGGCCTTGGTGGTCGCGCCAATCTAGAAAATATCGATGATGAGTTTTATGAGCGCGTAATGGACCTTAATGTTCGCTCTGCACTGATGACAACTAAGTTCTCTATCCCGCACTTACGCGCCTCTGCTGCTGAGTCCGGGCAAACATCTTGTGTGATTAGCACGGGCTCTATTGCCGCTCGCGAAGGCGGTGGTGTTGGTGCAGGCATCTATGCCGCGTCTAAAGCTTGGTTGCACGACATTCACCGTAATTGGGTGAAAGAGTTCGCACAAGACAATATCCGTTTCAACATTGTTTCACCAGGCACTATCGATACCGCATTTCACGATGGCAAGAGCGACGATTTGAAAGCGACCATTGCTAACAACATTCCAATGGGACGCTTTGGCAATATTGATGAAGTTGCTCCTTCATTTGCTTTCTTTGCATCGCACGCTTGCAGCGGTTACATCACAGGTCAAATCCTAGATGTTAATGGCGGACAAATAACGCCTTAGTTAGCTGGTTTTTATAAGCTCACTCAGCGATTTAAGTTCGCCACACTATATAAGGTCAACAGACCCGAGTAGATGAGGGAAAACCTCACACTAAATTCGACGTATACACTGACACTAAACGCCAGATTCGTCTGGTTTTTGGTGTTTTCAAAGTTTCAATTTCAGGTGGTTTAAATGTCAATATTTACATTGGTGGAAGATTCAAGCCGCCGAATTCATGTTCAAGTGGCGAGACAAATTGCTCGCAAAATCTTGTCAGGCGAGTTAGAAGAAAATCAAAAGTTACCCAGCGAAATGGAGCTGTGCGATATCTTTGGAGTAAGCAGAACTGCCCTTCGAGAATCAACCAAGCTACTTTCGGCAAAAGGTTTAATCGAGTCGAAGCCAAAAGTGGGCACTCGTATCAAGCCGAGAACACAATGGCACTTCTTAGACCCGCAATTGCTGTACTGGATCCAAGATTTAGAAGATACCAAACCCTTCTTGTCTCAATTTTTAGGCTTAAGAAAAGCGATTGACCCGGAAGCGTGTGCACTCGCTGCAACCAATGCAACCGTTGAGCAACGCAAAGAGCTTTCGATTCTTTTCCAGAAGATGACTATCGCGGCAAATAACTTCGATTATGAAGAGTGGACGACCAACGATCACCTGTTTCACCAAACGATTTTCTTATCGACAGGTAATCAGTTTTACATTCCATTCGCCAATATTCTGTCGACTATCTTCAAGCAGTTTATCGACCACTCCGCTGAAGGCGGTCGCTTCTGTTTAGAAGAACACAAAGCGATTTACGACGCGATAATGTCAGGCGATGCCAAGCAAGCTCGAATTGCTTCTCAAGTCCTGCTAGACGATGAGAACCAAAAGCTATCTAGGGTTGAATTAGCCATCGCATAACCGAGATTAACCAAACTGACTTGTGTTTCAAAGACACAAGTCAGTCTTGTTTTAACACCCATTTTTTAACCATCAAATACCGTAGTGTTTTCTTCTTTAAACGCTCTACTCCGTCACCTCAGAGAAAGCTTACGGTTATACACATAAGGTGTTGTTTGTGTCTTCGCAATCGTACGTAAGGAAAAATTTCTCTCTCGCCTGGCCCCTAGCTTTAAACGCATTGTTGATGCAGTCGATGTTGATGATCGACACGTTGCTAGTTTCTCCGCTAGGTGAAATTCCTCTCGCCGCAATGGGCATTGCCACTACTATCATCGCGTTTGTGTTAGGTATCCAAATGGCCTTGGCGAACGGTACACAACTGGTTCTTAGTCGAGCTGTAGGTTCTGGTGTCTCTTCATCTCTATCTAAAGCATTTTGGGCGGGGTTATTTATCAACCTTGGCGTTGCGACACTGTTTTGGCTTCTGCTTACTTTTTTCGAACAACCTTTGATTCAAGCCTTAACCGATGACGCTTCTCTTCATTCAGAAATCAGCCACTATCTAGATATCTCGAAATACATTGTTATCTTTACCGCGTTAACGCAGGTGATCATCGCTTTGTTCAACGGCTTAGGAAGAACCAAAGTACCGTTTAAAGGTTACTTAATTGAATTGCCTATCAATGCTGTACTCTCGTATGTGCTGATTCATGGCTTCTCTAGTTTTGAAGGGATTGGAGTACAAGGTGCTGCGCTTGGCAGTGTTATTGCTATCACCGTTCGCCTTGTGTATCTGGTTCTATGTGTGCATTACGATTCATCTGTTTCATTGAAATTGGATACAGAAAAATCGGAGTTTCTTACCAACATTCGCCGCCACTTCATTGAAATATTCCCTGTAGCAGCGAACGTGACCATGCTGTCGATTGGCGCAACGATTTATCAATTGTTGTATTCGCAACTTAACATCAATGCTTACGTAGCAATTACTTTGGTGATGCCTTGGATTCGCGCCGGTACTCAATTCATTACTGCTTGGGCTCACTCTTCCGCGATTACCATCAGCCAAGCCATCGGCTCCAAGAAAATGGATGATCTGACCAAAAACGTTGATACCAGTATTGATGTTGCGGTGGGCATTTCGGTGGTTTGTGCAGTGATGTTTGCAGGTTTAAGTGTGGTAATTGCCGATGTGTACCCAGACTTAGATCCTTCTACGTACCAAGCATTGGCCGTGATTGCCCCACTCTACATCTTCTTGCCTATTGTTCGTGGTTACAACACGGTTCACGGGCATGTATTAAGGGCACTAGGCAAAACAACGGATGTGTTCAAAATTAACTTTACTGGACAATGGGTCGTTTCAATACCGTTATGTGCATTGATCATCTTTGGTTTAGATGGCTCAATCTTTTGGGCTTTTGCCATCCAACCCTTTGAAGAAATTGTCAAAGCGTTCCCTTTCCGTCACTTGGCTCGAAAGTCTCTTAAAGAGTTTGATGCCGACAAAGCTAAAGAGTTGATGTATGACTAAACTCGATATCGAGTTGCCGTCCTAAAATCTTTCTACGCTTTCTGATTACAACCTTGTCTTTTGACAAGGTTGTATTGTTTCGACTGCACCTTTCATTGGTATGCTTCAATACACTCTCGCTGATACCCAGCTCATCTTAAATCTCATAGAAAACAAAAAGACCACTCAACATTTGGTTAAGTGGTCTTCAAAAACATTCCTTAAGCACTGTGTCTAGCTAGCCTACTGGCTATGTACTATTTACCGTTCAACTTAAGCGCGGAGAAAGTCACACTGTTGTAATCGCCATTCTTTTTATCGACAGCGAAATCGCCAGTACCGCCACAACCTGGCCCCCATACAGGGTGAGAATCGCTCACACTACATTGGCCGTATGCGCCCGCTTTGTAATAGAAATCATCTTCAGCATAACCCGTTGGTGAGTCAAGCTCATCAATACCCTTGCTCAGGTCGATTTCATACTTAACCGTATCGTGACGCTCTGTTTCAAACGTTAGGTACATCATGGTGCCTTTCACTTCCACTTTGTAACTAAACTCTTCACCAAGAGCAATGCCCGCTTCACCCGGTTCCGCTGGGTTTTCCCAAGTGTTACCCCAAACAGGGTAAGCGATGTCGGCACGGTTAGGATCTTTTTTCTCTAGGTTACGCTCATAGTTCCAAAATACTGAACCCATTTCTTGGTCAGGAAACTTCTTATAGAAGATCTTTAGTGGTTCATTACCATGCCCGTAACCAGTTCCAGCTTTGATTAGCTCATTATGTTTTTTAGCGTGAATCTGACCAACAACCACCGAGTGAGCTGGGTACTTTTCTGGGTACTTAGCGTTAATCGCAACGTGATTCACTTTTAGTGTCGCTTCTAGTGTTCCGCCAACCGCACTGTACTCGCTTGCTGATGGATGGCTAGACAATGCCCATTGATTACCTTTGTCAGCAGTATCGATAGAGAAGTCAGCACCACGTGGCATCTGGCGTAACTCAGAACGCGCGTTTTTCGAGTTTTTCGTCGTAATCGCTTGGTTCTGCACTTCAAATACAAGGTTGCCGTCTTTATCAAGATGGAAAAAATCACTGTGTGAGTAGCTCATCATAGCTACCCCTTCTATTTCATCAACACGACCATCTTCATTAATATCCGAAGGAATCGTTATTTTCCAATTACGCATATCAAACTTATCCGCAGGTACTGGATAAGACACACCATTATTTGCAAACGACACAATAGGTACTGCTGATAGCAAAGCTATAGCAAGCATATTTTTTTTGAACATCCAAATTATCCTTAATAACAAACGAGTATTTGTAGACCCATTAATATTAAACTAGGCAGTACTACCCTAATCTGTAATAACAGGTTTATTTTTTATTGAATAAGCTAACTTGTAGAAATGGGCTTCGCTTTCACCATTCTTAAATTGGTTATAAACGCCAGCCTTATAATAACTCACCATATCTTTCCAATAGCTAATGTCGTGATTAACTACAGTGCTGTCGTTATGGTTGATGATTAACCTTTGGTTACCTACGTAAATATCAAATTTGTCCGAGCCTTTTTCAGCGATCGGGCCAAGCGGTAACTTTATATAAGCTTTCTTACATTCCGCTGAGCCTTTATTTCCGCTCTTGGAGCTGCAGTTAACCGCATTATTTTTTATGATTGCCCAATACCAATCGGTCTTACCGCTTCTATCTGCATCATAAACCACGCGAACCAACGGGTGAGGTATATATCCTTCTCCATGGGAACCCTGTTTGCCATCGTAATACGTACCCTTGTTATGCACTTGCAAGTACGTCATTTCATCTCGTTTCTTTTCGCTATTCTTAACCGAATCACGAGGGTTAATAGGCATAAACTCAGCGCTTAAATGGTGGTATTTACTGGGTTCATCGATTTTGAAGTTGTCGTTAACGCGGATCTCACTGCGGTTTTTATAGCCCGCCATTTTAAAGACTAACGCTTGAGTCGGTTCATCAAGATAAAAATGTTCAAACACCACCCCATCGAACTCACCTTTACTCGCATAGTCCTTTTTATTCCCGGGCTTCCCCTTGGGATCAGACATTTGCAGCTTAGAAACTTTCAAAATCTCTTTGAATTGAGAGGAATCAGCAGGGACTCCTAAATCGGACGCATACGCCCCTAACGAAAGTGAAGTTGCTGCGGCTAAGCATATTAAGTTTTTCATTTTTCTTACTCGACCAACCATTTGGTAAACGTACAGACCATGGAACCAACAAACTAACCAATGAAATAAAGACAGTTTAATTCCAGTTATCCAGGTCATGTTGTTACGACCACCGATAAAACATTTGTATTATTTTATCACATGCTTTTTGTATTTCTTGGACAAGTGGGGAAATTGAGAGACCAGTCATTATTGAGATTAAACACAGTATTAAAAGTGGGATACTCATAACACTTTGCTATATAACGAGTTCAAAAAGTTAAATTTGTTACCTATAGCGCCATGTTTTAACAACTCAGAGCATTTTTCGTTCGAATTATAGAAATTTTCGTGACTCACAACTGAATTAACAAACTAGTCAATACTCCATTTATTCGCATTGAGTACCAGCTCACGGTTTTTCATAAACTTAACATATAAGATTATTGTATGAGTTATTGGGTGGCTCACTAGGAATACCCTACCTTTACTTAATCTTAAATCTAAAAATACGAGAGTAATGATGAAAAAAATGAATATGGTTGCTATCGCAGTGGCAACAACTTTATTTGCAGGAATGGCATCAGCGACAACACTTGATTACCGCTATGAGTATCGTGCAGCGACTGATTATACAAAAACAGATGGTTCAACAGGCAGTGTTGATGCTCGTCACCAGCACCGTGTAAAACTAGGTCATAGCTTCAAACTGTCAGATAAGTGGAAGCACTCAACGGGCCTTGAAGTTAAATTCCATACTGACGACTCTTACTACGATGAAGATTCGGGTAGCGTAAAAAATGCCAACAGCCAAAGTTTCTACAATGGCAACTGGTACATTTACGGCATGGAAGTGGCTTTGTTGCGTAATTCAATGGAACTAAATCAAGAACCTACGATCTGATCAGCTACCTCCACTCTATCTCGTAGTCCTATGCCTAAGCCTCGTTATAAAACAACCAACTGGAAGCAATACAACCGATCACTCATTAACCGTGGTTCTCTGACTTTTTGGATTGATGAAGAAGCAATAAGCGGATGGGCGCAAAGCAAACAGAATAAGCGCGGTAGGCCGCGTCGGTTCAGTGATTTAGCTATCACGACAGCACTCATGGTCAAACGAGTTTTTTCTATGCCATTGAGAGCGCTGCAAGGATTTATCGACTCGATATTTAGGTTAGCCCATGTACCGTTAAGTTGTCCGCATTACACCTGCATCAGTCGTAGAGCCAAGCAAGTTGAGGTTTCATTTAAGACTAAAACGAGAGGAGCGATACAGCACCTAGCCATTGATGCTACTGGCCTTAAGGTTTATGGCGAAGGTGAATGGAAAGTCAAAAAACATGGGACGGATGGCAAGCGTAGAGTCTGGCGAAAGCTGCATATTGCAGTCGATACCAACACTCATGAGATCATTGCCGCCGAGCTAAGTTTATCGACGGTTACAGATGGAGAAGTACTCCCGAACTTACTGAAACAAACACGCCGAAGTATCCTTGAGGTGTCTGGTGATGGCGCTTACGACACGAGAGCGTGTCACGCTGCTATTAAGATTAAGGGAGCTATTGCGCTTATTCCCCCAAGAGAAGGGGCTGCCTTCTGGGAGCGTGGTCACCCTCGAAATTTCGCCGTGGGTTGCCAGAAATTATACGACTCAAATAAGTATTGGAAAGAGCGGTATGGATACCACAAACGTTCACTCTCAGAAACAGCGATGTATCGAGTTAAACAGTTGCTAGGAGGGAAACTGAGCTTAAGAAATTACAATGCCCAGGTGGGTGAAACTTACGCGATGATAAAAGCGTTGAACAAGCTTACTGGGTTAGGTATGCCTGAAACTTGTCGTATTGACTAAGAAACAAGCGAAACGGGTTGGCTCTATCTCTAAATTTAATTACGCAACAAAGCCCATGGAAGTCGAAAATACAGCAACTTATAAGGTCGACAATAACTGGTACCTACAAGTAGGTATGCCAATCGCTTGGGACTGGGATGAGCCAAATTACAACGATGGCGATTGGAAGATGAAGAAGGTTACGTTCAAGCCTCAGTTCCGTGTTGGCTATAAAGCAGACATGGGCCTAACAACCGCAATTCGTTACCGTCATGAATATGCTGATTTCCGTAACCACACACAATTTGGTGACAAAGACTCTGAAACTGGTGAACGTTTAGAATCAGCTCAAAAGTCTAAAGTCACACTAACGGGTTCTTACAAAGTAGAATCTCTGCCGAAGCTTGGCCTTTCTTACGAAGCAAACTATGTAAAATCTTTAGATAACGTACTTCTTTATAATAGTGATGACTGGGAATGGGATGCTGGCTTAAAGGTAAACTACAAGTTCGGTTCTTGGAAACCTTTTGCTGAGATCTGGTCGTCTGATATCAGTTCATCTTCAAAAGATCGTGAAGCTAAATACCGTGTTGGTATTGCTTACTCATTCTAATAAAAATAGTCAAAATATAGAATAGCCCTCTCCTCTTGTAACTTATTTGGGCATATTTTAATTACTTTATTTTAAATAATAGGATGTTCTAATCAGGATTAGCTTCATCCTAATAAATATTTAACGACTATTCATTATCTATTTCTTATGTGATTTACATATGGATTTAATATCATAAAGAGAATATTTTATGCAGATTTCTAAAGTCGCTACAGCTGTCGCTCTTTCGACAGGTTTATTATTCGGTTGTAACAGTGATGGTTTACCTATCCCGACGGATTCTGGTACTGGCTCAGTAACCGATCCAAACGCACCAACTTCAGCATTATTAAATGGTTATTGGGAGTTTTCTGATACAGCAGCATTCTCAGCTGCCTACTCTTCATCGAGTAGTGGTGATTTACCCAACGTTTATCGCTTTTCTGCAGATGGTGAAACACTTTATTACTACACTGACAATTCAGCTGATACCACACTTGGTGAATACGAACGATTTGAAACCACTTATGAAGAGACAATTGAAGATGAAACTTCAGGTCAAGTTGCGTTCACGCTATTCAATGATGACGGTACGGTAAGTTCTGTATCTGTAGATGGCGATTACTCCGCAGCTGACGGTGGTCTTGCTATTGACGGTAACATCCCTATTTCAGGTACCGACCACAGAGATAATACTGAAGTAACGGGCCCAGCGGACACCGCAGATCAAGCTTCAGGTGTTAACAATGCCGCTCAAATTTTAGATACGTTAACCGATGATACTGGTGAGCTAAGACTTAAGATCTTAAACACTAGCTCTACGGTAGGCAAAACGATTTCTTCAGGTAAGTTAACGATTGATCTAACCTACCAGGTTAATCCAGATAGCACTCAAGTTGATGAAGGTCAGAACAACTCTTATATTTCGCTTTATTCAACCAATGATGAGAACGATAAAGTAAGTAACGCTTATCATCACGGTGACATAGCGATCGGTGACGGTGTTATTCAATTCCGCGATGCTTCTGGTTCACTAACTGCGACTGGCGGTACCTTTGATGCAAACAGCACGTTTGATGCGACTGTCGAGGTAGTTTGGACGCCAACGTCACATACTTTTACCATCAATGGCGAAACCTATACTGGAGCGGTCTCATCAAACAGCTCAGGTGAAGTTCAAGTTATTGCTCTTCGCTTAGGTACAAACAGTGGTGTAACGCCATATGAGCTAATTGCTGACAACCTTAAAGTATACTCACTTGATGAGTCTACTGGAGAGTATGTTGAGGAGTTCAAAGACAACTTTAACGACTACTCTGCTGGGTATAACTTAAATAACAACCCATATAACAGCAGTACTTCTGAAGCTACGGTTATTAATTTAAGTGGTGAAGAGCCAGAAGACCCAGATCCATCTGAGCCTACCGACAACCAAGTTGCCGCAATTACCGACCAAGATACAGGTGACACCGGAGAATTGCGTTACAAGTTCGATTCCGGTATGACGACAGGTACACATAAAGTTTCTATGTACTATGACGCTGCTGAAACCGAGTCTGCGTATGTCTCTTTATTTGATACAGCTAACTCTACCAGCTCGTTGATCGGAGAATTCAAAATTGATGAAGGGAAAATCACACTCCGTGGTGAAAGCGCTCAAGTAACGACATTCACTCCAGGTACATGGATTGACCTTGAGATGTCTTGGGACACATCAAGCTTGAGCGCTGCTGGTACTTACACCGTTAAGGTCAATGGTACAGAGTACGGTCCTTATACATCACAAAACACCACTCCAGGTGTGGAAGTAACTGCGACAACCATTAAATTCTCATCAAACGGTGGAACAGCAGATACAACTTTATACGTCGACGACTACAAGGTTTATTCCGATACAGCAGGCGCGACTGAAATCTTTTCTGATGACTACGAGAACTACAGCATTGGCGCAGATTTAAGTGCATCGCCATACAACTCAAGTACATTCTCTGCGGTTGTTGCTGAAGATCCTCTGAACGACGAGTAGTAAGTTAAGTTAACCCAAAACTCTGTCAAAAGTGCCGTCCTAGTGACGGCATTTTTATTTCCATTCAACTTAACTAAATCGTTCATTTGGCAAATCTAACTCGCAAATGGCCCGCCTCTCTCCTTTAAGAGACTTGTCATTTCATACCAAATTCAACCTCGAAAGATCGCCAATCCCCCGCTTTGACTTCTCATTGTCATCAAGTATTTATGTTGCTTTGACACATATCACTTTTAACTAAGGTTAGAAATGGCCCTGTATAAATCATGTTGCAACTGATAACTCCTCCCTACATCGAGACCAAGAAAACTATCCAGTTTACATAAGGTTAGGATTTAACCACGTTCTAAAAACCAACCTTGAACACCTAGCCATGAGTGGTTGAAAATACTTCATGTGTAAATACAAGCTCGTACGAGCGACCAAGCTTATCGTTCCCAGTAACATTGCATGTAACCGCTATTTACTAAGATAGGCACGTGAGGCGAATGGGAAGCTGTGTTGAAGATTGAGCAAGGGATAGGGAGGCAAATTTAGAACTGAGCACCAAGGCCAACCACTAGCCCTTTACTTGAACTATTTGGCAGCCTGTTATTTACCTTACCCAAACGACAGTAACAAAAAAGCCTCCAAACCCTGAGGCTGGAGGCTATTGCGATAGCTTTAATATTAAGTGTTATTCGACCAGATTACTTTTTGTATTGATCGTGCGATACGTCTAGTTGGTAGAAAGTCGCTTGTGAGTAATCGTCTAGGTCGCCGCTGATGTTTTGGTTGTAAACACCGGCTTTGAAGTACATGTACTTGCCGCCTACGTCGTAGCCGCTGTTGCTCATATCAACCACTTGTACAACGTCGTCTTTGCCTTCACGCATTAGCGTTACTGTCATCGTGTTGCCTTTAACGTCAATGCGGTAGCTGAACACTTCGCCAAGTGCGATACCATCGTCACCCACTTCAGCCGTCATGTCGCCCACTAGAGGGTAGAAATCCTCTTTAGTTGCGTCTTGGCTTTCGTGTGCGAAGTAAACCGCACCCGTTGCTTGGTTTGGCAGTTTACGGTAGTACAAACGAATTGGTTCATCGTTTTGATCGTGAATCTGACCAATGATAAAGCGGCCTACTTCGTTCGCATTACCTGTCGTTGTTGCGTGATCGATTTTCAACGTTGCTTCTAAAACGCCATCAATACCAGCAGCAGCTTCTAGGTCAGACTCAGGTGCGCTTGAGAATACCCAGTTGTTCTTGTTAACACCTTTAGTGCTAATAGACTGGTCACCACGGCGCATCATTTCTCGAAGCTCTGTACGCGCATACTTAGTATTTTTAGAGGTACGAACACCTTTCACGTAAGACTTGAAGACTAGACCACCATCGTCAGCTGTGTAGAAGATCTCTGGGTGTTGGTAACCGTTTGCAAGGTTCCACTCAGAAACGTCATCAGGCTTACCATTTTTGTCATGGTCGAACGGTTGAGATAGGTACCAATGCGTCATGTCAAAGTTTTCGCTTGGCGCGTTACCTGCAACTGGTGTCGCTGGCAGGCCTGTCGGAACTGGCAGTGCACTGCGCGTATCACATTCAACTGTAGTATCACAAGGGTAAACCGCTGCTACACTGAAGTTACCAGAACGAAGATCTTTGCGCGCATCTTTGCGTGCTTTTTCCGCCGCTTTCATTTCAGCGATCATTGCCGCTTCTGCAGCGACCACGTCTGAAGTAATGATATGGCTAGCAGGACAAGCGTTAATGCTACAGTTAACCGCAGCTAACCCCGTTACACTGTTCCAACCGTTTTTGGTGTTACCGTGACCAACGTATCTTACGTAACGTGCTTGCACTGCTGGCTCGAATTGGAAACGCTCTAGGCCAATCGCTTTACCTGAGCTCAGTTGGTTTTCAAGTACCGTTGTCCAGCTTTCGCCATCAACACTTACTTGAATATCAAATTTAGATTGGCGCTCGTTACCTTTGCTGAAAGATGCTTGAACGGCATCAAATTCTTGCACTGAACCATAGTCTAGTGTTGCCCACTCGCCGTCACCCGCAGATGACCAACGTGTTGTAAGGTCTTGGTCAACGAGACGATCAGGGCCATTACCATCATGACTACTAGCGGTAACCGCAACTGGCGTCAGAAGCGCTTCACCAGTTTCTTTGTTATTTGGAAAATCAGCAGTAGGCGTGCTTGTGCTCGCACAACCAACCGCAAGTAGAATAGAAGAAGCGAGTAAGGTTTTTAGAGTGATTTGTTTCATATTTAATCCATTATTATATTACAAAGGCAGCGTTTGTAAGTGAAAACAAAATTGGCAAACACGAGCTATAAGGCGTTTATTCTCTCAGTATTTGCGACAACACAAAAATATTACGTAATCTTATAATACAAATAAAACACTTCGTTGAATAAATGAGACTGGGAACACTTTCCGCATTTTCCATACTTTAACTGGATCACACTTCCTATTGATAAAAGACAATATATAAAAATTTAGAATGCGAAATGGGCTATCAAGGGCGAAAAAACCGAGCGGTAATGGTAAGAATTTGCATCACTCGAGCAGAGTATTTGTCGTTAAGAACACATCATTCAAAAGTGTCGCAGCAGTTAAAAAAAAGACCACATTGTTAGGAATCAATATGGTCTTTAAAGCAGTCATTGTTGTTACTCAAACGTCAGCTAACTCAATAATGTTCGGCTCTAAGAGAACTAAAGCTCACATCAAACACTTCACCCGCATAGTCGCTATCAGGCTTAAATTGTGGGTAGATGCCCGCTTTGAAATAGAAAGCGATGTCTGTCGATGTCCAATCTGATGTTAACGAAACCGTGTCCCCATCTTTATCTGTGTAATCTTGTCCCCAAGGGATTAAATGAGAAACGGTGTTGGTTCCATCTAAATCATGAGTCGCCAAGTAGACACCATTTTGATTGGCACGAATCGTATATCGCCACTCTTCACTCGCCGAATAAGTACCTAACTCGACACTGAACGGGTCACAATGATTACAGTCTTGGTTGTTGCGCTCAAAATCAGAGTTCAGTATCACTCTTACTGGCTTACTCTCGCCTTCCCATAATAGTTTCACCAATGCTTGATTGATCTTCCAACCATGGATTTGTCCAAGTACCACTTTTGGATCTTGATTGTTGATGTTCGGGTAATCTTCAACTCGCAAGGTGGCGGTGAGCTGATGGTTAGTTTTATTGGTTCGTGTGTCGTTCAAATACCAACTTGTATCTTCATCGCCGGTGCTGCAGTCCGGTTGAGTACTGCTTTGATACAACTCCCTTAACTCAGAACGAATATAGTTAGAGTTTTGTGTACTAGTGCCATAACCCATATCTGCTCTAAAGTGCATTCTTCCTTCATCGGTATTGAAATAAGAAAGCCCAATATCGCTGTCGTAGACATCACTGTCGTTGGCGAGAAGGTCTTTGCTCGATTCACAGCGCTCAGGTTCTAGTTCAGCAGCACTGTCACCGCCACTTCCATACCAAGTTTCTTTGCTCGCAGGAATCGTCAACTTCCAATCGTTAATATCCCAATCGTTTGAGCCGTTGACTTGTGTTGTGGTGTATCGCAGTGCCTGAAAGTGAGCAGTGGCTTCACCATTTTCAAATTGATTATAGATACCCGCTTTAAAGTAACTCAGTAGGTGCTGCCAGTAGGTGATGTCTTCGTCGACTTTAACTTCATCGTTCACTTTGATCGAAAGGGTGTTTTCATAAACAGAAAGATCAAACTTGGTGAAGCTATCGAGATCCGCCTCTCCCAAATCGTAGCGATTATATGAAGTGGCATAACAATCTGAAGAGTCAGCGGCACTGCTACAGTCAATGGCATTATTTTTCATGACTGCCCAGTAGTGACCTGTGAGGCCATCTCGTTCTTGCTCCCAAACCACACGCAATAGCGGATGAGGGATATAACCCGTACCACTCTCGTCTGTGCCTTTGTTGTGGATCTGTAGTACGGTCACTTCATCATGATCAGCGGGGGAACTCGCCATTGAATGCTCAATATCAGGCAGACTTATTTCCGCATGTAGACTGCGTCTTACGCCAGCTTCATTGATATCGAAGTTTTCTCCCTCACGAACTTCAGAGCGCATCTTGTAGTTCGCCATTTTGAAGATCAGATTCTCCGTCTCTTCGTCAGCATAAAAATAATCACTGACATAACCATCGAAGTTACCATCTTTGACTTCAGAGGTTTTATTGCCCTCCTCCCCATTAGGATCAGATACCTGAAGATCTGAGCTGGAAAGGATGTTTTGATATTTGGCAATATCATAGGGAGCAACAACACCATAAGACGTTCCTGGGTTATTGCTATCAGAAGGATCACTACTGTCACTTGAGTCACTGGAACTGCTTCCACCGCAGCCATACGTAAGCGAAGCGAGTACTACGACGAAGATTGGCTTATTCACATTTATCTCACTTATCCATAAGAGTAGAGTGATAATGTATATTTGTACTATTTTATGTCAATTATCTATTTATCAGAATGTGAGATGCGGCAAATGAAGTGAAATGAACGGATATTGCGTAGAGTTAGAATCAAGAACAACGCAGAAAGGCCACTCTAAACTCGATAGTTATTGAGTGGCTTTCAAACCAAAAACCAAAATTAAGACATTGATTTTATAACGTATTAGAAAACAATTTAAACTTTAAAGCTGCTCATCAACTCACTAACGCTACCGTTAAGTGTTTTGATTTCTGCTGATTCAGTCAACTGATCTTGGCTTAACTTATTAAGCTCCTCAACAAAGCTTTCAATCTTATGCATGTTCTTAGCGATGCTTTGAATTAAAGCGTTTTGCTCAACAGACGAACCCGAAATGTCATTGTTAAAACGACTCACCGTTTCCATCTGTTCTGTTAGCTTCGCCAACATATTTACCGCTTGAACCACTTGAGCACGAGTCATTTCACAGTTGCTTTTGGTCAACTCAATCGATTTAACCAAACCATCTGATTTAGACTGCAAGCCAGACAGCGCTTCATCAATTTCAGAGGTACTGATTTGAGTTCGGTTGGCTAACGCACGGACTTCATCAGCAACTACCGCGAAACCTCGACCATGCTCACCCGCTCTCGCCGCTTCAATTGACGCATTCAATGCCAACAAATTAGTTTGTTCCGCAATTCCGCCAATCACAGACACAATAGACTGGATGCTCTGCGTTTCATTGGCCATTGAGCGAATGTCATCAGAAGTGGTGCAGACTTGCTTCTCAAGATCACTGATATAGGTTTCCGTAACGGTGTTAATCTGTTTCGTCTCATCACTGAACACAGCGGCCTCTCTTGCAGCTTCTGCCGCCGACTGAGAACTCTTCTCGACTTCGTTTGATGCTTCAGACAAGCCGTTAATTGCAGAGACCACTTGAACCGTTTCATCAGTGTGAACTTTCAGTACATCGCTGGTTTCTTTACAACCTTCACGAATACTCAGTACCTTAGTATCGAGATCCGAGTTCTTAAATTTGACGTCCTTAACCATCTCTTGCAGGCCAATGATGAACAAGTTGATGTCTTTGGCGATATGCCCTAAGTCATCATTCCCCTTCTCAGCAAGCCTTTGAGTAAGGTCTCCGTTACCTTGAGATAGATCGTGGACGATTTTTCTCAGTGACACGATTGGGCGGTAGAAGCGATTCAGAAGTAAAATCATCAATATCACCGAGCCAAGTACACATGCCACGATAAGGATACGCGCACTCGACATCACGCCATTCAACTGATCGAGCGCGAGTTCAGGGTCAATACTGGAGATCATGTACCACTCTTTTTGGCTGCCAATATCCACTTTCTTGGCCATCAAGATTCTCTGGTTACCATCAATAACACCCTCAATGAATTGATCCGGCTGTTCAATGGCACTGTTGAGTTTCATTTGAGTATCTGCAGAAGATATATTGCTTTGCGGAAGTACGTTTTCGATTGTCGAAGCGACCACCATCCCCTTCTCGTCGATGATAATGCCTTTGGCTTCGTAGATGCTGTCCAGCTGTTCAAGCTGAGTTTCCAAATCATCAAAACGTATGTCGGCCATGATGACACGATCTTGGTATGAGTAGGTCACACCGATCATAGGCACTTGAGTACTCTTAGTGAAAAACAGATCACTAAAAGATAAGCCTGATTTCAATTTAGCTTGTTGATACCAAGGTCGAGTGGTTGGATTGTACTTTTCTTTTATCCCAACGCCGTTAGGAAAAGACTCTGAAGGGCGAGAAGTATAAGAACGGCCGTCGTCAAAACCCACCACAATCTTGTCAATGCCACCGAGCTTTGCAGCATAATGCATCAGTGCTTCATTCGGCACTTGGTATGGGGATTTCATGAACTCTTGTGCAACAGAGTTAACGGTATCAATGGTGCGCTGAACGGTACTTTCTATTTGATTAATTTCTATCGTAAGCGAGTGATCAATCTCGTTATAAATCGTTTGGTTTACCTGTTCAGTGGCCAAGTTAAGCGTAAACCAGTTCGTAAATGCCAAAGCACTGGAACTTACGATCGCTACCATTAAAATCAATTTTCCTTTAAACCCTAGAGACAATTTTGAATTCATAAAACTCATCATCCATATCAACCTATGTCTATTATTTTTATCCGAATGAAATGGTTATTTTTTGCATTTTCGAAGATACGGGAAGTGAAACCTGTTCATGCCGAACCATCGTCACAACCATCAATTTAATTAATATTGTATGTTTAATTGACCAACCATTCTGTGAGCGATCTTGATATATTAAAACTGGCTAAAATCGCCCTGTGACATAGGTATCATTTATGAGTTTGGATTTAGTTCGAAGTTAAACATTGACGCATAACGCATTCAAATAGATCGATTTTTAGATAATTAACTCATCATTTCTCCGATAGCACTTTTTCGGAAACTCTTCTTCTTCCTCTCACCCAGCTGAGTAAAAAAGTGAGTCTCAACTCACACTTCTACCAACTAACCATTCACTAAAGGCATTCAATCTTAAAATTTATTTGTAATACAATAAGCCTTAAGTTATGGTGTATTTGAATCATAACTTAAGTTCTTTTTGGATGCTTTTGTTCAGTTCAAAGTGATAATTGAAGCAGCCGCTTTAAGGTCATTGAACGCGTTTAACGTAGAAACTGTCGGGGGATCTCGTTATTCGTTTTTTCACTTGCTATTGATCATTTGTTTTTCCAGACGGCTCGTCCGAACATGCCCATACAGTCACCAGCTGTGTGGGCTTTTTTTTACTTTCTTTTCAGGCCCGATGTTCGAGCGGTGTTAAGCCATCACCAACAATCCTGTAAGTGCGCTGGTTTAAGCTTGCGAGGAAAAGTGAGTGAGTTGGTGATAGAAGGCTTTGAATTTACAAACAGATATAGAAAAAATAGGAATTGAGGCAGTAAAATAGTCAAACAGAGTTTTGAGTAGAAGTAGAAGTAGAAGTAGAAGATTTTAACGAGGGAACAAAGGGTTGGGTATGGCAGATAAAAACGAACCTCGCTGAGGTATCGCCGCCTAAAAAGACAGGCAATACCCTAGCGAGGTCGTACGTCGATTACTTCTCTAGTTTAGCGAAGTAGTCGAAGATTACTGGTACGTCGTTGTTACCCATGCCTGCATCAACAGCAGCTTGTAGGCTTGTTGCAGTACCTTGAGCGATTAGAGACTCAGTACCTAGCTCTTCACAAAGAGCAAGGAAGTAACCAAGGTCTTTGTTTGCGTTAGCAACAGAGAAACCTAGCTTCTCTTCGCCGTCTACTGCGTAGAACTTACAGAATTGCATGAACGGAGAGTTAGATGGACCTGCAGACATGATGTCAAACAGTTGTTGGCCATCAACACCAGCGCGTTGAGCAACAGCGAAAGCTTGAGACATAGTCGCAACAGTCGTCATACCCATGAAGTTGTTTACAAGCTTAGTCACGTGACCAGAACCTAGAGCGCCTAGGTGGAATACGTTTTCGCCTTGCTCTTCAAGAACAGGTTTAACTTTGTTGAAAGTTTCCATGTCGCCAGCAGCCATGATGTTCAGAAGACCATCTTTAGCGTGTGCAGGAGTACGACCTAGAGGTGCGTCGATCATGCCCGCGCCTTTTTCAGCAAGAGCTGCGCCGATTTGCTTAGTAGAAGCAGGGATAGAAGTACCGAAGTCTACTAGTACTGCGCCTTCTTTGATGCCCGCTAGAACGCCATCTTCGCCGTAAACGATTTTTTCAACAACAGCAGAAGTTGTAAGACAAAACTGAACGATATCACTTGCAGCAGCTAGTTCTTTAGCAGAAGTGAATGCAGTTGCGTTGCCGCGATCTGTAACGCGAGCAACAGCTTCAGCGCTTAGATCCATTACGTTTACGTGGTAGCCGCGCTTTTGCAGGTTTTCAACCATGTTGCCGCCCATAAGACCTAGGCCAATGAAACCGATTACAGGTTTAGTCATGTTTAAACTCCAAATATAGTATTGTATGATTATATGCTCATTATAATAACTACGTCTTTCTCGTTACGCAATAGTTTTAGGGCATTGATTTAATGGTTAGACGTAAGTTGTGACGGGGGTTCACTTTACGAGAAAATATGGGTCACGCTTTGTACTTACAGGAACTATTTGCCACTTTAAAAACCGTCTATTGATGAAATAACATACGTTAAATGTCATACGATTAGTAAGCACAAGCTCCGCCATTACCTATGTATAGTTCACTATTCCCGTAATCAGCCAGTGATTAGACTGTTCACGCAGAAGTAAGTCATATCAGTTTTTAGGAAAAAGGGGGTGGCGCCCTATTCTTCTAACAAAGCGATACATGCGAGTCTCGTAAACGACTCATGCACATTTCATTAAGCATAGTGGCTAAATACATGCCCGATCTTTGTGTGTATCAGCTTCCAGGTTCAGCCCTTGAGCTACTGACTTGGCATCGAGAAGCGATTGCTCTCTGGGCCAATTAGTTTCGTTTCAACCTGCCGGGTTTCCAACTTTGCCAACTAATACAACTTATCCAACTTACTAACTAGCCAAACAAAAAAACTCCGAGCTTTCACTCGGAGTTTTTAATATCTAGCTTCTGTTGCTTCAGCGAATTACAGTTCGATTGAAACCGTTTCACCGTCAACATTTAGCATTAGCGTGTTGCCTTCAAGCTTGTGAGACACTTCAACTTGCTCGCCTTCGTTCTTATTAGGAACAAGAAGCGTCAGGATGTTGTGCTCTTTCGATGGCTTGAATTCCACTTCAACGTGACGGTGGATTTCAAGATCTTTGAACTCGTATGGGTCAACTTCGCCAAAACCTTCAACATTCTTAACTGACGTGATGTTGTCAGCAGACTCATTGATGAAGTTTACGTCTAGGTGCGCAACTTCGCCACGGATAGTGAAAGACTTGTCTGCCACTTCGTTTGCGAAAGTTGTGTGCATTAGCCAAGTCATGTCTTTCTCTTCAGAAAGCGTTGCCTTGTCTTGCATTACGAATACTTTACCTTGAACAAACCAGACCTTACGCTTGTAAGATTCAATTTCAGGAACGAAGTACTTGTAAGACGCTGTTGCATCACCTTCAACCATCTTCACATCAGATTCAGTGTCGAAATCAGAGATGTTGCCGCCCGCTTCGATACAGAAGCGATCTTGGTGGTTTTCGTAGCCTGTGTTCTTGTTCTCGCCATACTGACCTTTACCGCCAAATAGTGGAAGGTTTTTAGAGAACGTTTGACGACGCCATTTCGTGTGCATATCAACACCGAAACCACCGTAGTAGCCAGTGATTGACGCTAGCGTTTCACCGAATGCATGCAACGTGAATGCGTTTTGGTCACCGTGAGAGTGGCTGATTGAGCCAAACGGAGAACATTTGAATACCATGTGAATATGGTTATCACGTTCAGTCATCTTGTTGTGGAATGCAGCCCAACCCGTGATTGGGAATACTTTCAACAGTGGATCATTCGATGGTGCTTTCTCTTCAGGAGCATCCCAAAGGAAGTTAAAGCGAAGATCGTCGTAGCCGAAGTCCCACCAACCGAAGTTGTAGAATTTGGTGTGTGCTTCAGTATCACGGCCTTTCAGTTGGTTGTAGTACCAAACATACTCAGGCTTCTGGTTAACACCTGCGTAATGCTTGATGTTGTAAGCCAGTTTTAGACCCGGGAAATCACCGATTGAAGACTGGTCACAGAAGCTCGCGCGCTTAGAGTGAACAGGCATGCAGTAAAGCGGGAAATCACCTGTGTTTTCATAAAATGTTTTGTTGAACATGTCTACGCCACAGTATGCTTTCAATAGGTCGAATGCTTCGCCTAGGAATGCAGTTTGTGTGTTCCAGTAGTCCGGACCTTCAGCCCAACCGCCATCTACACCACCCCATGGTGGGTAGTGTACTGCGTAGTATTCTAGCGCGTATGCAATGTACTCGCCTGCTTTCGGGTGATCGTGGTAAAGCGCGATACACGTTGGGATGATAGCAGAAGAGATAGAACGAACACCGTGGCTGTTCAGTGGGTTGTTCAATAGATCAACCGTCACTTTCAGGTGGTGCATGATTTCGTCTAGACGCTCAATCAAAGCGTCTTGAACTTGCTGACGTTCTTCATCTGTGAAGTAGCCGTGTAGCCAGTCGTAACCCCAAGCCATAGCCGCGATAACACGGAAAGCCGCTTCATCGTTATAGCCTCGAGAAGTCACGCCTTCTGGATCGTACGTAGACAGTTTTAGAGTCCAAGCTTTTGCTTTAGCAATTAGCGCTTCGTCTTCTTTCACAACACCAGCAATTGCTAGGTTACGTGTCGCGTTCAATGCCATTTGGCAATCAACGTACATTTGACGCCAGTAAGGACGCCATAGAGAAGCTTTGCCTACCGTCTCAGCTGGGTACGCTTGAGGCTCTTCGAAAGGAGCGGTCTCAAGGAACTTAACTGTCGAGTTGTTGTAGAAGTCATCAAACATGCAGTGAGCTTCATTAGCTTTCACTTTCGCTTTGAATTCTTCTAACTGATCTGCTTGAACAAGAAGACGTGGACGCGCCTCGCTCAAGTTGTCTAGGAATGATAGGTCGAAGTCACGTTTCTGTACTTCGATAGGGAGTAGGTCTACAAGATTACCTGCTGAAGTATCATTCTCCAGCTTCATCTTCCTGATTGCATCAAGAGATTTTTGGTCGCTCATTCTAACTCACTTATTTTTCAAGTTGATTGAAAGGAATTAAGCAATAATATACATCTTATTGTAGGACAATTGAATCTATTTCGGTTCGATTGAACCATTTTGTACAGTTTTCGTGATTTAGGTCAGATATCTTCCACCTGACGGTTTTTCCGTTTCGCAGAGCAAAAAAAATGCGACGCCCTTTCGAGTCGTCGCATTCTATTATAATCGTTTTCTATGTATTAGCTTTCGGTTACTGCTTTCGCTTGCTTGCCGCCGTCATCGACCGCTTTAACCAATAGCACACCAACACCACCAACAATCACACCACAAAGGATGAAGACTAGGCGCCCCCACATTGGGTTAGTAAGTAGAGCCATTAGCATGATACCGACACCCGCTACCGCAATCAGTTTACCAAGCATTTCACGCTGTTTGTTATCCAGTACTTTCTGTTCTGCTGACTCCGCAACTAATGGAGTAGACAGGTTACCGAAGAACTTATCAACGTCTGCTTGACGCTTCTCAGTTAATGGCTTGTAGAACAGAGTTGATAGGATGAAGAAACCACCAGTCAGCGTAATATGAGCAATCAGACCGATAGCAACCTTAACATCAGACCATTCACGGCTTGTTAGCTCTTCTAGACCAAAGATTGAAGACACCATTTCAGCGTTAACAACGAAACCTACGTAGTAAGAAACAAAACCACCAACTACTAGCGTACCCCAACCAGCCCAGTCCGGTGTCTTCTTAATAAAGAAGCCAAGGAATGCAGGAATTGTCATTGGGAAGCCAATCAGTGCGCCGACATACATCATGGTATCGAACAGGCTCAAACCTTTAAGCGAGTTGATGAACTGTGCAATAAGGATGATTGCAATACCAAACACGGCAGAAGTAATCTTAGAAACCGTTACTAGCTCTTTTTCGCTAGCCGCACCTTTACGAACGATTGGTTCATAGAAATTCTTAACAAAGATACCTGAGTTACGGTTTAGACCAGAATCCATTGAAGACATTGTCGCTGCAAACATCGCCGCAACTAGAAGGCCAACCATACCTGCTGGCATGTACTCTTGTACGAAGTATAGGTAGGCAAAGTCACCCGCTTTCTTACCTGCATCTGGGTAAGCTGCTGCTAGGTCGACACCTTGACCTGCAATGTACCAAGAAGGCATGAACCAGATAAATACACCACAAAGCATTAGCACACACGCTAGTAGCGCCGCTTTCTTCGCGTTCTTTGAGTCTTTAGCCGCTAGGTAACGGCAAGAGTTAAGCATGTTGTTAGTAATAGAGAACTGCTTCACGAAGATGAAGAATGCCCAAATGCTGAAGATGCTTAAGTAGTTAATGTTATTACCAGAAAGGAAAGAACCGCCTTCCGCTACTGGGAAGTTATTCACGATTTCACCAACACCGCCACCTTGAACAACAGCAACAACAGCACATGTCACGGTTACTGCCATGATGATAACCATCTGCATAAAGTCAGATGCGATTACCGCCCATGAGCCACCCGTTACAGACATTGCCAATACAACCAAACCGGTAATCCAGATAGTTGCTGTCATGTCGAAACCGAAGATACCAGAAGCGATGATTGCTAGTGCGTTTAACCATACACCGGCAGAAACAACACTGTTTGGCATTGAAGACCAAGTGAACACTTGTTCGTTAGTCGCACCGAAACGCATACGAATTGCTTCGATTACCGTTACTACACGCAGTTGACGGAACTTTGGAGCAAAGTATGCGAAGTTCATGAAGTAACCAAATGCGTTGGCTACGAAGATGACCGCTACTGCAAAACCATCGTTATACGCTTTACCTGCCGCACCGGTGAATGTCCATGCACTAAACTGGGTCATAAAGGCGGTTGCACCAACCATCCACCACAACATGTTACCGCCCCCGCGGAAGTAGTCACTGGTGGTACTTGTAAATGTTCTAAACATCCAACCTATCGCAATCAAGAATAGGAAATAAATGCCGACAATAATCGTGTTGAGTTCCATCGTGTATCCTTTGTCCGTTGTATTTTGTTACGAGGACTATAGGAAATCTCAAACTTTATTTGTAGTACAATAATCCAAATAAGTGATGGCGATCTTATTTTGATTGATTAAGTTAATTATATATATGACATAGGATGGAATATGGCCAATCCATTAAGGAAATTACTGGCGTTTGAGGTAAAAACTCAAAAAACCAAGACTAAAGAACATCACATCTATTAAAATCAAAGACTTATAAGAAAGTGAGACTTTGCACACTTATTAACAAATACAACCAAACACATATAAATATAAAATTCTCAAAAATAATAAAAGCCAAATCTGAGCTAAATCACCCTCATTTATCACACAATAAACCAGTGTTTTTTATCTATTGAGAGTGGACAATTTCATTAGAATTCTACTTAAATTGATCAATATAGAAGAGGCATATCCAGTTCAAACGATGGTAGATTCAAAATATACAAAAATGAAAAATCATGGATGACGCATAATTATTTGGGGGGAGCTCGAGTGTCTAAAAACGAATATCGAGCGTAATATTATTTTTATTTTGATGGTAAAGAGAACGACCGCTAGGCGTATACAAGAAGGAACTGACTTAAGAAGGAGTTAAGCGAGGATGAACCAAAACAGTGCCACACATGGTGCAACACGCTTTCTAAAAACAAAAAAGGCATGCACTTGGCATACCTTTTTGACTGGTTCAAATGAAGTTGAAAACCGTGTTTAGCTTGCAGTGGCTAAACGGTGGTTAGCATCTTGCAAGTGAGCGGCTGACATTGTACGAGCTTTTTCACTATCGCCAGCCATAATCGCTTCATAGATTCTACGGTGTTCATTGATACATGTGCTGCCCTCTTCAGAAGAGTGCACGATGAAGTTAACGAACATGGTCGTCAGAATATTGCCAAATGGCAGGTAGAAATCGTTACCTGTCGCATTAAAGATCAAGCTATGGAAACGAGTATCGATGTCTGTCCAACGTTCTTGGTCAAACACTTCTGCGTCATCCACTTCAACCATCTTCTGGAAGATCTCTGAAAGCTCGATACGTTGCTCAGCAGTCGCAAATTTTGCAGCTAATGCACACGCTTCAGGTTCAATCGCACGGCGAAGGCCTAAAAACTGAGAACAGAATTGGTCTATGTCGGTTAGACCATCCATCCATTCAATCAGTTGAGGATCAAGAAAGTTCCAGTATGCGCGATCTACTACACGAGTACCGATTTTCGGGCGGGACTCTAACAGACCTTTAGAAGTCAGTAGTTTAACAGCTTCACGAAGTGCCGTACGGCTGATACCAAACTGTTCACACAGCGCCATTTCACCAGGAATAATAGAACCTTGTGGCAGTTCACCAGACAAGATTCCACGAGCGATTTCACGCGCTACTTGCACGTGCAGGCTGCGCTTCGAGCCCGAGATTGAATTAAAAGTGCTAACCATAAGTTCACTTATTTTATATGTTATGTTTATGTATTATTTAAGGATCACTATAACAGGATTTCAACCTAGCGCCAATTGAGTAAATTAGCAACGAGTCGCTCTCTATTAATTTACTCAATGAATCAAACACTTACAAAGCATCCAATTCCGCACAGCTAGAAACATTATGTTACACCATTCATAAATCCGTCATCAAAACGCATCGGTTCTGTCATCCTCGATTTCTATACTCCCTTCCCAAGACATCACTCAATTGGACTGAAATAATGAAACCGACAAAAACAAATCTCACGCTTAAGAGCGCTATTACTGCTGCGCTGATTTTTTCTGGTTCTGCATTAGCAATGGATACACGATACGAAGATCGCTCTGGCAACTTGGTTGCTGATGTTCCTCAAGATGAATCACAATGGGTTGACCCAAACACGCTAATTTTTGCTTATACGCCAGTTGAAGATCCTGCAGTATACGCTGATGTGTGGAGCGAGTTTTTGAGCCACCTTGAAAAAACAACGGAAAAGACGGTTCGTTTCTTCCCTGTTCAAAATAACGCTGCTCAAATTGAAGCAATGCGTTCAGGTCGCCTACATATCGCAGGTTTCAACACAGGTTCTACACCACTAGCGGTTAACTGTGCAGGCTTTGCCCCATTCACAATGATGGCTGCAGAAGATGGCTCTTTCGGTTATGAAATGGAAATCATCACTTACCCTGGTTCTGGCATTGAGAAAGTGGAAGACCTAAAAGATAAGAACCTAGCGTTCACATCACAAACGTCTAACTCTGGCTTCAAAGCACCTTCTGCGATTTTGGACGCTGAATACCAACTTCAACCTGACCGAGATTTCAAACCAGCATTCTCTGGCGCACACGACAACTCTATTTTGGGTGTGGCGCACAAAGATTACGATGCTGCAGCAGTTGCTAACTCAGTATTGAACCGCATGCTTTCACGCGATGTTCTGAAAGAAGACCAAATCAAGAGCATCTACAAATCTCAAACCTTCCCGACTACCGCTTACGGCACAGCGCACAACCTGACGCCAGAGCTGCAAGAGAAGATTCAAAAAGCGTTCTTCACTTTCGATTGGGAAGGCACAAAACTTCAAGAAGAATTTGAACGTAACGGCGAAGCGCAGTTCGTTCCTATTACTTACAAAGAGCACTGGGAAGTGATCCGCACTATCGATACGGCAAACAAAGTCTCTTACACGTGTAGCTAAGTTCAACCGAACTAAAAAGCCAATCACACACTGATAAAACTAACTGCAGGTGTCATCGCCTGCAGTTATTCACCACTCTTTCCGGTTTACTTTCCATGCCTGTCTCAGGCGAACTCTTAGTACACCGCTCTTATAGGAATTCTATGTCTACTCTTACCCTTAAAGGGCTTACCAAGCACTACTCCAGTTCTGATAAAGCCCTTACCAACGTTAGCTTGTCGGTCAATGCCGGTGAAGTGGTTGGTTTAATTGGTCCATCTGGTGCGGGTAAATCAACGCTTATCCGTTGTATTAATCGGCTCACCGAACCCACCAGCGGCGAAGTGATCTTTTCCAATACCAATCTAGAAACGCTGTCTAAGCGACAATTGAGACAATCACGCCGTGAAATCGGGATGATTTTCCAAGAGTACGCGCTGATTGAGCGTTTAACGGTGATGGAAAACGTACTTTCAGGGCGTTTGGGTTACGTGAATTTCTGGCAAAGCTTTACTCGTCGTTTCCCGGAATCGGATATCCAAGCCGCTTATGCCCTACTCGACCGTGTTGGATTGTTAGAACACGCTAATAAAAGGGCCGATGCTCTGTCGGGTGGTCAGCGTCAACGTGTTGGTATTGCACGCGCACTTGCGCAGAAACCGAGATTACTGTTGATTGATGAACCAACGGCCGCACTTGATCCACGTACTGCGCGCCAAATCATGCGACTGATCAGTGAGATTTGTTCAGAGCAACAGCTCCCTGCCATCATCAATATTCACGATGTTCAATTAGCAAAGCAGTTTGTTGACCGTGTTGTCGGCTTGAATGCAGGTTGCGTCGTGTTTGATGACAAACCAAACCTGCTCACTGAAGATGTTTTAACGCAGATCTACGGTGAAGAAGACTGGAGCCAACAAGCAGAAGAAGAGGCCGATGACCTCATCATCACAAGCCCTCGCCTGTCCGAGGCAACAATATGACTCAACCATATCCAAATCAAGTTCAGCAGCATTTAAAGTCAGGAAAACAGAATTCCAAACAATACCCGACACAGTGGACAAAGCCGCCACTGATTTCTAGCCCGTGGCTGCGCTGGAGCTTAATCATCATGGTCGCGGTTTACTTGTACCTTGCGACTCAATCGGTACACGTCAACTGGGCTCGAATTTACGAAGGCAGCGAACGCGGCTGGCAGTTCATTTTGGCTTTCATGAACCCAGATTTTGGTGGCCGTTGGAACAACATCTCACAAGGTTTGATTGAGAGTTTAACCATGACCCTCACATCTACTGTGGCGGGTGTCCTTCTTTCAATCCCATTCGGATTAGGCGCAGCGAAAAACCTTGCCCCTACGCCTGTTTACCTGTTCTGTCGTGCGTTTATTTCGGTTGCTCGTAGCTTACAAGAGATCATCGTTGCGATTCTGTGTGTCGCTCTATTTGGCTTTGGTACGTTTGCGGGCTTTGTCACGCTCACCTTCGCGACCATCGGCTTTCTCGCAAAACTGTTTGCCGATGAAATTGAAGCCATTGACCCAGCACCACTGACCGCAATGCGTGCAACGGGCGCGAGTTGGTTACAACAGGTGAATTACGCAATTCAAGCACAGGTGATGCCGCGCTTCATCGGACTTTCGATGTACCGACTCGACATCAACTTCCGTGAGTCTGCTGTGATTGGCATTGTTGGCGCAGGTGGTATCGGCGCAACGTTAAACACAGCAATGGACCGTTACGAATACAGCGCAGCAGCCGCTATTCTATTGATTATTATCGTGATTGTGATGTTGTGTGAGTACCTATCAACCATAATCCGTAAGCATGTGCAGTAAGGAACGACCAATGAGCACGCTAAATGAAACACCGACAAGCGCCATCAATCGTACCCAATGGCATCGCTACGACAGTAAACAGAGCCTCATGCTTTGGCTAGGCTGGCTTTGCTTTGTTGCTTTGACAGTATTCGCATGGCAAGTCATGAACAAAGATACGATTTGGTACTTTGTGACTGACTCACCGAATCAATTTGCTGATATATCTTCACGTATGTGGCCACCAAGATGGAGCTACTTAGAGTCTCTTTGGAGTCCGTTGTGGGACACCATTAACATCGCGACACTTGGCACACTGTTAGGGATCGTACTCGCGTTTCCAGTTGCGTTCTTAGCTGCACGTAATACAACGCCAAGCATGACGTTTATCAGACCTATCGCGCTGTTCATCATCGCGGCAAGTCGTTCAATTAACTCGCTAATTTGGGCTTTATTGTTGGTAGCAATCATCGGCCCAGGCTTGTTGGCCGGTATCATTGCGATAGCGCTACGTTCGATTGGTTTTGTAGCGAAGTTAATGTATGAAGCGATTGAAGAAGTGAATGCAACACAGATGTCTGCAATCCAATCGACCGGAGCTTCTCCGCTGCAGGTATTGAACTACGGCATTCTTCCGCAAGTGATGCCAAGTTTCATCGGCACGAGCTTGTTCCGCTGGGATATCAATATTCGTGAGTCTACGGTTTTAGGCTTGGTCGGCGCTGGCGGTATCGGCTTGAAATTACAAGAATCGATGGCGATGCTGGCATGGCCTCAAGTGACTGTGATTTTCTGTGCGATTCTAGTGACGGTCATCTTCTCTGAATGGTTGGCTGCCAAAGCAAGAAAAGCCCTTATCTAAATACTAAAAACAACGTCAAATAGACGGTTATTTAGGGCGTGTTGACCTTTCGAGCTGATTTTTGCAGCGAGTTGCTGGGTATTTATACAAGACAGAGGCTTCGATGTGTAGCTAGCCTACATGAGAAGCCGATATGATATGGCCCCTAAAAAGTAGACACAGGGGTTTAGTTGATTAGTTCAAAGTCCATGGGACTCACTCCACCTAGAGTCCCATGTCTTCTTACTGGATTATAATAGGTATCGATATAAATTCGACTCTGCATCGTCATTTCTTGTCGTGAAAGCTGATCTAAGTTGTTCATCCACTCTTTCTTATATTGCGCAAAGAAGCTTTCGGAACAAGCGTTGTCCCAACAGTTTCCTTTTCTCGACATGCTGACTTTAATCTTTCGTTTACGGTGCCAACGGATCGTCTCCAACGCTCGATACTGTATACCTTGATCGGAGTGAAACAAAAGCTCGTGACCTAAGGGCTGCCTTTGTTTCCAAGCCTTATTCAGGCTTCTTAGCACTAACTTTGCGTTATTAATGCGACTTGTCGACCAACCAATCACTTTGCGTGAAAACAAATCTAAGACGACGCACAGGTATTGCCAACCATCAGTACAGCGCACCTGAGTTATATCTGACACCCAAACTCGATCGGGTTTATCCACCTTAAATTGACGGGCAAGAATGTTATAGGCAGGTATAAGCGTATTTTGTCTTGGTGCTCGTCCATATCGCTTCTTGCTCGCGCAAGAGCGATAGCCCATATTCTGCAGAAGCCTCTGTACTCGCTTTTTATTACAAATAAAGCCGTTAGCGACCGCTGCTTCCCAAAGCTTTCGATAGCCTGGAATACAATACTGAGCTTTGCTTTCTCTCCTCAAGTAGTGACTTAAAGACTCATTGTCTGTCTCTCGCTTCGATGGTTTCCTTGTTAGCCACTTGTAATAACCCGCTTTAGAAACACCCAACCATTGGCATAGTCGTATGACAGGAAGCTTCACACTGGCCTTCTTAAGGATATACTCGAACCTTATTCTTTTTGGCTGTCGAAGAAAGCCTTCGCTTCCTTTAAGAAATCATTCTCCAGCTCTGCCATCTCAAGCTTCTTTTTCAATTGACGGATCTCTTTCTCCAGTTGTGCAAAGGATTTTTCGGGGCCGTGGTTAGGTATTGGGAGGGAGTTAGTCTTTTTCGATGTCATTTGGCATCTCCATTTAGAAAGTAGCACCGGCGATATTCCTAAGGATAGTGCTACTGACTTAACGGTATCAGAAGAATCGAGAGATCGCTGAACAGCTTCTCGTTTAAATTCGTCTGTATATTGTCTTTGTGATTTTACTTTCATGACACTCAATGCTCTGTATTAAGTGTCTACTTTTATGGGGTCACATCAATAACGTAGTAGAAATGGCCAGCAAACGCTGCCCGAAGGGTTCGAGCTGGGCGCCCCCGCAAAAAGCGTTTTACTCTTTGTTGAGGGGGATTTGCTTAGAATGACTAGGCGACTTCCCCCTCGCCTCGATTAAAACGCTTTTATCTCGAACAAAATTTAACCGCGAAAAGTCAACACGCCCTAGTCAATAAGATCAAAGCCTACTCAATGAGTAGGCTTTTCGTTTGTTGAAACGTAATAAACATTTTTCACCATCAGAACCGCACTTCGTTGACCACAGTCCCTACCCCTTCAATCGTGACACTCACTTGATCTTTGTCGGACAGAGCATAGGTTCTACCTGGCGTGCCCATGAAAATAAGATCGCCCGGTTTGAGGGTAAAATAGTGGCTCAAATAACTCACGACTTTTCGTGGCTTGTGAATCATAAACGAAGTATTTTCTTGTTGAACCACCTTGCCGTTAACAAGAGTGGTTAATTCAACATTGTTGTAATCAATGCCGCGCACAATTGTGTTGCCAACCGGGCCAAAACCATCGGAAGCTTTCGCTCGGAGCCATTGTAAATCGGCGCCTTGCCAACTTCTTTCCGTAATATCGTTGCCCACGGTGACACCAAAGATCGCTTGCTCGGCTTCTTCTTCAGTGGCTTGACTGAGCTCTTGCCCAATCACAACTACCAGCTCACCTTCAAAATGAACGTTTCTTGCTTTTGGTGGCACTTGAATCACTTCGCCCGTGAGAATCAAAGAAGAAGGAAGTTTAAGAAACATCGGCGGTGGTGCATCAGCAGGTGAAGCTAAGTGGCTAGCAAAGTTCATCCCGACGGCGAAGACTTTCTCTGGTTTTGTCGGCAGTAACACCTCAACCGACTCTAACGGGATCGAATTTTTTGCTACCGAATATTCTCCAAAGATATCGCCGCTGATCGGTAACACAACGTCATTGTCTAGCTTTCCATAGCTGACTTTGTCTTGGTATTGATAACGGACGAAATGCTCACTGCTCACCTCAACATTGTTATTTTCTGCCGCCAATGCGACGCCAGATATCGTAACTATTGCCAATAACCATTTCATCCTTGAATCCCTTCATTTTTAAATCCTAAATTATACTTTAGCCCACTCTGTAAGATTCGAAGGAAAAGGGAAGCTCCGTTGCCCCATCCTCTCTCCCACTTCTAATAAAAGCTGCACGCAAAAAAAACCGAGCAACTCGCAATGAGTTACTCGGTTTGACTTATTCCCGATGTATTCAGTCGTTGTTGGTATCAACGAACGATTTTGCAATCACGACTGAATTCAATGTGATGCTTCGTTCCCGCAAAGCACCACATCAACACAAGCCATCGTTAAACGGCATGTGTATTAATCATTTACAGTTGAGCAAATGATCCTTCCCACGAGTATGTCTCGCCCGCGAACTCAACAGTGTGAGTTGCTTGCTGCGTGTCTTCAGCTTGGTTTGAGATACCGTAGTGGTAAGTGTTACCAGAAGTAGTCTGAGTGCGAACAACAGTCCCGACACTGTTATGGCCCACAACAGATACTGATTTAACTAGACCACGAGCGCCTACAGAGGCTTCGATAGACTCGTTAAAGTAACCATGCGTTTCTAATACAGAAGCAAACACGTGGTTTTGACCAGACTGACGTAAGATGAACGCAGGCTCACTCTTAAGGTTGAAGTCTGGATCGTTAGCACCAGTGCGAGCAAAAATCACTTCGCTGCCCGCATTCGCGCTGGTTACTAGGCTGTAGTAGCTGCTGTCATGTAGCCAGCTTACTAAAGAACCTTCTTCGTTCACTTTGCCTGAAGCAACGTTCCATAAGTGCTGGTAACCGTTGTCTTCACCTAGCGGCTTAAGCGTTTTTTCCATGTTGTAATCAAAGTCAGTACGGATGATCTGGCCAGAGTGGTGAACTGGCAGGTCGTACTGGTGCTCAGCGTCAGCTTCGATGCGGTAAACATCAATCACTAGCGGCTTTTCGAACTCAGGAAGATCAGCAAGAATCACGCTGCGTTGCATGTCTACGCCAGTGTAGTACTCAGAAATCGTGCCGCTCATACCTTGTAGAGACTGGTCGTCTGCTACGAAGAAGTGCTTCTGACCAAACTTAGACTCAGCCAGTGCTGTGTTGAAGTTGTTCTGTGTTTTCTGATCAACCGTTACTGTGTTGTGAGCAACCGTCTGCTTACAATAAGACTTGTTCTCTGGGATGTAACGACCGCCAAACTTAGGCTCAACGTTTACCCAACGACCGAAGCCGTAATCGTGCAGCACTTCGTGGCCACGGTTGAATACGCTTAGGTGCAAGCCATCGTAGTGACCGTGGTCTAGCGCAGAGTGATACTGGTGGTCAGAACCGTGCTGACCAAACCAGATCAATGCCATTGTGTCGTCGTCTTGCTCATCACGGTGACGAAGGATGCTTACGCCGCCTTTTTCGCCTTCAGGGCCGTCCATTACAAACAGGCTACCCCAGTTAAATGCTTTGATGTCGTCTGCTGCATCAACCGCGTCAGACAGTGTTTTACCTGAAGCATGAACCCAAACGTTTTGTTGGTGATCAGCCATGCCAAGCAGAGTTTCTGTCTGCTCGTAACGGTGGTAACACACAGACGTTGCCATGATAACGCCTTCATCGTTGATAGAGATTGTCTTCGATGAATCGTTTAGAGCTGGCAATGTACCGTCTGGGAATGCTGTTTTGAATACAGAGTACGACGTTGTCTTGATCACTGAATCGTTGAATTCATAGATACCAACTTCAGGCTGACGACGTTCAATCGCTTCTGCAAACAGGTAGATTGGACGTAGCGAGAAGCGGTGGTAGTAAGGACCTTCCATGTAGTAGCCGTCTGGCGAGAACAGTTGGTCAAGTTGTGCTAAGAAACCGCCGCTTACTTTGTCTAGTTTCAGGCCGTAAAGCGCTTTGTCTACTGACTCTTGATCGTTGATTGCGTAACCACAGATACCTACCGCTGCCACTGCCCATAAGCCGTGGTTGTGTACGATATCGAAGTCGTGTGCGTAAGTCACAACGAACATTTCGATCATCTGCTTTAGAAGATCGTCTTCGATCAGACGCTTTTGCTCTTCAGAGATGGTGTGGTAAATACAGCTGTACGCACAAGAAGCGTAAAGCATCCACATGTTTTCGTTCAACGTTTGGTGGAACAGCTTACCCGGAGGGTTAGAGTCACGGCTTACGTTGCTTTCAAGTGTTGGATACACCGTCGCGTACGCTGTTAGCATATCAACGATGTAATCACGGTACTTTGTTTCCTCAGTGATAAGGAACAAACGGCCCGCTAGATCCATATGGATGTAGTTTTGTTTGTGACGGTTGTGCTCGTAACCGCCGCCTTCACCGTGACCAGGTACTTCAATGCCAACTTCCGCCATGTAAGCGTCAGTTTGTTTAATGTCGCGAGTCAGTGCGTTACCTAAAAGGCTATCCTTGCCAAGTTCTTTACGAAGCTCTGCTGCTTCATCAAAGTTAAGTAAAAGTGGTTGATAGCTCATTATTATTTCCCCTGCTCTGCTAATTCTGGGTTTAAAGTTGTTTCTACTGAGTAGAAGCCTGTCCAGCTGTATACTTTGCCGTTCAGCTCTACTTTGTGTTCAGTGCTGTCAGTCGCGCCAAGTTGGTTGCTGATCATCACTATCACGTTTGATTTCTCTGTGGTGATCTCAACTACCGAACCGATATTCGTGTGAGCCACTACTTTGATGTCTTTCACAACACCACGTGCATTAACTGATTGCTCGAATTCTTCGTTGAAGTAACCGTGCGTTTCAACAACAGAGGCAAACAATGTTGTTTCACCTTTGCTGCGTAGAATGAACGCAGGCTCTGAACGTAGGTTGAAGCTTGGGTCGTTAGCGCCAGTGCGAGTAAAGATAACTTCAGCATTGTCGTTAGACGTTGCACCTAGCCACGTGTAGTAAGTGTTGTTCTGTAGCCAGCTTACCTGTGCTGTGCCCTTCACTTCACCGCTTGCCACGTTCCATAGGTGTTGGTAACCGAAGTCTTCACCTAGAGTGTTCAGCTCTTTGTTTGCTTGGTATTCAAAGTTAGTGCGAACAATCTGACCTTGATATTGGTGTGAGTAGTCGTATTGATGCTCGCCTTCGCCGCCTTTCTCAGAATCTAAACGGTAAAGATCTAATAGTAGCGGAGATTCTAATTCTTCAAGGTTTAGCATGAACACGCTGCGTTGCATGTCAAAACCTTCGTAATGATCGTTAGCAAATGCGCTCATGCCATTGATTTGCTCGTCTTCTACTTTGAAGAAGTGTGGTAAGCCGTGTACTGCATCTGCGCGCTCAACGTCAAAGTTGTTCTGACATTTTTCATCAATCGTTACTGCGTTGTGTGCAATTGTTTGACGAGCGTAAGATTTGTTTTCGTCTAGGTAACGGCCGCCGAATTTAGGCTCAACGTTCACCCAACGACAGAAGCCGTATTCACGCAGTACTTCTTGACCACGGTTGAAGAAAGAAATACCCAGCGTATCAAAGTTGCCGTGACCCATACCGTGTTGGCCGTAGTTCATAACAAGTTGAGAAACGTCGCCTTTCTTATCCTGCATACGGATAAAGCCTTGCGCGCCGTTATGACCTTGAGGGCCTTCGTTCAACTCAACACTTGGCCAGAAAGGCATGCCGATTTCTTTCTCAGCAGAAGCTGCTTCGTAGGCTTTAGATAGCTCAAGACCACATGGATGCATCCATACTGCGTCTTGAATCTTCGCCATACCAAGAATGTTTTGGTCTACGCCGTTTTCAGAAGAGTAATGCTTGCTGTAAACACTTACTGCAACCTGAACACCCATGTCTGTGATGCCCATAGTACGAGAAGCATCATTCAGAGCTGGGAACTCACCGTTCGGGTAAGCCGTCGCCAGCATCGCTTGTACTGTGTTACCAATCACGCCGCCTTTGTAGTTGTAGATATCCACTTCAGGCATGTGACGGTGGATCACTTCAGCGAACACACACGTTGGGCGAATCGCGTAGCGGTGGTAGTAAGGCCCTTCGATGTAGTAGCCAGAAGGTGCAAACAGCTGAGAAACTTGCGCTAGGAAGCCGCCAGTGTCGTTACGGTCAATGCCGTACACTGACATTTCAAGGTACTCACGCTTACCTAAAGCAAGACCACAAATACCGACAGCTGCTACTGCCCAAATACCGTGATTGTGAATTCGGTCGAAGTCGTGTGCGTATTTAACCGTGAACATTTCTAGCATTGGTTCAAAAATGCGAGACTCAATATTGTCGCGTTGTTCTTGTGTCAGGGTTGAAGCAACACAAGAGTAAGCTAAGCTTGAGAACATTAACCAGCAGTGTTCGTTCAGGATTTGGTGGAACAAACGACCTGTAGGGTTAGTGTTTTTCTGTACGTGATAATCAAACGTTAGGTATTTGTCTGCGTACTCTTCTAGTAATTCTGTAACAAAGTCAGCGTACTTTTGCTCTTTAGTGATCAAGAACATGCGACCAGCTAGATTCATGTACGTGTAATTTTGCTTATGGCGGTTATGTTCGTAACCCCCGGCTTCACCATGACCTGGGACATCAATAGGTAAACGCATGAATGCTTCTAGATCTTTCGCGTTCGCTGCAATGGTTTTGCCCATTAAGCTAGAACGGCCCACTTCAAGATGAAGCTGCTCGATTTCTGCTTCAGTCAACAATACTGGTTTAGTCGTCATATTCTTTGTCACCCTCAATAAAGAGTTTATCTGCTTAAACTTTGATTAAATTTTCAAACCCCATATAAAGTAATACAATATGAGCTTTAATTATACCTATTCGTCGCTAAATGATGAGTAGAGTCACACAATTAGCTATAAGTCATTGATGTAGCTGACTAATGGTAAATATTGGCCATTTATTAAGTTGTTGATTTATTTACGCTATATAAAGTATCGCTTGATCAATATCACACAAATTTAGATATATTGTATTACAATTAGGCTCATTCCCTTATGATGGATGCAAGTTAAGTAACACTTAAAAGATTTAAACAGATTAGGAGATACACAATGAACTCTTTCTTTATCCTAGATGAAAACCCATGGGAAGAACTTGGTGGCGGCATTAAGCGTAAAATCGTTGCTTACACTGACGATCTAATGGCAGTACACCTATGTTTTGACAAGGGCGCGATTGGCCACCCTCATACTCACGAAATCCATGACCAAATCGGTTACGTAGTTCGTGGCAGCTTCGAAGCTGAGATTGAAGGCGAAAAGAGAGTCCTTAAAGAAGGCGATGCTTACTTCGCTCGTAAACACATGATGCACGGTGCTGTTGCACTAGAGCAAGACAGCATCCTTCTTGATATCTTCAACCCTGCGCGTGAAGATTTCCTAAAATAATAACTAGCGCAACCTCAGTTGCTAAGGTAAGCATATGAAATCATTAAACATCGCGGTCATTGGCGAGTGCATGGTTGAGCTACAAAAGAAACAAGACGGGCTTAAGCAAAGTTTCGGTGGCGATACACTAAATACTGCACTTTACTTGTCTCGCTTAACAAAAGAGCAAGATATCAACACGAGCTACGTAACAGCACTAGGCACTGACCCATTCAGTACCGACATGTTAGAAAAGTGGCAAGCGGAAGGTATCGACACTAGCTTAATTGCTCAGCTTGATCACAAACAACCAGGGCTTTACTACATCGAGACCGATGAAACTGGTGAACGCAGTTTCCACTACTGGCGTAATGATGCTGCAGCAAAGTTCATGTTTGACCAGGAAGACACGCCTGCTCTACTTGATAAGTTATTCTCTTTTGATGCGGTTTACCTAAGTGGTATTACGCTTGCTATCTTGACAGAGAATGGACGCACGCAGCTATTCAACTTCTTAGACAAATTTAAAGCGCAAGGCGGCCAAGTATTCTTCGACAATAACTTCCGTCCAAAACTTTGGGAAAGCCAACAAGAAGCGATCTCTTGGTACTTGAAGATGCTTAAGTACACAGACACGGCTCTACTGACGTTCGATGACGAGCAAGAGTTGTATGGCGACGAAAGCATTGAACAGTGTATTGCACGTACGTCTGAATCTGGTGTGAAAGAGATCATCATTAAACGTGGTGCTAAAGACTGCCTAGTGGTTGAGAGCCAAAGCGCTCAGTACGTTGCTCCAAACCCAGTAGACAACATTGTTGATACTACAGCGGCTGGCGACTCGTTCAGCGCGGGCTTCCTAGCTAAGCGCTTAAGCGGTGGCAATGCACGTGATGCAGCGTTAGCTGGTCATATTGTGGCAGGGACTGTGATTCAGCATCCAGGTGCTATCATTCCTCTAGAAGCGACGCCTGATCTGTCTCTATAATTACGCACTTTAACTATTAATCAAGGGTTTGCTTAGTTGAAAGCAAGCCCACATTTAACGTGAGAAAGAATTCATGACTACATTAAATGAACAACTAGCAAACCTAAAAGTAATTCCTGTAATCGCTATCAACCGTGCTGAAGACGCTATCCCTCTAGGTAAAGCACTTGTTGAAAACGGCATGCCATGTGCAGAAATCACGCTACGTACAGAATGTGCAATCGAAGCGATTCGCATCATGCGTAAAGAATTTCCAGACATGCTAATCGGTTCAGGTACTGTACTGACTAACGAGCAAGTTGACGCATCTATCGAAGCTGGCGTTGATTTCATCGTAAGCCCAGGTTTCAACCCGCGCACTGTTCAATACTGTATCGATAAGGGTGTTGCAATCGTACCGGGTGTTAACAACCCAAGCCTAGTTGAGCAAGCAATGGAAATGGGCCTTCGCACGTTGAAGTTCTTCCCTGCTGAGCCTTCTGGCGGTACTGGCATGCTTAAAGCACTAACAGCGGTTTACCCTGTTAAATTTATGCCTACTGGTGGCGTAAGCTTGAAGAATGTTGATGAATACCTATCGATCCCTTCTGTACTTGCGTGTGGCGGTACTTGGATGGTTCCAACTAACCTTATCGACGAAGGTAAGTGGGACGAGCTAGGCAAGCTGGTTCGTGACGCAGTTGATCACGTTAACGCTTAATCTATTTTAGATTTAGTGATGAAGCCTCACCTCGGTGGGGCTTTTTGTTATCTGGCGTTTATTGCGCTGACTAACCGTAAAACACGCTCAATCAACGTTCTGTTTCCCCACACCTTATCGCCTTTCTCTCTATGGATTCGCACAGCTCCGCGACTAAGACAGGCAATAACAAGTAATGTAAGCTTTCAATCGACTTCAGCACGCATCTAACGAAGCGTTACTGGTTCCCCCTGTCGCCTATCCAGCTTCTTATCCAGCAATGTTCCTTTTCGATACGTCATCAAGCATCTCTCATCGCATGCACTGAAGACCACAATAGACAAAGTGAGCCGCAAAATGTGTCTCGTCGCCCAGTTTAACGCCCACTCAGTGACAAAAATTCCAAATACGCACCTCTGTGGCACGAAAAAATGAATAAATAGCATAGAAAGGCTTCATAGCCGCAGATAAACAGAAAATAGCGAAGTGAAAACAATGAGCTACACTTGAAATCTCAATACGAAAATTTTCAGTATAGAGTTCCAAATTAACGTGAATGTCGTCGCACAACACACCAATTTGTAGCACATTTGTTACGGTTATAATTAAAATCTTATAGATACGGCAAAGTAAGCGCTTTTGCTTATATTGTAATACATATAAACATTTAACCCTCAATTTATTTTAGATCTCAAACAAAATGTACGCACATTTAAATTCAATTAAAACAAACACTTATATAGTCGTGCATTAGCACCAGAAAAATCAATGCGACCTAGATCATACTAAAGACATATTGTAGTACAAATAAACCTTGGGACGCGTTAATCTAAGCCCAGTTAATTATGATATTTAAAAGGCTGAAAAGATGACTATTGATACTTTTGTTGTTCTCGCCTACTTCTTCTTTTTAATCGCGATTGGTTGGATGTTCCGTAAGTTCACCACCTCTACAAGTGATTACTTCAGAGGGGGCGGCAAAATGTTGTGGTGGATGGTTGGTGCAACTGCCTTCATGACACAATTTTCAGCATGGACGTTTACAGGTGCCGCAGGACGCGCATTCAATGACGGTTTCGTTATTGTAATCCTATTCTTAGCCAATGCTTTTGGCTACTTCATGAACTATATGTACTTCGCTCCAAAGTTCCGCCAACTTCGTGTGGTAACGGCGATCGAAGCTATTCGTCAGCGCTTTGGTAAAACGTCTGAACAGTTCTTCACATGGGCAGGTATGCCGGACAGCCTTATCTCTGCAGGTATCTGGCTAAACGGTCTAGCGATCTTTGTAGCAGCGGTATTCAACATCCCAATGGAAGCTACCATTGTGGTTACGGGTATGGTTCTAGTATTGATGGCAGTAACGGGCGGCTCTTGGGCGGTTGTTGCTTCTGACTTCATGCAAATGCTTGTAATCATGGCCGTGACAATCACTTGTGCGGTAGCAGCTTACTTCCACGGTGGCGGCTTAACTAACATCGTTGCTAACTTCGACGGCGACTTCATGTTAGGTAACAACCTAAACTACATGAGCATCTTCATCCTTTGGGTTGTATTCATCTTCGTGAAGCAGTTCGGTGTAATGAACAACAGCATCAACGCTTACCGTTACCTATGTGCAAAAGACAGTGAAAACGCACGTAAAGCGGCAGGCCTAGCATGTATCCTTATGGTTGTTGGTCCACTAATTTGGTTCCTACCACCTTGGTACGTAAGTGCATTCATGCCTGAGTTCGCTGAGCAATACACATCAATGGGCGACAAAGCCGGTGATGCTGCTTACCTAGCATTCGTACAAAACTTAATGCCAGCAGGTATGGTTGGTCTTCTTATGTCAGCAATGTTCGCTGCAACGATGTCTTCTATGGATTCAGGTTTGAACCGTAACGCTGGTATCTTTGTAATGAACTTCTACAGCCCAATTCTTCGTCAAAATGCGACTCAGAAAGAGCTGGTTATTGTAAGTAAGCTAACGACTATCATGATGGGTATTATCATCATCGCGATTGGTCTATTCATTAACTCTCTGCGTCACTTAAGCTTGTTCGATATCGTAATGAACGTAGGTGCGTTGATTGGCTTCCCAATGCTTATCCCTGTACTACTAGGTATGTGGATTCGTAAGACACCTGACTGGGCTGGTTGGTCTACTCTAGTGGTTGGTGGTTTCGTTTCTTACATCTTCGGTATCTCTCTGCAAGCAGAAGACATCGAGAACCTATTTGGTCTAGAAACAGCGCTTACAGGCCGTGAATGGAGCGACTTGAAAGTCGGTCTTAGCTTAGCGGCTCACGTAGTGTTCACAGGTGGTTACTTCATCATGACTTCTCGCTTCTACAAAGGCCTATCGCCAGAGCGTGAGAAAGAAGTTGACCAACTATTCACTAACTGGAACACGCCGCTTGTAGCGGAAGGTGAAGAGCAACAAAACCTAGATACTAAACAGCGTTCAATGCTTGGTAAGCTTATCAGCACAGCAGGTTTCGGTATCCTAGCAATGGCTCTGATTCCAAACGAACCAACAGGACGCTTGTTGTTCCTACTATGTGGTTCGATGGTACTAACCGTTGGTATCCTACTGGTTAACGCATCTAAAGCTCCGGCTAAGATGAACAACGAGTCAGTAGCTAAATAACTAAATAGCTAAATAAGCAGCTAACAAGTTAAACCAAAATGAAGCCCATGTTATTCGATAACATGGGCTTTTTGTTTATCTTCGGTTTATCAAAATGGAATATGAAACGCATCTCGATCAATGCTCACATACCGTAGAAATACCTATCTCCTGCCCTCGTTTTATCTTCTTTTCCAACCTTTCCAATGGTTTGATCTCTTTCTCTGATTGTTTCTGTTACTTTGAATGACAACACAAACACAACAGACAATTACAATGAAAAAAACATCACTATTACTTGCTTCCATTGCTCTGGCACTTTCTGGTGTCGCACACGCTGACCAGCTAGAAGACATTCAAAAATCAGGCACGCTTCGTGTGGGTACTACTGGCGACTACAAGCCTTTCTCTTACTTCGATGGTAAAAGCTACTCTGGCTACGATATCGACGTTGCACAGCACATCGCGGAGCAATTAGGCGTCGAATTGAAGATTGTTCGTACCACATGGAAAGATCTACTGGCCGATCTAGACGACGATAAGTACGATATCGCGATGGGCGGCATTACGCGTAAAATGCAGCGTCAGTTAAACGCGGAACAAACTCAAGGTTACATGACCTTTGGTAAGTGCTTCTTGGTTGCGAAAGGCACCGCAGAACAGTACGACAGCATTGAGAAAGTGAACCTCTCTTCTGTTCGTGTGGGCGTGAACATTGGCGGTACTAACGAGATCTTTGCCGACGCAAACTTGCAAAATGCAAGCTTCACACGCTACGAGAACAACCTCGACGTACCGAAAGCAGTAGCAGAAGGCAAAGTTGATGTGATGGTGACAGAAACGCCTGAAGGTCTATTTTATCAAGTAACTGACGAACGTCTTGAAGCGGCACGCTGCGAAACTCCATTCACCAACAGTCAGTTCGGCTATCTGATTCCTAAAGGTGAACAACGTTTGTTGAACACGGTGAACTTCATTATGGATGAGATGAAATTGAAAGGTGTTGAAGAAGAGTTCCTGATCCACAACTCTCTTAAGTAACGTCTTTTTCAATTTATACAGTGACAAAAAAGAGGCCAGCAATGCTGGCCTCTTTCGTTATGGTTTAATGGTTCGCTTAACCGTGAGTTATCACATTTTGCTGTACTAGCGCATCTAGGATGTCTGAAGGCATGGTGCCACTTAAGGTTAGCTGTGGCGCAAGGTCTTCAACCACAATCACCTGTTCCGTAGTACCTAAGCCATCCGGGTTGATCGTAAGCTCAATGTCATCCCCGTCCACTTTCGCGTCTATCTGTTGTAGCAACGCGGTCATGTCTGGAGATGTATTTTTAAGCTCCGGCAACACTTCTCTCAAATCAATACTGTCCCCTTCCGACAAATCAAAGTCGGTAATCGTATCTTCAACACCATCTTCGATGTTAAGCCATACGAACGAGTCCATACCATCGCCACCAGTCAGAATGTCTGAGCCTCCGCCGCCAATCAAGGTGTCGTTACCGTCACCGCCAACAAGCGTATCGTCACCAGCTCCACCTACAAGTCGGTCATTTCCTGATCCGCCAGTGAGGTTAGTATCAAAGTTACTCGCTAAAAGTTGCACATCGTCTGTTTCAGAAGACAGATCGAGATCTATTGGGTTCGCAACTATATTGAGGTTTAGATCAATGTTTTGAGATATCGCAATATCGTTATTGTCCGTTTCTTCAGATACCGCCTCAACCTTCAACGTGTAATTACCCGGAGTTAACGGCTTACCAGCTGATGGTTGCTCGACGAGTCTGAGACTATCAATCGCATCAGCCGTCGCTATCCAAGTATCCCCCACCAGCGAAACCGTACCCGCATCACTGGTTACGTCAACGCCGTCCGGAATATCACTGAGCTTCAACGTCAACTCTTCAGTAATATCCGTCAATGCAGCGACAATTCCGACTAAAGCGACTCCACTATTAGCGACCACAGATGAGCTGGTCGTAATGTTTCTCACATAGTTGAATGCCGGGTCAATAGACAAGGTTGGCGCATTCGCCACCGGTGTCACCGCGATGTTATACACCACTGGCGCAGTTTCAATCGCGATACCTGAAGGGTTTCCGCTGTCTTTAGCGATGACTTCTAATCCAATACTATTGGTTGGAGACAAGCTCGCATCGAGGTAAACGCCATTTGGACTGGTTGGCGTATCAATCAGTGCGTTCAAATCGCTCAGTGTACCGACTAAGATGACCGAACCGGTGTTGTTGCCGTTAACCATCACGGTCGTCCCTGCCGGGAGTGCTACGTTCAATGTACCGTAATCCACCGTCAGTGTGACTGTCATTAGGTCATTCGAAAATGCATCCACATAATCGGGGTCACTGACATTGATACCACTCAATAGCTGACCGGCATCCTCGTCGACAAGACTGGTGACACTGTCACCATTAACAACAGGTATATCGTTGACACCTTGCACCACAGCACTGATTTCAGCACTATCCGTCAAGAAGTCATTGGCACCATTGGTGGTACCATCATCCTCTACGGTATAGGTGAACTTAACATCACCGTTATATTCATCCGCTGCAGTAAATACCCAATATGGTCCATTGATCGAGTTGTCATCCGCACCACCCACGTTTTCAAAGCGTTGTAATGTGCCTTGCCCTTGATCGATCACCAAGTTCGTCACGGTAATCGTGTCGTTCTCTGGATCGCTCGTTGCGCCAATCAAATCTTCCTCTTTGATGATTAGCTGACCTTCTTCAAGGATGGTGCCCAAGTCGATGTCCGTTGCCACTGGCTGATCATTCACTTCCGTTACCACAACGCTTATTTCAGCGGTATCCGTTAGGAAATCATTTACGCCGTTAGTTGTACCATCGTCTTCTACGGTATAAGTGAACTTAACATCACCGCTGTACTCGTTGGCTGCGGTAAACACCCAATATGGGCCTGTAATCGAAGCATCATCCGCTCCACCCACGTTTTCAAAACGTTGCAATGTGCCTTGACCCTGATCGAGTACCAAATTGGTCACCGTGATGTTATCTGCATCAGGATCGGTTGTCGCCGCGATCAAATCTTCCTCTTTGATGATCACTTGACCTTCTTCCACAATCGAGCCCAGATCAATATTTGTCGCGACAGGTTGGTCATTCACTTCTGTCACGACAAGGCTGATTTCAGCGCTATCGGTTTTAAAATCATCCACACCATTGGTTGTACCATCATCGATAATGGAGTAATTAAATTTAACGTCGCCGTTGAAATCACTGTCTGCAACGAACAGCCAGAACGGCCCTGTAATCGCAGCATTGTCTGCTCCACCAGCATTCTCAAAGCGCTGCAGTTGACCTTGCCCTTGAGTTAGAGTGACACCCGTTACGGTCAGATTATGATTCTCGATATCAGAGCTTGCCGCAATTAAGTCACCTTCCACAATCACGATTTGGCCGTCTTCCGCAATCGAGCCTAAATCAACATCTGTCGCGACAGGCGCATCATTCTCTTCCGTCACCTTAATGGTAAAGGTGGTTTGATTGGTTTGAGCCGTACTCGGATCTCCAGCGTCAATCAGACCGTTATTACCGCCGTCATCGAGGGTCGCATTGATCGTGACTAAACCACTCTGGTTGAGGTAGTTCTGGTCTGGATCTGGCTTGAACGTCACAGCTCCATTGGTCAATGCGGTATTGATGTCCGCTTCTTTACCCGTAATCACCAATGAGCCGTCAGGTTGTAGTACAAACGTCACATCAGGAGAACTTGTAAACTCAAATTCACCCTGTGCTCCCGGCAATGTTTGGTCAATTGCTAAGGTGAGTACATACGGCGCATCTGGGTTATCAAAATTAGCGTCGACGTCGTAAATGCTAAAGTTGTCCAATGCAATGCTATCTTCTTCCTTCGTTTCAATGTTGGTGACATTCACAAACGTCGGCTGGTCGTTGATCGGATCTATCACCAAATCAACATCGAAGCTGGTTGGTGTACCCAAATATTCGGTGTTATCAGCGTCAGTATCAACAGAGCGAACGGTAATCAGAAGCGGGCCATTGATGCCTAGTACATTACCCGTATCACTATTGTGTTCACCTGAATTGAATACGATCTTATCAAGTGACTGCGCAGCAACATCCAGTGTCCAGATCTGCGTAACTGGATCGTAACTAGCCAAGGTCGTGCCGTCTGGGTAGTAGATAGAGGCATCTTGAGGCACACCAGCAACTTCTACTCGAAGTGTCTCTGGCGCATTCTCGGTATAAGTACCGCTGCCCGTTGCCGATAGCTCTTTATCCAAAATCGTCGCATTGATTTCGATATCAATGTTTTGACCTTCGTTACCTGTCACAGAATCTGTCGGGTTAGTATCAACATCATCACCCACAGGTACCACATGCAGCTTAAAGCTTGGCAGATTTGATGCTGCGGTAGGCACACCTAATAAGGACTCTTGCGTAAATACGGCAACACCAAATTCAGCCGTACCACTGAAGTCTTTAGGCGGCAAAATCGAAATCTCGCTCAGGTCAAATGACAGTCCTGACGCTTGAGGCAGTTGAACACTCCACTCACCACCACCATTATTCTTCACCGTGTATGCCGAGCCAGCGTCTGCACGCATTTGGAAGCCATCAGGTACGTCTGTGAACTTAATCGACACAAACTGTTCTGATCCATCAAGGTCAGTCAGTGCAATCGATACAGGCCCTGTGCCCGACAAAGAAATGAGCTGGTCTTCAGTACCCGTAATCTCGATAACATCAGGATCGCTACCCGGTCCTGTTACGAGCACATCGTCCACGACTGGAACCACTTCAAAGCTAACATTGGTATTAAACGTATCAGTATCTGTTGCTGTACCTATTGGAGACGAGGCATCATTGTACGTAGCCGTATCGGTAATCGTGCCGCTGACATTCACTTGCACCTGATTAATGTCGTTACCTGTCGGGTAATTAGGTGCAGGGCGGAACAAGACGTTGTCCAGAGCGCCTGCATTAATTTCAGCTTCATTAAAGGTCACCGATGTGCCAAGCGACACACCTGCGCTGGTATAAAAAGCCCCGACACTCGTGTCATTCAAAGTCAGTGTGATAGAGGTGAATTTTTCGTCACCCCCTTCATCTCCGCTTACTTGATCAGTAATGGTCGAACTGAAATCCAGTTGGATATAGGTATCTTCGTAGCCGACTGGATCTTGCCCTGCTTGACCGTCGGTATCGACAGGGCTAAACGAATCGTCAAGCGAACCAACGACAGTCACGTCAATATCTGGGTTACCTTCAACATCAGGAGCAACTTTTATAACCACATCGGTCACCAAAGTTTTCTCATCCCCTGAGAGCATATCTTTAGTCACAATGGTGATTGGTAATCTAAAATCGCCAGAGTAGTCAGCTGGCAAGTTAAGAAGCAAACCAGAGAAGTCGGTAGAAACGCCCTGATCAACGGTAGTCTGGAATACATATTTCCCGTTAACAAAGTCGAGGTCGCTGCTTCCCGATAAACTAATTGGGAAGGTGACTTCGTTCGCCGCTCCTGGATTAATGGTCACACTGTCATCAATAATGATGGTCACTTGATCAGTTGAGTCGTCTTCACCCGAGAACGTAATTAAACCATTCAATGCCGTACCCAGATCTAACTGGGTGTCTTCAATCGCATCAACAACACTGTCTGGTGTCATATCAATATCGGCTGCGACCTTAGTGCTCCCTGCCACCACTTGAGGGAATGACAGAGTGACTTCCCCGTCCCTACGAGCGGCCGTAGATGACTCAACCTCAGCACCATCACCTCGGTCTATCACCGTGCTAAAGATGTCCATCTTGATGTCATTGAACCCTCCAGCCCCGCTGTTTCCTGAAGGAAGAACAAGGCCGTTCGGTGCACTTATGCTAAATATGTCTTCATTCGTTACAACCCAGCGCCCATCGCCTTCATAAGCAGCGCCAATAACGAGCAGTTGATTGAGTACAGCATCTGATAGAGCCGAGTCGTCCACATTTGTTAATTGAATAACTAACTGATCCACTTCTTCGATAGCGGACGAAGCATCTGTTTCTTGATATCGAATGACGAACTCATCCGTAACCGATGTATTATCGCTATTGGTAGTGAACTTAAGCACGCCAGTGTTGGCATCAGCAACTACGGTTGCTAGAGCTCCAGTACCCAGCACATCATCGACGATAAGCTTGTTGCTGGCGTCTTGCGGTTCAACGACTGGCGTTACGACAACATTAATCGTACCTGTAATCGTTGCGGTAGCGATGCCCTGACCAGGATCAGTCGCATCAACATACTCATGATCTCGCTCTTCAATCATGACAACGGTATTAAGCGTAAAGTCGGTGCTCGAATCTTGTTCAGGTGTGATCTGAATAAAATTGTTGTTCAGTGCTATCTGAGTAAACTCTTCTGCCGTTTGTCCACTCTTCGGCGTAATGGTTAAAGTGCCTGCTGAAGCATCGTAAACCCAAGTTACATCGCCATTAACCACAACACTTTCAACATCTGTCGGAATGGCACTGATCACAATAGAAGTGAAATGCTCATCATCATCAATATAGTCAGTACCCTCTGGGTGCCAATCAATACTGATCACCGTATCTTCATCGCCATTAGTGACTGTGCTGTACGTCGCCGAGGTATCGATTCTAGGTTCGACTAGCACTCGCACTTCTTGGTCAAACGTAAGCGTATGACCGTCATTCTCAGTCACGATCACTTTACCCTGAATGTGAATGTTCTCGGTTGAAGAATCGACGGGTCTGATGCGGATTCCTGAGGTTTTACCCGCGTCAGTGATGTTCGCTTCGTAGATAGGTTTAGACAGATCAGGGCTACCACCCGGACCAGTTTCGTAACCGACAAAGTTAAGGTCAATAATGGTACCGTCACCGTCTTCCAGAATAACGCCATCAGGAATACCCGAGAGGATAACGGTTATGGATTCTGAACCGTCGTCAGGTAATGGGGTTTGATCTACAGCTGCAGGATCAGGTCTTCTCTCTCCCGACAACACGGTGAAATCAAGCTCGGCGTAGCTATCTCCATTCTGGCTCTCTTGGATCGTGGTTTGCACACCACTTGCAGGGTCAGGATCGGTATCAGGTATTGCAGTCCATGCCGTTCCGCTAGTACCGCCGTAAGGAATATCTGCGACACCTTTAACTTCAACGTTAACCGTTTTAGTCCCTAGGATTTCTTCATCAACTTGAGCACCACTAGAGAGGTTCGCGGTGTCTTTAACCACACCGGTTACATCAAAAGTAAAATCGACATTACTGTGTTTAGTCGGAACGATCTCTACATTGGCTAAGTCGGAATACGCCACTTCTTGATAATCAATACCGTTAATAGTGATTGTAGGAACTGGGGTCGTAGTTCCAAGGAAATAAAGCACCGCACCTTCAGTGATATTGCTGATACGAACAAATAGCTCTTCGGAACCATCAGTATCCACTGAGCCGTTCATTGTGATGACTTCGTCTAGCGTGAAGTCATCTTTGTTAGCCAGAGGACCTAGGTAGTTAGGGTCATCAATATTGTCTTCGTTAATACGAATCCGGTTAACACTGAACGACCCAGGGTCCGCATCGGCAGTCACATCAATGATAATGTTTTGCTCAACAGAGCGAGCGGTCGTTTTGTCTAACCCGCCGTTAGCTGAATCATCGTATGGGTTAAGCGTCTCTTCAGTAATTGCCGTCGCTTTGAACTCAATTTGTCCAGAGAAGTTATCGATTGGGTTGACGACAGTGCTATTGATATCAGCAGATGCGATGATATAAACACCATTAACGGGCGTTAACACATTGCCATTTTGATCAAGTAACTCAAACTTCCCATCACCCTGAATCGCTTCAAGTTCATAGGTAATCGTCTCAGTATTACTGTTATCTTGCGATTCAGCATTCAGCTGCAACGTAACATTGTCTTCATCTTCATTCACTTGATACTGATAAGTACTGTTGGCGTCATCCCACGTTGCAATATCCGCTACCGCTTCAATCTCGATTCTGAAATTTGAGTTAACGGTGTGATCCGTATTGCCATTTTTCTCAATTTCTAGCTCATAACGAACTCGCCCACCAGTTTCATCCGAACTAGCGTGTTGGTCCGGAACAAAGAACAAGTTGTCTATCGTCGCAATAGTTTGTCTTGGTTCATTAGGATTTGGAGCAAAGCTTTGCTCGAGTTGAGGAGGACCAAATATAATGCTCCCATTTGGTTCAGGCATTAGCTCATGGTAAGAGGTACCGTCAAAGTAATAGAACGTACCTTGGTGACTATCACCTCCATTCGGGCTTTTTATCGTTAACTGACCTATAGATTCATTGTTATCTTGGTCGTATAGGTTAACTTGCAGTGCAACTTGTGCAGGCGCATTAGGCAGACCACTTTGGTTATCTTGAACATTCTCAAGATCTGGTTCATCACCCGTTGCATAAGGTATCGTTGAGTCTCTACCCGCATCCTCGAAGGTCGTCACTTTCAGAGCGATTCTTGTAGAGTCCCTATCAGTAATCGTTATATCTAACGGTGTTTCAGAGGTATCTAAATCGCCATCCGTCGCAATCACATTAATCGAGAAATCGATGGTGTCTAGGCCGTCATGATCGAGATAGCCGTTAGCTCTAAATTCAACCTCGCCATTTGAGTTGATACGCAAGCGCCCTAGCTCACGGGTGTCCACGCCACCACTACCATCATCGGTTTGTTCGTAAACTCGTACCTGTTGGCTACCGCTATTTAAATCGAAACTGCTGCTGTACGGCCCGCTGTTTCCTGTACGGAAAACAATATCTGCACCATTACTGGTAATGCCCTCAATTCGACTCAGTACCGCGCCATCCGCGCCGACATCCGTGGCATTAGCAAACATGTCAACTTTGGAATTACCATAGCCCTGGCCTTCAATTCGTGTGATCGATTGAGTTGTCACCAATGGAACATCATCAGTCACCGTGATTTTCAGATCGATCGCGTTTGATTGGTCTTGATCAAAATCTTCTGCAACAACAGAAAAGTTAAGGTCAATCGCGTTTTCATCCGCACCATCAGGGTGCTTAAGGGGTTTAAACAATTCAAACTGATAGCTGTTATCAGAGGTATCGAAAATAATCTCAAACACCGCTTCATTACTCGTTGTTGTTTGAGCAACGTAAGTAAATGTTGTGCCGCTTTGTGAAACAGCTAGCCACTCTAAACTTTCTCCATCAGAGGTTAAGCCAGCCAGCACCAAATCTTCATCAACCAGTTCATACTTCACAACACCATCAGCACCTTCATCAACCGTAAACAGTCCATTAATAATGGTGTCTTCAGATTGATCGGAACCAACACCAGTAAGATCGTCTTCATCGACAACCGTTTCACCGGTTGGCGCACTCATTACTGGCGCATCGTCTAGCACCTCGATTGGCAATACGTATTGGTTAGAATCATCGCCATCACCGTCAACTGCAACGACATCGAACGGTATTGTGAGTGTATCGAGGTTGCTCGGTGTCGTGGCGTGATTGAGAGGGCCAAGCAACGTAAACGTGTAAGCACCATCATCAGTCAGCACTAATGTAAAAATTGGCGTTCCGCCTGGGTCAGTTGCACCTTGGTAGGTGGTCGTGTTAGCAGCACCTGTGATCTCAGTGATCTTAATACCTTCATTGCCAGACGATAGCGTCGCTTCTAGAGTTGAGATATTGCGTAGTTCGTAAACCTCTACTTGGTCTGCACCTTCAGTGGTAACAAACGAACCTGTCGCCTGAGCAACAACAGAGCCTAAATCGTCTTCATCAACGACAAACGTACTTGCAACCGTCGTATCAGTGATGGTTGGCACATCATCAGTAATGGTCACTGTTAGCGGTTTCACCGCAGAGTCAGTGTTGTCTTTGTCGACAGCGATCACTGGCAAGGTGAATATTTGATCGTTATTACCCTGTACTGGCAGGTGATCTAACTCTTCCAGTAAGGTAAATGTGTACTCTCCTAGAACCAGACTGCTAAAGGTAATGGTGAAAATATCCGTTTGGACACCCCCACTTTCCACGAAACCAATATAGTTCCCACTGTTGGCAGGATCTTCTTTTAGCTGAACCACCAAACCATCTGCCTTCAGGTCGCCAGACGTGTTGAATTGAGTGGTATCAATACGGAAGTGGCTCACATCGTCACTTCCAGCTGTGAAAGTAATGGTTTCAGTTTGGCTAACAGGTAAACCCGGTGAAGAACCATCAATCAGATTTGCTTCTTCCAACGCGACAGTCGGTACGGTGTCGATAGTTGGTGGCGCGCCATCGGCAATAGTTAACGTCACGGTAGACGTCACGATATCGCCATCTTTATCTTCAGATGTCACCGTTATGGTCTTGACGATATCGCCACCAGAGTGGTCTAGATTGCGATTAGGTTCAAAACGCACATCACCTTCAAGCGTGATAAACAAAGAACCTTCTGCAAATACAAACTTTTGCTCTCCTGTATTGCTTTGTACCAGAGAGGATTCTGGCTGGCTGCCATAGGTAAACTTAGTGACTGTGGCACCATCTGCACTTTGTGCTGGCATCACATCAAACGTTGTTGTGGTCGGCGTCCCAGTGCTTGGTTCAGTGATGCTAAGCGCACCAGACTGCATTAACTGGACATCATCGGTGATGGTTACTGAAAGCGGTTTAGACGCTGAAATATCGCCATCAGTATCTTGCGCGTAAACAGAAAGATCAAAACTCAGATCGTTGTTTCCTAAGCCATCAACGTGATCCAAACGCTCAAGCAACGTAAAGGTATACTGGCTAGGATTAGTATCATCAAAGTCTAGGGTGAATATGATTTTCTCACCACCCGAACCATCCGTTGTAAACGCAATGTAGTCGCCAGAACCCGCAGGCTCCTCACGCAAGCTCAATTCAAGGCCATCAGACTTCAACACGCCGTTGGTATTGAACAGCCCAACTTCGACTACTATTTTTCCGATGTCATCACTGCTCGCTAGCGAGGTGATAGTCTGAGTCACACTGACAGGTGTTCCGCTAGGTGTCGAACCATCCGCAAGTAAGCTTTCCGACAAGCTGACACTTGGCACAACGTTGATTGTAGGTCCATCGCCATCAACAATCGTAAGCGTGACTGTTGATGAAAAGGTATCTTTATCAAAGTCAGAAGACGTAAACACAATCGACTTAACAATGTCGCCTGCAGAGTGGTCAAGATTACGATTTGGTTCAAACCTTACATCGCCATCCAAAGTGACAAACAGCGAACCTTCAGTGAAAACAAATTCCTGCTCACCACTGATGTTTTGATTCAAAGTAATCGCAGATCCACCGTCATAGGTGAACTGTGTAATGGTTGCCCCATCAGCACTTGGCGTAGGCAATACGTCAACGGTCAAGGTAGTTGGTGTGCCAGTATTTGGCTCTGTGATGGTTAACGTGCCATCTTGCATCTGTTGAAGGTCATCTTGAATGGTCACAACAACATCACGCTTAACTGAGTCATCACCATCAGTATCAACCGCATAAACAGGCAGGTTGAAGTTGAGGCTGTTATTAAGATCACCATCAAGGTGATCTAACGCCTCAATCAAAGTAAAGGTGAACTGCCCTTTATTAACGCTATCAAAGCTAATCGTGAAGACATCGGTTACATTACCTGCCCCATCATCGGTATAGCCAATGTAGTCACCTGGAGAAGACGGATCTTCTTTTAACTGAACAACAAGACCATTTGATTTCAGCACATCACCTGGGTTGAATTCGTTGGTTGCAATTCTAAAGTGGCTTAAGTCATCACTACCCACGGTGTAGGTAATGGTTTGTGTTGAACTCACCGCAGAACCACTCGGCGTTGAGCCATCTGCTAGGTTCACTTCCGATAAGTTCACGCTAGGAACAACATCGATAACTGGATTGATTCCGTCTTTGATCGTCAAAGTGACATCCGCGGTATCGGTATCGTTATCAAAGTCACTGGTCGTGACGACTATCGTTCTCACGATATCGCCAGATGAATGATCTAGATTTCTGCTTGGTTCAAAGCGCACCTCACCTTCAATCGTGATGTACAGTAAGCCATCGGTTACGGTAAAAACTTGTTCCGTAGACACAGTTGGGTCTAACGTAACAGCCGTGCCACCATCGTAGATAAACTGAGTCACTTTCGCGCCATCAGCACTCTGTGTCGGCATAACGTCGATTGTTGGCGTGGTTGGCGTACCTGCTGCTATATCAGCAAGTGAAGGCTCAGTGATACTTAACGCCCCATCTTGAACGCCTTGTACATCATCGGTGATCACCACGGTCATTGGCGACATTGCAGAATCATCACCATCGGTATCAACCGCTAAAACAGGGACATCAAAACTTAGAGTATTGTTTTGTAATCCATCTGCATGGTCTAACGCTTCAAGCAGTGTGAACGTGTATTGCCCTAGATTGGTTGTCGAGAAACTGATCGTGAAGACGTTGGTTTCTACGTTAGAACCGTCCTTGACGAAGCCAATGTAATTACCAGAATTCGCTGGCTGCTCTTTTATCTCAACCTCTAAGCCATTGGACTTTAAAGCTCCAGACGTGTTGAACTGTGCTGGGTCAATTCTGAAGTGACTCACATCGTCACTACCCTCTGAGTAGGTAATAACTTGAGTCATCGTCACTGGATTACCGGTTGGCGAAGAACCGTCAGCGAGATCCACTTCTGAGAGCGTAATTCCAGGGACTAAATCGATCGTTGGAAGATCACCATCGGTAATCTTCAATGTCACGGTAGATGAAACGATATCGCCATCAAGGTCAGTAGATGTAACAACAATCGTCTTGGTAATATCACCACTCGTGTGATCTTGATTTCGCACAGGCTCGAATCGTATCTCACCTTCTGTGGTAATAAATACAGAACCTTCAGTGAACACAAACTCTTGCTCGCCATTCACATTGAGATCAAGGCTTTCTGCAGTGTTTCCATCAAACACAAATGAAGTGATTTTTGCTCCATCTGCGCTCTGATTTGGCATCACGTCCAGAGTATTCGATGTTTCGACTGCTCCAGCAGGCTCACGACTGGTTATTGTGCCGCCTTGCATCAACTGCACATCATCACCAATAGTCACGCCAAGCTGAGAGACTAACGAATCGTCGCCGTCACTATCCACCGCATACACAGGCAGATCAAAACTCAGGTCGTTGTTGCCACGTGCATCTTGATGATCCAAGGCTTCGATTAAGGTAAAGGTGTATTCACCTAAGGTTGTCCCAGAAAAACTCAACGTAAATACTGTGGTTACCGCATTCGACGAGCTGGTTGTAAATCCGATGTAGTTGCCCGACCCTTGCGGATCTTCACGTAATTCAACAGCTAAACCATTCGATGTAAGTGCATCATTGGTATTGAACTCTGCTGGTTCAAGGCGGAAGCGGACCACATCATCACTTTGATTGGTGAAGGTGATGGTCTCGGTTTGACTAACCGCGCTACCACTCGGGTTCGAACCATCACTCAGATTAGTTTCTGATAAGCTAACTGTTGGAATAACATCAATAGTTGGAATATCACCATCGGTGATCGTTAACGTAACGGTTGACGTGACTGAGTCTTTGTCGAAATCGCTTGATGTCACCACTATCGACTTAACAATATCGCCGGCCGTATGGTCAAGATCTCGATTAGGCTCAAAGCGAACTTCACCTTCGAGGGTAATGTACAGTTTGCCTTCTGCGAAGATAAACTGCTGTTCGCCTGCAATATTTTGATCGAGGGTGTTTACGACGCCATCATAAGTGAACTGAGTGATGGTCGCGCCGTCAGCACTTTGGTCTGGCATAACATCAAAAGTGGCCGTGGTCGGTGTACCAGCCGCTAAATCAGCGACGGTCGGCTCAGTAATATTGAGCGCACCACCTTGCATGATTTGAACATCATCACCAATCGTTACATTAAGCTGCGATACAAGTGAATCATCACCATCACTGTCTACCGCATAAACAGGCAGATCAAAGCTCAAATCGTTCTTATCTAGGCCATCAACATGGTCTAGCGCTTCAAATAGAGTGAAAGTATATTCACCTAACGTGGTTGAAGAGAAACTAATGGTAAACACGGGGACTTCAGCGCTCGAACCGTTGGTAATAAAGCCTATGTAAGTGCCTGGATTAGCAGAATCTTCTTTTATCTCGACCGCAAACCCATTCGATTTCAGTGCACCACCGACATTAAACTCAGTTGGTTCAATGCGGAAACTCGTCACATCATCACTTTGGCTAGTGAAAGTAATCGTCTCGGTTTGACTTACTGCGCTACCGCTCGGGCTAGAGCCATCGCTAAGGTTAGTTTCAGATAGAGTAACGCTTGGCACGGCATCGATGGTTGGGATATCACCATCGGTAATCGTCAGCGTAACCGTTGCTGTCACTGGATCGTTATCGAAGTCACTAGAAGTCACCACAATCGACTTCACGATATCTTCGCTCGTTGTGTGGTCTAAATTACGATTTGGCTCAAAACGCACTTCACCTTGAAGAGTGATGAATAACTCACCTTCCGTGAAGCTAAACTTTTGCTCGCCATTATCAGTTTGATCAAGTGTTCGAAGTTGACCATCGTAGGTGAACTGAGTGATTGTCGCGCCGTCAGCACTTTGTGTTGGCATCACATCAATGGTATTGGTCGTTACAGCACCACCAGCCAAATCAGCAACATTCGGTTCAACGATATCTAATGTGCCGTTTTGCATGATTTGGACATCATCACCGATAGTCACATTGAGTTGAGACACCAGTGAATCATCACCATCTTTATCAACAGCGTAAACCGGCAGGTCAAAGCTTAGGTTGTTATTTCCTAGCCCATCAACGTGATCTAACGCTTCCAACAGTGTGAAGGTGTATTGACCAATATTGGTATCCGAGAAACTAATCGTGAACACGTTCGTTTCAACATTAGGCGCCGTCGTCACAAAGCCGATGTAGCCACCCGGCGTACTTGGGTCGACTTTCAACTCAACCGTCAGTCCATTCGATTTTAGAAGGCCGCCAATATTGAACTCAGTAGGTTCAATACGGAAACTCGTCACATCATCACTTTGATTGGTGAAGGTAATCGTCTCCGTTTGACTGACCGCACTGCCACTTGGAGCAGAACCATCACTCAGGTTGGATTCAGATAACGTAACACTTGGTACATTATCAATGGTTGGAATATCGCCATCGGTAATGGTCAGCGTAACCGTTGAAGAAACAAGATCGTTATCAGAATCACTTGAGGTCACCACTATCGATTTAACAATGTCTCCACTTGTGTGGTCCAGATTGCGATTAGGCTCGAAACGCACGTCGCCTTGTAGGGTGATATACAGCGAACCCTCAGCAACATCAAACTTCTGTTCACCTGTATCGCTTTGGTCAAGTGTTAGTACCACTCCACCATCGTAGGTAAACTGAGTAATGGTCGTTCCATCAGCGCCTTCTTCATCGAGAACATTAACCGTTGTAGTGGTCGGCGTGCCTGCCGCTAAATCCGCAACCGTTGGCTCTTCAATATTGAGTGAGCTATTGACCATCACTTGAACGTCATCGGTGATCGTCACCCCCAACGGAGACATCAGAGAATCGTCACCGTCGCTATCGACGGCGTAAACTGGCAAGTTGAATGTTAGGTCGTTATTGCCTTGAATCGGCGTGTGGTCAATCGCTTCGAGAAGCGTAAAGGTGTATTCACCCAAATTGGTACTGCTGAAATCAAGAGTGAAAACGGTAGTTTCAGTATTCGAAATATCAGTCGTGAAACCGATATAATTACCCGACCCCGCAGGTTCTTCTCTAAGCTCGATAACCAGACCATCGGACGTAAGAGAATCGCCAACGTTAAATTCACTAGGCTCTAAATGGAATTTCTCAACATCGTCACTTTGGTTGGTGAAAGTGATCGTCTCGGTTTGACTAACCGCGCTACCACTCGGGTTCGAACCATCACTCAGATTCGTTTCAGATAAGCTAACCGTTGGAATCACATCAATAGTTGGAATATCACCATCAGTGATCGTCAATGTAACCGTTGAAGTGACTGAATCTTTATCGAAGTCACTTGAGGTCACCACAATCGACTTCACGATATCTTCGCTCGTGGTATGGTCGAGATCGCGGTTAGGCTCGAAACGCATTTCGCCTTCAAGAGTGATATATAGCTCGCCTTCCGTAAAGCTAAATTGCTGTTCGCCTGAAATGCTTTGATCCAGTGTGTTTATGACACCGTCATAAGTGAACTGAGTGATGGTCGCGCCATCTGCACTTTGATCAGGCATCACATCAATGGTGTTGGTTGTTACAGTGCCGTCAGCAAGATTAGGCTCAACGATATCTAACGTACCGTCTTGCATGATTTGAACGTCATCACCGATAGTCACATTGAGTTGCGATACCAATGAATCGTCGCCATCGCTGTCTACCGCATAAACTGGAAGATCAAAGCTTAGATCGTTTTTATCTAGACCATCCACATGGTCTAGCGCTTCAAGTAAGGTAAAGGTGTATTCACCTAACGTAGTAGCAGAGAAACTAATGGTGAATACTGGGATTTCAGAGCCAGAACCGTTGGTAATAAAACCGATGTAAGTGCCCGGATTAGCAGAGTCTTCTTTTATCTCAACCGCAAACCCATTCGATTCCAGTGCCCCGCCCACATTGAATTCAGTTGGTTCAATACGAAATTTAGCTACATCATCACTACCAGCAGTAAAGGTAATCGTCTCGGTAGCGCTGACCGCACTTCCGCTTGGAGAAGATCCATCAGCAAGGTTGGTTTCTGAGAGAGTAACAGGCGGGATCAAATCAATGATTGGATCTTGGCCGTCAGTGATACTTAGCTCAAGCGTTGAGGTGTCAGTGTCTCCATCACCATCTTCAGCTAAAAATGAGAATTGTTTGAGAATGGTTTCACTGTTTGTGTGGTCAATATCGCGCGCAACTTCAAAACTAAAATCGCCATTTAGTGAAATGGTTACAACACCCTCAGTAAAACTGAATGTTTGAGCAGCATCTGGCAGCAAGCTCTGATCTAGTGAGTAATCAACACCATCATAGTTAAACGATTGAATTGTCGAACCATCTGCTCCTTCGAAATTGAACAGATTATACGAAACAATGGTATCGCCCGCTAAAGTCGGTTCCGTGACTGACTCAACCTTATCAACTAGCTCAACAACATCATCTGTGACATTGACGAGAATCTCTGCAGCTTCTGGTGTACTCGAACCGCCAGATAGTGCAGAGCGATCTCCATCCGCATCAACAGCATAAATAGGCAGAGCAAAGGTCAACAACGCGTCTTCAGTGCCTTGGTGAGAAAGCTCTTCATACAAAGTGAATTCGTAGTTACCCAGTGAAGGACTATCAATTTTAACATCAAAGACCGTAATTCTTGATCCATTGACCTCGACATAGCCTTCGTAAGTTCTTACACCATTAGTTTCATCAACCAACTCGAGTAGCACCGCCGCACCATTAGAAATCAAGGTGCCACCAACATTAAATTCCGTCGGCTCCAGTTCATAATGATCGATGATGTCGCTTTCGAAAATATCGGCAGTGATACTTCCACTCCCCGCTACAGGCGCGGTTCCCTCTTGTGAGCCACCAATGATGCCTGCTTCATCGACACTAATACTGTCGACATTGGTAATAACTGGGCTATCCCCATCAGAGATAACAATGTTGATGTTATTGGTTACAACATCTTGGTCGAAATCGGTAATCGTGATCGGTAAATCGAACGTCAGTGAATCGGTACCCACTTGTTCGATTGGATTAAATTGCTCGAATTTATAAGTACCATCAGTATCTAGTGAGATAGTAAGAACAACCTCACCTCGGCCTTGAATGGACAAAGTGATCGTTGTCCCATCATCAGATAGCCTTGCAAGCGTATTTTGATTATCGCTGAGTATTCCATCAAATTGGTCCAACGCACTCGCATCAAAAACGGCTGATTGAAGGTTATCACTGCCAATATTGGAGAATGTCCCTTCGATTGGAACATTGCTTGTTTCTACGTTAGTGATATTCACACTTTCAGCAGACGGATCGACCCCATCAACCACGGCAACTTGTGCATTGATTGGTGTTGCTAATGGGTTTCCCGCGGTGTCTTCACCTTGAATATCAAAAGTGATGTTAATTTGATCGCCTGTATAGGAAACCTGACCACCACCAATAGACGTTACGTGATCAATTGGTTGAGAAATCGTTGTGGTCAGTGAAAGCTCAGCGTTGTTTCCAACACTAACAACATCGATGTCGATGCGTAATACTTCATCGGTGCCTTGAACACCAATGATAGAGTTCGTCGCCGCATCATAAGTAAAGATAACGGGCTGACCACTTGAGGTAATATCACTGTTTAGCTCTGTGAGTAGAGAAGCGAGGGACAGTGCTTCTGGAGCGAAAGAATCAGGGGAGAGCGCTAGACTACCAGCAATAATCGTTTCGGTAGTTGTAATAGATTGGGGATAGGTATTATCAGAAATGGAGCCTTCAGTGAGCACTTCACTGATTGATTGACCGCCCGATGAACGAGTTATTGTTCTGAACTCTTCTCGGTCTTCATCAACCGTTTGTTCTGCTAGACCTGCGGTCTCAAAAAATGTCGATGGATGAGTTTCTGTGTAGTTGTAGTCAATCGTCACAAAGCCAGCGTTTGCTGAGCCTTGCCCGCCACCAGCGGCCGTTGCTTCTAAGATTTGGGTCGGATCGGCACCACCTAAAATGGCTTCTTGGATAGCAGCAAATTCATCATCAAAATCTCCTGCATCGGCTTGCTGTAAGTCAAAATTAACTTCTCCAGCAATCGGAGCATCAGCCCACACTAAATCTTGGTCAACACAGCCAATACAATTGCTGCCTACCTCAGTGACACCGTTTTGGGTGCCTAATACAAGCTCTGCTTGGTTGGCAGTAATAACAATCTCGTTTTCACGAATAATATCACCAGCTGAAATTTTTCGTGCGCTTCCGTCAGACTTAACTACGATGACTTCTCCACTCACTGCCTCAACAACTGCAGCTTGGCGCGAAACTTCAATACCCATATATCCCCCGTGGTCACAAAATGCTGTATTGCTCAACATCGTGAAAATGATAGTAATAACGGTTTCAGGCTTAAATTATATTCAGAACTTATTCTCTGCATTAACAATCAATTACGTAGGCTGATGTATATGATGAGTCTGTTCCGTTTCGCCTGTTTTTTTTATAGTTTACTTAACCTTAAGCCTAGTCTTCCTTATCCGAAATGTCATGTCTGTGCGAAGTGACTTCTTTTCACAAATCTAGGCATTCACTTTAGTTTGTTCATGGACTAAGCAAAAGTTTATAGGGTGTTGATTAATATGCAATAAAACGCACAATCTAATTACACCTCAAATTTTTATAAATATATACAGTAATAAAGTTGATAAATCATTAGGATTTATAGGCAATTAATAAGGTCAAGATATACCTAAACCCCAAAGAAGAACTAAATCCCATATTTGAGACAAGGTTCAGCACAAAGCTGATGACAAACTGTTCAAACACCATATATGGCGTCAATTACATATACAACTGCTAGAGTATTGAATGGGTATGCAGGGACAATGCGTAGAAGTTACAAATGGATATTTCGAGGAATCCAAAAAAAGCCCACTAAGTTAAACCTTAGTGGGCTTTAAAATCAGTATATAGCGTTATGCTGTTAGCAATGACACACTATTATTTAGCAAGGCGATTTGCAGTCCAGACGTAAAGTAGCTCGAGAGCAATCGTCGCACCAGCCAATGCTGTAATCTCGCTTTGGTCATACGCTGGAGAAACTTCTACAACGTCCATACCAACCATGTTGATACCTTGCAAGCCACGGATAATTTTCAGCACTTTGTCTGAATTCAAACCGCCGCATACCGGAGTACCTGTACCCGGAGCAAAGGCAGGATCCAGACAATCGATATCAAACGTTAGGTAAACTGGCTTATCACCGACAATGCCTTTCACTTGAGCAATGATCTCGTCCACGCTCATGTCGTTCGCTTGCATCGCGTTAATAACGTTAAAGCCGTGTCCTTCCTGCTTGTACTCTGTACGAATACCAATTTGCACTGAATGTTCAGGCGAAATTAAGCCTTCATTTGGCGCATGGTAGAACATAGTGCCGTGATCGTAACGACTGCCCTGACTGTAAGTGTCAGTGTGCGCGTCGAAGTGAATCAGAGCCATCTCACCGTACTTCTTACCGTATGCTCTAAGCAAAGGCAGTGTAATGAAGTGATCACCACCTAAACCTAACAGAGTTTTACCACTATTTAGAATCGCATCAGCAGCCGCTTCTAAACGTTGAGTTAAGTCTTCTGCATCACCGCAATCAAACACAAGGTCGCCAGCATCAATCACTGAGGTGTGTTCAAATACATTGAAGTCCCAAGGGAATTTTTTACCTTCCCACGCCAAGTTAACTGACGCACGGCGAATCGCATCCGGTCCCATACGCGCACCCGGACGACCAGACGTCGCCATATCTAGCGGCGCACCTAATACAACCACATCAGCATCGTTGTCGATTGGGTTTTGCACCAAAGGACGACGCATAAATGTCATCGCATTGGAGTACAGCGAGTAATCTGGTTTCGTAAATAGATCGTTCATTAAAAATCCTCAAGATAGGTGTAACCCATCAAGCCTTGCTCTAACTCTTCAAGTACGCTTTGCTGCTCTTGCGCTGGTACTTTCGCCGTTACCAATTCTTTGTAGTTCTGACGAATTAGGTCCATATCAATGTGAACGTAACGCATCATGTCTTCTACTGTGTCGCCTTCGTTGATGTAATCAATGTTCGCTTCTCCGCTCTCATCAACATTCACCACAACACTGTGCGTATCACCAAATAGGTTATGCATATCACCCAAGATCTCTTGGTACGCCCCTACTAGGAAGAAGCCCATCAGGTATGGTTCATCTGGGTTCCACGCGGGTACTGGCAATGTTGTTTCAATGCCTTGGCCGTCAACATACTGGTCAATCGTACCGTCAGAGTCACATGTGATATCCAGTACAACAGCGCGTCGCTCATCCGCATTGTCCAAACCACTTAAAGGCAATACAGGGAACACCTGATCGATACCCCAAGCATCTGGCAACGATTGGAACAACGAGAAGTTCACGAAAAACTTATCAGCCAAACGCTCGCTCAACTCATCCAAAATAGGACGGTGGTAACGGTTCTTAGTGCTCATTCGAGAGCTAAGTTCGTAGTTAATACGCAAAGACATCTGTTCCGCCCAAGCACGGTGCTGAAGGTTCAGCATGCCTGTCGCAAATTGGTTGTGTGCTTCTGCGATATCACTTTGCGTGTCGTTGTAGATCTCAATCAGCGCGCGGTCATCATTACCTGCATCTAACTCTAAGAAGTTCTTCCACATGTTGTTTAGCAACAGTGGTGCATCAGCTTCAGGCGCCGCCATGTCTTCCGGAGAATAGCTTTCTGTACCGATCACGTTAGTAACAAGCACAGCGTGATGCGCAGTCAACGAACGACCAGATTCAGAAATGATCACAGGTTGTGGCTGATTGTAGAGCTTACAGATATCCCCTACTGTCATCACAATATTGCGAGCGTACTCAAGCAAGCCATAATTCATTGAGTTTGAAGACTGGCTACGTGTGCCGTCGTAATCCACAGCCAAACCACCACCAACATCTAAGTACTTCAATTGAGCACCGATATCGCGCAGTTCACAGTAGAAACGAGCCGCTTCGCTCACACCATTTCGTACATCACGAATATTGGCCATTTGTGAACCAAGATGGAAATGCACTAACTCTAGAACATCAAGCTGATCTTCTGCTTTCAAGCGTTCAATAACGGTAAGCACTTGTGATGCAGACAAACCGAACTTCGACTTCTCACCACCACTTGCTTGCCATTTACCTGCGCCTTGAGAAGCAAGACGAATACGCAAACCTAAACGAGGTTTCACGCCAAGCGCTTTCGCTTCAGAAAGAACAAGATCAAGCTCTGACAGCTTCTCTAGAACGATGAATACTTTGTGGCCTAGTTTTTCGCCAATAAGCGCAAGACGGATGTATTCTCTGTCTTTATAACCATTACACACGATCACTGAGCTCGCTTTTTGAGCCAGCGCCAATACCGCTAATAGTTCAGGTTTACTGCCCGCCTCTAGACCTAGTTGCTTCTGCTCTAATTGAGCTTGGCTTGCTAAGATCTCGTCAACCACTTCTTTCTGTTGGTTAACTTTAATCGGGTAAACAAGTAGGTAACGGTTATCGTACTGATATTCGTCGATCGCTTGGTTGAATGCGTTACAGATATTGTGCACACGTTGATGCACTATTTGAGGAAAACGCACAAGAGCAGGCAAACCAATATTTCGCTGCTCTAACTGTTTTACGATCTGACTTAGCGGAACTTGATGATCGGTTTCGCTCGGTGAAACATACACCTCACCGTTATCATCAATTCCATAAAAACCTTGGCTCCAGTGCTTTACATTATACTCAGCACGGATGCGTTCCAAATTAACCGAATTTTCCAATTCTAGAGACCTCACACTATAGGGCCATCGACAGAAGATACCTCTTTGGAATAGCGAGGTATAACCCAACAAAAAGCGTTCAAAAACGATTTGTTGGCTGCATTAACCGATATTATTAAGAGCGAGTCCAACCATTGATATTTGTGGTGACGATTACGTTTTTTTATCGACAGATCGACTTAAAGTGACAGGTAAGGAATTACAAGGTTTTAGGGTAAAAAACAGGCTGAAGCGCATTAAATATAAAGCAATTTCTCACATTAAATTAGGGAGAAAAAATGTGCAGGAACCATAAGATTTTTAGTAAATTGAGTGAGGTTAAGTCAGAGTTGTGACAAATATAAGCACTTCACTATCTGAACTCTCGCTATCACCAACACAGCTTGTATCCTGTTACCTCATACCTATTGATGAGTGTTAAATCATGTCTGAAATGTACACGACCTACGCAAAGCAATACGACTCTGCTGCTCGCGATAATATTTATAATGCCCTATTAGAACGCCCATCAACCATAGCCTTACTAGACGATGTTCAAGGGCTCGACATTGTCGACCTTGGCTGTGGCTCAGGTATTTACGCACAATGGTTTATTGACCAAGGTGCAAACAAAGTCACGTGCACCGATCTATCTCAAGATATGGTCGACCTAGTGAACGGAAAACAGATCCCCAATGTGACCGCATACGCGCAAGATGCTGCGCTTGGTTTACCTAAAGAAGCTGATAACAGCGCTGATGTCATCGTGTGCCCATTAGTACTGCATTATATTGAAGATCTAAAACCTGTCTTTGATGACATTTATCGCGTTCTAAAACCGGGCGGCTACATCGTGTTTTCCACTCACCACCCATTTGCGGATTTCGAGTGCACCCTTTCAGGTAACTACTTTGAGCGCGAATTCATTCAAGAAGAGTGGAACACGGTCGACACACCCGTTCAGGTAAGCTTCTACCGCCGTTCATTAACCGAGCTTTGCCAAGCTGTCAGCCAATCTGGCTTGCTGATTTCACAAATCACTGAAGGGACAATCGACGAGAAGGCCAAGGCCATCTCTGAAGAAACGTACGAGCGCCTATCGAAAAACGTTAACTTCATCTTTATGCGTTGCGAAAAAGTGTCTACCTAGCCCGCAAGTAAATCGCGTGTGTCTTTGATTGCGTCAAAGGCACTTTTTATCTTCCTAACCATCTCAACTCAGCACCCGCTCAACTGAACAAAAAATAAACTTTTCTCGTCCATACCTTGTATTCGATTCGATCTTCTTGTAATTTTAACTGACCAACCAATCGGTCAGCTTTCGAATTTAGGGGATACTATGAGCCATAATCTAGACCTTGAACCAAACACGTCGAGCACCAACGACATGGATCAAATGTTCAACCGACAAAAAGATCACTACCGCAATAATGTTAACCCTACGCTTGAGCAGAGAAGAAAAGATCTCTCAGTACTAAAAGCGTTGTTAATACGCTATCAAGAGCAGTTGATTGAGGCAGTATCTGAAGATTATGGCCATCGAGCAAAGCACGACAGCTTGATTGCTGATATCACCCCTTCTCTTCACCAGATCAATTACAGCGTGAAGAACCTTAAGAAGTGGTTGAAGCCATCACGCCGTAAAGCTGGTTTGATGCTAACGCCAGCAAAGATCACGGTTCATTATCAACCTGTGGGCGTTGTGGGCATCATTGTTCCATGGAACTTCCCAGTCATGCTCTCTTTAGGGCCTCTGATCACAGCGTTAGCAGCGGGCAACACGGCGATGCTCAAGATGTCGGAGTTTACTCCAGCGACCAACCGAGTTTTAAAAGCGATGTTGGCCGAAGGCTTTAGTGAAGATCAGGTTGCGATTATCGAAGGTGAAGCTGACGTTTCCGCTAAATTTAGCCAACTGCCGTTTGACCATATCCTTTTCACAGGCTCAACCGCTGTGGGTAAACACGTTATGAGAGCAGCGGCTAACAACTTAACACCAGTTACCTTGGAATTAGGCGGCAAATCTCCAACCATCATTGCCCCTGACTTTGATGTGGCGGACGCTGTTGAACGTATCCTATTTGCCAAGAGCTTAAACGCTGGCCAAATATGTGTAGCGCCTGATTACATCTTATTGCCGCGAGAAAAAACGGACGAGTTCATCACAGCTTATAAGCGTTATTTCAAGAAGCTTTATAAAGCCGGTATTGAGAGCAAAGACTTAACCTCAGTGATCAACATGCGCCAATACAATCGCTTGAAAGGTGTCATTGAAGACGCACAAGCCAAAGGCGCGGTTATTCACACGGTAACCGAACAAGCACAGGACGATGTAAACCACAGAATGACGCCGCACCTTCTCACCGAAGTGAACGATGAGATGCTCGCGATGCAAGAAGAGCTGTTTGGTCCTGTTCTGCCTATCGTGCCTTATGATTCCATCGAAGAAGCAATCAGCTACATCACAGAGAGAGAACGCCCACTGGCTCTGTACTTAATGAGCCATAATAAAGAAACCCAAGACAAGTTTTTATCAGACACGCACTCTGGCGGCGTATGTATTAATGATTCTTTGGTGCATGTGGTTGCAGAAGACGCGCCGTTCGGTGGCATTGGCCCTTCAGGCATGGGACACTATCACGGCATTGAAGGCGTCAAGACCTTTAGCCATGCCAAAACCGTTCTAAGCAGAGGAAAAATCAACTTCACCAAGTTAATGCATCCTCCTTACAACAACCCAATCAAGAAACTGATGTTCAAAGTACTCAATAGATGATCACCAAAAGACAAAAAATCCTAGATGCTGCACTCCTGCTTTTCTCTCAACAAGGGCTAGAGGGCACATCTACCGGACAAATAGCGAAAACAGCCGGCGTGGCAAAAGCGACGTTGTTTCACCACTTCGAGAACAAATCTCTATTGATTGATGAGCTATTTCGCGAGCTGAAGCTAGAGCTATTCTCGACCCTTCAACCGCACACTGATGTGGCAGTAGAAGATCGCTACCAAGCCTTTAAGTTCATGTGGAGCACAGGGATTGAATGGGCATTAGAAAATCCGGTTGCGATGAAGTTCTTTACCAATGTTCATTTCGACCCAACGACTCAAACTCGTGAAGTCATTGTTTCGCAGATGTTTGCGTCACTCGATGACATCATTTTGAAAGGACAGCAAGCCGAAGAGTTGATGGTGTTAGACATTAATCTCGTGAGACACTTCATCCATAGCCACTTTTTGATCTGTGCGAACTGGCTTATTGATCAACAAGAGCCGCAGCCAGAGCAGTCAGAAAAGTACATCAACGACAGTTTTGATATGTGCTGGCGTGCTATTGGTGGTCAAGCTCAGTCGTCCTGTTAGCTAGATTATCAGCAAGCTATAAGTTAAATAGCCTGCCATTTAGCAGTGTCAGGTTTCATCTGACCCGTCCTGATATGGGTTGACACTTGATTGACTAAAACGCTCGATGTACTTCATCGGGCGTTTTGTATTTTAGAGCTGTGTGAGGCCTATATTCATTATAGATTTTTACTGATTCAGCGACCATTTTCTTTGCTTCATCTAAATCATTAGGCTTATTCAACAGATACTCCATCTTCAGTATTCCGTTGATCCTCTCTGCCAACGCATTCTGATAACAGTCATAGCCATCAGTCATTGAGCAAGATACACCATACTGTCGATGCAACTCTTGGTATTCAACAGAGCAGTACTGAACACCTCTATCTGAGTGATGGACAAGCTCACCTGTATTCTTCCGCCCTTTCAACGCGTTTAAAAAGGCCTGCTTGACCGTGCGAGCTTTCATATCATCACTTATGTGATAGCCCACGATTTTTCTTGAGTAAGCGTCCGTCACTAAACTGAGATAAGTACTACCACGCCGCGTTGCTAGATAAGTAATATCGGCAACCCATAATTGCTCTGGTCTTTCCGGGATTAAGCCTTCCTTAATTCGATTTGGATGGCAGTAAAAGCGATGATTACTGTTTGTAGTTCGATGATAAGCCCTTCGATTCTGTACTAATAATCGATTCATTCTCAGCAGAGAGAATAAGCGGTCTCGCCCGATTTCAATATCGTTCTGAGCAAGTAAATACTTGATCTTACGAGTCCCTATACGAGGGTGCATCATCCTTTGCTCCTTCACAAAACCGAGTACGGATTCATCTTTCTTTGTCTGATGAATTTCTGCAACACAGCGCTTGTAGAAAGCTTGTCGTGTAATACCTATGAAGTGGCAAGCTTTAGTGACGGTCAATCTTCTGACCGTTTTTTCCTTAATAACTCGGCCTTGCGCTTCTTTGAGATTCGGACTCCGAAATCTCGATCCATGACTTTTACAACCGCTTCAAAGAACTCAGCTTTGAGCTGAGTTTCTTCTAATTGCTGCTCGAGTTCTTTGATTCGTTGCTCTGGGGTTTGAGTTGAGGAAGAGTTTGACATAGTCGCTCCTAACGCTCTCGATTGTTCTATTCCTTTAGACCAATCTAGTTGACCATGTTTGCGAAGCCAAACTAAAACGGTAGAGCGACCTTGGATCCCATAACGTTCTTGAGCTTGCTTATAAGTCATTTCGCCTTTTTCAACTTGGCTTACGACTGCCAATTTAAAGGCAAGAGAATAATCTCGTTGAGTACGTCTACTTGTTGTTTTCATGACACTCTCCAATTTCATGTTGGAAATGTGTCAACCATATTTAGGACGGTACAATCGAATCAATAAAAGCGTCTCATCGGCGCTTTTATTATTTGGGTACATTTTAATCACTTCACCCTGTTGACTTTCTAAGCCCGTATTCAGTACCATTCCACCATCATTTCAAAAGAGAATAACGCCATAATGAAGTACTAACATCCTGACATCCGATTTATTTTTTAAAAATCATTTGGACACTCGGGGTTAGTGGGCGTTACTTCGTCATCTATTTTCGCGACAAATCAAGCTCTTAAAGATCCGTTTTTTGACAAGCTACATCTTTAAGATCAGCACCTTAAAGACAGAAATCAGATCAGCACTCTATTTCCTATCTTTGATTGGTACGCTACCTAAGTAACGTCTTTGGCGATCTATACATAGAATTCTGTGTAGGGTTCTATATAGAAAAAGCGCCTCACCCCTTTTACTCGTTTACACGTAAAGGGAGGTATTTCTATGCCTACTATATTAGCCAATAATCTCTCATTCCAACTCGATACTGGTGAGTGGTTATTCAAAGAGATCACCTTTAATTTGAGCACTCGCCTCACCGGCCTAGTCGGAAGAAATGGGGCTGGAAAATCATTGTTGCTTTCATTGCTCGTTGGACAAATACAGCCCACAACAGGCAGTGTTTCGCGCCAAGGTTCAATCGGCTTTTACTCTCAGTTACCATCAAAGCTACTGGATGTCAACATCACCATCGCTGACTTCTTAGGGCTCACCGAAAAGTTGGAAGCATTAAGCGCCATAGAACAAGGTAGCTGTGAATTGCAGCACTTCAATATCATTGGCGATGATTGGGATCTAGAGACACGTACCCAGCAGTTGCTAGGTGCATTAAAGATCACTAGTGATTTGAACACGCCCTGTTGCTCTTTGAGTGGTGGACAACTCGCCTTGCTACAGCTTCATCAGCTGTTCGTATCAAATAACGACATACTGATCCTCGATGAGCCTTCGAACCATTTGGATAACGATGGACGCAATTGGCTACTAGAACAATGCCAGTTGTTTGAAGGTAAGGTACTTGTCGTCAGCCATGATCGAAGCTTATTGAGACAAATGGAGGGGATCTACCACCTCAACAGCTTGGGTGTGCGTTTCTATAAAGGAAATTATGATGATTACTTCAAACAAGTGTCTAGCCAAAGCGAAGCGCTAGAGAAACAGATTGCGCATCATAAGTCTGAAAAGAAACGACTCGAGCGTCAAGCTCAAGCCAACAAGGAAAAGGCACAGCAGCGAGAATCTCAGGGAAACCGACTCAGAAAGTCAGGTAGCCAACCCAAGATCTTATTGGATGCGATGAAAGATAAAGCAGGACAAAGCCAAGCCGCGTCTGCGACAAGCCAAAGGAATCTCATTGACCAAAACCAACATAAACTTCAGTCGCTTAAAGAACAAAAGGAACGGCTGAAACCACAAGCTTTGTATCTACAACAAAGTAAAAGCAGTAAAAAGAGCTCTTTGTTAACCGTTGAAAACTGCCGCCTTATTTACGGCTCTGGTGCGCCAATCAGTTTCTCTTTATCACAAGGGGAACGGTGTTATCTAACCGGTGCTAACGGGTGTGGAAAGTCGACACTGTTAAAAGCGATTCACGGTCAACACGCCAATTATAAAGGCTCGATTAAGCGCTTGGGGGCGACCGTCTATTTAGATCAACACTTTGGACTGTTAGACACCAACGATACGATGTTCGATAGCTTAATGACGCACAGCTTTGGATTAGCAGAGAGCGACGCGCGAACCCTGCTAGCGGGAATTGGATTCAGGCGAGACTCGGTATATCGAAAAGTCGATCACCTCAGTGGTGGCGAGAAAATGAAGTTGGCGATGTTGATCGTCAGCCATAAACAGAATGCCCCACTTCTTCTACTTGATGAACCAGACAATCACTTGGACATAGACTCAAAGCAAATATTGGCTTCGGCTCTGCGTGAATACCAGGGTGCATTCATCTTGGTCAGTCATGATAGCGACTTTGTTGAGGAGGTCGGCGTTAGCCAAAACCATATACAGCTTTAACCTTCGTAAATTCGTTCACTTAGTTTAGTTGGGCGAGTATTCTTCCGGATACTCGCCTTTCTCGGTTGAGACAAGTAAACTACGCGCCTCGAACATCTATTCATAAGGCTAAGGTTTGCATACTCTAGAACAATTAAAATCAGGGCAACTTAAAGGTATTAAGCGCTTAAAACTATCAGAAGGTCTCACCGAGTTTCCTCTAGAAATCATAGAGCTTGCAGATTCTCTTGAGATCCTAGACCTTTCAGGTAATCAGCTGTCAGACCTACCAGCCGAGTTATCACAGCTAACTAACCTGCGTATTATCTTCGCGTCGAATAACCTGTTTACGCACCTGCCTGATGTTCTGGGGTCACTTCCTAAGCTCGAAATGGTTGGCTTCAAAACCAACCAAATCAAAACCGTTAGCGAGCAGTCTCTGCCGACTCAACTACGTTGGTTAATCCTGACCGACAATGAGATTGATATTCTGCCAAGCTCACTAGGTGAAAGACCACGACTACAGAAACTGGCATTGGCGGGTAACAAGATTCGCGTGTTACCAGAAAGCATGGAAAACCTATCCAACCTTGAACTGGTTCGCCTGTCTGCAAACCAACTGACTGAGTTCCCTGAATTCCTTATTAAGCTACCTAAACTGGCTTGGCTAGCCTTTGCGGGTAACCCGTTTTGCAAACACCCTAGCAGCTTAGATAGCGTGCCTACTGTAAGCTCGCAATGCTACTCACTGAATCAAGTACTTGGTCAGGGGGCGTCTGGCGTAATTTCACATGCTAACTGGGTGAACGGTGATTTTGATTTCCCACAGGAAGTCGCTGTAAAAGTATTTAAAGGTGAAGTAACAAGCGACGGTTACCCACACGATGAGCTCGAAGCGTGTTTGCAGGCTGGTCATCATAGCAACCTAGTGAAGTCGATAGCTCAAGTCGATGAACCAAACTATCTCGCATTAGTGATGGAGCTTATCCCAAGCAGCTATTACAACCTAGGTTTACCTCCTACTCTTGAAAGCTGTACTCGCGATACGTTCAATGAAGGCTTCGAGCTTTCAATTGCTCAGATTAATAGCATTACCGAACAGATGGTTGATGTGTTTGAACACCTTCATGCCAACAAGGTCTGTCATGGTGATCTATACGCTCACAACACTTTGGTTAATGAACAAGGTCAGATGATCTTTGGCGACTTTGGAGCGGCAACTATCTACGGCTACCTAACTGAAGAGCAGCAACAAGGCATTCGTCGTATCGAAGCTCGCGCATTAAAGTACTTTATTGAAGACCTACTGACGATTTGTGCAAAGCAAGATCAAGACAGCGAGCTTTATAGTCAACTAGCGAACTTCGAAGCTTAATAGCTTAATAGCTTAATAGCTTAATAGCTTAATAGCGGGTTGATTAGAAGTAATCGGTCGAATTGAAAACAACAAAGCCAACATCACTGTTGGCTTTGTTATTCTTGGAACATCACTGATTTTCAGGGCAAGCAAGGTCGGCTAAAAGGGATTAACGCTCAGCCTGCACCAATTTCAAATACGAGTGCAGCTCATCATTTTTATATTCCACCGCAGAGTGAATATTTATATCAGCACGAGCCACAACAGCAAACTGGTAGCGATTCTCACCCTTCAGAATCTCGACGTGTAACAAACCATCTTTTAGTTGCCACTGCCCTGTTGTTTCAAATCGGTCGAACAAACGATATTCAATCAAAGAACCGTCAGCATTGAAGTGCACTTCAGTGATGTAACCGCCGGGGCAGCTCTTCACCCAAACTCGATTCTCGATATCACTGACCGTAAAGTTACGCTTTGTGTCACGCCACGCTAGAAAGCCTTCGCTATCATAAAGAGCAATGTCGAGATCAGTTCTAGAGATTAACGGCTGCTCATTTTGCTCACGACAATAAAGTTGAAGCAGAATTTGCTGAACTGTTTCGCTCTGTAATTCACTCATTGTGACTTCCCTTTCTCATTGCTCTGCGTTAGACGCAGTATTGATCAACCAATTCTATTTAAAGCGGGCTACACAAGTTCGTAAGAAACCACATACAGTTGAGATATACCCGGATAGATATCTTGAATCACGTCTTTCAGTACTTGCAGCGTCATGTTCTCTTGTTGAGCATGGAACTCACCTAAGTCATCAAACAAAATTGGCTCAACGCTGATGATCTTAAGGTTACAGAACACACGCCCTTGCTCTAGCGTCGATACTTCCACAACACTGCCTGGCTGGTAGTCACGCTCAGATTCATCGCGAATAGTAATCGTCTTCTTGCCAGAAAGGATGTCAGTTTCAAAACGTTCGAAGAACGTCATAGTGGTCGGTGCGGTCATTTATCTCGGTCGCTTAACATTTAAAGGTTAGGTAGATGTTTATATACCAGAATGCGTGTTCAAGCGAATAAAAATTAGGTGCGAGATGCGAGATGCGAGATGCGAGATGCGAGATGCGAGATGCGAGATGCGAGATGCGAGATGCGAGATGCGAGATGCGAGATGCGAGAGAATATGGCAAAGCTAAATTACAGGCAATAAAAAAGGAGAACCGAAGTTCTCCTTTTCTTAAACCTTTAAGCTAACTCTAAATTATAGAGATGCTTTCGCTTTTTCAACTAGAACAGCAAATGCTGCTTTGTCGAATACTGCGATGTCAGCAAGAATCTTACGGTCGATCTCGATAGATGCTTTCTTAAGGCCATTGATGAAACGGCTGTAAGATAGACCATTTTGACGAGATGCCGCGTTGATACGTGCAATCCAAAGTTGACGGAATTGACGTTTCTTGTTGCGACGGTCACGGTAAGCGTATTGACCAGCTTTGGTAACTGCTTGGAAAGCTACGCGGTAAACACGTGAACGTGCTCCGTAGTAACCTTTAGCTTGTTTTAGAACTTTCTTATGACGTGCACGAGCTTGTACACCACGTTTTACGCGAGGCATTATGCTTCTCCTAAACTAAACGAATTTATAAACTAAAAAGAATTAAGCGTATGGCATCATACGTAGAACTTGAGCAACTTCACATTTAGGAAGGATCGAGTTCGGACGTAGCTGACGCTTGTTCTTAGTAGTACGCTTAGTCAGGATGTGACGTTTACCAGCGTGCTTAAACTTAATACCACCAGCAGTTTTCTGGAAACGCTTAGCAGCACCTTTGTTGGTTTTCATCTTAGGCATGATGAATAACTCCGCATTGTTGAGTTGTTAATAACATAGTAATTAGGGCGAATAAAACCCCGCAACCTGAGGCTGCAGGGTTCAATTACTTGCAAAGCCGTTAATTACTTCTTTTTAGGGGCCAACACCATGATCATCTGGCGACCTTCAATTCTCGTTGGGAAAGATTCGACAACTGCAAATTCTTCAGTATCCGCTTTCAAACGATTAAGAACGTCAACACCGATTTCTTGGTGAGCCATTTCGCGGCCACGGAAGCGAATTGTTACCTTCACTTTGTTGCCGTCTTCTAGGAAACCAGTCAGGTTGCGTAGTTTTACCTGATAGTCTCCAATATCAGTTCCAGGTCGGAATTTAATTTCCTTGATCTGAACCTGCTTTTGCTTCTTCTTCTGCTCTTTCGCAGCTTTGCTCTTCTCGAAGAGGAACTTACCGTAGTCCATCACACGACAAACTGGCGGCTCGGCGTTAGGGCTGATCTCTACAAGATCCATACCAGCTTCATTTGCAGCTTCCATCGCTTCAGCGATTGATACTACACCAACAGCTTCGCCGTCTGCGCCAGTTAGACGCACTTCACGAACGCCACGAATGTCACCGTTTAAACGGTGCTGGTTTTGTTTGGCCGGTTGTTGGCCACGTCTTCCGCCTTTAATAGCTATTCCTCCAGATTGAGCTTACGGCTTGAAACCTCGGCTTGGATGTATGAAATAAAGTCATCCACTTTAAATTTGCCAAGGTCCTTACCTTTACGTGTACGTACTGCAATTTCGCCGGCTTCCATTTCTTGGTCACCACACACAAGCATGAACGGTACACGTTTCAAAGTATGTTCGCGGATTTTAAAGCCAATCTTCTCATTTCTCAAGTCTGCTTTGACTCTAAATCCACTTTTTTGCAGTTTTTTCGTAATTTCTTGTACATATTCAGACTGTTTGTCTGTAATGCCCATTACAACTGCTTGTTCTGGCGCCAACCACGTTGGGAAGAAGCCAGCGTATTCTTCAATAAGAATACCGATGAAGCGTTCTAGTGAACCTAAAATCGCGCGGTGGATCATAACTGGCGTGTGACGCTCGTTATCTTCACCTACGTAAGTAGCACCTAAACGTTCTGGTAATGCAAAATCGAGCTGCACTGTACCACATTGCCAAGCGCGGTCCAAACAATCATGCAAAGTAAATTCAATCTTAGGTCCGTAGAACGCACCCTCGCCTTCTTGAATCTCGTATGCAATGTCCATTGCCTCTAGCGCTTGCTTAAGGTCAGCCTCTGCACGGTCCCACATTTCGTCTGAACCTACACGCTGTTCTGGACGAGTAGATAGCTTAACAACGATGCTTTCGAAGCCGAAAGTTGTGTAAGTATCGTAAACCATTTCAATACAAGCTTTAACTTCTTGTTGAACTTGGTCTTCAGTACAGAATACGTGAGCATCATCTTGAGTGAAGCCACGAACACGCATAATGCCGTGAAGTGCGCCAGACGGCTCGTTACGGTGACATGAGCCGAACTCAGCCATACGTAGCGGTAGATCACGGTAAGATTTCAAACCTTGGTTGAAGATTTGAACGTGACCAGGACAGTTCATTGGCTTGATAGCGTATTCACGGTTCTCTGAAGAAGTAGTGAACATCGCTTCAGCGTACTTATCCCAGTGACCAGAGCGTTCCCAAAGAACACGGTCCATCATTAATGGGCCTTTAACTTCTTGGTAATCGTACTCAGTCAGTTTTTGACGAATAAATACTTCTAGCTCACGGAAGATAGTCCAACCGTTGTGGTGCCAGAACACCATGCCTGGTGCTTCTTGCTGCATGTGGAATAGGTCAAGCGCTTTACCGATTTTACGGTGGTCACGTTTAGCCGCTTCTTCTAGACGCACAAGGTGAGCTTTAAGCGCCTTCTTGTCGTGGAATGCAGTACCGTAGATACGTTGAAGCATCTTGTTGTCACTGTTACCACGCCAGTAAGCACCCGCAACGTTAAGTAGAGTGAAGTGTTGACAGAAGCTCATGTTAGGCACGTGTGGACCACGACACATATCGATATATTCTTCGTGATGGTACAGGCCTGGACGATCGTCTTTAGAAACGTTCTCGTCCAAGATTTCAATCTTGTAAGTCTCGCCGCGAGCTTCGAATGCGTCGCGCGCTTCCTGCCAGCTAACTTTCTTCTTAACAACCTGGTACTTGGTCTTCGCTAGCTCTTTCATGCGCTTTTCGATCTTTTCTAGATCTTCTTGCGTTAGAGAATGCTCAAGGTCGATATCGTAGTAGAAACCGTTATCGATAGTAGGACCGATCGCCATTTTCGCTTCTGGAAAAAGCTGCTTAACCGCGTGGCCTAAAAGGTGAGCACAAGAGTGACGAACGATCTCAAGGCCATCAACTTCATCTTTAGCTGTGATGATTTCTAGGCTTGCATCGTTTTCGATAAGATCACAAGCATCAACACGCTCGCCGTCTACACGACCAGCAATGGTTGCTTTCGCAAGACCAGGACCGATTGATAGGGCAACATCTAGAGTTGATACAGGGTTGTCAAATTGACGCTGACTACCGTCAGGAAGAGTAATAATTGGCATTATTTGTCCTTTACAGTGGTGTTGCACACCAAGCAACACATGAAAATGTTTAATATATGTCTTTCAATCAACGGGTACGCTGATTGGGGATATATGCATAATAAATATACCCACATAGAAGCAAATACAGATGCCCCACTTGTGAGTAGCCGAACATTGTAACGAAATTATATGAAATGACAATGACAGAGCGAACCCGCAAGCTCTCCAACGGCTTCGTTTGGTGAGGTTAACCATGCTGTGGTGACTTACCTGCTCTTCTAATCCTCTTTAATTACCAAGCTGCATCAACTAAACAACTGCACCCTCCTGTTCCGAATTCGCTCATCCAACTTATCTCTTACAAACTAGTTATTTAGAACTAAGCTATATAGAAGCAACGGAATGCAGATGAGGTGCATATGGAGAAACGGGCTACTTGTATATCGCTCATACGACCTTTACCGCTAATAATAGCCGCCATGTTTTCTGCGCCAAACGCATGGGCCAACAAAGATTACGGCCCCTTAATCAGTTATACCCAAGCACCACTGCAGTCGGTTCGCCTCACCCCGTCGCTCCGTTCAGGCTTCCCTCTTGAAGAGAATAAGGTTGAAGTATTTACAGCCTTAACTGCCGCGAGTATCTGGGCCCACTCTCACGACTATCACTTAGACTATTATCAAAACCAACTTCAAACAGGCCTACGATGGCAATTGACCAAAGCATGGCAAGTTGAACTCAATTACCGCTGGTTATACGCCGCCAATAATCATCTCGACAAAATTACCATTAACTTTCACGACCTATTTAGCATCGACCAAGCGGGTCGAGATCAGAAAGACAGACACCAATTCGACATCTATGCACCAGACCATGGCGTCAATAATCGAGACTTCTCCGGCGACACATTAACTAGCGCTTTCACGCTCTACACCCAATATCAGATCATAGATATAGAAAACCACGGCTTATCTTTTGGCGTCTCGCTTTATCATAACAACGTCAGCCACGGTGCATTTAAGGGAAACAGCACCGAACAAAGCGCTCAACTCAACTATGCATACCAACTCGACATCAATACCTTCTATACCAGCTTAGGGTTAGCGAATCAGTCTAGTAGAGAAGCGGAGAATAGCTTTTCACATAAGAAGACGACATGGTCATGGATGGGCGGCTATCAACTCACGCTATTTGAAAACCATGAGTTGCACCTTGAATACCGTTGGTATGAAGGCGCAGAAGATGGTGACACTGAGTTTTCAGAAGCCGCGAATGAAATGATGTTTGGCTATCGCTATCTGATGCAACGCTCGGCAGTTGAGATATCCATAATCGAGAACGTCTTCAATATGGACAACTCCACCGATGTTGCTTTTCAATTGGCCTATCGGCACCAGTGGTAAACCCATTTCAAGACGGGACAGATAGTAGAAACAAGAAAGCCGAACGGTTAAGTTCGGCTTTAGAAATCGTATTGTCTCTATTAATAGACAGAGCGACAGCTAACAGAGAGGTAACTACGCACTCATGATTCTTGATACAGCGTTGCGGATGTCTGAGTCGGCCGCGTTAGCTGGCAAGCTGAATGAGATGTATTGGTCGCCACGGAAGCTCATTGAGCGGTCGATTTCTGCTAGGCAGTGAACCATTGAACCTTCAACGATGAATGACAACTCGATCTCTTTGTTATTCATAAAGCCACCGCTGCGAAATTCGATCTCTTGGTAACAGCCGGAGCGAGAAGCAAAGCTGTTGCCTTTCAAGAAGCCCTTCTCGACGTCTGCTTTCACCATTGCCATGCCCGATGCTTCCACACCTTGGATAATTTTAGCGACTGTTGGCAGTGGATGAACGGAAATGAAATCACGGTCTTTAGGATCAATCGCGAAGCCGATATCTAGGTTGGTTTCAACCCACACATGGCATTGGTTCATTTGTGCGTTCAAGGCGGTGACTGGCGTTTCATCATTTAACTTAAGACGGAATGGCACCAATTTGGTTTCACCTGGTTGGATCACGAAAGGCTCAACGGCTTGAATACGACCCAGTGAAAAAGTTTCGTAGCTGGTGCTGTCTTCCGTTTCGACTTTTACTTCTGTGTTGAGAACCAAGTTAATCAGGTCGATTTGTTGCTCAACGTCGCCACCAACAATGTGAACATTGCCAGACAACTCTCCACCTTGGAAAACTTCAATATTATCTAAGACAGTATCAACTTTTGCTGCACCGATGCCCAACGAGGCCTTTAATTTCTTAAACATATTATTTCCCTTTCTAATTATCTGATTTACGAATAGTTATTGCGTGACAATTTGCGACACTTGCCTCACAGAATCAAGCAATTTGCCCCATCTATGTTGAATAAGGTCACATTGCCCGAGGAAATGTTGAAATCGTTAAAAATTCCGTTACTCTATTTGTATAGTCAAATAAGGTTTCATTATGTCGAAAGCGCCGCTCTACCTTCAGATAAAACAGTTCATAGACGACAAAATTACCAATGGTCACTGGCCGGTGGGTTATCAAATCACCACCGAACTTGAACTCACCGAGCAGTTCAATGTGAGTAGAATGACAGTCAATAAAGCCATTCGCGATCTTGTGTCTGAAGGCAAGCTCATCAGGAAGCCAAGACTGGGTACATTTGTTTGTGAACCCGATGAAAAGGCGCAATCTCCGCTGCTTGATATCAACAACATCGCGCAAGAGATCAAAGACCGTGGCCAAACGTATACTAGCCAAGTTATCAAGCACGATAGTATCAAGGCTGATGAAAGCACGGCTACGCGGTTAGGTGTGATGATTAACGCAGAGGTCTTCTATAGTGAAATCATCCACTTTGCGGACAATGCGCCGATACAATTGGAAGCGCGTTGGGTGAATTCTCAAGCCGCTCCAAAATACCTAGAGCAAGACTTTTCAACCTCTACACCCAACGAATATCTTTCAAAAAGCTGCCCGTTAAGTGCTATCGAGCACACGGTTGAAGCCATTATTCCAGACTCTCAAATCAGAACGTCACTAAAGCTATCTGAATCAGAGCCTTGCCTTCTTTTGAATAGAAGAACATGGAGCAAAGAACGCCTCATCAGCTTTGCATTGCTCTACCATCCTGGCTCTAGGTACAAATTAAGCTCCAAGATACTTCTAGATTAAAGAACATCATCCTGATCGCCGATCACATTTTTGCAACATCAACTTGATTCGGGTCAGCGTTTAGCCTATTTATTTGTATATACATTTAATGTTTAGCAAAGATCTAGGTGATTATGAATTTGATCCTCAAAAACGCACGAGTGGTCTCCATGAGTTCGGGAGCCGACGGTTATCAGCCCTCTTCCCCTCAAGATATCGTTATCGAAGACGGTAAGATCGTGTCTATCTATTGTTCAAACCACGAGGCACATGCTTCTGAGGTAGAACAACCGAGCACTGATGGCTCTGCGGATTACATCACCTATGATTGCAAGAACAAACTTGTTACCCCGGGGCTGATTGATTGCCACACACATCTCGTATTTGCAGGTAATCGCGCCAACGAGTTTGAGCAGCGTTTGAATGGTGTCTCTTACACCGACATCGCCAAACAAGGCGGCGGGATTCTTGCGACAGTCACTGCAACACGCGCAGCACAAGAATCTGAACTGGTTGAAATGGCGCTACCTAGACTCGATGGCCTACTAAGAAGTGGCGTCACCAGCATCGAAGTAAAATCGGGCTATGGTTTAACACTTGAAGATGAGCTCAAGATGCTGCGTGCAGCCAAAGCGTTAGAGAATCATCGCCGCATTAAAATCACCACCACTCTCCTTGCAGCGCATGCTGTGCCACCTGAATATAAAGAACAACCGGACAGCTATATTGATCTGGTTTGCCAAGAGATCATTCCTAAAGCTGCAGAGCAAGGGCTCGCCGATGCCGTTGACGTGTTCTGCGAATCTATCGGCTTCAACCTAGAACAAACCGAACGCGTCTTTGCAGCTGCGAAAGCACATGGGCTGGCGATTAAAGGCCACACTGAACAACTTTCGAACATGGGTGGCAGCGCACTTGCAGCAAAATACGGCGCACTCTCTGTTGACCATGTTGAATACCTTGATGAAACCGGAGTAAAAGCACTGGCGGAATCGGGCACAATTGCGACCTTATTACCCGGTGCTTTCTACTTCTTGAAAGAGACTAAACAGCCGCCTATCGCCCTACTTCGTGAACACAAGATTCCAATGGCAATAGCGACCGACTTAAACCCCGGCACTTCACCCTTTGCTGATTTAACGCTGATGATGAACATGAGCTGCACCCTGTTTGGCACGACACCTGAAGAAGCATTGCGTGGTGTAACTTGTAGCGCTGCCGCTGCCATTGGTGAGTTACAAACCAAAGGAAAAGTCGAAATCGGTTATGCCGCAGATTTAGCTATCTGGAATATCGACCACCCTGCCGATCTAAGCTATCAAGTCGGTGTTCCTCATCTGCATAAACGCATTGTTAATGGCGAGGTGTGTCATGACTCAATCTAAATCCAACGGTATCCAAGAGAACGCAACTACCGTGCATAACTTTGTGTGGACCGGACGTAATGATCTTGAAGATGGCGCACTCGGTACTCGCGTTCATCACATTACCAAGCAAGTACAAAGTAGTGACTTAAGTAACGAGCTTCCTGGCGGCGCTATCGCCTTAGTTGGCTTTGCCAGCGATGCCGGTGTTGCAAGAAATAAAGGACGCGTGGGCGCGAAACAAGCACCTAACTTGATACGCCAAGCTCTGGCGAATATGGCTTGGCACAGTGACTCACGCATCGCCGATCTCGGTGATATCGAATGCAATGACGCTCAATTAGAAGTCAGCCAAAAACAGTGTGCATCTGTGATTGCCACTGCTCTATCAACTAACAAAGTGATTACCCTTGGCGGTGGTCACGAAGTGGCTTGGGCATCTTTTCAAGGTCTCGCTGAGCACCTGAATAACATTCAATCAGAACACAATCCTAAGATCGGCATCGTTAACTTTGATGCTCACTTTGATCTTCGTGAATTTGAAAGCGAAATCGCCGATGTTAAACCGAGCTCAGGCACGCCTTTTAACCAGATAAGTAATTACTGCCACATACATCAATGGCCGTTTCATTACGCTTGTCTTGGCGTTAGCGCCGCTAGTAATACCAAAGCGCTGTTTAACAAAGCTGACCAACTGGGCGTGTGGTATGAACACGACCGCGACATGACCCAAATAAACCAAGTCGCTCAACTGGTTAAGTTGCAAAAATTCATCGCTGAGTGTGATTACCTCTATCTTACTATCGACCTCGATGTTTTCCCCGCAGCTACTGCGCCGGGCGTCAGTGCACCAGCGGCAAGAGGCGTGAGCTATGAAGCACTCGCTCCTTTTCTAGAACAGATTTTCAAACACCGTGAAAAACTCATTATCGCGGACATTGCGGAATACAACCCAGACTACGACATCGATGGCCAAACGGCTCGATTGGCGGCTCGTTTGTGTTGGGATATTGCCTCTGCAATGGCCAGCGACTAATCCAGCTATAACTATAACTACAACTACAACTACAACTACAACGATATAACGTGAAACAGAAGGAATTCCAAAATGACGGAACACCACAACAGTGACCCTCGTCTCGACACGACTCGCGAAATTCGCGCACCTCATGGCACCACTTTACGCGCTAAATCTTGGTTAACAGAAGCACCACTGCGTATGCTGATGAATAACCTAGACCCTGATGTGGCAGAACACCCACATGCACTGGTTGTGTATGGCGGTATTGGTCGCGCTGCGCGTGATTGGAAATGTTATGACAAGATTGTGGAAGTATTAGAGCGTTTAGAAGACGACCAAACGTTACTTGTTCAATCAGGTAAACCTGTAGGCGTGTTCCCGACTCATAAAAACGCACCTCGCGTACTAATTGCTAACTCGAACCTTGTTCCACACTGGGCGAACTGGGAACACTTCAATGAGCTCGATAAAGAAGGCTTGATGATGTACGGCCAAATGACCGCCGGCAGCTGGATCTACATTGGTTCACAAGGCATCGTTCAAGGTACTTATGAAACATTTGTCGCGATTGCCAAGAAGCACTTCCAAGGTGAAGCAAACGGCAAGTGGGTTCTAACTGGCGGTCTTGGTGGCATGGGTGGTGCTCAACCTCTCGCGGCTACTATGGCTGGCTTCTCAATGATCGCCGTAGAATGTGATGAATCACGAATCGACTACCGCTTACGTACTGGCTATGTAGACAAAAAAGCCACCAGCTTAGATGAAGCGATGGCAATGATTAAAGAGTCAGACACGCCAATCTCTGTTGGCTTATTAGGTAATGCCGCAGACGTATTCCCAGAGCTTGTTGAACGCAATATCACACCTGATGTGGTGACTGACCAAACATCTGCCCACGATCCTCTGAACGGCTACTTGCCGCAAGGTTGGACGATGGAGAAAGCCGCACAAGAGCGCACCATTGATGAAGCAAAAGTGGTGAAAGCCGCGAAACAATCGATGGCGATTCAAGTACAAGCGATGCTAGACCTGCAATACCGTGGCGCTGCAACCGTAGATTACGGTAATAACATTCGCCAAATGGCACTGGAAGAAGGCGTAGAAAACGCGTTTGATTTCCCAGGTTTCGTTCCGGCTTATATTCGACCTTTATTCTGCGAAGGTATTGGTCCTTTCCGTTGGGCTGCGTTGTCTGGTGACCCAGAAGACATCTACAAAACAGACCAAAAAGTAAAAGAACTGATTCCAGACAACCCACATCTACATAACTGGCTAGATATGGCGCGTGAACGTATTCAGTTCCAAGGCCTGCCAGCTCGTATCTGTTGGGTTGGGTTGAAAGACCGTGAACGCTTAGGCCAAGCATTCAATGAAATGGTCAAAAATGGCGAACTGAAAGCACCGGTTGTTATCGGTCGTGACCACCTAGATTCAGGTTCAGTAGCAAGCCCGAACCGCGAAACAGAAGGCATGATGGATGGATCAGATGCAGTATCAGATTGGCCTCTATTGAATGCCCTTCTGAACACCGCGGGCGGCGCAACTTGGGTTTCTTTGCACCACGGTGGTGGCGTTGGTATGGGCTTCTCGCAACACTCAGGCATGGTGATTTGTTGTGACGGTAGTGAAGATGCATCACAGCGTATTGCTCGCGTACTTCATAATGACCCAGCAACCGGCGTTATGCGTCATGCTGATGCAGGTTACGATATTGCCAAGCAATGTGCCAAAGAGCAGAAGCTTGATTTACCTATGCTAAACGAAGAACTTCGTCGCCTTTAATGTCTGGAGAGAACATGTTGAACTTATTACTTAAACCAGGACTTCTTGGCCTATCTGAACTTCGTAAAATCAGCCGTAGCCCTGTGAACCTATCTCTGGATCCTGCAGCAATCCCTGATATTGAAGCGAGCATGCAGGTTGTCGAGCAAGTGATTGCTGAAGACCGCACTGTGTATGGCATCAACACGGGTTTTGGCTTACTAGCAAACACCAAGATTGCGCCTGAAGATCTCGAAGTTCTACAGAAAAGTATCGTGCTTTCTCACGCAGCAGGCATCGGCAAGTTCATGTCTGATGAAACCGTGCGTTTGATGATGGTATTGAAGATTAACAGCTTGTCTCGCGGTTACTCGGGTATCCGCCTCAAGGTGATTAATGCTCTTATCGATCTAGTGAACGCGCAGGTTTACCCATGTGTTCCACAGAAAGGATCAGTAGGCGCATCTGGAGATCTTGCTCCCCTCGCCCACATGAGTACCGTTCTGCTAGGTGAAGGCCAAGCACGCCACAACGGCAAAATCATCACTGGCTTAGAAGCAATGCAGATCGCAGGCTTGGAGCCAATCACACTTGCTCCGAAAGAAGGCTTAGCACTATTAAACGGCACACAAGCATCGACTGCATTCGCTTTAGAAGGTCTATTCGCAGCAGAAGACTTGTTCGCTTCTGCGACTGTGTGTGGTGCGATGTCTGTAGAAGCGGCACTGGGTAGTCGTCGCCCGTTTGACCCTCGAATTCATCGTGTTCGTGGTCATCGTGGTCAAATGGATGCAGCCCTTGCTTACCGCCATATGCTTGATCAAAAGAGTGAGATTGGTGAGTCACACACTTGCTGTGAAAAGGTTCAAGACCCTTACTCGCTGCGTTGTCAGCCTCAAGTGATGGGTGCCTGTTTACAGCAAATTCGTAATTCAGCAGAAACGTTAAACGTTGAAGCGAACTCGGTATCGGATAACCCACTGGTATTTGCTGAAGACGGCGACATTATTTCAGGTGGTAACTTCCACGCAGAACCTGTGGCAATGGCAGCCGATAACCTAGCACTTGCGATTGCGGAAATTGGCAGCCTTTCCGAACGAAGAATGGCACTGCTGATTGATAGCGCGCTAAGCAAGCTGCCACCTTTCTTGGTCGATAACGGCGGCGTGAACTCGGGCTTTATGATTGCTCAAGTAACGTCTGCTGCTCTGGCAAGCGAGAATAAAACACTGGCACACCCAGCTTCAGTAGACAGCCTTCCAACATCGGCAAACCAAGAAGATCATGTGTCTATGGCAACCTTTGCGGGTCGTCGACTGCGTGACATGGCAGAAAACACTCGTGGCATCTTGGCCGTTGAATACTTAGCAGCAGCACAAGGCTTGGACTTCCGAGCGCCAAACCTATCTTCACCTCGAGTAGAAGAAGCGAAACAGATTCTGCGTGAAAAAGTGAGCTTCTACGACAAAGACCGTTACTTCTCACCTGATATCGAGCAAGCGAACCTATTGCTCAAATTATCAGTGCACAATCACCTAATGCCTGAAGGTATTCTGTGTAGCTTTTAAGACAGAAACAATCTGAACAACACCCATTAGAGTGTTATATAAACAAGGGTTATTGATTAGCCCTTGTTGCATTGAGCCAAAGACCATATTCCCCTTAAAATCGTCACATACCATCCAACGTATTTATCTAATCGATTGATATATAAGCAAAGTTAACTGGATAGACCATTAGAGCGAAGTTAGTTAGCTATAATCCACCCCAGATTTGATGACTAATAGCGATACTATGTTTCTGACACCTTACTTTTCTACTGAAGACAATCAATTTCAATTCACTCGTGAACAAGCTAGCCACTTTGCTAAAAAAGTAGCCGCTGACTTCAACCCAATTCACGATGAAGACAACAAGCGCTTCTGCGTGCCTGGCGACCTTTTGTTTGCAGTTCTTCTGCAGAAAGAAGGCATCAGCCAAAAAATGCGTTTTGATTTTTCAGGTATGGTTGGTAACGGTATTGCGCTAAGCGTTGACAACAAATGTGAGAAAGAAAGCTCACTGGTTGACGAGAAAGGCAAAGAGTACCTACACATGTCTTGTGAAGGTGAAAAGAGCCACGACCAAGCATTCATCGAGCACGTAGTAACAAACTACGTTAAGTTCTCTGGCATGAACTTCCCACACATCATGGTTCCTCTTATGGAAGAACAACAAATGATGATCAACTGCCAACGTCCTCTTGTGATTTACGAGAGCATGGAAGTTGAATTTACTCGCCTAGACCTGTCTCACCCAGAAGTTGAATTCTCTGGCGCGACTTTTGATGTCGAAGGCAAACGTGGCATCGTGACTCTGAACTTCGATTTTAAAGAAGATGGCGAAGTAGTCGGTAAAGGCGTGAAGCGCATGGTAGCGAGCGGCCTTAAGCCATACGACCAAGCTTCTGTAGACGACCTAGTAAACCGCTTCAACGAGCGCAAAGAGATGTTTCTAGCTCAGTTCGCAGCCGCTGCTTAATCAGCATTATTATTTACACCACTCGATGTAAGTAAGCCCTAGAACAAGTTCAATAAAGCCCAGCTTGATAATCTCAAGCTGGGCTTTTTTATTTCGATTACTAAGCCATTAAGCCTGCTCTCAAATCATCACTAAATCCAGCGCCTAACCTTCTGTTTGTAATCAACATATTCTGCACCGAATAATTGTTCTAGTGCTCGCTCTTCGGGTTTGATTTGGAAGTAATTCATGTAGATTACGAAGCCAAAGCTGAGTAGCACACTGAAGATATTCTGGAAGAAGTAGCCAAAGCAAAACAGCAGGATGAACAACCCTAGGTACATTGGGTTTCGCGTGTAGCCAAAAATTCCACTGTCAACGACGGCTGATGCGGTTTCGACTTTGATCGGGTTAACGGTGGTTTTCTGTTTTCGAAATTCCAATATCCCTGATATTCCAATCACACCACTCAATGCGACCCCGATACCTAACACAACCATTCCATAAGGCAATGCCAGTGTCCCTTGGCTCAACTGCTGAGCGCAGAAGTATGATGCTACGAATACAATAATGAACAGTGCAACGGGTGGTACTTTTAATTCTAGAAATTTCATACTTTTCCTTATTAACATTCCTTTGTTAGTTTAGAAAAAAGCCCAGCAATTGCTGGGCTAAATGTATTAGAGAATTTTTGCTAGCGCCTGCAATGGGTGAGCAAGCTTCTCACCTTCAAAACGCTTCACTTGGCTACGGCAAGAATAGCCCGTCACCAAGCAACGATCTTTTGGTAAGTCCTGCATTTGAGGCTTCCAGCTTAAACCATATATGTCTTTCGACATTTGCAGCTTATCCACTTCGTGGCCGAAAGTTCCCGCCATACCACAACAGCCTACAGGAACGCTGGTTAACGCCGCACCAAAGTGTTTGAAGATAGTGCCCCACTCTTTTTCAGCGTTCGGCATTTTGGTTTTCTCAGTACAGTGAGCAAACAAATACCACATATCTTCACTTGCTGAGCGTGCTTCGAACTCACCTAGCGATGGCATTAACCATTCATGCACGGTAAGCACATCAAAGTCGCCGCGCTTGTCACCTAAGATCTCGACGTATTCATCGCGGTAACAAAGCACAAGAGCAGGGTCAACGCCGACCAGAGGAATACCAATATCCGCCACCATCGACAAGAAATCCGAAGTAGATTTCGCCTCACGTGCAAAACGATTTAAGAAGCCCTTGATGTGTAGCGCTTTACCATTCGGTTTGAACGGCAGCAATACCGGTGTTTTGCCAAGCTTTTGAGCCAGTGTGACGAAGTCTTCAATCACCTCAGCATCATAGAAGCTGGTAAACGGGTCTTGAACGATCAGCACATGCTGTTTCTTCTGTTCAGAAGACAAGCCTTCTAAATACTGTAAGTCGAAAAGTTGCAGCTCTTTACTTGCCAGACGATTTTTAAGCGTAGGCACCGACATCAATGGTGCATCAACATAACCAACCGTTTTAGCCGTTGCCGTTTGTATCCACTTTTGACCTAATGCAGCGTTCACTACTTTTGGCGCTTTCGCCATCAGCGGCAGCATGGTTTCAATGTTGGCAACTAAATAATCTTTTGCTGGGCGTTGGTAACGCGAGTAGTAGATGTTTAAGAATCGAGAACGGAAACTTGGAACATCAACTTTAATCGGACATTGACTCGCACACGCTTTACACGCCAAACAACCATTCATCGCCTCATGAACTTCATGCGAGAAATCGTACTCATGGCGTTTGTTCATCGTATTGCGAACACGCTCAATCATAGTCTTAACGGGTGTGTTGTCTTTCAACGCTTCTTGCTCAAGGTCGAGAATATCAACGCCTTGCTCAGTCAGTTGACGCAACCACTCTCTTACCAAGCCTGCGCGGCCTTTTGGTGAGTGACGTCGGTCAGCCGTGACTTTCATTGAAGGACACATTGGCGAGCTAGTATCGTAGTTGAAACACAAGCCGTTGCCGTTACATTCCATTGCTTGCTTGAAGCTATCACGAACTTGTACGTCGATCTGACGGTCGTAGAAACCACGCTTAGTATCGGTGACTTTCACCAATTCAGCGTCACTTTCTAAAGGCGTACAGATCTTGCCAGGGTTCATCTTGTTATGCGGGTCGAATGCTGCTTTAACACGTCTTAATTCGGTAAACAGCTCTTCACCAAAGAAGTCAGGTCCATACTCAGAACGGAAGCCTTTACCGTGTTCACCCCACATCAAGCCGCCGTATTTAGCCACCAGCTTAACCACTTCATCAGAGACTTCGTGCATCAAGGCTTCTTGCATCGGATCACACAGATCCAATGCCGGACGAACGTGTAATACGCCTGCATCCACGTGACCAAACATGCCGTAATTCAACTCTTTTGAATCGAGTAACACTCTAAATTCAGAGATAAAGTCCGCCAAGTTTTCTGGTGGTACACAAGTATCCTCAGCAAAAGCGACGGGCTTAGCTCGGCCTTTCGCCGCACCTAAAAGACCCACCGCTTTCTTACGCATGTTGTAGATTCGGCCAATGCTCGCCAAGTCGCTACACACTTGGAAACCAATCACGCCGGCTTCTTCACTTTCAACCATGGTTTCAAGGCGTGCAGTCAGCGCTTGGACTTGCTGTTCAACTTCCGCTTCATCTTGGCCTGCAAACTCAACCATGTTGATGCCAAGCATCTCTTTGTTAGGAACATCGGTCAGCAGGTCGCTCACGGTGTGCCAAACGATGTCTTGCTTCGCTAGGTTCAATACTCTTGAATCCACCGTTTCAACAGACAGTGCTTTCGCTTCTACCATGAACGGCGCATTACGCAACGCAGAATCAAACGTGTTGTATTTCACGTTAACCAGTGTGCGCGCTTTTGGAATCTTGGTTAGGTTTAACTTTGCTTCCGTGATGAATGCTAACGAGCCTTCAGCGCCACATAGAACGCGAGTTAGGTCAAAGCTATCGTCTTGTTCGCTTATCGCATTCTTTAGGTCGTAGCCTGTTAAGAAGCGATTCAGCGGAGGGAATTTATCTAAGATTTGAGCGCGCTTGTCTCGACAAACCGCCTCAGTCACGGCAAGTGCATGGTGAGCGAATTCACCCTCAACGGGTAAGCCGTGTGATAAATCAGATTCTAGACATGAACCATCTGCAAACACCGCTTGCAGCGACAATACATGGTCTGAGGTTTTGCCGTACTTCAACGATCCTTGACCCGAAGCATCGGTATTGATCATGCCGCCTAAAGTTGCTCGGTTACTGGTAGAAAGGTCTGGAGAGAAAAAGTAACCATAAGGGCGAACAGCGTCGTTCAATTGATCTTTAACGACACCAGACTGAACTCTTACCCAGCCTTCTTTCTCGTTAATCTCTAGAACCTTATTCATGTATCGCGACAGGTCAACCACGACACCTTTTGTTAAAGATTGTCCGTTGGTTCCCGTACCACCGCCACGAGGGGAAAAAGTCACGCGTTCGTAAGCGGATTTAGAAACCACTTTACCGATAAGCACAACGTCTTGCGTTGTTTTAGGAAGGATGACCGCCTGCGGCAATTGCTGATAGACACTATTATCAGTCGCCACAGCCAAACGGCTAGAATATTGAGATTCAATGTCGCCAGTAAAGCCCGCTGTTTTTAGTTCATCTAAAAAGCGTACGACAACTGGATCGACATCAGCATTGAGTTGAAGTCTTGGTAACATTTGCTTCCTGCCCCTACTTCGCTGATCCTATCAGCATTGGGTTATCTGAGATTTTTAATAATTTTCTTTGAATTTCGTCACTTTACTACTATTAAGATCATATAAAAAGGTGATCAAATCAGAATCTCAGTGCAAGAATGGAGAAATAGTCACTTTCGTCTTAATTCAGTAGCAATATACTGAGTAACATTTTGTTTAAGACATCTCCACGAGCACATCACAATGAAAAAAAACAAAACAGTCACAACTGAAGATATCCTTCTTAAACTATGCCAATCAGTCTCAAGCGTACTAACTTCAGCGACGGCTTCTCAGGTGTCCTATTCAGCCATGGTTCAAAAGATCAACAAGACGAGCCTAAAGCCAGACTTTGGTTGCTTCGTTTTGTTTGACGGCGGCTTTTCTGGTCTTGTTGTTATCAATTTTACGTCCAAAGCAGCGCTAGAGATCTACACCAATTACATGCGCAATATGGGCATGCCTGAAAACGAACTCGCTGTGCTTCATACTTCAGATGAAGTGGGCGATGTGTTGGGTGAGCTGATGAACCAATTAGTTGGCGACTTCACCAATAAAATCCGCAAAGAGCTGCAAACCAACATCACACAAAACCAACCGAAAATGCTGGCTCTGAACAAACAAGTTAACCTTTCTGTTGATACTAATCTCGATCGTCCACAAGCTCGTCGTGTTACCTTCTCTACCGCTAATAACAACATTTTCTACCTTGAGCTTGCGATGGATAAGACCGAATTCATTCAATTGGAAGAATTTGAAATCGCAGAAGACGAATGTCCAGATAGCATTCTTGAGGCGACTCAGAAAAAAATGCAAGAAGCGAACAAGCCAGCTCAAAGCTCAGGCAATGACTCTGCAGCAGATCTACTCGATGAACTGGGTATCTAGTTTACGAATGCTCTAGACACATTGAAAAAACGTGTCACTAACGCCATCAATACGCTTGATGGCGTTTTTGTTTTTACCGCCAAGTCGGCTCATGCAGTCCAATGTTCACCGCCTCACTTGTTCATCAAACCAGTTTTGCCTTTCTGTTACCCGCGAAAACATGTAAAATGTTGGACTTTTAAAAATTTGCGGTACTGATTAAATTGTCGATGGATAAGAAAAAAGCCCTAAAGAAAATTGCCAAGTGTCTTGAGCTTGGAAATTCTGCGAACGTCAATGAAGCGGCCAATGCGATAAAAATGGCGCATAACTTGATGCTGAAATATGGTCTCGAAAAAGACGATATTGAATTTATCAAGATGGGGAAAACTCAGTCCAGTCACCTGTTACCTGCAAATATCAGTTCTACATTGCTGCGTGTTATTCGCGGTATCAACACCAAATTTGGCGTAGAAGCCGTATTACTGAATCACAAAGGCCTCAAGCGTGTTGAGTTCATTGGTGAAGCCGATCGCGCGATCTTCGCAGCCTTCGCTTTCGATATCATTTATCGTGAACTGAATGAACATACCGGCCAATTCAGAAATAGCTTTGCTGGCTCTGGCACAGGGTCATTAGAAGTGACTCGCCGCGTAAACTCGTTTGTTTCAGGCTGGGTTGAAGGTGCACTTGAAAAGCTGCCAACCATTACCCCAGACGACGAATCAAACAACAAGATCAATAACTACATTGATAAAGAATTCAAAAATATCGACCGTGAAACGTTCAAGCAGCAACTGAGAGAAGCGATGAAAAACCTCACCGCCGATTATGAAGTTGGTTTGAAGAAAGGTCGTAAATTGTCTGTTAATCGACCAGTTGGCGGTACCCAGGCAGCTAAAAAGATAACTAAATCATAGAGCCACTTTACATTACTTCGACGTATTGATAAAAACCATCAATAAGATTTACAGGACTATGTTTGTCACTCGGATTCATTCGTTTGACAGAAGTACATGATGGAGAAAATACGTTGAAAAAAATCACACTAGCCCTAGCGCTTACTATCGCTTTAACGGGTTGTCAGGCAACTCAACGCCAAAACGCGACAACTGGCGAATCTGAGACTAACTCTGCAACTCAAGGCGCTCTAATTGGTGCACTCGCTGGTGCCGTTGCTGGTGCTGCTACTGGTGACTCTAAAGATCGTGGTAAACGTGCACTTATCGGCGCAGCAGGTGGTGCGGCTGTTGGTGGTGGTATTGGTTACTACTTTGACCGACAAGAAGCAGCCCTTCGTGAAGAGCTAATGAATTCAGGCGTTCAAGTTGAACGTGTCGGTGAGAACCAACTTCTACTTCGCCTAGAAAACGGCATCGGTTTTGATTCTGGCTCTTACGCTTTAGAATCAAGCATTCACAATACCCTTCGCGGCGTTGCTCGCATCCTCGTTGAATACCCAGACACTAGCCTAGTGATTGAAGGTCATACTGACAGCACTGGCAGCGAATCAACCAATCAAACCCTTTCTGAGCGTCGTGCCGAATCTGTTCGTGCATTCTTGATCTCTCAAGACGTTGCTGCAGGTCGTGCTATTGCTCGTGGTAACGGTGAGCGTTACCCTCTATGTGACAACAACACCTCTCAAGGTCGTGCTTGTAACCGTCGCGTAGAAATTCAAATCTTGCCGCTTAAGTAGCACGATTAAAGCCCAGTCCGTCTTTATCTCTTGAATTAACCTCTATATAGTTGTTTATCAGTTATGTTACTCATTTAACGTGATAATAATAACCAACAACCATAAAGCGTATTCATACTGACATATCGATTCTGGGCTTTTTTACGAGACTTATCTTTTGCTGATCCTATCCAACATTCTGTCATCATCACTTCTTAGAGCTCTATTTCTAGCCCTCATCTTTTCCACGATACAGCTGTCCACCACACGTTTCGTGCACGCAGCAAGCAGTGATGAATTTTCACTAGAATCACAACCTCAAGATCCAGTTTCTCAATACCAATTAGCTCAAGCTTATGAATCGGGTGTCGACGTTCCTGTTAGCACCAGTGATGCATTGTATTGGTACACGCAGTCAGCAGAGAATGGTAACCCAAACGCGCAATTTAGACTGGGTGAATGGTACTTGGCAGGAACAGGTGTTGAACAAAGTAACAAGCTTGCTTTGGAATTGTTTATTAAAGCAGCGTTGCAAGGTAACCAGCGCGCGCCTATTGAGGTCGCAAAACTCTACGAATCCTCGCTAGAACAAGACCTCCTTCAACCGTTAGATAAAGCGCAGCTATGGTATGAAGCAGCCTTAAAAAACAACCCGAATGCAGAAGATGGCTACAACCGCATTTTGGAAGCGCAATTCAACCAGCAACGTGCAAAGCAGATCTCTTCAATAGAACAGCTCGATGACAGCATCGACTCTGAAATAGACACCAGTCAGGGGTTATCTCAGCACGTTCAATCTAACCAAGCATCACGCTCTAACCTCTCCAGTTCTAACCTAACTAGCTCTGACTATATGATTGGTGCTGCGTTGGCCGTGTTGATTTCAATCGTCAGCATTATTGCGACGCTCGTTATCTCAAGAAGAAGACAAGCTCTAGAGTCGGGTGATTCGCGACAGCAACAACAATCACTTGAAGCGCAGCTTAGCTCGAAGGACCTGACGATTAAGCAGCAAAAACGTCAGTTGCACACTATGTTCCACGAATTGAAGAAGCAGAAAAGCAGCAAAGGTCTAAGTCATCTGCAGGTGGCTTGCGCGCTATTTGGCTACACGCCCAGCTCAATCCCTGACCAAAAAATCATCAAGATCCGATACAAACAGCTATCAAAGATCTACCATCCAGATGGTCACGGATGTGACGAAGAAATGAAACGTTTGAACAATGCGCTAAAAACCATTTTACAAAATGTTACAAAACCGTAAACAAACACACATCTTCATTTTTCAAGATCTCAAAGATATCGATTTTATTGGTGTTGCAATCGATCCCCCTCTCAAAAACGGGTAACAAACTATTAACTAATAGGTCTTACTTGTGTCATAATTTGCGCCGAAAATACACCTGACTTAAACAGGTGAGGAGAGAATATGTTCACAATAGAAGGCGTTTGTGATTGGTGCAAAAAGCCAAGCCTAGTTAAAAAGCACGACTACCTAGATGGTAAGTGTCATCATGCATGTAAAGAGTGCAATGATATTGCAACCATTGATGTTCGCCAGTTCAATATTGGTGAAATGGAAATGAGAGCAAAACTCTCCCAAGCGACATTGAGATAAGCAACACCGTGAAATATAAGAAAGCGCCTAAGGCGCTTTTTTTGTGCCTGCGATTTTAGATCTTCTCTCTTCTATACAGGTGTATACAGTACTTTTCTATCAAAACCACTGTATACACCTGTATAAAGCTCACATTTTTTCAACTTATGAGACAAAACAGCAAATTCATTCAAATTTAATTTATCTAACAATTTCAATGATTTAATTGTTTTTCATCCATAATTCCAAACGAAATCGTCCAATAATCCCGCAAAAAACGCTTGATCTTATAAGCAACTAAAACTACTGTATACACATACAGCATGTATATAAGGACAGCAAAATGATTCAAGCACACGTTAAAGCACAACACTCTAGCCCGCTAGTTCACTGCGCATTTACATCAGTTTCTCGTAAAAGCAAAAATTCAAACGAGGAAGCGTTGTTTGCAAGAATGGCGTTGCTGTCCAATCAACATCAGTGGTTACTGTTTACGGCTCAAACACCAAGACCGTCGGCTAAGCAGCTTAAGCAACATAATGTTTGCTGCGACCGCGTTATTCATATGAAAGCCTCTCATCAAATGACTGAAGTAGAGACTGTCGAGAAAGCCATTCGATCTAAGAATGCGAGTGCGATTGTTGCAAGTGCATCGATTGATCAGTTCAGTCAACAGTACCTAAGAACATTAGGATTACGCTTTCAATGTGAAGTCTTCTTTATGGATGCAAATTCAGAGCGTATTCACTAAGCCATATTGCTTAATAACATTTTGGCTCAAAACGTTGTCCACAAACATAGCTTAATCTTTTAGCTAACAAACTTAAGTTAACTTAACAAACAATTCGCCAAAACACAGTCCAAACATACTGCCTTCCCCTGCCATACAATTCGCCAATTTTTTAGCGGATTGTTAGGCGGGGGTTTTTATTTAAACAACAGATTTAGCAATCGTTTGCTTTTTCTCTGGAAGCAAATAGTAGATTGGGTATAATGCCCGTCTAATCATGTGCACACCGCACTTCTCTGTATGACGTTTGATAAAAGATAGGAATGTCTAAATGAGCCTTGCTGATCAAGTTCTTGCCGTAAATGATGACCTACCAATCCGTACTGATAAACCTGTCCACAGTGGCAAGGTTCGTTCGGTCTACTGGTTAACTGAAGAAGATAGCCAACGACTAATTAAAGAGAAAGGCTACGATGTAGCACCAGATGCGCCTTTAGCAATCATGGTGATCAGTGACCGTATCTCTGCATTTGATTGTATCTGGCGTGGTGAAGGGAATCTTAAAGGTGTTCCAGGTAAGGGAGCGGCTCTGAATGCTATCTCTAACCACTGGTTCAAATTGTTTAAAGACAACGGACTTGCTGACAGTCATATTCTTGATATCCCTCACCCGTTCGTATGGATTGTACAAAAAGCTCGCCCAGTCATGATCGAAGCGATTTGTCGTCAATACATCACAGGTTCAATGTGGCGTGCATACGCAAACGGCGAACGTGAGTTCTGTGGTATCGAGATGCCTGAAGGCCTTGAGAAAGACAAGAAGTTGCCTGAGCTACTGATCACGCCTTCAACAAAAGGGATTCTGAAAGGTATTCCTGGCGTTCCAGAAGCTGACGATGTGAACATCACTCGTAACAACATCGAAGATAACTTTGCAGCATTCAACTTTACTCAAGCAAGCGACATCGCTCATTACGAGAAGCTTCTTAAAGAAGGCTTCAACGTAATCAGCCAAGCGCTAGCAAAAGTAGACCAGACCTTTGTTGATACCAAATTTGAGTTTGGCTACGTCAACGATGCTCAAGGCAAAGAAAAGCTTATCTACATGGACGAAGTCGGTACTCCAGATTCATCTCGCATTTGGGATACTCAGGAATACAACAACGGCAACATCGTTGAGAATTCAAAAGAAGGCTTCCGTCAGTTCTTGCTTAACTACTTCCCTGATGCCGACATTCTTTTGAACAAAGAACGTATGCCAGAGCGTGAAGCACTAGCTCGTGACAATGAACTTCCACTGGATTCGCTAATGTCTTTGTCTCGTACTTACCTTGATATCGCAGCGAAAATCACAGGTGCGGAGATCGTACTGAGCGAAAATCCTAAGCAAGAGATCATTGATGTTCTGCGCGCTGACTATGGTCTAATCGACTAGTCGCTTAATTGCTTAATTGCTTAATATCAAAATAGAAAGCTCGAAAGCTAATAAGCTCCTAGACACAAGTTTTAGATACTAAAAGGGCCTCAATATTTGAGGCCCTTTTTACGTGTACGTTTTACTATTCCTGAGAGAGGTTATAGGCGAACTGAAGTTACAGCCTAATAGTGAACTCTTCTCCAGAATTACCCGCAATCACTAAATGACTGCGCGACTCAATATACTCGATCTGCTCTTCTTCAAGCGAATATGGCATCACCACTTTGAGCTCATTGATCCCTTCCAGCTTAGCAAGCTTGAGTAAGGTAACAATGTTCGACTCATCACTTTTACGCGTCGACATTGATTTCAATGCCATCTGCCATAAACGATCTTCAGGGCTTGCTAGCTCTTTAATGCTATCTCGCCAGACGGTACTGAACACTGGCGCAATTGTGGTGAGTGCTTCCAGAAAAGTCCATTTTTTACTGCATGAGGCGCCAAGAAATGTTGTGTAATCGAACTCTACACGCGTCTCTTCCTGTTTATCCATGATGTCCCCCGACACTTTGGCAACACAATATACTCAATATCTATCAACTCTTTCTTTATAGCAATAGGATATAGAAGAATAGTCTTTTATGACCTTTTGATTGGTTAAAAAGGCATATAAAAATCAAACTTGTAACAAAATAAGCACTGAAAAATCATATATGCACCTATTTGATTAATATTTTAGAGATAAAACTTATCCATCTATTTGATATCAATTATTCGGCTCGCTTTTTTGTACTGAATACGCCAGCCAGACCATGTCGGTAGCTCCCAACGTTTTGGCGATAACTTTCGACTACCCGATTGATAGTGGACGTAAATCAGCTTTCTTGCGGGCAAGTATTCGACATCGAGTTGCAAGTCGGCAAGGCTCAATGCAAACGGATATTTTTCCGAAAACTCTGAATAGAGCCAAGTTGGAATGCCATCAAACGGTATGTCTGCATGGTCGAACATTTCCAATTCGCTGACATCAGTAACACCTAGTACTTCAAGCTGCTCTATAAACCATAGCTCAAAGTTAATGCTCTCAATTTCTGGTGTGTATTGAGTTTGTTCATCGAGACCAAGTTTCACATACAGCTGCCAGTGTTTGATTTCTCGAGTGCGAACCTTTGCAAAACCCGGAAGCTGGTCTCCATTTAACACGAGGTCGACGATAGGCTTTAACGATAATTGTCCTTCAGCCGCGACGAGCTTGGTCGTAATCGTACGGCCTGCGTACACCAACGCCATCTCGGTAAAAACGCCATCGTCATTCACGACTGTTTCGCCTTGCTCCCACTCTCCTAGTTCAGCATCAATGATAAGCTCAAGAGGAATGGGGGCCGTGACCGTCGCTAAGGTCAGTGTCTGCTTAACGCCTCTTCCCGGCAAGCTGTGAGTATCCAACACCAACATCGCTTGTGCATTATCAGGGAAACGATTCTGACGACCGAGTACCACCTCTAATAATCCATTAGCAAAGGCTTCTTTCCTTTTAAGTCGGCGCACAAACACCAGTTCAGGATGCAGATTCACAATGGTCTTGAGCAGTTCAATGCGTTGGAAACGTGACCCGACTTCTAGCTGAGGAAGTTCAAATACCTCCCGCATTTGCTTAGCCAGTCCTTGAGCTTCATTCAGTGCCTGTTGGTCGATGTCTAAATGCGGATATTCGCGACCACGCACAATCTGAATCAACAGGCTTAAATCACACCCTTCCCTCTCTTGTTGCGCGAGCGCTTCAAGATGTTCTACATTGTTTGGTAACTGATACAAGCGAGCAGGAACGGACAACGCCGCAGTGAGATCGACCATCGCCTCTTTTAATGCTTTGGTTTTGATTCGAGTAACGATATCGGCATACAAAGCATCAATCGGCAACGGATACAACTTTTTGCCATGCTCGGTAATTTGATGGTTGGCGTTAATCGCTTCCATCGTCAGCAAGGTTTGAGTTGCACTGTTTAGTGATTTCTCTGGAATAGGATCAAGGAAGGACAAGCTCTCAAGCGGAGCGCCACAACATGCCGCGGCCAACATAGGTTCAGTCAGCTCTTCACGCTGTAATTCAGGCGGTGTGACTAACTCTAACGCCGCGTGCTCACCATATAGGCGAACGCAAACGCCGTCCATTACCCTACCCGCGCGGCCAGCTCGCTGTTTGGCACTCGCTCGTGATATGGATTTAAGCATCAGTGTGGTTCTGCCATTACGCTGAACGGTGCGTCTCTCTAATCCTGAATCTATCACCACCCCAATGTCAGGAATGGTTAATGAGGTTTCTGCAACGTTGGTCGCAAGGATGACCTTTCTCAAACCATTAACTTCAGTATTGATATTCCGGCCAGATAACGCTAAATCTCGCTCTTTATCACTGACCGAGGCATGCAATTTAACGACTTGGATATCTGGATTCTTTGCCAAGGCTTGTTCGCATTGCACGATCTCTTTTTTACCCGGCAGAAAAACCAACATATCGCCAGAAGAAGCGATCAGCTGATGATTCACTTCTTCCGCAATGCGCAGCTCTAGATGTCGAATATCAGGCAGTGTTCTGGATTCGTTCGCTCTGTGCCCAATCTCAACTTGATAAGTTCGCCCTTCACAGCTTATTCGATTCGCATCCAAATAATGAGCAAGGCGTTCACCCTCAATGGTTGCTGATGTGATCACCAAACGATGACTCGCTTTTTGTTTCAGAATCGCCACCAGCAGATCAATGTCCCAGCGTCTCTCGTGAAATTCATCTACCACAATCACATCAAAGTTAGCCAATCCATCTTCTGATAACCAGCGCAGCGCGATACCGGGCGTCACAAAAACAACGTTAGTTTGCTCGTTGTATTCCGATTCAAGCTTAATCGCATAGCCCACTTTACTACCCAACTTCTCGCCCGATTGCTGCGCGAGATATTTAGCCAGTGATGTACACGCGATGCGTCTTGGCTCCACCACCAGCACTCGCCCATGTTGAGAAGCCCAAAGCGGCAGGCGCGTAGATTTACCCGATCCGGTTTCAGCCTCTACGACAAGGTGAGAATTAACGATTTGTTCGTGGAATATGTTTTGATAAGCATCGATGGGAAGTAATGACATAAAATGGCGAGTCGCGAAAAAGTGTGAGCAAAGTATAACGAATTATCGTGTTGAAATTCGATAAGTGTGGGACAGAGGTAAGAATATCATTTTGTTTGCTCAGATCGCGGAGAAACTATTTACAATTGAATAACTAAACCGTTATCATTTTTCAGTTACCCTTTCTCCCATATTAGGCATCCAATGAACAACGATAAACGCCCTCTATATATCCCTTATGCTGGTCCTGCTCTACTAAGTACACCTCTTCTAAACAAAGGCAGCGCATTCTCTGCTGAAGAGCGCAGTTCTTTCAACCTTGAAGGTTTGTTACCGGAAACAACCGAAACAATCCAAGAGCAAGTAGGACGTGCATACAAACAATATTGTAACTTCGAAAGTGATATGGATAAGCATATCTACCTTCGTAACATCCAAGACACTAATGAAACGCTTTTTTATCGTTTAGTTCAAAACCACATCTCTGAAATGATGCCTATCATTTACACGCCAACAGTTGGCGCAGCATGTGAGAACTTCTCAAATATTTACCGTCGTGGCCGTGGTCTGTTTATCTCATACCCGAACCGCGATCGTATCGATGACCTACTGAATAATGCGACAAACCACAACGTTAAAGTTATCGTGGTTACGGATGGTGAGCGTATTCTTGGTTTGGGAGACCAAGGCATCGGTGGTATGGGTATTCCAATTGGTAAGCTAGCACTTTACACAGCTTGTGGCGGTATCAGCCCAGCTTACATGCTACCAATCGTGCTCGATGTGGGTACTAACAACCCTCAACGTCTTGCTGACCCAATGTACATGGGCTGGCGTCATCCTCGTATCACAGGTGCTGACTACGATGCATTCGTTGAAGAGTTCATCCAAGCGGTTCAACGCCGTTGGCCAGATGCATTAGTTCAGTTCGAAGATTTCGCACAAAAGAACGCAATGCCACTGCTTGAACGTTACAAAGATCGCATCTGTTGTTTCAACGATGATATCCAGGGCACAGCAGCCGTAACGGTTGGTTCTCTACTTGCAGCATGTAAAGCAGCAAACAGCAAACTGTCAGATCAGCGTATCACCTTCTTAGGTGCGGGTTCTGCGGGTTGTGGTATTGCTGAAGCTATCATTGCTCAAATGGTGTCTGAAGGTATCAGCGATGCGCAAGCTCGCTCTCAAGTTTACATGGTTGACCGTTGGGGTCTGCTACAGGAAGGCATGCAAAACCTGCTTGATTTCCAACAGCGTCTGGTTCAAACCAACGAAAACACCAAAGACTGGGAAAGCGACGGCACTGGTTTCTCTCTACTAGACGTTGTTCGCCACGCGAAACCAACCGTATTGGTTGGTGTATCTGGTGCTCCAGGTCTATTCAGCAAAGAAGTCATCAAAGAGATGAACCTACACTGTGAACGCCCTATCGTGTTCCCACTGTCGAACCCAACAAGCCGTGTTGAAGCAACGCCAAACGACATTATTCGTTGGACTGATGGCCAAGCACTTGTTGCGACAGGTAGCCCATTTGAGCCAGTCGTTCACAACGGTACCACTTACCCAATCGCTCAGTGTAACAACAGCTACATCTTCCCAGGTATTGGCCTTGGTGTATTGGCTGTGAATGCTTCACGCATCACTGACGAAATGCTAATGGAATCAAGCCGTGCACTTGCTACGTGTTCTCCACTAGCAATCAATGGCACAGGCGCTCTACTTCCACCATTGGAAGAGATCCACACGGTATCGAAGAAGATTGCTCTTGCTGTAGGTAAGAAGGCGATTGAACAGGGCGTTGCTCTAGAGATCACTGAAGATGCACTGCAACAAGCGATTGACCAGCACTTCTGGCAGCCAGTTTACCGTCGCTACAAGCGCACGGCATTCTAATAAAGAGCGTTAACTACTCTTCTAAGAGCCTCTGCAATTGCAGGGGCTTTTTTCTTTACACTGTCTTGTCTTTTTAACTGATTTTTCTCATTTTTATTTGGTATTATCGAGCACTCAAAAATTAATGCTCAGTGAAAGGACCATACCGAGAGTGAAATTTGATTCTCACATTATCCGTAGCTACATAAAAAAAGCTTACAAAAAACTGCAAGGTTTTCTGTTTGGCGCTTTCCTCGTGTTCTTAGTAGGCAGCGCTGCGGTTATTGCGATCGATTATTGGGTTTCATGGCAAGCGGAAGATCGCATCATCTACGATATAGATGAAGTGCCCGAGCTTGAGGTCGCCGTCGTACTTGGCACGAGCAAATATTTGGGTCGAACACTCAACGACTATTATAAGCACCGAATCGAAGCTGCGATTGAGCTGTTCGATCGTGAAAAAGTAGATCAATTTCTACTGAGTGGCGATAACGCTCATCGCTCTTACAATGAACCGTGGACGATGAAACGCGACTTGTTAAAAGCGGGCGTCCCCGAGGAACGCATCAATCTAGATTATGCGGGTTTCAGAACCTTAGACTCGATTGTTCGCGCCAAAAAGATATTCGATACCGATAACTTTCTGATCATCACTCAAAAATTCCACTGTGAAAGAGCGCTATTCATCGCCAATTCTTACGATATTCACGCGCAGTGTTTAGCCGTTTCAGGACCAACCCATCACTCGGGAAGCTCAATACGTTTGCGTGAAGTGTTTGCGCGTACCAAAGCATTCCTTGATCTGTATATTATGGGGACAACGCCAAAGTTCCTTGGACCTAAAGAGCCGATTCAACCGAGTCCAAAACCGGAATCATTTCCGATCCCAAACCCTATCACTGACCCCACTGTAGAGCCTGTTGTAGACCCAACAACAAGCCCGATTACAGACCCAGCAGAGACCGATGTGTAGAAAACTACACATTTTGAATTTGTTGCCTCACACTTCCCCATTGTTAAGCAAAAACACACCAACACTCCTTTATTAACTTGAGTAACATTCTTCCAACAAAGTCTGACCCTACATCAAGCTATATACCTCGAAAATAATAAGCACAACTCAATGAAGTCGTGCACCAATACAACGAGGATAAACAAAAGGAGCGTCTTATGACGGCACTTGTTACTACACTGAAACACTGGTTGTTTACCCGCAACAGCATGATATTAATTGGTAATTTCACGCTATTTGCAGTTTTGCTCAATACCCTGCCATTCGAAGCGCAAGTGAATACAGGTTTAAGTATTCTCGTGTTCGTTGCCATTCTATGGTTAACAGAAGCTATTCACGTCAGCATCACCGCTTTGCTCGTTCCCCTATTGGCTGTCTTGTTTGGTGTATTCAACACGCCCGCAGCGCTGGCTAACTTCTCAAACCCAATCATCTTCTTATTCATGGGTGGCTTCGCATTAGCAGCCGCACTGAACAAGCAAGAACTAGACAAAGCAATTGCTGACAAAGTACTGCTGATAGCAAAAGGCAGAATGTCAGTCGCTGTGTTCATGTTGTTCGGTGTGAGTGCAGGTCTATCGATGTGGATCTCAAACACGGCCACCACTGCAATGATGCTTCCTCTTGTTCTTGGCATCATGAACAAGGTTGACCAAAGTGAAGACCGCAACACCTACGTGTTCGTGCTACTGGGTATCGCTTACTGTGCTTCAATCGGTGGTATCGCAACCTTGGTTGGTAGCCCACCAAACGCAATTGCGGCGGCAGAAGTTGGCTTGAGCTTCACAGAGTGGATGGCACTTGGCCTACCTATCTCAATGATCTTACTTCCAATCGCGATGATTATTCTTTACGTGATGACTAAGCCAAAACTTGACCACAAATTCGAGCTAGACCATGCACCTGTTGAGTGGACAAACAGCAAGAAAATCACACTGTCTATCTTCCTTTTAACAGTAACGCTTTGGATATTCGGTAAACCAATCAACGCAATGATTGGCGGATTCTCTAAATTCGATAGCTTGGTAGCGATTGGCGCAATTGTATTGCTTGGCGCTTCTAGAGCGGTGGAATGGAAAGACGTTGAGAAGACAACGGACTGGGGTGTGCTTATCCTGTTCGGTGGTGGTATCTGTTTAAGTAACATTCTAAAAGCGACAGGAACCAGCGTATTCCTAGCACACTCACTAAGCGGATTTTTAGAAACAGCAGGCGTACTGCTTACGATTCTAGCCGTGGTAGCGTTCGTGGTATTCCTAACAGAATTTGCGAGTAACACAGCGAGTGCAGCATTGCTTGTCCCTGTATTTGCGACCATTGCTGAAGCGCTGGGTATGTCTCCGGTAATCTTATCTGCACTGATTGCGGTTGCAGCATCTTGTGCCTTCATGCTGCCAGTAGCGACACCACCTAACGCAATCGTGTTTGGCTCGGGTCACATCAAGCAGAAAGAGATGATGCGAATCGGTATGGTGTTGAACCTAGTTTGTATCCTAGTTCTGACTCTGTTCGCTTGGATCTTCTGGTAAACACTAACGTTCTATAAGCGCATGCTTAGAGGAATGCTCCCCTAAACTGGTTGAACTTCCCCCGGTTCAACCAGTACAAAAATGCCCGCTCAGTTTGAATCTATCAGTCAACTGAACGGGCACATAAAAACAAGAAACGCTTTTCCCTTTTGGTGGCCCCGCGCCACCTTTTTTGTTTTTGGCTATTGGCTATTGGCTAAAGCAAGCAACTCATCTCTCTTCAGAACAACAGCATTAAATTGCGCTTGGTACTAAACGCGTCCAACCTAGCAGCAACATCGAAGCACACAACACCCACACTAAGGTCGCTAACGAGAGCGTCGACACCAAGTTATAGCGATAACTGAACACGTACACTGCACCAAGATAAGCGGCGTATGGCACAAGCGAAAACAGGCCAAACAGTGCGGTAGTACGCAACTCGACCATGGTTTGTTCCGTGCCGACAATGTAGTGAGCAATCAGAGCAAAGGTCGGAAACAGCGGCACTAAACCAGAGATGTAGAAGCTCTTACTCTTCGACAACAGCGCAATCAACAAAACCGCCGCGGCACCCAGCAGACATTTAAAGAACAATGAGATCATTTTTATACTTTATCCAAGCAAACCAACAAAGGCTCTAGAGGGTAAACTCATCGAGCAGCCATAAAAACGCCACACGTCACATATGCACGTGTGGCTTATAAACTAATCAAAACAATTTTCAGATTAGTGACTCAAGATCACCTGATTTCGACCTGAATGCTTCGCTTGATATAAAGCTTCATCAGCGCGAGCAATGGTCTCTGTCACTCGCTCTTGCTTCATCTCGGCAGCACCAATACTGCATGTCAGTGGATCGCCATGAACCCAAAGGTGTTGGCTGACTAAAAGTCGAATTTTCTCGGCCTTTCTTTGTGCTTCGCCAAGATCAGTCTCAGGGCAAAAAACAATGAACTCTTCACCACCCCATCTCACCAACTTGTCGGTAGCGCTGATCGAACTGCCCACCACCATGCTGAACTCACGTAGAATATGGTCACCCATTTGGTGCCCGTACTTGTCATTCACGCTCTTGAAGTAGTCGATATCGAGATACAACATACCCAGCTTGCCATGCCCTTGCTTCACATACTGTGACTGCATTTTCAACCAATCACGAATCGCGTGGCGGTTTAGTATTCCGGTTAACTCATCACGATGGGCCATCTCTGAAAACTCAAAATTCTGTTCTCTCAGTGCGCGATTGACGTTCTTTAAGTGATGATGTCTTTTCTCTGCGATCACCATGCGTTTTCTTGAGCGGTTTAACTCCGACAGCAAGAATACGGTGCCCGTGCCCACCCACACAAACAGTAGGATCATGAACAAGCTTTCTGCGGTGATATACGAACCTTCGAACTCAATACTGCGGATGACGATTCTGTGGTGACCGAGTTTCGCCCCAGACGCAGTAGCAAACTCAACCATATTCACATTCGAAAATTCAGGGGCCGAATGCTCTAACGCAATGTCGTTATCAGCCAGCCACCATGTCATCACTTGCAGGTTTTTGATCGGAATCTCAATCACACCACCATCGATTCCTGGAGAAAATTCCATCCCGTTGTACTTATGTGTGTACTCGTTATCAGGCACCGAATAAGCAGGGTTGTAGTTACGTAGGTAGGTTCTCAAACGGCCACTAGAGTCAGCTTCCGCATGGTAATCAATGTTCACTCTAAAGGTGTGGTACTGAGAAAGGTCAAGACCCGCGGTGATGTCTCGGTTGATACGAATCGACAGCCCACAGTAAGGCCAAGGATACTCAGATTCTTTAAGTTCACAATCGAGAATGTACTGTCCATTTTCATAGGATAACTGGGACGTACTGACTCCCCTATCAACTTGATCGCTGGTCGCGATAAATTCATATTTGTCAGGGGTAATTGCCGTTATCACACGATTTCCGCTCACACGGTAATACTGCACAATGGCAAGTGTTGCGATAACTAAAAAGATAACAATCTTATGGATCCACTTCACGTCTAAGCTTCCGGCTTAAGGTCCCTATCGTTGGGATTTCATGATAAAAAACAACCTGAGTGGATTAGTGATATTGATGCCAATAATCCACTTAAAAGCGTTATATCACGCCTGAACAAAATGTCATACCATAATTTAAACTGAGTGTTTACCATCAATTATCCATCGCAATAATCGAGCAATATTGCGTATAAAAGCAGACTCTATTTGTTATACTCATCGCAAATCATCGTTAACCGTATCGCCTGTTCACAAGGCGAGCGAGTGGACGAAATAATAATCAAAATACTACGAGTAATGTCATGTCTTTATTAGCAAAAGGAACACTCAAGAAGATGAGTGCTTCCCTTGATGGTGCGGTTACTTACCGTTTACCTGTAGGTGAAGAGTTTGTAGAGCTAAACCCTCTGATTGGTAAAACCATCAACCTTACCCATACCGGCAATATTTTTTGTTGTTCGTGTGGTAAGAAAACCAAGAAAAGCTACTCTCAAGGCCACTGCTTTGTGTGCATGAAAAAGCTAGCAAGCTGCGACATGTGCATCATGAAACCAGAGACTTGCCACTACGATGAAGGCACTTGTCGTGAGCCTCAATGGGGCGAAGAGAACTGCATGGTTGATCATTTCGTTTACCTATCGAACACATCAAGCCTAAAGGTGGGTATCACTCGTCATACTCAAATCCCTACCCGTTGGATTGACCAAGGCGCGACTCAGGGTTTGCCTATCTTGAAGGTAAAAACACGTCAGATTTCTGGCCTGATCGAAGTTGAGTTAGCAAAGCACATTGCTGACAAAACCAACTGGCGCACGCTGCTTAAAGGCGACGGCGGCGATATGGAGTTGGTAGAAAAAGCCAAAGAACTGTTGCCATTGGTTGAGGATAAAATCCAAGAGATCAGAGCAAAGTTTGGTGACGATGCAATCGAGATTCTGAGCGAAAATATCACTTCACTGAGCTACCCAGTTGAGCAACACCCAGTGAAGATTGTGTCACACAACTTTGATAAGAACCCTGAGGTGACTGGCGTACTTCAAGGCATTAAAGGCCAATACCTTATCCTAGATACTGGTGTGATTAACATCCGTAAATTTGGTTCTTACGAAGTGGAAGTATCTGCATAATTTGTAGAACTTAAGCGTTTCTCATAGTGAGAAGCGTTCAGTGAATAGCCAAAAACTAAAATGCCCTCAAGTGATGACTTGAGGGCATTTTTCGTTGTCGATTCTATTGGCCATTGGATAACGGTTATAAGCGTTAAAGCGCAACCACATCTCCGTCTACACAATTCTTACCTTTGGCTTTCGCACGATAGAGAGACTGATCGGTTAAATTCACGAGTGCATCAATCGTGACACCGTCTTCACAGGCTCGGCTATCACTGATTCCGATACTGACACTCGAATTAAATCGAATCTGTTCATCGATTTTGAACTCGACTTGATGGAACTGTTGGCGAACTCCTTCTGACACCTCGTGTGCTGTTTCAAGAGACGCATTTGGGATAAATATAATGAACTCTTCACCACCCCAACGGCCTGCGACTCCACCGACTTTCTCGGCATTGCGCTTGGTAATATTAGCCAAAGCACAAATAACCTCATCACCAACCATATGACCGTAAGTGTCATTAATCGACTTAAAATCATCGATATCCAGCAGCATACATACAAGGTAGTTGTTAGAGGACATGTGCTCTCTCAACCACTCATAAATCGCTCTGCGGTTAAGTAAGTCGGTCATTTCATCGTAGTTCGCTTGGTGAACCAGTTGCTTTTCCAACATCACCTTTTGCGTCACATCTTCGAGCACAACCTGAACCGCTGGCTGACCTTTCCAAGTAATCGCATTGTCGTAAATATTGAAGAACCGATGAACGCCGTCAAAGCCAATGTTTTCAACCACGGTACTAGTACCTGACAACTCACCCGACACGATCGCGTGATAGTGCTTGCTGATACCATCGGTATTCTGTTTTGGTACCAGTTCAAGGATAGAGTCCAACTCTAATACTTGCTCGATGGAGGCAGCGCCTTGCATGTTGACCCAAGATTGATTAACCATCAGCGGTTTGAAATCTCGGTGAACTAAGATGCCCTGCCCAGATTGCATGATCATGTCGTGATACATCTTATCTTGCTCACGCACCGCATTTTGCAGCTGAATCGCAGGAGAAAGATCGATCACCGTGACTTGCAGTGCAGGTCTTCCCTGCCACTCCGTCACATGGTCGATAGAAAACACGGTGAACTCTCTGCCATTTCGATCAACATTGGTATAGGTGTGAACCTGAGGGTCGCGTTGACCACTGACCGTTTCAAGGTAATTTTGATAGGCGAGAACATGATAATCTTCTGAGATTAAATCTAGAAAGCTATCGATATTAGAAAGTAGTTCTTCGGGCGATTGGTATCCATAGATGCGAGCATAGTTAGCGTCAACACTAACTACATTCATATCTTGAATAGTTATTACACCGTACGTGGATTCGAAATTTATTGAAGACATTGCCAACTCCGCACTCTAGCTACACTTCATAAACTGGAGCATAACAACACATCCTGCCAACGCTTCCACAGAATCTATCACGCGTTAGGGACATTAATATGGTATCTAGTATATCGTACTGTTGCGGGCTTCTCTACAATTCAATCGCTAACACCAGTTATCAAAAGTAGACAAGTCTCTCAATCCTATTACGCGCGTCAAAAAACAAAAAAAGATAACGTATATCTATGTAAGTATTAGCTTTTCTGTTTTGGGCGTTAACTTAGGTAGCTAGCGCTAATCACAACTCTTTTCAAACCCGTTCATTATTCACTTTTATCTTGTTGGCTGTTCGCTTGAAACCTAGTCGATTATTCATTCCAATCCGAAAAATAAGCGACTAAGAAGTCGATCGCCAACCGTGCTCTCTGGGGTAAAAAACGGCGGTTTTGATATACGACCCAACTGCTGGTTCCTGCTCCCCAATACTCTTCAAGCACCGGGACAAGCTTTCCATTGGTTAGGTCGCCATTGAAACTACTTTTGGGTAGGTAGACAACACCAAGCCCCTCTTCACATGCTTTCAGTACTGCGCTCGAATTGTTACTGCGCCAGCGCCCGTGCACTCGCACTGCATTTAACGGTTTGCCCTCTTTCTCGAATAGCCACTGATCACTGTTAGCGATAATACAGCTGTGCATTTTTAACTGCTCAGGATGAGTGGGCGTACCAAATTGTTCTATATAGTCTTTACTGGCTGCGGCCGCCATCGGGCGATCGACGAGCTTTCTTGCCACCAAACCTGAATCGTCCAATCGACCATAACGAATCGCGAAGTCGATACCATCTTCGATGAAGTTAACCATCTTAGTATTGAAGTTCATTTCGATGGTGAGCTCAGGATGATCTTTGGCAAACTCCATCAACGCCGCCGCAACATAATTCTCGGCAAACGCACCTGCGGCACTCACACGCAAAGTACCGCTAAGCTGAGTTTGTTGAGAAGTCACTTGCTCGTTCGCTTGCTGAAGCCCTATTACTAAGTCTTTGCACTGCTGATAATAGGTGTGACCCGATTCGGTCAGGCTTACCATTCGTGTAGAGCGTGCAAGCAACGCCACACCCACTCTCTCTTCTAACCTTGAAACTTGGCGACTGACATGACTGGTACTGCAGCCCAGTTGTTTTGCTGCTGCAGAAAAGCCGTGACACTCGGCTACCGCAACAAACTCATTAATCCCTTCAAAGCTGTCCATACTTCACCTGTTTACATCTAACGAATTCACATCCGATTAATTCTCATTCGACTATTGCTATATAGCAATAATGTTTTGTCTATTCGGCATATTATCACTCAAATGGTTTACTACTAATATTACAGGTAACGAAACAGCGGTATCTCTATTAATAAAACCGGATGTCTGTCTTATAAACGCGGATGTCTCAACAACGACGCTGAACCCCAACAAACGTGCTCAAAGGGACGAATCATGAAAAAAATACTAATACCTGTAACTAACCACGCAACACTAGGCGATACAGACCAAGCGAACGGGACTTACGCGCCTGAACTGACTCATGCTCTCAAAGAGATCATTGCTGCGGGTTTTGAGTACGACATCGCTTCTATCAAGGGTGGTAAAGGCCCATTGTACGGAACCGATATTGAAGGGGATTCAGTAAACGCCGAGATCTTGGCTGATGATGATTTCCAGAACCGCATCAACAATACGATTCCGGTAAGCCAAATTAATGCAGAAAGCTACGATGCTATCTTCTACCCAGGTGGATTCGGTTTGCTTTCAGACCTAGCAACCAATGAGCAATTCGCTGCTATTGCGGCTAAGCATTACGAAGATGGTGGTGTGATTGCGTCAGTATGTCATGGCCCTGCGGCGCTCCTTCCGATTGTTCTGAGCAACGGCGAGAAGCTACTAAGCTCTAAATCGGTAACTGGTTTTACACGTGAAGAAGAGATCGACTTTGGCACCATCAACGACATTCCATTCCTACTGGAAGAGTCGCTTGCTCGCAGCGCTGCGCGTTTCAACAAGGTTCAACCTTGGCAAGAACTTGTGATTGTTGATGAGCGAGTGATTACAGGCCAAAACCCAACCAGCGCACACGCAGTAGGTGCAGCTCTGGTTAAGCAGCTGTCTTAGTAGACTTTACTAAACAGATATAAGTTCATGAAACAAAAAGAGCATACTTCCACCTCAATATTATTGAGAGAAGCATGCTCTTTTCTAATTCTGTCGCTATTAAGTGCTAGTGGCTTCTTGCTAATTACTTCTGCTAGTGGCTTCGCAAGATCCCTTCAAGCACATTAAACAGCAAGTCGATCTCTTCAATAGAGTTGTAATGCATACAACCAATACGCACCACGCCCTGCTCTTCAATACCCAACTGCTTCACCAACCCTAATGCGTAGAAGTGACCATTCCACACACAGATATTATGCTCACCTAACTTCTTAGCGATGAACTCTGGAGAATGGTTTTCAAAGGTAACCGCAAAGGTTGGCGTTCTTAGATTCGAGTCAAACTCTGTTTTCCCGTAAAGTTTTGCCCCTTCAAGATCAGACAAGCGTTTCAGGAAGTACTCACTCAGTTGGCTTTCATGCTTATTATAAAGCACGTAGCTTTGCTCTAAACGAGAACGCAATGAATCGGTTGGCTCACCAAACTGCGCCAAGTAATCTACTGCTGCAATCACACCGGCAAGGCCTTCAAAGCTTTGCGTACCTGTTTCAAAACGGCCTGGGCCAATGTTTGTCGCTGGCTCAACCTTGTAAGGCTTTAACGTGTGTAGCCATTGAGGTGCAATATAAGCAATGCCCACATGCGGGCCGAAGAACTTATAAGCTGAACACGCTAAGAAATCACAATTCAGTTGTTGAACATCAATCAAGTGGTGTGGCGCGTAATGCACGGCATCGACATAAACCTGCGCACCATGCTGATGTGCAAGTTCAATAACTTTCGCCATATCGACAATCGAGCCCGTCGTGTTCGAAGCAAACGTCACCGCGACAAGTTTGGTTTTCTCGTTCAGCAAAGACTCAAAGTGCGCCATGTCTAGGCTGCAATCTGATTCATCGACACGAACTTGGCGAACGATCGCGCCTTTGTCATCTGCCGCTTGCTGCCAGCTCGATACATTCGAATAATGATCTAACGCCGTGACGATAACTTCATCGCCCTCTTTCCAATCTCGGCTGATCGCTCGGCTCAGTTGGAAGGTCAGCGATGTCATGTTAGCGCCGAACACAACGTTGCCAGAAGACTCCGCATTAAGCAGTGCTTGCGCCGCTTCTCGCGCTTGCTGCATTAAGCTTGTGGTCTTTTGGCTAGAAAAATAGTGCCCGCCTAGGTTTGAATTGAAATGCCCTAGGTATTCGGTCATTGATGCTAAAACATTCTCAGGCACCTGAGATCCGCCCGGCCCATCAAAGAAAGTGACTGGCTTGCCATTATGATATTGGCCTAACGCGCTAAACTGTTGGCGCACATCATTAAGAGTGAAGGACATTGCGCGCATCCTTAGCCGTTAGAACAAACACATCCATGTAGCCCATCTCGCCGTGGTCTATGGTACGAATCGGTTGTGCATTGTGCCAGAGCTTACTATCAGCAAGCATTGCCACTTCACCATCGCCTAACACTTTTCTAAAGAATGGTGCTTCGTGGCTATCTTGATACAGCATCACTTCACCACCAACGATGTTGTGGCGAGTAACACCAATGATCGCGATGTGGTCAAAACCATCTTGGTGAACACCTTCCGGTGCAACCTGAGTTTCTTCAAAAATTGCAGCGATACGGATCTGATGGATTTCGATTTCTTGTCCGTCTTCAAGCCCGTTAGTTTCAATAAACAGTTCACACATCTCTTGCATGCCTTCGCTGCTTAGGATTTGTGCTTCAATCGGCTCGAACTGGCGAACAACGTCACCTTGAAAGTGATTAATGTCTTCAGACTGAACAAAGTTATGTTTGTCTAGCTCAACGACTTGTCCATTACTGAATTCAACCACTGAGTACCTTCTCAATCGGAACTGGCCATCCGCATGCTCTGTGCTTGGTAGCTTAGAGAATGAAGGTGACAACTCCTTAACCGCGTGGTTACTGAGGTGGGTAATATGTAGGGTATTTTCGTGAGCATGTAACATCATCGACTCCTTAATGATTGTTAATTAACTTTCGATATTTAACGTTTTATTTACATAAAGGATACTTGAAGATCTTGCCAAATCAACATTAAACAATCATTTATCCCGTCAGATTTAATAATTCAGACACTAAATCCAATCGAGAAATAAAAAGCAGTGTATAACACCAGAATAAAAGATGACCAACTCTTAAAACTAGCACACTCCACTAGCTAGTTATAAATACCTACAAATTTAAATTTAACGACATTATCAACTACCAAGCCAGGTTTCATATTGTGCCAGCCCTTGCCCTTTAATACGCCAGCCTCCTTGCCTGAGTTCAGGCATCACGCTCGCCATCATTCATTTCTATGCTTTTGCACAACGAAATACGACCTACCTATCAATTGGCAAGCTATTGATTATTTACACAACAAACTGAAATTGGTTAATTTATGAGTACGCCAGAAACCAAACGCCTTTGCTTGCGCGTCTGGAACAGGTCGAGTTCGGGGGGAACTCGGCCGCCCTCAAATGGTTTATTTCTTCTTGGGGTTGGGACTTCACTGGTCTTCAATTTTTGAAAGCGCTTGAAGTCGAATATTACGAACGGAGTTGACTTAGTGTTTTTTGACTGCCAGAACATAGTTAAGTGCTCACAAATGTTAGAGACTTTTCGCTAACACGTTTATGCCCCATTATGCGTTAGAGCTTTTACTCATTCACACCCTGTTAGTATATTCTCCACTACCCAATATAATCTGAACTGGTGATAAATCAGTTTTATAAACTTTGTCACACTTTGCTGATTAACCATGCCCCCTCTTAAGTTTTTGATTTGTAGTTAAATTAATATGATAATGACTTCGTTCAAAGGAAAGGTGCCGTAACAGTTTGTCAGCATGCATTTTGTTTAGTGTTTAAGATATTGTTTAATATTAGTTTGCTGTAAAATCCTAGCATATGGTGTGATAAGCGGCCTTAAAAGATAAAGGAATTCTAAATGAAAGTAGATAGATGGGAAGAATACCAAACTTTCTTTCAACTAATCATACTTAGGTATCTTGTTGTGTGGTTCTCATTAGTCCCAGTAATTGCGGGGATTATAAACCAACTCCCAACTCCTTTACCCATTACTCTAATGGGTGTTACGCATAATATTGAACTAACTCTTCCATTTCATTGGCAACTACTCTGGCTGTCTTCTCTATCTTTTGTGATAGCTTTGGGGTTGTTTAAGCTTTTTTGCCCCAAATTCGTCCAAAAATACAGTAGTTTTTCTGAGTACAGTTCATACAACAATCACCCAAGATGGCTAGCTTGGGAAGCTCATGGCTTATTAAAAAGCGCAAACATAAATCAAAAGAAAAAATTAGTTGAACGGCTAAGTAAAAAAAAGTATCTCACCAAGTTGGACGTTAATTTGGATAAAAACTTGTGTGATGAGCCTGAAGTTAACGAGAAGCAGACCGTAATTAAATTTAGAGTAGACGGTCAGTCCTATGAATTTGGAATGCCAATAGTACAGACTACACATGATGAGAGTTCTGAAAAGGATGTGTTCTATGAGCTATTCGGCAGATATTCGGAAAGCTACTATCCAGCTAGGTTCATAATAAAGATACTATTGATAATTAGTTTAGTGCTCTTTTTGTGGGTCCTAGGCCAACACATATGTAATGGTGCTGGTTTCGTTTGGGACTGGATACTAGAAGTGGCTTTGTTGCGTAATTCAATGGAACTAAATCAAGAACCTACGATCTGATCAGCTACCTCCACTCTATCTCGTAGTCCTATGCCTAAGCCTCGTTATAAAACAACCAACTGGAAGCAATACAACCGATCACTCATTAACCGTGGTTCTCTGACTTTTTGGATTGATGAAGAAGCAATAAGCGGATGGGCGCAAAGCAAACAGAATAAGCGCGGTAGGCCGCGTCGGTTCAGTGATTTAGCTATCACGACAGCACTCATGGTCAAACGAGTTTTTTCTATGCCATTGAGAGCGCTGCAAGGATTTATCGACTCGATATTTAGGTTAGCCCATGTACCGTTAAGTTGTCCGCATTACACCTGCATCAGTCGTAGAGCCAAGCAAGTTGAGGTTTCATTTAAGACTAAAACGAGAGGAGCGATACAGCACCTAGCCATTGATGCTACTGGCCTTAAGGTTTATGGCGAAGGTGAATGGAAAGTCAAAAAACATGGGACGGATGGCAAGCGTAGAGTCTGGCGAAAGCTGCATATTGCAGTCGATACCAACACTCATGAGATCATTGCCGCCGAGCTAAGTTTATCGACGGTTACAGATGGAGAAGTACTCCCGAACTTACTGAAACAAACACGCCGAAGTATCCTTGAGGTGTCTGGTGATGGCGCTTACGACACGAGAGCGTGTCACGCTGCTATTAAGATTAAGGGAGCTATTGCGCTTATTCCCCCAAGAGAAGGGGCTGCCTTCTGGGAGCGTGGTCACCCTCGAAATTTCGCCGTGGGTTGCCAGAAATTATACGACTCAAATAAGTATTGGAAAGAGCGGTATGGATACCACAAACGTTCACTCTCAGAAACAGCGATGTATCGAGTTAAACAGTTGCTAGGAGGGAAACTGAGCTTAAGAAATTACAATGCCCAGGTGGGTGAAACTTACGCGATGATAAAAGCGTTGAACAAGCTTACTGGGTTAGGTATGCCTGAAACTTGTCGTATTGACTAAGAAACAAGCGAAACGGGTTGGCTCTATCTCTAAATTTAATTACGCAACAAAGCCACTAGAAGTAAGGAACAAATGAAGTCATATAAATATTATGCGGGTCTAACTAGTCAAGTTGGATTCTGTGCTACTCCACTTCGATTAGACCCTTATAACCGATGTCAGTTTTCTTGTGAGTATTGTTTTGCATCAACAAGACAAGGCTTTGGCCGACGGGGAGAGTTGAAAATTGGTAACCCATCTTCTCTTCTAGATAGGCTAACTCGGGTATCTAACGGTAAAGTCAGTTCAGCTCTTGATGAACTAATAGAGCGTAGAGTTCCTTTCCAACTGGGTGGCATGTCTGATCCATTTACAAAGTTAGAATCTAGAGAAAAAGTCACATTAGAGTATTTAAAAATTCTAAAAGAGTTTAATTACCCAGTTATTGTAAGTACAAAAAGTGACGAAATAACCCGTGATGAATATTTAGAGGTAGTTTCTGGCTCAAACACTTATGTCAGATTTTCGACGACGATAGTCGATTTTGAACAAAGACATAGAATCGATAGAGGATGTGTAGCAATAGAGGACCTGGCAAAGTCCGCTAAGGTACTTGATAGTGAAGGTATTCCAGTTTGCTTTAGGTTTCAGCCAATAATTCCGGGACATGAGAAGTTCTTCAGTCACGTTCTAGATTTAGCCGCTTCGTCTAGTGTAAAACACATTTCTGCTGAGTATTTAAAGTGCCCTATAGATGCAAACAAAAAGTTTGGCAGTAAGTTAATCGACATATTGGAAGGGAACCCCATTGGTTATTATAAAAAACTTGGCGCATTAAAACAGGGGAGAGAATACATACTTCCAGCTAGCTATAGAGTGCCTAACTTAACAGAAATAGCAGCTCAAACTAGGTCTAAAGGTATGAGTTTTGGTTTTGCGGATAATGACTTGCTTCTACACTCGGATGGCAATGCATGCTGTGCTGCTTCAAACTTGTATTTAGAAAATGCTAATTATTTCACGGCTAACATCGTCTCATTAGCAAAATCAAAGTCTATAGGCGAAAAGTTATATTTTAAAGATTACCTATCTGGATGGGTCCCCAATAGTGCGATATCTACCTATCTGAATTCAAAGGCTCGACTTTCCATTATAGACACAGCCCAACCCGAATGGTTGAGCTATCTCCGAGAGATGTGGGCTGGAAAGTTAGGTGTTTACAATCCCGAGTATTTCGATGGTATTGAAAAAACAAATGAAGTGGATAACTATGATTTACCTGTTTTTGTTAGAACGGCTTCAAAATACTCTGATATACGTGATCTGAATAGTCAATATATTCAGTCGACTTCGAAATCATACAATATCTTGAATAAAAGAAAGCAGTTAAGTGAAGTGTCATTTCTTTAGATCGTTATGTAATACATGGCTCTATCATCGGGCTTTTTGGTCCCCTTGAAGAGTGAGTCTCATTATTTCTTATTATGCCAAAGACCTATATTTGTTTTTACTCTAACTTGTTTCTTCCCCTTGACGTGCTGGCGATTATAAGAGAACAACCCTCAGCAGGCTTTTTACTATAGATAATCTAATGAATTGTATAAAAGCCAGACTCGACCCATTCACCATTAGAAAGATCAAAAAGAGGGATAATTCCCTCTTTCCACAAGTTATTGCCTACATTGATGTCAGTATGTGCATTATCTGACTGATTGCATTGATAAAAGGTGCTAGTGTTATCTGCAACAAAAGCGTGATAAGAGGAAAAACTCCATTTTTAATCAAGGAAACTTCCTTCTTAATAAGCTGTTAGAGCTACATAAACTATATCGGCATGGAATTATGAATGAGTAGTCGAATCGAGAATCAACAAATAAGTGAAACGATACCAGTTCATGGATTGATATCTGGAGCTAGCATAGGAACTTGGCAGGCAGACTATCCATTGACAGCTTTAGATTTCGAGCATATCAAAAATGGTAAACCGGTAACATTTAATTGGGCTAATAGCATTTTGTTGGCTACTGTAGGTTTTGGTTTTAATATCTTGGGTAAAGGTGCAACAACTATAGCTGGAGTAGAACAACAGATTTACATTGGAGAATGGATTGCATTAGGGGCTTTGTTGCGTAATTAAATTTAGAGATAGAGCCAACCCGTTTCGCTTGTTTCTTAGTCAATACGACAAGTTTCAGGCATACCTAACCCAGTAAGCTTGTTCAACGCTTTTATCATCGCGTAAGTTTCACCCACCTGGGCATTGTAATTTCTTAAGCTCAGTTTCCCTCCTAGCAACTGTTTAACTCGATACATCGCTGTTTCTGAGAGTGAACGTTTGTGGTATCCATACCGCTCTTTCCAATACTTATTTGAGTCGTATAATTTCTGGCAACCCACGGCGAGATTTCGAGGGTGACCACGCTCCCAGAAGGCAGCCCCTTCTCTTGGGGGAATAAGCGCAATAGCTCCCTTAATCTTAATAGCAGCGTGACACGCTCTCGTGTCGTAAGCGCCATCACCAGACACCTCAAGGATACTTCGGCGTGTTTGTTTCAGTAAGTTCGGGAGTACTTCTCCATCTGTAACCGTCGATAAACTTAGCTCGGCGGCAATGATCTCATGAGTGTTGGTATCGACTGCAATATGCAGCTTTCGCCAGACTCTACGCTTGCCATCCGTCCCATGTTTTTTGACTTTCCATTCACCTTCGCCATAAACCTTAAGGCCAGTAGCATCAATGGCTAGGTGCTGTATCGCTCCTCTCGTTTTAGTCTTAAATGAAACCTCAACTTGCTTGGCTCTACGACTGATGCAGGTGTAATGCGGACAACTTAACGGTACATGGGCTAACCTAAATATCGAGTCGATAAATCCTTGCAGCGCTCTCAATGGCATAGAAAAAACTCGTTTGACCATGAGTGCTGTCGTGATAGCTAAATCACTGAACCGACGCGGCCTACCGCGCTTATTCTGTTTGCTTTGCGCCCATCCGCTTATTGCTTCTTCATCAATCCAAAAAGTCAGAGAACCACGGTTAATGAGTGATCGGTTGTATTGCTTCCAGTTGGTTGTTTTATAACGAGGCTTAGGCATAGGACTACGAGATAGAGTGGAGGTAGCTGATCAGATCGTAGGTTCTTGATTTAGTTCCATTGAATTACGCAACAAAGCCTGCATTAGGTGCAGGTGTCGCTATTTCCATCGTTCTATATTTAGTAGGTTTAGCTCTGCCCAACGACAGAAAACGAGTAATGAAAGAGATCAAAGAGCACTTCAATACGGCTCCAAAACAAAGACAAGTTGTATCGGGAGAAAACGAATGACTTATACAAGAAATAATCTCCCATCTTCATATCAGCCATACGAAAAGCTAACTATCTGTAGTAATTCATTAATAGGTGGTGGGCATTTGGTTGAATTAGCAGGAGCATTACCTTTAATTATTGGTTACGGGGAAAAACCACAGGTTTGGCTTCAAGCGATCAGTAATCCTGAAAAAATGGAGTTTGTGTCAATCGTTGAGAATTCAGTTTCAAAGTTTCCTGCTGTTGAGGTTAAAGAAATTGATGGTTCAATAATTATCACTATTCAAGGTAAGCAAGTATTGAAAGTTCGGAATGTATCAAATAGTGAAGCTGTTGTGGAAAATATGGATCTTAGACCAATAGGTTTAAATCTCTATGGTGATGCTAAGAATATGCATATGCCAAACGGTTCCTTTTCAGGAAATTCTATGTCTGGTGGCGGTGTTTTATTAGGCTTAGGTGGCTAGTAGCTCTAACAAGTCACTAAAGCAGGACTCGTAACTGTTGGCTCGGTTCTGCTTCGCTTCACATTTTAGCCAACAATTACTCGCCTCTTAGTGAGGCGTTAGCCTTTTTCTTCACATGGATTTCATTTGTGACGTCAGTTTTCAAATACACACAATATAGACCTGAGTTCTTTGATAATTTCTTTTTAAAATTATCTAGATTTGGTGAATTCAACGACCCATTTGAAATGGTTATGGGCAATTACCTAAGTTCTGTTGATAAAGAAGAACATGATTTAATAATGTCACTTTCTAGTACATTATCTGATGGGGCTGCGTATTACGATATGGCTTGGGACGCGCAAGTTGGTGTCAGGGCAAGCGTTGGAGTGTTATGTTTCGCTTCAGATGAAAGCAATCTTTTGATGTGGGCGCACTACGCTAACAATCATGAAGGTATATGTATAGAGCTTGATAAGACTGCTGAGTTTTTTACCGGGAAATATAAGAATGCCACCAATTTTTTTGGGGAAAAAATGTATGACCACTACCAAAATATAGGTGAATTACGAAAAGTTAAATATACACTTGAGCGTCCAACTTACATTGAGCCAAGCGAGCTTGAATACGATACCGAATCGTGGTTTGTTAAATCCCCAGAGTGGGAATACGAGCAAGAGCATCGTTTGTTATTGCCTATTGATTTAGCTACGGCTCCTCCGAAGTCAGATATGTATTTCTATGCTCTAGAGCCGCAAATGATAAAATCAATAGTATTAGGCTGCCAAATGCCTGTGGCTACAAAAAAAGAGGTTTATGAAAAGTGTAGAAACCTTGGCATAAAAGTTCGTGAAGCATATGTCCATTCTCATCAATTTAAACTTGATATTGTTGATTACGATGAAAAAAATTATAGTAAGTACATAAATATGTACAACTTAAATAGAAAGACTCGCTAATACAGAAGGCTAACTAATAAGGATTAAGGTGTTGCGCAGCTAACACTAAATCCCGAGTGTTGAACAAGCCCGAGCCTCTATATAAGTAAATTGTGCGATCTGCTCTAGGAGGGTAGCGGCTTTGATGCTTTTCTCAAGGCGAGTGCGGTCTTCGTAAGGCAGAGGTTTCGACACACCATCCGCTGCGTTCCGCACGTCAATTTCCTTTTGCCATATCTCTAGTTATTAATGAATTGCTAATGTTCGATTTGCCAAAACGCATTTTTGTCTAGAACCTACATAGGCTGGATTAGCCAAGCTTATCATTTTACCAATATATCCCTATAATACTTTTGAGGTCGCAATAAACAAGAGGCACGGTATGAGTAAAATTATCAGGGCAGCTTTTGATGGCAGTGCGAATGATAGTATAAGCGGTATGATTGCTAAAGCTATGGAACTTAGTCTGGAAGGTTCAGAGTATAAAAATGACGAATTTTATCTATCAGATGAAAACTATGAATTAGTCAATATTATTATTGGTCAACTAGATGGTCAAGCCCAAAAGCTAAGGGAGGTTTATCGTGAGATAGAGCTTTCAGCGCATGTTGAGAGCTACTTTGACAGCTTGACTATCGATGAGCTGTTTGTTGCTAATAGTTGTATCCGAGAGTTTGAAATGATTCTCAATGCAAAGTATTACGCAATGAGTGGTTGCGTTATCGTTTCAGGGGCGTCGGTGATGCAAATAATGAAACAGATTCGTATGTCAGCAGCTAAGTTACGTAGAGTTATTGGTGATCTGATGTCTGTCGAGCGTCAACTTCGAGTAGCTTCAACGAATAAATATGAAAGTAGCTTTGAGATGACTAGTGATAAAATCACCACGCTCAAATTAGCAACAGAAGCAGCGATTATCAGTCATAGCTGAGGTAGGTTTTGTTGGAAAGCCTCTCATTAATTATAATTTACGGCTTGTTGTTAGCTTTTCTCATAGTAGTGATCTTGTTTGAAGAGCACAAAAGGATTATCTGATCCGCCCTATCATCATTGGATATTAAATTAGGCCTCTCCATACCTACAGCTATCCGATTTTTTATAATTTAGCACAAAACCAAACTCGATTTTGTCCAATTGTGAGTTTCAGAGGCCGTAACTTCCCTAGTGCAAGCCAAAACATACAAGCTTCTTCAAGGTCGACTTCAAATCAACGTAAGGTAAGTTTGATTAGTAGAATGACACCTCATCTAGTTTACTAAACTCAGCTATAGCCCTCATTCCAAGACCCTAAAGCCTTTGCGTGCTTCCACTGTTCTTTCAGCTACGAAAACGTTTGTCTCGATTAAGTTCTAACCTATAACGATTAATTACACTTCAGCCCTTGTTTAACCTTTTATTGCCTCCATATTTTCCATACAATCCTAAGCGATTATAAATAAAAACAATTTCAATTTCGGAGTCCTCATGAGCGACGTAAAGCACTGTAATTTATTGATTCTTGGTTCTGGCCCTGCTGGCTATACAGCTGCAGTTTACGCTGCTCGTGCAAACCTAAACCCAGTACTGGTTACCGGTATGCAGCAAGGTGGTCAGCTTACAACCACAACAGAAGTGGAAAACTGGCCGGGTGATGCTGAAGGTTTAACGGGTCCAGCTCTAATGGATCGCATGAAAGAGCACGCGGAGCGCTTTGAAACAGAGATCCTGTTCGACCACATTAACGAAGTAGACCTTTCAAACCGCCCTTTCCGTCTTAAAGGCGATTCTGGTGAGTACACATGTGATGCGTTGATCATCTCAACGGGCGCATCTGCTAAGTACCTAGGTTTAGAGTCTGAAGAAGCATTCAAAGGCCGCGGCGTGTCTGCTTGTGCAACGTGTGATGGTTTCTTCTACCGCAACCAGAAAGTAGCGGTTGTGGGTGGTGGTAACACGGCTGTTGAAGAAGCACTTTACCTATCTAACATCGCGTCTGAAGTTCATCTAGTTCACCGTCGTGACACGTTCCGCGCTGAAAAGATTCTAGTGAAGCGTTTAATGGACAAAGTAGAGAACGGTAACATTGTTCTACACACTGATCGCACGCTAGACGAAGTTCTAGGCGACGACATGGGCGTAACTGGCGTTCGTATTAAAGATACTCAGTCTGACAAAACAGAAGACATCGAAGTAATGGGCGCATTCATTGCTATCGGTCACCAACCAAACACTGAAATCTTCAAAGGCCAAGTGGACATGAAAGATGACTACATCATCGTTCAGTCGGGCCTTGAAGGTAACGCGACACAAACCAGCATCCCAGGCGTGTTCGCTGCAGGTGATGTAATGGACCACAACTACCGCCAAGCAATTACTTCTGCAGGTACGGGTTGTATGGCTGCATTGGATGCTGAACGCTTCCTAGATGGCCTTAACGATAAGTAAATCTGAGATTGCAGATTTGGTTATCGGAGCTCTCGCCTCAGTAGATGCAGGGCATCATCACAATTTGTTGTAAATCCCTAGAGCCCAGCGGTATATCCACTGGGCTTTCTTTTGTATACTACCCGCCCTCAACAAATAATAATTATCATTAAGCCTTCATAATGGATAAGAAAAAACAACGCAGCTTGAACAAGTGGCTTAAGCAACAGAGTAAGTTAGCGAAACGCTGGCTTATGATTGCGATTAGCCTTGGCGTACTTTCAAGCGTGTTTTTAATTGCTCAAGCAGCTCTTCTCGCCTCTATTCTTCACCAGCTGATCATCGAGAATGTCGATAAATCTGAACTGGTTGGTCATTTCGCAGGCTTGGCATTATCGGTCGTTGGCCGTGCTGGCTGTACATGGGGACGTGAGATCGCAGGTTATCGCTGTGGTGAACAGATCCGTGTCTACATCAGGCAACTCATCCTTGATAAGTTACGTGAGTTAGGCCCTGCTTATATCAAAGGCAAACCTGCGGGTACATGGGCAACCCTATTACTAGAACAAGTAGAAGACATGCAAGACTTCTTCTCTCGTTACTTACCTCAGATGTCTTTATCGGTAATGATTCCATTCATTATTTTGGTTGTGGTGTTCCCAGTAAACTGGGCAGCAGGACTGATCTTCTTGATTACTGCTCCACTGGTACCAATGTTCATGGCACTTGTGGGGATGAAAGCAGCCGATGCAAACCGTAAAAACTTCAAAGCACTGCAACGTCTTTCTGGTCACTTTTACGACCGTTTGCAGTCAATGACAACCATCCGTCTATTTGATCGCACTAACGCTGAAACAGAGGTACTTAAAGGTGCATCTGAAGTGTTCAGAACGCGTACTATGGATGTGTTGAAAATCGCTTTCTTGTCTTCTGCTGTACTTGAGTTCTTCACGTCGATCTCTATCGCAATGACAGCGGTTTACTTTGGTTTCACCTACATTGGTGAGCTTAACTTCGGTCACTACGGCGCAGGCATTACGCTATTCGCAGGTTTGTTTATCCTTATCTTGGCGCCAGAGTTTTACCAACCTCTGCGTGACTTAGGTACTTTCTACCACGCGAAGCAACAAGCGGTTGGCGCTGCCGAAAGTATTGTCGAGTTCCTAGAAACAGACATCACTAAGGTTAAATCAGGCGACACTCAGCTCGACCCGGCTCAAGGCATCAATATTGAAGCTCAAGATCTCAAAGTATTAAGCCCTGAAGGTGTTCAACTGGTTGGCCCTATCTCGTTCGCACTGAATACTCGCCAATCAACTGCATTAGTTGGCCCAAGTGGTGCGGGTAAAACAAGTTTGATCAACGCTATTCTTGGTTTCATGCCTTATGAAGGAAGCTTGAAAATCAATGGCATTGAACTGCGTGACTTAGACTTGGCCTCTTGGCGTAAAACCATTAGTTGGGTTGGTCAAAACCCGTTGCTACTGCACGGCACAATTCGTGACAACGTCACTCTAGGTAAGCACGATATCACTGACCAAGTTGTCGAGAATGCACTTGAGCAGTCTTTTGCTAACGAATTCGTAAATGAGCACGGCTTGGATTACATGATTTCTGATCGCTCTGGCGGTCTGTCTGTGGGTCAATCTCAGCGTTTGGCTCTGGCTCGCGCAATGATTCAAGACGGTCAGTTCTGGTTGCTCGATGAACCCACTGCCAGCCTAGATACTCGTAGCGAACAGTTGGTAATGAAAGGCATCAATAGCAACATCGAAAGCCGCACTGCCCTGCTTGTAACACACCAACTTGCCCCGCTTAAATCGGTCGATAACATTCTGGTTATGCGCGATGGTGGTCTGGTTGAACAAGGTCATTACTCTCAGCTTTCGACTGCGGGTGGTTTATTTGAAGAGATGCTTAACGCGAACTTAGCTCAACAAGATAATAAGGGTAATTTAGATGCGTGATTTACTGCCTTACCTGAAACTCTATAAAAAGCATTGGTTTGGCCTATCGTTAGGCATGCTATTGGCTTTTGCTACTCTGTCGGCTTCTATCGGCTTGTTAACGCTATCAGGTTGGTTTATTTCAGCTTCTGCGGTTGCTGGCCTTACGATTGCACGTGAAACCTTCAACTACATGCTGCCGGGCGGTGGTGTACGTGGTTTGGCAATGAGCCGTACTGCGGGTCGTTGGGGTGAACGTGTTGTTAGCCACAATGCGACATTCAAACTGTTAACTGATCTGCGTATCTTCTTCTTCAAGAAGCTGGCTCCGCTGATCCCAGGTCGTATTTCAAACCTTCGTGATGCTGACCTACTGAACCGTTTGGTTGCTGATGTCGATGCCATGGACCACGTGTACTTGCGCTTAGTCAGCCCAGTGACGGTGGGTGTGTTCGGGATCTTCTTCCTGACTCTGTTCTTGATGTGGTTCGATAGCTCACTAGGTTTAATCTTAGGTTCTATCCTTCTTATCATGCTGTTGGTTTGGCCAATCTTGTTCTACAAATTGGGGAAACGTAACGGTGGTGAACTGACACAGAACAAAGCGGATCTTCGTGTCACTACGCTAGATTGGATTGAAGGCTACAGCGAACTGACTCTGTTCGGTGCTGAAGAGCGTTACCGTAATGCGATTCTAGAAACGCAACGCAAGCTGATGGCGAATCAGTTTGTGAACGCTAACCTAACCGGTATGGCGTCAGCAGCACTGATGCTGTTCAACGGTTTGACGCTGGTTCTTATGCTTTGGCTTGCGGCTGACGGTGTGGGTGGTAATGCACCAGACCCGTTCATCGCACTAATGGCATTCGCAACTATGGCAAGCTTCGAGCTATTAATGCCAATCGCAGGCGCGTTCCAGCATTTAGGTCAAACTCTGTCTTCTGCTCGTCGCTTGAACGAAGTTATTCTGTCGGAGCCTGAAGTTCAGTTTGCTGAAGAGAAGCTCGACATCAACAAGCCACTTGATATTACGTTCTCAAACGTGACGTTCAACTACCCTGACTCTGAGCGCAATGTTCTGAATGCTGTCGACCTGACAATCCCTGCAACGAACAAGGTTGCGATTGTGGGTCAAACGGGTTCTGGTAAATCGACTCTGATTCAGCTTCTGACTCGCTACTGGGATCCTAAGAAGGGTTACATCTCAATTGCGGGCATTGAACTGACTCAGTGGAATGAATCACAGCTTCGTGAATCAATCAGTGTGGTAAGCCAACGTGTCGACATTCTAAATGGTACTTTGCGTGACAACTTGTTGATTGCAAGACCAGAAGCAACCGATGATCACTTAGCGAATATCTTAAAAGACGTTGGCCTAGAAAAACTGCTTGAGAATAACGCGCTTGATAGCTGGTTAGGTGATGGTGGTCGTCAACTGTCTGGTGGTGAGAAGCGCCGTATTGGTATCGCACGTGCGATTCTTCATGATGCTCCTATCCTGCTTCTAGATGAGCCAACAGAAGGCTTAGATAAGCAAACAGAGCAAAGCATCATGACGCTGTTCGAGAAGCACTTCGAAGGCAAGACGGTTATCTTCATCACGCACCGTTTGATTGGTCTGGAATCGATGGATTCTATTGTTCTGATTGAACAAGGCGAGATCGTTGAAAACGGCTCTCACGAGAAGCTATTAAACGAAGAAGGACGTTACTTCCAACTTCGTCAGGCAATCTAGCTCCTTCATAAGTTATAAAGAAAACCATTCAAAGCCCGAGTTTATGCTCGGGCTTTTTGTTGTCTGAGATTCTAGTATCGAGCAGCTCAAACAAATAATCACCGCCAATCACTTATTGCTTATTTGTAAGCAATATTAATACATTACTTACAAAAGCTTACTAAGAGCAAATGCCATTTCTTGTAACATGCTGGCTTTATAGCTTGCAGATAACTTGGTCCCCTATGGTATACAAACTCACAATTCCAACTCTTGTTCTGACTACGATGCTAACTGCATGCGGCGGCAGCGACAGCAATAACACGAGCGCGTCAAAGAATGTAATCGATGCATCAAGCGCTAGCTCAGTGGTTAGTTTAGGAAGCAATTACTCACTGCAATTCAGCGTGAAATCGATTGCTGCGGGTACAGACAAAAACGTGAACATTGATATTACTCAGTATGGTAATAATCTAAAATCTAGCGGCAGCTTCGCACAAGTTCACGGCATTCCTAAGCGCAATTACAAAACCCAAAACGATGCTGATATTACCTTCTCAGTGACGGCAACCAACTCAGCGGGTAAAACGTTTAACGTTGAAAATTTCGATATTTACTACGAGAACTTTAACTCAACAAAGACACCTGAAAAGCTTGCTATCGCTGAGGTTGAAAATGACATAAACAACGTCATTCGATGGAAAAAAGTGGACACTGTGACCATCAATAAGCAATTCATTATTGATGCTACTGGTGACAAATTTAATATCGACCAAATGAGACCTATGAACCTCTATGTTCGTGTTGGCAACACTTTGAGCAATGGCATCCAATTTGTTCCATCCTTCGCTCAAAGCGCCTCAGAGAGATTCTCACGAGTGCCTACAGCTGACTGTTCTGTTATCTCAAATACAACAGGTGAGCTGCTTACAAATGGCATCAAGCAACGAACTTGCGTAGAAGCTCATGGTTATAAGATCCCGCTGTTGATCGAAGATAAATCTAAAAACAATTCTGAAGCAAAAGTCGCTCACGTTAAAAACATCATGCAGTACTACCTTGATAACTTCCCCGCTGAAGTGACTAAGGCAATTTACGACAGCAAAGCGACCATGGGATTCTTTTACGATGAAGATTGGTCTGACAGAGATGGCGGTGACTTCTTAGATGAAAATTACCGCTTCCAAGATCTGTTCGCGACTGAAACTACTGACACAACAACAGGCGAGAATAAACCGGATCTAGTCACTCAAAGAGACGCTGCGTTCGAAGAGATCATTCACTTTGTTCACGATTACGGTGTGATGAACCTAGCGGTGCAATCATCTTCGTCGAAATGGGGTGTGATGCAGAAAGAGTTAGATGAACTGAATGAGAAAGCGATTCTTTCAGGCTCATACTTTCCGAACGGTAAAGACTCTACGATTGTCGAAGCAGATTTAGACGCAGAGTCATACGACCAAGAGTACCTAGCCTATTCTTTGTATGCCTACTACGACCTGAACTATAAGGGTTACAACGCGCAAGAGTTAAGTTCAGCAACGTTCACAGAGCTACAAGCGAACGACCCTGCGATGGTGAAATTTATGGAGCAGTACTTCCCGACTCGTGCGGCCCTTAAAGCTAAGTTTCCAGGTTACCCGAATAACTAGTTTGGGTCACAACTCTAATTAGCACGCACAAAAAAGCCGAATGTGATATTCACATTCGGCTTTCAAATTATCAGTTAGCGCTTACAGCTTGAAGCGGCTGATTTCGCTTTCTAGCTCGTGAGACAGTTCAGAAAGCTGCGCAGCTTGCTCTGCAGCTTGGTGTGCTTCATCTGCTAGCTCGTTAGATACGTCACGGATTCCTTCAGTATTACGAGTAATCTCAGACGTTACTGACGCTTGCTCTTCTGCAGCAGAAGCAATCTGTGTTGCCATGTCGCTGATGCGTTCAACAGCTGCATGGATTTGCGTTAGGCTTGCAGCCGCTGAGTTCGCGTCATCAACACTGGTTTCAGCAAGAGTACGGCTATCGTTCATGATGTTAACCGCTTTGCCTGTTGTACCTTGTAGCAACTCAATCGTTTGTTGAATTTCTTGCGTTGAACCGTGTGTACGTTGGCTCAGAACTCGAACTTCATCCGCTACTACTGCGAAACCACGACCTTGCTCACCGGCACGTGCAGCTTCAATAGCGGCGTTAAGTGCAAGTAGGTTCGTTTGTTCTGCAATACCTTGAATGTTAGACAAGATAGCGTTGATGCTGTTGCCGTGCTCTTCAAGCTCTAGAATCACGTTGGTTGCGATTTGAACTTCTTGAGCAAGGTTTTGGATAGAGCTTTGAGTCTGTGTTACTTGACCAGTACCGTGCTCACATGCGCCAACCGCTTCAGATGAGTTCTGTGCAGTGTGGTCTGCGTTACCTGCGATCTCTTGTGTTGCTGCAGCCATTTCGTTAACGGCTGTTGCTACCATGTTGATCTCGTCTTGTTGCATTTGGATACGAGCACTACGTTCTTCAGCTTGAGAAGCCGTTTGACGCGCTTGGTTGCCCAGCGCAGCAGATACTTCGCTTAGCTTGATCACCATGGTGTGCATGTTGCCCACAAAACGGTTGAAGTTTGCAGCAAGCTGACCAATTTCATCGTCGCTCTTAGGCTCAAGACGTTGAGTAAGGTCGCCCTCACCTGAAGCAATTTCTTCAAGTGCTGCTGAAACACGGTTTAGGTCGCGGAATAGGAAGCTTACTAACCAAGACACGAGTACGATTACGATGAGCGTAATAATGACAGCAGTGATGATCAGTTGAGTAAGTAGCGTTGAGTGGTTCGCTTCTTCTGTTGCTTTGTCCATCTGAACCGCGAAGATCCAGTTAGTGTTAGGCACCTTCGTGAAGTAAAGCAGCTTGTCTGCGCCGCGCTCTTTGATGATCTCGATGCTCCCCGTACGCACTGCGTTTTCGATGATAGGCATAGAGATATCGTTTGAAAGCTGGCTTACTGGCTTCAAGCTTAGTGCTGAATCTGGGTGTGCTAGGAATGTGCCGTCAGAGGCATCAATGAGCATTGCGTAAGCGTTGTCACCAACATCAAGGCTGATTACATCGTTAACCAATTGGTCGATAAGTACGTCTGCACCAACAACACCAACAAGTTGGCCGTTGTGGCGAACAGGTTCTGCGATCGTTACTAGCAGTGCTTTGGTGATTGCATCTTGGTAAGCCGTAGTAATGATTTGCTTACCTGCAGCGTTTGCTTCTTGGTACCAAGGACGTTGACGAGGATCGTAATCTGCACGATTACGTTCAGGATGTGAACGGTACATTCCACCTTCTGGAGTACCTAAAAAGATATCGTCAAAGCCACCCGCTACACGAGCTTGTCTCAGGAAAGGGACAACATCACCTTCTCGTGAAAACTCATTAAATGCTGATGCGATGTCAGTACGGATATCAATCCAGTTTTTAATACCTTCAGATGCTGCTTCAGATACGCTTTCAGCTCGTAGGTATACGCCATTACGAGTCTGTTCAAATAATTGGTTTGCTGATAACCAAGTCAACGCTGTAGCCATAACGACAACAGCAGATAGGCTAGCACCTATCAACTTCTGCTTTAGTGTTAGTTTCATGTCAAAGTTTCACGAGTGGTGGGAAATCCCGCGCATACTACCCAATATCAGTATTAAATTCGAGCGATTTCACAATTTAATATCGGAATATAATTTTAATCAAACCATAAGCTTACCTAATGTCAATTCCTTGGCTTGTCGCCAAATTTAAGGCGGCATTATCTCTGCGGTTATTAGAATTTTTATCGCACTTTACACGCTAAAAATGGACAAAAAACATGGTAAAGAAGAAACAAAAAAGGCAGAAGAGTTTCCTCTTCTGCCTTCATATTATTTACCACTCTACTGCGTATAAATTGCTGTAGATTTCAGCTTAAAAAGCCTAGCGCTTTTCTGTACGCATACCCATTAGCAAGCTCACACACATCAGTAATAGAATGATGGTGAATGGCAATGCTGTAGAGATTGCACCCGCTTGTAGAGCTTGTACTGCTTCAGTACCACCAACCCACAATAGAGCAACAGCAATAGCACCTTCAAGGAACGCCCAGAACACACGTTGAGGCACAGGCGTATCAACTTTACCACCCGCGGTGATGCTGTCGATTACTAGAGAGCCTGAGTCAGACGATGTAATGAAGAATACTAGAACCAATACAACCGCAATGATTGAAAGCAGAGTACCGAACGGCAGTGCATCAAACATTTGGAACATTGCTAGTGATACATCCGTTAGGCCGTCTTGACCAAGAATACCAACGTTATTCACGATTTGGTCAATCGCCATGCCACCGAATACTGACATCCAAATGATAGTCACTGTAGTCGGTACAATCAGTACTGCTGTGATGAACTCACGAACGGTACGACCTTTAGAAACACGTGCGATAAACATACCTACGAATGGAGACCATGAGATCCACCAAGCCCAGTAGAATACAGTCCAACCGTGCATCCACGTTTCATCTTCACGACCGTGAGGGTTACTTAGCGGAATGATGTTTTCAATGTATGCCATCAATGTTGTTGGGATAGAACCTAAAGTCACCGCGTAGCCAATTAGAGCCACTAAGATAAGCAGTAGGAAAGCAACCAACATGTTGATGTTACTGATAACTTTAACGCCACCATCAATACCGCGAAGTACTGATACTACCGCCAATAAAGTCACCGCTGTAATCACAATAACTTGCAGACCTAAGCCCGCTTCAATGCCGAATACATGCTGAATACCACTTGCCGCTTGTTGTGCACCAAGACCTAACGATGTCGCCAGACCAAATAGCGTTGCAAGTACAGCAAGAATATCAACAATGTGACCTGCCCAGCCCCAAGCTCTATCACCTAAAATTGGGTAAAAGATAGAACGGATAGAAAGAGGCAGTCCCTTGTTGTAAGAGAAAAACGCAAGTGACAGTGCTACTACGCCATAAATAGCCCAAGGGTGTAGACCCCAGTGATACATGGTTGCACCCAATGCCAGTTTTGCAGCTTCTGGTGTGTTTGGTTCAACACCTAACGGAGTTTCAAACCAACCCGTGAAGTAAGCAGCAGGCTCAGCCACACTCCAGAACATCAAGCCGATACCCATACCTGCGGCAAACAGCATCGATAGCCAAGAGATGAATGAGTAATCTGCCGTCGCATCAACACCACCAAGGCGGATTTTGCCGTATGGAGAAACAATCAAGCCCAAGCAGAAAATTACGAAAATATTACCCGACCAGATGAAAAGCCAATCAAACGAATTGATAATCTGGCCTTTAACGCCATCTAGTGCAGCCTTTGCTGAAGCGGTATCTGTAATAAGAACACCGATCAGGAACAAAGCGATAAGTCCCGCACTGATACCAAATACTGGGTTATGAACATCAAAACCCCATTTTTGGACGTTATCTTGACCGACAGTGTAATCCGTACTGTCGATACTGTATTTATCTATACCTTTAGTCATTATCCCTCTCTACGGAATACTATTAGGGTCTATTGACCTCGTATTCCTTACTTACCTGCGACTTAATCACAAACTCGAACCTACGATCCAAGTAGTACAAGCTGTTGTCACAATAATTCAAATACTTGGATGTCTGAAGTTTAGCAGGTTAACTTGTTGTTTTCAGTAAACCAGAATCGGTTCGATGGAATTTCAAACAATATTCACGTAATTACTCAAGTTTATGACGAAAAAAAGGTCGACCCTGTCGACCTTTTTATCAAAAATACTTTTAACTCAAAGCATTTTGGTGCTTAACCAATTGATTTTCAGTTCGTAAACCTAGCAATAAGCTTAGGCACATAAGCAATAATATGAAGGCAAATGGTAGCGCCATTGATACCGTTCCAGCTTGCAGTGCTTGAATAGATTCCGTACCACCAACCCATAGTAGAACCGCTGCAATCGCGCCGCCCATCAACGCCCAAAATACACGTTGTGGAACCGGAGCATCCACTTTACCGCCAGAGGTAATGCTATCGATAACCAATGAGCCTGAATCAGACGAGGTGATAAAGAACACCATAATCAAACCAATCGATACCACTGACAGCACAGAGCTCATTGGCAGTGCATCGTAAGTGTGGAAAAGAGAAAGTGTAATATCTTGCAGACCATTCATACCAATCTCGCCCACCTTGTTCGCCACTTGATCAATCGCGATACCACCGAAAATAGCCATCCAGATAATGATTACAGTCGTTGGAATGAACAATACAGCAACGATGAATTCACGAATCGTACGACCTTTAGAGATACGAGCGATGAACATGCCGACGAATGGTGACCAAGACATCCACCACGCCCAGTAGAATACCGTCCAACCTTGCATCCACGTTTCATCATCACGACCATGAGGATTACTTAAAGGAATGAAGTTTTCAATGTAGCCCATTAGCGCGGTTGGGATTGCTTTAATGCCCGCCATGCCACCAGCGATGGTAACGAAGATAAGCAAGCCCAAAGCAACCAGCATGTTCACATTACTCAGAAGCTTTACGCCACCGTTGATACCACGAACCACTGACATTGTTGCTAAGAAAGTGACCACAGCGATAACAATCAGCTGCATGCCAATCCCGCCATCGGTACCAAATACATGGTTAATACCACTTGTTGCTTGTTGAGCACCTAAGCCCAGTGAAGTTGCAAGGCCAAATAGTGTTGCAAGTACAGCGACGATATCAACGATATGACCAAACCAACCCCAAGTTCTATCACCCAAAATAGGATAGAAAATAGAGCGGATTGATAGAGGTAAACCTTTATTGAAGGTGAAGAAAGCAAGCGCTAAAGCAACAACAGCGTAAATCGCCCAACCGTGTAGACCCCAGTTGTAGATGGTTGCACCAAGCGCCAACTTAGCCGCTTCAGGAGAGTATGCTTCAACACCTAATGGCGTTTCATACCAGCCAGTGAAGTAAGCCACTGGCTCAGCCACACCCCAGAACATTAAACCAATACCCATTCCCGCGGCGAATAACATCGACATCCAAGATAGGTTAGAGTGCTCTGCTTTGGCATCATTGCCACCAATACGTATCTTGCCATACGGGGAGACAATGAGGGCAAAACAGAAAATTACGAAGATGTTTGCTGCCCACATGAAGAAACCATCGAAGTTACCAATGACTTTCCATTTGATTCCATCAAGCGCCGCTTTTGCGGTTTCAGGGTCTGCGACTAGAAGTGCCAACAGGAAGATAATGATCGCCCCTGCACTGATTCCAAATACTGGGTTATGAACATCAAAACCCCATTTCTGAACGTTATCTTGTCCTACTGTATAATCGGTATTTTCAATACTATACCTATCTTTTACAGGCTCCATGCTTCCTCTCTAATTTGCAGCGCACAGTTTGCAACATTGCATTCGGCGCTTAAATTTCGAAAAGAAGAATATCAACCTGTCGCAAAAATACTAAAAAAACCTCCATAAAGGAGGCGTAAATTACACATTTAGTAATTAAATTACACATTTAACGTAATTTAGCGTAAGATCAGTCCACAAGCCCGGAGCTGACCGCATATTTTGCAAGCTCTGCCGTAGAGTGAATATCGAGCTTATGCTTAATATTTTGCCTATGGGTTTCTACCGTTCGATAGCTGATATTCAGCGCCTTCGCGACCTCTTTACTGCTCTCCCCTTTTGCGACTAATTTCAGCACAGCCTCTTCACGTCTGCTCAATGGATTCTTGACCGATGGCGTAGGAGTAATCGGCTGAGTAAACAAATTCTGCGTGACTTTTTCACAGAAATAGGTCGAGCCTTGATTGACCGTTTTGATTGCCTGCACCATTTTTTCAGCCGAAATCTCTTTCAACATGTAACCGACAGCCCCCGACTGCATCACCTTCATGATGTATTCACGGTTATTATGCATGGTCAGCATCAGTACCTTGGCTTCTGGGTCTTCTTCTTTGATCAGATGGGTGGCATCAATGCCATTCATGATAGGCATGCTGATATCCATCAACACGACATCAGGGCGCAGAGACTTAACCACCTCTACCGCTTCTAGCCCATTACTGGCGGTACCTATCACGCTAATATCTGGCTCGAGTTCCAATCTCGCCATAAAGCCATCCAGTACCACTTGGTGATCATCAGCAATCACAACTCGAATAACTTCACTCATTCATTAATCCCTCTAGTGTCAGTAACACTGTAATTTCCGTTCCGAGGCCAATCTCACTCATCAATTCAAAGTCACCACCGATGAACTCCACTCGCTCTCTCATGTTACGCAGCCCGATCCCTCGTTTTTCCATCGCTTTATAGGTGTTGAAACCGACACCGTTATCTTGAATCAATAGCTGCAGCACATTACCAATTTGCTGCGCGATAACCGTTACTTTGGTCGCTTGCGCGTGTTTCTCGATGTTATTCAGCGACTCTTGCACTACGCGATATAAGGTTGTCGCAGCCTCAGATTTCAGCTTGCCCTGTTGAGTGCTAAACAAGGTTTCTACTTCAATACCCGAGTGCGCCTGAAAATCTAATAACAGCGAAGACAGCGCCGCTTCTAAGCCTATGTCATCCAACGAACTTGGGCGAAGTTGATGCGAGATGTGCCTCACTTCCTCGATCGCTCGCATCAGTGAATGCTGCGACTTATTCAAATGTGCTTTGAGGTCTTCATTTTGTAGCTTATTACCGAGCAGTTCTAAGTGGCAACGACTCGACACTAATAATTGGTTAATACCATCATGTAGTTCACGTGCTAGATGCTTCTTCTCGTCTTCTTGGAACATCACCGTCTTATGCGCCAGTTCCTTTAGGTTGTTATCCGCAATCCGATGTTCATGCATGTTAATGGCCAAGGTCAGCACGATGATGACCGCGACCGTCACGCTCAAAATCACCACAATCGAAAAGAACGTGGTTTCAATATTATTATTAATCTCAGCCTGCATCGAAGCCACTTCTTGGTGTACATCTTCAATATACAAGCCGGTGCCAATCATCCAGTCCCATCGCTCTAACCAAGCAGCGTAGCTCAACTTAGACACCACCTCACCCGTCGACGGCTTTTGCCACAAATACTGGTGAAACCCACCTCCGGTTTGCGCCTCTCTTAACAGAGCCTCTATCAGAAAGTCGCCATCTTCATCTTGCAGTTGGAGTAGGTTTTGGCCTATCAATTCTGGCTGAATTGGATGAACCAAGTTGGTCCCGTGGCGATCGTATGCGAAGAAATACCCATCAGAGCCATATCTAAGTTTAGACAATATGGTTCGAACTTTTTTTTTGGCTTGGGCTTCTTGGATATTTGGATCGTTATAGACGTGTTCTATGGCGTCGAATGCGAGGTCAACCGTGTCTTTGAGGGCGTTTTCACGCGACTTGATTAGGCTGTCTCTAAAGATCTCGACTTCTTTAGCACCTAACGTCTTAGTCTGGTGCAGCGAGATCCAACTAATACTCGCCGTTACCAGCAGCAACGGGAGCAGCGTCAGCAAAATCAGCTTGGCTTTTAGAGGCATTCCTTTCCCTCACAAAAAACGGCTTAATGAACATCAATAAGCCGTTTTACTTTAGCAATTTATAGATAGCCGTTGAAACATATCATTCACATTCTTGGCTTCACTCACATTCCATAGAAAGATGGGAAAGCGAGAAGTGATCCAAGTACGAGGATTTGAATCAGAATGAACGGCATCACGCCTCGGTAGATGTCCTTAGTTGTCACACCTTTAGGTGCTACGCCTTTTAGATAGAACAGACTAAAACCAAATGGCGGCGTTAAGAATGAGGTTTGCAGGTTCATCGCAATAAGGATAGCGAACCAAGTCATATTGATGCCCATCAGTTCAGCAACAGGCGCAATGATCGGCACGATGATGAAACAGATCTCTACGAAGTCGATAAAGAAACCCAAAATCAAAATCACCAACATGGTAATGATCAGGAAGCCCCATTTCTCACCTGGCAGTTGTAGCATCCACTCTTCAACCAGATAGTCACCACCAGTGTAGGTAAACGCCATTGAGAATGCCGTTGCACCCAGCAAGATAGCAAATACCATCGCCGTTACTTTCACCGTCTCTTTCGACGCGTCATACACCATCGACCAACTAAACTGACCGTAAAGCAGTGCAAGTATCATCGCACCCGCGCCACCTAATGCCGCTGACTCTGTTGGCGTAGCAACACCTGCGAAGATAGAGCCGAGTACAACAATAATGAGTGCTAAAGGGGGAAGAATCGCTTTCAGTGCATTAAACACTTCTTGCTTACGGCTGATGGAGTCATCACGTTCAATCGGTTGAGCCGCTTCAGGGTGTAGCTTCGCGTATATCAAGATATAAACGATGTACGCGCCGACCAGCATCACGCCGGGCCAAATCGCCGCTTGGAACAAGTCGCCTACTGGAACACCTAGAACGTCACCCAATAGAATCAATACGATGGATGGTGGAATGATCTGCCCTAGCGTACCAGACGCACAAATAGTGCCGCAGGCTAAGCCTTTGTCGTAATTGTACTTGAGCATTACTGGTAACGAGATAAGACCCATCGCCACTACCGAAGCTCCTACTACGCCAGTAGAAGCAGCAAGCAGTGAACCTACCAGTACCGTCGAGATTGCGATACCACCACGCACACCACCAAACAGTCGCCCCATTGACTCAAGCAACTGCTCAGCAAGCTTAGTCTTTTGCAGAACAAGCCCCATGAAAACAAACAATGGAACGGCCATCAGCACCGTGTTTTCCATGATTGATTGAATTCGATATGGCATGAAGGCAAACATTTCGATGCCTTCAGCCCAAACACCAAAGATTAACGCGATACCACCAAAGGTGAACGCCACTGGGAAGCCAAGTAAAAGTGCAAACAAGGCTACGAAAAACATTACTATTCCAATCATGTTCAGCCTCTACTTATTCTTTGTGTGAGTATTGTTTGCATGGATAAGGTGCGGATTAAAAATCTTGTTCAGCGAATGCAGAATCAAACCAACGCCACTGAGTGCCATTAAGAAGAATGACAGCGGGATCATGGCTTTGATGATCCAGCGATATGGCAAACCACCCGGGTCACCTGAGGTTTCGCCGAGGTTATAGCTCTCTTTGGCCACATCAATACCAAACCAAGCAACCAGCAAACAGAAAGGCATCAGAAAGATAAGTGTGCCGAGCAGGTCAATAATCGCTTGCGCCTTGAAGCTCAGTTGCTCGTAGAACACATCCACTCGAACATGACCACCAGCCTTGATGGCATAAGGAACACCTAATAGGAAAACGGCTGAGAAGAGGTGCCATTCCATTTCTTGGAAAGCGATTGAGACATCATTGAAGGCATATCTCATGACAACGTCATACACAACGTTGGCGATAAGTAGAATAAACAACATACTGGAAAGCCATCCCAGTGCATCACCGATACGATTAAACACGCGTTCAATATAAATTAGACTTCGCATTCCCGACTCCATGGAATTTGAAAAGACATCTTGCAGTACAGCTAACCCAACTAAAAACAATTCAGTTTATAGCTAGCAATAGGCACGACGTAGAAAGGGTTCTTGAGCGTAATACAGGATTTATCCTGCTTAGTTATTATGTTTAAAATGAACCCGCCGCTTAATCACTCTTAGTTACCTAACAAGAAAAGCTTTGGGTTCATTTAACTTCAGTTCAACAACAGTCGATTATTTCGCTTGGCTATTTAGATAAGCTCTGTGTGAAATATCCGTCCATGAACGTACTTGCTCTAGGTAAGCTGCTTGTGAAGCTTGAATCTCTTTTGCCAATGCATCTTTCTCAGCGTGCTCAGCAAGAAGACGATCGTTCGCTTCTTTCAGTGCAGACATTACCTCTGGCGGGAAATCTTTTACTTGTACATCTGGGTACTCTGTCTTCATTGAAACCCAGTTCTTACCACTTTCGTGCGTAGCTTGTGTGTACATGTCGTAAGCCGCTGTACGCATGGCAACACGCAAGATCTCTTGTAGGTCTTCAGGAAGCTTGTTCCATGTACGCTTATTCACTAGGAATTGAAGCTCTGAACCCGGCTCATGCCAACCTGTGTAGTAGTAAGGCGCGATTTTGTGGAAACCCATACGTAGATCAAGTGATGGGCCTACCCACTCCAGTGCATCGATTGTGCGACGCTCCAAAGAGGTGTAAAGCTCACCTGGGGCAATGTTTGTCGGCTTAGCGCCTAGCTCTGCAAGAATCTCACCCGCAAAGCCAGGGATTCGCATTTTCAGACCTTGTAGATCTTCAACGCTGTTGATCTCTTTTTGAAACCACCCCCCCATCTGAATATCCGTGTTACCACCTGGGAACGACATCAAGTTATGTGGAGAGTAAACCTGCTCCATCAACTCCATACCGCCACCGTGATAGAACCACGCGTATTGTTCTGCTGGCGTCATACCGAAAGGCATAGAAGTGAAGTAAAGAGTGTTTGGAACTTTACCTTTCCAGTAGTAAGAGCCTGAGTGACCCATGTCGTATTGACCAGACTTAACCATGTCAAAAACGCCTAGAGGGGCTTTGTGTTTGTTTGCTGAATCGATTCTGATTTGCAGTCGACCATTCGACATCTTCTCAGCCATCGCCGCCATGTTTTTGGTTGCATCACCGAAAACGGGGAAGTTTGGTCCCCAAGTTTCCGCAAGTTTTAAACGGTAAACCTTATCAGCGGCTGTAGCACCAGTAGCGACCAAAGCTAAACAAGCCGCAGCAGTTACTGCAACGTTTTTAAAAACTCGTGTGAGGGAGTTAGAAATGAGACTCATGTTCACGTCCTTTGTTGGGTTAACACTCTTTCTATGAGCATTTTTTATGATTCAACATAAGAGTGCACCGTGATGAGGCAACAAGATATCAGGGAGAGCACGCACGACGGACATACACAAACTGCGTATTAGACCAAAGGATTACGTAGAACTACGTAGGAGATGATTGGGTAATGTCGATTTTAAAGGATTAAGCTCATTCATCAGAAAAATGCTTATTGATAAATACCTAAGTATTAATAATTAAATACTCTTAACAATTGATTGCCATTTCGTGATGAAGCTCTATTCATTGCTGTATTTTAGGGAAAGCAATCAAGGCTTTGCTCTCTTATTCTACCTAGCTAACGCCCTACTTTAGTGCTTGCTGATTCGAAGCTCAGACACGAGACAACAGTAATCAGTTAAGCCGTATATCGAATTGGAAGTGAGATTATAGAGCCTAGGTTTAGGCTTGAGTTTAGATTTGGGCTTGGGCTTGGGCTTGGGCTTGGGCTTGGCATAATGTGCCAGATACAAAAAAGCCTCGAAAATCGAGGCTTAAAAACTTAACGAAGCGAATGTAATCCCACAGGATTAGATAGCTTTGTAGATAACCTTGTTACCTGCTAGCTGCTCTTTCGCTACTAGGTTTTCTTCAAGAAGTTTTTTCAATGCGCCTGTTGCCCATGAAGCTGCTTTCGCGTCTTCTTGACCAGCTTCTAGGCCGATACCTTTAGGGTTAATGCCTTCAGCATTGCTAACAACGATGTCTAGAACTTGTTGTTGCTTAGGAGTCAGTGCTACTGCAACTTCTTTAGTTGCTGCTACTGCTTTCTCTACCGCTGGTTTTGCTGCTACAGTTTTTTCTGCTACAACTTTCTCTGCGACAGGCTTCGCTTTTTTCGGCGTTGCCACTGCTTTAACTACAGCCGCTTTAGTGCGTTTCTGCAGTTTAGCCTGCACCTTACGCTTATGAGCAAGTCTCATTGAATATTTCTCCAGTTCACTGCTCTTTTCGCAGTGGTGAAAATTTGAAGCGCGATTTATACCAAAAAACAGGAGCTATTTGTAGAGTGAAGCGTCGAAAGTCGACGAAAAATACCGATATTGTCTACTAGCGTCTATTATTTAAACATCGACTTATCAATTCAGGGTCATATACACTGGTTATCCATCCAGACAAAAATATGAAAACTTGGTGTTGCCTATGGACGCTCGTCACCTTAGTAATTTCTCTTTGCCTTCATTCACTCGCTCATACCGTATCCTCGCGGTTATTTTAGGCTTCATTTGCTTGATCGTTGCGCTTTACAGTGACAATCCAAAGTTACTGATCGTGGGTGCTTTTTGCAGTATTGCTCTTCTGGGAACCGGCTACTATTTGATGCTGCGCAGCCAAGTGATGTTCACACTCACCCCGACTCATTTTCAACAGCACTTTTACAAAGGGGGTTGGGTTTTAAAATGGAGTAACATCCAAAAAATTGGTCTTTGTACCTATGAACAAGATGGTTGGCATCAGCCCCTGCCGTGGGTCGGAATTAAGGTAAAAGATTACTCGCCCTACCTCGATTCGATTTGTCCTAAAATCACGTGTGAATTATTGCTCAGCCAACGAGCACTTTTGTACTTAGGAGCCAAGCAAGCAGGCAAAGAGTCCAACTTTGAGGATATGGTTCTCGACTCATCGCATTACCATGCGCGTTGTACTGAAAGTGGCTGTGTCGAACTAAGCCAATATAAAGAGTCACAGAATACCGACGACGTTAATTTCAACGATAACCAATCACAAAACAACCTTGATTCACCGAATGAAACAAACAATCAAAACGCGGTGATTAAAGACTATTCTGGCTTACAGGCGATGCTTGCTAACAGAATGAAGTATCAAAGGGGTTTCCACGGTTATGACATTTTCATATCAACCCATGATTTGAATATGAGTGGAGAAGAGTTTGTGGGGCTGGCTCGACGCTACTTGGCTGCCGCTGAACGCCTGTCTGATTAAGGTTTACCAGTAAGTTCACACGCAACAAAAAAGCTTAGCTTTCAGGACAAAAACTAAGCTTCATTTTCAATCAATCGACACAAATAATCGGTCGGACAATCAAAGATTTAATTAGTACAGAGGCATTTCATCTGCGACGAACGGGTTTGATGCACGCTCGCGACCGAATGTCGATTCAGGACCATGGCCCGGAACGAATGTTACGTCACTGCCTAGTGGCCAAAGCTTAGTCTTGATTGAAGAGATAAGCGTATTGAAATCACCTTGTGGGAAGTCAGTACGGCCAATTGCGCCATTGAACAACACATCACCCACAAATGCTAAACGAGCTTGCTCGCTGAACAGTACAACGTGACCTGGCGTGTGGCCCGGTGTGTGAATCACATCGATAACTTGATTACCAAAAGTGACTTTGTCGCCCTCTTCTAACCAAGTGTTTGGTTCAAAAGCTTTACACAGTGGGAAACCAAACATCTGACTTTGATTCTCTAGACCTTGTAGCCAGAAGTTGTCTGCCTTATGTGGGCCAACAATATTCACCTTCAAGATCTCAGCAAGTGGTACCGTACCGCCAACATGATCTAAGTGACCGTGCGTCAGTACCAAGTTCACAACCTTAACACCGAGCTCTTCAATGATAGCCGCGAGTTGTTGAACATCACCGCCCGGATCGACAACGATGCCTTCCATGGTTTCATCACACCACACAATCGAGCAGTTCTGAGAGAAAGAGGTAACAGGTACAACTTGATACTTAAGAGACATATACAAACCTTAAAGAGCGAATCTGGTGAACAACTCGAATATCGCTATGTTATTGGTAACAAACCCAACAATAACAAACTAAACAGCAACAAACTGAGCAGCAATAAACCGAGTTATTGGAACAAACTGAAATTTGGGCAAACTATGACATTGGATGTCTACTTTGACAAGTGCCTACCGTATCACTCAATAGCTCAGCTTAGCTCTACCAGCTGCGGACTGGACCAGTATCGATATGGATAAAGTTGCTACGCGCATAATAACCGACACCACCCGCGTTCAAGCTTTTCGCTACGTCTCTCAGCTCTTTAAGGTCAACGCCATTGATACGGAAATCGATCGCTTTACCTAGCATGTGGTAACTCTTCTTTGCGACACCACTCGACTTAGAACGAAGGGCTTCATTAGTCGCCGGAGAACGATAACCAGAGATCACCTGAACTTCTTTTTGAATACCCAACACGTTTTGAATCTGAGTGATCTGATCAAACAGGTTCTTATCCATTGGGTGGATTTCATTGCGACGGAAATCGCGACACAGTTTGCTAAGGCGTGCCATCTCGTCACCAACATAGTTAGTGCCATCGAAATAACAAGTCTCTAATCGTTCACCAGTGTGAAGATTGTTCATGCTAATCGTTCTTGGTTGATCCGGGTATGAAGCAAAAGCGATAGAAGGAGTAAGAGAGGCGACAACAGCAGTACCACCAGCGTAAGTCAGAAACTGACGGCGTGAAAATAAACTTTGAGACATACAGCAAAAAAACCAATTAGATCGAACGAAAAATGCACGATACATAATGGAATTTGCTGCGTCAACGTACAAAAACCGCGCAAAACGTTAGTATTTGTAACCTTTACACGGTTAGTTATTGATACTCATTATAATTTTATCAATAGAAGCTTGGTTGTCATTTTTCGGTCAAGATCACCTTTATTGGTCATGTTTTAATCAACCACCCTCTTTATCATATTGGTAGATATCGCCGCGGTATTGTATACCTCCTTCTTCAAACAACACGGTTTGATAGATGATGTGCACTGGAATTCGCTTCTTGAGACGAACCTTGGTATTCGGGGCAAGGTTGCTATTTTGGTTCGGTACCTTCCTTACCTTGGTCGCAAACAACAACTCAGCCAGTTCTTCTGCATGCTCAACACGTATGCAACCTGAGCTATAAGCTCGGAAGTCGTCATTAAACAGACCTTTACTTGGTGTATCGTGCAGATAGATCGCGCGCTTATTGGGAGTGTTGAACTTATACAAGCCTAGTGCGTTGCGTGAGCCTGCCTGCTGACGCATTCGATATGGGAAAGAATTGAAGTTGATGGTCTGCCAATCTATCTCGGTGGTGTCGACGGTTTCCATTGAACGCCAACCGTCAATCACTTGGAAGTTGTTCGTTTCAAGATAGCTTTCGTCGGCTTTTACTTTGGGCAGGATGTCTTTGACCATGATTTTCCATGGCACGTTCCAAGTCGGGTTTAGAATGACCGAATCTAGGTTTATCTCTAAAAGCGGCGTTTTTCGCGATTTTCTGCCTACCACGACTTTAGACTCAAACACCTCTTCGCCATCTTCCCAATACTTCATATCAAAGCTAGGCACGTTGACCACGATAAGAGAGTCTCTGTCTCTTGGCCACAAACGAACGCGTTCTGCATTCAGAGCCAAAGAACTCAACCGATCATCAAAACCCATGTTGATCCATTTGATCGTGTCTGGCCCGATGATCCCATCATCCGTAAGACCGTGCATGCGTTGGAAAGATTTAATCGCCTTTTGCAGATCTCGATCGAACTCAGGGAAATCGACCGCGATCATCGAGGTATCAACGCCGACCAATGCAATACGCTCAACCAAAGTCGCTTTGTCCGAGAGCGAGTCTCCCAAGCGTTTCAATCCTTTCTGTCTGTATCGTTCTATATTGAGTTCAGACGCGGTTTCCAACACGGAATAGGTCGCCTTAAATTGGTCAAAATCCCCGACAGGCGGCGCGTAAGACAACACCATCTCCAATAAGTAATCATTAGCAACGCTGCTTTTCAGTCTCATCAGAATATGCGGCGAAGGTGGCGGCAACTTAGAATGCAGCTTACCCGAGAAGTACCATTCTTTACCGGCAAGCGGCGCGTTTTCAACGTAGCTTAGGTAATAGATAAAGGTATCGGTGAGTAAGATGTCTAACTCTTGCCATTGACGACGAGATTGATACTGGCGGATTTGCTTGAGTTGTCGTTCAAAAAGCGGTGCCATTTGCGCTTGTTCAAGAAGCGACAATTGGAACTCAAACGCTTTAACCAGCTCAGGAGAATCCCAAAGGATAGGCAGAGAAGTGTCTTGATAGATACTCTGTGTGAGCTCTGGATATATAAGCATGTAAGAGAGTTCTGAATCAGCCGGAATGAAGCGGCTCTCGTCAGAACTCGTATAGCTCCATGCATGCACAGAGACTAAAACTAGTAATCCACAGAAGTATTTCGCGAACATGCTTAACTCCATCATCAATCATCCCATAAGTATGGCAAAGATATAGGAGTAAGCATGTTATTTTTAAGCGGCTTTATAAATCAGATAGAACTCCAATGGTTATCCCACTGGACCGATGATTGCAGAGTTGATTTCTCATAAGGCTTGCGCTGGCTAACCACACTGCCCGCCCCAGAGCTGAGTCGAAACTCTCCATCAAGTAACACAGCACCAGAGGCATCCGACAGTGCAGACAGCTCGACTAATTCTTTGCTCTCTTTAGACCAAATACCGTAGCAATTCCCTCTTGGCGAGGTCGCGATAATCCAATCATCTGACGCCGCAATACTTGCGATGTAGTGATTGAATCTTGCCCATTGCTCAGGCTCTGCGTTCAGTGATTCAAACTGCCCACCTTTGGTATGCATCGCCAAAAGCGAAGGATACTCGTCTGGCTCACCACGATATTGCTGACCACAAAGCACAGTTTCAGCACCATCATGGGCTAAGTGTCGAATACTCAGCTTCTTGTCTAGCAGTTCAACCTGATCAAGTAACACGCCTTCAGGAGAAACATAACTCAAACTAGGCAGCATTGAATCGAGGTTTTTCGGTGTTCTGCCATCAGTATGAACGCCACCAACACCAATCGCGAGATTACCATCAGGCATGATGATCACTTCATGTGGGCCGATACCGAAACCAGTGAACTCTTCGACCTTACGATAGCCTTGCGCGACATCGTAAACGCCAATCACGCCTTGGCTGGTGTCCGTTTTACCTTCAGTGGCATACAGTAACTTACCATCCAATGAGTAAACGCCATGACCATAGAAGTGGCGGTTGTTACCTTTCACTGTCATTTTGATCTGCTGACCACTTTTATAGTCAAACACCATAAAATAGTCACCAGGACGACGAGCAAAAACCACCGCATGCGATGAGGTTGGGCAAATAGCAACGCCATGTCCACGATCTGGGATTGGTAGTTGACTCATTGGCATTCCAAATTCGTCAGCCACAACCGCTGAATATTGACCTCGCCCATTCAGCGCACAACCAATCAGTTGGGGATCGTTCGACGCACTCGCCTCATCCTTTCGAGTCGCACAGCCAAACGGAAGCAATGGAACAGCTGCACAACCTAGTGCAGCCTTGAGTAGCGATCTTCGCGTATTATCAGTCACCATCGGTAGCATTAAATCCTATTACCACGCCAAGCTCTATCGCTACTTCTTCATGAATCAGGTACTTCAAACGTTCTAGTTTGTTGTATTGAGTCAGCACATCTCGGTAGCCTTCTTTACTCTGCAGTAACTCAAACAAGCTTGAGTCTGTAGGCCAAGTATCTAAGGTTAGAGTGAACTGGGCTGCAACACGATCGGCAAGGTCATTTAAGCCCTTTTCTCTCAATAAACCATCAAGACCATTACCATCAGCTAAGTACAATTTCTCTAGCGCCGCTACGTTCGCTTTCAACTGAGTCATTGAGGTTTGAGCGCGCCAAGATTCCGAGAAATATGGGCGTGGATGACCAATTTTAGCCATTGGGCGACTCAGCTTTTTCATGCTGTAATCAAGTTGGTTAGTCAGTAAAGCGATGTATTCAGATTCCCAACGCATCTCGTCTAACGCTAACCAAGGGTTAACCTGCCAAGCCTCAGCAATAGAGGCCGATTTCATCGCCAAGTTTTGTGCAATAGCTTGTGAAGATAGACAGCCAGACGCTTTATCTTGCAGTAGTGGAGATTGCTCGTCGTACAGAGACCACTCGAGCGCACCTAGTCCTTGAACCGTCACACTCTGTTGAGCAATTTCATCTTGAGACCAAGCTTTATCTTGCTGAGTCAGCTGACGCATTTTTAGGCCGGTAGTGTTCTTTTTGTCTGGCCAGAATTGAACATTCCAGCTCTCTTCTAATGCCGCTGTTGGGCCTCTCTCTTGTCCTTGCAGTGCCATCCAACTGTTCATAGTGAGCTGCCACTGATTTTTCAAAGTATCTAACTCAACATCATTAGTTTGGCAGTACCCTTGCATCAAGACTTCCAGCTCGTTGGCTTGCTTGGCGAATAGGACGGCAGAATCAAACTCCTGCTGATAAACACTGCGACTAATATGATTGGTTGTGTCTGCTTGATAAGAGACACCGTTAACCTCAGATGGAGCGGCTTGCTCACCCGATGATTGACAGCCTGCTATGACTAATACCGATAAAGGCATTAACAAAAATTTACGTGCCATGCTGTTACCTTACTTCCTAGTTTTTCTTTTAATTATATGAGTTCAATAAATATGAAACGACCGCTGACCTCGTATTGCTACAAGTTCAGCGGTAGTCAGTCTTTTGTTAGCGGCTTTCTTAAGTAACTAAGCCGTTGGCTTAACTGAATTCAAGACAGCCTATAATGAGTCCAAAAACGCTAGTAGTGCTTCGCGTTCACTGCTACTCAAAGCTAATACTTTTTGTTTTGCCATTTCAGCTTCGCCACCATGCCAAAGTACTGCTTCCATAACGTTTCTTGCGCGACCGTCATGAAGTAAGAACGTATGACCATTCACTTCTTTGGTATAACCTAATCCCCAAAGTGGTGTGGTACGCCACTCTTGGCCGTTGGCAAGATATTCTGGGCGATTGTCGGCTAAACCTTCACCCATATCATGCAAAAGCATATCGGTGTATGGGCTAATCAACTGTTTCGAAAGAGCAGGCAGACCTTCACGCTCTGCTGTGCGAATTTCAGCTTGGTGACAGCTTTGACAACCAATCTCTTTGAACAGCTTTTTACCTTGAACAACCGTTGGGTTATCGACATTACGACGAATAGGTACCGCGAGATGCTGCGAATAAAACTCAACAAAATCTAAGATGTTGTCGCTGACTTCAGGCTCGCCACCATTTGGAAAATCATCACAAGTTGATTGCGCTGATGTGCAGTTTTCATTCGGGAATAAGCTGCTTGTCAGGCCTAAGTCACCGTTAAATGCCGCCGCGTTTTGCTGCATTAAGTTTGGCTGCCCGGCTTTCCAACCAAAACGACCTAGCGCCATTTCATTGGTTTGAACATCAAGAACATAGTTAGCTTTACCCGACACACCTTGCTTGTCAGCCAATTGCTGCTCTGCAAATCCTAGAATCGTTTCTTTTGGAATACTCTCAAGCAGACCAAGGCCAATCATTGGCGGCGCGACTCGAGCTGAGAATTCTGTTTTAGGGTGCATTTCACCGAAAGCAAGATCGGTGATCTTTAAAGTGGGTTTACGCAGAGTAACGACTGTGCCGTCTTTGAATTCAACAGGAACATCCGTGTAGCTAATGTTCACTTTGCCCTCTGGTTTTACCCCTTGAAGTGCAAAATCTTGTAGCTGGCCGCCGTACGTCGGCTCAGGAATACCACCATCTCGAATGAAGGCTTGCCTCTGTTCTGGCGTTTCCGCTGGAATGCTTAAGCGAACCAACATTGAAACCGCATTCTCATCGCCTTTTTCTGGCGCGTGACCTCGGCCATCTTTGATATGACAGTTTTGGCAGCCGTTGGTGTTAAACAGTGGGCCAAGACCATCACGAGCATCGGTTGATGAAGGTGCGGGTACCCAAGGGTTTCTAAAAAAGCTGTTACCTACGCTGAAATCTAAGCGTTTACTCATGGGTAGGTTAGCAGCAGGAAGAGAAAAAGCGTTCGCTCCCTCTTTCTTCACGGTCGTTTTGCCACCAGAGTAGGTTTCATGGGCGTGTAGCGGAGATAAGAAAAACAGTGCGGTTAATAGTGAGGCTGAGAGATACGACTTCATACATTGCCTTGCTGTGCTTTTGATTTTAGTTTTTATGTGGGAGTGACTTTTTTGAGTAGCAAACAATTAAGGGCCCAATGAGAGCCCTTATATTTATGTTCGGCTCGGGTTCTTAGAACTCGTGATCCGCTGTGTCTGGGTTTAGGCTATCAATGCCAATCACACCCGCAGCACGCTCAATAGCCGCTGTTTGAGATACTAGCGCAACAATTGTTTTATTAACTAGCGCGTTACCCGCAGCATTGTCAGCAGCGATTAGCTGATCGAAGTGCTGGTTGTTTTTCTCTGCAGACGTTACTAGTTCGCCTACTTGTGCACGCGCTAAGTCAAACTGCTTTTGAATCTCTTTCGCAGCTTGCTCATCTTTTTGCTCTACTAGGTCGAACAGGCTTGGACCTGAAAGCAGAGTACCATCTTCACGCTTGTATAGACCCGTGTAAACGTTGTAGATGCCTTGCTCGTTGTAGTAGTGAGAGTTGTGCGTGTTATCAGAGAAACAATCGTGCTCGTCTTCAGTAGAGTTTGCTTCTAGTGCAACCTTCATACGCTCACCCGCTAGCTCACCTAGAGACAGTGAACCCATGCCGAATAGCATTTTACGAAGACCATTTTCACTTGATTCAGAAAGAAGCTCTTGGCGGTAGTTGCCTTTCTCACCTTCAGCCCACTGCTTTTCCATCCACTCTAGGTCTTGAATAAGTAGCTCAGCAGATGCTTTTAGGTATGCGCCACGACGGTCACAGTTACCGTTAGTACACTCATCGCCAACAACGAAATCAGTGTAAGCACGCTCACCTGCACCGCTGTTTGTGCCGTTTAAATCCTGGCCCCAAAGTAGGAATTCAATCGCGTGGTAGCCAGACGCTACGTTCGCTTCAGAACCGCCGATCTCGTTCAAGTCTGCGATTAACTCTGGAGTAATGTTGGTTGCATCAACGGTAGTCTGACCAATTTGGAAAGTCTTGTTAGCCACGATGTTTGCGCTAGCGCCTTCGTTACCAAGTTCATATTGGTAATCAGTCGAAACGTAATCAATCAGGCCTTCATCTAGTGGCCATGCGTTCAGTTGGCCTTCCCAATCATCAACAACAGCGTTGCCGAAGCGGAATACTTCTGACTGTTGGTATGGTACGCGAGACTCAAGCCAAGCTTGTTTTACTTGTTCGAAGTTGCTAGCAGAAGGAGAAGCTAAGAAGGTATCAATAGAAGAGTTCAACGCTTTTGCTGTAATTACTGAATCTGCAAACACTGCATGCGCAATATCTGCGTAATGTTCTACAACTTGATCTTGAGTTACTGCTGCGAAAGAAGAAGCAGAGGCAAAAATGAGTGACGAAGTTACGGCTTTTGTCACTAAAGATTTAATGGTCATGAAGCATCCTTGTTGAGCTTTAAATTATTATTCGTAGTAATAGTGCAAACCATTATCATTTACACTACGGATTAAAATAATACAAACTTACAATTTTATTGCAAGATAAATACAAAAAAACCTCACATTTGTGAGGTCTTTGAACATTTTTGTGTTATGCGCAACAAAGGAGGCTAATCAGATATCCAGGTTATGCTTACCGTGTGAGACTTTCGCCTTCAGATAGCTTTCATTACCCGACTTGATATGAGCAGAGGTATTCACCACTTCTTCAATCTCAATACCAAAGGATTTTAGCTCATTGATCTTCTTAGGGTTGTTGGTGACTAAGCGGATTTTTGTAGTCCCTAAAGCGCGTAGCATTTCAGCAGCTTCAGTAAAATCGCGTAGGTCATCGCCAAAACCTAGGTGGTTGTTGGCTTCATAGGTGTTCATGCCTTCGCTTTGCAGACGGTACGCATCAATTTTGTTGTACAAACCAATACCACGACCTTCTTGACGAAGATAAAGGATCACGCCACCCGTCTCACCCATAATTCTAATGGTTTCGTCTAGCTGTTCGCCACAGTCACATCGAGAAGAATGGAAAACATCACCAGTAAGACACTCAGAGTGCATACGAACAAGAGGTATGTCTTGCGTTTTATCTGCTGATTTAAATATCACAGCAACATGCTCTTTATCTGTTTTCAATCCATGAAAAGACAGAAGTTCAGCATCAATACTGCTTGTTACCCCTACTTTGAAATCTATTCTGGCACGTACTTCCGCCATAGCTATACTCACTTGAAAATTCGATGTATTTAACAACACTACATGATATGTCTAGGCAATATTTTGTAGTGGACTATCTAATGATAGACACTATGAGGCTGTTAACAATTTTTTTCAAGGTCGACCTCGTACAAATTGTTATAATATAACAATTATTTTTCAAGTAAGAAAAAACCCCACATTGGGATGACCAACATGGGGTTATAAATTAATCAGTTGCGGCTAAAACTGCATTTTTACTGAACGCTCAACTTACTTGAGTTTGCTTCCAGATGACAAGTTGCACCCAAGCATTCTCTAATTCAGTTAGCTCTTCTTGCGTAAGCGTAGAAATGCTCGACTTAGCACTGTATCTCTCTGCCCATTTATCTGACTGGACACGAGTATGGAACTCTTTCTTTAAATTTGAGATTACGTTATCCACAGATACATCCTTATATAGCAGTGCTTAGCCTTTATAATCGGTTAATGTTACAAAATACAGGTCAATTGGTAAACAGTAATACACAATTTTTATGAGCTCTTCCTAACACTTTTTACTGATAAATATATAAATAAGAGAAATAATAGGCTCGGTAGCAACCAAAGTAATAGATTTGAAACCTTCATTGCCGGTTTATAAAGTACAAATTCACCAAATCTTTCCGTCATATATTGAGTAATTTCACTATTACTCTTCTCTGCTTTCACCATATTGAACACAACAAGACGTAAGTCTTTTGCTATCGGTGAATTGGATTCAATCAGATTTTGGTTTTGACATTGTGGGCAGCGTAACGTTTTCGCCAAGCTAATAGCGCGTTGCTGTTGCTCTGGGTTTTCAAACTCAAACAGTTCAACTTGAATACTCGTCTCTTTATTACTGGCAGTAAAAAGATCTTCGGCCATAGTCGGAAGGCTAATCACTAAAAGAGCTGACAGCATAAACAACGTTTGTATTAGAGACTTCATCATCCATTCACACCATCAAAATACATCGCAAGCTCATCTTTCCATACCATTTCATTAATCACGCCCAATAGCTTCTTAATGATCTGGCCGTCAGCATCGACCAAATACGTTTCAGGCGTGCCAATTACGCCCAACTCCAACGCTAACTTGCCTTGAGGGTCACTGATCACGGTTGAGTACGGGTTGCCGTCGTTCGATAACACGTTAATCGCAGCCCCGGAGTTATCTCGATAATTAAGCCCGACGATTGGAATGCCTTTATCGTGAAGTTGAAGCAAAAATGAATGTTCGGTTTTACATATCCCGCACCAAGAAGCCCACACATTAACCAGTTGATAAGGGTGCTGCGTGACATCAGCGAGCGTAATTTTCTGCTGACCACTGACGCCTTCACTATTTACTAACGCACTCGATGTAAATTCTGGAAATGCCCTTTGTTGTTCAGACACAATGGTCGACTGCTGCTTATTATCAAGCGCAAAGACAAACCCCAGCACCACAATCAATGCTAAGGCAATTAGACTAATTAGCTTGTTACGAACGCTGATATGCATACTGAGACGCCTTAACGATTTTCTTTTTACGATGAGTCAATGAGAGTAAAGCGCCGATAATGGAGAACAGCCCACCAAACCAGATCCAGCGCGCATACGCCTTATACTGAACACGAAATGCGTAAGCGGTGGAATCGACTTTCTCGCCCATGGTGATATAAACATCACCATGCCAGAACCACTTCATTGCGGGTTCACTCATGTTCATGACTCGAACTTGGTAATGTCTTCTTTCCGGCGAAATAGAGAAGCGCTGCTCGCCAGACTCTAGGTTGAGTATCGCCTTCTCTGCGGTAAAGTTTGAAGCGACATACAGCTCAGTATCACGATGAGAAAGCGTCCAATCCATGAATTCGACTTCTACGCCTGGGCTTAACTTATAGCTGCGCTCAAACGAGTGGTAGCTATTCATGGCAGCACCGACCGCTAACACCGAAACCCCAACATGAGCAAAGGTCATCACCCAGACTTTGCGTTGGAACTTGGAACTGCGTGTTACCACCAAGCCATACACATGAGTGAGTAAAACCCAAAATGCGAGTGACCATGTCATTAGTGCCATCACTTGAATCTTCTCTACTTGCAAAGCGTAACAGGCAAACCCGAGACCAATAGATACTAGAGCGATCAACGTAATAACGCCTTTCGATGCTTGAGGCTTAATACTCAGCAATGGGGCAAGGCCGACGACAGCCAACGCAAGCAAAGCCAAAGGTGCAATCAAGAGATTAAAGTAAGGCGCACCGACCGAGATGTTTCCTAGTCCAAGCAACTCAAAGACCATAGGATAAAACGTGCCGAACACCACGACAGCAGTCGCCAGAACAAAAATAAGCACCGCAACTAAGCTCAAAAAGCTTTTGCTGGCGAAGCTAGTAATCGGATTAGATTCAAAAGACTCTCCTCTGACGATGAGCAGAGAAAATGAACTCACCAGTACCAGAACTAATATAAGAAGCAGTGCGATACCTTTGGTTGGGTCGACGGCAAAAGCGTGTACCGATGTGAGTACACCAGAACGAACAATAAAGGTGCCTAAGATACTCAAACAAAACGTAATGAAAGCGAGACTGAGAGACCATTTCAGTAACTGTTGTTTGCCCTTAGCAACGCCTAGACTGTGCAGTAAAGCGGTCGAAGTAAGCCACGGCAACAAGCTGGCATTCTCAACCGGATCCCAGAACCACCAGCCGCCCCAACCTAATTCGTAATACGCCCACCAAGAGCCAAGAATGATCCCTGCGGTTAAAAAGATCCAAGCGACTAGACACCAACTTCGACAATGGGCAACCCAGTCAAACTCAATAGGATCAATCAGCAAAGCGGCAACGGCAAATGCCAACACCACAGAAAATCCGACATAGCCAAGGTAAAGCAATGGAGGGTGAAAAATCAGCCCGACATCTTGCAGCATTGGGTTAAGGTCACGCCCTTCTAGCGGCAATGTCGAGTTCATTTCAAATGGATTTGATGCGAATAAGGTGAACCAAGCAAATATCGCGAGCAGTAGATTCATTACCCACAACACACGGCTTTGGTATTCGTTCGAATAGTGTTTTTGTAAGGCGATAACACCAGACCAGACGCTGATCGTCAGTACCCAAAATAACAAGGAACCTTCATGACCTGCCCATACGGCTGCGAGCTTAAAAAATGAGGGTAATTGAGTATTTGAATGCTCAGCGACGTATAAGATAGAGAAGTCATTACTGACAAAGGCATAGCCAAGCAACGCGACAGAAGTGAGAGAAAACAGCGCGCTTGAAAGAGAGAAACTGCGGATTAAACCTAGATTTTGCGTCCGTTTATTTAGCATTTGGTAAAACGAATGCACACCAATAATGCTGCTGAGTACAGCAACCAACACCAAACTAAACAGCCCCAAAGAACCGACCATATCACCTCAATAAGGCTCTACCTGAGCAGAGCCGATCTAAACACGCATCTCATGTTTATTAAGAACATGTTCATTAATAAGCAGATATTTAGTATCCAACATCTGCTCACTAATAAACTTGAGCGAAATTAAGCTATCGTTAACTGCCCTGCGTAAAGGACAAAAGTTCGCAGCATTAATACGCCCATTAGGCTTAGTGAAGTCACCGAGAAAATATATACCGAACTATGGCGGATTGAGGTTGGTGTAACGGCATTCAGCAACAACGGTAAAACCATTCCAACACCGATAACGCCATACCAGAACCAACTCGCCCAGAAACCACTGCCGATGGCGTTCCATACGGCTTGCTCACTTTGACCACCCGCGAAGATAAGCCCAGTAAAGAAAGTAATCAGAACAAACAGCTCAAACATCACGACCGGACGTTCGAACCCGTGGATCCATGAAATGCTCGGGCTATGAGGTGATTCTTTAAAGACCAACACACCAAATAAAATACACGCCGCCGCTCCCGAAGATAAGCTCGAGAATAAGAACAAAATCGGCAGCACGGGGTTATTCAATAGTGGGAAGGTATTTAAAGCCGACAACAAGAATCCGGTATAAGCGGCAAGCATTAGAGCAAGAACAGCTAAGAATATTTCCAAAGCATTCTCAAACACTTCTAATTTGCCAATCCAATTACCGACAAAATCAAGTCGCCCTTTTAGCCATGCTTGATCATTCAAGAACACGACGATTTGATCTCTAAATATAATGCCGATCCAAAGAAATAAGATCACCATATACACTTGGAATAAGATCACACCCATCGACATCACAGACGTTGGATTATAGAAGATCATGATCTTCCAAAATGATAACGGTTTTGTCAGGTGGAAAACCAAGATCAAGAGACCTGAAATGATCCCAAATGGCGCAAGAAAAGCGGTCGCCTTTAACACACCATTATGAGCAGGATCGCCTTCAATGACCTTACGTTTTAGATAAATGGAGATCATTACGGCACCCGCCGACATCCCCGCGAGAAATAGATAGATAGCTATAATCCAGTCCCATACCACGGTACCAGACTGAAAAGCTGTGTCCCATGCACTCATAATCAGATCTCCCCTTTTTGGTGTGGCACTTTATAGAGTTTTGGCTGAGTACCGAGGTAAGCTTTATCTCGGTAAACCACCTCAGATTTAAGCACCTGATTTATCTCACTCTTAGGGTCATTGAGGTCACCAAATACTAGCGCATTGGTCGGGCAAGATTCGACACAAGCCGGTAACTTCCCTTGTGCAAGATTGGTATCACGGCAGAAGTTACATTTATCTGCGGATTTGTTCTCTGGATGGAAAAAGCGCACTTGATATGGGCAAGCTAATAAGCAATAACCACAACCGACACACTTCTCTTGATGAACATCGACAATGCCGGTTTTTTCATCTTTGTAGGCCGCCCCTGTTGGGCAAACCATCACGCAGGGCGCGTTATCACAATGTAGGCAAGAGTTACGAGTAAAACGGTAATCAACATTTGGATATTCGCCTTGGGGTTCGCTCTTAATAATCTCTAAGCGCGATACGCCTTCAGGCACTTTGTTCACTTCACGACAAGCTTCTGTACAAGCGGTACAACCAATACACGCGGTCTCGTCATGAATCATTCCATAACGCTTAGCCCCATCCTCTTGAACATTGGCCAAGGTTTTACGACTTGTCACCGCCGCCGTTCCCGCAACACCTGTGGTAAAAATAACGGCACCTGCGCCAGCTAAAAAGTTTCTTCTTGAGCAGCTCATAGATTACTCCCCTTCTTTCTTCTGGTTGAAGTCTGAATGGCAATCCACACACAGCTTGATGGTTTGCTTCTTATCTAAGCCCAACACCTTTGCTTCCGTCGCATGAACATCATGGCAGTTTGAACACGTTAAGTTTTGCGCGTGAACATCGTGGGTCCAGCTCGCTTCGCGCAGATCATCAGGCTTGTGACAATCTATACATTGACTATTGGCATCTAAAATTAAGCTAGGATCTAGGTAAACCTTGTCGGTCCCTGGTTGTGATTGAGCCTCACGATACTTCACCACTTTAGGCGCGCCTTCGCGGTGGTCGGGGCTAATAGAACTATGACAGTCGGTACAATTTACTTCACGGCCAAGCAAAGCGTGTGCACTTTCACCATGTGAACCCAATACCGTTTCTTTTGAATCTTTATGGCACTGAACACACTTGTAGTCTTTGTCACGGATTAATTCGACTTCATGTCTTGTTGATTCCCCTACTGGCGTAACAGCAGGCTCAGCAACAGCATGAATGGAATAACCATAGAGGCAGAATGCTAGAAGGGATTTAAGCATTATGACTATGGCCAATTTAATATTGCCCATTTTATCCTTTCCTTATACCGGCATTATTTAACTCTCAACTAAATAATATTCCGGTTAAACAAAAGTACCCTTAAACGATATTATTACCGTTTAAATGATATCAATTCTTATTTTGGATAAGCCACAACGCTTTCTATAGTTAGAATATACCTCTAATTAGGTAATACGAAATTTCGATAGGTTAATCTGTGAACACAATCACCCTATTTATATCATGGTAAATTTAGGTAATTGATTGTTATATATGATAATAATTCTCAGTTAAATTCTAATTAATCTAACCACCGATACCACTTTAGGGTTATATAAACTTCAACGTGACTAAGGTCACTGCCATTAATTGATCTGGGACAATCTATATCCAACACGTAACAAAATGTGTTTATTTATGAATTAATATAAACAGGAATTCTCCAGTTCTTAATTTGAATAGCAAACTCACAACGCTTGGTATAAAAATCAGTATATTGGAGATATCACTGTGAAAAAGCATTGGATACGTAATTCGGTCACAGCACTATTAATGGTTAGCGCGTCATTAGCATGCGCGACCAGTTTTGCTGCGTCTGAACAAAAAGAAATTGGCGATCCTCGTAACGATCAGTTCGAGCAAAACCACCCAGATCAATATCATTCACGGAGACAAACTTCAGAAAGCGAAACGATTGAAGACGCACTAAAAGAAGATCCAAACATGGTTATCATGTGGGCTGGCTACGGCTTCGCAAAAGATTACAACAAAGCGCGTGGTCACTTTTATGCGATTGATGACGTAAGACAAACGCTCCGTACTGGCGGCCCAACGGACGAAAGCTCAGGTCCTATGCCAATGGCGTGTTGGAGTTGTAAAAGCCCAGACGTAGCACGCGTTATCGAAGAGCGTGGTGAAGACGGTTATTTTGAAGGTAAATGGGCACGTCTTGGCAACGAGATTGTGAACCCTATTGGCTGCGCAGACTGTCACGATACCCAAAGCGAAGGCTTTAAAAATGGTGAGCCGGCACTGAAGGTGACACGTCCTTATGTTGAACGTGCATTTGAAGCGATTGGTAAAAAGTTTGATGAGCAAAGCCGTTTAGACCAACAAGCTTCTGTTTGTGCTCAGTGCCACGTGGAATACTACTTCACAGGACCAACCAAAGGCGTGAAGTTCCCTTGGGACCAAGGCACAACGGTTGGCGATATGGAACGCTACTATGATGCAATCAACTTTAAAGATTGGACGCATAAAGTATCGAAAGCACCCATGCTGAAAGCACAGCACCCAGGCTTCGAAACATGGCGCGAAGGCATCCACGGTAAGAACAAAGTCGTTTGTGCTGACTGTCATATGCCGAAAGTAACCAAAGAAGATGGCACCGTTTATACCGACCATAAAGTGGGTAACCCATTCGACCGCTTCGAAGATACGTGTGCAAACTGTCATACTCAATCTAAAGAAACCATGCGTAACATCGTTTCAAGCCGTAAAGCGCAAGTGCTGAACATGAAGCTGACTGCTGAGAAACAAATCGTAGCCGCTCACTTTGAAGCAGGCGCGGCATGGGAAGCGGGTGCAACCGAGCAAGAGATGGAACCTATCCTACTGGATATTCGTCATGCTCAATGGCGCTGGGACTACGCTATTGCGTCTCATGGTGTTCATATGCACGCCCCTGAAATCGCTCTAGAAGTGCTAGGTACTGCCGTTGACCGCGCAGCCGATGCTCGTACTAAGATTGTTCGTCTACTGGCGAAGAAAGGCATCACTGATCCAATCGAGATTCCAGACATCTCGACCAAAGAAGCGGCTCAAAAAGCGCTTGGAATGGACATGGATAAGATGAACGCTGAGAAACAACACTTCTTAGACACGGTTGTTCCTAAATGGGAAGAGCAAGCTGAAAAGCGTGAAGCCAACTACGAATACTAGTTTCTTCAATTAGACCATTACGTAAAAACCAGTCACACTATTATTGTGTGGCTGGTTTTTTAGGTTTGGGGCAATAAACATCAATATCTCCTCCCCAATTCACTCGCCAATTCAAGGAATAGATAATGAAAACCTTACTTTCACTTTCAACATTATGTATCACACTACTCTGTTCAGGCGTTTACGCTTCTGAGCGTGCTGAGACTGGGTGGGAATTAATAGAGAAAGGTGCATTAGTGGTTGATGTCAGAACAGCTGCAGAGTTCGAACAAGGGCATCTAGACAACGCCATCAACTACCCTCTTTCTGAAGTGGCTACTCACTTCGCCAAGATAGATAAAGACCAGCCGATCGTTTTGTATTGCCGCAGTGGTAATCGCTCAGGACAAGCTTATCAATTCTTGCGAGCTCAAGGGTTTACTCAAATCCATAACGCAGGTGGGTTGATTGAAATGCAGGAAAGTAAATAAGTAAAGATTAATGATTATACCAAGCTTAACGGATCATCTGTTTGGCTTGGTTGATCGAATGAATAATCGAAACGCGATCAATCCCCTTTTGATTGGAATCGAGGATTTGAGTCCACGCATCAATCGCTTGTTGATAGCGCATGCTAATGAAGTGATCGGTCGCAATCAGCATCAATGCCGTACGATCATTGGGATCAAGCTGCATTGAGTGATCCAATAACGCATTCACGTCATCATTCATCGCTTGAGAGCTAAGGTAATAAAGTGCGGTTGCTTTAGCAGCATAGAGGCCAGAAGGTGCTTGAGGGTCTAAGCGAATCGCGTAGTCGTAGCAAGTGAACGCTGCATCAAATTCCCCTTTCTGCATATACACACCACCAAGCTTAAACCACAAGTCGGATTGATTCGGATCTTGTTTGAGGCTTTGCTGAAGCTCATCTTCGAAATCTGTTGCCGTGTAACTATTGTTATCATCTAAAGGAAGTTGAGGTACCTCTTGTTTCAGTTGGGACCAAACAAGCACGCTCAAAGCGACCGCAGTAATCGAAATCACTACATTGCTTTTTAAGTGACCGCTGTTTTTGTTCGCCGCAATAACGACCACAATCAAAAACAGGCTCATTAGTACCAACGCAACCAACAACCAGATGTCCATTTCACACTCCTTTCTATTCACTTCCTACTCTATCGTTTTCATCTCTCCTCTATATTGATCAAGGTTTAGCTATCGATATTTTAGCGATCACGACTCAGCAATAAAGTCACACCAAGCTTCACAAATAACAGGTAATAAAAAACCGAGCACTTAGGCTCGGTTTTTTCAATGGTAAGCTTAATTACTTAGCGTAACCGAGATTACTCAGTGTCTTGCTCGCTATCACTTTCAGAGTCAGAAGCATCTGATGCTTGCTCTTCACTTGATTCAGCAACTTCAGCGTTGATAGTTTCAGCACCAGCTTCTTCAGCTTCGCCTTCTACAATCTCAGCTTCTTCTACTTCGTCGATACGTTGTAGACCTACAACATTCTCGTCTTCAGCAGTACGAATCAGTGTTACACCTTGAGTGTTACGACCAACTTGGCTAACTTCCGCTACGCGAGTACGTACTAGCGTACCTGCGTCGGTGATCATCATCATTTCATCGCCTTCTTCAACTTGAACAGCGCCAACAACTGGGCCATTACGTTCAGAGACTTTGATAGATACTACACCTTGCGTTGCACGGCCTTTCGTTGGGTATTCAGCTAGCTCAGTACGCTTACCGTAACCATTTTCAGTCACAGTTAGGATATCGCCTTCGTTAGAAGGAACAATCAGTGAAACCACTTGATCGTCTTCTGGAAGCTTCATACCACGAACACCAGAGGCAGTACGGCCCATTGCACGTACTTTGTCCTCGTTAAAGCGAACAACTTTGCCCGACTTAGAGAACAGCATGATGTCGCTATCACCGTTAGTGATATCAACGCCAATCAGTGAATCGTCGTCACGTAGGTTAACTGCGATTAGGCCGTTGGCACGTACGTTTGCGAATTGATCCAGTGATGTCTTCTTAACTGTACCGTCACCCGTTGCCATGAAGATGAATTTCTCGTTAGAGAACTCAGAAACAGGCAGGATAGCCGTAATGCGTTCACCTTCTTCTAGAGGAAGAATGTTCACGATAGGCTTACCACGAGCAGTACGACTTGCTAATGGTAGTTGGTAAACTTTCAGACGGTATGTCTTACCACGAGTAGAGAAACATAGGATGTTATCGTGAGTATTAGCAACAAGCAGACGCTCAATGTAATCCTCATCTTTCATCTTAGTTGCACTCTTACCTTTACCACCACGACGTTGAGATTCGTAGTCGCTTAGGATTTGGTACTTAACGTAACCGGCGTTAGAAAGCGTTACTACAACGTCTTCTTGAGCAATCAGCTCTTCCATGTCGATGTCATGAACTGCCGCTGTGATTTCTGTACGACGCTCGTCGCCATAGATTTCACGTACCGCTTCAAGTTCTTCACGGATAACTTCCATCAAACGCTCAGTGCTTGCAAGAATGTGCATTAGCTCAGCGATTTCTTCTAGAAGTGCTTTGTACTCGTCTAGAATCTTCTCGTGCTCAAGGCCAGTTAGGCGGTGAAGACGAAGTTCTAGAATAGCTTGTGCTTGTGTTTCCGTTAGGAAGTATTGGCCATCGCGGATGCCGTATTGGTCTTCCAACCAATCAGGACGAGCCGCATCAGTACCAGCACGCTCAAGCATTGAAGCAACGTTACCAAGATCCCAACCGCGTGCAACTAAGCCAGCTTTTGCTTCAGCTGGTGTTGGAGCGTTACGGATAAGCTCAATGATTTCGTCAATGTTAGCAAGTGCTAGAGACAGTGCTTCAAGGATGTGTGCACGATCGCGCGCTTTCTTCAATTCGAAGATAGTACGACGTGTCACAACTTCGCGACGGTGGTCTACGAAGCACTTAAGCATGTCTTTGATGTTGAACAACTGCGGTTGACCGTTGTTCAACGCAACCATGTTGATACCGAAAGTCGTTTGCAGTTGAGTTTGAGCGTATAGGTTGTTTAGAACCACTTCGCCTACTGCATCACGCTTACATTCAATAACAATACGCATACCATCTTTATCAGATTCGTCACGCAGTGCACTGATGCCTTCTACTTTCTTATCTTTAACCAGTTCAGCAATCTTCTCGATCAAACGAGCTTTGTTTACTTGGTAAGGGATCTCAGTAACGATAATGGTTTCTTTACCATTCTTCTCTACTTCGATATCCGCTTTTGAACGCATGTAAACCTTACCGCGGCCAGTCTTATAAGCATCAACGATGCCTTTGCGACCACTGATAAGTGCTGCTGTTGGGAAGTCAGGACCAGGAATGTAGTCCATTAGCTCATCAATAGTGATCTCTTCATTATTGATGTAAGCCAAACAGCCATCAACAACTTCACCAAGGTTATGTGGTGGAATGTTGGTAGCCATACCTACTGCGATACCAGAAGCACCGTTTACCAATAGGTTAGGAATTTTTGTAGGAAGTACTGCTGGAATTTGTTCTGTACCATCGTAGTTCGGTACGTAATCCACAGTTTCCTTATCAAGGTCAGCCAGTAGCTCGTGAGCAATTTTCGCCATACGAACTTCGGTATAACGCATTGCAGCCGCGGAGTCGCCATCGATAGAACCAAAGTTACCTTGGCCATCAACTAGCATGTAACGCAGTGAGAACGGTTGAGCCATACGAACAATTGTATCGTATACAGCACTATCACCATGCGGGTGGTATTTACCGATTACATCACCTACTACACGAGCAGACTTTTTATATGGTTTGTTCCAATCATTACCTAGTACATTCATCGCGAATAAAACGCGGCGGTGTACTGGTTTTAGGCCATCACGCACATCTGGAAGGGCACGACCAACGATGACGGACATCGCGTAGTCTAGGTATGAACCTCTAAGCTCATCTTCAATATTTACGGGCGTGATCTCTTTCGCTAGATCGCTCATAGAGCCATTTTCCCTCTATAGTCAGATCGTATTTTTGAATACGTATAAGACCGAAAAATATAACACAAATTTACCTACGGAGGCATCACTTTCCCTCTCCTTTTACCATCTTGTGACCCTTGTAGCCAATCAATTGATGAGAAATTGCACCTCCGCATCATATCTTGCTGAAACATGGTCACTTTACATCCAATAAACTAGCAAAATTGTAGATCTTCTGGTCAGCGCGAAAAGGCAAGTTATAATGCCTGCAATTTCATGGATGCATTATTTAACTTGGAAATGCCGATTATGACTAAATCACAGAACGTAGACCCAGCAGAAATCAAGAAATTCGAAGACATGGCGTCACGCTGGTGGGATCTAGAAGGCGAATTTAAGCCGCTACATCAAATCAACCCACTGCGCCTAAATTACGTATTAGAGAAGACTGAAGGCCTGTTTGGCAAGAAAGTCCTCGATGTTGGCTGCGGCGGCGGTATTCTTGCAGAAAGCATGGCGGTTGAAGGTGCGATAGTAACAGGCCTAGACATGGGTAAAGAACCGCTAGAAGTTGCGCGCCTTCACGCATTGGAAACTGGCACTAAGCTCGATTACATCCAGAGCACTATCGAAGACCACGCAGAACAGAACCCACAGACGTACGATGTGGTAACGTGCATGGAAATGCTTGAACACGTTCCTGACCCGCAATCTGTTATCACTGCCTGTTCAAAATTGGTAAAACCGGGCGGCCACGTTTTCTTTTCTACATTGAACCGTAACTTCAAATCTTACTTGTTTGCGATTGTTGGTGCAGAGAAGCTATTGAAGATCGTTCCAGAAGGCACTCATGAACACGAGAAGTTCATTCGCCCTGCTGAACTTATCAAGATGGTCGATAACACTCCGCTGCAAGAATTAGGCATTACAGGCCTGCACTATAACCCGCTGACGAACACTTACCGTTTAGGCCAAAAAGTCGATGTGAACTACATCGTTCACACACAAAACTTTGGCTAAAAAATATCGGTAGCCCTACCGTAAAACCTTTTGTAAAAAAGACGAATGAAAAGAGTTGCAATTACCATAACTTTGCGACTTTTTTCAGTCTAAATTTCGTGCGCCAGCTTCCATTTTGACCACCTCGATTTAAATTTAATCGCCCAAAATCCATCGCCTATTTTGCCCAAAGATCAAGGGATTTTTTTTTATGGGCGTGCAAAAATAAAGCATCATTAAAAGCCGACTTTTATACAATCAAGTCACATCTAACCTCATCAGTTAGTGGTCACTTACAGTTTTTTTTCAATCCACCACTTATCCACAAGCAACCCCATTTCTTTACCTTGAAAAATATCAGTTGTAGCACTATCTTGTAACCCAACAAACAAATGACCCCTATATGTTGTGTTTGAACTACAATGTATGGGTAGACCAAGATCACAAAGCCGAAACGTAATTTACAAAAATTACACAGAAATACACAAAAACACGGCCTTGTTCAGTTTTGTTAGGGAAATTAAGCAGAATGAACCAACAACTTACTGTTACCAAGCGTAACGGGCGCAAAGAAACGATCGATCTAGAGAAGATCCATCGCGTGATTACATGGGCAGCTGAAGGCTTGCACAATGTTTCTGTATCACAAGTAGAATTGAAAGCTCACATTCAGTTTTACGATGGCATCACCACTACTGACATTCATGAAACTATCATCAAGTCAGCAGCGGATTTAATCTCTGAAGAGACTCCTGATTACCAATATCTAGCAGCACGTCTGTCTGTATTCCACCTACGTAAAAAAGCGTACGGCGAATACGAGCCGCCTGCACTGTATGACCACGTTGCAAAACTGGTTGATATGGGTAAATACGATAGCCACCTTATGGAAGACTACACGAAAGCTGAATTCGAAGAGCTTGACGAGTACATCGACCACAAACGTGACTTAGACTTCTCTTACGCAGCGGTTAAGCAGCTCGAAGGTAAATACTTCGTGCAAAACCGTGTAACGAAAGAAATCTACGAGAGTGCTCAGTTCCTTTACATTTTAGTTGCTGCGTGTCTATTCGCTAAATACCCGAAATCGACTCGTCTTGACTACATCAAACGTTTTTACGACGCATCGTCTACGTTTAAGATTTCTCTACCTACACCGATCATGTCTGGTGTACGTACGCCTACTCGTCAATTCAGTTCTTGTGTACTGATCGAGTGTGGTGACAGCCTTGATTCAATCAACGCGACAGCAAGCTCAATTGTTCGTTACGTATCTCAACGTGCTGGTATTGGTATCAACGCAGGTCGTATCCGTGCGCTTGGTTCTGAAATCCGTAACGGTGAAGCGTTCCACACCGGCTGTATCCCTTTCTACAAATACTTCCAAACAGCAGTAAAGTGTTGTTCTCAAGGTGGTGTTCGTGGTGGTGCAGCAACTGTGTTCTACCCACTATGGCACGGTGAAGTTCAGTCTCTATTAGTACTGAAAAACAACCGCGGCGTTGAAGAGAACCGTGTTCGTCACATGGATTACGGCGTACAGCTGAACAAGCTTATGTACTCTCGCCTAGTTCAAGGTGGCAACATCAGCCTGTTCTCACCTTCAGACGTACCAGGCCTTTACGATGCGTTCTTCGAAAACCAAGACCGTTTTGAAGAGCTATACGTTAAGTACGAAAACGATCCTTCAGTGAAGCGTGAAACGGTTAAAGCCGTTGAGCTGTTCTCTCTGCTAATGCAAGAGCGTGCTTCTACTGGTCGTATCTACATTCAGAACGTTGACCACTGTAATACACACAGCCCGTTTGATTCTGAAGTAGCACCTGTTCGTCAATCGAACCTATGTCTAGAAATCGCGCTTCCTACTAAGCCACTTTCTAACGTAGAAGATGACGAAGGCGAAATTGCACTGTGTACGCTTTCAGCATTCAACCTTGGCGCAATCAATGAACTGGACGACCTAGCAGAGCTTTCTGAACTGGTTGTTCGTGCTCTAGATGCACTGCTTGATTACCAAGATTACCCGCTTCCAGCTGCATACAAGTCGACAATGAACCGTCGTACTTTAGGTGTGGGTGTAATCAACTACGCATACTACCTAGCGAAGAATGGTGTTAAGTACTCTGATGGCAGTGCAAATGGCCTGACTCACCGTACTTTTGAAGCAATTCAATACCACTTGCTAAAAGCATCTGTTGAACTAGCGAAAGAGCAAGGTCGTTGCCCATCTTTCCACGAGACCAACTACGCGAAAGGCCTACTACCAATCGATACTTACAAAAAAGATATCGACTTAGTATGTGAAGAGCCACTGCACTACGATTGGGATTCTCTACGTGAAGAGATCATGGAGCACGGTCTGCGTAACTCTACGCTAACAGCGCTTATGCCTTCTGAGACTTCGTCTCAAATCTCGAACGCGACTAACGGTATCGAGCCACCACGTGGTTACGTATCAGTGAAAGCATCGAAAGACGGCATCCTTAAGCAAGTGGTTCCAGATTTCCTAAATCTTAAAGAGAACTACGAGCTACTTTGGAACATTGGTTCTAACGACGGTTACCTACACCTAGTGGGTATCATGCAAAAATTCGTTGACCAAGCTATCTCTGCAAACACTAACTATGATCCAAGTGTTTACGACAGCGGTAAAGTACCAATGAAGAAGCTGCTTCAAGACCTACTAACAGCGTACAAGTACGGTGTTAAGACGCTTTATTACCATAACACTCGTGATGGTGCTAAAGACGACCAAGGCGATGCAGTTCAAGTGCCGGAAGAAGATTGTGAAGGCGGCGGTTGTAAGATCTAAACCGTAATAAACATTAAGACCCCAGAGAAGAGTTATCTTCTCTGGGTTTAAAGCATTAACAGGGTCCGTTTTATTACGGGTCTTTAAAGGATTTGAGGCATTTATGGCTTACAGTACTTTTTCTCAGCAAAAAAATGACCAACTAAAAGAACCAATGTTCTTGGGTCAGTCGGTAAACGTTGCACGTTACGACCAACAAAAATTCGAAATCTTCGAAAAGCTTATCGAGAAGCAGCTTTCTTTCTTCTGGCGTCCTGAAGAAGTAGACGTGTCTAGCGACCGTATCGACTACAACAAACTTCCTGAGCATGAAAAGCACATCTTCATCTCTAACTTGAAGTACCAAACGCTTCTAGATTCAATCCAAGGCCGCAGCCCTAACGTTGCCCTACTTCCATTGGTATCTCTACCAGAAGTAGAAACTTGGATTGAGACTTGGTCTTTCTCTGAAACGATTCACTCTCGTTCTTACACGCACATCATCCGTAACATCGTGAATGATCCAGGCGTAGTATTCGACGACATCGTTGAAAACGAAGAGATTCTAAAGCGTGCTAAAGACATCGCTTTCTACTACGACGACCTAATCAAGCTGACGGCTGACTACCACCGCTACGGTGAAGGCAACCACAACATCAACGGCGAAGATGTTAAGGTTTCACTTCACGACCTGAAGAAGAAACTTTACCTATGTCTAATGTCTGTAAACGCACTAGAAGCGATTCGTTTCTACGTAAGTTTCGCATGTTCATTTGCATTCGCTGAGCGTGAGCTAATGGAAGGTAACGCGAAGATCATCAAGCTAATCGCTCGTGATGAAGCACTTCACCTTACTGGTACACAGCACATGATCAACTTGCTACGTAACGGTCAAGATGATTTCGAATTCATGCAGATCGCTGAAGAGTGTAAGCAAGAGTGTTTCGACCTATTCAAAGAAGCGGCTGAGCAAGAGAAAGAGTGGGCAGAATACCTATTCAAAGATGGCTCTATGATTGGTCTAAACAAAGACATTCTTTGCCAATACGTTGAGTACATTACCAACATCCGCATGCAAGCTGTTGGCCTAGGTACGGCTTACCCAGCAGCAACATCAAACCCAATCCCATGGATCAACGCTTGGTTGTCTTCAGATAACGTTCAAGTTGCTCCACAAGAAGCTGAAATCAGTTCTTACCTAGTTGGCCAAATCGACAACGAAGTAAAAGCTGACGACTTTGAAGGGTTTGAGCTGTAATGCCAACAATCAAAATCAACAAACTGACTTCAATTGAATCTAACCCTTCAAACACTCTATTGGAAACAATGGAACAAGCGGGGTTAGAGCCAGAATACAACTGCCGAGATGGTCACTGTGGCGCTTGCCGCTGCACGTTGGATTCTGGTGAGGTCGAGTACGTTGGTTTTGCTATGGCTTACACTCAAGGTAATGAGATATTGCCTTGTATCTGTAAAGCAAAGACTGAGCTATCGCTGAGTAACGTTATTCATAGAAACAAGCAAAAACGCGCATAAGCCAACTGGCTTTAGGGCGCTTTGTTCGAATATCGTCAATAAGAATTAAAAAGGGTCCGCTTCTTTTAAGAATGCGGACCCTTTTCTATTTATGTCTTTAGGCATCTAAAACGACTCGTCTATCACTCAACCAAATCTTCCTGTTGGCTTGTGTCATACAAAGCCAAACGTTTATTGCTGAGTCAGGTTAAGAGTCACAGAGCCAATATAACAAGCGCTTCGGCACTCTCCACAGCCGTTACATTTATCTTTGTCCACTGTAGGCAACTCTCCCACTTCGATGTGTATCGCACCTGATGAACACGCAGCTTGGCATGCTGAACAGTCCATTTGCATGTAATTATTGCAGCTATCAGCAAAGCTCGGCTTGAGGTCGATATAAGGCGTGACCGTTTGATGAAGAGCGCCAGTCAGGCACACTTCCGTGCATTTGTTGCACATAGAACAACTGTTGTAATCCAAATTCAGTAGCGCACTGCCCTCTAGCATCTCAATAACGCTATTCGGACACGCTTGCTCACACAGTCCACAACCGTCACAAAGACGCTCAAACAGCACCTCATCGACGGCTCTTGGCGGTCTTGCATGCAAGCGCTGTGATATCTCTTCATAATTCGCGGCTGCTTTAACCGGTTTAGAAAGTCGAGTTAAGAAACCGCGTCTATTTGAATTTATTTGTTCAGACATTAGTCGATATATAACTTTTTAGTAGTAACGTTTAAATTATATTCAGATGTTAAGTACTTAAGCCAATCTATTACATCAACCGATAGCTTTTTATAAAAAGATAGCTCTGATGTTTTATTTAGTTTTTCTAAATAAACAGAAGACCAAGTTAATAAGTGGCCTTCGAGTAATTCACCAGCTGAATTAATATTATTATTTTCTAACAAATACGCATGAGCGAATAACATTAAACCAAATTGATCTTCCGGCTCTCTTAACCCAGTGTCTAATTCAATCTGATTCAATTCTAAAAATTGGCGATACTCAACCGTAGAAGCGCCGAACACAACGCGGTCTTTATCTAGGTACACAGAACCCCAAGGCGGAGCTGGCATGTCTCCAACGCCTTCAAACAGGCGGCTGAACTCTTCTGCGAGCGCCTCTTCGTCTTCACTTCTCAATGCCTGCAAGCATTCTTCAGAGAGCACTTCGCTCTCAACCAAAGCTTCAACAATGGTGATTAACTGTTCTTTACTTGTCGCTTGATAAAATAGCGAACCCAATAATTTATGCGTATCGATAATCATTATTATTTATACCGTTATAGGTTTAAAGATAATTATATAAATAAGACGATTTAATTCTTTGATCTATTTTATACATTCGATTCATAAGATTTAAATTTCGCTCTTATTTGATGCCAATCAATCAACAACCCGAAATAAAAACATAAAGAACAAACTACCTATAAAGTGCTAGCTATCAATAGCAAAAGGCATCTTAGAATGACGAATAAGAAAGAATCTGGGGTAATGAATCTTACTCGAAGAGGGGCTTTGTTGCGTAATTCAATGGAACTAAATCAAGAACCTACGATCTGATCAGCTACCTCCACTCTATCTCGTAGTCCTATGCCTAAGCCTCGTTATAAAACAACCAACTGGAAGCAATACAACCGATCACTCATTAACCGTGGTTCTCTGACTTTTTGGATTGATGAAGAAGCAATAAGCGGATGGGCGCAAAGCAAACAGAATAAGCGCGGTAGGCCGCGTCGGTTCAGTGATTTAGCTATCACGACAGCACTCATGGTCAAACGAGTTTTTTCTATGCCATTGAGAGCGCTGCAAGGATTTATCGACTCGATATTTAGGTTAGCCCATGTACCGTTAAGTTGTCCGCATTACACCTGCATCAGTCGTAGAGCCAAGCAAGTTGAGGTTTCATTTAAGACTAAAACGAGAGGAGCGATACAGCACCTAGCCATTGATGCTACTGGCCTTAAGGTTTATGGCGAAGGTGAATGGAAAGTCAAAAAACATGGGACGGATGGCAAGCGTAGAGTCTGGCGAAAGCTGCATATTGCAGTCGATACCAACACTCATGAGATCATTGCCGCCGAGCTAAGTTTATCGACGGTTACAGATGGAGAAGTACTCCCGAACTTACTGAAACAAACACGCCGAAGTATCCTTGAGGTGTCTGGTGATGGCGCTTACGACACGAGAGCGTGTCACGCTGCTATTAAGATTAAGGGAGCTATTGCGCTTATTCCCCCAAGAGAAGGGGCTGCCTTCTGGGAGCGTGGTCACCCTCGAAATTTCGCCGTGGGTTGCCAGAAATTATACGACTCAAATAAGTATTGGAAAGAGCGGTATGGATACCACAAACGTTCACTCTCAGAAACAGCGATGTATCGAGTTAAACAGTTGCTAGGAGGGAAACTGAGCTTAAGAAATTACAATGCCCAGGTGGGTGAAACTTACGCGATGATAAAAGCGTTGAACAAGCTTACTGGGTTAGGTATGCCTGAAACTTGTCGTATTGACTAAGAAACAAGCGAAACGGGTTGGCTCTATCTCTAAATTTAATTACGCAACAAAGCCTCGAAGAGGCTTCATGAAAGCTTCTTCTGCGGTAGGTAGCGCAGCCGCACTCGCGGGCGGTATCGCTTTACCTTTCAAATCCAAACCAGTAGCGGCTGCGGTTGCTGAGAATGTGGATGAGAAAATCGTATGGAGTGCATGTACAGTAAACTGTGGTTCTCGCTGCCCACTGCGTATGCATGTACAAAACGGTGAAATCAAATACGTAGAAACAGACAACACAGGTACTGACGAATACGGTCATCACCAAGTGCGTGCGTGTCTACGTGGTCGCTCGATGCGCCGCCGTGTTTACAACCCAGATCGCCTAAAATACCCAATGAAACGTGTGGGTAAACGTGGTGAAGGTAAGTTTAAGCGTATTAGCTGGGAAGAGGCTTACGATGAAGTCGCTGGCACCATGCAACGCCTTATCAAAGACTACGGTAACGACACTATCTACCTAAACTACGGTACAGGTACGCTTGGCGGTACGGTGACTAAATCTTGGCCACCAGCTCAAACGCTGATTGCTCGCCTAATGAACCTAAGTGGTGGTTACCTAAACCATTACGGTGACTACTCAACCGCGCAAATCGCGAAAGGCTTGAGCTACACCTACGGTGGTTGGGCAAACAACAACTCTTTCTCTGACCTAGAGAACACTAAGCTTAACATCCAATTTGGTAACAACCCTGCCGAGACACGTATGTCTGGCGGCGGTCTGATCCACCACTACGTAGAAAGCAAAAACAAATCGAACGCAAGAACGATCATCATCGACCCTCGCTACACCGATACTGCCGGTGGTCGTGAAGATCAATGGATCCCAATTCGTCCTTCTACAGATGCGGCATTGGTAGCGGGTCTTGCACACGTGATGATCACTGAAGACCTTGTCGACCAACCGTTCCTAGACAAATACTGTGTCGGTTACGATGAGAAGACCCTTCCTGCATCAGCGCCTAAAAACAGCGACTACAAATCTTACATCCTAGGTTTAGGTGAAGATGGCGTAGAGAAGACACCAGAATGGGCTTCTAAGATCACCGGTATTCCCGTTGATACTATCGTCAAGCTTGGCCGTGAAATGGGCACAGCAAAACCGTGCGCAATCCACCAAGGCTGGGGCCTGCAACGTACTGCGAACGGTGAGCTAGCTTGTCGTGCAATCGCAATGCTGTCACTGCTCACCGGTTCTGTGGGTGTATCAGGTGGTTCTACAGGTGCTCGTGAGAGTGACATCAACATTCCGTTTGTGCGCTTCCCTACTGTGCCAAACCCAGTTGAAACGTCTATTTCAATGTTCATGTGGACAGACGCGATTTACCGTCACCATGAAATGACCGACATCACTGATGGTGTTCGCGGTGCAGAGCGCCTTAAAAACCCAATCAAGATGATCTGGAACTATGCAGGTAACTGCATCATTAACCAACACTCAGACATCAACAAGACTCACGCGATTCTTCAAGATGAAAGTGCGTGTGAAATGATTGTCGTGGTTGATAACCATATGACTTCTTCTGCGAAATACGCCGATATCATCCTGCCAGACTTAACAACGTCTGAGCAAGACGACTGGTGTATGGACGGTAAAGCGGCGAACATGCCTTACTTCATCTACGCGCAGAAAGCGATTGAGCCTCAGTTTGAAGCCAAATCTATCTACGAGATGTGTACTCAGCTTGCGAAACGCATGGGCGTAGAAAAAGAGTTCACCGAAGGCCGTACTCAAGAGCAATGGATTGAGCACCTTTACGCAGAAACTCGTAAGAACGATCCAACACTGCCAACCTTCGAAGAGATGAAAGAGCTTGGTATCTACAAACGTAGCTACGACCACCACTACATCGCTTACGAAGACTTCCGCAAAGATCCTGAAGCGAATCCACTGACAACCCCAAGTGGCAAGATTGAGATCTACTCAGAGCAACTGGCTGATATCGCGAAGACTTGGAAGCTGAAAGAAGACGAAGTGATTCACCCACTTCCGATTTACGCGGACTCTTTTGAAGGTCATAACGATCCACTAGCAGAGAAGTACCCACTTCAGCTAACCGGTTTCCACTACAAGGCTCGTACTCACTCAACTTACGGCAACGTTGCAGAAATCAAAGCAGCCGCACCGCAAGAGTTGTGGATCAACCCAATCGATGCAAAAGAACGTGGTATTGAAAGCGGCGACATGGTGAGTATTTTCAACGACCGTGGCGAAGTACACATTCCAGCGAAAGTGACACCAAGGATTCTTCCTCGAGTTGTCGCACTAGGCGAAGGTGCATGGTACGCACCAGATGGTCAGAAGATCGACCATGCAGGCTCTATCAACGTGCTGACCACTCAGCGCCCGAGCCCACTTGCTAAGGGTAACCCTCAGCATACAAACCTAGTTCAAATCAAAGCGCTAAAGAAAGCATAAGGTAGGTTGGAATGAAACAATACGGCTTTTACATTGATTCAAGTAAATGCACGGGTTGTAAAACCTGTCAGCTTGCTTGTAAAGATTATAACGATCTAGACATCAAAACGAACTACCGTCGCGTATACGAATACGCCGGTGGTGGCTTCACTCAAGATGGCGATACCTGGGTTCAGAAAGATGTCTTTTCTTACTACCTATCTATCGCTTGTAACCACTGTACTAACCCAGCGTGTGTGAAAGTGTGTCCTTCGGGCGCGATGCACAAACGTGATGAAGACGGTTTGGTTGTGGTTGATGAGAGCGTATGTATTGGTTGTCAGCACTGTAGCAATGCGTGTCCTTACGGCGCACCACAATACAATGCTAAGAAAGGTCACATGACGAAATGCGATGGTTGTTACCAACGTGTTTCTGAAGGCAAACAGCCTATCTGTGTTGAGTCTTGCCCACTTCGTGCATTGGAGTTTGGTGAAATCAATACACTTCGCGAGAAGTACGGCTCTGGTGCGGATGTGGCGCCATTGCCATCTTCAACAGAAACGCTACCAAACATCGTGATTAAGCTGAACAAAAACGCGAAGCCGACTGGCGATACCAGTGGTCACTTAGCAAACCCGAAAGAGGTGTAAGATGATTTTTCATGAGTGGTCTTTAATCTTCTTTACGGTGCTGGCGCAAACTGCGGTTGGTGGTTACTTACTGATTGGCGCACGTGCACTGGTGCTGGGTCATAGCGAAGAGAAGCTGAACAGCTACAAGGTTCCAATGTTCATCCTATGGGCACTGATGGGTCTTGGCTTCATGTTCTCGACAACGCACCTTGGCTCTCCACTGCGCGCGTTTAACGCTTTTAATCAGCTAGGTTCGGCTTGGTTGTCTAACGAAGTGTTCTTCGGTGCGGCATTCTTCGCTGTCGGTGGCCTGCAATGGCTATTGTCTGTGCTTAAGAAAGGTGGCGTAGCTATCCAGAAAGCACTGATGGTTGGCGCTATGGTGTTGGGTGTTATCTTCATGTACGCGATGATCAATGTATACATGATCAACACAGTACCTACGTGGGACAACATCTACACACCACTGAGCTTCATCATGACGATGGTTGTGGGTGGCTTGCTGTTATCTCAGTTCGTGATTGTATTCGCAAACGACAGCCGCTTTACGGTTGACCGTAACATCACCATGCTGGCTGTTATCGCTGTTGCTATCAGCTTGCTTGTGACAGTAGGAAAACTGAACCTAATCGGTGACATCCAAACTTCAGCGGCCAAAGCGTCTGAGTTAGTCGATGGTTTAGGTAGCTATGTGATTCTTCAAGTGGCACTGCTAATGGCAAGCTTGTTGATTTGGATTCTACCTATGCTGAACAAAGCAAAAGTGAACCCAGTTAACCTTGGCTTAGCACTAGTATTGTTCTTGGCTTCAGAGTTAATCGGCCGTGGTTTGTTCTACAGCCTACATATGACAAGCGGTTTGTAATCGAGTTCTTACAGACATGAGTTGCGTGTAAACATCGCTGCTTGTTTGGTTATCTAGAAGGCTAGATAAACAAAAGGCCCAACACCTATTTAGATGTTGGGCCTTTTTATTGCGTTTTTTTCTAGCGTTTTTAATACAGACTTAGCGAGTTCGCTTACATCGTTAGCTTACATAACTACTTAATGATAGCCGTTGGAATAAACATGTCTTTCAATCGCTTAACCGAAGAGTAAGTACCAAACATCGGTTTGTTGTCTAGATGCCTTCTCAGCATATCGGCGGCAACGGTCTTAATCACGTTACGTTGATCTTCACGGGAGTACTGACGATAAAACTCAAGTACCTGACCCCACTCGCCTGCTTCAGTCGACAGTGCAACGCTGAATGTGTTGCCTTCTAGCTTACCAGTCACCAACGCCAATTCAGTCCCGCACTTCTCTCTTGTTGCTCCAGCCAGAGCAAAGGTTGCCGCTAATGGATCGCTTTTTTCAAGTTCGCTCTCTTTTGGCTCAGCCATCACCCACGAGTGTCCGAAGCAATCTTCTATCTGCTCATTCAATTGCAGCCAAGCTGACAGTGAACCTTTGGTCGACACTTCAGACACAGATAACGTCTTCTTTTTTTCCGCCATGATGTGTCCAATATGGTCAATCATCGGCTCATCGACACTCACGACATTACTCTCTAGCAGCTTGTAAACCATTTGCAGAAGCTTAACGCGAGTTTCTAAGTCTGCCTTAGGACCAAACAGTTTGACCTCAATAAACGGCAGATAAGAGCGGTAACCAAGTTCATAACCTTCTGGCAGCTTTAATTGGTCCAAAACATCAGAGATACCGGATTCAGACAAACCAAACGTAAACAGTCGACTGCATTCAGAGGCAACCACTTGAGGGTAGGTGCGCGACAAGTCAGGAAGAATCTCAAACGTCACCATACGTTTGAACTCACTCGGTACACCCGGCGTGAAATAGAAAGTCGCATCGTTAATTTTCAGTTTGAAGCCACAAGCCGTCCCCACCGGGTTATCGACAATCTCTGAGCTCGCAGGTAACAAAGCTTGTTTAAGGTTGCTGTCAGGCATCGGCATGCCACGTCCAGAGAACATCTCTTCCATACGAGCAAGCCATTCAGGGAACATGACGAGTTTCTGCTCGGAAGCAGCTGCAGCAGCTGCAGCACTCATATCATCGGTTGTCGGGCCTAAACCACCATTAACGATAACCACATCATAGTTAAAGCTCAGCATCAGCAGTTCTTCAACAAGAGCATTCATTTGATCACCCACAGTTGAGCGCTTAGCAAGCGCAAAACCATGCTGATAAAACTCAGCAGACATCCAAGCTGCGTTTGTATCTACAATGTCTCCATGAAGAACTTCTTCACCTGTGCTTAACATTGCGATTTTCGTCATATTTCTATCCCTTGTTGTCATAAAAAGACACTGCATTATTTACAAACTGGTCTATGGTTGAATTTGGAGCAATTCGCCTTTTCACTAATATTAATAATGTTAAACCTAAGGTTTTCTTAGGAAAAGCTATAAATTATTAGTTCCCTAAATCAGGCATTTAATAGATAATTGTGACCCTGATCAATTCCAAACTTTCTCATGGAGACCCTTGTGGCCAAATCACCGTTACTAGCAAAGGTTACTGCCGCATTTTCAATGCTAATGTCAGTTAACTCGGTTGCAAGCCAATACGACTTCGACCAGCCAATCAACCTTTCTTACTCGGATGAATGTGCTCAAGATTACTGTTTTAATGACAACTTGTACACCTACAAGCCTAGTACCAATTACGCACTGAGCGAATCGAGTGATGAGTACGACTTCACGATCCAAAAACCAAAACACATGTTGGTGAGCCAGGAGAAAGATTGGGATTACCTAATGGGTCAAACCTACACCATTCTTGGCTTAAGTGTCGCGACAGTGGGTCTAATGACTCTACTCCCTGAAAGTATTACTAAGTGGGATGATGACCAACGTGATATCAGTTCATTAGGTAAAAAGTGGAAAGATAACGTTTCTGAAGGCCCAGTATGGGACCGTGACGAACACTTCCTAAACTACGTAATGCACCCATATTTTGGTGGTGTTTACTACACCGCAGCTCGACACGCAGGTTACGACGAGTTTGAGTCATTCTTATACTCTTGGACTATGTCGACGTTCTTCTGGGAATACGGCGTAGAAGCGTTTGCTGAAGTACCTTCATGGCAAGATCTCTTCATCACACCTTTCTTCGGTGCGGTTGTCGGTGAAATGATGCTAGAAGCAGAGCAAGATATCATTGCTTCAGGTGGCGAAGTGATGGGCTCTCAAACCATGGGTGATGTGTCGCTATTCTTCCTTAACCCTGTTGGACACATTCACTACTGGGTAAGTGACGCATGGGGCGGTGATGCAGAAGTGAACCTGAATACTAACCCTTGGTGGGATAACCAAGACGCAGCACGTTTTGCTTACGATGCTGGCGCACCATATGACTCTCAGTTTGTTGGTATGAACTTCAAAGTAACGTTCTAATTCGTCTCTAGGACTACTCAATATAAGTTGCTGAATCATCAATCACAGTGACAACTCTTCTAAAAAGCGGCTCTCTAGCCGCTTTTTTTTGTGCCCTACTCTTCATTCTCTTTTTTTGCATCGAAGCTTAGTTTCAAAAATTGACCTAGGTCAAACATTGTTCGATGTAACCTTCTACACTGAAATTAAAGAACTTTATCGCGTGATATCAAACATTTAATTAGCAAAGAATAATTGAAACCTTGGGGGCTGATATGAACAGTACATTTATCGTAAACTTTATCGGAAAAGCATCACCAGCAACAATCAAACAGCTTGCTGCGGTTACTCACGAAAACGACGGCAAATGGCTCATCAGTAAAGTGAACTTTATTGAAGACCAAGTTGCGGGCGTACTAAAGGTTCAACTTCCAGCCATCAACGAATCGATTGTCAAAGAAGCGTTTAGCGCCAATCCGGATCTCATCGTGCAGTTTGTCGATTCCGATCATACGCACAATGCTCAAGACACAATCCATCACCTAAGACTCGATTCTAACGACCGAGCAGGTATCGTCAACGAAGTGACTCATGTATTGGATAGACAAGGGATCAGCATTCTCGATATGGACTGTCACCGCGTCTTTATCGCTGGTGGCGGCGGTGTTAGCTCAAGCCTATTCACATCAAAAATCGCCGTTAAACTGCCAATCGAAGTACAGATCGATGATGTGGTCAATGAACTCGAAACGCTCAGTGAAGATACTCGAGTGATGATTGAAAGCTAAATAAACAAAATTGAAGAACAAAAAAGAGCAGCTCATTGGCTGCTCTTTTTATTGCTCTGAACTTGTGATTCAGTTACTTAACTGACCATTGTGATAATGAGCGTTTGAAGTCTTCATAACCGAATTCATTTAGCTTCTGAACTTCACCACTGCTACGCTCGCAGTAGATTGATGGCATTTTCAGACCATTGAACCAGTTAAGTTTCACCATGGTATAGCCTGCACTGTCTAACAAATGCAGCTTTTGACCAATCTTAAGTGGCTCATCAAAGCTCGCTTCGCAGAACTGATCGCCCGCAAGACATGAACAAGAACCAATCACGTAGTCATGGCTGCCTGTTTCTGAGGCTTCCAATACCGATGCTGGCTCATTGTAGATAAGCGTGTCAAGGCGGTGAGCCTCGGTAGCTGAATCGACAATTGCTGTTTTCTTCACGTTCTCAACGATATCAACCACGGTCACAACTAGGTCGGTTGTTTTAGTGATGATCGCTTCACCCGGCTCAAGGTACATCTGCACGCCGTGTTTCTCAGAGAAGGCTTTCAGCGCAAGACCAAGCTTTTCAATGTCATAGCCAGGCCATGTAAAGAACACACCACCGCCCATGCTCACCCAGTCCAACTTATCTAAGTGCTCGCCAAACTGTTCTGAGATTGAATCAAGCAGGCCGATAAAGGCATCGACGTCTTTGTTCTCACAGTTCATGTGGAACATCACACCATTAATCTCATCGAAAATTTCTGGTTTGATGTGGTCAGCTTGCACGCCCAAACGCGAGAATTGACGCGCTGGGTTTGCCAAGTCTTGCCCTGCGTAGCTCACGCCCGGATTTAAACGTAAACCCAGTGAAGCTTTACCTTCAACAATATGACGGTAAGCAGCAAGTTGGCTCTGAGAGTTGAAGATCATCTTGTCGCAGATGTCAGCAACCTCTCTCACGTCATCTTCACTGTAGCCCACACTGTAAGCATGAGTTTCACCGCCAAAAGTTTCGTGACCTAATTTCACTTCATAAGGGCCAGAACTAGTAGTACCGTCTAGGTACGGTTTGATGATGTCAAACACGCCCCAAGTCGAGAAGCACTTAAGCGCAAGTACCAATTTCACACCTGAAATCTCTTTCAGTTGCTTGGCTTTTTCTAAGTTCGCAATCAACTTGTCTTCGTTGATCATGAAATATGGGGTTTTTAGTTCTTCTTTCTTAAACGTCATTTTTGTAAACACTCAAGCAGCATCTATAGATGGAAAGGTAAATTAACAATTTTGGTGTGATTTATTTTGATTTTGTCCTGTCCGAGCGCAGTGAGTTACAAAATCAAAATAAATGATACCAAAGCTTCAAGGCCATCATCATCGAAAAGGGAACAATCCATGTCCCCTTTAATTAGCAATCAAAACAAGAAATCAGTTCTTATTTTTTCAGCTCATGAATCACTGGAAGACCTTGGCCTGCTTCAAGCTCTTGAACATGCCAATCTAGACCAATTTCCGGCATAGTTGCTAGGAACGGATCTGGGTTTAGCTGTTCCATGTTGAACACGCCTTTATCAGCCCATTCGCCACGGAAGAACTGAAGTGCAGCGGTAATCGCTGGAACACCAGTTGTGTAAGAGATCGCTTGGTGCTCTACGTCTTCGTAAGCCACTTCGTGGTCTGCGTTATTGTAGATGAATACGCTACGCTCTTTACCATCTTTCTTACCTTGAACCCAAGTACCGATACACGTTAAACCAGTGTAACCCGGAGCTAGAGATGTTGGATCCGGTAGTAGTGCTTTAAGAACATGCAGAGGCTGAACCACAGTACCATCGTGCAGTGTTAGCGGATCTGGGCTAAGAAGACCGATATCACGCATGCAGTTGAAGTAGTTCAAGTATGCATCACCAAAGCCCATCCAAAATTCGATACGCTTAGCTGGGATGAACTCTTTCATTGAACGAACTTCATCGTGCGCCATTGAGTAAACTTTGTGAGAACCACAGTTCGGGAATTCAAACTCAAGCATACGAGAGTGACAAGGTACTTGTTTCCACTCTTCATTTTCCCAGTAGAAAGAGTCGCCTTGGATCTCAAGCATGTTGGTTTCTGGGTCAAAGTTAGTCGCAAACTTCTTGCCGTGGTCGCCAGCATTCACGTCCATTACGTCAATTGAGTCAATCTCATCAAACAAGTGCTTAACCGCGTACGCAGCAAAGATTGATACCACACCTGGATCGAAACCAGCACCAAGAATACCTGTGATACCCGCTTCAGCGAACTTCTCACGGTAGCCCCACTGCCAATCGTAAGCTTGTGGTACTTGTTGGCCTTCAGAACATAGGTCAACCGCTACCGATGTATCTAAGTAAGAAACTTTAGATTGGTAACACGCTTCCATGATTGCCATGTTTACCCAAGGAGGACCAGCGTTGATCACTAGATCCGGCTGAACTTCTTTAATCAAAGCAACAAGCGCATCAACATCATCAGCGTCTACTGAACGTGCTTCTAGTTTCTTAGTTGAATCTTTAAGGTTGTTTTTTCCCTTGATAGATTCGATGATTTTTTCACACTTCGCGATTGTGCGAGAAGCGATTGTGATATCACCCAGAACTTCGTTATTTTGTGCTGCTTTGTGTGCAACAACCCAACCAACGCCGCCTGCACCAATTTGTAGAATAGCCATAGTTTTAATTACCCTTGTTGTTCTGCTAGCTCAATAGCTAAAGTTTGAATTTTGTTTATTAGAGATTTGAAATCTGATGTCGTTAAGCACGGATTCAAGATAGTGAATTTCAGCGCGCTTTTACCGTCGACGACCGTTTCGCCAAGCACGGCAACACCACGAGTCAGTGCTTCCAGTCTTAACGTTTGATTCAGTTTGTCTAAATCTAGCTCACCGTTTTCTAATTTCCCATTGCGAGGCACCGATCGGAACAGCACAGTAGACAGTGACGGCTCAGCAAGCAGTTCAAAATCGTCTTGGTTTTGAATTAGGTTTGCAATTTGAAGCGTCTGCTCTAGAAGATGATCGTACATATCACCCAGCTGCTTTGGCCCAACGCTTTGCATCGTCATGAAGACTTTCAATGCATCAAAACGCTTGGTGGTCGCGATAGACTTGTCGACAAGATTTGGCAGCTCATCGTGCTCGCGATTCAAGTAGTCTGCGTGATGCAGTAGGAACTTAAAGTTCGCTTTGTCTTTCAGCAACACAGCACCACAGCTGATTGTTTGGAAGAACAACTTGTGGAAATCAACGCTCACTGAATCCGCTTTCTCGATGCCTTTCAGGCGAGCTTTATGGCTACTTAAAATAAGCGCGCCACCGTAAGCACTGTCGACATGGAACCAAAGATCTTGTTGGTTTGCGATGTCAGCAATCGCTTCAAGGTCATCAATTGCACCGTGATCGGTTGTACCCGCAGTACCGACAACAGCAAAAGGAATCAACCCTTGTGCTTTAAGCGCTTTCACTTCTGCATCTAACAAGTCAGGCTTGATAGTGCCGTTTGCATTGGTGTCAACACAGCACACTGCCGCTTCGCCTAGCCCTAGTAGAGAGGCTGACTTCTGAACCGTGAAGTGAGATTTCTTTGAACATAAGATACGCAGCTTGCTCGCGTATTCTGGTAAGCCAAGCTTTTGGATTGAGTGGCCATTGTGCTTATCGGCAACCCAGTCTCTCGCAAGCAATAAACCCATTAGGTTACTTTGCGTGCCACCACTGGTGAAAACACCGTCTGCTTGTGCGCCAAGTTGGTATTTGTCGCACATCCAATCCACAACGCGCTGCTCAACATAAGTCGCAGCAGACGCTTGGTCCCATGAATCCATTGATTGATTCAAAGCCGCAATAATCGATTCCGCGGCTACCGAAGCCATAAGAGGCGGGGTGTGAAGGTGTGCAATACAGTCTGGGTGTTGCACGAAGATAGAGTTGGCTGCGACTAAGTCAGCCGTGCTATCTACAACATCAACCAAAGCGTGTTGATTGTTATCGAGGTCGACAGCATTGATGGCTGCTTCTAGCACTTTTGGATCTAAACCCGAATAAGGGGTTTCAACCTGTTCAAAAACCGCTTTCATCGCTTGAGTGGTTTGGTTCATCACGTTAGCAAATTCGTCGCTACCGCCTAAACCTGTCTGGATGAAATGCTTGTTCCATTCTTGGTTTGCTTGTTCGCTTGAAGCTGGGTCTTGTTGTAGACCACCGCCTGCTGCGATGATCGCTTCTTCCATGACGCGCAATGCAAAGTCGATCTGCTCAAAAGAGATAATCATTGGAGGAAGGAAACGAATGACCGAACCATCACGACCACCCTTTTCAACCATCAAGCCGCGCTCTAGTGCTGCTCGTTGAATCGCTAGAGTTAACTCGCCGTCTGATTGTGGTTCGCCAAACTTGTTAAGCTCACCATTTGGTTGTTTGATCTCAGCGCCGAGCATCAGGCCTTTACCGCGAACTTCAGCAATACAGCCAACGCGTGATTGAATCTTCTCAAGCCCATGACGTAAGTATTGGCCTGCGATGTTCGCGTGCTCAACTAAACCATCTCGCTCGATGATTTCCAGTGCCTTAGCGCCGGACACCATTGCTAATTGGTTACCACGGAATGTACCGGTGTGCTCACCCGCTTTCCATGTATCGATACTTTTATCGAACACAAGCAGCGACATAGGCAATCCGCCACCAATCGCTTTAGACAAGCATAAGATATCAGGGTTAACGCCTGACTCTTCAAACGCAAATCGATGACCCGTTTTACCCACACCACACTGAATTTCATCAAAAATCAGTAGTATACCGTGCTCGTCACAGATGCGACGTAGGCCTTGTAACCAAGATGCTGGAGCAGGAATCACACCGCCCTCACCTTGCACAGGTTCAACGATCATCGCTGCTGGTTTCATGATGCCAGACTCGTCATCGTTCAACATACGCTCGATGTAACGAATGCTGGCGTTGGCACCCGCTTCACCACCAATGCCAAACGGGCAGCGGAGGTTGTATGGGAAAGGCATGAAATGTACGTCAGACATCAAGCCGCTACGACGTTCTTTAGTACCGAGGTTACCCATCATGCCCATGGTGCCGTTGGTCATACCATGGTAAGCACCACGGAAAGCAAACATGGTGTTGCGACCTGTGGTTTGCTTAGCAAGCTTGATCGCAGCTTCCACAGCGTCAGCACCCGATGGGCCACAGAATTGAAGAACCGAGTTATTTGAAAAGTCTTGAGGAAGAAAAGCTTTAACTCGCTTGATAAACGTCTCTTTTGCTTGAGTCGTGATATCAAGTGTTTGGTATGGCAAACCAGAATCGAGCTGGTCTTTCAGTGCTTGGTTAATCTCAGGGTGATTGTAACCCAGAGAAAGTGTACCTGCACCGGCTAAGCAATCGAGAAAGAGTTGGCCACGAGTATCTTCAACTAAAGCGCCACATGCTCGTTTAATAGCAATAGGCAGGCGTCTTGGGTAAGAGCGAACATCCGACTCATGCTGTTCTTGCTCTAGCAAAATAGCGTCAGGTGTTAGGTCGTACGTTCCCTCTAAGATAGGAACCATAGTTGAAAATGAATTTGCGATAGTATTGATATCGACTTCAAAGGCGGTAGTCATAAAAGTCCCCTTGAATGTGTTCATACTCACCTCCATCAGACGCAATTACCCACCACCTCTCGTTAAATTTGGAGAGAGTTCATCGTGAAGTACGCGTATTGTCTAGAAATGAGATATAGCTGTACGCTCGCATAAGTCAAATGACGAATACGAAATTAAGCCGTCTTAAGACAGCGATAAATTGTTAGCGTGAGCTCAAGGTTCAGTAATGCTACTGTTTTGAAGAATTGGACATTTTTGCAGGATCGGACAGCTATGAGGAGCTGGTCCCTTTGGAAATGCAGAGCTGATTAGCAATGTTGTAATTAGTGTGTTCAATGTTGGGTTTCCCATTAACATGGCGAACTGCGCCATAAGTATCCCGTCTATCAGCTAAAGGACTAGCCAATACCTACCCTACGTAATGTCCCAATCAGCAAGAATGGTCACTACGCGTATCCCCCAGAAGCAATCGTTGCTCTTCTTGAACATTGTTCATTCCGAGATTGCGCGGGAAAGTAACATAAAGTGAAATGAACGACCAATAGTTTTTAATAATAGCTTGATAAATAGCAGGTGCGGCTAAGCAATTGCTGTAAATATCGTCAACACTATCGTTTTGGAAAGAGATCCCCGGTTCATTCGTTCCTCATGCCCGAGGATGACGACACAAGTATATAGGCAGTGTTAGTGATGGCTTTGAGGCTGTGGCGCCTTTACGTCATTCCCTAGAATGAGGAACGAGTGCATAGGGAGTCCCGATCAACATGTCGACGTATGGCTTTATTAAAGAAATTACCTGATGCAATAGATTAAACACAAGTTAATCAGTAAGCGGTAAGAGATCCCCGGTTCGCTCGTTCCTCACGCCCGAGGATGACGACGTGGGATTATAAACGTTGCTAGATAAGCTTTGAGCCATGGTACCTTTCCGTCATTCCCTAGTACGAGGAACGAGTTCATAGGAAATATCACACTGAAACCAACAGAGTTCACTACACAATAAAGGAATGAAAAGTTAATTACCGGCCCACATTTACGTCATTCCCTAGTACGAGGAACGAGTTCATAGGGAATCTCACCCTGAAACCAACAGAGTTCACTACACAGATAAAGGAATCGAAAGTTAATCACCTGTCCGCGTTTCCGTCATTCCCTAGCACGAGGCACGAGTTCATAGGGAAGCTCACGTTGAAACCAACAAAGTTCACTACACAGATAAAGGAATCGAAAGTTAATCACCTGTCCGCGTTTCCGTCATTCCCTAGCACGAGGCACGAGTTCATAGGGAATCTCGCTTTTAAAAACTAACTTACTTAAACGAACTTGATTGCGAAATTTTGAGGCAAAATAGAAATGAATTTTTAGCGCGGATTCGAACAACAAGAGTTCTTAAACGTAAAAGCTAAACGCCAGAAACCAAAAAGCCCGAACATTTCTGTTCGGGCTTCTTAATTTGGAGCGATACATCGGGTTCGAACCGATGACCTCAACCTTGGCAAGGTTGCGCTCTACCAACTGAGCTAGTATCGCATTTGCTTTATCGAGATAAAGACTTTAATAGATGGTGCCCCGGGCCGGACTTGAACCGGCACAGCGCGAACGCCGAGGGATTTTAAATCCCTTGTGTCTACCAATTCCACCACCAGGGCACGCAATTCTTTATTGCGATGCCGATTACTGAAAAGTAAAACACCATCTTAATGCTGACGCCAATCAACATTACAAAATTTGGAGCGATACATCGGGTTCGAACCGATGACCTCAACCTTGGCAAGGTTGCGCTCTACCAACTGAGCTAGTATCGCATTTTCATTCAACTTCTTTCTAGAAGAAAGAGAGAATGGAGGCGCCTCCCGGAGTCGAACCGAGGTCCACGGATTTGCAATCCGCTGCATAGCCACTCTGCCAAGGCGCCTTAGTAACTCCAATCGAATCGCTCATTGCCATCCTCTTGGGTACGGGATGCATTCTACGGATTCAGACGATTGAGTCAATAATATTTTTGTATTTTTAATTCGTTTGAATAGATTTCATACGAAACAGGCCAAATAGCTGACTTTATGTTCAAAACACACTGTGAGCGGGTTATTCAAAGGAGATCTATATCACATTAGATATCCACTATTGATAACTTAACCTTAGGTTAAAGATCAAAAAAGCGAGCCTCAGCTCGCTTCTTCATCAATGATGTTTTTCGTCTAACAAATCGTCTTTGGCAGCCATCAAGTATTGTGCCATTGACCAATAAGTAAGAACGGTAGCGACATACAGTGCAATGTAACCTACCCATACCATCCAATCGTCGTATCTCCAGATAAGCACCCAAAGAGCGAACATCTGAGAAACCGTTTTTACTTTACCAACCCAAGATACCGCAACACTTGCGCGTTTGCCGATTTCAGCCATCCACTCACGAAGCGCTGAAATAATGATCTCACGAGCAATCATGGTCACCGCTGGGATAGTTATCCAAATCGAGTGGTAATGCTCTGTAATCAGGATAAGAGCCGTAGCGACCAACACTTTGTCAGCCACAGGGTCAATGAAGGCACCGAAGCGAGACGTTTGCCCTAACTTACGAGCTAGCATGCCATCTAGCCAATCAGTGAAACCGGCTACCCAAAACACCATCGCAGCAGCGAAAGGAGCCCATTGATAAGGTAGATAGAAAACGACAACGAATACTGGGATCAAAAATAGTCTCAGTAAGGACAAAATGTTAGGTATATTCAAACGCATATTATTGGGCTCTTATTAATTGCGCTTTAATGGTGCGGGATTTTTACTATTGTTTCAATGCTTGATAAATGTTTTCTGCCAAAGAATGACTAATGCCCGGCACTTTGGCTATTTCTTCGACAGTTGCACGCTTAAGTTCTTGTAAGCCACCCATATATTTCAGCAAAGCTTGACGACGTTTAGGCCCTACCCCTTCAATTCCTTCCAAAGCACTGGTTCTGCGCGTTTTACCACGTTTCGCCCTGTGCCCTGCAATCGCATGATTATGGCTTTCATCACGAATATGTTGGATAAGGTGCAGTGCTGGCGCATCGCTAGGTAAGTTAAACTCTTCACCTTCAAGGGTTACTAAGGTTTCTAAACCCGGTTTACGCGTTACCCCTTTCGCAATACCCATCATTCTTGGTCTAAACGGCCAATCCCCCCAATATTGAGAAATGATCTCATGAGCACGGTTTAGCTGACCTTTACCACCATCGATAAAGATGATGTCTGGGATCTTGTCGACATCGAGTTGCTTCGAATAACGTCTCTCAAGCGCCTGAGCCATCGCTGCGTAATCATCACCACCTGTAATGCCGGTGATGTTGTAACGACGGTACTCCGGTTTCACCGGGCCTTCTTGATTGAATACCACACACGATGCAATAGTGCTTTCACCCATGGTATGACTGATATCGAAACATTCCATGCGCTTGATAGCATCCATCGACAGCACTTCTTGAAGCTCTTTGAAGCGCTGATTAATCGTCATCTTGTGATTAATCTTGGTGGTAATAGCCGTCAATGCATTGGTATTCGACAATTTAAGGTAACGACCTCGAGTACCAGAAGGGTTGGTATTGAAGTGAATCTTACGCCCCGCCACTTCACACAAGGCTTCTTGAATCGGTGTGACATCTTCCATCAAATCGGCATTGAGAATCAAACGGGTTGGGATGGTTCTCGCTTCATTATGCGCAAGATAGTATTGGCTTAAAAAGCTCGAAAAGACCTCTTCTCGCACCGTATTGTTTGGAATTTTAGGGAAATGGCTTCTACTGCCTAAAACCTTGCCTTGGCGAATCATCAAGATATGAATACACGCTACGCCATTCTCTTGAGCAAAGCCCAACACGTCCATATCTTCCATTGAATCGTCAGATACGTATTGTTGTTCTTGCACACGTCGAATCGCTTGGATTTGGTCACGGAAAGCGGCAGCTTGTTCAAAACGAAGCTCACGGCTTGCTGTGTCCATTTTGTCGATGAGCGTCTCAAGGACTAGCTTATCCTTCCCTTGCAGGAATAGACGAACGTAGTCGATAAGTTCACTGTACTCTTCATCAGAGATGATTGAGCTGACACAAGGCGCAGCACAACGACCAATCTGATACATCAAACACGGGCGCGTTCTATTGGCATAAACCGTATCTTCACACTGGCGGGCAGGGAAAATCTTTTGGATTAGGTGTAGCGTCTCACGCACAGCGCCGGAATCAGGGTAAGGACCAAAATATTCGCCCTTTTTCTTCTTAGCACCACGGTGCATCGACAAACGAGGATGCTTGTGACCGCTAATAAAAATATAAGGGTACGACTTATCATCACGCAAAAGTACGTTGTATTTAGGCAAGTACTGCTTGATGTAGTTGTGCTCAAGAATGAGCGCTTCTGTTTCCGTGTGCGTTACAGTGACATCGATCTTGTCAATATTACTGACTAGAGCGCGTGTTTTTTCACTGTCGACTTTTTTACGGAAATAACTGGAAAGGCGTTTTTTGAGGTTCTTAGCTTTACCGACGTAAATAACGACAGCCTCGGCGTTATACATTCGATAAACGCCGGGCTGCTCTGTTACTGTCTTGAGGAATGAGACTGAGTCAAACAAGTTGGTCACTATACGATCTCAGTGTTAAAGGGTCTCAGTGTCTAACATTCCATGTCTAATCGCTAAATGCGTCAGCTCTACATCGCCACTGATATCCAGCTTACTGAACAAGCGGTAGCGGTAACTGTTGACTGTTTTAGGACTTAGATTGAGTTGTTCTGAAATATCCGTCACTTTCTGACCTTTAGTAATCATCATCATGATTTGAAGTTCACGTTCAGATAAGTCTGCGAATGGATTTTCAGACGCAGGCGAGAATTGGCTCAAAGCCATCTGCTGCGCAATTTCTGGTGAAATGTATCGTTGGCCACTATTAACCACTCGAATTGCATTTACCATTTCATCCGGACCTGCCCCTTTAGTAAGGTAACCAGCAGCTCCAGCTTGCATCACTTTAGTTGGAAACGGATTTTCCGTATGAACAGTTAAAACGATGATTTTAACATCAGGGTTGAAACGCAAGATCTTCTTGGTTGCTTCTAAGCCACCAATACCAGGCATATTCATATCCATCAAAATAACGTCAGTATTGTTAGTACGACACCATTTTGCAGCATCTTCACCGCTTTCAGCTTCCCCTGCTACGTTCATTCCACGGACGTCTTCAATAATACGTCGTATCCCTGTGCGAACCAGCTCGTGATCATCTACAAGGAAAACATTTATCAAACTTGTATCTCCACACTATTAATTGGCTCTGCAACCACTGTGTCATTTCATCTGTTTGAAACAATTGAACAAAGGAACAGTGGATCGCAGCATTGAGTACATCTTAACTTAATTACTAAAAAAAAGCTCTGTTGAATATGTGCTGAAACACGAACTTTAGCAAGTACTTATTAACAAATAAGCTAACTAAAACAACAAGCTTTTTCTAAAAATCAACCAGTTAAAACAACACCCAATAAAATTACATAAGATAAAGATATTTTCAATACCATTGAATAACCATTCGCGACAATTTCACTTATTTGCTTATAGAGTCCCGTTATTCGCCTCTACTAACTAGAATTTAGTTAGTATTTTTACTGCCTGTTGTGCGCAGAGGGTCGCTAGGTGGTAGTATTCGATTCCCCATTTCAATAGGTTACTACATTGGATATTCAGCAAGGCTTTGTACTCACAAGACAAGCAAGAGATTTTTCAGGGCGCACACAAATCGACTTGTGGTTAAGCACCCCTCAAGGCCCTACTCTGCTGACGATTCAAAATGAAAAACCGGTATTTTTTGTTGCTCAATCTGACGTTGAAGCATGTCAGGCAATCGCAGCGAAAGAGTCGATCGATTGCCAATTTAAGCCTCTAGAATTAGCCACATTCGAGCAAACACCTCTCGCCGCGTGTTACACCTCACTGTCGAGAAGCAGCTTTGGTTTAGCGCAAGCCTTTCACAACGAAGAAATCCAAACCTTTGAAAGCGATATTCGACTCGCCGATCGATTCTTAATGGAACGGTTTATCAAGGGAAGTATTGAGTTCACCGGATCTGCTGTGCAAAAAAATCAGCACCGTCGAGTCTCAAACGCAAAATGCCGAGCAGGTGATTACTTACCCAGTCTATCTGTGGTCTCGCTTGATATTGAGTGTTCGGAAAAAGGCGTGCTTTATTCAATTGGCCTAGACAGCCTAATGGACAGCCGAGTGATCATGGTCGGCGAAGCACAACAAGCTGAAACCAATATCCAATGGGTTGCCAACGAGAAAGCGCTACTCGAAGCAATGATAGCTTGGTTCTCTGAATTTGATCCTGACATCATCATTGGTTGGAACGTTATCGACTTCGATTTTAGGCTACTGCACAAACGTTCAGAATGGAACGAAGTGAAGCTCAACATCGGCAGAGACAACCAACCGAGCTTTTTCCGCAGTTCCGCTCAAAATCAACAAGGTTTTATCACGATTCCAGGGCGCGTTGTCTTGGATGGTATCGATATGCTCAAGACAGCGACCTACCACTTCCGTTCTTGGTCGCTTGAGTCGGTATCACAAGAACTGCTTGGTGAAGGCAAAGACATCCATAACGTTCACGACCGTATGGATGAGATAAACCGAATGTTTAAGTTTGATAAACCTTCACTCGCCAAGTATAACCTTCAAGACTGCGTGCTAGTAAATCGTATCTTCGAACACACTCACCTACTCGACTTCGCAATTGAGCGCTCGCGATTAACCGGTGTCGAACTGGACCGCGTTGGTGGCTCGGTTGCTGCCTTTACTAACTTATATCTGCCTCAAATCCACAGAGCGGGTTATGTCGCACCGAACTTAGAGCCAGAGAATTGGATCGCGAGCCCCGGCGGCTACGTGATGGATTCAATTCCCAATCTGTACGACTCGGTTTTGGTACTCGATTTTAAGAGCCTGTATCCATCGATCATTCGCTCGTTTCTGATTGACCCTATGGGACTTATTGAAGGGCTGAAGCTGGAACTAGGTCCAGCAGAAGACCAAGCCGTTGATGGCTTTCGAGGTGGGCAATTCCACCGCTCTAAACACTTCTTGCCCGAGATGATCGAAAACCTCTGGGCTGCACGTGATGTGGCGAAGAAGAACAACGAGAAAGCGTTCTCTCAGGCGATTAAGATCATCATGAACTCATTCTATGGTGTGTTAGGTTCGTCTGGTTGTCGTTTCTTCGATACCCGGTTAGCGTCTTCAATTACCATGCGCGGGCATGAGATCATGAAGCAGACTAAAGTTCTGATCGAAGACAAAGGCTATCAAGTAATTTACGGCGATACCGATTCAACCTTCGTGTCTCTGAACGGCAGTTATGATCAGCAAAAAGCAGACGAAATCGGGAATAGACTGGTCGCTTACATCAACGATTGGTGGACGAATCACTTAAAAGAGACCCACAACCTAACCTCAATACTTGAACTTGAATACGAGACTCACTATCGCAAGTTTCTAATGCCGACCATTAGAGGTTCAGAAACGGGCTCGAAGAAACGTTATGCCGGATTAATCACTCAAGGCGATAAAGAGAAGATCATATTTAAAGGGCTTGAGAGTGCACGCACCGATTGGACACCTCTCGCACAGCAATTCCAACAAACCTTGTATGAGATGGTGTTTCACGACCAAGATCCGACCGACTATGTCAGACAGTTTGTTGATGAAACCTCTGCTGGCAAGCATGATGATTTATTGGTGTATCAAAAGCGCTTACGCCGCAAATTACACGAATACCAAAAGAACATTCCGCCACAGGTTCGCGCAGCTCGTATGGCCGATGAGATCAATGCTCAGTTAGGACGCCCTCTTCAATACCAAAACAAAGGACGTATTGAGTATTTGATTACTCTGAGTGGTCCTGAGCCCAAGGAGTATTTAAAGAGTGGTATCGATTATCAGCATTACATCGACAAGCAGATTAAACCGGTCGCAGAGGCAATCCTGCCCTTCATCGGTTTAGATTTTGAAAGAGTCAGTGGGCAGCAGTTGGGTTTGTTCTAGCACTATATTCAATATGCTCTTTAAACGAAAAAAGCAGAGACATGCTCTTCAGCACGCTCTGCTTTTTAGTATCTGTCGGTAGACAATAAGTCTCTATCCGATTCTGAACTCGGTTTTCTGATACTGCTTAATCAACCACTCACCAAAACCATCAAGAATACCGATCACCGAACGCTTAGGGATTGGTCTACCAGAAAGTAAAATGCCCAACCTTTGGATTTCAACTTCTCGATCTGGGTGATACTTCAAAAATTGCTGGCCGCACTCTATTGGGTCATCGAACCAATATTTATCGCGGTACATCACCAAAGAGTAACTCGCTCGTAGAAGCTTCTTGGCGATAATCACCTGCGCTGCGACTTGTTGTTCTGGCGTTGTTGCTCGTGCGATCTTGTTGCGATACACCGCTAACCAGTTTTCAGCATCCATGTTCCAGTGCTTAGCGATTTCCCAACTTGTTTCAAAATCACCATAGCAGTCTGATAAGTCTTCACCATGCACACACACGGCTAAGTGTTTGAGCATAAAACCCCAAGTGAAGATATTGTCGAAATCGACTATCTCACTCACTAAGGTGGTTTTGATCGCAACTTGAGTGACCTGCGGGAAGCTCTTTTGGAAACGCCATTTGATGGTGTTCAACAAAGTGGTTCGTTGGTCAGGAAACGGTCGATGGGTCACCACAACCACATCTAGATTGGAGCGACCGACAACAGCTTGCTTACGTGCCACACTGCCATAAATATAAATACTGTGCAGATTAGATCCTAACCCACCTTTTAGAAAGGTAATCAGATCGTTAACCACAGGTTGAAATTCAGGTTGAAAAGGCTGTGTTGGGTCAATAACAGGTAGCTGCATAGGTCGTTTCGGTAAATAAAATAATGATTTAACTATAACTCTATGATCGCCTAGGTGACTTTATGATTCAAGCTATTCCTATTTATAGCATCTCCGAGATATAATCAGCGGATAGACCCACTAAGGACAAACACAAAATGCCTAGAGCAAGTGAAATTAAAAAAGGTTTTGCGATCGACGTTGATGGTAAAACAATACTAGTTAAAGATATCGAAGTAACAACACCGGGTGGCCGTGGCGGTCAAAAGATTTACCGCTTCCGTGGTAGCGATGTAGCAACTGGCGTTAAAACTGAAGTTCGCCACAAGGCTGACGAAATCGTTGAAACTATCGACGTAACTAAGCGTGCAGTAATGTTCTCTTACGTTGACGGCAACGAGTACATCTTCATGGATAACGAAGATTACACACAATTCATCTTCAACGGTGAAACAATCGAAGACGAACTACTGTTCATCAACGAAGAAACTCAAGGCATGTACGCGATTCTTATCGACGGCAATGCAGCAACACTTGAGCTACCAACTTCAGTTGAGCTTGTTATCGAAGAAACTGACCCTTCAATCAAAGGTGCATCAGCGTCTGCTCGTACTAAGCCAGCTCGTCTGTCTACAGGCCTTACTGTTCAAGTTCCTGAGTACATCGCAACTGGCGACAAAGTTGTTGTGAACACAGCTGAACGTAAATACATGAACCGCGCAAGCTAAGATACTTATTATGACCGAAGCTAACGACCTAATGTCTTACGACGATGCAATTGATACTGCATACGACATCTTTCTTGAGATGGCACCTGATAATCTTGAACCTGCAGACGTGATTCTATTCACAGCTCAGTTTGAAGATCGTGGCGCTGCAGAACTTGTTGAAACTGGCGATGATTGGGTTGAACATGTTGGCTTTGAAGTCGACAAAGAAATCTACGCTGAAGTGCGCATTGGTCTTGTGAATGAAGCTGATGACGTTCTAGACGACGTATTTGCTCGCATGCTAATCAGCCGTGACCCAGAACATAAGTTCTGTCACATGCTGTGGAAACGCGACTAATACCGCTGTTGACGCTCATCTGCATGAGTAAACAAGTATTCATGTAAACGAGTTAAAAGTTAGCCGAGCCGATTGCTCGGCTATTTTTATCGCGCTATTTTCCATCGTGATTACTCACTTTCATCATCAACTTTAGATTCACTGATTATGACCAAAGCAAAAACAGACACACAATCAAAAGGCTATGCCTGCATTGGCCTAGTTAACCCAAAGACGCCTGAAAACGTAGGCTCTGTTATGCGAGCTGCTGGCTGCTACGGCGCCAACTCTGTGTTTTACACTGGCACACGCTACGACCATGCGCGAAAATTCCATACCGACACCAAAGAAAAGCACCTAGCCCTGCCTTTGATTGGTGTTGAAGAGCTGAAAGATATTATTCCAGTAGGCTGCGTACCGGTTGCTGTTGATCTGATTGAGGGCGCTAAGCCTCTACCTGATTACAAGCACCCACCACGCGCGTTTTATATTTTTGGCCCAGAAGACGGCACGCTAAAGAAAGAGATCACAGATTTCTGTCGTGAGACGATTTACGTTCCGACTAACGGCTGCATGAATCTAGCGGCATCAGTGAATGTTGTGCTTTACGACCGACTGGCGAAAGGCGATAACTTCTCGAATCATAAGTAAATAGAACGAGATAAGAAAAGATTTATAGGTGCGCGTAAACGAGATAAGAGATGCGAAGAGCATGCTTACTGCCGATTATGGCAGTATGTTTTCGATACTCGGTTACTCGCATCTTTTATTTCTTCTAGACGTAAAAAACCTGCTCAATGAGCAGGTTTTTTAGTATTCAGTGCTTTTAGCTAATGAAGCTTTAAGCTTAAGAACTGTAGTAACTACTTGAGTAATTACTGACGTGTTCTTGGCTTAGCTGGTTTAGCCGGACGACCGTTGTTCAGTTTAGGCTTACTTTTGTTAGCCTGAGGCTTGCCTTTGTTTGCAGCTGGAGCGCTACGACCTGAATCAGGTGTTGTAGTACCGCGAGTTGCAGGCTTCTTGCGCTTAGTTTGGTTGCTACGGCCTTTTGGTGCGTTTGCACGCTCTTCGTGACGCTTAACAGCACGACGAATTTTTTGGCTACGAGAACGCTCACGCTTACGAGAAGTGTTTGAAGGATCAAGATCCAACAGTGTCTCTTTCTCAGGCTTAAGCTCAACAAGCTCACGCAGGTAGTTAACTTCTTGAAGATCTAGCTCTTTCCAACCGCCACGAGGCAGTTTCTTATCAAGGTAGATATCACCGTAACGTACACGTTTCAGGCGGCTTACTGTCGTTTCTTGAGATTCCCAAAGACGACGAACCTCACGGTTACGACCTTCGTTAATCGCTACGTAGAAAGTATGGTTCATACCTTCACCACCAGCGTAAACCACATCTTCAAAACGAGCCATGCCGTCTTCTAGTTGTACGCCACGAGTAACGTTTTTAACTTTTTGCTCAGTCACTTCACCGAATACACGTACTAGGTACTCACGTTCAACCTGACGGCTTGGGTGCATTAGACGGTTTGCAAGCTCACCATCAGTAGTGAAAAGCAAAAGGCCTGATGTGTTTGCATCAAGACGACCAACTGAAATCCAACGAGAACCACGGATCTTAGGTAGACGATCGAAAACAGTACGGCGGCCTTCAGGATCATGACGAGTACAAAGCTCACCTTCAGGTTTGTAGTAAGCAAGTACACGACAAACCACTTCTTCAGAAGCCTTGCCTGAAACAGTATGGCCATCGATACGGATCACTGAGTTCTCGTCTTCAAGACGCTCGCCCAGTTTCGCAACTTGACCGTTAACACTTACACGACCAGATTTGATTAAACCTTCTAGTTCACGACGAGAACCGTGACCAGCTCGCGCTAAAACCTTCTGTAATTTTTCGCTCATTTACTCTTTTCTACCTAATTGTCGTCTTCACAGACGTCGAATGAATTTTTCGCGACCAAATCGCGGTCGCGTATTATCGCAAATAACCTGCCAAAAAGCACTTGTTATTTACTGTGGCAGGTTTGCTGTATCGTTACAGACTGTTAATCAGTAAAGCGATTATTCAAACGGCGCAGGATCGCCCGCACCACGACGTAGAACCACGGCATCATCGTCACTGAAGTCAATAACCGTCGTCGGTTGCTCACCTAAGTAACCGCCATTCAAAATGACATCAACCGCATGTTCTAGGCTGTCACGAATTTCTTCTGGATCCGACTCCGTAGTCTCGTTACCCGGCAGAATCAGAGACGTCGACATCAATGGTTCACCCATCGCTTCCAACAGGTCGAGTGCAATCTTGTTGTCTGGGACACGAATACCAATCGTTTTACGCTTGGCGTTCATCAAACGCTTTGGCACTTCTTTGGTTGCTTTAAAGATAAACGTGTAAGCACCTGGTGTATGTGCTTTCAGTAGACGGAAAGCCACGTTATCGACGCGTGCATACAGTGATAACTCAGAAAGATCACGACATAACAACGTGAAGTTATGCTTGTCATCGATGCGACGAATTTTACAGATACGTTCAAGTGCTTGTTTGTTTTCAAGCTGACAGCCCAGCGCATAACCGGAATCTGTTGGATAAACCACAACGCCGCCATTGCGAATAATCGCAACCGCTTGAGTAATTAAGCGTGCTTGTGGGTTATCTGGGTGTACATAAAAAAACTGGCTCATTGTTGATCCTCGTTATCGAATCTCTCGACTCTATCATCAGAAGGAGCTGGCTCACCTAAAGACTATTCAGATGGTGAAACCGTTTGAAACTCCCAATCTTTCCATACTTCTTCGACCCCAGAAGGTAGCCAGAGATTACGTCCAAGTTCCATCCACGGAGATGGGTAATGGAAATCACTGCCTTGGGAGGCTAATAGTTTGTATTGTATAGCATAATCCGCGAGTGTGCGTCTTTCTTGTTGCGCTTGCTGAGGTTGAGCAACTTCCATCGCATCCCCTTTCGCTTCAACAAATGCCGCTAGCAGGCGCTTAACCCACTTGGCTGTAAGTCCATATCGCCCAGGGTGAGCGAGTACGGCTTGTCCACCAGCAGCATGGATAGCCGTGACAGCATCACTCATTGAACACCACGTAGGCGGCACATAACCTGGGTTATTGCGAGTAAGAAACTTTTTAAACACCTGCTGCATGGTTTTTGCGTAGCCGTTATCGACTAACCACTTAGCAAAGTGAGCGCGAGTAATAGGCGCATCACCCGCAATCAATTTAACTTCTTCTAGCACCCCTTCACGAGTCGCTTTCTCAAGACGTTGAGCAATCATCTCTGCACGTCCAATACGATGTTGCTTCTGTTGCTCAATGAGCGCTTTAAGCTCTGGTGACTCAGGATCAACGTTTAACCCAACAATATGGATATCTTTGTTTTGCCAAACAGTCGAAATCTCAATGCCGTTGATCAGCTGAATAGGAAGGTTGTTATCAGCAATATAGTTGCGTGCTTCAGCAAGCCCATCAGTCGTGTCATGATCTGTAATCGCTAGCGCTTCGATGTTAAAGCCAAGCGCTCGGTCAATTAGCTCAGGTGGAGTAAGTCGGCCATCTGAGGCTGTTGTATGACTATGTAGATCAATTCTCATATATTCTTTTTCATTGTTTTCAATTTTTATCGTTATATTTGTGTCAACACACTTGACCTGCAAGCGCAAAACTAGTTAACTAGTACACAAATACGAAGTATCACATTTGATAGGTTCACCATGTTACAAGAATTTAACCAAAACCATAAAGATAAAGTTTTAGAACTTTCTTCAGTAGAAGCAAGTTCAGAGCTTAATTGGTGGCGCACTTGGACAAGTTCTTGGTGGGCTAACGTGTACTTCTAGTTAAACAGTTTGTTTATAAAAAAGTTATCACTAAGCCCGCTTTAATAGCGGGCTTTTTAATTTGTCGAACATCTCACATTCAACTGACTAACAAATCATCGAATTGACCATATTCTAGATTGGGTGAAAGGTATCTTTATGCGACTATGTACGGCAGGAAATTTAAAGAATCATAAAGGAGGTCTTGTGAACAAGGCCATTGAAATCAAAAAGCTGGGAACCATTGAGGTCATCAATTCTTCAGTTCCTTACTCGCAAGATCCAACCAGCGTTTTTCATACTTTGTGTGAAAACAAAACTGATAGTCTTTTGTTGGAATCTGCCGAGATTGAATCTAAACAGAACCTGACAAGCCTACTCCTTATCGACTCTGCTGTTCGCATCGTATGTCGCGGACATGAAGTAACCTTTCAAGCATTGACTGAAAACGGTCAAGCGCTTATCGAACATCTCACTCAAAACGTGAAAGCAGAAATTAAATCTGACCTTACTGATAACGTTTTGACGCTGACTTTTATCGAGCCAAGCAACGAATTAGACGAAGACTCACGCTTAAGAGAAGCGTCTTCATTCGATGCTCTACGTTTAGTTCAGCACAGCTTTGAGCAAGACGCTGATAACAAACACGCGCTATTCATGGCGGGTCTATTCGCTTACGACATCGTGGCAAACTTTGAGCCACTCGGTGATGCTGAAGCAACCAACAATTGTCCTGACTTTGTATTCTACGTAGCTGAAACACTATTACGTTTCGATCACCAAGAGAACGAAGGCCTGCTTCACGCGAGCTTGTTCGCTCAAGATGACAGCATCAAAGCGCAATTGACTGACCGTCTAGCCAACATTCAAACTCAGTGTCAGTCCCTGAAAGCCATCACTGAAGTAACGCCACTCGACAACGTTGAAGCAGTACCTAGCGTTTCAGATGAAGACTTCTGCCAAACGGTTCGTGATTTAAAAGAGTACGTAGTTAAAGGCGATGTATTCCAAGTAGTACCTTCACGCCGCTTCACTCTACCTTGCCCTGCTCCATTGGCGGCTTATAAAGAACTCAAACAAAGTAACCCAAGCCCTTACATGTTCTACATGCAAGACGAGCTGTTTACTCTGTTCGGTGCTTCTCCAGAAAGCGCGCTGAAATACGAGACAGAAACCAACCAAATCGAGATCTACCCAATTGCTGGTACTCGTCGTCGTGGTAAGCGCCCTGACGGTCAAATCGATTTCGACCTAGACAGCCGTATCGAGCTTGAACTGCGTACCGACAAGAAAGAAAACGCCGAGCACATGATGCTAGTCGACCTAGCACGTAACGATGTTGCGCGTATTGCCGAAGCTGGCACTCGCCACGTAGCAGACTTGCTAAAAGTTGACCGCTACAGCCATGTAATGCACTTAGTTTCTCGTGTTGTTGGTCAGCTCCGTGAAGACTTAGATGCTCTACACGCTTACCAAGCTTGTATGAACATGGGTACGCTAACGGGCGCACCAAAAATCCGCGCAATGCAGCTTATTCGTGACGTAGAAAAAACGCGCCGTGGTAGCTACGGTGGTGCAGTCGGTTATCTAACCGGTGAAGGGACTCTAGATACTTGTATCGTAATTCGCTCTGCTTACGTTGAAGATGGCGTGGCACAAGTACAAGCTGGCGCTGGTGTGGTTTTCGATTCAGACCCACAAGCAGAAGCCGATGAAACTCGCGGCAAGGCACAAGCGGTTATCTCTGCGATTCAAGCTGCACATACTAAAAACCTAACAAATAAGAAGGAGTCGTAATCATGGCTGATATTGTATTCATCGATAACTTCGACTCATTCACATACAACCTTGTAGACCAATTTCGTTCATTAGGTCACAGCGTAAAGATTTACCGTAACAACATTCCAGCAAAGGTTGTTGAAGCGGCGATCAACGAACTAGACAACCCTGTTGCACTGCTTTCGCCAGGCCCTGGCGCTCCAGCAGATGCGGGTTGTATGCCAGAGCTGATTCAGCTTCTAAAAGGTAAAGTGCCAATGATTGGTATTTGCTTAGGCCACCAAGCAATTGTTGAAGCCTATGGCGGCACCGTTGCAGGCGCTGGCGAAATCATTCATGGTAAGGTGTCGATGATGGAACACCAAAACCATGCGACTTACCAAGGCTTACCTTCGCCACTGGCTATCGCTCGCTACCACTCTTTAGTGGCCACGCATGTATCTGATAGCTTAACGGTGACAGCTGAAGTCGATGATTTGGTGATGTCAGTGGTTCAAGAACAAGACAAGGTGTGTGGATTCCAATTCCACCCTGAATCAATTATGACGACCTACGGTGCAACGCTTCTAGCAAACGCTATCGAATGGGCTCTTGAGAAAAAGACGATATAGGAAACGATCATGGAACAGATTAATAAACTTTACGAACAGCAGTCTCTTACTCAAGAAGAAAGCCAACAGTTATTTGATGTGATCATCAAGGGTGAACTAGACCCAATCTTGATGGCTTCAGCGCTGACAGCGCTAAAAATCAAAGGCGAAACGCCCGATGAAATCGCTGGCGCAGCGAAAGCACTGCTTGCGAATGCAAACCCGTTCCCGCGCCCTGATTACGATTTCGCAGACATCGTGGGTACAGGTGGCGACGGTCACAACACCATTAATATCTCGACGACTTCTGCATTTGTTGCCGCAGCGTGTGGCTTAAAAGTCGCGAAGCACGGTAACCGTAGTGTATCGAGTAAATCAGGTTCTTCTGACCTATTGGATTCGTTCGGTATCAACCTAGCAATGACAGCTGAAGATACACGTACGGCTGTTGATGAGCTTGGCGTAGCATTCCTATTTGCTCCGCAGTATCACGTCGGTGTACGTCACGCGATGCCTGTTCGTCAAACAATGAAAACACGCACTATCTTCAACATCCTTGGCCCACTGATTAACCCTGCTCGCCCTAACATCGAGCTAATGGGTGTTTACAGCAAAGAGTTGGTTCGCCCTATCGCAGAAACCATGCTGCAAATGGGCATGAAGCGTGCTGCAGTTGTTCACGGTAGCGGCCTAGATGAAGTGGCGATTCATGGCGAGACCATCGTTGCTGAAATTAAAGATGGCGAGATTCACGAGTACACAGTTACTCCGGCTGACTTTGGTTTGAACACTCACCCTCTTGAAGCGATCAAGGGCGGCGAGCCAGAAGAGAACAAAGCCATCACAACCGATATCCTGACGGGTAAAGGCACTGACGCTCAAGTTGGCGCAGTGGCAGTCAACGTTGCTCTACTGATGCGTCTATTTGGTCACGAAGATCTAAAAGCCAACGCACAGCAAGCAATTGACGCAATGAACTCTGGCAAAGCGTACGAGCTTGTACAAAAGCTTGCTGCACACGCTTAACGAACGACCAATTGAGACAAAGAACATGACACAGACTACCGATAAACTGTCGACCCACGTTTCAGTCAAAGAAGCTGAAATGGCAGAAGTATTAGCAAAAATCGTTCGTGACAAATACCAATGGGTTGAAGCGCGTAAGCAGACTCAACCATTAGACGACTTTAAAGCGTCACTAACTGCCACAGACCGCAGCTTTTATGATGCTCTGAGCGGAGAACAAACGGTTTTCATCACTGAATGTAAAAAGGCCTCTCCGTCAAAAGGTTTAATCCGTGACGAGTTTGACCTCGACTATATTGCGTCGGTTTACAACAACCACGCAAACGCGATTTCTGTGCTGACAGACGAGAAGTACTTCCAAGGTGACTTTGAGTTTTTACCTAAGGTTCGCAGCATTGCTAAGCAGCCTATCCTGTGTAAAGACTTCATGGTTGATACCTACCAAGTGTACCTAGCTCGTCACTACTCAGCTGACGCAATTTTGCTAATGCTATCGGTATTAGATGACGAAGAGTACAAAGCGTTGGCGGAAGTCGCTCACTCACTCAACATGGGTGTATTGACCGAAGTCAGCAACGAAGAAGAACTTCACCGCGCAGTCGCTCTAAACGCTAAGGTGATCGGCATTAACAACCGTAACTTACGTGACCTTTCGACTGATTTAAACCGTACTAAAGAGTTGGCACCATTGATTCGCGAACTGGCTCCAAACGCAGTCGTGATTTCAGAGTCTGGCATCTACACACATCAACAAGTTCGTGACCTTTCAACGTTTGCAGATGGCTTCCTAATCGGCAGCTCTCTCATGGCAGAGAAGAACCTTGAGCTTGCGGTGCGTAAAGTAACGCTGGGTGAAAACAAGGTGTGCGGATTAACTCACTCTGATGATGCAGCGAAGGCTTATCAAGCTGGTGCGGTATTCGGTGGTCTGATTTTCGTTGAAGCATCTAAGCGTCATGTGGATATCGAAGCTGCTCGTTTGACTATGAGCGGCGCGCCTTTGAACTACGTGGGTGTGTTCCAAAACCATAGCGTTACTGACGTTGCGAAAACGGTTTCTGAGCTAGGTTTATTTGCGGTGCAATTGCACGGTGATGAATCTCAAGCGTTTGTCGATGAACTAAAACAGTCACTGCCTGAAAGCGTTGAGATTTGGAAAGCTTACGGTGTTGCTTCCGATTCAGAGAGCTCGCTACCAGAATTACTGGAAAGCAACGTGACTCGTCACCTGCTAGATACTAAAGTGGGTTCTCAAACAGGTGGTACAGGCCAAGTGTTCGATTGGAGCCTAATCAACAACCAAAGCGCAATCATGTTGGCAGGTGGTCTAACCCCAGAAAATGCTAACCAAGCGGCTAAGTTAGGCTGCTTAGGACTAGACCTAAACTCTGGCGTTGAATCCGCCCCAGGTAAAAAAGACGCAGACAAACTGCAGCGTGCTTTTGCAGCGATTCGTAATTACTAGTCCAAACTCGGCGCTAGAAATTAGAAAGCAAAAACTAAAAACATATTTGTGAGCTTTGCCTTTTGCGAAGCTCAAACAAGATTAAATGACTTGGTGTGAATACACATCAGTAGAATTGAAGGAATAACACAATGGCTAAACTCGATGCCTACTTTGGTGAATACGGTGGTCAATACGTACCGCAGATCCTAGTGCCAGCACTAGACCAACTTGAACAAGCATTTATCGATGCACAAGCCGATCCTGAGTTCCGTAGCGAATTCATGACGCTTCTTCAAGAGTACGCTGGTCGTCCAACGGCGCTAACGCTAGCACGCAACCTAACAAAAGGTACAAAAACCAAACTGTACCTAAAGCGTGAAGATCTACTTCACGGCGGTGCTCACAAGACAAACCAAGTTCTTGGTCAAGCATTGCTAGCAAAACGTATGGGTAAGCAGGAAATCATCGCTGAAACTGGCGCAGGCCAACACGGTGTGGCAACGGCTCTAGCGTGTGCTCTATTAGGTCTTAAGTGTCGTGTTTACATGGGTGCTAAAGACGTTGAACGTCAAAGCCCGAACGTGTTCCGTATGAAGCTAATGGGCGCAGAGGTTATCCCTGTTCATTCTGGCTCTTCAACGCTAAAAGATGCTTGTAACGAAGCTCTACGTGACTGGTCTGCAACTTATGAAGACGCGCACTACCTACTGGGTACTGCAGCGGGTCCTCACCCATTCCCAACGATTGTTCGTGATTTCCAACGCATGATTGGTGAAGAAACGAAGAACCAGATTCTAGCGCGTGAAGGTCGCCTTCCTGATGCAGTTATCGCTTGTGTCGGCGGTGGTTCTAACGCTATCGGTATGTTCGCTGACTTCATTGAAGAAGAGTCTGTTCGCCTGATCGGTGTAGAGCCTGCTGGTAAAGGTATTGATACCGACCAACACGGCGCGCCGCTTAAACACGGTAAAACTGGTATCTTCTTCGGTATGAAAGCACCACTGATGCAAGATGAAAACGGCCAAGTAGAAGAGTCTTACTCTGTATCTGCAGGTCTAGACTTCCCATCAGTTGGTCCTCAACACGCGCACCTAAATGCTATTGGCCGTGCTGAATACGACAACGTGACCGATGACGAAGCACTAGAAGCTTTCCAAGCTATCGCACGTAACGAAGGTATCATCGCTGCACTAGAGTCGTCTCATGCTTTGGCTCATGCAATCAAAATGGCTCATGACGATCCAGAGAAAGAACAGCTATTAGTCGTTAACTTATCTGGCCGTGGTGACAAAGACATTTTCTCTGTACACGACATTCTTAAAGAGAAAGGAGCATTATAATGGATCGCTATCAATCACTCTTCACTCGCTTAGCTGAAAAGAATCAGGGCGCATTCGTACCATTCGTAACAGTTGGCGATCCTAACCCTGAGCAATCGCTTAAGATCATGGAAACTTTGGTTGAAGCGGGTGCAGACGCACTTGAGCTTGGTATCCCATTCTCTGATCCTCTTGCTGATGGTCCAACAATCCAAGGTGCGAACATTCGTGCTTTAGATTCTAAAGTAACGCCAGATGTGTGTTTTGATCTTATTGGTCAAATCCGTGCTAAATACCCAGAGCTGCCAATCGGCCTACTGATGTACGCAAACTTGGTTTACGCACGTGGTATCGAGAACTTCTACGAGCGTTGTGCGAATGCAGGTATCGATTCAGTACTGATTGCTGATGTACCAACCAACGAGAGCGGCGAGTTTGTTGCTGCAGCTAAAAAGTTTGGTATTCACCCAATCTTTATTGCTCCACCAACAGCAAGTGATGAGACGCTTCAATCGGTTTCTGAGCTAGGTGGTGGTTACACTTACCTACTTTCTCGTGCTGGCGTAACGGGTGCAGAAACAAAAGCAAACATGCCTGTGACTGCCCTACTTGATCGTTTGAACAAGTTTGATGCGCCACCAGCCCTGCTTGGTTTCGGTATCTCAGCTCCTGAACAAGTGAAAGAAGCAATTGTAGCTGGCGCTGCTGGTGCTATCTCTGGCTCAGCGGTTGTGAAAATCATTGAAAACAACGTTGAACAACCAGAAGCAATGCTTAAAGCACTTGCTGAGTTTGTTACGCCAATGAAAGCGGCAACGCAGAAGTAATCTACGGCCGGTAAATCGACCCAACGATTCAAATATCAAAAGGCTCCACAGTTGTGGAGCCTTTTTTATTGCTTTTCATTTGAGCCAATCACTCATCGGCTTTCATCGCTTTCTTAATCGCTGCCTCATTGAGCGTCGCTTTGATCGGATCGGTTATCTTCTCCACTAAATCGATGGGCATTGGGAAAATGATGGTGGAGGTTCTTTCATTAGCCACCTCGGTTAGCGTTTGCATATATCGCAATTGAATGGCGTTAGGCGCTTGGTTCAGCACTTCGGCCGCTTCGCGTAATTTGGTCGATGCTTCTAACTCACCCGTCGCATGTATCACCTTGGCTCGACGAGAACGTTCCGCCTCAGCTTGTTTAGCAAGCGCTCGCACCATACTGTCATCAAGGTCGACATGCTTAATCTCAACATTGGCAATCTTAATCCCCCAGTTATCGGTGTGTTGATCCAGTATCGATTGCAAATCTCTATTAAGTTCTTCTCGCTCAGACAACAGCTCGTCCAACTCATGTTGACCTAGAACAGAACGTAACGTTGTTTGTGAAAGTTGGCTGGTGGCCTCAAGATAGTTCTCAACGTTGTTGATCGCCATCTTCGGATCGAGCACTCGAAAATAGACCACAGCATTGACCTTCACAGACACATTATCTCTGGTGATCAAATCTTGTGTTGGCACATCCAAAACGATAGTTCGTAGATCCACTCTCACAATTTGTTGGATGAAAGGAATGATGATAATCAAGCCCGGCCCTTTAACGCCATAAAAGCGCCCAAGGAAGAACACCACTGCCCGCTCGTACTCGCGCAGAACTCTGAACATGCTGGCTATCAACAAGATAACGAGCACGATGACAATACCTATAGTGTGTATAAACATAACCGCCCCCTAATGGTAACGATAGTTAAGCAATAAATAATTCAATCAAGTGTATCCCTGTATTCCACGCTAACACTCCGCGCTAACTCAGCCTCGGTGGTACCTCATCGGGTAGCGCCTCAACATCCAACAGCAACCCAGTCAGCTTGGTCACTCTGATAAGCTGCCCAGCTTGCAGTTCACTGGCGCATTGAGCTTGCCACATTTCACCTTCAACTAGCACTCGGCCAGCACCCGGGAAACCGCTGACAACTTTACCGGTCTCACCAACCACCGCTTCCATCCCTGTAGTCACAGGCTTGTTTCTCACTCGGACTAACATAGAGATAGTTACGACAATAAAGGCAACAGAGAACAAACTGATCCCGATAATTAACGGCAATGCGATTTGATAACCAGGCACTTCGGTGTCCATCAGCATGATTGAACCGAGCGTAAACGCAGCAACTCCACCCAAACCAAAAATACCAAAGCTAGGGCTAAAGGCCTCTGCGACCATTAAGGCTATTCCCAACAGGATTAAGGCAAGACCGGCATAACTCACCGGCAGCATTTGTAAGGAGTACATTGCTAACAACAAACAGATGCCACCCAAGACACCCGGTAAGCCGACTCCAGGGTTATAGAACTCCAGTAACAAGCCATAGATGCCAATGAGCATGAGGATGTAAGCGACGTTTGGATTAGTAATCACCGAAAGCAAACTAAAGCGCCAGTCTTGTTCACGCTCGACAAAAGCCACCTCACTAAGTTGAACTTCCTGATTGATACCGTTGATGATGATGGTGCGTCCGTTACTCAGCTCAACCAATTGCTGAAGGTCGCTAGCAATAAAATCGATCACATTAAGTGTTAGCGCGTTCTCTGAGTCCAAACTCGCCGCTTCTCTTACCGCCTTTTCAGCCCACTCTTCATTGCGATTGTGTAGCTTAGCCAAACTGACAATGTAGGCTGCAGCATCATTGATGACTTTCTTCTCCATCGCAGTGCTGGCTTTTACTTGGTCTGAGTTCTCTTGTTTTGTTTCGTCTTGCTCACTCGCTGACGTGTTGTCATCTTTATTAGCATCGTCTTGAGGAGATAGTGGATTAGTCGGCGCTTTGCCACCACCAAGAGAGACAGGCGTGGCTGCGCCCAAATTAGTTCCAGGCGCCATAGAGGCGATGTGGCTAGCAAGTAGAATGTAGGTTCCCGCACTCGCCGCACGTGAGCCAGCAGGCCCAACCCAAGTTGCTATCGGAATCGGTGAGGTGGTGATGGATCGGATAATATCTCGCATCGACGTATCTAACCCGCCGGGCGTGTTCATTTTCAAAATAATGAGCTTCGCTTGCTCATCGTGAGCTTGTTCTATTTCTCTAGTGAGGTAGTCACTGGTCGCAGGACCTATTCCTCCATTCACCTCAATCACCCAGACATCATCGGCCTGAGCAAACACAGAGCTGAACAACAGAAGAAACGCAAACAAGTACTTTAATATAAAAGTCATAGCCCCTCTCCTTACAACTGAGATGCTAGATAGACGTTTTATTTAAAGCGCAGAGGTAACATCTTGGTAATAAATAGATACCTTAAGCATAGTTCAGGCTAAATTTCACACAACACGCGTCTTTGAATTAGCTCAAATATCAAGACCAAAAAACACCCAAAAATGAAAACCAAATGTTAACAAAGCAAGTCAAATACCAACGCCTCAAATCATTCACGAAACCCCAAACAGAAAGACTTTTATAAACACTGCAAATATCAGAGCAATAAAAAACAAAAGCAAACGATTGCATCGGTATGGAAAAACAACAAATGACATAAAACCACCTACTTTTCGAGGGCTTTCATCTCTGCTCATATTGATAAATGTAAAGGATACGTGTAAAACTTCTCGCGAAATATTAATCCAATGGTACATCGTACATTGGTGAGTAGTTCTGGGATTTTTATATTTAGTAGCACAGAGGTTATGGAAGTGTTAAAAGAAAAGAGTTTACTAAGCAACATCGGCGTTCAAGTCGTTATTGCAATGATCATCGGTACCCTAGTCGGTGCGATGATGGGTGACAGCGCAACTATGTTCGCTCCACTGGGTGCTATCTTCATCAATTTGATCAAGATGCTGGTTATCCCTCTAGTCGCAGTTGCCCTAATTTCAGGTGCTGCTGGTCTAGGCAACAGCTCATCAGCAGGAAAAGTGGGCGTGACCACTCTAGGTTACTTTGCACTAACGTCTGCACTTGCTGTAGCACTAGCGCTAGTAATGGGTGAAATATTCGAACCAGGTCGTGGTATCGATGTTTCTGGCGTTGAAGGCATGTTCTCTTCTGAATACGCTGCAAAAGGCGAACTTCCAACGTTTTGGGCAACCATCACGGGCATGATCCCGACCAACGTTTTCCAATCACTGAATGAAGCAAACATTCTTCAAATTCTAGTTTTCTGCTTATTCTTTGGTATTGCGATTTCTAAACAAGCGAAAGAGAAACGTGACCCTATCATCAATGGCGTAAACGCGATTGTTGACGCTATGGTTTGGATGATCAACAAGGTTATGATCATTGCACCACTTGGCGTATTCGGCCTAATGGCAGAAGCTGTGGGTACGTTCGGTTTTGGCGCACTTATGGTTGTGTTCAAACTGTTCGTTGTCTACATCGCTGCAATTCTGATCTTCGGCTTTGTTGCTTACCCGCTAATGATTCAAATCTTCACTAAGACTTCAGCTAAGAAGTTCCTAGTTGCGATGAAGAAGCCTCAAGCGGTTGCACTATCAACAGCATCTTCAATGGCGACACTGCCAGTAACAATGGAAACGGTAGAGAAAGAACTTGGCGTTCGTAACTCTACGGCTTCATTCGTTCTGCCTCTTGGTGCGACGATCAACATGTCTGGTAACGCGATTTACTACGGCCTAGTTGCTATCTTCTTCGCACAGCTGTTCAACATCGACCTGTCTATGGGTGCTTACGTTGCTATCATCGTAACGTCTACACTAGGTGCGGTTGGCCAAGCGGGTGTTCCAGGTCCTTCTTTCCTAGTGGTTGCGGTTCTTCTAGCGGCTGGTATCCCTATCGAAGGTCTACCTCTGTTGTTCGCTCTAGACCGTATCTTCGACATGATCCGTACTGCTCTGAACATCACTGGTGATGCAGCATGTGCAGTTATCGTTGATTCTCTAATCGAAGACGAAGCGAAAGAAGCTGAGCTACAAAAACAGCAAGCGTAATATTAAGCGCTAAGTTGGTGGTGACTTGAATTGACACCACCAGCATAAACTAGAAAACCCGAGAGCCTTACAGCTGAACTGACCCCCAATAGTTGGACACCAATTATTGGGGGTCTTTTTATGTCCAAATATAGCCGAGAGCTAAAATGTATCATTGCTAAGCAATACTTAGATGGCACGTCATCTCTCTACTTAGCAAAACAATATTCAATTTCTTCAAGGCAGATACGGTATTGGGCTCAAGTCTTTGCCATCCATGGTACTGATTCATTTTTACCAACTAATCATGCCGCGACTGCTCAAACAAAACGAAAAGCATTGAATTTAATGTGGACGAATGAATGGTCTCTCACGCACACTAGCGCTGTATTAAACCTCTCATCCCCTGGAATACTCTCTGTCTGGCTTAAACGATTTAATGAGCTCGGTATCAAGGGGCTCGAAATGCGCCAGAAAGGAAGACCCTCAATGAAACAGCAACCTCAACGTACCACTAAGCCTGATAATGAAATGACACTTGAGGAGCTAAAAGAGGAGTTGGTCTACTTACGAACCGAGAATGCCGTTCTAAAAAAGTTGGAAGAGTTGGAGCAGAAAAAAAACCGTCGAACAAAGAAAAAGCGGTCATAGCTCTAACTCTTAAAGGCAAGTACCCATTAAAGCACTTACTGCACACTCTACAGTTGGCAAAAAGTGTCTTTTATTATCAGGCTCAAACGAGCAAGCGCCAAAATAGCTACGAACGTGAGCTGCGGTTGATAAAGTCAATTTATCATGAACATAAGGGGCGATACGGCTACCGCCGTATTCACTTGGAACTAAAGAATCAGGGGTTCGTGCTTAATCACAAAACGGTTCAAAGGCTTATGGCTCAGCTCAACCTTAAATCGACGGTCAGGATTAAAAAGTATCGTTCATACCGAGGAGAGTCAGGAAAAGCTGCTCCCAACGTTCTTGAAAGAGATTTTAGTGCGACTCAACCCGATGAAAAGTGGGTAACTGATGTCACGGAGTTCAAAGTCAAAGAGCAGAAAGTATACTTATCTCCCGTTGTCGACTTGTTTACTCAGGAGGTGGTTGCTTATAGAGTGGCCAAAAATGCCTGCTTGCCGCTTGTCACAGATATGCTGACGGAAGCTATATCAACGCTTAAACCCAACTCAAAGCCAATTATACATAGCGATCAAGGTTGGCAATATCGCCATCGACAGTATCAGAAAAAGGTAGCGGAGAGTGGGTTAACGCAAAGCATGTCGAGAAAAGGTAACTGCTTGGATAATGCTGTTGCTGAAAACTTTTTTGCTTTACTCAAAACCGAGATGTATCACAACCAAAGCTTTGAAGATGCAGATGCTCTGATAGAGCAGATTAAAGAATACATCGAGTACTACAATACCAAACGTATAAAAGTGAAACTAAAAGGCCTGACTCCGATAGAATATCGAACTCAGGCCTTGAAAGCCGCTTAACAGAAATGTCCAACTTTACGGGGTCACTTCAAGCCCTCGGATTTTTGTTTTTGAGGTTCTAATTTTTAGGCGTTAGACGAATTACAAATCAGCGCCATAGATATCAAACGTAAAGTACTTAGCAGCGATCTTGTCGTAAGTACCGTTTGCTCTGATCTCTTCAATCGCGGCATTGAATTGTTTCGCCAGTTTTGAATCCTGCTTTCTTAGTGCTAACGCCGTACCCTCGCCAATGTAGGCTTTGTCGGTTACTGCTTTACCTTTGAATTCAAAACCCTCACCTTCTTTCTTATCTAAGAAAGCCAATGACAGTTGATCTGAGTTGCCGAAGGTTAGATCTAAACGACCATTTTGCAGATCCAGATACACTTCATCTTGCCCTGTGTAACGCTTAATGTTGGCAACACTACCAAACTTGTCGGTTACGTAGCGATCGTGAATCGTACCTTGCTGAACACCTATGGTTTTACCCGCTAAGCCTGCCTCATCAGCGCTGAATTCTGCGCTTTTAGCAGCAACAAATACGGCTGGTGTTTGGTAGTACTTATCAGTAAACAAGATCTTACGCTTACGCTCTTCGGTGATACGCATCGACGCCATGATCACATCTGACTTTCTTGCCAATAAGCTTGGAATTAACGAGTCCCAGCTTTGTGAAACCCAAGTACAATCGAGTTTGGCTTGCTCACACAAAGCATCAGCTATCTCAATATCAAACCCGACAGGCACACCATCACTGTTTTTATAGTTGAATGGCGGATACGTAAAGTCTGACGCCAAACAGATTTCTTTCGCCTGTACCGTTGTACCAAGTAAAGCGGCCGCACAAGCGAGTCCTAGTATTATCTTTTTCATCATTGCCATCCTAGATATGATCTTTATCGAGTTGAGATTGAATTTCTTTATGTTGAGCTTGTTGAATTTGTTTGCCTTGTTGACTCTGTTCTAATTCGGTTTGGTAACGTGTTAGTGACGTTATCACTTCTAGCATGCTCTCTTGGCTACCAATACTGATTCGAACACAGTTACGCAAAGCCGGTTCATGGTTTTGATTCCTTGTCACAATGCCATCCTTCGCCAAGACACTGAATACTTGGTGCCCAGCTTTTTGACGTAGCAAAATGAAGTTTGTAGATGAAGGGTAAACAGACTCGATGAAATCAAACTGCGTTAACTCACAAGCAAACCAATTACGTAGCTCAACCAGCTTCTGCGTCGCGTCTTGCATCACTGAGACTCGTTCATTAGACAAAGCGTCTAACACGATTTGCGATGAGCAATCTGGCATCGGATAAGGTGGAATCAACTTCGCGACATACTGCATCACATTTCGACTCGCTAAGATAAAACCACAGCGAACCGCAGCCAATCCAAATGCCTTAGACAAGGTGCGAATCACAACCAAATGTGGATAACGTTGAATAAGGCTAACGGCTGACGTTTGTGGTTCAAACTCGATATACGCTTCATCGACGACCACTAGCGACTTTCCAATCGTGCCTTCCAGTACCTGAATCAAATCCGATTTAGGAATCACATTACCCGTTGGGTTGTTTGGTGAGCAAAGAAACACGATATTCGCCAGTTCTGCCTTATTCACAATATCAGCAACATTAAGGCTGAAGTCTTCCTGCAATGGAGAGTCCAAGGTATTAATCGCCAATGCATCAGCGCAAAACTCATACATCGCATACGTGGGAGAGCAGATAAGTATGTTATCGCTCGCCGGTTTACAGAATGTTCTGATCAGCAAATCAATCGCTTCATCTGCACCACGAACGGCAACAGTCGCAGCATCGGTGCCACAGTAATCTTGGTAAGCCTTAGCAATATCTTGTGGTAAGAAGTCTGGGTATCGGTTGTGGCTTGCTTCTCCGAGAAACAGCGAGCTTTCCAATTCATTGGCGTTTAGCCAGACACGTCCATCACCACCAATTCTTCTTGCCGATTGATAAGGTATTAATTTTTTTACAGCCTGAGGCACTAAGCTATCAATAAAAGATGTCAAGAAGCTATCCCTTTCACAAAATCACAATGTCTTCATCATTGCCTTCATATTCAAAAAATGTGATTTATACACATATTGAATCACAAATGATGATTAAGTATTTACATTCAAACAGAACACTATTGATAAATGAATCGAAATAATCACATAATAGCCATGATAAAAAGTCATAGGTAAAGATATGAATCGCACGCTTCCTTCAACCAAAACCTTGCTCGCGTTTTTGTCTACGGCAAGGCATCTCAATTTTACACGCGCGGCACATGAGCTCAATGTTACGCAAGGTGCAGTGAGTCGTCAGGTATTGTCGTTTGAAGAAAGCCTTGGCTGTGATCTCTTCTACCGCCATGCTCGCGGGCTGTCTTTAACGCCGAAAGGAGAAGAACTGGTTCCCCTGATACAAGGGACGATTCATCAGCTGCAATCGGCTCTAAATCAGGTCGCGAGTTCTCCATCCAAGATCAAACTCAACGCACCAAGCTGTATTACCTCTTGGCTACTACCTAAGTTGATGTCTTTTCAGCAAGCCTATCCCGAAATTGATGTCGAACTCACGTCGACCATCAAGCACGTCTTCGAACCAAGCTTTGATCCGTTTGATGCCGTAATCACCTATGGTAAGAAGCCAAACCAGCAATCTATTATTAGCCAATTATTGTTCAACGAGCAGCTAGCGCCCGTTTGCCAAGCACAAAGCATTACGCAGAGCCATCTTGTCAACGACGCGTCGACCATCATCAAGCCACACAAGCTTGCCCAATACACTTGGCTACACGCCAACAATGAGCAGAGTGATTGGCGTCTTTGGTTAGAACACATAGGCAGCCACGACCTTTCAAGCAAGAACAACCAACAATTCGCGACACTCGATCAAGCGATGAACGCCGCCATTCAAGGGTTTGGTATTGCCATAGGCGACATCACGCTGGCCAAGCAAGATATTGATTTGGGTAGATTGGTGAAAGTGAGTGAAGGCAGTGTCTTCTCTGGAAATGGTTACTTCTTGCTGCAACCCAAGAATCGACAAAATACATCCTTATCTACACTGGTTGATTGGCTCGTCGATTAGCGGCAATCACCGTTGAAAGGCTCACACTATAAGCGGCAGGAGAGCGTCATAATGAGAATTTTACCGTTCTCAAAATGAAACTATTTGAGGTCTGTTACGTATTGATTGTCAGAGAATAGAACGTACCTTCCTTTAACTATTTGAAAAGAAGTTCAATTCTATTTAGCCGGGAATTTGTTCTGTTCAGTTGGAGAAAATGGCATTCGAATTGCTTTGTCATAGATAACCCAACCAATATACAGCAGGTTGCAACAGTTTCACTGCAGCTTGTCACGGAGGATAGGCTATGACCTTACAAAGACATACGTATTACGGCTTGATTCACCACGGAATTAAAACCCTATTAATGGACAGAATTGGCCACTTCACAGAACGTGAATATCACGAGTATCTCGACTTAACGACCGGTAAATCAACGTGTTTTGCCATGAGCGAACAAGAACTCGAAAACACATTAGACAGCTTGAAAAGCGAAGGTTACCTTGAAGACATCAAGAAGCTAATACCTCGCTATCAAACCTCGTCAATGCGATAACCGGCTTCAACTCTTTAAACACGTTGAGTGGTTAGATTGAATTAATTGGCACCCAATTGTCTCGGGCTATTTAGCATCGAGACAGTTTTCGTTAGACTGTCAACAACTCAACTAACTGGATAGTCAGTGTCTCATGAAACAAATTCTTGATTTCATTCCTCTCATTATTTTCTTTGCGCTTTATAAGATGTACGACATCTATACTGCGACCGGCGCTTTGATCGTTGCCTCTGCAGTTCAAATTATTTTGACTTATTTCATCTACAAGAAAGTCGAAAAAATGCAGGTCATCACCTTTCTAATGGTTGCCGTATTTGGCGGCATGACCATCTTCTTGCACGACGACAACTTCATTAAATGGAAAGTCACCATCGTTTACGCACTGTTTGCGATTGGCCTGACGGTCAGTCACATCATGGGCAAATCAGCGATTAAAGGTATGTTAGGCAAAGAGATCACACTACCTGATGCTGTATGGGGCAAGATCAACTGGGCATGGACTCTTTTCTTTACCCTGTGTGCCGTTCTCAACGTTTACGTTGCTTTCAGCCTACCGTTGGATGTTTGGGTTAACTTCAAAGTGTTTGGTTTGCTCATCGCTACCTTGCTCTTCACTTTACTTACGGGTGTATACATCTATAAGCATCTACCAAAAGATCAGCAGAAAGAGTTAACGGATAAAAATACCGACGAGAAATAACCCTTAGGGATGAGTCCTCATACCCTATTTGATACAATTATTATCAATATGCGATTGGCCAATGATACTCGTGATCATTGGCCGCTGATTATTTGTGTTCGGTGAAGACGTTAAAAATTCGACCACCGCGAGTCTCGTAAACACATCTATTTTTATATAAAACAATCAATACCATTAAGAGTACGACAATGACTATTCAATCAACTTTGAACCCGATTGGTTCTTTACTTCTTCGCACATTAGCGATGCCTTCTGATACAAATGCAGCAGGACAGATTTTCGGTGGTTGGATAATGTCTCAGCTTGACCTTGCTGGCGGCATACTGGCAAAAGAGATCTCTAACGGCAAGATAGTTACAGTTTCAGTATCGAGTATCGAGTTCAAACAGCCGGTTTCAGTGGGTGATGTTGTATGTGTTTATGGTGACTGCACTAAGATTGGTCGCAGCTCGATGAATATCGACCTAGAAGTATGGGTTAAACCTGTACTTGATCACGGTATCGGTGACCGCTACAAGGTGTGTGGCGCGACATTCAACTACGTTGCGGTTGATGAAAGTGGTAAGCCTCGCCCAATCAACAAATAACACCTTTTATTAAGCGTGTGGCATCGATGGTCTTTAGTTTTTATAAATGAAATTACTAGGGCGTGTTGATCTTTCGAGCTGATTTTTGCAACGAGTTGCTGGGTATTTATACAAGGCAGAGGCGTCGATGTGTAGCTAGCCTACATGAGAAGCCGATAACGTAGTAGAAATGACCAGCAAACGCTGCCCGAAGGGTTCGAGCTGGGCGCCCCCGCAAAAAGCGTTTTACTTTTTGTTGAGGGAAATTTGCTTAGAATGACTAGGCGACTTCCCCCTCGCCGCGATTAAAACGCTTTTGACTAGGCGTCCCCATCCGAACAAAATTTAACCACGAAAGGTCAACACGCCCTAACGACCATACAACTCTCTCGCACCAATTCACAATTTCTTATCATTAGCCCTTCCAATACCAATTAGTTCGCGTAAATTAGCAAGATAGCGAATTTAAACGCCCCAAATTTAGTGAAGTAAAATAAGGATATCTCAATATGTGGTACGTGATTTTTTCTCAAGACGTCGAAAATTCATTAGAAAAACGCCTAAGTGTTCGCCCACAACATCTAGAACGCCTACAAACACTTCACGATGAAGGCCGACTGTTAACAGCGGGTCCAATGCCAGCTATTGATTCAGATAACCCTGGCGAAGCGGGCTTTACAGGTTCAACTGTGATTGCTGAATTTAACTCTTTGGAAGATGCACAAGCATGGGCAGACGCTGACCCGTACATTGATGCTGGCGTTTACCAAAATGTGATTGTAAAACCATTCAAGAAAGTATTTTAACGTGAAAAAATGGATTATTGGCTCACTGGCTTTAGCTCTGCTTGCAGGCTGTGCTTCAAGTGAGCAAGACGAACAAAGACAGCTAGAGATGATGGCGCAGCACCGAGCTGGCGTTTTATCTGCAGGCCTGCCGATTGAGTATGGCCCACTGTCGGTCATGCGCGTGCTAGCAAAAAACACGGTTATCGAAATCATGATGATCTACAACCAAGATGCAAAAGGTGCTAAGCCTTTAAACCAAGTTGTAGACATGAGTGTGAATAGCTACTGCACCAACTCTGAAGTGAGAGCAAACCTCGATATGGGCTTGGCTTACAACATCAAGATTCGCAACACACGCGGACAGCTGATGGTTGAGAAGTTGATCAGCAAAGAGACGTGTCAGAGCAGCAGCTAGATTCGATCGAACAAGTATAAAACCAGAAGGCCTCGCATTTGCGAGGCCTTTGTTTGATGAAGCAATCAAAATCCTAGACTGAATTATGCCTCCGCTGATTCCCACTCTTTACGCAGTGCTTTAGTTGCCGAAACTAAGTTAGTCAGCGCCGCTTCCGTCTCTGCCCAATTACGCGTCTTCAGCCCGCAATCAGGGTTTGCCCACAAACGTTCCGCTGGAATTTTCTCTGCCGCTTTCTTAAGTAAATCAACAATCCACTCTTCTGATGGGATGTTTGGCGAGTGAATGTCGTAAACGCCAGGTCCAATCGCATTCGGGTAGTTGAACTCTTCAAACGCTTTCAGCAGTTCCATATTCGAGCGAGAAGTCTCAATGGTAATCACATCGGCATCTAGCGCGGCTACTGAATCAATGATCTCGTTGAACTCGCTGTAACACATATGGGTATGGATCTGAGTTTCAGGTTTAGCACTCGCCGCTGAGATCTTAAAGGCATCGACCGCCCACTCTAGGTATTCTGCGTGGTCACGCTTTTTCAGTGGCAAACCTTCACGAATCGCTGGTTCATCGATTTGAATAATGTTGATGCCGGCGTCTTGCAAATCAGACACTTCATCTCGCAATGCAAACGCCAGTTGATTAGTGATCTCTTTGCGTGAAATGTCTTCACGTGGGAATGTCCAACATAAGATGGTAACAGGGCCTGTCAGCATCCCTTTCATCTGCTTCGAAGTCAGAGATTGGGCATAGGTCGACCATTCCACCGTCATTGGTTTTTCTCGTTCAATATCCGCGACCACAATCGCCGGCTTCACGCAGCGTGAGCCATAGCTTTGTACCCAACCAAACTTAGTGGTTTGGAAGCCTGCTAGGTTTTCTGCAAAGTACTCCACCATGTCGTTACGTTCAGCTTCACCATGAACCAGCACATCCAAATCTAGCGCTTCTTGACGTTTAACGGCATCCGCAATATGGCCTTTCAATGCGGTTGTGTATTCAGCTTCACTCAGTTTGCCAGTGCGGTAAGCGCTACGTTGAACACGGATCTCGCCTGTCTGTGGGAACGAACCAATGGTTGTGGTTGGCAATAACGGTAAACCCAACACCTCAGACTGATGAGCGGCACGCTCTGCGTATGGAGCAGTGCGCTCTGCTAGTGCTTTGGTAATCGTGCTAAGACGAGCTTGTACCTGAGGCTTGTTCACATGAGTCGCGCTCTTGCGTGCAACAATAGGTTGGCTGTAAGTCTCACACGCTAAAATGGCATTTTGGTCGCCGTCTAACGCCGCACCCAATAAGCTCACCTCTGTCACTTTCTGTTTTGCAAAGGCAAACCAACTCTTCACTTCTTCGCTAAGCGTCTCTTCTAACTCAAGGTCAACCGGGCTATGCAGCAGTGAACATGAACTTGCGACCCATAGTTTATCACCTAGCTTTTCTTTCACGGGTTGCAGCAACTCAAGCTGCGCGGCTAAGTCAGCTCGCCAAACATTGCGTCCATTGATTGCACCTGCAGAAAGCACCCAATCTTCAGGTAGCTTATTCACCACTTGATCAAGTTGCTGCGGTGCGGCAGCCAAGTCGATGTGTAAGCCGTTGACGGGCAGTTCTACAATTTTATCTAACGTGTCAGTCACAGAATCAAAGTACGTAGTAAGGAGTAGCTTCACATCGCCTTGAATCACCTGATAAGCCAATTTGAATGAATCTGCCCACTTAGTTTCAAGTTCCAGAGAAAGGATAGGTTCATCGATTTGAACCCACTCAACACCCAACTTGGCCAGTTTTGCCAGAATCGCTTGGTAAGCTGTAAGCAAACGTGGAAGCAAGGTTAAACGGTCAAAGCCCTCTTCCACTTCTTTGCCGAGATATAAGTAAGATAATGGGCCTAGAAGAACTGGCTTCACTTTATGCCCCGCTTTAATCGCTTCACTCACTTCGTCAAACAGTTGTGGCCAGCTCACTTCAAAGGTGTCGTCTTTACTGAACTCAGGAACAATGTAGTGATAGTTAGTGTTGAACCACTTGGTCATATCTGATGCTGCTGCACCATCTTTAGCGCTTTCAGTTCCGTGTTGACCGCCACAACAGGTGGATTGTGTTTGAGATTGACCACGACCAACTCGAAATAAAGTATCTAAGTCTGGAAAGGCTTTTTCGTCTTCGCTACCACCAGCGTGTCGCTTAGGTACATGGCCTAGAAGTAACGTCGTAGTTAGAACATGGTCGTACCATGCGAAGTCACCCGCAGTTGCAAAGCTTAGATTCGCGTCGGCTTGTACATTCCAGTTACGATTTCTCAATTCGCTGCCGAGCTGCTTGAGCTCAGATTGATCAATCTCACCGCGCCAATACTTCTCTAATGTGAATTTAAGTTCGCGTTTTTCACCGATACGTGGGTAGCCAAGAATATGCGTTGTTGTCGTCATGAGCCTGTTCCTTATTCAATATTTGTTAGTTTCTGTTCAGACTGCCTGTCATGGTTTTTACTTTCACAAAAAGGCGTCTGGATGGCTAAACTATCCACCTAATCTGAACGATGAACAACGTCCAAATATTCATCTTGTTTATTAAAAATATTCATCTTGAACGGAACGAAGATGAACAAACCAAATCCATCTGGACATCTAGACGTTTACAAATGATAAAAAAACCCGTAGGGTGATTATTAAGAAATATTGAATTGGCTTAGGGAATATGAGGAATACTCATGATAGAGCTTAAACACCTTCGAACATTAACTACCTTAAGAGACAGCGGCTCACTGACAGCGACTGCAACCTCTCTTCACCTGACTCAGTCGGCACTTTCACACCAATTGAAAGACCTAGAGGCACGTATTGGTGGTCAACTTTTCCTGCGTAAAACTAGGCCAGTGAAATTCACCTCTGAGGGTGAGATCTTGCTTAAGCTCGCAGATGAGATACAGCCAAGAATCGCTAAAGCAGAGAATGAGTTGGCGAGCCTGAAAGAGGATGTGAATGGTCGATTGCACATGGCGATTGAGTGTCACTCATGCTTCCAATGGCTAATGCCCGCTTTGAAGGAATATCAAGTTGCATGGCCAAGCGTGACCTTAGATTTCTCGTCAGGTTTTGGTTTTGAACCGCTACCGGCATTAATGGCTGGTGAACTCGACTTGGTGATCACCTCAGATATACAGCCTCGTTCTGAAGTTCATTATGAACCGCTTTTCGATTTTGAGATGCGCCTTATCACCGCGATCAACTCGCCTTTGGCCGATAAAGCGAGCATTGATCCGCAAGATCTTAGCGATCTCACTATGCTCTCCTATCCTGTTCAAAAACAACGTTTAGACGTCGTGAAACACTTTTTGCAACCTGCTGGTGTGGAACCTAAGAAGTGGAAACAAGCAGACAACACCTTGATGTTGGTGCAAATGGTATCAGCGGGTTTAGGGGTCGCGGCATTACCAAACTGGGCGATCAGTGAGTTCTCAAGACAAGGTTTGATAGCCAGCAAGCCGTTAGGTAAAGGGCTTTCAAGAAGACTATTTGCAGCGGTAAGAAACTCAGAAAAAGACAAACGTTACCTACAGGCTTTCTTTAGCACAGCAAGACAGCAGAGTAAGAGTCACTTAGATGGTATCGAGGTCGTTTAAGAGGTTCATTATTGGGCTAGCTTAAGCCATTGTTAAATCGGATAGACAAACGCCAGAAACAAAAAAAGTCACAGATAATCTGTGACTTTTTAGTTTCAGTACCGATAATTTTCGATATCTGTTGATTCGCGAAAATAGCCTATCTTGGATAAGACTTAAACTGGTTAGTCAATGGGTCGTATTGATAGCCAAGCATATCGAGCTTGCCCACGACACTTTCTATATCCATTTCATACATACTGATCAGCTCTTCAAAGCTATCGCACTCTAGGCGAAGTTTTTCATTCACGATTCCCAGCAAGATAATGCTATCGAAACCTTTGACGTTGCTTAAATCCATCTCGTACTCCTTACGAACACACCGACTAGAATTAAGTTTAGAACGCTTACCAACGCCATGCTAAAAAACTGATCACACTTCTTAAAGAGAATGCGTGATTAATGAGCGTACGTAATTAATGAAAGTGCGCGGTTAAAGTGCCCAAACTGGCGTTAAACCGACAGCCGCAGCCAATAACATCAGTAACGAAATCGTCAGTTGCAGTTTTTCAGGGGTTTTAACGAACAGTAAATGCCAACACCAAACCACGATAGCGGAGATTAACAAAGCAAAGCTGAACAGTAGCGTTGAAATCACAGGCTCTAGTTGAGCTTCAGACAGAGAATAAACACTCACGACTGTCGCCAAAACCACCAACATCCCCGTCAGCACACCAACAACGGGCAGAACTCGGTGAAATGCCTGTAAGCGCGTTCTTGCAATCGTCAGTAGCAAATGACCAAACGCTGAGCCTAACAGTGCCACTAGCAATACAGTAGTGATGATACCAACGGTAGTTGCTTGTTCCGTCGCTTGAATAGCCACGTAAGACAATGCCAAACCACAAGCTAAGTACATCACCCAAATAGGACCAGAATCACGTGTCTTCTTGGTTTGAACTTGAGAATAGAAATAAAAGATCGCAAACACGACCAGAAAGGCTTCAATTTTTACTGAGGCAACGGCAAGCCACAGCACGCCAATCGCAGGTAACATCTTGTGGATACGACCACGCTGTCCCGGACAAATATCCCCTTTCACCAAGATAAGGGTTAAGATCAGTTGGGCTCCTAAAAGCATCGGAGCAAATTGTACTAATAACGTTTCGACCATTGTGGATCTACTTCTTCAGACTTATTTTTGCGAATAATATCAAAAACTGCTGCGAACACTAATCAAAATCACAAATTAGCGACGTTATTCAAGGCTTCAACTATGCTGTTGTATGGCTCTTTTGTCGCCATTTACCGTAAAAAGACGAAAGACACCAGAACTAACAGGGGCATGTTCTACTGGCTAGTCTAGGCTCATGCCGCTATAATTCCCGCCTCAAAAATCAGAGGTTGAAATATGTACAGCGATATCACTCCTATTCACGAACACAAAAAATACTGGGCCGAGTGCTACGGAACTGCACCCTTTTTGCCTACCAGTAGAAAGGAGATGGATGCTCTTGGATGGGATAGCTGTGACATTATTATTGTAACTGGTGACGCGTATGTCGATCACCCGAGCTTTGGTATGGCTATCATCGGCCGTCTGCTTGAAGCTCAAGGTTTCCGCGTGGGCATTATTGCTCAACCAAAGTGGGACAATAAAGACGCCTTCATGAAGCTAGGTAAACCTAACCTATTCTTCGGCATCACAGCGGGTAACATGGACTCCATGATCAACCGCTACACCTCTGATCGCAAATTACGTCACGATGATGCTTACACACCAAACAATGAAGGTGGCAAGCGTCCTGATCGTGCAACTCTGGTTTATTCTCAACGTTGTCGTGAAGCTTACAAAGGCACGCCAATCGTGCTTGGTGGTATTGAAGCGAGCTTGCGTCGTGTGGCTCACTACGATTACTGGTCAGATAAAGTTCGCCGCTCTGTATTGTTTGATGCAAAAGCTGACATTCTTCTTTTTGGTAACGCTGAGCGTGCACTGGTTGAAGTAGCACACCGCATTGCCGATGGTGAGGATATGTCTACGCTGACCAATATCCGCGGTACTGCTATCAATCTTCCTGCGGCCCCTGAAGGCTTCAAGATCATTGACTCTTCTCGTATCGAAAAACCGAACAAAGCGTATGTTCCGGTGAACCCGTACGAAGTTGAAACCCAGTGTGATACCAAGAAAGACGAAAAAGAAGAAGTAAAAGCGCAACCTATTACTATTCGCCCTTCTCGTCACGATGCAAAAACTACAGCGGTTCGTATCCCAGGTTACGAAAAGCTAAACAATGACCGTATTCTTTACGCTCACGCTAGCCGTATCCTGCACCTCGAGACAAACCCGTACTCAGGTCGTGCTCTGATTCAACGTCACGGTGATCGCGAACTTTGGGTTAACCAAGCGCCAATTCCATTGACCACAGAAGAAATGGACTACGTATTTGGCCTTGCTTACAAGCGTGTTCCGCACCCGATGTACGGCAAAGCGAAAATCCCAGCATACGACATGATCAAAACCTCGGTTAACATCATGCGTGGTTGTTTTGGTGGTTGTTCTTTCTGTTCAATCACAGAGCACGAAGGTCGTATCATTCAGAACCGTTCGAAAGAATCTATCTTGGATGAAATCGAAGACATTAAAGATAAAGTGCCGGGCTTCACAGGTACTATTTCAGATTTGGGCGGCCCTACGGCGAACATGTACCGTTTAGGTTGTTCAGATCCAAAAGCTGAAATTAACTGTCGTCGTCCATCATGTGTGTTCCCGAAAATCTGTGAAAAGCTAAACACAGACCATCAACACACCATTGACCTGTACCGCTCTGCGAGAAAAGTACCGGGCGTTAAGAAGATCATGATCGCTTCTGGTGTACGTTACGACTTAGCGATTGAATCTCCAGAATACGTTCGTGAGCTTGTGACTCACCACGTTGGTGGTTACTTGAAGATTGCTCCAGAGCATACTGAAAAAGGCCCACTGGATCTGATGATGAAACCGGGCATGGGCACTTACGATCGTTTCAAAGAGATGTTCGAGAAGTACAGCGCTGAAGCCGGTAAAAAACAGTACCTAATTCCTTACTTCATCTCTGCTCACCCGGGCACAGAAGATGAAGACATGCTTAACCTTGCAATGTGGCTGAAAAAGCACAATTACGAGTGTGACCAAGTACAGAACTTCTACCCATCGCCAATGTGTAATGCAACGTCGATGTACTACTCAGAGACCAATCCTCTGAAACGCGTGAAATATAAGAAGCGTGAAGATGTTCCAGTACCGAAAGGTGATCGTCAACGTCGTCTGCATAAAGCACTGCTTCGTTACCACGACCCTGAAAACTGGAAAATCATCCGTGAAGCGCTGATCAGCATGGGTAAACAGCACCTAATTGGTGACAAAGCAAACTGCCTAGTACCAGCAGAAGACTTTGATGCACAAACACCTGCACAACGTCGTAAGTCTGGTCGTCACGGTTCACAGCGCTTTGCGACTAAGCACAGTAAGTCTCAGCCAGGTCTTGGTGGCGAAAGCCCACGTAACCACTCTGGTAAAAAACCGGGTGGCAAGAAGCCGACTGGTAACAGCAACGGTAACCAAGGTAATGCTAACCAAGGTGGCGGTAATGGCAATGGTCGTAAACCAGCTACGGGCTTCATTAAGAAAGGACCTGGTGGTCAGCAATCACAAGGTAATGGCGGCGGAAACGGCAAACCAAACCGCAATAAATCGGGCAATGGTCAAGGTGGCAAACCTGCGGCTAACGGCAAGAACCGCCAGCGCGCAGCACAACGCTAATATCGCGAACCGATTGACTTCGCTATCGTAAAAACACAAAGCGCAGCTATTATAGCTGCGCTTTTTTGTGTCTGCTACTAGGGAGCTTAACGGGTGAAGACCCAATACTGACTAAACAAATAGTTCGTGACCATGCCCACCAAGATACCAACCGCCATTGCGATAAACACAGCCCCAGTAAATGCAGGCAGCAATTCAGTCATCAACTTAAAGCACAGCAAATTAGGAATCGCCGATATCGATGCTGAAAACATGAACTTTTGCCACTGAATCAGCTTTTCTGACCAACTCCCCTGACCTTTGAACTCAAAGGTCAGCACTCGATTACCAAACCAAGTTGTCGTTGCAGCAACGATGAAAGAGCCAATTCGAGCACTCATCAACGGCAGTCCAATAACGTAATGCAGCAACGCAAACACAGAGCAATCAACAACAAATCCCCCAACGCCGACCACCGCAAATCGAACCATCTTGTGGTGAGACTGTAACCTCTGATTGTGTGTTTGAAGCTTATTATTGAACATTCTTAGCCTTGAGTTAACGCTGGACATCACTTTCACTTCGAATATGACTCAACGATAAATTTGGTTTAATGTTTTGGCTATGACAACTGAATAAAGCACGCTTTATTTTCACCGTCGGCTCTAAAATACAGGTTAACGCGTTGTCTTTAATCTTGGTTTCCACTTCAGATCTTTTACCAATCAGATAGAACTTATCAATGCCATCTAGCTGCTCGATATCGAGAAGTTTTTTCGCTTGACCATGACTGTAAAATTGCCCAGAGAATGGTCGTTTACCTACATAAAAGCTCGGCGCTTCATCCGTAATCTGCTCAAAAATAATGCGGTCACTTTTCTCGTTCGCTTTACCTAAATTCAAGTAGACCATCGCAATCATTAACAGCACAGGTAGCACCAAAGCCACACTCGAAAACCACTTCTTATCTTTTTCAATTATGAGTATAGCAACCAACAAGCCAAGGGCCGGAATACCCGGCAACACATACGCAGGAAGAATATTACCCGCCATAGTGAAAAGAATTAGAGGAGAGACTAACCAACACACAAGGAATGAAAATAACCCATTATGTTCAGCGTTAACTTCTGCGATTTTCTTACGACGAGCAAAAGTCAAAATAGGCAACACAATCGACCACGGCGCAGCCGCTTGAATCCAGAAAACCCAAATCATTCCTCTTGTTTCATTATGGGCCGAACCATAAAGATCCCCTTCCCAACCACTCACAACAAAACGCTTAAAGTGCTCGCCAACAATAAAGTAATCGATAAAGCCCGGTGTTGCCATTTCAGCCATGATGTACCAAGGCAAGGCAATCGCCAGCATCACACCTAAGCCAGACAACAGTGGAAAGCGTTGCCATAACACTTTGAAAGCGCCAAAGAAGCCATGTTGCAATACTAACCAAGGGAAAACAGCGATACCCATGATCACAATCGCTACCGGCCCTTTTGCCAGCAAGCCTAGTGCTAAACCAATGAAACCGACATAGCCCCAAGATCGATTAGTCTTCGCACTGCCTTCTCCCTGTGAACCCTCTCCTCCTAACCAACATAGATAAAAACCTAACATGGCAATGGTCATCGCTAACGTTAACGCCATGTCGGTCATCACAGCACCCGCCGCAATAGAGAAAATCCCACATGTCGCCAATACCACAGACGCCACCAAGGCACTTTGTCCGGTACGCTTGGCCATGTACGCAACTAACAGAATCGTCGCGAAACCTGCTAGCCAGTGTGGTGCACGCACAGCAAACTCACTCAAACCAAACAGCTCAATCCCCGCCGCACTCATCCATGTGAACAACGGTGGTTTACCCCAGAAAGGGATGCCGTAATCAAATTGAGGGGTTAACCAATTGCCGGTTTCTACCATCAAGCGAGCCATTTCACCGTAGCGCGCTTCCGTAGTGTCCATTAAAGGGTATGTCGCCAGAGATAAGAGCCTTAGAACCAATGCAAAAGCCAACAAATACCATAGGTGCGTTCGGTTCAGGCTCATGCTGACTCCTCTAATTTAAAATGTGTTTTTAATGCTGGGGTATCGACCACCGATTGAATCAGATACAAAGGACGGTTCTTGGTTTCGATGAAAATACGACCTATGTATTCCCCCATTAAGCCAATACTCAGAAGTTGAATACCGCCAAGGGCAAGTTGGACCACCATCATGGATGGGTAACCCGTAATAGGCTCACCAAAAATCATGGTTTTGAACACGATGAAGACGCCATACACAAAAGCGGTAAGCGCCACTAATCCACCAACGGCCGTCGCAATACGCAGTGGGCGGATAGAAAATGATGTGATGCCATCCATCGCCAATCCGATGAGTTTCAGGTAGTTCCATTTCGTCTCGCCACAGAAGCGAGCATCGCGCTTAAACTGAATCGTTGCTTGTCTAAAACCTGGCCATGAAAAGATGCCTTTCATGTAACGGTTACGTTCAGGCAGTTGGTTGATATGGTCGACAACCTCTCGGCTTAACAGTCGAAAATCACCCACATTTTCTGGAACATCAATCTTCGCCGCCACATTCATGACTTTGTAAAAGCTTGCTGCTGAAAACTTCTTAAACCACGTTTCACCATCACGTTGGCTACGCTGCATATTGACGACGTCATAACCTTCGCGCCATTTGGCAATCATTTGCGGAATCAGCTCGGGCGGATCTTGCAGATCGGCGTCAAGTAAGATCACGGCTTGTCCTCGGCAGTGTTCGAGGCCAGCACTCATCGCGGACTCTTTACCAAAGTTGCGGCTTAAACCGATCACAGAAATTGAGCTATTGATTGAAGTAAATGAACTCACCAAATCCAAGCTGTTGTCTTTGCTGCCATCATCGACATAAACGATTTCACTGGTGATGGGTAAGCTATCCAGCACCTTGGTTAAGCGAGAATGAAACTCTTCTAACACCTCTTGTTCATCGTAAAACGGCACAATGATCGACAGTGAAACGGCAGGATTGATCTGCGATGTGGAGACTTTAGGTCGGCTAATATGAAGTTCAGACATAATACGTTCTTCTATTTTTTAATCTGAATCCAATCTACCCCCTCATAAGTGAAAGTTATGTTATTGACATATTTTTCACGCTCACTCAGGATAATGTTACCGTCTATTTCTGTATGAGAATCAAAATGAAACGAGTTCTATTAGTCGAAGATAACCGAGAAATTGCAGGCGTATTATTTGATTATTTTGAGTGCATTGGGATGGAGCTCGATTACGCGGACAACGGTGAGCTTGGCTTGCAACTCGCGATGGATAACTCTTTTGATATCATCATATTAGATCTGATGCTACCGAGAATGGACGGCCTAACGGTTTGTAACAAGCTAAGAGACCAAGGCAACACAACCCCGATCCTGATGCTTACCGCGCTTGATAGCCGTGAAGACATGTTGAAAGGGTTTGAACACGGTGCCGATGATTACCTAACCAAGCCTTTCGATTTGGATATTTTAGAAGCGAGAATGAACGCATTGGTTCGTCGTTACCGCGGAAAAGTGGCGTCTTCTAAATTGCAGTTTGATGAACTCACTATCGACCAAAAAACGCGTAAAGCTTACCGCCAAGATAAGTTGCTTGCACTCAATCCAACCACTTACACCATCCTTGAGATGTTGTGCCAAAAAGCACCTGAAGTGGTTACTCGCGAAGATATCTCCTACAAACTCTGGGAAGAAGACGAACCCAACAATGACGTGTTGCGCAGTCACATCTATCAATTACGTAACCAACTCGACAAGCCCTTTGATACTCAGATGCTAATTACCGTCCCTAAAGTTGGATTCCGTCTGGAGTCATCGAATTGATTTTAAATGTTCTCACGAGCACCAAAACCCTAACCGGCCGCTTAGCGGTTTTCTTTGGGTTAATGGCCGTGATTGTATCGGCCTTTGTCTATTTAGTTTTTATTGCTGCACTCTACATGTCAGAAGATCGCGTCGGTGAAAGACGCATCCTGATTGACCGTAACTATGCAGTTGGTTTATTCCAAGCAGGCGAAAGCGGTGAGTTAAGAATTGATGACCTGACGATTGCTTACAACGACCCTTCATTGATACCTGCAGAATACCTCAAGTACATTAAAGACAAAGAAAGCTTTGTTGGCGAGGTGGGTGAAGAGCCTGAATCACGAATGGTGTATGTGGGAGAGTATTCTGATGAGGGAGAAACCCATCCGATAATCCTACTTTCCGAGATTGACCGTGTCGAAATTGATGTTTACGAATTGGTGTATGCGACCACTTTTGTACTGACTCTGCTCTCTATTCTAATTTTTAGCTTTGGTGCTCTGCTCTATCGATTATCTAAACGGCTAATTGAACCCTTCAATTCTATTTCCGAACAACTGGAATCGAATAAGCTTAACCTCAATGAAGAATTTAGTGTCAATGACGACGCCGCGGTTGAGTTTCGTCAGCTCACTAACCAACTCAATCAGTATCGAAGAGAAATCAATTCCTTACTCAAGCGTGAACAGGCGTTTGCTCGTTACTCAAGTCACGAATTGAGAACACCGTTAACGGTCGCTCGTGGCGCAAATAAATTGCTACTAAGAAGCGAAACCACCGAGTTTCAATCTCGCCAGATTGAGCGCATTGATGAAGCCATTGTTCAGATGTCGGAGATGGTCGATGCCCTACTAGGCCTGGTGCGTTACGAAAGAAACAGTGACGATGCGCCACTGCGACTGTTTAGCCAACAAGAGTTAGAGGCTATCGTCTCAAAAAACTCAGCACAGGCGGATGAGAAAGACGTCGAAATTTCCATGCACGTTCAATCCGAACCGACCATTCAAGCCACCAGCGCGATAATGAATATGTTGGTCGGCAACTTGTTAAGAAATGCCATTGCAGCGACCAATAGTGGCACCGTAACAGTCACTCTGTCCCAAGAGAGTGTTGTGATTGAAGATCAAGGCGAAGGCCTCCAAGAACAGTACAATCCAAATGGGCATGGGTTAGGTTTATTGATTGTCGAGGACTTATGCCAACGCTTCCAATGGGGCTTTGAGTTGGCCAATCGCAGTTGTGGTGGATGTACCGCTAAAATCACCTTTCAAACCGATCTATCCACATCAATCTCAGAGCAAACGCATTCGTAGTTCGGGGCTCAATATCGAACGAAAACTTGATTTAGTTGGTTTACAGCAGTCCCTAGCTACTAGATACTCGTCAGTCTTATTTGAACTATAAATGCTGGCTCTTGAGTCAGCATTTTGTCTAAGTGCGATGAAACTAAATAATAGCCCTGTAACTCAACATCAATACAACGAGCACACCTTTTTCTTAAAGCGTGACGATCAGCTTCACTCCCACTTTTGCGGCAACAAAGCCAGAAAGTTCATGAAGCTATTGGAAGACGATAGCCCAAACACCACCACTCTAATAAGCTATGGCTCCGCTCAAGCTAACTCCTTGTTCTCACTCGCCGCACTTGCGAAAATCAAAGGCTGGACGCTTGAGTTTTACGTTGACCACCTGCCTCAATGGCTACAAGAACGCCCACTCGGCAACTACCGTGGCGCTATCGATCTTGGGGCTAAGGTTATTTCAGTCAAAGAAACAGGCACTGAGCTTCATCCACAAGAGTATATTGAGCAAGTAAGACAACCTGACTCACAATGCATTGTATTACCAGAAGGTGGACGCTCTCAGCTTTCTGAATACGGCGTGAAGCAACTGGCGATTGAAATACTCAGCTGGACGCGTTTCGAAAACCAACACGATTTTGTGGTGGCACTCCCCGCAGGGACAGGCAGCACAGCTCTCTATCTTCATAAGCATTTAAAACTGCACAATATCCCGGTGTTAACCTGTGCATGTGTTGGCGGCAGTGATTACTTAACACAGCAGTTCAATGAACTCGGCGAAACCGATCACCCGCAGATCTTACCGCTTAAAGCCAAACACCACTTTGGTAAGTTGTACCAACAGGACTATCAAACTTGGTTGGATCTACAAGAACAGACTGATATTGAATTCGACCTGCTCTATGACCCATTGATGTGGCAATGCTTAGAGCAATGGCAAGAAGAGAACCCAACCAAAACTGTCATCTATATCCATCAAGGCGGTATCTTAGGTAATGAGTCGATGTTGCCGCGCTACCAGCGAAAATATCCAGATATGTGCCGTAGCACGACCAACGCTTCTTGGTAATTGCATTCCCTCGCACCTAGATCTGGATATACAAATTTCCGAAATCTGAGAACTCTGTTAAACAGCCATCACAATTCATACGTGATGGTTGTTTTAGCATTTCCCCTTCATTTTTCACCTCTACTCTTACACTTCAAATTAGATGCAGAAATCTGGCGAGAATCAGCGCGTTATCTATACTTTCGATTGGAACGTCAATTGTCATCGAAAGGAATTACGCATGCGAAAACTTACTACGCTCGGCCTGTTTTCAGTTTTACTGCCCTTCTCTGCGATATCAGGAGAAAACGTCACTTACCAAGTCGATGGAATGGATTACGAAGGTTATTGGAGTGAAGCCAGTGACCAAGCGCCTTTGGTACTGCTAATACACGATTGGGATGGCTTAACCGATTACGAAAAGAAACGTTCTGAGATGCTCAACGAGCTCGGTTACAACGTGTTCGCCATCGACCTATTTGGTAAAGGCATTCGCCCGACCGAAGTGAAAGATAAAAAGCAACACACAGGCGATCTGTATAAAGACAGAGAAAAAATGCGTGCGCTACTCAGCGCGGGAGCAATGGAAGCGAAAAGGCTTGGTGGTAACTTAGATAACAACGTGATGATGGGTTACTGTTTTGGTGGCGCAGCCGTTTTAGAAGCCGCTCGTGCGGGTATCCCATCGAAAGCTTATGTCACCTTCCATGGCGGTTTATCAACACCGAAAGGACAAGACTACTCCCAGACCAAAGCTCCTGTTGTCGTGTTCCATGGCACAGCTGACGCCATGATCTCAATGGAAGACTTCGGCAGCCTCGCTGCTCAGCTTGAAACAACCAAGGTTCCGCATGAAATGATCACCTACAGTGGTGCGCCGCATGCCTTTACCGTATTCGGCTCAAACAACTATCAACAAGAAGCTGACCAAAAATCCTGGGATAGATTTACCCATGTGCTAGAAACCACCACCAGATAATCTTCTCCCTCAGAACCCACAACCCCATTCGAAAACTTAAGAATGGGGTTGTTTAATTATCACTGCATCATCTCGCTACAAATAGCGGTGGATACTTAAGTCATCAGTTTTGATATCACTAGCTGAGCCACTGACCACGCTTGCCAAGATCTTTCCTGAGCCACATGCCATTGTCCAACCTAATGTCCCATGTCCAGTATTTGTAAATAGGTTCTTGATAGGCGTCTTTCCTATGATAGGCGTACCATCTGGTGTCATTGGTCGTAACCCAGTCCAGTATTCGGCTTTAGAAAAGTCCCCCGCTTGTGGGAAAAGATCTTTAATCACCATATCAATCGTGGCTTTGCGTTTTTCAGGGATAAGGTAATTAAACCCCGCAAGTTCTGCTGTCCCTGCAATGCGAATACGATCATCAAATCGCGTCATCGCTACCTTGTAAGTTTCATCCATCACAGTCGAGGTTGGTGACTTATCTGCATTCACGATCGGTAGTGTTAACGAATACCCTTTCACTGGGTAAACCGGTATCGACAAATCGACTTGCTTCAGCAATTCTCGAGAATAACTTCCTGAAGCAACCACGTAAGCATCCGCTTTGAACTCGCCTTGAGTCGTGGTAATACTCTCAATGGTTTGATTCTGATGATTGAGCTTGACCACTTCAGTATCAAACACGAACTGAACGCCGATTTGCTTGGCTTTCTCAGTCAGGGTTAAACAGAACTGATGACAATCACCGGTTTCATCGTGTGGTAAATACAGGCCGCCCACCAGCTTATCTTTCACGTCTGCTAAGCCCGACTCCACTGCCAGACACTGTTCAACATCAAACAGCGAATGTTTGATTCCACTCTCTGTTAATAGCTTCATATCCTGCTGAATAGCGTCCAATTGCTTTTCGCTTCGAAACACTTGTAGCGTGCCTTTCTGCCTACCTTCATAAGCCAGTTGTTCACTGGTTCTTAGGTGAGTCAGGCAATCTCGGCTGTAGTTAGCGACTCGCAACATCCGCGATTTATTCTGTGCGTACTTGGCTTCATTACAGTTGGCGAGCATCTTAGTCGCCCAAGACATTAACTCTGGAGAAAGAGAAGGCTTCACTTTAAGTGGCGCATGTTCTTGGGTAAGCCATTTCATCGCTTTCAAAGGGATGCCCGGCGCCGCCCATGGTGATGAATAACCGTAAGAAATTTGCCCGGCATTCGCAAAACTGGTTTCTTTGCCACTGCTATCTTGACGATCAATAACCGTGACCGAGTGACCTTCTTTTGCCAAGTACCATGCGCTGGTCAATCCAATAACACCACTGCCAATTACAATAACTTCCATTCTCTTCCCCTAATGCCCGACAAAGCCAAACCTGTCGAACACAGCTGTCAGTCTAAAACTCGTTTCGTTAATGATTTGTAACTTATTCCGCTCGTGTTGACTTAACAATAGATAGCGCGTTGACAAAAAATCAATTCGACTTAAAAACGAATTCGGCAGTTTGGAAGTGTGATATTGGCGGTATTTGAAAGCTTAGATCGGAGTCGCTAGGTAAATCGATTAAGCCTAGATATTGTAAGCGTCATGACTCAAGAAAGTGGCGTTCTCGAGCAAGAAATCCAACAAGGTTTCGGCTTGTAGCGTGAGTGCACGGCCTTTCAAAGATTGAACCTTAACCGTCGCCTTCGATAGCATCTCCAACTCGGTCGCAACCACTTCTATCTGCCCTGACTTAATCTCATCGATCACAGTGAGCTTAGGCATAAAAGTTACACCCAACCCTGCTGAAACGAAGTTAGTCAGTGCCGTGACTGAGTTAGTTTGAAGTTTTGGCTGCAAGGTAAGATGGGAAATTTGTTCAGCCTGCTTTACCAGCCTCCCCATACCGGTCGAGTTATCGATCAAGGCGAGAGAAGCGTCTTGAATATCTTGCATTACCACTGGTGCTTCTTTCATCGTAAGGAAATGCCCCTTAGGAGCAATCAATTCGAGCGGATGGCTGCGTTCAACGTGGGAGTGCAGTTTAGGGTGCGGTGCAGAGGCATAAGTTATCGCAAAGTCTATCTGCTGATCTTCCAACATCTTGACTGCATCCAATGCCCCAGCAATCTCAATAGAAAGATTAATATCAGGATAACGAGTCATGAAGGTTTGCATCGGCTTTGACACCAAGTTGGTAATAAACCCTTCACCGATGGCAATGCTGACATTACCTCCTTTGAGGTTTTTAAGCTTGGTTAGTCGAGCAAGTACAGCGGCCTCTCCACGAACAATTGAACGGTAGTAATTCAACAGTTCATTACCCGCTTCGGTTAACAGTGATTGGCGGTTGTTGCGCTCCCATACTTTCATTTCCGCTTGCGCTTCTAACTGTGTCAGCATTCTACTCATTGCCGCAGGATCAACGTTCATCATCTTCGATGCCTTACGTAACGACCCGTATTTTGATAACGCGTTTAAGTACTCGAGAGCGCGGATATTAAAGTGGTGCATTCAACTTCCTTGTGATTCGACTGACACTTAATCAAGCGTCTCACAATTTTCTCATTTGCCCATCTAGGAATTGAGTTATCGACACAACAAGTTTGCAAGTTGTGGGCTGAGTCACCAACAGAAGTATTTAAAAAAGGCTAACAAGCCATCTGAAGAAGCGAACACTTCTCTTGTGATAAAACAAAAAAACAGCTCAATTCAACGAAGAAATGAGCTGTGTTTGATGTTAATCATCGGCAGTTAAAACCGCCAACCGAGTGCTATTTTAATGCAAGTAACTTGTCTACAAACTCTGAGAAACCGTACCCGCCCGGCTTGCTCATCACCACTGATGGATGATGCTCAAGTCGCGCCCAGTAATGCTGGATGTTTGCCACACCGACACTGTTCGGCAAAATTTCAAACATATATTGGTCGTTCATCGAGTCACCGACATAGCAACTACGCTCAAGTATCTCTTGGTCAGATAACCCCTTCTCCTTAAGAAAAGCGGTCGATGTCGCTTTCTTAGAGTGCTCACCATACCAAGCATTGATGTGAATAGAGCTTGCTGTCGCATGTGCACCTAACGCGTGAATCTTAGAGACAATCTCTTCGATAATGGCATCGTCGACTTTAGGACGGTTTTGACCGATATCGATTGCAACCTCACACAGGCGGTAAGACTGATCCAGCGTTAAACTGAGCTCTGGGTAATCGCCCAAAATAGCCAATACTTGTTCTTTCAGCTTACTCTGATTGGCACTGATTTCTGGTAAAGGAACATCAGAACGCAATGTCAGATAGCCATTTTTCTTTTCCATAATAAACGCGCCGTTCTCACCGAGAACCGCATCAACAGGCCACAACTGAGCAATGTGATCACACCAACCTGCACAAGCGCCCGTTACCGCAACCACTTTTTTTCCCGAATCACGAAGCTTGCTTAAAGCGATCAAGGTTTCAGGCGGCAGTTGACCTTGCCACGTTAAGGTGTCATCCACATCGGTTAACACCCAATCTATTTTTTTCCAATTTTGGTTCAATTCATTCGATACCGAATTCATTTCTACACCTCTAAATAATCAATCACTAAACAGTGTTAAAGCAAATTCGGTAAAAACATCACTAAGCTTTTGAGTTGAAGAAAATAGCTCTTAATTAGCGCTACATACCAACAAAGAAACTGATCACTAGCGCGTTGATCAAATCAACAAAGAAACCACATACTAATGGCACCACAATGAACGCTTGTGGGCTTGCGCCATAGCGATGAGTGACTGCGGTCATGTTCACAATTGCTGTTGCGGTCGAGCCTAGAGTGATACCACCGAAGCCTGAACATATCACCACAGAGTCGTAGTTTCTTCCCATCAAGTAATAAACGACAAACACAGTAAACAACAGGGAAAGCAAGATCTGGATACTCATGACCACAGAGATGTAGCCAAACAACCCATCAAGATCCCAGATGCGAAGTCCCATCAATGCCATGGTTAAGAACATGCCTAAGCAGATATCAGAGATCATCGCTAAACCTTTTCGACCTTGAGCGATTTTCTCTTGTGTACGACGCTTCTTAAACAGTGCTCGACCGACGTTTCCGATTAGGATACCTGCGATTAAACAGCTAACGAATAATGGCAGTTTTAGGCCCATTGAGTCGATAACTTCACTCAAACTGTAACCCAGCATCAGTGTTAAGTTAAGAATCAACCATGCCCATAGAACGCCGTAGTGGCTTAGCTCTGTTTTTGTTTCACTCTCTTGGAATGCACCAACCGTGACCTCTTCTTCATTAGAAGGGCTCACTTTGTGTTTATTGAGTAGGTAGTTGGCTATCGGGCCACCAATCACACACGCTGCAATTAAACCAACCGTGTTTGAAGCGACACCAAGTTCGAGCGCGTTAGCAATACCAAACTCTTCCACAAACATTGGCGCCCACGCTAACGTTGTGCCTACGCCGCCTATTAAACTAACAGAGCCGGACAGCAAGCCTGCTTTCGCATCCATTCCAAAGCCAGAAGCGACTGCCATTCCGACTACGTTTTGCAACACGATAAAAATGGCAGCAAGACACAGTAGGATGAACAACGGTCGCCCGCCTTTAATCAGCGTTTTAATATCCGCTTGGAGCCCGATGCCAGCAAAAAAGTAGAGAAGCAAAAAGTCTCTGACATCTAGGCTAAAAGTGATTTGGATTTCAAAAATATAGTAAAGCGCCGCTACGGTCGCTGCGCAGACAAAGCCACCAATCACAGGCTCTGGCAGTGAATACTTTCTTAATACTTCAGATCGCTCAATCAAACCTTTACCGATAAACAGTAACGAAATCGCGATCGTAAAAGAGAGCATTGGAGAAACTAGGGTTTCTGTCATGAGGTTATGGATTCCTAATAGTTAGATTATTCATAATATTGCGTACTATTAATAATCTAGGTTCATGCCAAAAAATCAAGCGATTATCGATGATAAAAACACCTAATATGGTGGGTTCTGCGACGGTATTAATAGAGGTAATAACTATAAAGAAATGATTAAAGGTACGGATACTAGGGAGATATACAGATGAGGTGGAATATAGGGGCTCTAAAACGAGAAAACCCCAGCATTTCTGCTAGGGTTTTGAATAGTGGTGGAAGGATGGGGATTTGAACCCCAGATACGCTATAAACGTATACTCGCTTTCCAGGCGAGCGCCTTAAGCCACTCAGCCATCCTTCCACAAATTATGTGTTGAGCATGTCACTCAACGAGGCGCTACTTTATTGATTCTGCTTGCTTTGGTCAAGGGGCATTCTCAAAAAAAGTGGCTTTTTCGGTTTGTTCGATTACAAATTAACTCATTAGATCAAAAACAAACCAAATTTCATTCTTTCGCTGCACTTACGCTTGTTGCTTTTCTTAAGCTTGTTGATAGTAGCCTGGAACTCGAAACCATTTACGACACATATCTAGGAAGTAGCCGTAAAGTACGCCCATACCGCACGAGATAACTGCATTACTGGTGACAGCCGTAACGATTTGGTCGCCTGAAGCACCCACTGCCAACAAAATACCCGCATACACAGGAGACTGGAATAACACGTATGCCATCAAATCAGACAAGTTTTTCATCAATGAGCTTTCTGAAAGCTTTGCACCATTGCGCAAGAACCAATCACGAAAAACGCCATAAGGCCAAGCGATAGCAATGTTTACCGGAATAGATAACGTTCGAGAAGCAAGAGATTGCTCAAACGTCATACCAGAAATAAACACTTCTACGATCATGCCAGAAATAAAACAGAAAACGACCATAGCAAATGTATCCGCAGCTGCGTTTCGAATACAAAATGGACCACGAGACTTCATTGACGACAAACCTAAAATATATCACTGCTTAATTAGTGATTTAGTAACATATAAACAAGGCACATTTGCACCTCACCAGATAATGTCGCTATTAAATCACAAGATTAGCAGTCATACATTCCAAATTAAAAATCAAGTTGTAAATTAACAACCAAAAACCACTTTAAAAGCAGTCACTTCCACCAAAAAATCCAACCAAGGTCAAATATTGGACAATCCGTTATTTACTTACCGTAATTAAACAACATTTAAGCCATCGGTAGATTTACAGTAATGATATTAATGACATCTTGTGTAGGTGGTGATCCTAAAGCAACCTGCTCTAACGCTTTATTGACTTGTTCAGTAAGTTCCGCGTTGTTCATCGGTTCAACATGGACACGTAGGCTCTCTAATGCAAATTGAATCAGTTCTAGGTTGTTGTCTTCTAGCGCCACATACAGCGTCACTAACAGCTCTTCAGTGTTATCTTTGTTGCGAAGATCTGGTTTAGGCAGTGACTCGCTTTTACTTTTCGAATCGTGTGGTTTTACGTCTTGGCTTTCGAGCTCATCCGCTTTTACTTCATGGTATTGGTAAAGCTTATTTGAATAGCGGAACAAAGCATCATCCAGTTCACGCTCATCAATCGGCTTAGCAATAATATAATCCACACCCGCCCCCAGCATACGCTCGCGAGTCTCTTTAAAGACATCAGCCGTACAACCAAACACCAATACCGATGACACGTCGCCTATCAAAGCACGAATCGCAGTGGTTGATTCAACGCCGTCCATCACAGGCATATGGTTATCCATGAGTACCAAATCAAAGCGCTCGGCAACCACGGCTTGTATTGCAAGTTCACCGTTTTCGACGCTCTTACAGGTAAAGCCTTTACTGCTCATGAAGGTTTCAATGATCACCGTGTTAGTTCGGTTGTCCTCGACGATCAGTACTTTTAAGCCTGAGTAGTCTAACTTCTTATGTGGCAAGCTCTCGATTTCGCCTGGCTGGCATGGCTGAATCTTCAAGCGAACATCAAAGCTCGTGCCTATCCCTTCTTCACTGGTGACGGTAATACTGCCATCCATCAACTGGGCAATTTTCTTCACAATCGCGAGGCCAAGACCAGTACCGCCAAAACGCCTTGTGGTCGAAGACTCCGCTTGTTCAAACGGTTTAAAAATACGCTTCTGAGCTTCTTTAGAGATACCAATCCCTGTATCACGAACTCGAATGCTCAGATAGGTGTCACTCCCCTCAACCACTTCTTTAAGGTACACCTCAACAAAGCCTCTGGAGGTGAACTTCACCGCGTTGTTCAATAGATTAAACAAGATTTGGCGAAGGCGAGCTTTATCTGAGAAGTACCAACGACCCGAAGGCACCTCAGAGTACACTTTGAATTGAAGCCCTTTCTCGGAAGACAATGTGTAGTAAACACTGTTAATACTGCCGATGATCGAATCAAGCGGGAAACGCGTTTCATCAAGATCCAACCTGCCCTGCTCGATCTTCGAGAAGTCTAAGATCTCGTTGAGTAGAGTCATCATATGATCGCCGGACTCATACAAGCTCTTAAGGTGCTTCTCTTGTTCAGAATTTAGAGGCGTTTTCAATAGGATCTGAGCGGTTCCCAATACCCCATTCATAGGCGTGCGAATTTCATGTGACAGGGTCGCAAGGAAAGCGGTTTTTGCATTGGTTGACGCCTGAGCTTTAACCTTTTCCGCTTCGAGATAAATGGTCTTTTCGTTGAAGGTTTTAATCAAATGGCCGATTTCGTCATCACTCGAGTAATCTACATCAATGATTTCGCCCGCTTTGGAGCTATCAACCTGCGCAGCAATCCTTGTGATTGGACTAATCAAATAACGGTTCAATAAGTAATACCCCGCCATGACACAAAGTAGCAATAGCGGAACAATACCGCCTTCAATGCTCATCACCTGACGAAACACTTCGTCTGCTACTCGTGATTTGGAGTTCACCACATCCACTTGCCAGCCAAAATCACCAAATTGATTGCTACTGATGTAAATGCCTTCAACGAGATTAAAGTTATGCGAAACCAACACTTGGTTAAGCTTATCTCTGAGCGTAATGCCAAGGTTGTATTCTTCGGCGTGGTTCTTGATAAAACCAAGCAGCTCTTCGAGCGAGAGATCCACCGTGGCAACACCGGCAAAAGAACCGTCGTAATAATAAGGGGAAGACGCCGTAATCATTCGAACGTGTGTGTATGGGTCGATATACACATCGCTCCAAGAGATCGTTCCTTGTTTTTGGTTGACGACAGAGGTGTACCAATACTCTTCTTGATAAGGGGCATTTTTGGGGTTGTTGTAAGAATATATCTGATCGATTCTTCCATCGTCGGCTTTATTAAAAAAGTAACTGTTGAGAAGCTTTTTAGAATCGAGCGCATAAGGTTCAGGCCAAATACCGGCACTGACAATCGTATCGTCGCTCGCCGCCAGCATGGACTTAAAGAGTGGAATAACATCATCACCGTTGCGATGCGCTTGAGCAAACCCAACGAGACTGTCTACAAAGCCTTGAGAGCTGCTGAGTGGCTCTGTAATCAAAGCGGATAACAATTGCGTACGCAAGTCGAGGTTTTGTTGTAATTTGGCGCGCACAGGGGATTCTACGACGTAATACGTCACACTACCGACAATGGCAATAAACATCGCAAGGTATAATCCAAGCGCTACCATACTTTTTTTCTTTAAAGACGACCGTATCTGCATAATTCTTTTATTGTTTTCTTTTCTGTTAAACCTAGTGTTTATCATCCATGACATCAAGCCTTTTTAGATTGAAGCTTGATTGGCACAAGTTCATTGGTACTATAAGCGCAAATATGTTCCCTTTTACGGTACCTCACTTTGACTTTACAAGATATTCTTGCGCTTCCAGAGTTGGAAGGAAAGCTAATCACAGAACACAAAACAATGGGCTTTGTCACTGCAATGGCAGCGGCACCGAATGTGTTAACCCCGCATGAGTGGCTACCGTTCTTATGGGGTGGCGAAGAAGTCGCACCTTTTACGGATGGTGAACAGCTAGAAAGCTACATTGAAGTTATCATCGAGCTTTGGAATAAAACCCGCCCTGAACTGATTGAAGGGACTTGGGTTTGGCCTGAAGCTTGTCAATTAGACGACGAAGAAGTGGTGAACACTGCCGCTCGTGATTTTTGTGAAGGCTTGCTTCAAGGCTGGCAGATTGCTCGTGACGATTGGGAAACACTAATGCCTGAAGAGAGCGAAGATAACGCACTCGTTGGCGGTGTCCTGCTGTCACTGAGCATGCTTTACGATCCAGAAACTTCAATTGCTACGCTTGCAGAGCAAGGCATCGAAGGCCTAGAGCAGTTCGAAGAGATCTTTAACGCTGTTCCTGTGATGCTTTGCGGACTAACGCAGCGTGGCATTGCACTGGCTGAAGCTCAATAACAGCTAGTTTTATACATGCCAAAAAGGCCTCATTATGAGGCCTTTTTTAGTTTCTAGACGAGATGAAAATAGTCGCTTTAGAAGCCTTTCCAATCGAAGTCATCAATTCGCTCGTCGGCAATATAAAACAGCTTGGTGCCACTGCTGACCACTTGGTCTAATTCTGGGTTGAGTTCAATACCACTCCCCGTATCAATGGCGATCAGTGTTGCTTGATACTTCTCTTTAAACACAGAGAAAATAGGTGCGACGGTGACAGGCTCAGCGTCTTCAGGGAAGTACGTTGAATACTGTGTCATACCTCTTGTTGAGCTCAATAACTCTTGATGAAGCGCACTTGATCCTGGGTCTACTGCAGCCTTTGCTAGCATCTCAGCACCTACCGCTGGAATACATTCTGAGTTAGGGCAATGCTTGTGCAACAAATCGCTCAGCGCTTCATCTTTAAAGTAAACAAGAAGGTGTGCCTTAGGATTTCGGTTGGCACAGTAAAGCGCCGCAGATAACGTAATATCGTCTTCTGGGTTATCAATCAGGATGCAACTTGCCGACTCAATGCCTGTTTTCTCCATCTCTTTGCCATCGGTGTAGCTGTTTACTTTGACGAAATTGATTTCACCGGGTAACGGGTTCTCGATATCTGAACGCGTACATAACACGATTGGTCGTTTACCCGTTTCTTCGTGTTGTAGCATGCGGATGAGATGAATGGTTCTTTGCTCATTCCACCCCAACATCAAAATGTGGTTGTCCACTCTAACTCTCCTTTTTCCTAGCAAGCCCGCTCGCCAATATTCAACACCTTCTGTCGCCACTTTACCGAGTAACGCGGCAAAAAGGCTCAACCCGCCTGGAATCACAAATAGAATAACGATCCACTGCCCCGCTACCGTGGTTGGGGATAAATCACCATAACCAACTGTAGAAGCCGTCACCACCAAATAGTAAGCGAATACGGTAACCGAACTGGTTAAATCTGTTTCACCCGCCAAATACAGCATCGACCACGATAAAGCGATGTAGCCAAGAAAAGTGAACAGTAAGTTTTTGCCGTTCAAAACAAAGATGTTTGCTTTGATCCAGCGTTTGAGTTGTAACCAGATTATCATTCGAGCCTCTAATCCTTCGATCTTACTTACATGCTAGAAAAAATACCTGATATCAACAAGATGTATCATCAGAAAAAGATACATGACCACAAGATTGATATTGGCGGCCTATACGCAGGTACAAAAAAACCAGCACTATTGGCTGGTTTTTTGGGTTAGATAAAAGAACGACTTACGCGTTACCTTTTACCTGCACATTTAACTGCTCTGCAAAATCTAGCATGCGGTTCAATGGAATAAGAGACTTAACGCGTAATTCGTCAGAAACGAAGATCTCGTGTTGCTCACCACCATTCTCAAGCGCGTTTTCAATCGCTTCAAGGCCGTTCATTGCCATCCAAGGACAGTGTGCGCAGCTACGACACGTTGCACCAGCACCCGCTGTAGGCGCTTCAATTAGCTCTTTTTCAGGAACCAATTGCTGCATCTTGAAGAAGATGCCTTTGTCTGTCGCAACAATCATCTGTGGATGAGGCAGCTCTTTTGCTTTCTTGATCAGTTGGCTTGTTGAGCCTACAGCGTCAGCCAGTTCAACCACACTTGCTGGTGATTCTGGGTGAACCAAGATAGCCGCTTCTGGGTATACCGATTTCATTTTCTTCAGAGCATCAGCTGAGAACTCATCATGAACGATACACTCACCTTGCCAAAGCAACATGTCAGCGCCAGTTTGATTTGCGATGTAAGAACCTAGGTGACGGTCTGGACCCCAAATAATGGGTTTGCCTTCAGCGTCTAAGCTTTCAACGATTTCTAAAGCGATGCTCGACGTCACTACCCAGTCTGCACGAGCTTTAACAGCTGCAGAGGTATTCGCGTATACAACCACGGTGTGGTCAGGGTGAGCATCACAAAATTCTGTAAATTTGTCAGCTGGACAGCCAAGGTCAAGCGAACATTCAGCTTCAAGTGTTGGCATTAGAATGCGTTTTTCAGGAGTAAGAATCTTTGCAGACTCACCCATGAAACGAACACCAGCGATGATCAAAGTGCTTGCTGAGTGACGGTTACCGAACTTAGCCATTTCTAATGAATCGCCAACGAAACCACCAGTTTCTTCTGCCAGAGCCTGAATTTCAGGATCGGTGTAGTAGTGTGCAATTAGAACTGCATCTTTTTCTTGAAGTAGTTTTTTGATGTTTGCGATGTGGGCCTGTTTCTGAGCATCGCTCAATGGAACTGGCTTAGGCGGAAACGGGTAAACTGTATCGATTTTATCTAGTATATGACTCATTGCTCTTGCTCTACGCAACTTCTTCCGAGAATTAGAGTATTCTACACAGGACAGCGATTGGGATCAAAAAGGATTGGTTGCAAGCGGTGGCTAGCTAATGCTTAAAACGCATAAACAAGGCGATGCGTTGGCATCACTAACAAGATGAGTAAACACTAATCGGAAGTGAACAAGTATAAAAAAGAGGCGCCTAAGCACCCCTATTTGTTTATAAGTGGGTTTTGGCCACTTTAGCCGAAGCACTGTTTGGGTACTCGGTTACGACTTGTTGGTAATATTTCTTAGCTTGCGTCGCGTTGTTGTTGCGCGCAGCTATGTCACCAAGCTTAACCAGTGCATCTGCTCGCTTGTTTGAGTCTTTGTAAGACACAACAGCAGCGAAGCTCTTCACCGCTTCTTTATCTTGCTTCTTAGCGAAATAAAGCTGACCTAACCAGTAATGTGAGTTAGGTGTGAAGGTAGAATCTGGGAAGTCTTTTTGAAACTTTTGGAATGCAGCGATAGCACCCGTGTAGTCTCGTTGCTTTAGAATCATATCTACAGCATTTTGATAAGCAGTTTGCTCATCCACATCAGTACTGAACGTACCAGAAGCGTCTTTAGAGCCTTCGCTCGCCGCCACTGCTACCGTTGCTGTTCCTGCTGCTTTCACCTCGCCTCTTACGCGGTCCAGTTCAATGAACAGTTCACGCTGACGCTCTAGCATTTGCTTCATATCGTAGCTGTTTCGTTCCAGCTCACCACGAAGTTCACTGATCTCCAGTGCCATGTCGTCGATTTGCTGTTGCATTTGAAGCTGAACGAGATTGCGATTTTGAAGCAGGCGCTCTAAACGCTCAATATCTGATTCGTTAGATGCTGATCGAGAGGAAGATGATGAATTGGTTGCGGTGCTATTGAGATCGGATACTGGAGCTGGTGCAGCGAACGCGGTGTTCGCTGCACTTGCCAGTAACGAAAGCAAAATGACTCGCTTTGTGTTACTGAACATGAGGCAATTCCTCAATTATATAGTCTACTAAAATTAGTAAACTAGTACTGCGCGACGGTTTTTAGCGTACACATCTTCAGATTGACCTAGAAGAAGTGGCTTCTCTTCACCGTAGCTTACGATAGAGATTTGGTCAGCTTGAACACCTAGAGCTTGTAGGTATTTCGCTACAGCTTGTGCACGACGCTCGCCAAGTGCGATGTTGTACTCAGGAGTACCGCGCTCATCAGCGTGACCTTCGATAGTAACGTTCATGTCAACGTTCTTAACTAGGTATGCTGCGTGAGCTGCTAGCATTTCTTCGTAATCGCCAGCGATAGTAGAGTTATCGAATGCGAAGTAGATTGTTTGAGTTTCACGTAGCGCTTGCTCTTTAAGCTCTTGCTCAGACAGTTGACCGTTAGCGTCAATTGGCGTTACAACAGTTGTGTCTACGTTGCCTTCTGAACCTGAAGTTGTTTGGTTGCTTTCTGTACCAGATGTTGCAGATGTTGCTTCATCAGTTGAGCTACATGCCGTTACTGCCATCACTGGTAGTGCAATCATCAAGCCTTTAAGAACTTTGTTAAGTTGCATCTTTTTTTCCTTACGTTATCAAACTTAGTTTCTACAGCGACTAAGAGTGCTATAGATAGTTAAATGCCACAATAGTTAACACTATCAATAGCTAAAAGAATGTATCAAATTAACTAGAGAAACGGTGACCACGCAGGCGCTCTTACACGTCCGTTAGTTGCCGGTAATCTAGCTTTAAAACGGCCATCGATAGAAACCATCGATAGTACATTTGTTTTGTTGTAAATAGAGCTATAGATAACCATACCTCCATTCGGTGCAATACTTGGAGACTCATCTAACAATGTTTTTGTTAGTACCTGAACTGCACCGGTTTCCAAATCTTGCTTAGCCAAGTTAAAGCCTGAGTTACTGCGATTCACCATAATAAGGAATCGACCATCAGGGGTGATCTGGCCACCTAAGTTTTGGCTACCTTGCCAAGTAATACGAGAAGTCGAATTATTGGACAAATTTACATTATAAATCTGTGGTTTACCACCACGATCCGATGTGAAAATAAGAGACTTGCCATCTGGGTGCCAGAATGGTTCAGTATTATTAGAACGGCCGCGGGTAATTTGAGTCAGCTTACGGCTAGCAAGGTCAAGTGTGTACACCTGAAGGCTGCCTGTTTTCGACAATACCAATGCCAATGTTTTTCCATCTGGCGAGAATCTTGGCGCACCATTATGACGAGGGTATGACGTCACCTTCTCACGTTCACCAGTGTAAATATTCATGATGAATATTTCCGCTTGGCCATTTTGGAAACTCACATAAGCAAGCTTTTTACCGTCTGGTGACCATGCAGGTGACATCAGAGGTTGCTTAGAACGAAGGACTAAACGCTCGTTAAAGCCATCGTAGTCAGCAACACGAAGTTGATATGGGTACTTGTCTTTGTCGTTTACAACTACGTAAGAGATACGAGTTAAGAACGCGCCTTTCTCACCGGTTAGCTCTTCATACACTAAGTCCGAGATACGGTGTGCATACTCTCTCAAGCGTTTACCAGGCACTGTCGCTTTCTTGTTGAACAACACGTGATCTTTAGAAAGTACCAATTGGCCTTCATCGCTTAGTGCGCGGCTTTGTCCTTTAGTCAGTTGACCACGAACAATGTCGATCAGTTGGTAGTTCACCACATACTGCCCTTCGGCATTTTTAGTGATGCTACCGGTTAGCAGTGAATCAACACCTAGGTTAGTCCAAGCATCAAAATTCACCTCACCTTCGCTGTAAGGTGTTTGAGGCATTTTGCTTGTTGCAACTGGGCTGAATTTACCACTGCGTTGTAAGTCAGAAGCGATAACCGCTGATACATCGTGCGGCAATGGCTCTGAGCCTTCCCAACGGAAAGGTACAATAGCGATAGGTCTTGCAGAGTTAATACCGTCTGTAATAACCAGCTCCAGCGCTGCATGTGCAAACTGGCTGTTTGTAGCTATTAAGAAAACAAAACTCAGTAATAGTTTCTTTAACACAAGTTCGTCCTTTTACTCTGGTGATACAGTTAAGTTAATGTCTTTCAGTGAGTTCACAATGTCTGGGTCTTTAGGCAACGGATAAGATTGCACTTGTGCCACCGCACGCTTGGTTGCTGCACATAAACGGCTATCGCCATCTAAGATACTCAAGCTACCCAATATCGCATTAGAGCCGGTTGGAATAAGCTTAAGGTTCACTCGACATGAGCGTCCTCGATAGCTGTCTTCTAACAACAGGTTCTGTTGAATCAGTTGGGTATAGATAGCACCGTAACGTTGCGCCTCATCACTAATAAATTGTTGTCTTGCTGAAGAGTTTTGAGTCGCTTCCGTTTCAAGGCCAGCAAAGATATCGTTCAATGCGGCTTCTTGCTGTTTACGCTCTTTTTCTGCTTTTGCTGCAGCTTCTTTTGCCTTACGGGCTTTCTCTGCTGCGGCTGCCGCTTCTTTCTCTTTCGCTATGCGCTGCTTTTCAGCGCGTTCAGCGGCTTCTTTCTCTTTACGAGCTTTGTCTGCTGCCTCTTTCGTGGCTTTTTCTTTTGCCACGCGTTCTTGTTCAGCTTTTGCGATTGCCGCTTCTTTGGCTTTACGCTCGTTCTCGGCTTTCACTAACGCCGCTTCTTTTAGCTTACGGTCAGCTTCTGCTTTAGCGGCTTTCTTTTGCTCTTGCTGTAAACGCGCTTCTTCAGCTTTGCGTTGTTTCTCTTTCTCAACTCGACGCTTTTCAGCTTCACGAGTTGCTTTAGCTTCTTTCGCTTGCTGTTCTTTTAGCTTGCGAATATTTTCTTCTTCAGCTTTACGATTCTTTTCAAGTCGTTCGCTTTCACGTCTCAGTTTGTCTAGACGCTCTTGCTCTTTCTTGCTCGCCGCTTCTCTTTGTTGACGAATCTGTTGAGCTTGCTGACGAACCAACTGAGGATCAATCACCACAGCTTGAACCATCTGACCTGTCGGCTTAGGTTCTGACATCGTGAAATCCGCTCCCCAAATGAGCGCAACGAATAAAATGACGTGCAGCCCAAGAGAAATAAGAAGCGGTGATCTGAAATTATTGGATTTTTTATTATTCGCTTTCATGAATGCTACGGAGCTATTCCCTTATATCCGTTAAAAGGCCAACCTTTGGCACACCTGCACGGCTTAATTCATCAAGTAATAAAACCACTTCAGCGTATGGCGTTGCGGCATCACCACCAACCGCCACTGGAGAGTTTGGCTTCAAAGACAACTCAGCTTTCACTCGGACGATAATATCTTCCATAGATAAGCCACGCTGTACTTCTTCATCATTAACGCTCAAGCCAAGTTCACCGTCTTTGTTCACTTCAACGATGATAAAACTTGCGTTGTCGTCACCAAGTAGGTCTTGTGCCGATTTAGCCGTTGAAGCCTGAGGCAATTCAACGTCAACGCCTTGAGTAACAAACGGCGAAGTCACCATAAAAATGATCAGCAAAACAAGCATAACGTCGATGTAAGGTACAACGTTAATCTCTGCTGTCATTTTGCGTTTTTTAGGTTGGTATCCAGCCATCTATTATTCCCTGCCAGCCATCGCTTGACGGTGAAGAATACTGTGGAACTCTTCAGAGAAAGTCGCGTAGTTGTGCTCTAACTTGCCTACTCGGCTGCTGAAGCGGTTGTACGCCATTACCGCTGGAATCGCAGCAAATAGACCCATTGCTGTTGCGATCAGTGCTTCTGCAATACCAGGGGCAACCATTGCGAGCGTCGCCTGCTTCACTTCACCTAACGCGATGAATGAGTGCATGATGCCCCAAACCGTACCAAATAGGCCGATGTATGGACTGATAGAACCAACAGTCGCCAAGAAAGGTAAGTTAGTTTCTAGTTCATCGACTTCGCGAGCAACGGCAACGCGCATCGCACGGCCAGTGCCTTCCATGATGAAGTCAGGTGATGTTGCATTCGATTTACGAAGGCGAGCGAACTCAGTAAAGCCTGCGTAGAATATTTCTTCAGTACCAGAAAGCTCGTCTTTACGTTTGTTGCTCTCTTGGTACAGTTTTGCAAGATCAACGCCTGACCAAAATTTGTCTTCAAACACTTCTGTTTGTTTAGAAGCTTGAGATAACACTTTACTTCTTTTTATGATCATCGCCCAAGAAACAACAGACATGCCCATAAGAGTCAGCATGACCATCTTAACTAGTAAACTAGCTTCTAAAATTAGGCCTAAGATTGAGATTTCAGCAGTCACTATTCGTTAGCTCCGTAAGAATAAATGTTGGCATTGCCTTTGGTTTCATTTTTTGATTGTCGATACATGCTACCTTAACCATTGCTTTACACAATGCTTTGCCATCAGGATTTACGATCTCTTGACAGAAGACCAAGGTAGCTCGCTTCAACTCGTAAATATTTGTAATGACTTGTAAAGAATCATCAAGACGCGCGCCTTGAATAAAATCAATGTCCATATGTCGGACTACAAAACCGATGTTTTGTTCTAACAATACTTGCTGAGAAACGCCAATTGAGCGCAGCATCTCAGTTCGAGCGCGTTCGAAAAACTTAAGATAGTTTGAATGGTATACAACGCCACCCGCATCGGTGTCTTCGTAATACACTGTCACTGGCCACGTAAATGGCTTAGATAATCCCTGCAATTTGCTACCACAATCCCAAACGATAAAGATCTCACTATAACCTAACTCCTTATCATTAATAGTATATCGCTGTGAATTTTTTGATTTGAGAGACGAAAAAAAAGGCCATCTGTATAAGATGACCTCTTTTTGGCTAAAAACCCAACAAGTATAAAGGTTCACGTTGTTATGAACCTAAATCCTTTGCCTTTTATAGAAGGCGCAGCGTCGTTAGGTAGAGCAAAATTGTGAGTGAAACGTATGGGCTAAACAGTAGCTGCCACATCCAAGCTCTTGGCTTAAATCCGATACCGTAAACCATGCTTGAGCATACTGCCCAAATGAACATTGGCCCGATGATCGCGTTAAAGCCACCGATGCTTGTCGCATACGCTTCAGGATCCCACATAACTAAACCCACATGCATGAAACCCAATACTAGGGATAAGGCTCTAAGCAGAGTCTTATCCATTGGTTGATGCAGCTTAGCAATTTGCTCTGCGAGATTACTCACTGTCTTTGTCCATCATTTCTGAATGCTCTAGCCATAGAGCATTGATGATGCCGAATGCACATGCTAGAAGTACACCCAAAATCCATGCGAAATACCACATAAAATTTCTCCTAAGTTATTTAACTTCTAGCTTAGTAAGCTGAAACGTCGTTATCTTCGATGTGTTTCTTATCTAGACGACCGAACATTTTGTAGTATGTCCAAGTTGTGTAGCCAAGAATCACAGGAACCATTACCGCCGCAACGACAGTCATAAGACCAAGCGTTAGCTCACTTGCTGTTGAATCCCACATAGTCAAGCTTTGGTTAGGGTTCAGGCTTGATGGCATTACGAATGGGAACATTGCAAAACCAGCCGTTAAAATAACACCAGCGTTAGATAGGCTTGAGAACAAGAATGCGAAACCACCACGCTCAAAGCGAGATGCAATCACAGCAAGCAGTGGCATTGCTACACCAAGGATCGGCGCAGCCCACATTGCTGGATAAGTTTCGAAGTTTGTCATCCAAGCACCCACTTGAAGTGATACTTCTTTGTTTAGTGGGTTTGAGTCAGCAAACGTATCGATAGTGCTCGTAATTACATAGCCTTCGATAGATTGAACCCAGAAACCACCAATAACGAATAGAGCAATAGCAATTAGGCCAGTGATCTGAGCAACGTTACGAGCACGAGCGTGCAGCTCTTCTGTTGTCTTCATTTGAAGCCATGTTGCACCTTGCATCACGAACAACATCAGAGCCAACACACCACAAAGCAATGCAAATGGGTTAAGCAGAGCGAAGAACGTACCATGGTACTTAGACATCATAAATTCGTTCAGTTCAAATGGAACACCTTGTAGTAGGTTACCAAATGCCACACCGAAAATGATTGGTGGTACTGCGCCACTAAAGCAAAGTGCGTAGTCCCAAGTTTTGCGCCATTTTGGATCTTCGATCTTTGAACGGTAGTCAAGAGCAAGTGGACGTAACCAAAGTGCAGCTAGCGTTACGTACATTGCGAAGTAAAAACCAGAGAAAGACGTCGCGTAAACCAGTGGCCATGCAGCAAACAATGCACCACCCGCAGTGATAAGCCAAACTTGGTTACCATCCCAGTGAGGGGCAATCGTGTTTAGCATAATACGACGTTCAGTGTCGCTCTTACCGATAACAGGTGACAGAGCGGCAACACCCATATCAAAGCCATCAGTTACGGCGAAACCAACCAGTAGAACACCGATCAATACCCACCAAATAAGTCGTAAGCTTTCGTAATCAAACATAATATTCCCTCACTTATACTTCAACTGAACGGCTAACTTTGTCTTCAACAGAGTTATCGTTTTGTTCGAAGTGGTAACGGCCTGTCTTCAAGCTACTTGGACCTTTACGTGCGAATTTCAGCATTAGGTAAACTTCAGCAATCAAGAACACTGTGTAAAGTGCCAGGATAGCGAATAGAGAAGTCCAAAGCTGTCCAATAGTCAGTGCTGATGCAGCCACGTTAACCGGTAGGATTTCACCAACCGCCCATGGTTGACGACCAAACTCAGCAACGAACCAACCTGCTTCAATCGCAATCCAAGGAAGTGGGATTGAGAATAGCGCAGCTTTAAGTACCCATGGTTTCTGTTCGATTTTCTGACGACACGTTTGAACAAACGCAGCACCGAATACAAACAGCATGATGAAGCCACAAGCAACCATCAGACGGAATGACCAGAATAGAGGCCAAACTGTTGGGATAGAATCATCCGCAGCCATTTGGATTTGGTCTTCTGTTGCATCAACAACGTCGTCTGTGTAGCGCTTAAGAAGTAGACCGTAACCTAGGTCACCTTTCACTTCGTCGAACGCAGCCATGTTTTCTTCAGACTTATCGCCTGCACGTAGCTTTTCAAGCAGCTCGTACGCGTACATACCAGTACGGATACGATCAACGTGGTCATCACGTAGGTCACGTAGGCCCGTTACTTCAGTATCAAGCGAACGCGTTGCGATGATACCCATTACGTAAGGAATTTTAATTGCGTAGTCAGTATCCATTGTTTCTTGGTTTGGAATACCAAAAACAGTAAATGCGGCTGGTGCTTCTTCAGTGTGCCACTCTGCTTCAATAGCTGCTAGCTTCACTTTTTGAACTTCACCAAGCTCGTAACCAGATTCATCACCTAGCACGATTACTGACAGGATCGCCGCCATACCGAAAGATGCTGCAATCGCGAAAGAGCGACGAGCAAAGGCAAGGTCACGACCTTTAAGAATGTAGTATGAGCTGATACCAAGGACGAACATTGCACCCGTTGTGTAACCAGACGCTACTGTGTGTACGAATTTAACCTGTGCTACTGGGTTTAGTACAACTTCAGCGAAGCTCACCATTTCCATACGCATAGTTTCAAAGTTAAATTCCGCACCCACTGGGTTTTGCATCCAGCCGTTAGCTACCAAGATCCAAAGCGCAGAGAAGTTAGAACCAAGTGCTACTAACCAAGTTACCGCTAAGTGTTGACGCTTCGACAATCTGTCCCAACCGAAGAAGAAAAGACCAACAAAAGTAGACTCTAGGAAGAATGCAACAAGCGCTTCGATAGCCAGCGGAGCACCAAAGATGTCGCCAACATAGTGAGAATAGTAAGACCAGTTAGTACCGAACTGGAACTCCATGGTTAAGCCTGTCGCTACACCAAGAGCAAAGTTAATACCAAACAATTTACCCCAGAACTTAGTCATGTCCTTGTAAATTTGCTTGCCAGTCATTACATAAACTGACTCCATAATGGCAAGTAGAAATGCCATACCTAGTGTCAGTGGAACAAATAGGAAGTGATACATCGCTGTAAATGCAAACTGCAATCGCGACAGATCAACAACATCAATCATGGTAACTCCTTTGTGTCGGCTGAATGACACTTGTGTGATTAATCACCGCAAAAATCCATGTTAAAACAATTTGTGTAATTGTTATTACAAATTGAAATTTGTAGCAAAAACGTACCGTTATAGTTAGATTATTGTTAAGCATGAGCTAATATAGCTGGCGCTAATATTACTGGTAAAATCAGTATGTTTCAAAAGGTTTATAGGAGAACCTTGCGTTGATTTGTATCAATTTTATTCGAGCAAATTAGAGTTATTTTTGAACAATCATGATTAAAATCACACCAATTTAGCCTCAGTTAATAACAGCGCATGATATCTGTGACAAAAGCTCAGCACCGCCTCAACATACGAATTACAACTACCTATAAAGTATTAACAAAAAATATGACAACTTATTTCATTTTTTGTTAGCCAAATCAAACCTGCAATCAAAGTTTTCATTTTTGATGACCGCTATTCAGTCTTTTTATCGACTCGCTCAAAGAGTTGTTATTCAGTAAAAAGCAAAAAATCCCAGCGCTTATGCAACTGGGATCTTTAAAAATGAATAATTTAACGATTAGACGGCTTATCTATTCCGAAGTGTAAATAAGCCCTATCGGTCGCGATTCGACCTCTTGGCGTTCTTTGTAGGTAACCTTGTTGAATCAAGTAAGGTTCTAACACATCTTCAATGGTATCTCTCTCTTCACCAATCGCGGCAGCCATGTTGTCGATACCAACCGGACCACCACCAAACTTCTCCATAATCGCCAGCAGAAGCTTTCTATCCATGTAGTCGAAACCTTTAGCATCGACATCCAACATGTTTAGCGCTTTGTCAGCAACCTCTGGACAAATATGTCCGTCCCCTTTTACTTCCGCATAATCACGAACACGGCGCAGTAGACGGTTAGCAATACGTGGCGTACCACGAGCTCGGCGAGCAACTTCTAGCGCCCCTTCGGACTCCATAGAAAGACCAAGGCAATCTGCACTGCGCTGAACGATGTTTTGTAGGTCTTCAACCTTGTAGTACTCAAGACGCTGAGTAATACCGAAACGGTCACGTAACGGCGATGTCAGTGAGCCAGCACGAGTGGTTGCGCCAATCAAAGTAAAAGGAGGAAGGTCGATCTTGATAGATCGTGCCGCTGGGCCTTCACCAATCATGATATCTAATTGGTAGTCTTCCATTGCTGGATACAACACCTCTTCAACCACAGGGCTTAAACGGTGAATCTCATCAATGAACAGGACATCATTTTCTTCAAGATTTGTCAGCAGCGCCGCTAGGTCACCCGCTTTTTCTAGAACAGGGCCCGAAGTCGTACGAATGTTGACATCCATCTCATTGGCAACAATGTTCGCCAACGTGGTTTTACCTAAGCCTGGAGGACCAAATATCAACAGGTGGTCGAGCGCCTCGTTACGCAATTGTGCCGCTTTGATGAAAATCTCCATCTGGCCGCGAACGTGATCCTGACCTTGATAGTCAGCAAGTGCTTTCGGGCGTATTGCACGATCAATGACATCTTCATCTTTGAATACTGGGTTGTCCGGTGCAATAAGGCGATCGGCTTCAATCATAAATTCTGCTATTCCTAACTATGCTCTTGTTGACTCTGCGCTTCTTGACTCTGTGTAAAGGCAAAGTGAATGAGTCTATTTTGTCGAACAAGTATATCGGGTATTAAACCATCGATTTCAGAGCTTCGCGAATCAACTGTTCGCTGGTCATGCCATCTTTAGCCACTTGAGAAACCACCTTAGAAGCTTGAGTCGGCTTGTAGCCTAATGCAAGTAGTGCACTTACCGCTTCTTCTTCCGCGTCGTGAACGGCTGGCATAGAATCAATCGGAGCTGCATCTGTCGCTGGAGTAAATAGGTCACCCGCGCCCCACCCTTTCAGGCGGTCTTTCATTTCAACAACCAGACGTTCAGCGGTTTTCTTACCCACACCCGGAAGTTTAACCAGCGTCGAGATGTCTTCACGCTCAACACTCTGCACAAATTGACTGGCTGTCATGCCAGAAAGAATGCCAAGGCCAAGCTTAGGACCCACACCGTTTGCTTTGATCACTTCACGGAACAGCGCACGCTCTTTAACCGTGTTAAAACCATAAAGTAGCTGCGCATCTTCACGTACAACAAAGTGCGTGTAGATGATTGCCTCTTCGCCCACATTTGGTAATTCATAAAAACAGCTCATTGGCATTTGAACTTCATAGCCAACGCCACTCACTTCGATTAGTAATTCTGGTGGCTGTTTTTCTATTAATGTACCGCGTAGACGTCCGATCACAATTCACTCTCTTGATGGAATATAATTTGAGGGACAGAATATAAAAGAACTGGATGCTTATCCAGTTCTTTGTGTTTATTAGGATGATTTATTTAAGCTTACTTAGCTTGGGAAACCACGCTGTTTAAGCTTTCGACCAGTTCTTTTACTGAGGTGACATGCCCGGTCAGTTCAGAACCATAATTAGCGACTAAACCTGACACGGATTTAGTTTCTGCAACGCTCTGTGCCACTTCTGAACTCGCGAGATCGAGTTCTTTCAATGAGCTCATCTGCATCGCCATAATATTAGTCAGTTGGTTAACGTCGGTCGAGATGGTTTGAACCTCGGAGATAATGCCGTTCATTTCATTGGCCGTGGTTTCAATGATGGCTCTTCCATGTTCCACTTCTTCTTTACTTCGGTCTAATAAGGTTCGAATTTCTATCGCGGAGTGGCTACTTTTCGCCGATAGCTCTCTCACTTGGTCTGCAACTACCGCAAAACCTCGCCCTTGCTCTCCGGCGCGTGCTGCTTCTATTGCTGCGTTAAGAGCTAATAAGTTGGTTTGCTCAGCAACCGAGGTAATCAAATCAGCGACTTTCATGATCTCTTGATTACTTTGAATGATCTGGCTGATTGCACTGGTTGAGGCTTCTAGTGATTCTGAACTCTTCTGCGCTTTGGTTCCGACCGCTTCACTGCGCTCTTTCAGTTCACCCACGAATGAATTGGATTCTTCGATGCCTTGAGTCATTTGATGCAGTTGTTGGCTCATCTGTTCTGCTGCACTCGCCTGAGATTCGCAATTGATGTTCAACACTTCAACTTGAGCATGCAGATCTTGAGACTGCTGATCTAAATGGACAGATACGCCCTGTAAGCTTTCAGAGTTTGAGTTCGCTTGGTCAAGGACAATAGAAAGTCGACCTTCACTTTGCGTCGCTTGATTGGCAATCTGTTGGCTTTCCGAAATCGCATCTTCTGCCATTTCAATCGCCACCTCTTTTTGCTTAGCGGTAAAGGCTTGAGCAATGCAAATCACCACCAGCGGCATGATCACACCAGACCACGTTTCAACCACTATCGCTTCCGGAGTAAGTACTAACTGCGGAAATTCAAAGCCATCAAGATGAGCTGAAGTCATCACCAGTGAAACGCCAATCACTAACCCACTCCATACAAGGGCGACAATCCGAGTTCCTGACAGGAAAAAAGCAACCACTAACAACGGCACCCAATAAGCCTGAGTAGACTCAACCACGCCACCGCTTTGGTAGATGATATTCAGGGCGTGCACCGCCATGCCGACAAAGCCAAAGTTCAATGCCAAGCTAGGCTTTCGGGTAATGCGTAATAAAAGCGCTGAAACTAATTCAAAGGCGATAAGAAATACGGAAGTGGCAACCAGTAATTGCTCTTCATGCTTGGTCCACTTGATGAGGCTGTAGACACCCACGAAGAATGCGATAAAAGTGAAGAGTAATAAGATATCGGCTTGTCTGACTTCGTTGCTATTCCATCCATTACTTTTGGGTAGAAACAGCGCGCGCCACAGCTTGATTGGGTTCATCAGTGATCATCCTTGATTAACTTGTAAGACCTCCGACCAATGTTAATGACATGTTAAATGATACGCAATGTTATTATCTGGGTTCTGTTCGAAAGATCTCATTTCATCAAGGATTTAGGTGAGTATTGTTTTGATATGAGCCAAACGAAGCGTCAGGCTCAAGTAATGCAAGCTTTCAGAAAATAGAGGGATGAGATTAACGGTAACGCCCTTTTCTCGCGCCTGTCGCTTTACCAGCAAGAGCTACCAAGGTTTTATTGGTGTTGGCGTGAGTGATCGCTACGCCTAGAGCATCGGCAGCATCGGCCTGTGGTTTAGCGGGTAACTTAAGCATGCTCATCACCATGTTCTGAACCATAGACTTATCTGCACCACCATTACCTGTCACTGCTTGTTTGATTAGGCGAGCCGCATATTCATGAACGGGCAGATCAGCATTTACCGCTGCCACTATCGCACTGCCACGAGCTTGTCCCAGCTTAAGTGCAGAATCCGCATTCTTCGCCATGAAGACCTGCTCTATCGCAAACACATCCGGCTGAAACTGAGTGATGATTTCGCTCACACCTGCGTAGATTTGTTTGAGTCGGCCCGGCAATTCTTTTTCAGAGGTGCGGATACAACCGCTACCTAAGTAATATAGATGGCGACCATTTTGACGAATCACGCCATAGCCGGTAATACGCGAGCCAGGGTCAATCCCTAAGATAATAGACATAACTTCAATACTGATTATTTATACATGCTTTATGAGCTTAGTATATCGAACGCAAAAAAAAATGCCCGTCAAATTAACGGGCATTTTCTAATTTACTGGCAAGTCTCGGCTAATTAATTAAGAGCTCTCTATCAAGTAGGAGCTCTTCATCAACAAGAAAAGATAACAGGCTTACGCTTGCTCTTTTTTCTCTGCCAATTTAACTGCGATTGCTAGCTCTTCCAGTGATGCTGGGTTCGCTAGGCTTGGCGCGTCTGTTAGTAGACATGCTGCAGCTGTTGTTTTCGGGAATGCGATAACGTCACGGATGTTCTCAGTACCACAAAGCAGCATTGCTAGACGGTCAAGACCGAATGCTAGACCTGCGTGAGGTGGCGTACCGTACTTAAGTGCTTCAAGTAGGAAGCCGAACTTCTCTTGTTGCTCTTGTGCTTCGATACCTAGGATACCAAATACCGCTGTTTGCATTTCTGCGTTGTGAATACGTACAGAACCGCCGCCTACTTCGTAGCCGTTGATTACCATGTCGTATGCATCAGAGTTTGCTGCTGCTGGGTTCGCTTTTAGCTCTTCCGCGTTCACACTTAGTGGTGATGTGAATGGGTGGTGCATTGCGTGTAGGTTACCTTCGCCGTCTTCTTCGAACATTGGGAAGTCAACAACCCACAGTGGAGCCCATGCAGATGTGTCTGTTAGCTCTAGATCCGTACCTAGTTTAAGACGAAGTGCGCCCATTGCTTCAGCAACGATGCCCGCTTTGTCTGCGCCGAACAGAATGATATCGCCAGATTCAGCTTGAGTGCGATCTAGAATACCGTTGATTACGTCTTCGCTTAGGAACTTAGCAACTGGAGATTGAATACCTTCCATGCCTGCAGCACGGTCGTTAACCTTCATCCAAGCTAAGCCTTTCGCGCCGTAGATGTTTACGTGTTCAGCGTAACCGTCGATTTGCTTACGAGTTAGCTTAGCACCACCTGGTACACGGATAACCGCTACGCGACCTTTTTCGTCGTTAGCTGGGCCAGAGAATACTTTGAACTCAACGTCTTTAACCAAGTCAGCAACGTCAACTAGCTCTAGTGGGTTACGTAGGTCTGGCTTATCAGAACCGAAACGACGAATCGCTTCAGAGAAAGGCATTACTGGGAATTGACCTAGTTCAACATCTAGAAGTTCTTTCCACATATCGTGAACAAGCTTCTCAGTCACGTTACGTACTTCTTGAGAAGTCATGAAAGATGTTTCGATATCGATTTGAGTAAATTCAGGCTGACGGTCAGCACGTAAATCTTCATCACGGAAACATTTAACGATTTGGTAGTAACGGTCAAAACCAGACATCATCAGCAGTTGCTTGAACAGCTGAGGAGATTGAGGAAGTGCGTAGAAGCTACCTTTGTGAACACGGCTTGGTACTAGGTAGTCACGAGCACCTTCTGGTGTCGCTTTTGTTAGTACTGGCGTTTCGATGTCTAGGAATAGGTTCTCATCTAGGAAACGACGAACGAAGCTAGAAGCACGTGCACGAAGCTTGATACGGTCGCTCATTTCTGGACGACGAAGATCGATGTAACGGTACTTAAGACGCTGCTCTTCAGAGTTCGTTTGGTTGAAGTCTAGTGGAAGCGCTTCTGAACGGTTGATGATCTCTAGACCAGTCGCGTAAAGTTCTACTTCACCAGTAGCCATGTCTTTATTTACTTGGCTGTCCGGACGAACACGTACTTCACCAGTAAACTTGATACAGAATTCATTACGCAGTTGGTTAGCGATCGGGAAGATATCTTTCATATCTGGATCGACAACAACCTGAACGATGCCTTCACGATCACGCATATCAATAAAGATAAGACCGCCTAAATCACGGCGACGGTTTACCCAGCCGCACAGTTCTACAGTTTGTCCCGCCAGGGACTTGTTCAGGTTACCACAGTAATGGGTACGCATAATGAATTTCCCAATCTCTTAATAATTTACTAATTTCCAAGCTGTAGGTATCAGAATAGCCCTACAGAGCAAAGGATCATTTATACGCGGAAACTCGCTTAAAATCGACCTTCCGCATTCGAATTTATTGTGTTTTATCTGGCTTTGCTGCTTTTTAGCCCATCAAGTGCGCAAAGATTCATCAAAACCGAAAAAATTGCGATAATTATATCTCGAAAGTACCTTAATCAGCAAAACTCTCGTAAAGTAGATTTTCGTTTCAACCCAAAAACTTTTTGTAATGACTGATGGCGTGACGGATAACGGTGTAATAGATGGATGATCGTGTAATAACAACAGAAACTTTACCTCTAAGACTTGGATTAACCATGTGGTCTCACTCTGAGTGGCAAAGTCAGTTCTATGGCAAGGGAACCAAGCCTGCCGAACGCCTAGAAAAGTACACGCAAGTTTTTCATACTGTTGAGGGCAACACGACCTTTTACGCTACGCCAAGTGTGTCTACCGTTCATAATTGGAAAGCCGCCAGTCACGATGATTTCAAGTTCACCTTCAAATTGCCCAAATTCATCACCCACCAGCAGCAACTCAGACACTGCCAAGCAGAGCTCAAAGAGTTCTTGATGACCATGTCGCCACTGCACGACCGCATTGGCCAATGGACGATTCAACTGCCACATAGCTTTGAACCCAGCATGCTGCCTGCCCTACAAAAGTTTTGCACCTTATTCCCAAAAGATATGCTGCTCGGCGTCGAAGTTCGACACTTGGGTTTCTTTGACAAGGGCGATGCGGAAAAACGCTTCAACCAATGGCTGGTTGAGGAAGGCATCAATCGCATCATTATGGACAGCCGCCCCGTTTTCTCTGCGCCACCCACCACAGAAGCGGTGATCGATGCGCATCAGAAAAAACCGCGTGTTCCTGTTCATGCAATTGCGACCGCCAATAACCCAATGATTCGATTTATTGGTCACCCAGACCAAGAACCTAACATTGAGTTTTTTAAGCCTTGGTTTGCCAAAATCCCAAACTGGATCAATGAAGGCAAGCAGCCCTATTTAATGATCCACACCCCAGACAATAACCACGCACCTGAACTTGCGACTGCTATTTATAAGCGGCTACAAAAGCAAGTGTCTGAAAATACGTCATTATTACTGCCCGATCTGGCTCAGTTTCCGGCTCAAAAAGGCAATCATCAAATCTCGATGTTTTAACCCATCATCTATGAGTAGCTACGAACCTTGAGCTAAATCTCAGTTTTCGTGACAGTGGCGCTTTTTTTACGTAAAATACGTCCCCTTTTATTTGGTACGAATTTTGTGCCAATTACGCTGACTGTCGAGAGAAAATGCCATGAGCAACACAGACAATATCTTTTCCGCTCCTATTGATAAAATTGGAGACTTCACCTTTGATGCAAGGGTTGCTGAAGTATTTCCGGATATGATTCAACGTTCGGTGCCTGGCTATAGTAATATCATCTCTGCAATCGGCATGCTGGCTGAGCGCTTTGTAAAGCCACATTCAAATATTTATGACCTTGGCTGCTCGCTTGGTGCTGCGACACTTTCAATGCGTCGTCACATTCAGCAAGAAGGCTGCACGATTTTCGCTATCGATAATTCAGAAGCCATGGTTGAGCGCTGCAAATTGCACGTTAATGCTTACCGCAGTGACACGCCGGTAGAAGTGATTGAAGCCGACATCCGTGAAGTCGAAATCAAAGACGCTTCTGTTGTAGTGCTTAACTTTACGCTGCAATTTCTTTCTCCAGATGATCGATACGCTCTGCTTGAGAAAATTCACGCTGGCCTGCGCCCAGGCGGGATCTTAATCCTGTCAGAAAAATACGTATTCGAAGATGAAAGCTCAAATGAACTGCTTATCGACCTGCACCATGATTTCAAACGTGCTAACGGGTACAGCGAGCTAGAAGTAAGTCAGAAGCGCAGCGCAATTGAAAACGTGATGCGCCCAGATTCGATCCCTGTTCACAGAGAGCGATTTGATAAGATTGGCTTCTCAAGCAGCGAAGTCTGGTTCCAATGTTTCAACTTTGGTTCAATGTTCGCGGTAAAGTAAACATTTTCGATTACGTAACCGTCGCGACACCGTTAGCACGTACTAAAATGTCATCCTCAAGAGCGAGGAACGAGCGAGTTGGGGATCTCTTATCAAACACGATAAACGAGACTCCCTAGCATGTTGGTCCATACTCTCAATCGAGTGACAAATTTAATTTCTACACCACCAACTCAGTGAAAACCTATGTTTAATTTTGCCAATTTTTATCAACTTATTGCCCAAGATACTCGCCTTCAGCCGTGGCTAAATGTCCTGCCACAGCAACTGACCGATTGGCAAAATGCAGAGCACGGTGATTTTGACCGCTGGTTACGTGCACTAAACAAGATTCCACAAGGTGTGCCAGACCAAGTTGATCTGAAAAATTCAGTGACGATTAGCAGCTCAACACCGTTTCACACGGGCGAGCTTAAAAAGTTAGAAAGCCTATTAAAGACGTTCCACCCATGGAGAAAAGGACCTTACACGGTTCACGATATTCATATCGATACTGAATGGCGCAGTGATTGGAAATGGGATCGTGTGCTTCCACATATCTCTCCATTGAAAAACCGTTCGGTTCTCGATGTAGGTTGTGGCAATGGTTACCACATGTGGCGCATGCTGGGTGAAGGTGCCCGCTTAACGGTTGGTATCGATCCTTCTCACCTGTTCTTGGTTCAGTTTGAAGCAATTCGTAAGTTGATGGGCGATGACCAACGAGCTCACCTATTACCTCTAGGTATTGAGCAGCTGCCAAAGCTAGAAGCCTACGACACGGTATTCAGCATGGGCGTGCTTTACCATCGTCGTTCACCACTGGACCACTTGATTCAACTAAAAGACCAATTGGTGTCTGGCGGTGAACTGGTTCTTGAAACCTTGGTTATCGAAGGCGACGAAAATGCGGTACTGGTTCCTGTTGACCGTTACGCGCAAATGAGAAACGTCTACTTCTTCCCTTCAGCTCGCGCACTGAAACGCTGGCTAGAACAAGTTGGTTTTGAAGACGTACGAATCGTTGACGAAAATGTCACGACAATTGGTGAACAACGCACCACAGAATGGATGACACACAACTCTCTTCCAGATTACCTAGATCCGAACGATCCAAGTAAAACGGTTGAAGGTCACCCTGCACCGAGACGTGCGATTCTGGTAGCAACAAAGCCATAGATTTACTGCCCACAAAGCAGTGGCATATTGAGTAAATAAAACACAAGCCTATTAAGGCAGCAAAACAATGGCTTGCATGGTCAAAAAGCCACCGTCAATCTCACGGTGAACTTTGCTTCCTGAGCTCACGAATTGAACAAAAATTGACTTATGTTTAATAAGTGAGCTATTTCAAATAGCAATAATTGGCGTAGCGCTCACATTGCGATTCAATATGACCAGACTCTTACAATAGGATGCTTCACGCATCCTTTTTTGTGGGCTAAACTTCTAAATAGTCTAAACTATTCTCTAATTCTCAAAGGTTTTTTTATGTTTAAGCGATTATCGCCTATTGTGGCGGTTGGTTTGCTCTCTGGCTGTACTCTTACAAATGGTGCTACCTATCACCAAGAAACTCTCGACGCTATTTCCCGCTCAGAGACAAACATCGCAAATAAGGTTCAAAATCTTGAACTGCAACTAAGCAATCAAAGTGATTATATTGAAAGCTTAGAAGACGAAATTACTACCCTTTCTAGTCAATTAGATACCCATCTAACGAACATGGAACACAAGGTTATCGAAGAGCTAGAGGAAGAAGAACCTGTCGCTGTTGCCGTTGCTCCTATCGCTCCTACATCACAACCGACTATCCTTGGCGGCATCGAAAAAGTGTCTATCGACTCGATCTCCCAAAGTTTTGATGCTCGTGTTGATACTGGCGCAACCACCTCTTCTTTAAACGCTGTCGATATCAAAGAATTCGAACGTAACGGCAAGAACTGGGTTAAATTTCACCTAGACGACAAAGCCCAAGCTGAAGAAGACCAGAAATGGATTGAAGCGCCTGTTGTACGTTATGTAAAAATCCGTCAATCAACCAATGATCAAACAGAACGTCGAGCTGTGATCGAATTATGGGTGAAAGTTGGAAAAATCCATGAAAAAGCGCAATTTACATTGGCGGATCGCTCTCAAATGAGTCACCCTGTATTACTAGGGCGCGAATTTATCAAAGACATAGCGCTAGTAGATGTAAGTAAAAAGTACGTACAAACGGAAGTTAAATAACAATAGTAGGGTAAGCTATGACGTCAAGAATTCCATTTTATATCTCTATATTCCTGCTTATCGTGGCAGGTATAACACTGAGTATGTTCAGACATACGACCTACGGTGTACCTTGGACTCCAGGGGAAACCAGACAGGTTTGGGACGTTGAAGCTCGCATCGAGTTCAACGCAGTAGGCAAAGAAGCAAAAGTTTCCTTAGCGGCTCCTCATACTCAGTCTAACTACACACTTATCGGCGAATCGGCTTCATCGCCGGGTTACGGTATCTCTTACTTGAATACCGAATCAGGTCGCCGCGCAGAGTGGTCTATTCGATACGCAGATGGCCCTCAAACCATCTACTACAAAACACAATTCCTAGTCGACAACCAAGCAAAAGTTGATGCTATCGCACCAGAAGGTGAAGTCTCGCAACCAAGCTTCGACGGCCCTGAAGAAGCGGCTTCTCTTGCATTGATTGATAGAGCGACAAAACGTTCTGCAGACAATATCACTTTTACCCGTGAGCTCATCAAAACACTTAATGATCCAGACAGCCAAAACTCAGCGCTGATTCTGAACAACATGACCAAAGTGGAAGCGACACACAAGCTACTTTCAGCGGCGAAAATACACAACAAAGTGGTCGGTGTTATCGAGCTAGAAGATGGTCGTCGTCGTCAGTCGATTCAAAACATGATTCAGATCTGGGATAACGACGAGTGGATTCTGTTCTCTCCTGAATCAAGCGAACAACAAGTTCAACCAAACCTACTCATCTGGGACGAATCAAACGTTTCTCTACTGGATGTTGTTGGCGGTCAGAATAGTAAAGTTCACTTCTCTATGATTGCTCAAGAGGTTTCACCAACGGAAGCAACCAATAGTAAAGTCTCTGCTGATCAACTATTAAACCTTTCAATTCACAGCCTACCGCTAGAAGAGCAAGCGATGTTTAAAACCATCATGCTGATTCCTATCGGTGCTCTGATTGTTGTGTTCCTACGTGTCATCATCGGTTTGAAAACGTCTGGTACGTTCATGCCAGTACTGATTGCGGTAGCCTTTGTACAAACACAACTGGTAACGGGTATTGTTGGCTTCCTACTTATTGTAGGTACGGGTCTGATTATTCGAAGTTACTTGTCCAAACTCAACTTGCTCTTGGTAGCCAGGATATCCGCCGTAATCATCACGGTAATCATGATTATCTCTGTGTTTACTGTGGTCGCGTTTAAAGTGGGTCTGACTGAAGGTCTATCCATTACATTCTTCCCAATGATTATCCTATCTTGGACTATCGAACGTATGTCTATCCTATGGGAAGAAGAAGGCGCGAAAGAAGTAATGCTGCAAGGTGGTGGCTCTCTATTCACTGCAGTTCTTGTTTACTTAGGCATGACTAACCCGTTCATTCAGCACTTAACGTTTAACTTTATTGGTTTACAACTTGTTATTCTAGCGACCATCTTGCTACTAGGTAACTACACAGGATACCGTCTAACCGAGCTTCGTCGCTTTAAACCGCTAGCGGAGGACTAAGTTATGTTTGATCAGTTTACTTCACCGTTTAGGTTGAAAGACAAAGGCATAATGGGAATGAACAAGCGTAACCATAGTTATATTGGTCGCTACAATGATCGTTCCAAGTATCCACTCGTTGATGACAAGCTTAAGACTAAAATCATTGCTGAACAGGCTGGTGCTACTGTACCAAAACTGATTGGCGTGATTGGTCATCAAGCTGAAGTAAAAACAATCCACAAGATGGTAAAAGAGTGGCCGGGTTTCGTAATCAAGCCAGCTCAAGGCAGTGGTGGTAAAGGTATCCTTGTTGTGACTTCTCACAAGGACGGCGTTTACACCAAGCCATCAGGTTCGACTATCAATGAAGAAGACGTAGAGCGCCACATCAGTAACGCTCTCGCGGGTCTTTTCTCACTCGGTGGTAAGAACGATGTTGCTGTAGTTGAAAACCTCATCAAGTTTGACGAGTGTTTTGACGGCTTCAGTTACGAGGGTGTACCAGATGTACGAATCATTGTATTCAAGGGCTACCCTGTAATGGCGATGATGCGTCTATCGACTTCAGCTTCTGATGGTAAAGCTAACTTGCACCAAGGTGCTGTGGGTGTAGGTATTTGTATCGCTACGGGTAAAGCTGTTCGTGCGGTTCAATTTGACCACCCAGTGACTCACCACCCAGATACGGGGAAAGAGTTGGCGCTACTACAAGTGCCGCATTGGGAAAAGCTGCTGACACTTGCATCAAGTGCTTGGGAAATGACAGGCCTTGGCTACATGGGTACGGACATGGTTTTAGACCAAGAAGAAGGCCCAATGGTACTGGAGCTAAACGCTCGTCCTGGATTAGCAATACAGATTGCAAACGGCGCAGGTTTATTACCTCGCTTGCATCATATTGAAAACCTGGGTACACCAGCTGAATACCCAAAACCAGCAGAGCGCGTTGCCTATGCTGCTAAGCAATTTGGTGTTCACGGCAGCGAAATTGTTCCAAACTAAGCTCATCTATATTAAAAGCGAAACGACTCAGTAAGTAATTCATACTGAAGCTAGCTCGATAAAAAAGCCGCATAACTCTGAGAGTTACGCGGTTTTTTAATGTCTGCCGTCTTTTACCTAGTTAATATGACTAAGCCTCTGTTACTTCACTTTCAGGCTCACGAATAGGATCAATACGCACAGCCGCCACCTTAAACTCAGGGATCTTCGCGTGTGGATCAGTCGCTGTGGTAGTCAAGCGGTTAACCGGCGATTCAACAAAATGGAATGGAATAAACACCACACCCTTTTGCATTCGTTTAGTGACAAACGCCGCGATTTCGATTTCACCACGACGTGTTGAGACCTTGAGCATCTGACCATTCGAGATACCTAACGCCTCAGCATCATGAACACTCACCATGGCACGCGGTCCTGCTAAGTTATCCAACCCTTTGGTTTTACGAGTCATGGTTCCGGTGTGGAACTGTTCTAGAATGCGGCCTGTCGTTAATACTAACGGGTATTCCGCATCCGGTAATTCAGCAGCGTATCTAAACGGAATCGCCTCCATTTGACCACGCCCACGCGTAAATTGAGTCTGGTGCATGATACGTGTGCCATCAGGGTTGTTCTTATTACTTGGCCATTGCACGCCGTTGACCGTAATGTTCTCCCAACGTAAACCGCCATACTGTGGCGTGACACGAGCTATCTCATTGGTGATATCAGCAACCGAGTCATATTCCCAATTGCCGCCCATCGCATTAGCCAACATTTGGATAATCACCCAGTCTTCTTTCGCTTCACCTGGAGGCAATACCGCCGGGTTAATACGCTGAACACGACGCTCGGTATTAGTAAAATGACCAGACTTCTCAGCAAACGAGCAAGACGGCAGCACCACATCGGCATACTGCGCGGTTTCGGTTAAGAAAATATCTTGAACCACGAGGAAATCTAACGCTTCAAGACCTTCAATCACATGCGCTTGGTTCGGGTCACTCAGCACTGGGTTCTCGCCCATTACGTACAGGCCACGAACATCTCGATGACACGCACCATCAATAATCTCGGTCAGCGTTAAGCCTGTTTCAGCCGGTAAGTCAGAAACGCCCCACTCCATCGCGAATTTTTGACGAACCATTGGGTTGTACACTTTCTGATAACCCGGAAGATTGTTTGGCAATGCACCCATGTCGCATGCACCCTGAACATTGGATTGACCACGTAATGGGTTGATACCGCCGCCTTCAATTCCGATATTGCCACACAAGAGCTGCAGGTTAGCGATTGATCGAACGTTATCGTGACCAGTGGTATGTTGCGTAATGCCCATCGAGTAGTACACCGCTGTGCGCTCTGCAGTACCAATCAATCGTGCCATTGCGAAGATGTCTTCCGCTTTAACGCCAGTTACCAGCTCCACTTTGTCTAGCGAATAGCTTGGTGACATCACCTCTTGGAGCAAGGTATCAAAGCCATCCACACGATCTTCGATATACTCTTGGTCGTACCAACCGTGTTTGATGATCTGCTGCATCACACCATTGATCAGCATTACATCGGTACCCGGTCGGTGCGCTAAGTAAAGCTCAGCATGGTCAGCAATATCAATCCGTTTTGGATCGGCAACGATTAGTCTTGCTCCACCATGTCTCACCGCTTGCTTGATATGCGAGCCAATAATTGGGTGTGCTGAAGTCGTGTCTGAGCCAATAATAAAGATCACATCTGAGTGCTTGATGCTTGGAATATCATTGGTCATCGCCCCGCTGCCCAACGAAGCCTCTAAACCAGTAACAGTCGATGCGTGACAAAGGCGTGCACAGTGATCGACGTTATTGGTGCCGAGTTCACGACGTATGAATTTTTGGAAGGCATAGTTATCTTCATTGGTGGTTTTCGCCGACGAGAAACCCGCTAAAGCGTTACTGCCAAAGCCTTGCTTAATCGCAGTAAACTTCTCGGCAATGAGCTTAACGGCTTCATCCCAGCTAGCAGGTTGCAACCAGCCATCTTTACGAATTAATGGTGTGGTTAAACGCGCATCGCTGCCCACAAAATCGAAGCCGAACCGCCCCTTAACACACAACATGCCTTCATTTACCGGAGAGTCACCGCCTTCGATATAGCGGATTTTGTTTTTCTGCTCATCGATATGCATGGTTAGCTTACAGCCGACACCGCAATAGGTGCAGATGGTGTCGACTTTCTTGAGTAGATCTGTGTCTCCCTGCTTTCTATCACGAGCATCGACCATTGCACCTGTTGGACACGCCTGAATACACGATCCGCATTGAACGCAGTTTGAGTCGCCCATTAAGGTCTTATCTGCCCCAAAGTTAGGACGACATTCAGGTCTTGATGCAGGCTTGCCATCTGATTGATTCATGAAGCTTAGAACGCCATGAACATTCTGTTCTCGACACGCTTGGATACACTGGCCACAACTAATACAGCGGTTGGCGTCAAAGATAATGAACTCAGAACTGTCATCGACCGAAAATTTTTGTCTTGTTAACCCGACCTTCGCTTCTTCAGCACGAATCGCCTGCCAACTCTCATTCGAAGCCACATCGATTTTGTATTCTGGATGTGTCTGCGTTGCTTGGTATTCGGTCGAGTAGTCTCGTAGGTCGCAATCTGTATTAGCTTGGCAGCCACACTCTAGACATCTTGCTGCTTCCGCTATTGCATCAGCATTATCAAACCCTGTTTCTACTTCATCGAAGCTTTGTTCACGCTGCTCGGGCGTTAATTCAGGCATGATCTTACGAGCCATGCGTTGTATCGACTGATATTGCTCAGGATCCACCGCTTTGAGCTGTTTGTGCTTTCTTGAGTTAAACGGTTTAGCCGGAATATTGTCCATATCACCATGGAAGAAGCGATCGATCGCTTGTGCAGCAATACGCCCATCACCCACCGCTTCGACTGCAGTTGCAGGGCCGCGTCGGAAATCACCAATACTGAAAATATTTCCGGTTCCGGTGTGCATGGTTTGTGGATCAGCATCTGCGGTATTCCAACGAGTAAGAGGAATATCAATTGCTTCATTGTCCATAAAGCTCAGATCAGGCTTTTGCGACACGGCAGCAATAACCGTATCAAACGCTTCAACAAAGAACTCGCCAGTTGGTTTAGGGCTGCGACGACCTGAAGCATCAGCCGGCCCCAAAGCCATTCGTTCTAATCGTATTTCTGATACATGGCCATCATCATCGGCTATGTTTTCTGCAGGGTTGGTTAAGAAGTGGAACTTCACACCTTCATGTTCAGCTTCTTCGATTTCGTAATCTTCTGCTGGCATCTCATCTCGAGTACGACGATAAATCAGCGTAGTATCCGCGCCATCACGAACCGCTGTTCGAGCACAGTCAATCGCGGTATTACCGCCACCGATCACGGCAACCTTTTTACCAGTGACATACTGCTGATCGGTCACGTAATCTTTCAGATAATCGACACCCAAATAACAACCGCCGAGTTCACTCCCCGGGTAATTCATCTCGACCGCTTGCGATGCGCCAACCGCTAAACAAACCGCATCAAAATCGTTACTTAAATCAGACAGTGTAAAATCAACACCGAGTTTTTTACCGCACTCAACCACCATTCCGTTGCGACACATCAACTCGATTTCTTTGTCTAGAATCGACTTAGGTAAGCGATATTCAGGTATACCGTAACGCAGCCAACCACCCGCTTGCGGCATCGACTCATAGACACTGACATCATACCCTTCGTTAGATAGGTAATAACCCGCAGTAAGACCGCCGGGGCCACTACCGACGATTGCAATGCTCTTGCCTTTATTCGGTTTCTTAGCTGGCATGTAGCTCTCTTGAGCCGCTAAATCTGCATCGGCAGCGTGTCGTTTGAGTTGGCGAATCGCGATGGATTCATCGACCAAGTTACGACGACATTCGGTTTCACAGAAAGCAGGACACACACGACCAATTGAAAGCGGCATTGGCAATGTCTTTTTGATCACTTCAATCGCTTTGATGTGATCATTTTGAGCAATATGGTGCAGGTAAGATTGGATGTCGACCCCAGCAGGACAGGCTGTTTGGCATGGCGCTTCACAGTCAGCGTAGTGATCGGTCATAATGCGATTCAACGCTTCTTGTCGATGGTTCGTTAACTGTTTTGACTGAGTGGTAATATTCAGCCCATTAGACACTTCAAGCTCACAAGAGCGAGTAACACCAACGCCATCAACTTCCACAACACACAAATCACACGGCACTTTATCCGTTGTTTTGTTCAAACCACATAAAGATGGGATCTCCAAACCACATGTTTTTGCCGCTTCAAGAACGGTTTGCCCTTGCTCGACGATTCGATATTTCCCATCAATAACGATTTGAATCATACCTAAGTCCTACCTTTACCTTTCGCACACGCGAGTTATCAATAATTAAAATTTAAGTAATACAATATTATTAATATTATTAAATCTATGTCATTACCATACATTATTTGTGGTTTTGTGCGTGTGACCTCAAACAAGTTCCATTGATAATAACCATAAGATATGAGTGGTCTTATCAGTATCGAAGAGAGGATTAAGCGGGAGGAGTTCTGCTGTAGAAGTCAGAAGTAAGGAATTAGATTCAAGGTACAAAAAAGCCCCTATTGATGAAGTGACCCCGTAAAGTTGGACATTTCTGTTAAGCGGCTTTCAAGGCCTGAGTTCGATATTCTATCGGAGTCAGGCCTTTTAGTTTCACTTTTATACGTTTGGTATTGTAGTACTCGATGTATTCTTTAATCTGCTCTATCAGAGCATCTGCATCTTCAAAGCTTTGGTTGTGATACATCTCGGTTTTGAGTAAAGCAAAAAAGTTTTCAGCAACAGCATTATCCAAGCAGTTACCTTTTCTCGACATGCTTTGCGTTAACCCACTCTCCGCTACCTTTTTCTGATACTGTCGATGGCGATATTGCCAACCTTGATCGCTATGTATAATTGGCTTTGAGTTGGGTTTAAGCGTTGATATAGCTTCCGTCAGCATATCTGTGACAAGCGGCAAGCAGGCATTTTTGGCCACTCTATAAGCAACCACCTCCTGAGTAAACAAGTCGACAACGGGAGATAAGTATACTTTCTGCTCTTTGACTTTGAACTCCGTGACATCAGTTACCCACTTTTCATCGGGTTGAGTCGCACTAAAATCTCTTTCAAGAACGTTGGGAGCAGCTTTTCCTGACTCTCCTCGGTATGAACGATACTTTTTAATCCTGACCGTCGATTTAAGGTTGAGCTGAGCCATAAGCCTTTGAACCGTTTTGTGATTAAGCACGAACCCCTGATTCTTTAGTTCCAAGTGAATACGGCGGTAGCCGTATCGCCCCTTATGTTCATGATAAATTGACTTTATCAACCGCAGCTCACGTTCGTAGCTATTTTGGCGCTTGCTCGTTTGAGCCTGATAATAAAAGACACTTTTTGCCAACTGTAGAGTGTGCAGTAAGTGCTTTAATGGGTACTTGCCTTTAAGAGTTAGAGCTATGACCGCTTTTTCTTTGTTCGACGGTTTTTTTTCTGCTCCAACTCTTCCAACTTTTTTAGAACGGCATTCTCGGTTCGTAAGTAGACCAACTCCTCTTTTAGCTCCTCAAGTGTCATTTCATTATCAGGCTTAGTGGTACGTTGAGGTTGCTGTTTCATTGAGGGTCTTCCTTTCTGGCGCATTTCGAGCCCCTTGATACCGAGCTCATTAAATCGTTTAAGCCAGACAGAGAGTATTCCAGGGGATGAGAGGTTTAATACAGCGCTAGTGTGCGTGAGAGACCATTCATTCGTCCACATTAAATTCAATGCTTTTCGTTTTGTTTGAGCAGTCGCGGCATGATTAGTTGGTAAAAATGAATCAGTACCATGGATGGCAAAGACTTGAGCCCAATACCGTATCTGCCTTGAAGAAATTGAATATTGTTTTGCTAAGTAGAGAGATGACGTGCCATCTAAGTATTGCTTAGCAATGATACATTTTAGCTCTCGGCTATATTTGGACATAAAAAGACCCCCAATAATTGGTGTCCAACTATTGGGGGTCAGTTCATGATTAGGGGCTTTGAACAAATATCATTGAGTCGCTTTCGAGCTTATAGCTGCGCGATCAAGGCTATAACTCGGCTATCAAGGTTATTGCTCAGTTTCTTCGATAAGCTCTTGAACTGGAGATGCGGGTTTGTTTTGAGCAAAACCACGCAGGCCAACAACATGTACGTGTTCGTGATCTTTAAAGACTTTACGAACCAGTTTGTAGGTTGTGCCTTTCTCTGGGCTGATATTCTCTGGTGCTGCAATCAGAAGTTGCATACCTAAACGGTCACACAGTTCGAACAAGGTAGAGATGGATTTCGCATCCAGACGAGCTGCTTCATCAAGGAACAACAAACGACATGGAACGATGTCTTTACTACGAAGTCGACGAGACTCTTCTTCCCAGCTCTGAACAACCATCAGTAGGATAGACTGACCGGTACCGATCGCTTCACCCGTAGAAAGTGCGCCAGATTCTGCTTGTAACCAACCGTCTGAACCACGGTTAACCTCAACACTTAGCTCTAGGTAGTTACGGTAATCGAGTAGCTCTTCACCCAGAACTTGCGGAGAACGTTGACCCATATCGATATGTGGGTTCACACGTTGGAACAACTTCGCCATCGCTTCTGAGAAGGTAAAGCGCGTTGATTCAAACAAGTCTTTGTGTTGCTCTTGCTGAGTCGCTAAGCCTGATAGCAAGATCTCGTGACTTTCACGAATCTTAACGTTCAGACGTACGCCCTTAACCTGACCAAAGTAGATGTTAGACAGACCTTGGTTCAGCATTCGAATACGGTTCTGCTCGCGCTGAATCGTTTTCTTGATGATGCTTGCTACCGACTCAGAGCTGATCGCTAGGCGGTTTTCACGTTGAGTCAATTCTTCTGTTAGTCGAGCTAGCTCAACTTCCATCTCTTCGATTGCTTCAACCGGATCATCCGTATGAATGATGTCTTGGCGAATACGCTCACGAAGGTGTTGGTAAACCGCAATGTAGAACAGAACCTTACGCTCTGGATGTGCGTTGTCTTCCGATAGACGCAGCGAGTCACGTAGGTCGTCATTGTCAGCCACAGCCAGACGTAGCGCACCCAGTGATTTATCCGACATAGAGCGAAGCTCGCCCGCTGTTAGGTAAGCCAGTTCACGCTTATGAAGACGACGTTCAACATCATTTTCACGAGCTAAGCGAAGTACTGAACACCAGCCTGCTTTTGCTGCAACAACGAAAGTACGAAGCTCGGTGTACTCTTTTTGAACTTTCTTAAGACGCTTAGCTAGAGCTTTCATCTCAAGTTCAGTTGACGTAATCGTACGCTCGTATTCACTCTTACGGCTGCGAGATGTGTGCAGACGCTCTTGAAGCTCGTCACGACGACGTACAGCACGCTCTTCAGCGCCTTCATCAGCGTTTACGCCAAATTCTTGTAGCTCTTGTTTGAACTCTTGAACCGTCTCTTGCTTCGCTTGATGTGAGCTCTTCAGTGCCGCCAATACTTGGTTGTATTGGTTCATCTGTTCACGAGCTTGCTTCAAGCCATCACGGCCTTTGGTTCTTGCTTGTTCAGCTTGAACCAACTTCGCTTTCAGTTGCTCGCTCAGTTCACTGCTCTTGTTAAGCAAATCAACAGAATCCGCGTAAGCAAAGTAGTGACGACGCTCAATCAAATCAGACAGTGCGAATACTTTGCCTTTTAGCGTTTGTAGCGCGTTGTCTGCTTGACGATATTCAGCTTCCAAAGCTTCGAACTGCTCTGGGTCAGCGTCTAGTGCAGATACGATTTGCTCTAGAGAAGTAAGCGATTTGCCGTGCGTATTCAAGTAAGACTTAGCTTCACTTAAACGCTCTAGTTGCGCTTCTAATTCAGCTAAACGCTCAGCCAATGTTTCGTCTTCTAAAATACGAACCATTGGCGCTAATTTGTCTAGTGCACCAAGTGCCTGCTTGCTTTGTAGAAGCTGGCTACGTTGTTGTTGCTCTTTAGAGTTAAGCTCAGCCAGAGAACGAACAATTTGATTACGCTTATCACGAATCACAGCAAGTGCTTGTTCTGGGTCTGCGTTAAACGCAACGTGCAGGTGCTTCGCAACAAAACTGTTGAATGCTTGGTATAGGCGATTCAGCTTTTGAGAGTCAAACGCTGCTTTCGCGTGGTTCTCAACAACAACGTCACGCTCTTCGCGCAATTTCTCTAGGCGTTGTTCACGAGCCGCACGGCCAAACAGTGGGATCTCAGGGAAACGTGAGTAACGCATTTGGCGATCGTTCAGCTGAACACACACTGCGCCTTCAAGCTCATCGGCATTGAACGAACTGTCATCAAACGCGTCGACATCGCCTTCTAGGATGTAAAGGTCTTCTGGACAATCATCAAGATCCACCAGCTTCTCTTTAATACCATCAAGATCAGAAACCACAATTGCGTGACGAGCTGGGCCGTACATAGCACTGAAGTAAGGCGCATCGCCAATCGTGATGTCATCGTAGATCTCAGAAAGCAATACGCCACCAAGCGTATCCGCCAGGCCTTTCAGGCGAGGATCGTTAGAACCACCTGGCGAAGCTAAACGCTCAATCTCTTGCTCAAGTTCAGCTCGGCGCGTAGCCAACTGATCTTTTGCTACCGCTTGAGACTTTTCGTCTTCAAGTACTTGCTGCATTTGAGTCATCACCGCTTGGCTATCTTCCAGCTCAGCGTCGGTTTGATCTCTTAGTGCTTCAAGCGCATCGTTTGCCGTGATCCACGCTGGAGCAATGGACTCAAGTTTTTGAATCTCTTGGTCGTGGTTTTGTTGCACACGACGTTGCTCACTCTTCGCTTCACGCAGCTCTTCTTGAGAGTACTCAAGAGACTCGATTTGCATCGCGTGACGTTCACGTTCTTCATCGAAAACCGCTTCGTCAGTCAGTGAGATGTTGTGTTGCTTTTGGTATTCAGTCGCAAGCTCTTTTGCTTGACGCTGCTGAGCCACATCACGAGCCATATCGCGGTGCTGAGCACGCCACTGTTGTTCATTTTCAACAACGTGTTTTGCGTTACGGCCTTTCTCTAACGCTTGTTTAGCGCTGTGAGAGGCTTCTTTACGCTCAACGTCACCCACAATACTTTTAACAAGAGCGAGCGCTTTGTCGAACTGCGCAGAAGCAGCAGAAGACATGTCTAGTTTGTGCTTGGTTGACAGTAGCGTTTGAGTGCTTGATTCTTCTTGTGCTTTTAGCTCAGAAACCAGAGTTAGTGCGCTTTCTGCCGTAATAGATTCATCACCAAGCAACTGCTTAGTTTTCTCTAATGCTTGAACCGCTTGCTGGTATTGAAGTGCACGAGTCTGCTGAACATCCAACGCTTGTTGGTAGTCAGCAAGCTGAGTTTTCAGGCTATCCACTTCTTCTTCAGTAATGGTTGCCTGCTCTTCAGCAAGAAGTACTCGCTCTTGAGCTTCTTCAACCACCATCATCTGTTCTTCTAGACGCTCATTAAGCTCTTCTAGATCTTCGCTGTAGCGAGCAATTTTCTCTTGCTGACGAAGTGCAGTTTGAACTAATTGCAGATGATCCGAAGCCGCTTGGTAATCTTGCTCTAGTGCTGATTCTTGATCGACAAGTAACTCTAGTTCTTCTTGAACGCGGTTCAACAAGTTGTTTTGATCAAGCAAGGTTTCGCGAGAACCGAACAGTTCACCACGGAACTTCATGGTTTGATCTAACTTGTTACGACGATCGTTTGCATGGCGCATGTAGTCCGCAGCCACGTAGTTCGTAGATTCAGTGATCAAGTGCTTAAACAAATCACGATCCGACTGAGTCGTTTTGATCGCTTCTAGCGTCATGCGGTTTTCGCGTAGTGCTGATTCCATGTCTTGGAATGCTTTCTTCACGCCACCATTTTGCGGCAGAAGGTAATCACGCAGAGAACGCGTAATCGCACTAGAAATACCACCGTAAAGTGATGCTTCAATTAAGCGGTAGAACTTAGAACGGTCGCTGCTGTTACGCAGTTTCTTCGGTACCACACCGTATTCAAACATTTGCGAGTGGTAATCAACAATCGAAGAGAAGGCCTTAAAATGCGCGCCTTCGTATTGTGCAACCGCCGCTTTCACGTCGTTCAACTGGCATACGCGAGCGTGGCTGTCTGAAACGTTTTGAATCAACACATCCGTTGGTTTCACATGGCTTGGAAGGCCTTGGATAACGAACGGTTTAATGTCGACTTTCTTATCACGACCCGCGACTTGCTGCAGTTTTACTGCAAACAATAGGCGTTGGTTACGAGAGTTCACAACATCTAGCGCGGCATAACATGCGCCTGGCTGAAGCTTACCGTAAAGGCCTTTATCACGTGACGACTGCGAGCTACCCGCTTCCGTTGTGTTACGGAAATGCAGAAGGCTTTGGTCAGGGATCAGTGCTGTGATGAATGCCGCCATTGTGGTCGACTTACCCGCACCGTTACCGCCAGAAAGCGTTGTAACCAATCCATCAATATCAAAAGTACGCGCAAAGAAGCCGTTCCAGTTGACCATGGTTAATGATTGATACTTACCTCTTTCAATCATGCTTCACCTTCTACTTTTGTTTGTTCGCCGTCGTTTGACTCAAGGTCAAAGTTAGCTTGATCGTTAAAAATGTCTTGTTGACCGTTTTCGTCTACGTCTGCATCTACTTCTGATGTGGCTTCCGCTTGTTCTTCATTTAACAAGCTACCTTGGTTAGGCTCTTGGGTATGCACCACAGCTTCACCATCACGGATAAGACGTAATTGCGCTTCTTTCATGTCGTCGCCTACACGAACGTCAGCGCCAAAACGGAATACCGCTTCGCTGATACGGAACTTGCCGGTTTCACCAATCGCAATCAACATACCGATACGGCGTAAACGACGTAGAGAAGTACGTACTTTTTCGAAGAGTTTTTCTTTATCTAGGTCAGAACCAGACGCACGGTTGGTTGCTAGCTTCATGAGTTTTTTCTCATCCGCTAACGACATCAACTCATCAAACAGTTCTTGGTTGGTGAAGATACCTTCATGAGCCAGACGTTCTGGGCTTAGGTATAAGAAACACAACACTTTGCCAACCAACATGTCGAGCTCAGACAACACACTTCTGCCAATCAGAGACGTAGAACGCGGACGCAAGTAAAAGAAACCTTCCGGCGCTTTTACCAATTCCGTATTGTAGCGTTGATAGAAATGCTGAAGCTCAACTTCAAAATCAGACAGCAACGCGTGGTTATCTAGATCTTCTGTTGAAACATGCTTACCTGAACGCAGCATGCTATCTAGCGCAGGGAACAGTGGGTTCGCTATCGCTTTTACCAGTTTCTCTGGCATGTAATCATCAGTACTTGTTAATGACATTTGCTTGTACCTTTGCACCGAAATCGTTGATTGCCTGCCAATCTGGCTGAATAGCCTGATAGTCAGACTCTGAGTAACCTAAGCGCACGGCTTGGTCGACAACAATTCTGGCTAAATCAAAATGGTGTGTGCGAGGGTGTGCAGCGAGGTAATCGCGTAGCACAAGGCCAAGATCAATTGGCGCACCTTGCTGTTTGTGAGCTTTTAACATCTCTGCAATTCGATCTGAAAGCAGGTCATTCACTTGCTCAAATTCTTCGTACTCTACGTCGATTGGTGCTTGTCCCATCACTTCATCATCACGAAGCACAAGCGCTTCATCACGAAGATCCGTCAGCTTCTCAGCATCGGCGTAGGTCAATAACCAAGGCGCATCAAAGTAGTCAGTGACTGACTGACGCAAGCGCTGGCTAAAGGCACGGTTTTTATCCATATCAATCGCGGTACGGATGAACTTGTGAACATGGCGGTCGTAGCCGATCCATAAATCGATGGCTTGTTGGCCCCAACTGGTTATTCGGTCTAACTTCATCTGCAAGCCGAACAGGGTTTCGCCAACGAACTCGAGTTCATCGTCACCGTAGACAATTTCTTGAATATCGAGGATCTGTGTTTGCAGTTCATCACCCGCCGCTTGCAAGGTGTCTTGCAACTCTTTTAGCGTGGAAGAGGTTTCTGAAAGCAAGGTTTCACAGTTGTTAATCGCCTCTCGCCAATCCTTGTTTAAAAGGTCGGCAATTTGCTGCTTAACGGTTTGCTGCTGCTCATCCATAACACGTTGGTTAAGATCAATCTGATCGAAAATTTCACCAACAGAATACTTGAGCACGCCGTAAACATTCTTTCTCCAATGTCCTGGCGTTCCGCCTTTTTGTGCTGCTTCAATGGCTTTTGCCATCTCGTCCGCAACCATAGAAAGCTGGATAGACAGTTTCAACTTAGAGAACTGACGGTGACGTAAATAATAATCTGAAATACCAATCGCTAATGGTGATAAGCGATAAATACTCGCACCATCGGTAATTTCGCTGGTAAAGCGGCTAATCAACTTCTGTTTAACTAACTCGTTGATGGCATTGTTGGCACGAAACGCGGACGCTTCGCCAGTATCTTCAAACAGTCGAGTGACGATGGTAAATGCATCGTGCAGTTCACCCTCGCCCAACTCTTCATCGAACCTTTCATTGCTTAGTACTGCGATAGCAATCAAAAATGCTAAGCGCTCTGGTGGCAAGTTTAATGAAAAATCATGCTGCTTGACCCAGCCCACCAACTCATCAATTGGCTGCTCTTCGGCAGTTTGAGTCATTTCACTCATTGTGGTTCCTGTTACTGTTCTTCGTCATATCGAATGTATTAGATATGACGCCTATTTCTTTATGACGCGGGCTTCTTACGATTGCATAGCGCATGTTGTGGCTTCTTTTACCACATTCACCGCTGTTATTGCGCAGGTTTTTGAGCCCAAACGTGAATATAACGGCCTAGTGACAGATATGGCTCTTGGCGACATAGCTGTTTTTCCAGTTCCAATACATCTTCAAATTGGTAATCGCCCATGTACTCCATATTACCTATGTAGTCACTGAAAGAGCGAATGCCTGATTTACCACAGATTTCTAGACCAGCGTCTTCTATCCATTGATAAACCTCTTCCGGCTTCAAGCCTTTTTGTGGTTGCAGCTTAAACCGTTTTCGATGTGGCATCCCATTCAATACATGAGGAATGTTGCCACAAATCACATTTTTCAGGACTAATCCGTGGTGGTTGTAAAACATTATCGAGGCAACACCACCCGGTTTAACTTGTTCAAGCAATAAATCAAGCGCCTCTTTAGGATCGGCTAACCATTCCATTACGGCATGAAACATCACAAAATCGACTTTCTCATCGAGATGTTCTGCAACTTTTTGTACCGGTGAATGAATAAATCGATATTGCTCTAGCAAACCCGCTTCGCTGATACTTTCTTCTGCGAGCTTCAGCATTTCAGAAGATAGATCACACAGAGAAACGTTATGCCCAAGCGACGCAATTTTTTGCGACATCTGCGCAAGTCCGCCTCCAGCATCAAGCACATGCAGCGGCGAAGCTGATTGCTCAAATTTGCTCAAAGCTTGTTCTAAATCTTCCCATACGATGATCTGACGGATCTCTCCTTTGTCAGAGCCGTAAATATTTTTTGCAAATTTGTGGGCAATATCGTCGAAATTACGGTCTTCAGTCACGGCTACTTGAGTTATTATGTCCTATCGTGCCTGCTATTCTGTCACAGGAATTTCAGGAATAAAGAGGCGATGTCTCTTTTTACTACTAAGTGATGTTTTTTCGGACTATTCGGATATGTTTGAGCTGAAAAAAGTAGTGTCTTCGCTATTGATGCCACTGCCAGCAATGTTAATTCTCGCTTTTCTGGGTTTAGCCCTAGTGATGTTTACTACCAAAAGGAAGACTGGTTGCCTAATCACCCTTTCAGCCCTATGTGGTATTTTCCTAATCGCTTTCCAACCAGTTTCTAGTCAACTTTTAATGCCAATGGAAAGGCAACACACCGCATTTTTACCTGTCGATGAAACCGTCGATTACGTGATGGTTCTCGGAAGTGGTCACGTCGTAGACGACCAAATTCCACCGACATCAGAACTTAGCCGCACCGGCCTGATGCGTTTAAGTGAAGGGATTCGTATTCTACGTCTTTACCCTGGTGCAAAACTCATTTTGTCTGGCTATGGCGCAGGCACTGAAGTAAGTAACGCAAGAATGATGGCTAAAGTTGCATTAGCACTTGGCGTAGCAAAGCCCGACATCATTCTGCTTGAAACAGCAAAAGACACCTGGGAAGAAGCCCGCCAAGCCGCTGCGTTCGTTAAGAATAAAAGAATGGTGTTGGTGACTTCAGCGAGCCATATGACTCGCGCACTGAACGAATTCAATTCAGCTGGCATGAAACCACTACCTGCACCAACCAACTACCTTGCACAAGAAGGTATTGTTGAGCCTTGGAACAAGTACATGCCAAAAGCTCTTTACCTTGAGCAGACTGAGCGTTACTGGCACGAAACCATGGGATTGGTTTGGCAAAGCCTGCGTGATTGGCTAGATACAAGCAATGACATTGTCGAAGAGCCGGTTATTCCAGAAGCTTCCAGCTTAGTTGAAGATGACGGTGAGGTTTCTGCGGCTCAGCCTCAGTAAACCCACTGAATCTTTAAACTCATACTGAGCAGACTGAGTCGGCAAGTATTTTTAGGTTCTCTGTTCGTTAACAATGAACGCTAAGCAATAAAAAAGCCGAGACATCAATGATGTCTCGGCTTTTTACGTTTAAATGTCGTTGTTGATTAATCACTCCCGAAGGAAATCAATCACCAGCGAACATGTAACCTTCACCGTGAACCGTCACAAAAATTTGTGGGTTCTTAGGATCGAACTCCATTTTTGCACGCATACGACGAATCAGTACGTCGATAGTACGGTCATTAGGCGCGTCCACTCGGTGGCTGATCATATTCAGAATACGTTCGCGGCTTAATACTTGGTTAGGGTAAGAGGACAAAGCCACTAGCAGTTCGTATTCTGCTTTGGTCAGTTTCACCGGTTCGCCGTTTTTGCTTAACGCACGACGAGGAATATCAAATGTCCACTCACCAAAACGAACCACAGACTCATCTGATGTTTCTTCTACTGCGCCCGCAGCTGTTTTACGAGCGGCAGAGATACGCCAAAGTAGGTTTTTTACTCGAACTAATAACTCGCGAAGTTCGAAGGGTTTAGTAACGTAATCGTCAGCGCCCATTTCAAGGCCTACGATTTTGTCGATGCTATCCGTGCGTCCAGTAACTAAAATAATTCCAATGTCTGATTGACTGCGTAATTCGCGAGTTAGCATCAATCCATCTTCGCCTGGTAAGTTGATGTCCAGCATAATGAGGTCAACGTTGTTTTCTTCTAACACGTTTCTCATTTGAGCGCCGCTTTCTGCTTCGCTCACTGTGTAACCCTCGTTCTGGAAGTATCCAACCAGTTTACTGCGGGTTACCACATCATCTTCTACGACTAATACGTGATAGCTCATCTACACCACTTTTCTTATTTAATAGTTTCAGTGACTATTCTATTCATAACTAGTAACAATTCTAGTGGTACAGAAGATAAAAGCCAGAAACATGGATTTTTTTTGATACAAGACAATCTTAAACCTTGCTATTTATCGTCCATCGCAATTCAATATAGGCATTACTACTAACGAGTAACTTTGCGTTTCGCAAATAACCTTGTTATTCAGCCTTGGTGTGCTTATGCCCAAGTGACTTCAAGATGTATATAAGCAACATCACAAGACTAAGTCAGGATCTAACAAATGAAAGATACGAAAGCGTTCAACGAGCAAAGAGCAGAAATATACTGGTGGCTATCAAGCTTATTTGCCAAAGAGCTCACTCAAGAAGAACTCGATCACTACCACTCTGTTGAAATTCGTTCTTTCCTAACTGGTTTAGGCGAAAATGAAACACTAAAGCCAGCGATTGATAAGTTAGTGGATGCGCTGAACCGTCTACAAACACGTGAAGATGCCCAGCTAGAACTGTCTGCAGACTTTTGCGACCTTTTCTTAAAGACAGATAAACACGGCGCTCTTCCTTACGCTTCTATGTATATCGGCGAAACTGGCCTTTTGAATGATAAGCCAGCAAAAGATATGGAAGAGATCATGGCTAAGCACAACTTAGTTGTGAACCAAGATCTAAAAGAGCCAGCAGACCACATTGCTATCGAACTCGATTTCCTTGGTAACTTGATCATTCGTTCAAACGAAACGGATATTGAAGAAGAGCTAGAGAATTCATTTGCCGTTCAACAGCAGTTTATCGACCAACAACTGCTGACTTGGGTACCAAAGTTCAACGTGAAATGTCATGACGTTGATGAATTCGGTTTCTACGCTAGTGTCTCATCTTTGCTACTCGCATTCTGTCAATTAGACACTCAATATTTAGCTGGTGAATAGCTTATTGGATGACTAGGTAAATAAATTCAGTAGAATGTGACAATTCACCCGGATTTCTGGGTGAATTTTATTGCGAGTAGTTTCTAGTCAGTCTAAAATTGTGACCGCAAACGATAAAATATGAAACATTCACGAAATGCTATGCTTATTAAAGTTCAGAGCATTTCGGTGTTAAGACAAGCCGCTCAATAGCGGTTTTTTGTTTTTTAGCACTTTAGTACCCAAAGAGCCCTACAAATTTAAGCTCTTAGTTAGGTAGCTTAACGGCTACTTTATTCCGTACTTTGGGAAAGTAGCTTCTAATAGGATAAAACCATGGCCACTATAAAAGATGTCGCTCGCTTAGCCGGCGTATCAACAACAACCGTTTCTCACGTAATCAATAAAACTCGCTTTGTTGCAGAAGCAACTCAAGAAAAAGTAAACAAAGCCGTAGATGAACTGAACTATGCACCAAGTGCTGTTGCTCGTAGCTTGAAATGTAATACAACACGCACTATCGGCATGCTAGTGACTCAATCAACTAACCTATTCTTCTCTGAAGTTATCGATGGTGTTGAGAGCTACTGCTACCGTCAAGGTTACACTTTGATCCTGTGTAATACGGGCGGTATCTATGAGAAGCAACGTGACTACATTCGAATGCTTGCAGAGAAACGTGTAGATGGCATCTTAGTTATGTGTTCTGACCTAACTGAAGAACTAAGAGAGATGTTAGACCGTCACGCTGACATCCCTAAAGTTATCATGGACTGGGGCCCTGAGAGCTCTCAGGCTGATAAGATCATCGATAACTCTGAAGAAGGTGGCTACCTAGCGACCAAATACCTTATTGAACGCGGTCACTCTAAGATTGCATGTTTAAGTGGCCACTTAGACAAAGCAGCATGTGTTGAACGTATTGCCGGTTACAAGCGTGCACTTAACGAAGCTAAGATTTCTGCCGATGAAAATATGATCATCGAAGGTAACTTCGAGTGTGATACGGCTGTTCTTGCTGCAGAACAAATCGTTGAGATGGAAGATCGTCCAACGGCGGTATTCTGCTTTAACGACACAATGGCACTCGGCTTAATGAGCCGCCTGCAAGAAAAAGGCATTCGCATTCCAGAAGATATCTCAGTGATCGGTTACGACAACATCGAACTGGCTGAATACTTCTCTCCGCCGCTAACGACCGTTCACCAACCAAAGCGTCGTGTTGGTAAGAATGCATTCGAAATTCTATTAGAGCGCATCAAAGACAAAGACCACGAAAAACGCGTCTTCGAAATGCACCCTGAAATTGTTGAACGAAGTACAGTTAAAACGTTAAATTAATTGATAATTCGAGTTTAATTTCATCAAGCGCACCTTTAGGTGCGCTTTTTTTATCAGCAACTATAATGAACCCAGATGCACAACGGAAAGATCATTAATTGAAGCAATATCACATTTTGAAATATCAACTGTGAGCTTCATTCAACAAAAACTTTATTCTATTCAATCAGTCACGCACAGGGCAAACCACTCGAAAGAGTGAGACGCAAAGCTTCCGGCCTAAACCACTCGTTGGTATGGTAGCGGGGTTACCGATGGCAAAATGCAGTAACTACTAATAATTTAGTAATTTACGGCTTATTGACAATTTAATTGCAACATTTTGCTAATCTCTCGGACCTGCTTATTTGGTGGCGTAGTTCAAATACACCGAGATAAATAACATGGATAAACCGATACTAAAGGACTCGATGAAGTTATTTGAGTCCCTAGGAAAAATAAAATCACGCTCAATGTTTGGTGGCTTCGGTCTTTTTGCTGATGACACTATGTTTGCTCTGGTTGTAAATGACCAGTTGCACATACGCGCAGACAAAGGCACAACGAAACAATTCGAACAACAAGGGTTTCAACCGTACGTCTACAAAAAACGTGGTTTCCCTGTCGTTACTAAATATTTCGCTTTACCTGAAGGCCTCTGGCAAGACCAAGAGAAAATCTTGCAGCTTGCAACCACGTCTCTAGGTTTTGCTAAAGAAGAAAAAGCTGAGCAGTCTTCTGCTAAGCCGACCCGACTCAAAGATCTGCCTAATCTTCGACTCGCTACCGAGCGTATGTTGAAAAAGGCAGGGATCGATTCTGTAGAACGTTTATATGAATCTGGCTCTGTAAACGCATTTAACGCCATCAAAGAATCGCATGCGTCTTCTGTCAGTATTGAACTACTTTGGGCGCTAGAAGGCGCGATCAATGGTACACATTGGTCTGTTATACCGCAGCAGCGTCGCGAAGAGCTTATCAATCGCGTCAATTAACATTGTCAGTACAATCTCTATACACAACTAAGCCGCATTTACTGCGGCTTTTTTTATATCTGGTGAAAGTTAATCTATGCTTTGCCTGTCTATCTATACTATCGGTATGCATTGAAAATTTAGAGGAAGTATCAATGAGTAAGAAAATGATATTGGGTATTGTGTTGGTCGTAACCATCGTGTTGTTAGGCATCAATTTCGGCCAGTACCTAACGCTTGAAAATGCTAAGGCCCAACAAGCTGTGTTAAATGACTACATTGACAGCAACTTTATTGCGGCTGCCGCTATCTATTTTGTCGCGTATGTAATGATTACGGCTTTCTCCATTCCAGGTGCCGCTGTTGTGACCCTATTAGGGGCCGCGCTATTTGGCTTCTGGAACAGCTTGCTGCTGGTATCTTTCGCAAGTGCGATCGGTGCTACTTTAGCCTTCTTAAGTAGCCGTTACCTGTTACGTGACTGGATTCAAACCAAGTTTGGTGACAAATTGGCGACGATTAACAAGGGGGTTGAAAAAGACGGCGCATTTTACCTGTTTTCTCTGCGTCTGATTCCTGTATTCCCATTTTTCCTTATCAACCTATTGATGGGTCTAACACCGATGTCAGTGAGTCGTTACTACATTACGAGTCAAATCGGGATGTTACCGGGGACGGCGGTTTTCTTGAATGCTGGTACTCAGCTCGCAGAAATTGATTCACTTTCGGGCATCGTCTCCCCTTCAGTACTATTGTCATTTGCGTTATTGGGGATATTCCCAATAGTGGCTAAATGGTTGATGGGTAAGTTTCGTTCAACGCCCGTAGCTGAATAACGTTTATAGCAGAATAGTTTATAATAGCTAAATAACACAGATAGCTGAATAAGGTTCTATTTCAATGAAAATCTTCAGTGCATCGAATCCGACAGAAGCTCATATCATCTGTGGATTATTAGAAAGCGAGAATATTGCCTGTGAAGTCCGTGGTGAGGGGTTGTTCGGATTGAAGGGGGAAATCCCATTCACTGAAGAAACTGACCCTTACGTATGGTTATATGAGCCAAAATTGGCCAGTAAAGCTCGCATGCTAGTAAATGACTACCAAAAGCAGCAAGATTCGATCATCTATGAAGAGTGGCGTTGTGGTAAGTGTCATGAAGTCAACGAAGCGCAGTTCGGTTCTTGCTGGCAGTGCGGTGCTGCCTCACCTGAATAGCAAGGTTTCAGTGACCTGATAGAACGATTCGGTCAGATACCTCCTCCAAATAAAAACGGGAAGCTAAAATTAGCTTCCCGTTTTTATTTCAATTCGATTCCATCATCATCTTTGATTTCGCATTTACAAAATCACTGAATTTGTTTTTGAATAAACGCAATCGAACGCTGATTAAACTCTTCAGGGTTTTCCACGTTACATACGTGCCCACAATTCGGAATCTCTACTAGCTCGCTCGACTCATGCGCTGCGACCATTTCTTTCACAGGCTTAATAAACATGTAGTCACGTTCACCCATCAAATAAAGAGTCGGTATTGGTAGCTCTCTATCTTTAAAATATTTCATCAAGGGGTTTACATCAGCCGTTAAGATAAACCAGCGCTTAAACTCTTTCTGGCACAGCTTTTTAGCTTCGCGGATAAACAGGTGACGCGATTCTTTCTGACTCTTTTGTGGCATCACAACATAAGCAAAAAGGCTGTACAACCACATATAAGGAATGATGTGCTTGCTGAGGTTACCCAACTTGATTAAGACTTGAGAGCGAGTGTTTAGCTTAGTGACAGCACCACCCAGTACCATTGAACGTACACGGCCAGCCGCGAGCTCTGCAACGTTACGCACAATAATCGTGCCCAAAGACATACCGACGAAATGTGCAGAACGGATCTTAAGATGGTCTAACACTTTAAGAATATCAAGCGTCACCGATTTGAACGTATAACGATTCGAAATCAGCCCTTTAAGTATATTGTCTGATTTACCGTGCCCTCTCAGATCAATGAGAAGTAAGTTGAAATGCTGTTTATACGCTTTGATCTGCTTGAACCAGATGGAGGAACTGCCTCCTGCGCCATGCACAAATACAACCCACTCATCGCTCGTCGGGTGAGTAAATGTTTTATGAAATAGTAAACTCTCAGACATACCTATCGCTTTAATTATTGGAATGGAGCTATGCCTCATCACGAGGCGATGACTAAGGATATCACGCTATTAAGAACTTTAAGTGATAATAGTGTCAAACCTATCATTAGTCATGTGAATACCTACCTCACCTTTTCTACCTGACTAAAATGAGTTTGCAAGCTTTGTCTTCGTAAACGTGATGTGCTCTGACCAGGAAACAAAAAGGCACTCTACAATTAGAGCGCCTTCATTTATTACGAGCGGTTGTTGCTCGCCAGCTAATTTTAAAGCTAAGTCAACAAGTTAAAATGCTGAATGGTACATAGCTAGGTATTCTTTAGCCGCATCTTCCCAACTAAAATCTTGCTGCATCGCATAAAGCTGAACACGCTTAATTTCAGATGGGTTTTGTGCGTAAAGCAGTAATGAACGATGTAACACAGCCAATAACGCTTGCGGTGTTGGCTCTTCAAAAGCAAACCCAGTCGCGACTTCAGGATCCTCATCGTAATCATTCACGCTGTCTTTTAAACCTCCCACAGAACGAACAATCGGCAAAGTACCGTAAGCCATGCTGTAGATTTGGTTTAAGCCACACGGTTCAAATTCCGAAGGCATCAAGAAGAAATCAGAGCCTGCTTCAACCAAGTGCGCAAGTTCATTATTGTACGCTTCCACGAACGAGAACTTATCTGAGTGAAGCGCTGATAGCTCTTTCAATTGACTCGCTAAAACCGGATCGCCAGTACCGACAATCACGATCTGCAGATCATTTTTCAAAAACTGTTCGATGATAGGCAGTAAGTAATGAACACCTTTTTGATTCGTCAAGCGACAAACCATGCCATAAACCGCGCAGTCGGCAACGGGTAAACCTACATCTTGTTGCAGTTTTTGCTTACAAGCTGATTTTCCGCGAGCCATGCTGTGCTTGGTCGCTTTGTATTTACGAGGTAGGAAAGCATCAGTTTCCGGATTCCAAGCCCCGTAATCACACCCATTCAAAATGCCGAACAGATCAGCCGATCTGTGTTGGAATTCTGCAGCCATACCGTGGCTACCTAATTCCGTTTTCAACTCTTCTGCATAGGTAGGACTTACTGCGTTCACTTTATCCGCGCACATCACGCCAGCTCTTAGCATAGTGACATGAGTGTCACTCACTGAAGCTTCAGGCGCATGGTAACTGTGCATCTCTGGCAGGAATTGAAGTTCATCGTATGCGAACACACCTTTGAAAACCGCATTGTGAATCGAGATAACACTGCGCGTATTTTCAAAGAAATCGTGTTGTTGGTAACGCGATTTAAGCAAGAAAGGTACGAAACCAGTATGCCAGTCATTTGCATGAATGATATCCGGTTGGAAGCCAAGCTTAGGAAGCATATCAAGACAGGCTGCACTAAAGAACGAGAAGCGCTCTCCGTTATCAGCATAAGCTTGATTGTTTTCTGCGTACATTTCCGGGCGGTCGAAATACTTGGCACATTCAATACCAAAAACTGGAACGCCTTCTACACTCAGTTTTTTAACTTGATAAGCCGTATGAGGCCAATGATCGAGTTCAGTCGATAAAATAACTTCTGCTGAATCAATGTTTGGAATGTTTCTATATGCGGGGATAGTCACTCGAACGTCCTGTTCGAGTGTTTGCAACGCTTTCGGCAGTGCCTTGGCTACATCAGCCAAGCCACCACTTTTAATCAAGCCTTCAACTTCAGACGCTACAAAAAGTACCGAGAGAGTCTTAGTAACCAACTCGTGCTCCTTTAGAAATCACTACAACACCATCGTCAGATACGTGGTAATGCTTTTTGTCTTCTGTCAGATTCACACCAATCTGTGTACCCGGTGCGATATCTGCATCTTTATCAATGATAACGCGGCGCAAGATACAACCCTCACCCACTTTTACATCACCGAGTAAGATACTTTCGCTAATATCACACGCTGATGCGATATTGCTGCGGAAGCCCAGTACACTCTTTTCAATACGCGAACCACGTACATAACTACCGCTACACACAAGGCTATCAATGATCTGAATTCGACCATTTGCCGAATCAGTAAACGTAGCTGGTGGTAGTGGCGGGTAATAAGTGTGTAGAGGCCATTTACGGTTGTATAGCGAGAATGGCGCATCTTTCTTAAGAAGGTCCATGTGCGCTTGCCAGTACGCGTCAATCGTACCTACATCGCGCCAGTAAACTTCTTCTTTCTCACCAGTAATACGGTTGGTGCTGAAATCATAAACAAACACGTCACCACGTGGGAACATGTTTGGAATAATGTCTTTGCCGAAATCGTGTGTCGAACCTTCTCTATCAGCATCTTCCGTTAGTTCAGCAAAAAGCTCTTTCGCTTCGAACACGTAGTTGCCCATTGAAACGAGCGCTGATTCTGGATCGCCCGGAATCGACTTCGGATTTGCAGGTTTCTCTTCAAAGCCAATCATACGGCCGTCAGCATCAACCTCAATAACACCGAATTCTGATGCTTCAGCAAGCGGCATGCGCAATGCTGATACTGTTAGAGCCGCTTTCTTCTCTTTATGGAAATCAAGCATCTGTTTGATGTCCATCTTATAGATATGGTCTGAACCAAAAATACATACTTGATCAGGTTCTTCCAACTCCATAAAGCCCATGTTTTGGTAGATAGCATCTGCTGTGCCTTCATACCAACGCTTTCCTTTACGCATTTGCGCAGGAATTGGGTCGATAAAACGGTCTGTTATACCACTGATATTCCAGCCTTTTTTCATATGGTGGAACAGTGACTGTGACTTAAATTGTGTTAATACGTAGATCTTCATTAGATCAGCATTAACGAAGTTGTTCAAAGCGAAATCAATTAAGCGGTAACTACCACCGAAAGGAACCGAGGGTTTGCTGCGAGATTCAGTTAAAGGTCTTAAGCGAGAGCCTTCACCACCAGCAAGAATCATTCCCAATACACCAGCCATTTTATTCTCCATATATCTATAGCTTGTCGATGTTAGTACTCGTAGAGGTATCTTCCTCAGGGGGATGAGCACCAACACTTATTTCGGTATTTAGCGAATATCCATTCACATACAGTGACAATATCCTAAGCCAAACGTTGTTATGTGTGCACTATTCTTTGCACTTGGTTTTATATACGTTATCGACTTTTCGGCCGAATTCAATTTTTAATACGCCATTCTGTGGTACGTAAGCTGATTGCTTTCCTAAGACTTAAAGCAGCTCACACTACACCGTCCAGACGAAACATTACATTAACACCCGACACACATCAGGTATACAACTAAACGCTGATCTGTGAGTTACAATATTTTAATTAAGTTACATTCTCGTTAAAGTTGCATAAGAAGATATAATTAATTAACACCATTTATTTCGCGGTGTGAATTTAATAAATTCCCGCCGACGAAACACAAAGTCAACAAGTTGCATAATTAGTCATATTGAGATCAAAAAAAAGCAGCCATTAGGCTGCTTTTCATCAATAACGTTCAGTTACTTCTCTTTCGGCTTTTTACGCTTATCCGTAACTTCCCACTTACCGTCGATGTACAACGCAGTCCAACCGGACGGTTTTCCATCGACTTCAGTACGAACGTAGTTTTCTTTAGTCTTACGACTAAAACGAACCACTGTCGGCTTACCATCAGGGTCAGCAACTGGCGCTGATGCTAGGTATTGGAACTTAGGTGAGATACGGTCTTTAAAACGAACCAACTCTTCCACTAATGGTGCACGTGTTTCACGTGATTTAGGGAAGTTGCTCGCAGCCATAAATAGACCAGAAGCACCATCACGAAGAACAAAGTACGCGTCTGAATTTTCACAAGGAAGTTCAGGGAAATGCACCGGGTCTTCTTTTGGTGGCGCAACTTCACCATTTTTCAGAATCTTACGAGTGTTCTTGCAATCTTCACTCGTACAGTCCATGTATTTACCAAAACGACCGTTCTTCAGAACCATGTCAGAACCACACTTGTCACACTCAACAAGTGGACCATCGTAGCCTTTCACTTTAAATTCGCCGTGCTCAACCACATAACCTTCACAGTTCGGGTTGTTACCACATACGTGCATCTTACGCTTATCATCAATCAGATAAGCATCCATTGCCGTTTCACAAATAGGACAACGCTTTTTAGCTCGAAGTGCTGCTGTTTCAACGTCTTCTTCAAGCACGTTGATAATGCCTTCTTCATCACCAAGGTTGATTGTTGTCTTACAACGCTCTTTTGGTGGAAGTGCATAGCCAGAACAACCAAGAAATACGCCTGTCGAAGCAGTACGAATACCCATTTTACGGCTACAAGTCGGACACTCAATATCGGTTTCCACGATATGATTTGGCTTCATGCCACCAGCGTCTTCATCAAGATCCGCTTTTTCCAAATCGCCAGTAAAGTCTTCGAAGAAGTTATCTAGCACGCCTTTCCAGCTTGCTTCGCCTTCTGCGATTTGGTCCAACTTCTGCTCCATACGAGCAGTGAAGTCGTAGTTCATTAGGTCATTGAAGCTGCCGTCTAGACGGTCAGTAACAATTTCACCCATCTTCTCAGCATAGAAACGACGCTGTTCAACTTTTACATAACCACGATCTTGAATCGTCGAGATGATTGATGCGTATGTTGAAGGACGACCAATACCACGCTTCTCAAGCTCTTTAACTAGCGCCGCTTCAGTGAAACGAGCCGGTGGCTTAGTGAAGTGCTGCTTAGGGTCTAACGCGATCAGATCAAGCTTGTCGCCGATCTGTACTGCTGGAAGGATAGTATCTTCGTTCTTACCCATTGGACGCTGAACACGAGTCCAACCATCAAATTTAAGGATACGACCTTTCGCTTTCAACGTGTACTCATCGGCTTTAACGCTTACTGTCGTTGAATCGTATTGAGCTGGTGTCATTTGACACGCAACGAATTGATTCCAAATTAGCGAGTAAAGCTTGTGTGCGTCTCCGTCTACGCCGTTTAGGTCTTCCGACTTAACATCTACACTTGAAGGACGAATCGCTTCGTGGGCCTCTTGAGCGCCCTCTTTGCTGCCGTATACAAGTGCTTTAGGTGGAAGGTATTGCGCGCCATACTCAGAACCAATGTATTCACGAGCGGCTTCTACAGCTTCTGAACTCAAGTTAGTAGAGTCAGTACGCATATAAGTGATGTAACCCGCTTCATACAGGCGTTGAGCCAGCATCATGGTTTTCTTTACGCCATAACCAAGACGGGTACTCGCCGCTTGTTGCAGCGTCGACGTGATGTAAGGCGCAGACGGCTTACTCTTTGTTGGGCGGTCTTCACGTTTACATACTTCGTATTGCGCTTTTTCTAAAACGCTAACAGCAGCTTGTGTTTGCGCTTCGTTTTCAGGTTTAAACGCAACACCGTCTTTCTGTGCTACTTGCAGTCTGAAGTCGGTTTTCTCTGCTGTTTTAGTATCAGCATGCACATCCCAGAACTCTTCAGGGATAAAGGCGTTGATCTCGCGCTCACGCTCTACCAGTAGTTTTACCGCTACTGATTGAACACGGCCAGCGGACAGGCCTCGTGCTACTTTTTTCCAAAGCAGAGGTGATACCATAAAGCCAACAACACGGTCCATAAAACGTCGTGCTTGTTGTGCGTTTACGCCATCAATATTTAACTCACCTGGAGTTTCGAAAGCTTGTTGAATAGCATTCTTGGTGATTTCGTTAAAAACCACTCGCTTGTATCGCGTTTCATCGCCACCGATGATCTCACGAAGGTGCCATGCGATAGCTTCTCCTTCGCGGTCCAAATCGGTTGCGAGATAAACATGGTCTGCGTTCTCAGCCAGTTTTTGCAATTCAGCGACGACTTTCTCTTTACCAGGTAGGATTTGGTAATTCGCTTCCCACTCTTTATATGGGTTGATACCCATCTTTTTAATAAGAGCTTTGCGATCTTTTTCTTTCTTGATACGAGCTTTGTCTTCTGGGCTCATACCCTTGGTTGAAACTGCAGCAGCCTTTTGACCAGTACTTTGACCCGCCGTTGGTAAATCACGTACGTGACCTACACTCGACTTAACGACAAAGTCTTTGCCAAGATATTTATTGATAGTTTTAGCCTTGGCTGGCGACTCCACTATAACGAGCGATTTACCCATATTGACTCTAACGTCCTTAATCACGATGCTTCAGCACCAACAATTTAGCTTGTGGGCTTTTACGCATGATATTCTAAATTCATTGCTTCTTTTTTTACTATTGTGCGAGATTACTAGAAGATCAACCGCTTTTTTCAAAATTGGATCTGATCGCTCGACAATTCGACGACTCATAGATAAAAGGGTCACAATATAAAGAAGCTATAAAGTACTCACTAAGAATACTTGCAAGAGCCTATTCATCAGGCATTACGTCTAAACGGGCTCATACTAAGCTTGTCCGCGAATCTAACGCGAGCCCCATTCAATTATTTTTGCCGTAAATCACAAAATAAATTGTGGATGTTTGAAAAGACTCTCTTAATCGGTTGTGAAATCATTGAATTTCTAGTTCGACACCATAAACTCAACGTTATATTCAGTTATCAGAGATAAACTCATGACAAAGAAAGTAATAGCAGAATTTGATTTACTGCTTATCGCAAACCAAATTATCCAATCACATGATGACTACATTGAAGGCATGCGCGCAAACAGCGTAGTAGAAAAAGACGATGTACTCGTCTTCAAAGGTGAATACTTCTTAGACAGCAATGGAATGCCGACCGAGAATACAACCGCGGTATTTAACATGTTTAAATACTTAGCGCACCACCTTTCGAAAGAATTTACAATTCAGCAATAATTAAAAAGCTTGCCACTTAGGCAAGCTTTTTTGTTCCTAAACCTCTACATACTAAGCATTTTTATAGACTTAGCATTTTCAGCTTGTCGAAGTAATCAGGAAATGTCTTTGACGTACAACCTGGATCATTAATCGTCACAGGCGTATCGCTCAAGGCAACCAGCGAGAAACACATCGCCATACGGTGATCATCGTAAGTATCAATCGCCGCGTGAGTCAGTTCAGCCACAGGGTTAACAATGATGTAATCTTCACCCTCTTCGACCTCAGCGCCGACTTTACGTAGCTCTGTTGCCATTGCTGCCAAGCGGTCTGTCTCTTTCACACGCCAGTTGTAGACATTACGGATTGCCGTTGTGCCTTTCGCAAACAATGCAGTTGTCGCGATAGTCATCGCAGCATCTGGGATATGGTTATAGTCCATATCAATGCCTTTCAGCTCGCCACAACGAGAAATAACGTAGTCGTCACCCCATTCGATTTCCGCACCCATTTTCTCAAGCGCATCAGCGAATTGAATATCACCTTGGATACTGTTTTTACCAATACCAGTGACCTTAATCTCACCACCTTTGATAGCAGCGGCTGCAAGGAAATATGACGCAGATGATGCATCACCTTCAACCAAGAAATCACCCGGTGCCGAGTAAGATTGCCCGGTAGGAATGACAAACTCTTGGTAATCATTATTGATCACGTCCACACCAAATTGCTTCATGATGTGCAGCGTAATATCGATGTAAGGTTTAGAAACCAATTCACCGTCAATTTTAATGGTCACTTCACCTTCAGCTAAAGGCGCAGCCATCAAAAATGCCGTCAAGAATTGACTAGAGATAGAACCGTCGATAGAAACTGTACCGCTCTTCAGACCTGTACCTGTTATCTTCAATGGTGGGTAGTTTTCGTTCTCTAAGTATTCAACGTCGGCACCGGCTTCTCGCAGGGCCGTTACTAAGTGGCCAATTGGGCGCTCTTTCATGCGCGGCTCACCAGTAAGAACGTATTCACCGCGACCTAAACATAGTGCAGCCGCCAACGGACGCATCGCCGTACCCGCGTTACCTAAGAAAAGCTCTAGGGCTTTGTCACTTGAAAATGCACCACCAACACCTGTCACTTCACAAACGGTTTTGTCTGCAGACAACTGATAATCAACACCTAACTGGGTCAATGCATTCAACATATGACGAATATCATCACTGTCTAGCAAGTTTGTTAGGCGAGTGGTTCCCGTAGAAAGTGCAGCCAAAAGAAGTGCACGGTTGGAAACGCTTTTTGAACCAGGTAGGTTAACTTCCCCGTTCACTTTTTGAATTGGTTGTAACGTAAGGCTTTCCATTAAATCTTATAGTCCTTGTGCCACCCGAAGTCACTGGCGCGTATTTATTTTCGGGTGATGAATAATTCTTCGTACTTGCAGACTAACGAACTTTTCCAACGAACTCCAGAGCTAATCCCGCTCAAACCGGTGATTAATTAGCCAATCAATCGTATTTACATACTAGTACACGAGATCGACTCGAACACCATCTGAAAAATAGAGAATTCGTACATCATCGCCTCGGTTGAACAGCATCGAGTTATCGACATCTTGGATAATGTTAACCAACTTGTCGTCTTTGGTTTTGACCAATAACTCGACCAGTTTGTACTCGACTTTATATTGTGTGTTACCTCGGTTACGAGCAATACCCGCGCCCGCTACTGCACCGACGGCCGTCGCCACTTCTTTACCGGTGCCGCCGCCAAACTGATTACCAATCAAGCCACCAATCGCCGCACCTAACAAGGTTTCCCAACCATTCGCTTTCGACTCAACGATCTCTTGCTGCGTGATGTATCTGACCGTATCAATCTCACCATAAACCACCTCGTTTACTGGTCGAGCTTGGTTTCTGTTGTAAGCTGCATTTGCCAACATGGGCAAAACAAGTAAAATCCAAAGCAACTTCTTCATGGTAAAACTCCTAAAGACCTCTTGGTCAGTGATTAATCTGTAATGCGGTACTTATGACTATATACCTAACCGAACTTGATACTACTAGTATAGAGTTTCCTTCGCCTTTCGACGCGCTTGATGAACCCAACGGTCTGCTCGCCTTCGGTGGTGATTTATCACCAATGCGAATTTTAAACGCTTATAGCCAAGGTATATTTCCATGGTATGGCCCAGGTGAGCCTATACTTTGGTGGAGCCCTGCACCGCGAGCGGTATTTAATCCTAAGACATTCGAACCGTCAAAAAGTCTTAAAAAGTTTCAAAGAAAGCACAATTACCGAGTCAGCATCAACCAAGCGACGGACAGAGTAATTGGTTATTGCTCTTCACTAAGACCCGAAGAAGAAACCTGGCTAAACAGCGACATGCAGTCAGCCTACCGCAAACTCGCTTCATTAGGTTTCTGCCACTCGGTTGAGGTTTGGCAAGATGATGAACTGATCGGTGGACTTTACGGCTTACAAAGAGGCCAAGTCTTTTGCGGTGAATCGATGTTCAGCCTGAAGACCAATGCCTCTAAAATTGCGCTGTGGTACTTTTGTGAACACTTTACACAATTCGGCGGACAACTGATTGATTGCCAAGTCATGAACCCTCACTTGGAATCCTTAGGTGCTATTGAGGTTGATAGGGATGAATTCCTAGGTTCTCTGCAATCACTCAAAGAGTTCTCCGTTAACGATGCATGCTTTAAAACCCAATGGCTAAAGGAAATGCCTTAATGAATCCAGATTTACAACAAATCAGAATTGGATTAACAGACAATCACGCTTGCAGCTACTTACCTCACCTCGAAGAAAGAGTGGCGGTCACGCTTGATGAACACATGCACACCTCAGATAACTATGAAGTTCTGCTTGCGAATGGATTTCGCCGCAGTGGAACGACCATTTACAAGCCACATTGCGATAATTGCTCAGCATGCCAAGCAATTCGTCTTTCAATTCCTGAGGTAAAGCTCTCCAAAAGCCAACGACGGATCCTGAACAAAGGGAAATCACTGCGCTGGGAGCTGAAAGATGAGATGGATGACAACTGGTTTGACTTATACAGTCGCTATATCACCGCTCGTCACCGTTCGGGAACCATGTACCCACCCAAGAAAGAAGAGTTTCTACAATTCTCTAAAAATGAGTGGCTTACTACAAAGTTCATGCACATCTATGAAGAGAACAAGTTGGTTGGTATCGCCGTAACCGACATCATGGCTCACTGTACGAGCGCGTTTTATACCTTCTTCGATCCTGATATAGACATTTCGATGGGAACACTTGGCGTTTTATTTCAGATCCAACATGCCCAGAAAGAGCAAAAACAATGGTTATATTTGGGTTATCAAATCGATGAATGCCCTGCGATGAACTATAAAGTACGATTTCAACGTCATCAAAGGCTAGTAAATCAGCGGTGGCAAGGGTAGAATACGCGACAACTTTACATATTTTGATTTTAACGGCACAATCAAGCCGTTGAAAACCGCCAAATTTCGAAAGAGGATTAGATGGCTAAAGAAGACGTAATCGAGATGCAAGGCACTGTCCTTGATACTCTACCAAACACAATGTTCCGTGTTGAGCTTGAAAACGGTCACGTAGTGACAGCACACATCTCTGGTAAAATGCGTAAGAACTACATCCGTATTCTTACTGGTGATAAAGTAACTGTTGAGATGACTCCATACGACCTTTCTAAAGGCCGCATCGTCTTCCGTGCTCGTTAATTTTTAATTAGCGAATACAATAAGAAGCGGAGCTTAAGGCTCCGTTTTTTATTGCCTGAACGTTTTACTACACAAGTACATCAATCTCACATCTCGCATCTCACATCTGATGTGACCCCATAAAAGTAGACACTTAATACAGAGCATTGAGTGTCATGAAAGTAAAATCACAAAGACAATATACAGACGAATTTAAACGAGAAGCTGTTCAGCGATCTCTCGATTCTTCTGATACCGTTAAGTCAGTAGCACTATCCTTAGGAATATCGCCGGTGCTACTTTCTAAATGGAGATGCCAAATGACATCGAAAAAGACTAACTCCCTCCCAATACCTAACCACGGCCCCGAAAAATCCTTTGCACAACTGGAGAAAGAGATCCGTCAATTGAAAAAGAAGCTTGAGATGGCAGAGCTGGAGAATGATTTCTTAAAGGAAGCGAAGGCTTTCTTCGACAGCCAAAAAGAATAAGGTTCGAGTATATCCTTAAGAAGGCCAGTGTGAAGCTTCCTGTCATACGACTATGCCAATGGTTGGGTGTTTCTAAAGCGGGTTATTACAAGTGGCTAACAAGGAAACCATCGAAGCGAGAGACAGACAATGAGTCTTTAAGTCACTACTTGAGGAGAGAAAGCAAAGCTCAGTATTGTATTCCAGGCTATCGAAAGCTTTGGGAAGCAGCGGTCGCTAACGGCTTTATTTGTAATAAAAAGCGAGTACAGAGGCTTCTGCAGAATATGGGCTATCGCTCTTGCGCGAGCAAGAAGCGATATGGACGAGCACCAAGACAAAATACGCTTATACCTGCCTATAACATTCTTGCCCGTCAATTTAAGGTGGATAAACCCGATCGAGTTTGGGTGTCAGATATAACTCAGGTGCGCTGTACTGATGGTTGGCAATACCTGTGCGTCGTCTTAGATTTGTTTTCACGCAAAGTGATTGGTTGGTCGACAAGTCGCATTAATAACGCAAAGTTAGTGCTAAGAAGCCTGAATAAGGCTTGGAAACAAAGGCAGCCCTTAGGTCACGAGCTTTTGTTTCACTCCGATCAAGGTATACAGTATCGAGCGTTGGAGACGATCCGTTGGCACCGTAAACGAAAGATTAAAGTCAGCATGTCGAGAAAAGGAAACTGTTGGGACAACGCTTGTTCCGAAAGCTTCTTTGCGCAATATAAGAAAGAGTGGATGAACAACTTAGATCAGCTTTCACGACAAGAAATGACGATGCAGAGTCGAATTTATATCGATACCTATTATAATCCAGTAAGAAGACATGGGACTCTAGGTGGAGTGAGTCCCATGGACTTTGAACTAATCAACTAAACCCCTGTGTCTACTTTTTAGGGGCCATATCACATCTCGCATCTCGCATCTCGCATCTCGCATCTCGCATCTCGCATCTCGCATCTCGCATCTCGCATCTCGCATCTCGCAAGCATAAAAAAACGCACAACCGAAGTCATGCGTTTTATATTTGAGCCCTTGATTTATCAATCACTTCGTTAGTGCATAACCTCTTCTTTAGCACCAACATAGATGAAATCCAATTCGTCTTTTTTCAGGGATACTTTAACCGTACCGCCATCAACCAAGCTACCGAACAGTAACTCGTTAGCAAGTGGTTTCTTAAGCTTCTCTTGAATCACGCGCCCCATTGGACGAGCACCCATGGTCTTGTCATAGCCTTTATTAGCTAACCAGTGACGAGCATCCTCAGAAACCTCTAAAGACACGCCACGAGCGTCCAGTTGAACCTGAAGCTCGACAATGAACTTATCAACTACTTGACTAATCACAGTTGGATCAAGACTGTTGAACCAAATGATATTATCAAGACGGTTACGGAACTCAGGAGTAAACACCTTCTTGATTTCGCCCATCGCATCTGGCGCATGATCTTGTTGGATCAGGCCGATCGATTTCTTCTCGGTTTCAGCCACACCTGCGTTGGTCGTCATCACTAGAATCACATTGCGGAAATCCGCTTTACGACCATTGTTGTCAGTTAGCGTGCCGTTATCCATTACCTGCAGTAGCAAGTTAAAGATATCTGGGTGAGCTTTCTCGATTTCATCCAGTAACACAACAGAGTGCGGGTTCTTGATTACGGCATCCGTTAGCAGACCACCTTGGTCGTAACCAACATAACCAGGAGGCGCACCGATCAAGCGGCTCACAGAGTGACGCTCACCGTACTCAGACATATCAAAGCGCAGAAGCTCAATACCCATCAACTTAGACAGCTGAACAGTCACCTCTGTTTTACCGACACCAGTAGGACCAGCAAACAAGAATGAACCAACAGGTTTATTGTCTGCACCCAACCCAGCACGGGTTAGCTTAATCGCTTCACTCAATACATCGATTGCAGGGTCTTGTCCGAATACCAACATTTTCATGCGGTCATCCAGTTTCTGCAGCGTATCTTTGTCTGAAGACGATACTGACTTTTCAGGAATACGCGCCATTTTCGCAACCATTGACTCAATATCAGCCACGCTTACCGTTTTCTTACGACGGCTTGCAGGTGCCAAACGGCTACGAGCGCCCGCTTCATCGATTACGTCAATGGCCTTATCTGGAAGGTGACGTTCATTAATGTATTTAGCTGACAGTTCCACAGCGGCACGCAACGCTTTGTTGGTGTAGCGCACTTCGTGGTGAGCTTCGTATTTTGGCTTCAAGCCGATCAGAATCTTGGTTGTATCGTCTAGCGATGGCTCGATAATATCGATTTTCTGGAAGCGACGAGCTAAAGCACGCTCCTTCTCAAAAATACTGCTGTACTCTTGGTACGTTGTTGAACCGATGCAACGTAATTTACCACTGCTTAGTAGTGGTTTAATTAAGTTTGCCGCATCAACCTGACCACCCGATGCAGCACCCGCACCAATAATGGTGTGGATCTCATCGATGAACAGAATCGCGTCTTCTTCTTTCTCCAGTTGCTTAAGAATCGCTTTAAAACGTTTCTCAAAGTCACCACGATACTTGGTTCCTGCTAGCAGTGAGCCAATATCTAGAGAATAAATCACGCTACTCTGAATGATTTCAGGCACTTGTCCTTCAACGATGCGCCATGCAAGACCTTCCGCGATGGCAGTTTTACCTACACCCGCTTCACCCACTAACAGAGGGTTGTTCTTACGACGACGACATAGAACTTGGATAGTACGTTCTAGCTCTTTGTCGCGACCGATTAATGGGTCAATATTGCCCTGCTTCGCTACTTCGTTAAGGTTAGTAGCAAAATTTTCTAAACGGTCTTCGGAGTTAGCTTCTTCAGCATTTTCTGCACCACCAAATGAATCAGATGATGAAGGGCTGTCGCCTTCGTTGCTGGCTTTAGTAATACCGTGTGAGATGAAGTTAACAATATCTAAGCGACTAATGTCGTTTTTCTTAAGAAGATATGCCGCGTGAGATTCTTGCTCACTAAAAATAGCCACAAGTACGTTAGCACCTGTTACTTCGCTGCGACCTGAAGATTGAACATGAAAAACAGCGCGTTGAAGTACTCGTTGAAAGCTCAACGTAGGCTGAGTTTCGCGAGTTTCGTCGCTTTCAGGGATAAGTGGGGTCGTTTGATCGATAAAAATATCGAGCTCATTGCGAAGAGCATCGAGATCAGCCTGACAAGCTTGGAGCGCTTCCTTGGCCGCATCATTTTCTAATAATGCTAGTAGGAGGTGTTCGACAGTCATGAATTCATGTCGCTTGTCTCGCGCACGAGCAAATGCGCCATTTAAACTCGTCTCTAATTCTTTATTTAGCATAAGTACCTCCTAAGGGAACAACAGTGTTGTTCGAGCAATTTATACTTGCTCCATTGTACATAGTAGCGGATGCTCATTTTCCTTTGAGTACATCGTGACCTGCGCTACCTTTGTTTCCGCTATTTCAGCACTGTATGTGCCGCATATAGCTTTACCTTCATAATGAACCTTGAGCATCACTTCCGTTGCTTTTTCGATATCTAGTGAGAAGAATCGCTCTAGGATCTCGATTACAAAGTCCATGGGCGTGTAGTCATCGTTATTCAACACAACGTTATACATCGCCGGTGGCTTTACTTTTGTTGCTTCTTTCTCCAGTAAATCTGAGCCTGGAGATGCCCATTCAAAGTTTCTGCTCATATCGCTTTGCTAAGGGTTATTTTTCGGAAGTCGTGAGTGTTTACCTAACTCAAATTTACCACATTCACGCTTTACGGTGTACTAAGAAACTGCACCGAGAAACAGTACCAAAAAATATTCCTCTATACTGAGCCTAATCCACCATTTCCATCGCTGCAAATAAAAGATCTCGATTAACAGGATTAACATATGTGATTGATTAAAAAGACGCCATAACTATTGATACTAACGATAAGATTACCGCTAAGTTACTATTTAGTTAATAGTTTGCAGTTAATCTCGAATGTGATTTGTTATTAAAATTAATCACTTTTATACCAATTTGCTATTGACTGTGCTCAATCATTAGCTACATTGGAGCTAAAAGGTTTTTTAATACATTTTTGCAACATGATTTAAAATCAGTAACACGCTTCAAAAATTAACAATAAGGAATAATTACGCAGGGTAGCGTTAATTTCCATAAGCAATGTACGAGATTCAAGCTATTAGCTGAAATTCTTTAGCTGGTAGGAATGATATCAATCGCACTTACAACAATTGATATAACAACGTTAGTAACAAAATGCATGAGGGATGTATAGCATGGCTACAGGTACAGTAAAATGGTTTAACAATGCCAAAGGGTTTGGCTTTATTTGTCCAGAAGGTGAAGACGGCGATATTTTCGCGCACTACTCCACAATACAAATGGAAGGTTATCGAACCTTAAAGGCTGGTCAGCAGGTCGACTATGAAGTAGAAAGTGGACCTAAAGGCTCGCATGCTAGCTCCGTTGTTCCTGTAGAAGGCAGCGCCGCAAAATAGGCGAATGCCAACTCATGTTAACCTCCGTCAGTCGTCATTAACGGCTGACAGGTAAACAGAATATTGAAACCGCTCATTTAATACCTGTAATACAGGCTTACGTGAGCGGTTTTTTCGTTTTGGGGCTATAAGGTTGCTCACTAGACCATTAGTTCACGGGTGTATTCTTATTAAGCTAGGTCTTGGGGGTATTACAAAAGAACAAAAAAAGACGCTTTAACGTTATCGTTAAAGCGTCTTTCGTTTTGACTTTATCTATGACTTAGCTGTCAGACTAAGCAACTCGTTAGCAAATCACCTTCATGACTGATTAACGATGAGTCCAATCACTATGCATCAATAAACGCGTTTAGCGTTGAGCTTGGTCGCATTAGTGTTGAAACCAATGCATCGTCAAGTAGGTAGTAACCACCTAAGTCGCCAGCCACACCTTGAGCGTTGTTCAGCTCTGCAACAATCACCTCTTCACTTTCAGCCAGTTGACTTGCCACACCTGCAAACTCAGCAGCAAGATCAGCGTCAACCGTTTGCTCAGCAAGCGCCTTAGCCCAGTATGCCGCTAGGTAGTAGTGGCTACCACGGTTATCAAGCTCACCCACTCGACGTGAAGGAGACTTGTTGTTATCAAGGAACTCACCCGTTGCTTTATCAAGCGCATCAGCAAGAACTTGTGCTTTAGCGTTACCTGTTACTACGCTCAGGTGCTCTAGAGATGCGGCCAATGCCAAGAATTCACCTAGGGAATCCCAACGCAGGTGGTTTTCTTTCTCTACTTGTTGAACATGCTTAGGAGCAGAACCGCCAGCACCTGTTTCAAACAGACCACCACCGTTCATTAGTGGAACAATCGATAGCATCTTAGCTGATGTACCAAGCTCTAGAATCGGGAACAAGTCTGTTAGGTAATCACGTAATACGTTACCAGTAACCGAAATTGTATCTAGGCCTTCTTTGATACGAACCAGTGAGTATTGAGTCGCTTCAAGTGGAGCAAGAATCTTAATTTCAAGACCATCGGTATCGTATTCAGGGAGGTACGCTTCAACTTTCTTAATAAGCTGAGCATCGTGCGCGCGTGACGCATCTAGCCAAAATACCGCTGGAACACCCGATGCACGAGCACGAGTTACCGCAAGCTTAACCCAGTCTTGGATTGGTGCATCTTTAACCTGACACATACGGAAGATATCGCCTTCCTCTACTTCTTGCTCTAGAAGCACAGCGCCTGAAGCGTCAACAACTTGAACCTGACCAGCAGCTTCAAGGATGAAAGTCTTATCGTGAGAACCGTACTCTTCCGCTTTTTGAGCCATCAAGCCAACGTTTGGTACGCTACCCATCGTTGTAGGGTCGAACGCGCCGTTCTCTTTACAGAAATCAATAACCGCCTGGTAAATGCTCGCGTAGCTACGATCTGGGATCATTGCTTTGGTATCTTTTTGCTTACCTTCTGGATCCCACATTTGACCAGAAGAACGCAACATTGCCGGCATAGATGCATCCACAATGATATCGCTTGGTACGTGTAGGTTAGTAATGCCACGGTCCGAATCAACCATCGCTAGTGGTGGTTGAGTCTCGTATACCGCTTGCAGGTCAGCTTCGATTGCTTCTTTTTGATCTTGAGGAAGCGCTGCAATCTTCGCGTATACATCACCGATGCCGTTATTCACATCAACACCTAGCTCTTCAAACAGCTGACCGTGTTTAGCGAATACGTCTTTGTAGTAAACCTTAACCGCGTGACCAAAGATCACTGGGTCAGATACTTTCATCATCGTCGCTTTCATGTGAAGAGAAAGCAGTACACCTTGCTCTTTAGCCGATGCGATTTCTTTTTCAAAGAACGCAACCAAAGCGGCCTTATTCATCACTGACGCATCAATGATCTCTTTATCTTGCAGTGCAAAAGCTGGCTTCAATGTTTTCTTCGCGCCATCTTTGCCAACGAATTCAATGCTAACTTCTGTAGCACCTTCAATGGTTACTGACTTTTCGCTACCGAAGAAGTCTTTGTCGTCCATACTTGAAACGTGCGACTTAGAATCTGCAGACCAAGCACCCATTGAGTGTGGGTTCTTCTTCGCGTAGTTTTTAACTGAAAGTGGAGCACGGCGATCCGAGTTACCTTCACGTAACACAGGGTTTACTGCACTGCCTTTGATTTTGTCGTAAGTCGCTTTAACAGCTTTCTCTTCGTCGGTATTTGCTTCTTCTGGGTAATTAGGAAGTGCGTAACCTTTTGACTGTAGCTCTTTGATCGTTGCTTGAAGCTGAGGTACTGATGCAGAGATGTTTGGAAGCTTGATGATGTTCGCTTCTGGTGTCTTAGCCAATTCACCTAGTTCTGCTAATGCATCACCAATACGTTGCTCTTCGTTCAAGTAGTCAGGGAAGTTGGCAATAATGCGCCCTGCAAGTGAAATGTCGCGAGTATCAACGTTAATACCAGAAGAAGCTGTAAAAGATTGAATGATAGGCAGCAGAGAGTATGTTGCTAGAGCCGGAGCTTCGTCTGTAATGGTATAGATGATCGTTGGTTTTTCAGTAGGCATGAAATTTCCCTATAGTTCTTACAAGCTCATTTAAAGTAGTGAGCGTGTTATAAATTGACCAGTAAGCCACTCTAAGAGTGAAAACTGCTTACTCGATAGTCGTACTCTATCTTATTTTTCATACAATCTTGATGACAGCATGAACCAAATCCGTGAGTGCGTTGTTATAATAAAACACGAAGGTATAATTAAACAAATCAGGCTTAAGAGTCCATCAACTTGTTCTATTTTGTGTCTTTTAGGCGCGCAAATGATAGCTCAATTCCGTTTCAGTGAAAACTTTTCAGCACACTTCGTTTACATTTTTGCAAGGTAGTTAACATGTCTACTCGCTCACGCAGCGCATCTCGTTCAGACAAACCGGCTCGTTCTGGTGCAACATTAAAACAAAGCGGTAATAGACAAAGCCGAAGCAGTGATAAGAATAACACTGGCAATTCGCACAAGAAATCTCACTCCAGTAAGCACCGATATAAAGGCAAGCCTACCAATACAAAACCTAAAGTAGCGCTCGAAGATCGCAAAGTAATTCTGTTCAACAAGCCTTTCGATACTCTAAGCCAATTTACAGATGGCGAAGGGAGAAAAACGCTAGCGGACTTTATTCCTGTGAAAGACGTTTATGCTGCAGGTCGCCTCGACCGCGACAGCGAAGGGTTAATGGTCTTAACCAATGATGGGATATTTCAAGCTAAGCTAACTCAACCAAACTCAAAATCCCCAAAGACTTACTGGGTACAGGTTGAAGGCGCACCTTCTGAGGAAGATTTAGATAAATTGAGAAAAGGTGTCGAACTAAAAGACGGCATGACACTACCGGCTCAAGTCGAAGTGATGCAAGAACCTGAAGTGTGGGATAGAAATCCTCCAGTCCGCTTCAGAGCCGCGATACCGACAACATGGTTGGCTATTACAATCATTGAAGGACGTAACCGTCAGATAAGACGAATGACAGCCAATATCGGCTTCCCTACCCTACGTCTTATCCGTTACTCAATGGGCAACATGAATGTCGGCCAGCTGCAGCCTGGAGAGTGGAAAGAGATTTAACTCGTAGCAATATATTAAAGCGAGATTTACGTCTCGCTTTTTTGTACGTGAAGATTGATTACTCTTGATCAATCATCCATTTACGGAATACTTTACGGTCTTCTTTTGAAGTGCTCAGATACAAAGCTTTAAGTTGTTTCAAAGACTCCGATTTATCTACAACCTGAGCAGATGTGTTAGCCGTTAAACCTTCAGCGTTTACTAGCGTGTTTTCTTCTAAACTTGTAGCATTAACCTTAACTGCAGGACGAACTTGGTTTTCTACAACTAAATAACTCATGGTTACAGCAGCAGCAGCACCAACTTTATTATATTCTGTAGCTTCTTCAGAATAACTTCTATTTAGTTGAACTCCGTCACTAGCTAAAATGTCTTCATTTTTGATTAAGGCTTGTCCTTGCTTGTTTTTAATTTCCCAATTCAAGTTTCCAATGTTTTCTTGAGCAGAACGCAAGTTTTTAAACTCAGGCATAGATAAGGTAAGTTCTTCGTTTTTTGCCTCAAATTTAGCGATAATAACAGAACTGTAGACTTTCCTTTGATTATCTCTTTCATCAAATACTGGTTCATATTGAAAAACGATTTGGTTTTCACCGTCAGGTAAAAGCACTGTCTTATCTGCAGAAAACAACCCTTGTTCAAAGTCAGGAGCACTCATGTTTACTGAAAGTAAATTTACATTTTCAGGGACATCCAATATTACTTCGGCATCAACTACTGTAGAAGCAACTAACAGCCCCAAAAAAGAATATTTGAAACTTTGCATTATTGTATCCATCCTTATAAAAAATAGGCAAAAAAAAGCCCAACTCTATGTTGGGCTTTTTCTAACAATATATCAAATTACCAGTAAACACGAGCACCGATACCGAAATTGTTTTCGCCATCAACAGTCTGAGGCGCTACAACCATATCACTACCTTGAGCGTTGAAACCTAGAGTACTACCGTCTGCATAACCATACTCAGCATAAACACGTGCCCAGCTAGCGTACTTGTATTCAGCACCAACGTAAACAACGTTGCTATCTTCTAATAAATCGTGATCTTGAGACACGAACTCATAACCACCATATACTGTTGTTTTATCAGCAACGCCATACGTAGCAGCTACTGAGAAACCTGTTTGGTCTGCTTTATCAATAGCAGATTCAACAGAAGATGCCGCAACAGTTGCACCAACTGTTAGAACATCTTTAGAGTACTCAACAGTACCTTCGTAGTATGTGTTCTCAAGGCCTGTAAAACCAGAACCAGCTACATCATCAGTTGTTTGACCACCACCAACGTGGATATTTACGTCACCAACAGAAAAACCAACGTAAAGTTCAGCTAGCTCTTGATTAGAATCATCTTCTGCTAATCCGTATCCTGCTTTTACCCAGAAGTTGTCAGAATCGTAAGAGTACTTTACTTGTGAGTCATGAAGAGCACCGTTCAAAGTAGAGTAAAGCAGTGCAGAACCACCAAAGAAGTATGAGTAATCAGCGCCGTATACATCATCTGATGTAGTCCATTGCTTACCAAATTTGATTGTTCCCGCTTGATCGCTGCTAAAGCCAAAAATGTGGTTACGTACATACATGTCGCCACTATCTTTCAATGCAAATTCTACTTTACCAAGAACTTTAAGATCATCAGATACATTATATTGAGCGTCAACACCAGCACGCGAAGAACCAGAACCTAATTTGGCATCTTGCCCGTCTAGGAACTTAAGCTCTGTACGTAGTTGACCGTAAAAGTCTACTGCGCCGTCTTCTGATTTATAAATTTCCGCTGCGTTTACTGAGCCTGCTGCTGCAACAACTGCAAGTGCTAATAGAGTCTTTTTCATAATAAATCCACTGCCTTTTCTAAGAATGGGAGATCCTTGCCCGGTTCCCTTTTATTTTTATGACTGGTCATTACCACTCTTTGTTGGTTAATCACCGTCACTAAATTTCGAGGTCTAGATTGCAAAAGATTATCCTGCGTGTCAAATAAACTAAAAACAAATCTAAAAAAAACACAAAGCAATCAAAATCAACCACTTACATTTTTTTTCATTGTTTTACGAGTAGCTTATCCTTAGTTTTATCAGGAAATATAATAATCCAAGAAAAGAACAAAACAGCATTTAACACCACAAACAACTCGCAAAAACGCCAAACTTCAGAATTTAACACCCACAAGCCAGTCTTTTTTAATATTTATATTTCGCAACATAAATAAAATAGTTAAGTTCCTGATGGTTCAGTTTTTTTTTGTGAACAAGATCTACCTTTGATTCAAAAGCAAGCTATTTCACCGTAAATGTACCGACTAGTGATATGTGCTACTATCCTCGCTCCGTTACGTAGGTCACAGTATGCTAACTACTAAAATTCAAAAATCTATTCGCACCAGTTATCAAAACCTCCAAGATCAGTTGGACAACTTTGTACCTCGTCGTGCTCAAAATTACCTTGTTGCAGAAATAGCGAAGACACTTTGTGGTCAATACCACAAAAGTAATCGTATGATTGTTGCAGAAGCGGGAACAGGAATCGGGAAATCACTAGCCTATCTCATGGCTACTATTCCAGTAGCAGTGCTCAATAACCGAAAAATAGTTATTTCAACAGCTACCGTTGCGCTACAAGAACAGCTCGTCAATAAAGATCTCCCTCTGTATCGAAGACTGACTGATCGAGAGTTTTCTTTCATATTAGCGAAGGGTAGACAGCGTTATTGTTGTTCCGAAAAGCTAGCCGCTGCCTGCGGGGTTGATGGCGGACAAATGGCCATGTTCGAATCTAAGCCGAAGAAAAAGGATATAGACCAACTGCAAACCATGTACCGCAGCCTAACCCAAGGTAAATGGGATGGTGACCGCGATTCGTGGCCAAAGCCAATCGACAACATGATTTGGCAGATGATTGTCAGCGATAAGCATAGTTGTAACAACAGTATGCCTACGCATAGAGACTGTCCTTTCCAGAAAGCGCGCTCAGAGCTAGATAAAGCAGACGTGATTATCGCTAATCACAGTTTAGTGATGGCAGATGCTGACCTAGGAGGCGGTGTGATACTGCCTGAACCAGAAAACAGCATCTATATATTCGATGAAGCTCACCATTTACCGCATGTAGCCAGAGATCACTCTTCTGCGGCTGCGAGCTTAAAAGGCGCGGCGTCGTGGTTGGAGCGTTTGAACCAATCCATCACTAAGCTTTCAGGCCTTGCAGACGAGAAACGTGTCCACCGATTTCGAAATGAACTGCAAGACTCAGTGCAACAGCTGATCCCTACCCTGACTCAAATGAGTAAACAGTTTGACGCTAACCACTTTGAAGACGGCTTGTATCGCTTCGAACATGGCGACTTACCTGAGTGGCTTGAGAATGAATCAAAAGATCTCAAGCAGCTCACGCAAAAGGCGAGCCAAGCCGTTGCGAAGATTGCAGACCTAATTGCAGAACGAGTTAAAGACGGTGAGCTTTCAGCAAAACTTGCAGAGCCTGCACTTGCAGAAATTGGCTTCTATATACAAAGAACAGAGAACCTTGCTCAAGTTTGGCGCTTAATGGCTGAACCGAAGAGAGAAAAAGGCGCCCCTTTGGCTCGTTGGCTCGAACTAAATAAAGAAAGTGAAGGCGACTTCGTTGTTAATGTTTCGCCACTGGAGGTGGGTTGGCAACTGGACCAGCAGATCTGGAGCCGCTGTGTGGGTGCCGTATTAGTATCTGCGACCATGAGGGCGCTCAACTCTTTCAGCTTTTTCTGTCATCAAGCAGGTATCAGCCAAAAAGCAGAAGATGGCGTACAGTTTTTGGCTTTGGCTTCACCGTTTGATTACCAGAATCAAGCTGAGTTGATCGTTCCGGCAATGAAGTACGAACCACAAGCACCTCAGTTTACCGAATATCTTATTGAAATTTTGCCTAAGGTAATAGAAGACAAAAAAGCCAATCTCGTTCTATTCTCTTCTTACTGGCAAATGAACAAAGTTGCAGAGGCTTTAGCAACAGATTTCGTTAAAAAGTCGTGGGCATTGCAGGTTCAAGGTGATACTTCACGAACTGAAATCCTAAAAAAACATAAAAAGCTAATAGACCAAGGTAAAACCAGCGTTCTTTTTGGAACTGGAAGCTTTTCTGAGGGTCTTGATCTACCGGGTGAGCTTCTTGAAAACCTCGTGATTACCAAGATTCCTTTTGGTGTTCCTACCTCTCCTGTAGAGCAAGCACATTCAGAATATATTGAATCACGCGGTGGTAACCCTTTTATGCAGATTACTGTTCCAGATGCGAGTAAAAAGCTTATCCAATCTGTGGGTAGACTACTGCGTAAGGAAAGAGATTCTGGTAAAGTCACGATCCTTGATAGACGCATAGTAACGAAGCGATACGGAAAGTCCCTACTCGATTCACTACCGCCTTTTAAAAGAACAATAAAATACTAATATCCCCTGCCCTCGAGGTAGTTATGGGCCTTCATCGCTAGGCCCTTGCATTCACAACCCAACATGACTAATCCATCGATTTTTCATGTGGCTGCCCTATCAGCCGATAACGAGAACACTAGCTACTTATGGAAATGATTGAGCCAACCATGTTGGTCATACTTGCTCTGGTTGCATTTGCAGCAGGCTTTATTGATGCTGTCGCAGGTGGCGGAGGGATGTTAACCGTTCCAGCTTTACTGTCACTTGGTTTACCGCCACACATCGCATTGGGTACTAACAAGCTTGCAGCAACCTTCGCTTCATCTACAGCTGCATTCACTTACTACCGTAAAAAGCTGTTCAAGCCTGAGTGTTGGGTCAATGCATTCATATCTACTTTAATCGGTGCGACAATCGGCACACTCACTGTTGATGCTATTAGCACAGAGTGGTTAGAGAAGGTATTGCCGTTAGTCATTCTTGCCGCTGCGGTCTATACCATTTTTCATAAGACTCCAGATGTGAGCCATAATGTGTCTCCTAAGCCTTGCCCTGTGCTTAAGAGAAAACAAAAGTACCAAGGATTCATTCTTGGCTTTTATGATGGGGTTGCTGGCCCAGGAACCGGCGCGTTTTGGACGGTAAGCTCTATGGCGCTTTATCGCTTAAACATCTTACTTGCCTCTGGTCTATCCAAAGCCATGAACTTTACCAGTAACTTTACCTCTTTGGTGACCTTCGCGATTCTTGGTCATATTGATTGGGTTCTAGGTTTAACCATGGGTCTTTGTTTAATGGCCGGAGCGTTTGTTGGTGCTCACTCTGCTATTCGTTTCGGTGCTACATTTATACGACCTGTGTTTGTTACCGTAGTAAGCGTACTTGCAATTAAACTGGCATACGAAGCTTGGTTTGTGAACTTATAGGCATTAGCCAACGGGAAGTGAAATGAATCAATTTTCAAAGCTAAAAAGTGTCATTGATACCTTGATTGGCCATTGCTCGCAGGTTGATAAATCTCGAGGGGCTTATCATCAAGCCTTGTTTGATCGAGCCTTATTTAAATGTGGCGCCTCTGTTTTGCTTCCCTATGCACTTGAAACTCAGGCAACGTACCGCACCATTGTACGTGAACAAACCACAAATCAACTGACCGCATCCAGAGCCAACTACCTGACAGAAAAGCTGACCAATCAGATTGCAGCAATCCAAAGAGAGTTAGCCAACCACGATTTACGCTTGGACCGAAAAAGTAAGTCAGGGAAAACCCTAAACGACCTATACAACGAACTCGCTCAGCACCAAGACTGGCAAAAGCGATTGGTCGATTTAGTACGAGTACGAAAGTTAGCGTTTGATTCTGCTCCTCGCCACAGTAAGAAAAAAGTGGAAGAGGCTTGGCAGTTAGCAAAAGAGCGATTAGAACGCTGTGAAGACTCAATGAAAAATATTGAGAGACTGATTAACTTAGAGAACCCTAAGCGAAATGAACACTGATAACACACCATCACCACTGGATAACGCACCAGAAGAAGTTAAGTTAGCTGTCGACCTGATTTATCTGCTCGAAAGCAACGAAATCGATCCAAAAGTCGCGTTAGAAGCAATCAAAATTGTCCAGCAAGATTTACAAGCCAAACTAGCATCTAGCATCTAGCATCTAGCATCTAGCATCTAGCATCTAGCATCTAGCATCTAGCATCTAGCATAAAAATATACAGGATTCACATGTACCAACTTAGCTTTTCTATGCCCGAGTTTCTTGAAAACTACTGGCATAAAAAACCAACCATCTTAAAGGGTGGCTTCCAAAACTTCGTCGACCCAATTTCGCCGGAAGAACTTGCTGGTTTATCGATGGAAGAAGAAGTGGATTCTCGCTTTGTCTCTAACCTCGACAATCATTGGACAGCAGAACACGGTCCATTCTCTGAAGAAAAGTTTGGCGAGTTAACCGAAACTCATTGGCAACTGATCGTTCAAGCAGCGAACCACTGGCACCAAGGCGCAAATCAGCTGACTGAGGCGTTCCAAGCGTTACCAAACTGGTTATTCGACGATCTAATGATCTGCTACTCAGAACCAGAAGGCGGCGTAGGCCCACATATTGATCAATACGATGTCTTCATAATTCAAGGCCAAGGCAAACGTCAATGGAAGGTTGGCGCTAAAGATGTTGGCCAATACAAAGAGACTGTTCAAGCGTCTGCACTTCGTCAAATTGAAGGTTTTGACCCGATCATTGATGAAACTTTAGAGCCGGGCGATATCCTTTATATCCCACCAGGTTTCCCTCATGAAGGGAACACGTTAGCGCCGTCAATGAGCTACTCTATTGGCTACCGCTCTCCTAAAGAACAAGAGCTGATCAGCAACTTTGCCGATTTTGTGCTTGCTCATGATATGGGGGACGTTCACCTGCACGATCCAGAATTCAAAACGCAAGAAGGCTACGGAAAAATTCGCTCATCGGATTTAAGCAATCTCACTGACATGTTGAAATCTGCATTAGAGCAACCTGAAACCATCAGTGAATTCATGGGTTGTCTGCTAAGTCAATCACGCCACCAGCTTGATATCGTTGCTCCAGAGCCACTATGGACTCAAGAAGAGATCGCTCAACACTTAGAGTCTGAAGGTGAGATTCACCGAGTATCAGGCTTAAAAGCGCTCTACCACGAAAATGAAAGCAACACGGCTTACATCAATGGCGAAGTGGTTAAGGTGGATGAAGCGGATTCTTCGTTACTCAACATACTTTGCGATGAGACCATGATTACCTCGGCTACTGCCCTATCTCCTTCGGGCGTAACTGTCGTGACTGAATTGGTCAACAAAGGCTACTGGTTTATCGAAGAGTAAGCAGCGTCAACCGTTGGTTATTGACCAGCTTCTAAAGAAACAATTAAAAAAGGGACAAATAAAATCTTCATTTGTCCCTTTTTCTATTCAAGAATTGGTTAAGGCTTAATGCTTAATGCTTATACCTTGAACAACTATACCTTGAACTGATTGACCAACTTCTGTTGTTGTTGAGACAGTTGGTCAATTTCATTACCCACTTGCTCAGAAGCCGCGGCTTGCTCCAAGATCTTCGCACTCAAATCGCGAATATTAACCACGCTTTGGTTTACTTCACCGGAAACCGATTGTTGCTCTTCGGCTGCTCGAACGATCTGACTGTTCATATCACTGATCGCCTCAATAGAAGTAAAGATCGACCCCAGATCTTCAACTGCTTTTTGAACGTGTAGTGCTGTGTCATTTGCAAGTATATTGCCTTCTTGTATCGCTTCAACGACATCTTGAGTTCCAGCATGAACCTTGTCGATCACCGCTCTGATCTCACCAACCGATGACTGTGTGCGACTTGCGAGGTTTCTTACCTCATCCGCAACAACAGCAAAGCCACGACCTTGTTCGCCAGCACGAGCCGCTTCAATCGCCGCATTCAATGCCAGTAAGTTAGTTTGCTCAGAAATCCCCTCAATAACACTTAAGATCTCGGTAATGTTGCCGTTATTTTTAGCCAACTCTTCAACAATAGGAACAGCACTCGACATACGTTCCACCAGCTTTCTCATTTCACCGGCTGAAAGTTCGATGACTTGTTGCCCTTGTTGAGCAGAACGATTCGCTTCACAAGCAGCATCAACCGCTACTTCTGCATTTTGTACCACCAAGCCTGCAGTTTGAGTCATCTCTTCGGCCGCTGTTGCCACAAGATCGACTTCTTTAAATTGAGATTCACTGCTTTCTCGAGTGCTTGATGCCGATGCTTTAGCCTGGCTTGTCGTACTCGCCACTTGCTCAGTGGTGTGAATGACTTCTTTAATCGTGTGTTGTAGCTTGTCTAAGAATAAGTTGAACCCTTTAGACAACTGACCAATTTCGTCTTGAGATTTCACTTCCAAACGTTGGGTCAAGTCACCTTCACCAGAAGCGATGTCATTAAGTCGCTCAACCACTTGTCGAATAGGCTTCACAATTGAAAGGGAAGCAAATGCGATAATGGCTAAACCGAACAAAATGAATACGGTACCTGCAATTACTTCCGTCTTGATGCCTTCACTTAGCTTAGTACTAATGATGGAATCCAATTTGTTGGCATCAGCGACGACGCTCTCTCTCGGAATCTCAAACAACACACCCCAAGTTTGATTAGCCGCAACAACAGGTGCAAAGGCAAGTAACCACTCACCGTTCTCACTCCATTGCGTTGTCACTTCACCACCAAAGATAAAGTCGGTCATTAAATCACTGTTTGTATTGCCACTTTGGAAGGTTGAACCGACCGCAATGCTTGAATCATCAGAAGCGATGACCGAACCATCTAGACTAACCACATAAGCTTTACCGGCACCGTTAAACAAGCTCTGGTCAGATTGCGTAATCACACTGGTTAAACCATCGAGTCTTAGATCAATACCAAGAAAACCAATAGCAACGTCGTCAACCAAAATAGGGACTGAAATAGAGGACGTAAGTAGTGCTACACCACCGCTGTTAACCACTCGAGGGGTACTAATACACGTTTGCCCTGAAGACAAAGGACAGTAAAAACGTTCGCTATTGCTGTCATCATTCAAGATAGATTCTGAAAGAACGTTCGCTAGAACATTTTCACCGTTATCTGCCACCTTCCAGTAAGGAGCAAAACGACCTTTTTCGTTAGAACCAACATAATCAGCATCGACATAATTCGCATCTTCGCTATCGAGTAAATCAGGCTTGAAAACTAGATACGCACCTTGAATAGAGTCGAAATTTAGAACCGAGCGACGAACCATTTCATCCAAGGCGGTACGAAGCTCTTCACTTGGCGTAAAGTTTTCGTCTGCATTGTTTTTTAGAAACTGAGCACTGGCCGCAAGCATCTCTGCGCGGTAAATAGCTTCGTCTACATAACGTTGAGTTTCTTGAGCATTAAGCTGAGAAACAGACGCCAGCAGCTGCTGAGTTTTATTGATAACTGATTCTGAACTTTGAGATTTGATGACTTGTTGATTACTCGTTGCGTTGTAGATCGAGAAACCAATAAGAGACAGTGACGTAATGATTAAACAACAACCTGCTAAGAGGGTTATTTTCCACTGTACCGATAGAGAGCGCATTTAATATCCTTATTTAAGCCAAAAGACTTCCATAACCATAACTATCACATCGACAACGAATTGCTGTACAAAATGTAAATAAGTTAGACGAATAGCTTAGCGGATAATTACAGCACAAATTGCTTACATATAAAACGAAAGTTTACACAAATGTTAATAGAGCGTGTTTTCTTCCTTTTTCTGTGATTTCAAATGATGTACTCATACAATCATTGGCTATGTCGCTTAGGTTTTAGCGCTTTGGACATAGCCAAAACATCGATATTTAAAGGAAGCCCACTCCACCCTCTCCCTCTTTCAAATGCAGCGATTTCGGATTAGTTTTTATAATCCAAGTTATAGATTTTTATCTTGCTCAACTTCACACTTTTTGATTGCTAAGCCCGCAATCAAGCTCTAATATCTCGCGCCTAGATTCCCTGAACACTTTATTCATTTGGCTCTCCTTTAATGGAGCGCTAAGGCTTTTTACGTCTTAATTTTTGGAGAGATACGCAAATGTCCGCCTCGTTTCCATTAGCGAAACTTACCTTTTTAATCGCTATTCTGACTGCAGTAGGTCAAATGACTCAAACGATGTACGTGCCTTCTATCGGTCATATGGCAGGTGAGTTCTTAGTTTCGGCATCTTCACTGCAAGCGGTGATGGCGTGTTACTTGATCCCTTATGGTCTGTCGCAATTTGTCTACGGTCCACTTTCTGATCGCCTAGGTCGTAAACCGATCATCGTGATTGGTTTGATCATCTACATCATCGGTACTTTGGTAGCATTGTTCGCTCACGAATATGAATGGTTCTTAGCGGGTAGCTTTATCCAAGGTTTGGGCATCGGTTGTGGCGGTGCGATGTCTCGTACATTGACTCGCGACTGTTTTGAAGGCGCAGAACTGCACCGTGCAAACAGCTTAATTAGTATGTGTGTAATTTTCTCACCATTGATGGCTCCTGTATTAGGCGGTTACCTAACAGAAGTTTTCGGTTGGCGTTCTAGCTACTTATTCCTTGCCCTGTTTGGTATTGCTGTTGTGATCACTATGATGACGAGCATGATGGAAACACTGCCGAAAGAACGACGCAAGCATGAATCGGTCGCCAACAGCTACAAATTCGTTCTGTCTGACAAACGTTTCCAAGGTTTCTTATTAGTATTAGTCGCAACCTTTGCTGGTGTAGCCGTATTTGAAGCAGCGGCAGGTGTGTTGCTTGGCGGCGTGCTTGGCTTACCGGCAACGACAGTAAGCTTGTTGTTTGTCTTGCCTATTCCGGGTTACTTAGTCGGTGCTGGCTTATCTAGTTACATCGCACAACGTCGCTCTGAGCGCCGCGCACTGAATGTTGGTCTAGTAGCTATCTTGGTAGGCTCAACAGTGGTATTGATACCGGGTCTGTTTGGTCAAACAACAGCATTAACCTTAATTGGCGGTGCAACCATTTACTTCTTGGGCGCTGGCATATTATTCCCAGCGGCGACAACAGGGGCACTTTCGCCATTCCCGTACCACGCTGGTACTGGAGGTGCGATTTTAGGTGGCATGCAAAACCTGGGTGCTGGCATCGCAACACTATTGGCATCGTTCTTCCCAGCTCAAGACCAATTGCCACTCGGTTGCTTGATGATTGCAATGTCATTCATCGCTATGCTTGGTTTACGTTGGGTTAATCGTAAACCTGACCACTCAAACGAAATGCCATTGGCTATTTAACGTAAAGCTCGAATCCTGCCCAAACAAAGGAAAGGGACATACTGAACAGTGTGTCCCTTTTTGTTGCACATTTATTCCTTCCACTCTCACGTATCAGTAATTTCATTTAACATTGCTTTGATTTTTTGAAAACAATAACAGACACTTATGATGAAAGTGCATATCTAGAATCCAATTATAAATAATATCACTGGAAGATACCCAACCAACAAAGGATGCTGGCATCAAAAAGAGTAAGGTGCACACTAAGGATATATAGATGCGTATCGCTTTAACCACATTAGCCGTATCAATAGCGCTTGTCGCCGGATGCAGCAATCAAGGAATCTCAACCATGAACCACTACTCTCAATCACAACTCGTCGCTCAGCAAACCCAAGCACCCGTTGCTAAGAAAGTCCCTCACGCAATGACGATTCATGGTGACGCCCGAATCGATGATTACTACTGGATGCGCGATGATGCACGCCAAGATCCAGAGATCTTGCAACAACTTGAACAAGAGAATCAGTACGCAGATACAGTGCTGAAACATACAGAAGCGGCACAAAAACAATTATTTGAAGAGATTAAAGGCCGAATAGCCAAAGACGACAATTCTGTACCGGTTCGCAAAGGCAGTTACTACTACTCGAATAAAGTCACAGGCGACAACGAATACCCAGTTCACCTGCGTGAAAAAAACTTTTTAGGCACAGACAAGCAAGTCATCTTAGATGTTAACGAGCTAGCAAAAGAACATGAGTTTTTCAGTATTGGTGGCTTAACGATCAGCCCAGATGAAAACTTGTTAGCCTATGGTGAAGATACGCTGAGCCGACGAATTTACACCATCAAGATCAAAGACCTCACAACAGGTGAATACCTAAAAGATGGAATTGAAGGCGCTTCAAGTGCAATCGCGTGGCAAAACGACAACCAAGCCTTCTACTACATCAAAAAAGATCCACAAACATTGCTGGGTTATCAAGTTTACCGCCACGTATTAGGCACAGATCAAGCAAGCGATCAGTTAATCTACGAAGAGACCGATAGTGCTTACTACACCTCTTTGAGTAAAAGCAAAGATGGTGAACAGGTCTACATTTGGCACTCGAGCACAGAAACCAGCGGTGTCTCAGTCATCGATGCCAACAACCCAAAGGCTACAGCTGAGGCTTTCTACCCAAAAGAGACCGGTATAGAGTACAGCATCGCTAAGCTAGGTGATTGGTATTACATCTACACCAACTACCAAGCGGTCAACTTCCGTTTAATGAAAGTCACCGCCGAAGAGATGCATGACCGCTCAAAATGGGTCGATGTCATCCCAGCGGACGATAATACTCAGCTTGTTGATTTCGAGTTGTTTGATGACCATCTTGTTTACGAGCAACGCGCAGATGGCTTGTCTACAGTGAAAGTTCGCCAACTCTCAACAGGCCACGAGTTCCCACTTGAATTTAACGACACCGCATTTGCCGCTTACCTAACGAGTAACTATGAATTAGATAACTCAAAAGTTCGTATCTATTACAGCAGCTTAACCACGCCAGGTACTTATTATGATTTCGACCTAAGTACAGGTGAATCCGAGCTCATGAAGCAAACACCCGTATTAGGTGATTTCGAAGCAGATAACTACCAATCAGAGCGAATCATGGTTACGGCTCGCGATGGTAAGCAAGTTCCTGTCTCTTTGGTTTATCGCAAAGATTTATTCAAGAAAGACGGCACTAATCCAATCTACCAATACGGCTACGGGTCTTACGGCTCTACGATTGAACCTACCTTCAGCTCAATTCGCCTAAGCCTACTGGATAGAGGTTTTGTTTATGTAATCGCACATGTCCGCGGTTCAGAAATGCTTGGTCGCCCTTGGTATGAAGATGGCAAGAAACTGACCAAACAAAACACGTTCAACGACTTTATTGATGTAACCAAAGAGCTTGTTGAAGAAGGCTATGGCGCTAAGGATAAAGTGTTCGCCGTTGGTGGCTCTGCTGGCGGTCTATTGATGGGAGCAATCATCAACCAAGCACCAGAACTGTACCGTGGTATTGGTGCACATGTTCCGTTTGTAGACATTGTGACAACCATGCTCGATGAATCGATTCCTCTAACCACCAACGAGTATGACGAATGGGGCAACCCAAACGATAAAACCTACTACGATTACATGCTGGGGTACTCACCGTACGACAACATTAAGGTTCAAAACTACCCGAACATGTTGGTAACGACGGGCCTGCATGACTCACAGGTGCAATACTTTGAGCCAATGAAATGGGTCGCAAAGTTACGGGAGATGAAAACAGACAACAACGTGTTGCTATTCAAAACCGATATGGAAGCTGGTCACGGTGGCGCTTCTGGTCGATTTAAACGACTAAAAGAAGACGCACTCGAATACGCATTCTTTTTGGATTTACTAAAGACTCAATAGATTCTGCGTAACTGTAAGTATTCACATCATTTAATGTCGCCATTTTGTCTCTACAAAGTGGCGACAGAAATTATCAAGCATGGTTAAATACGATGAACCATGAAATCCACCAAATCAAAAACCTTTAAAGACAAGCAGTACAAAGGTTTACGAGAGGTATAAAAACAAATGAAAGTAATTAGCTTCAACATCAACGGCCTTAGAGCCCGCCTTCACCAACTGCAAGCTATTATCGACAAACACCAACCCGACGTGATTGGTCTGCAAGAGATAAAAGTGCACGATGAAGCCTTCCCAATTGCTGATGTTGAAGCAATGGGCTACAAGGTTTACTTCCACGGTCAAAAAGCCCACTACGGTGTGGCAATGTTGTGCAAGCAAGAGCCTATCTCTGTGCAGAAGGGTTTCCCAACAGATAATGAAGATCATCAAAAACGCATGATCATGGCGACGTTTGAAGATGAAAATGGTGAAAAGGTTACGGTGCTGAATGGCTACTTCCCGCAAGGGGATAACATCAAGCATGAAACAAAATACCCATACAAACGCCAGTTCTACAAAGACTTAATGACTTACCTAAACGACTATCACAACAAAGATGAGCAAGTGATTGTGATGGGCGACATTAATATCAGCCCTATCGACGCAGACATCGGCATTGGTGAACCTAATGCGAAACGTTGGTTAAAAACAGGTAAGTGTTCTTTCCAACCAGAAGAGCGCGAATGGTTGAAAGCATTGATGGACTGGGGCTTTGTAGACAGCTTCCGCTTGCTGCACCCTGAAGTGAATGATCAATACTCGTGGTTTGATTACCGCTCAAAAGGTTTCGTGGACAACCGCGGCCTGCGTATTGATGTAGTCCTTGCGACTCAAAAGCTTGCTGATAAGTGTACTGAAGCTGGCATCGATTACGAGCTACGCGGCATTGAAAAACCGTCAGACCACGCTCCAATTTGGTCGACGTTTAAATAGAAAACAGGGAGCTCATGCTCCCTATTTATTTTTAGATTAGTTGATTGGCCAAGGGGTTGTCCCATCAACACTAATAGGTGCTGTGGCAAACTCATCGACACAATAACCTTGGTTTGAGCTCGCGAAGTACGTTAGTGGCATTGGTGGCAAATTCAGTGTCACGACTTGTTGTTTGGCTTTGTCCGTAAAACTAAAGCCCCACATATCTAGATAATTCCGCATATCGCGCTCGTTGACATAACTCAGCGCAACCAACAGCCAATCGTCGTTCGTGATCTGATTTGCATCATCTCTTGTATAGCTGTCAAAGCCAATGGTTTGCCTATGTGCGGCCCACAAGTCATCACTCGACTTCAAACGATTAAACTCACGTTCA